>JAJZTH010000007.1 GCA_021849075.1 Pseudomonadota bacterium | reverse complement strand
AAGCGATGCATCGCTAATCCGCTCCTTCCGCGCAAAGCGCTCGAACCATCCATTCTTGAAGATACGCGAAATGGCGGTCCTCCTGCTTCTGTCGGCATATATAACACATAGCGTTATAGTTCAACGGCGGTGGGATCGGGCGATACGGCATCGGCTTCCTTGACAACGGACAGGTAGCGAGTGAGCATCAGTCCTTGCTTCATGACGCTGCGAAGGTGGTCCTTTCAAAGGAGCATCCCATGACCGACTCGGCCTAGCGCCTTTTGGCTGTCCCCCGGAACGGGGCGGTTGTGAACGTTGCGCATGGGATTTTGGCACAGAGTGGGAAAAAATCTGCGCTGATCGTGGTCAGTGAAAAGCCTACGCCAAATTCCGCCGTTTTCCGCCGCTGACCGCCGATTGCCGCCAGCGTCCTCCACAACCTCAGAGCTTGGCTGTCCGCATGCCCGGAAGGCTCTTGTCCGGGACGGCAAGGCATCCAATGCTCGTGGCCGGGGGCGCGTGCAACATCCTGATTTGAAGAGACTGCCCCCATGAACAATAGTGATCGTATCATCCGCCTTAAAACCGTTCTGGCCCGCACCGGGCTTTCCCGGACGACGCTTTATCGCAAGATGGGCGAAGGCACTTTCCCGCGCCAAGTGAAGATCAGCGTCCATGGCGCTGGCTGGCGGGAGTCCGCTATCAACCGCTGGATTGCTGATCCGGTAAGCTACCGGGAGGAGTTGGGCGTTTGATCCTGTCGCCGTGCCCTCCTCACTGATGGGAGAGGGCACGGCGATATTGACGGCTTGCGATCAGGCGGCTTGGCTCTTCGCCTTGCCGAATTTGCCGGTCACGACCTTCTGCCCATCGCGCAGGAAGTCGAGATGGTCGGACCAATGCTGCATCATCCGCACCCGCTCATCCCAATATTCGCCGCGCGTATAGGCGCGGCGCACGGCGTTGTTGTCGCAATGGGCAAGCTGGCGCTCGATCGCGTCGGGATGCCAAAGGCCCATTTCGTTGAGCAACGTCGCCGCCATTGCCCGAAAGCCGTGGCCGGTCATCTCGTCTTGCGCGAAGCCCATGCGCCGCAGAGCGGCGTTGATGGTGTTCTCCGACATGGGCCGGTCCACCGAACGGAGCGACGGGAACAGGTAGCGGCTAAAGTCCGCATCATGCTCGATGGTTTCAAGGATCGCCAATGCCTGTCGGGACAGGGGGATGGTGTGGGCGCGACGCATTTTGGTCTTGTGTGCCGGGACCGTCCACAGCGCCTTGTCGAAATCGAAGTCGGCCCATTCGGCATGGCGTAGCTCGCCGGGACGGACGAACACATGGGGCAGCAGTTGCAGCGCCGCCTTGGTGTTGGCGAAGCCCTCGAACGCCTCAATGGCGCGCAACAGTCCACCCGCATTGTCCGCGCTGGTGATGGCAGCCCTGTGGACGGGCTGGGGCGCGATCAGTGCGCCACGCAAGTCGGCGGCCACGTCGCGTTCTGCGCGGGCGGTAGCGATGGCATAGCGAAATATCTGACTGCATGTGCTGCGCAGGCGCTTGGCTGTCTCGTAGCGGCCCTTGCCCTCCATCTTGCGAAGCATGGTCAACACCTCCTGCGCGGTAATGGCGGTGACAGGGCGCTTGCCCAGCGATGCATTGATGAAGGCCAGCAGCCAGCGCAGCTTCTTCATCGTGACAGCAGAACGGCCTTCGCGCTCGACCTTCACCAGCCATTCGTCGGCTACGGCCTTGAAGCTGTTGGACGCGGCCACGGTAGCGGCAATGCGATCCATCTTGATCTTCTCGGCAGGGTCGTCGCCCTTCGCCAGCACCTTGCGGGCGGCGTCACGCTGCTCGCGGGCGTCAGCAAGGCCGGTGTCGGGATAAACCCCGAAGGCCAGTGTCTTCTGCTTGCCCATATGGCGGTAGTTCATCCGCCAGTAGCGCCCGCGATTGGGCGTCACATAGAGGAACAGGCCATCGCTATCGGTGAGTTTATAGGGCTTCGCTTTGCCCTTGGCGTTTTTGATCGCAGCGGCGGTGAGCGCCATGATGGTATCTCCTTTTGGAGGAGGGCCGCGCTACCATCAGACATACCATCAAGATGCTGGTATCCGGTGGTCCGAGACCGCTCCGTATGGGATACCTGTACCACGAAAAACCGCAGAAATTCGCCGTTCCCGGCACCTTCTGATACTCTCTGGGAGAGTATTTTGGTGACCCCTACGGGAATCGAACCCGTGTTTCAGCTGTGAGAGGGCCGATGCAGGAATGGCATAGCCAAATCGCATGCAAAAAGCATTTTCTTCATCCTCTCGATAGCACTGGTCGCGTCGTGCTTGCAAGATAAATCTCGATATCGTTATGACAAAATTGACATCGGAACAATAACGGTTCAAATGGTCTCATGAAGTTCAATTAGGCTATTTGTGGTAATGTTGAACTTCATAAAATGTAATTTCCCAAAATTTTCTATTTATCAATATCGTGCGCAATGATTTCAAATCCTACTTCCTTTCAGGAAGTCTCAAAACGTCTCGTAAGTCTAATCACACAGATTTTTTCGGCGGAGCTATGCCTTGATCTTGGCGCCATCGAGCGAGCGGCGGGCCATGGCAGCGATCCGAATGACTCGGTCCTGATTGTGGACCATGATGCCCGAAGCAGCAGTACCATCCGTCCCACGCTTCAAGATGCCTTGCACCATGGCGCCATAGCGAAACTGTGCATATGCAAGGTACCAGGACAAGTCGGGTACCGCTATACTGCGCCGCTCGCAATAGCGGCGGACATATTCATCCATAGTTGGGATGCCTAGCGCGGGTAGGTCAAAACCTACGAGGCTCGTTGCTGCAAGGCCCGAGTCGGGCAGGTCCCACCAAGCGCGCAGATGGTGAGCGAGATCGACCAGTGGATCGCCAAGTGTGGCCATCTCCCAATCCAGCACGGCCGACACACTCGGCTCGTTAGGATGAATGATCAGGTTATAAAGGCCGAAGTCACCATGGATGAAGCAGCTTTCCTCCGCCATCGGCAAATGTTGAGGCAATGTCTCTATCAGCCAGTCCATGTCCGGGATCGGCGTAAGCTGCGCTTCTCTATAGAGAGTTGACCATCGCGTGAGGTTGCGTTCGATGTAGCCGTTCGGCGTCGCGAGATCCCCGAGGCCGATTGCAGCGGGGTCGAGCGAATGCAGGCGCGCGAGGATGCCGTTCATGTCGCTATATAAGGCCGCGCGGTCATGACGGGAGCAGCCTGCCATGTCGGCCTCCCAATACACTCGGCCAGCTACGTGCTCGACAATATAGAATTCGGATCCGATGACATCGGTATCCCCACAATAGAGGTGCGGCCGCGCCGCTGGTATATCGGTGTCCGTCAGGGCTGACAGGATGCTATACTCACGGTCGATACGATGCGCCGACGCGACGAGTTTTCCCGGCGGCTTGCGGCGCAGGACGAAGCTGCCGCCAGGGCCACTTAAGCGGTAGGTGGGATTTGACTGACCGCCCTTGAACTTGGTTGCGGTCAAGTCGCGGCCCATGCCTGGCAGGCGCGGTCCTAAATATGATGCTAGCCTATCGAGGTCTATCAGGAGATGGGCGGGAGGGGTTTCCTCGCCGCTGAACTGTTCCTGGCGGCTGATCATTCGGTGTCTCCGGATCGGTAAATGGAGCGGTATCTGTCAAACTCCGTGCGGGCGATTATCCTATTGTGAACCTCGTCCGGCCCGTCACCCATCCGCAGCATCTGCATGCGCGTGAAGCCATAGCCTAGGCCGAAGTCGTTGGTCAGGCCTGCCGCGCCATGCGCCGCCACCGCGATGTCAGCGACCATCCGGCCAATCCGTGTCGCAGCAACCTTGATCTGGGATATTTCACTGCGCGCCTCTTTGTTGCCAACGGTGTCCATCAGGTGTGCCGCGTGCTGGGTGAGGAGGCGGGCCATGTTGATCTGAATGCGCGCCTCCGCGACCCTCTCCTGCCAGACCGACTGGCTGGCGAGCGGCTTACCGAACGCTACGCGGTTCAGAAGGCGCTTGCAGGTCAGTTCCAGCATCCGCTCGCACTGGCCAAGGATACGCATGCAATGGTGGATGCGCCCCGGACCCAGCCGTCCCTGCGAGATCTCGAAGCCACGGCCCTCACCCAGGATGATGTTGTCTATCGGCACCCTCACATCCTCGAACAGCAGTTCTGCTTGCCCCTTGGGCTCATCGAAGAATCCCATCACCGGCAGCGGCCGCACCCAAGTGATTCCAGGCGTATCGGTTGGAATGAGGATCTGTGATTGTTGCAGGTGGCGAGGAGCCCCGAAATCAGTCTTGCCCATCAGAATGAAAACACGCGTGTTGGGATGATATGCGTTCGTGATGAACCATTTTCGGCCGTTGATGACATAGTGGCCACCCTCGCGCTCAATTCGCGTCTCGATATTTGTCGCGTCGGAGGATGCGACGGCAGGCTCCGTCATGCAATACGCTGAACGAATCTCGCCCTCTAACAGCGGCTTCAACCAGCGCTCCTTTTGCGCCTCGGTGCCATAACGGTCGAGCACTTCCATATTGCCGGTGTCGGGCGCGGAGCAGTTGAACACTTCCGATGCATAATGGACGCGGCCCATGATTTCGGCGAGCGGCGCATAGTCGAGGTTGGACAGGCCCGCACCATTGTCCGAATGGGGCAGGAACAGATTCCAAAGGCCCTGTGCCTTCGCCTTCGCCTTCAATTCTTCCAGAATCGGCGGCACGCGAAACTGTTCGGGACCGGCATGGAGTTGCTCGTCATACAGCTTTTCATTGGGATAGACATGATCGTCCATGAAACGCTGGAGTCGGACAGCGAGCGCCTGAGAATGGGCGCTTTGCGCGGGTATCATGCGGCAGGACTCCTCACCTGTGGGTTTTGATTTTCCGCAAAGATAGCGCGTAAACGAATAATGTGCCAGCATACTATCTTGACAGGCGAAGTGAGTGCGCTAGCCTGTTCGCCAACAGATGACGTCTGGCAAGGACAGGCGCGGCGACAGAAGGAGAGGCAGGCATGGCATCCAGCATCAAGGTGGAATGGCCGGACGCAGCCATTGCATTGATCATAGTCGGTGATGGCGGCACGCCCGGTCATACGACCAGTTGCGCCACGGTGTCGGCGCTGGCGGATGCGCTGGACGGCGCAATCGATCAGGGCGCGCGCGTCGTCATTCTGGCGTCGTCGGTCGCCGGGCACTGGCTGGAACATGCCTATCTCGACGATATCGTGAAACTGGTGGAGGGGCAGGCGGCGACCGGCGATCCGGCCGGCTGGTTCCGGTCGCTCCAGACGCTCAATCGCGGCGGTGCCGTGACGATCGCGGCGATCAGCGGCGATACGTCGGGCGGCGGGTGCGAATTGGGCTGGGCCTGCGACCTGCGCATTGCCGAAGAAGGCGCGCGCTTCAGCCAGCCCGAAGTCATCATCGGCGCAGGGACGGGCATTGGCGGCACATCGCGGCTGATGCGCCTGATCGGGCGGACGGTGACGGCGGAAGTGGTGTTGACCGGGCAGCCGCTGACGGCGGAGCGGCTGTACGAATTGGGCGGCGTCAACCGCGTTGTGACGAAGGGCAGGGCGATCGAGGTTGCGCTGGACATGGCGCGGCACATCGCCGCGCTGCCGTCGCAATCGGTCGCTGGCATGAAGCGGATGCTGGGCGAGGCCGAGGACCTGAACCAGAGTCAGGGCATCGAGAATGATCAGGCGATCAGCCAGACCTTGTTCGCCCACCCCGACAGTTTGGCGAGCATGAAGGCGATCCAGCAGCGCTTCGATGCGGGCGAGACGATGGACACAATTTATTGGGCGCGGGGCTGAACCCCGGCCGCCTGTTTTCAAGGAGTGGGACGATGGATCTGGGGCTTTCCGGTCTGAAGGTGATTTTGGGTGGCGCGACGCGCGGCATCAGCCGTGAAACGGCCAAGTTGCTGGCGGCCGAGGGTGCGACGCTGGGCCTGTTCTCCCGCAATGGCGATGCGCTGGACGATCTGAAGGCCGAATTGGGCGGCACGGTCGAGACGCAGGAATATGTGCTGGAGGATCGCGAAGGCTATCGCGCGATGCTCACCGGTCTGGCCGAGCGGATCGGTGGATGCGACATCTTCATCCATTCGATCAGTTCATCGGGTGCGCAGGGCGCAGGCGATTGGGATGAAAGCTATCGGCTGGACATGCTGGGCGCAGTGGATGGCTGCGAAGCGCTGGAACCCTGGCTCGAAAAATCGGGCGCTGGATCGATTATCCTGATGTCTAGCACGGCGGCGGTCGAGACATTTTTGGTGCCGCAGGCGTTCAACGCGATCAAGGCGGCGGTCATCACCTATGGCAAGCAGTTGAGTCAGGCATGGGCGCCCAAGGGCATCCGCGTCAACATGGTGTCGCCCGGTCCGATCACCTATCCTGGCGGCAATTGGGAAGGGGCAAAGGCGCTGGCGCCCGACCTTTACGCCGGGATCGTCGGCCAAATTCCGATGGGGCGCATGGGCACGCCCGAAGAGGTAGCGAAGGCGATCGCCTTCCTCGCCAGCCCGGCGGCAGCCTATATCACGGGCGCCAATCTGGTGGTGGACGGGGGCTTCACTAAGCGCGTCCAGTTCTGACGCAGGAGGATAGGCAGATGGCGACCAAGGCGCGCTACGCGGAAATCCGCTTCAATGACAGGCCAATCAAGGAATTGCGGGCTGATCCTGAAGATCTGCTGCTGGAGCCGGGCGAGGTCACTGCCGATTATGAGGGCAAATCGCCCTGGCGGCTGGACCAACTCTATCCCGACATTGCCCGGTATCGAGCCGTGTCGGTCCGCCCCTTCATCGATGCCGATGCCAAGGCGCGCGAAGAAGAGACGATGTGGAGCCGCGTCTGGCTGCTCGCCGGCGTGTCGAGCGACATTCCTGACGCTGGCGACTGGTTTCGGTTCGATATCGGCGCGCAATCGATCATCGTCGCGCGCGGCAAGGATGGCGACGTCAACGCCTTCTACAATGTCTGCAAGCATCGCGGTAACGAACTGGTTCAGGAGGATTTTGGCAAGGGCGCCACATCCTTCACCTGCATCATGCATAGCTGGCGCTATAGTTTAAAGGGCAAGAATGTCCGCGTCACCGACCGGGAGACGTTCGGCGCTGAAGCCCTGTGCCAGAATCTGGACCTGACGCCGGTGCATGTTCGCGACTGGGGCGGGCTGATCTTCATCAGCATGGCGGCCGATCCCATGCCGTTCGAAGACTATTTCGCCGACCTGATGCCCATGCTGGCCTCCTACCGGATGGAGGATATGTATGTCGTCAAGGATCTGACGATCGAAGTGCCGGCCAATTGGAAGACCATGTATTCGGTCTTCAACGAAAATTACCATGCGCATGCCACGCATCCGCAAATCAAACCCTATGTCGACGATTACAACGTCCAATATGACCATTATCGCCATGGCCATAACCGACACCTGTTCCCGGTGGCGGTTGTCTCTCCGCGTTGGCCCGACGGTCGTTTCATCAATGTCGGTCTGGCCTTCATGATGCAGGAGGCGGGCGTCAAGGCGGCGGGCTTCAAGGGCGATGCGCGCCATGTCCGCCGGGCCATTCAGGCAGCCAAGCGGCGGCCGGACAATGTCTATGGCATGGATTTTTCGGGCTTTACCGACAATCAACTGACCGATGACTGGAACCCGTCGCTCTTTCCCAACGTGACGCTCAACATGCATCCCGAAGGCGTGCTGCTACAGCGTTTCCGCCCCCATCCGACCGACCCGGAAAGGGGCTATCATGATGTGATGGTGCTGTCGGCCCGGCTGGGGGAAGGGCGGCGGCCGCCAGCCTATATGGGGGTGGAGGATGATGTCGATGTGTCGGGCAAATCGCGCCCTCCGCGCCGGCGCACGACCCATGACAATCCGCAGGGCGGCGAAGTGGTGGAACAGGATATCGCCAATATGGTGACACTTCAGCGCGGCATGCGGTCCAAAGGGTTGAACGACATCATCGTCTTTTCCGAGCAGGAAAGGCGGATACAACAGTTTCTGGCCGAACTGGACCTGTATCTGACGGGAGCCAAATAGCTGCGGCAGGCATGACGGAGCATGGCTGCCGTCAACCCTACGAAGGGGCAAGCCTCGCTGTCCATTGACTGTAACAGATGTTTGGTATTAATAAGGGTGGCAAGAAAGGCGACCCTATCCATGTATAGCTATATTCCCCCGATCGACGATTATCGCTTCCTGTTGACGCAGGTGCTGGGCTTCGACGCAGCCATGGATGCGATCGGGCAGGAGGTGGATGCGGATTTGGCCGCGACCGTACTGGAAGAGGCTGGCCGCATGTGTGCCGAGCGACTGCACCCGATCAACCGTGAGGGCGATGAGCATGGTAGCCGTCTGGTCGATGGCGCGGTGCAGACGCCGCCCGGCTTTGCTCAAGCCTATCGCGATTTCGCCGATGCGGGCTGGGCTTCACTATCCGCCGACCCGGCTTATGGCGGACAGGGGTTGCCCTTCATCCTTCAGTTGTGGCTGGATGAAATGTTTTCGGCGACGAACCTGTCCTTCGGCCTGTTCTTTGGCCTGACGCGGGGGGCATGCGAAGCGATCGCCGCCCATGCCAGCGACGATTTGAAGGCCGCCTATCTGCCAAAAATGGTGAGCGGCGAGTGGACCGGCGCCATGGCCTTGACCGAAAGCGGTGCAGGCACCGATCTGGCCCTGCTCAAAACCAAGGCAGCGCCAGCCGCTGATGGCAGTTACGCCGTGACCGGGCAGAAAATCTTCATTTCATCGGGCGATCATGATTTTGGCGGCAATATCATCCATCTGGTGCTGGCGCGCCTGCCCGATGCGCCGCCAGGGGTGAAGGGGATCAGCCTGTTCCTGGTGCCTAAATATCTGCCGGATGACACGCGCAACGCCATGTCGGTCGGGGCGCTGGAGCAGAAGATGGGCATTCATGCTCAGCCGACCTGCGTAATGAATTATGACGGCGCCACCGGATGGCTGATCGGGGAACCGAATCGCGGTCTGGTGGCCATGTTCACGATGATGAACGCCGAACGGCTGATGGTCGGCATTCAGGGATTGGGCGTTGCGGGTGCGGCCTATCAGCAGGCGGCTGGCTATGCCAAGGAACGGTTGCAGGGACGCAGCGCCGATGGCGCGCGTGGTCCAGTCGCGATCATCGAACATGCCGATGTTCGGCGCATGCTGCTCAACATCCGCGCCTTTGTGGAGGCTGGCCGCGCGCTCGCGGGCTGGACGGCGTTGCAACTCGATCGCGCGCACAGCCACCCCGACGCAACCCAGCGCGCCGAGGCGGACGCCTTCGTCGCCTTGCTGACTCCGGTCGTGAAGGCGGCCTTTACCGATCTGGGCTTTGAAAGCGCGGTGCAGGCGCAACAGGTGTTTGGCGGCCATGGCTACATTCGCGAATGGGGGATGGAGCAATATGTCCGCGATGCGCGCATCGCCCAGATTTACGAGGGCACTAATGGCGTGCAGGCCATGGATCTGGTCGGGCGCAAGCTGGCGCTGGGCGGCGGCGCGGTGGTGGATCGCTTCTTCGATCTGGTGGCGTCCGATCTGGATGCCGCCAACGCGCCTCTTTCTGCCGACGCCACGCGCGATGCGCTGAACCTTCTGCGTGGCGTGACCGATGCGCTCAAGGGTGCGTCGGTCAGTGCAGCCGGCGCGGCGGCGGTTGACTATCTGCGCCTGTTCGCCCTGGTGTCGATGGGCTGGATGTGGGCACGCATGGAAAGCGCCGCAGCACAGGGCGACACGCCACTGGAAGAATCCAAACGCGCAGTCGCCCGCTTCTTCGCGGATCGTGTGTTGCCACAGGCCAAAGGATTGGCCGCCGCCATCCAGGCCGGCGAAGACAGCATGATGGCGCTTGCGCCGGACGCCTTCTAACCTCTCATGCGCCGGGATAGCGCCCGGCCTTCTGGCTCCCATGGAGACGATATGACCGACATTTTTCTCGTTTCAGCGGCGCGAACCGCAATTGGCAGCTTTGGCGGATCGCTCAAGGATCAGCAGCCGGGCGAACTGGCCGCGCATGTGGCAAAAGGCGCGATCGCCCGCGCCGGTGTCGACCCGGCTCTGATCGGCAATTTCGTGCTGGGCCACGTCGTCCATACCGAACCGCGCGACGCCTATGCCGCGCGGATCGCCGCGATTACCGCCGGCTTGCCGCAGGAGGCGCCCGCCCTCAGCGTGAACCGTTTGTGCGGGTCGGGGATGCAGGCGATCGTTTCTGCGGCGCAGGCAATCTTGCTGGGCGATTGCGACATGGCCATCGGCGCCGGGGTCGAAATTATGAGCCGGGCGCCCTATTTTCTTCCCGCTGCGCGTTGGGGCCAGAAAATGGGCGATGCGGGGCTGATGGACGGATTGACCGGTGCGTTGACCGACCCTTTCCAGCGCATCCATATGGGCGTAACGGCGGAAAATGTCGCGGCGCGTTATGGCGTTTCACGTGCGGATCAGGACGCGCTGGCGCTCGAAAGCCAGACGCGAGCCGCACATGCCATTGCTGAGGGCTATTTCCGCGACCAGATTGAACCGATCGAGGTGATGAAAGGGCGCAAGCCAGCGCTCTTCGACACCGATGAATATGTCCGCATGAATGCCGCCGCGACCGACTTTGAAGGGCTGAAGCCGGTTTTCCAGAAAGACGGCACCGTCACGGCCGGCAATGCGTCGGGCATCAATGACGGGGCAGGCGCGGTATTGCTGGCAAGTGCGGCTGCGGTGCAGGCCCATGGTCTCAAACCGATGGCGCGTCTTGTCGCTTATGGCCATGCGGGCGTCGATCCGGCCTATATGGGCATCGGGCCGGTTCCTGCGACCCGCAATGCGCTTGCCCGGGCCGGCCTGCAGGTCGCGGACCTGGACGTGATCGAATCGAACGAGGCATTTGCGGCGCAGGCGTGCGCGGTCTCACGCGAACTGGGCTTTGATGCAGCCAAGGTTAATCCCAATGGTAGCGGCATTTCGCTGGGGCATCCGATTGGCGCGACGGGAGCGATCATCACCACGAAGCTGGTCTATGAACTGCATCGGACAGGTGGTCGCTATGGCCTGGCGACGATGTGCATTGGTGGGGGGCAGGGCATCGCGACCGTCTGGGAACGGGTTTGATCCAGGCTCCGTCGGGCGGATAGGCCGTATCCGCCCGACGGCTCCCCAACGCACCGCCTGCTCAATTATCGACCCGTTGTTTTGTAGATTGTCGTTCGACCAGTTCGTGCGCCAGCAGCACGGGCCGGTGGTCGACAACCCCGCCCTGCAAGAGCGCGTCCAGCATCCGCATCGCCGTTTCGCCCAATTCGCCTGTCGGCTGACGAATGGTCGTGAGTGGAGGCGTAGCAAAAGCCCCGAAGCGCAGATCATCAAACCCGATCAGAGCAATGTCGCCGGGCGTGGTCAGTCCGCTGCTGCGGATTGCCTGTAGCGCGCCGATCGCCATTTCGTCATTCGCGCAAAAGACGCCGTCCAGATTACCGCCGCTGCCCAGCAGACGCATCATGGCCGCATGACCGGACTCGATCGAAAAATCGCCTTCTTCCATCCAGCCGCATTCCAGATTGACGCCCAGATCTGACAGCGCCTTTCGATATCCGTTCAGCCTGTCCCGTCCCAGAGAATTGGATTGAGGGCCTGCGATCGTTCCGATCCGTCGACATCCCGTTTCCCACAAATGCCGCACGGCCAATGCAGCCGCCGCCTGATTGTCAATGGCGACCGAGGGGCAGGGCAATCCTTCAAAGCGTTCGCAGGCCAGCACCAGAGGAAAGGGTATGGCGCGCTGGTCCGCCATGCTGGCGGTCACGGCCGATGGCAGCAAAGATCCCAGCAAAATGAGGCCGCCTGCCGCACGGCTCAGCACCATGTCCGCATAATGGTCCAACCGGTCCTGACGATCCTGCGTTTCTCCGATGAGCACGCGATACCCCAGATCATGCGCGATATTCTCAATGCTTTGAATGATGCCGGAGAAAAATGGGTTGGCAATTTCCGGAACGATGACGATCAGCGTTTCGTGCCGCCGCTTGCGTAACTGACGCGCGATCGCATTGGGCGCATAGTTGAGATCGGCGATTGCCTGCTGCACGCGACTACGCTTGTCCGGCCGCACCGCTTCAGGCGCATGCAATGTCCGCGACACCGTGGCGACGGACACGCCAGCGCGTTCAGCAATGTCCCGAATAGTGACCAACTATCTTCCTTATCCATCACCTGATTAGCGCATCTCCCTTCGCTTGCGCCAGCGTGGAATTGTCGCGGGTTGACAGGAATATGTGAAATGATAACGATTACAAAAATGGAGGCGCAAGAGCTTCGAGGGAGAGTGATGTTCTATAGAAATCATGCATTACATCCGCTTAGCGATGAAATGCGGCATGCCTCCAGCCGATGGCCGACGATGTCGGCAGATTTCCTGACAAGTGTGAAGGCAAGACGGATATGACAGGGCAACGACGGCTGCGGATGGGCATGATCGGCGGGGGACCGGGCGCGTTCATCGGGCCGGTTCACCGGATCGCGGCCGAACTGGATCGGGAGATCGAACTGGTGGCCGGAGCGTTCAGCGCAGACGCGGAACGCTCAAAGGCTGCGGGCGAGCGCTATCGGATAGACCCCGCGCGCGCCTATGCGAGCGTCGAAGACATGCTCGCACGGGAGGCGAATCGCCCCGACAGCATCGATTTCGTGACGATCGCTACGCCAAATCACCAACATTTCCCGGCCGCCAAAGCAGCGCTGGAAGCAGGCTTTGCCGTGATGTGCGACAAGCCGGTTACGACCACGGCTGCACAGGCCCGTGAAGTCGAACGGTTGATTCGCGTACATGGCCGTCCATTTGCGCTGTCCTATACCTATTCCGGCTATCCGATGGTGCGTGCGGCGCGCGACCGCGTGATGCAGGGCGCGATCGGTGCGATCCGCAAGGTGGTGGTCGAATATCCCCAAGGTTGGCTCGCGAAGCCGGAGAGCGGAAAACAGGCGGAATGGCGCAGCGATCCGGCGCGCAGCGGCGTAGGGGGATGTATCGCCGACATCGGCGTCCACGCTTTTCATCTCGCCGAATTTGTGACCGGCCTTAAAGTCAGCAAAATTCTCGCCGATCTGGGCACCGTGGTTCCGGGGCGGCAACTGGACGACGACTGTCAGCTGTTGTTGCGGTTTGAAAATGGTGCGCGGGGCGCTCTGCTGGCGTCGCAAATCGCGATTGGAGAGCGCAACGGCCTGTCGATCCGCATCTACGGCGACAAGGGCGCTTTGCGGTGGCGGCAGGAAACGCCATGGCAATTGTGGCTGTTCAATGAAGATGGGCGAAGCGAACTGCTGCAACCCGGCGATTTGGGATTTCCGGACGATGTTGCGTCGATGATGCGGACGCCCGGCGGCCATCCCGAAGGCTATCTTGAAGCGTTCGCAAATCTCTACCGGGATTTCGCGCGACTCTTGCGGGGCGGTTCGGCGCCTTTGCTGCCGGGGATCGAAGACGGCATTCGCGGCATGGTTCTGATCGAGACGGCGGTCGCGCATTCGCGCGCAATGTCGGGCTGGGTCGATCTCGCAATCTGAAGGAAAGGCAAAGTTGATGATGAAGGGTCCGGGCATTTTCCTCGCCCAGTTCGCCGACGATCAGGCGCCTTTTAACAGCCTGGCCGACATTGCCGGACACATGGCTGCGCTGGGCTATAGGGGGGTGCAGATCCCGACATGGGATGACCGGCTATTTGATTTGAAGCGCGCTGCGGACAGCCAGACCTATTGTGATGATATCGCGGGGATGCTGGCGGAAAAGGGGGTGGCGATCACGGAACTGTCGACCCATCTTCAGGGTCAACTGGTCGCGGTGCATCCCGCTTATGATCCTTTGTTCGACGGATTCGCGGCGCCGGAGGTACGGGGCAATCCTGCCGCGCGGCAGGCGTGGGCGGTAGAGCAACTGCGCCTCGCCGCCGTCGCTTCGCGTCGGTTGGGACTGACGGAGCATGCGTCATTTTCCGGTGCGCTGGCTTGGCCCTATTTCTATCCCTGGCCGCAACGATCGGCAGGATTGGTGGAAGAGGCGTTCGATGAACTTGCGCGCCGATGGTTGCCGATTCTCGATCATTTCGATGAAAATGGCGTCAATCTGGCTTTCGAAATTCATCCGGGCGAAGATCTGCATGACGGCGCGACATTCGAAATGTTCCTCGACCGCGTCCATCATCACAAGCGCGCGAATATTCTCTACGACCCCAGCCACTTCCTGCTTCAGTGTCTGGACTATGGCCAGTTTATCGACTTCTATCATGAGCGTATTCGCTGTTTCCACGTCAAGGATGCGGAATTCCGTCCGACCGGGCGTTCGGGCGTCTATGGCGGTTTTCAAAACTGGCGCGATCGACCCGGCCGGTTCCGCTCGCTGGGCGATGGGCAGGTGGATTTCAGCGTCATATTCAGCAAACTGACTCAATATGGCTATAGCGGATGGGCCGTTCTGGAATGGGAATGCGCACTCAAGGATTCGGCCCAGGGCGCGATGGAAGGGGCGCCATTCATAGCCCGGCACATGATACAGACGGTGAAGAAGGCGTTTGACGACTTTGCCGCTTCGGGTGCCGATCAGGGGCTTAATCGCCACCTCTTGGGCATCATGTGACCCGCGCCTGCGGCAGAAACCTGAGCTGCCTGACCGTGCCATATCATAATGGGCTGCAAGCTGGCTCCAAAGGGCGACGCTGTTGATTCTAAGGCAACATAGTGCAACTCATGCGGTTCCAGACGGTTGTGCGGCAAGCGAATAGATTTGCTGCATTTCCACCCAGGTTGCATCCGGGGCAAAGGGCAGGGGGCGCTGGAACCGCCGCATCATCCTGTCCCAGGCATGCACCTGCGGATTGGCGGCGTCGCGCGCCATTTTGGCTGCCGCATCAGGCGCCAACGCGACATCCTGCTCCATGATCATCATCATGCGATCCCCCACCATCCAGATTTGAAGGTCGATAACGCCGTCGGCGCGGATCGCATCAGTGACCGCTTGTGGCGGACCGCCCGGTCGGTGCCATTCGCGATAGAGCGCGATGGATTCAGGATCGTCGACCAAGTCGACTGCAAAACAGCGGCGGACGATTTCAGCCAATTTTTCTCTCCCGGTTGACGATCTGCTCCACTGTAGATATTCATCATATGTCTTACAAGATGGAGAGGCTGAATCATGGCCCGGCTATATGGCGGCGAAGTGTCGAAACGACACATCGCCGAACGATCCGGCGTGCTGTCCCAATTTGCGGGCGTGCGGCTGATGACTTTGGGGGATGGTGTTGAGCGTGGCGTCCGGATGCTGCATTTCCGCACGGGATCCGGCCTTTCCTTCACGGTACTGGTGGACCGGGCCATGGACATTGCCGAATGCGATCATGCCGGCAGAGCGATCGGCTGGCATTCGCCCTCAGGCTTTCGACATCCGGGTTTGCATGATTATGAAGGCGAAGACGGTCTGGGCTGGTTCCGGTCTATGTCGGGCCTCAATATCACCTGCGGTCTCGACCATATTTTGTTCATGCATGACGATCCGGCCGGCCATTATCATTATGGTCCGCGAGAGAGCGTATCCTCCTCCCTCCACGGCCGGGTCGGCACCATTCCGGCGCAACTTACCGGCTATGGCGAACAGTGGGACGGTGATCATTGCACCTTCTGGGCCGAAGGGGTTGTGCGCCAGTCGACCGTGTTTGGGGAGGATCTGCATCTGATCCGCCGGATCGAGGCGGATTTGGGCGGGGACGAAATCCGCCTGAACGATCGAGTGGTCAATCATGGTTTCTACCGCACGCCACATATGTTCTGTTACCATATCAATGTCGGCCATCCGGTGGTGGCGGAGGGGGCACGTTATGTCGCGCCGATCCGCGATGTGCTGTGGGCGTCTCATGCCGACGCCTATCAGGCGCAGGGCGTGGGTTATCGCACCTTGCCCGCGCCGATCATCAATTTCCACGAACAGGTGTGGCAGCATGACATGGCGCCGGATGCAGATGGCCGTGTCGAGGTCGCGATCGTCAACGATAAGCTGGGCTTCGGCTTCTCGGTCGTCACGCGCAAGGATCAGTTCCCGGCCATGTTCGAATGGCAGAATCTGCATGCAGGCCATTATGCGGTGGGGATCGAGCCGTCGACCAATCACGTGCTGGGCAAGGACTTCGCGCGGGAACGCGGCGAACTCATTGAACTGGAACATGGCGAGGAGCGGCATTACGAAACGATCCTGCGCGTCTTGCCCGATGCCGCTGCGGTGTCCGACGCTGTGATGCGGATCGAGAATGTCCAGCGCCAGCCGGATGAGGACTATCCTGCGCCTTCTGGCCTATTCCCGCCGATAGGGAGCAGGGCATGAAGGGGCGCACGATCCTTTATACCGGCGCGGCCGGCGGTTTGGGGCTGGAAACGACGCTGCTGCTGATCGAAGGCGGCGCGACTGTGATCGCGATCGACAATGATCTGGCGAAAGTGGCGCAATTGATTAAGGCGGCGGCGGACAGGGGGCCAGGCAAGCTGGTCGTTTCGACCGCTGACCTGTCCGATCTATCCGGCTTTCGGATCAGGCTAAACACCCTGATCGCAGAGCATGGCGGCTTCGACATCGTCATCAATAATGCCGCCATCTACCCATCCAAACCCTTCGAGGATTTTTCCGTCGAGGAGCATCAACGGGTCCAGCGGATCAATGTCGATGCGGGTATCGTCGCAGTACAAGCGGCGCTGCCGGGAATGCGGGCCAAGGCGTTTGGCCGGATCATCAATATCGCCAGCATTACCCTGTCGGGCGGCTGGGCGAACTTGTCCCCCTATGTCGCGTCGAAGGGCGCATTGGTTGGTCTAACCCGCGCATGGGCGCGGGAATTCGGGCCGGATGGCGTGACCGTCAATGCGATCGCGCCGGGCGCCTTCCCGACCGATGCGGAGAAAATTCATCCCGACCCTGAAAGCTATGTTCGGATGGTGCTGGATGCGCAGGCGGTCAAGCGCCGGGGCGTCGCCGGCGACATCGCCCATGCCATCGCTTTTTTCGCCGCCGATGAGGCAGGCTTCATCACCGGCCAGATGCTGCATGTGAATGGCGGCTGGGTCATGGCCTGAAGGACCAGATATGACGATACTCAAGGATGTTCGCGTTCTCGACTGCTCCATCGCGATGGCAGGCCCGTTTGCGGCGCAACGACTGGGCGATATGGGCGCCGATGTCATCAAGGTCGAACCGACCAGCGGCGAATGGCAACGTCATGCCTCTGCCGGTGGCGCGACCGGTAACAGCATCAACGTCTCCTTTCTCTCGCTCAACCGCAACAAGCGATCGCTGGCGATCGATCTCAAATCGCCCGAGGGGAAAGCCGTACTGCTCGATCTGGTGAAGGAAGCCGACATCTTCCTTCAAAACTACCGGCCCGGCGTGGCGGAGCGCCTGGGCGTCGATTATGCGACCCTGTCGCAGATCAACCCGCGCCTCATCTATGTATCGATGTCGGGTTATGGCGAGGACGGTCCCTATCGCACCTACCCGGGGCAGGATCTGTTGTTGCAGGGCATGTCGGGGGCGATGCTGTCGGCCGGAGCGGAGGGCGCGCCGCCATCCCCTGCCGGCCAATATCTGGTTGACGCCATCACCGCCTATACCGCCTTCGAAGGCGCGCTCGCTGCGCTGTTTCATCGCGAACGCACGGGCGAGGGACAGTTGGTGCAGGTCAATATGCTCGATGCCATCACAACCATCCAGATGCAGGAATTGTCGGTCTTCACCGTCGGAGGCAAGGCGCAGGCGCGCTCTGCGGAGCCGCATGCGCATAGCTATATCCGTGCGCCCTATGGCGTATTTGCCACGGCGGACGGCTATATGACGCTGGCGATGGCCTCGCTCAGGACATTGGGGCATTTGCTGAATGACAGTTTCTTTGCCGAACTGGATGAGGAGCGGGACGGCTGGACCCAGCGCGACGCCATTTTTGCACGGGTGAAAACGCATCTGATCGGGCAATCGACCGCGCATTGGCTGGAAACATTTCGCGCCGCGGACATCTGGTGCGGTCCAGTCTATGGCTATGCCGACCTGATCGATGATCCCCAAATCCGCCATAACGGCACCTTTGTCGAATATGATCATGCGACCGAGGGACGGGTGAAGGTTCCCGGCTTCCCGATCCGCTTTTCCAAGACGCCGTCCGCGATTACGCGCGGCGCGCCGCTGGTCGGCGAACATAGCCGCGACGTTCTGGCGGAGATCGGCCGCAGTGAGGACGAAATCGCGCAACTGATCGAATCCGGCGTGGTCCGCCAGCACGCATGAGCCTGCCTCATTATCGCGGTCTTACCTGGGACCATCCGCGCGGTTATCGCGCATTGGAGGCGGCAGCGCGCGATGTCGCTCCGGGACAGGGGCTGACGATCCAATGGGACCGGCATTCGCTGGAAGGTTTTGAATCGGCGCCCATCGCCGACCTCGCCGAGCGTTACGATCTGATCGTGCTGGACCATCCCCATGTCGGGGAGGCGGTAGCGCAGAATTGCCTGCTGCCGATGGAAAATCTGTTCGGCGAAAAGCCGCTGGCCGATCTGGAAACGGCGGCGATCGGCCGTTCATTGGCCAGCTATCATTATGCCGGGGCGCATTGGGCGCTACCCCTGGATGCGGCGACGCAGGTCATGGCCTATGCCCACAACCGGATCGACACGCCGCCAACGACCTGGGGCGGCGTGATTGACCTTGCCGCCCGTCAGCCTGTGGCGCTGTCGCTCGCCGGACCGCATGCCATCCTGTCCTTCCAGTCGATTGTGGCTGCGCTGGGCGGCATACGGCCGGAGCATGGCTTCGTGGACCGGCAGATAGGACGCGATGCCTATGCCATCATGACCGCATTGACCGGCGCGACGAGTCGAACCTTCGTTCACGCCAATCCCATTGCCTTGCTCCAGGCGATGGCGGCGGGTGAAGATATTGCGCTGACGCCGCTCGTTTATGGCTATGTCAATTATGCGATAGGCGGCCGGGTCGGCTTTGCCGATGCGCCGCGCGGGACCGCTGGCATTGGATCGATTCTTGGGGGCACCGGCATCGCCGTGTCGAAACGCTGCATCGTTACGCCCGCACTTGAAACGCATCTGTCCTGGCTGATGGGGGAGGAGGCCCAGCGCCAGTTCATCCCCGCGCAGGAAGGACAGCCTTCATTACATGCGGCCTGGACCGACGCGCAGGTCGATGCCGACTGGGGTGGCTTCTACAGCAGCACGCACGCCACCTTAGAGGCCGCCAGCCTCAGGCCGCGTCATGACGGCGCAATCGCGTTCCAGACTCAAGCGGCTATCCGGCTGCGCGACGGCCTGATCGACAGAGATCCCGTCGACGCGGTGTTGGACGACATAGAGGCAGCCTTTCGTCGTCATCATTCCAAAGGAGCCGAATTATGAGCGCCAATCTGCGCTTTACCATTGCCGATCGCATCGCCACCATCACGATAGACCGGTCCGAAAAGCTCAATGCCATGACGCCGGAGATGGCGGCAGCGCTGGTTGCAGCGATCAGCGAATGCAACAGGTCTGATGCGGTGCGCGCCGTAATCGTCACCGGCGCGGGAGAGAAGGCGTTCTCCGCTGGATCCGACATAACCACGCTGGATGATTATGCGACACCTTGGGACTTTCGCAACCGACAGGATTATTGCGATGCGCTGCGCGCCTGCCGCAAACCGGTGGTCGCTGCGGTCAACGGCTATGCGTTGGGTGGGGGGCTGGAAACGGCGATGGCCTGCGACATTCGGATCGCGTCGACCAACGCGCGCTTTGCCGCACCGGAAATTAAGCTGGGCTGGATCGGCGGAGGCGGTATGGCGGTGGGTCTGGCCCATTCGATCGGCATGTCTAACGCGGCATTGATGCTGTATACTGGCGATATGGTCGGTGCCGAACAGGCGCTGGCCTGGGGGCTGGTGAGCGAAGTGATGCCGCCCGGCCAGTTGATGATGCGGGCACAGGCGATCGCAGCGGCCATTGCCGATCGTGCGCCGATTGCCGCCGAAACCGCAAAGCTCAATCTGCGCGCGGCGCATCAGATGCCTTATGACAAGGCGATCGAATATGAGCGCGATTTGCAGGCGATCTGCTTTGCAACGGCTGACGCAATCGAGGGGAGAGCCGCCTTTGCCGAACGCCGCACTCCCGATTTCAGGCGGCGCTAAGCCATGGACATGACCCCTGCCGCCATATTGCCCACCGATCCTTCAGCATCGTTGTTCGGTCGCATCTGGCGCCCCGATCGAGCCGGTCCATCACTGGTGCGGGTGGATGGCGACCGACTTACCGATATATCCGCCGCCTACCCGACTGCGCGAGATCTGTGCGAAGCGGCTGATGCCATGCGGGCGCTGCGCACGGCGAAGGGAGAAGATGCCGGCTGTCTTGCCGATATCCTTGCCAATACGCCGCCAGACCGACGCGAAACGACGCGACCCTGGCTGCTGTCGCCGATCGATCTTCAAGCGGTGAAGGCCGCAGGCGTTACTTTCGTCACATCGATGCTGGAACGGGTGATCGAAGAGAAAGCCCGCGGTAATCCGGACGCGGCCGGCCGGATCCGGGATCAGGTGCGCGCGTTAGTTGGCGACAATCTGCGCGACCTGCGGCCCGGATCGGATGCGGCGGCACAGCTCAAGCAGGCGCTGATCGATGCGGGAGCGTGGAGCCAGTATCTGGAAGTCGGCATCGGCCCGGATGCAGAGATATTCACCAAGGCGCAGCCAATGGCGACAGTCGGCGCGGGCAGTGCCATCGGCGTCCATCCCGCATCCGTGTGGAACAATCCCGAACCCGAAGTGGTGCTGGTGATCGCATCCGATGGACGGATCGTCGGCGCGACGCTGGGCAATGACGTCAATCTGCGGGATGTCGAGGGGCGATCGGCATTGCTGCTGGGCAAAGCCAAGGATAATCTCGGCGCGGCGGCTGTCGGTCCCTTTGTCCGGCTGTTCGACGATCGCTTCGATCTTGCGGCGGTGGAGCGCATCACCGTGACGCTCCATGTCCGTGGCCGCGATGGCTTCATGATGGAGGGACGATCGGCCATGGCGGAAATCAGCCGCGCGCCCGCTGAGCTTGCTGCGCAGGCTGTAAACGCGCATCACTGCTATCCAGACGGCCTCATCCTCTATCTTGGCACCTTGTTCGCGCCGACACAGGATCGGGGTGAGCCGGGGCGGGGCTTTACCCATGCGGAAGGAGACGAAGTGCGGATCGGTTGCAAGGAATTGGGTACTTTGGTGAATTGGGTGACGGCGACCGACCGCATCGAACCATGGACCTTTGGCGTCGGCGCCCTGATGCGCAATCTTGCCGTGCGGGGACTGCTGTGAGTGTCCGCCCCCGCATCCTGCTGACGCGCCGCTGGCCTGAGACGGTCGAACGGCGCCTTACAGCATCCTATGATGTGACCTTTAATGAAGCCGATCAGCCAATGGATGCTGCGACGTTGGCGCAGGCGATGCGCGATCATGACGCGCTCTGCCCGACCGTAACCGATCGGGTGACGCGCGAGATATTGCTGGCGGAAGGCCGGCGCGCGCGCATCGTCGCCAATTATGGCGCGGGCTATGAGCATATCGACATGACCGCCGCGCGGGAGGCTGGGCTGGCCGTTACCAACACGCCAGATGTGCTGACCGAAGCGACGGCGGACATCGCGCTGACCCTGATACTAATGGCGATGCGGCGGGCGGGAGAGGGCGAACGCGAACTGCGCGCTGGCGGATGGAATGGCTGGCGGCCGACTCATTTGCTGGGTCAATCGCTCAGCGGCAAATTGCTGGGACTGGTCGGTTTTGGCCGGATCGCGCGCGCGGTAGCGCAGCGGGCGCAAGCCTTCGGCATGCGGATCGCCTATCATAGCCGGCGTCCGGCTGCTGACATGCCCGCCAGCGCTTATTTCGCTGAGCTTGGCGCCTTGGCCGAGCAGGCGGATGTGTTGTCCCTGCATGCCCCCGGGGGCGCGCAGACGCGGCATATGGTTGATGCGGCTCTGCTGGCGCGGATGCCGGGTCATGCCGTACTGGTGAATACCGGGCGAGGATCGCTTATCGATGAAGCCGCACTGGCGCAGGCTCTCTCTGAACGGCGGATCGCGGCGGCAGGGCTGGACGTTTTCGAAGCCGAACCACAGGTTAATGCCGCTCTGATCGGCCTGCCCAATGTGGTGCTGTTGCCGCATCTGGGCAGCGCGACGATCGAAGCGCGCACTGCCATGGGCATGAAAGTGGCTGACAATCTCGACCGCTTCTTTGCCGGAGAGCCTCTGCTTGACCCCGTCGCTTGAACGCATTGCAGCAGCGACGCGCGGCTGGTTGGCGACGGTCGATGGACCTTTGATCCTGGGCCTGTGCGGCGCGCAGGGATCGGGCAAGTCGACTCTGGCCGCCGGATTGCAGCGAGTGATGGAAGCCGATGGCCGAACCACGGCTGTCCTGTCGCTGGATGACTTATATCTGGATGGCGAAGAACGTACCCGACTGGCGCGCGATATACATCCGCTATTGCGCACCCGCGGCGTCCCAGGAACCCATGACGTGGCACGCGGCATCGCCATTTTGCAGGCCGTTAAGGCAGGCGAACCGACGACATTGCCACGCTTCGACAAGGGGCGGGATGAGCCTGCGAAGAAGGGTGTTCTACTGCCAGCTGCGATCGACCTGCTGATTTTCGAAGGCTGGTGCGTCGGGGCGCGACCGCAGGCGCAGAGGATATTGAGGCGCCCGTCAATGTGCTGGAGCGAGAGGAAGACGCCGCGCAGATATGGCGTGACCATGTCAATCGGCAGTTGCGAGGTCCCTATGCCGAACTTTTTGGCCGGATCGACCGTCTCATCCTGTTGGCCGCCCCGGACTTTTCGGTGGTGCGCAAATGGCGCGGCCAGCAAGAGGATGCCTTGCGCGCCGAACAGGGCGATCGCGCCAGTCGAGCGATGGACGCTGACCAGCTCGACCGTTTCGTCCAGCATTATGAGCGGCTGACCCGGCATATTCTGACCGACATGCCCGGCCATGCCGACTTGATCCTGTCCATCGACAAGGATCGCCAGTTGAGGATTGCCCGATGATCATTTCCTCCCCGCTCGACTATCGCGAGGCGGCGCGTCGGCGATTGCCGCGCTTCCTGTTCGACTATGTCGACGGGGGTGCGTTTGGCGAAGAGACGCTAGCCGCCAATCGGACCGATCTGGCTGGCATCGGCTTGCGGCAGCGGGTGTTGCGCGACGTATCGGCGCTTAGCCTGAACACGACGTTGTTCGGCGAGGCGATGGCCATGCCGCTGCTGCTGGCCCCGATCGGGCTGGGCGGCATGATGCGCCGGCGCGGCGAATTGCAGGTGGCGCGGGCGGCGCGCCGAGCAGGCATTCCCTACATCCTCTCCACCGTCAGCGTCTGTCCGCTGGACGCAGTGATCGAGGCTGCAGGGCAGCCAATCTGGTTCCAGCTCTATGTACTCAAGGACCGGGGCTTCATGCGCCATGCGCTGGAGCGGGCGCAGGCGCTGGGCGTCACCAAGCTGGTCTTCACGGTCGACATGCCGTTGCCCGGCGCGCGCTATCGCGACGCGCATTCGGGCATGAGCGGCCCATATGCGCCCTTGCGCCGAATGCTCCAGGCGGTCGGACGACCCGGCTGGGCGTGGGACGTCGGGTTGATGGGACGACCCCACGATCTGGGCAATGTTTCGGCCTATCGCGGCAAGCCGACCGATCTGGCCGACTATATCGGCTGGCTGGGCGCCAATTTCGATCCGTCCATCACCTGGTCCGACCTCGAATGGATCAGGGACGCATGGAAAGGGGAGATGATCGTGAAGGGCATACTCGATCCCGAGGATGCAAGAGACGCGGTGCGTTTCGGCGCGGACGGGATCATCGTGTCCAATCATGGTGGACGCCAGCTTGATGGCGCGGCGTCCACGGCCCGCGCTCTACCGGCTATCGTCGATGCCGTAGGGGATGATCTGGCCGTACTGGTCGATGGCGGGGTTCGGACAGGGCTTGATGTCGTGCGCATGCTGGCGCTGGGCGCCAGGGCGGTGTTGTTGGGGCGGGCCTATATCTATGCGCTGGCGGCCAGAGGAGAAATGGGCGTGAATGATCTGCTCGACCGGATCGCACAAGGCATGAAGGTTTCGATGGCGTTGAGCGGCGCTAAGTCCGTCGCGGAGGTGGACCGATCGATCCTGCTGTGAAGCATAGCCTGATCCGGGAGGATTGAGTGTGAGACAGCGAGTGAGACGGTTGTGGGCATATGCGTGATATGCGGGCGTGTTTAACATAATCTTTATTATCGATCTATGATCGGTGGATCGATGTCACCATATCGTCCTTGCGAACAGAGAGAAGCAATCAACAGGCGTTCCCCATGGATTGCTTCGCTCCGTTCGCAAGGACGTCTTGGGTCAAAGTAAAGTCATCAAAGTCTAAGCGGCCCCAAACGGAGCCGCCGGGTCAATAGATGTCGCGGCGGTAAAGACCCGCTTCCGCCATCGCCTCCAGCCGATCGTCGCCCAGCGCGGCGCGCAACGCTGCATCGACCGCCGGGGCCATCCCTTCCAGACTGCCGCAGACGAGGATGGCGGCGCCCTCCTCCACCCAGAGCCGCACCGTCTTGGCCTGCGCTTCCACCAGATGCTGGACATAGCGGCCGCAGGCAGAGTCGCGGGAAAAGGCGCGATCAAGATGGCTGAGCGTGCCATCAGCCAGCATCTGGTTAAGTTCATCGTCAAGAAAACTGTCATGGGCGGCGTTGCGTTCGCCCAGAAACAGCCAGTGGCCGCCCACACCACGCGCCGCCGCCTGCCGCAGATGGCCACGCAGCCCGGCCAGACCCGTGCCATTGCCGATCAGGATCAGGCGCGGATCGCCTGTCGGCGCATGGAATCCGGGATTGGCATGAACGCGCAGATCGATCTCGCTGCCGATCGGCGCATGGCGCGTCAGCCAGCCCGATCCCAGGCCCAGCCAGCCATCGTCCCGTCGCACCTGACGCACCAACAACTCGATGCGTCCATCCGACGCGATCGAGGCGACCGAATATTCACGATGTGGCAGCGGACGCAAATCAGCGAGCGCGGCATTGTCATCGGAAGGCAGTATAGAGGTCGCCAGTTGTTCAACGTCGACCGTCTGGCCATGGCGCGTGCACAGAGCGGCGACGCGCTGCGGATCGTTGCGCGGTAGAATTTCGGCAATGTCGCCCGCTTCCCAGTCTGGCGTTACGCCATCGCTCGGTTCCAGCGCGACCAGATAAGCCGGGCCGCCAGCGCTGCCCGGATTGAGCAAGCGGCGATCCACCAGTCGCCATTTGGCATAGTCGGCGGGCGCCCAGTCGGGGGTATCAGGTCGAGCGCCCAGCGCGGCCAGTTGCTGCTGCCACTGGCGATGGGCGTCGGCATCCTCTCCATCCACCTCGATCATGTCGAACAGGCGCTGACCACCGCCGGCATGGAGCCAATGGTCGACCTGATGACCGAAGGCGCAGAAATCCGTATATTCCCGGTCGCCCAGCGCCAACACCGCATAATGGAGATGCCCGGCGGCGGGCGGTTGCGCCATGTCTTGCCGCGCGTAGCGGCGCACGCGATCGGGCGGTTCGCCTTCGCCATAGGTGCTGATCACGAACAACGCACGATCGACCTGCGCCAGTTGATCGGTATCGACCGACGCCAGCGGCAATATCCGACTGGTGCCCAGCGCCGCCGCCGTTTGCCGCGCCAGCCGTTCCGCCCCGCCGGTCTGACTGGCATAGGCGACCAGCAGGTCGGACGCGCCAGCCGTGGCCGCGGTTTCAACGGGCAGATCGTCGATCGGCCGCTTGCGCCGACGACGCGCGAAATAGAGCAGAAAGCCGGTGATGGTGAACAGCGGCATCGTCAGGCTGGTGACGAAAAGGAACAAGCGACCGGGCATGCCGAAAATTGCGCCGCGATGCACTTCCAGCATGCTGGTGGTGATGACTTCGCCCACGCTTTTGTCGGCATAGCGTGTAACCTTGAGCACGCGGCCGTTCTCCGGGTCGATATCGACCATGTCGGTCATCCGCTCATGCCGGGCATCGGGCAGCAGCACGCGGAAACCGACCGGCCCTGGCGCTTTGGGCAGGTTGATGGTGACGGATTCGAAATGGCCGCCGGTAGCCTGTGTCAGCGCCGGCCATGCCCGCGCCAGCGAGGGAGTAATGGCGGGCTTTTTCCCGCGGCCATCCCGCTCGCCGCGCGGCTCTTCGCTCCGGCTGGTCTTACCGGTCAGCGTGTAGAGCACGCCCTGCCGATACCAGTCATAGGACCACCACAGGCCAGTCGTTGCGCTGAGCAGATAGAAGAGGACGATCCATCCGCCAATGACGGCATGGAGCGCGCGATAGAGATTGCGGCCACTTTTGCGCAGATCGAGCACCAGCCAGGCGCGCCAGTCGAGCGCGCGGCGCGGCCAGCGCAGATAGAGGCCAGACAGGGCAAAAAAGATCAGCGCGATGGCGGAGAAGGCGGTGATCTGACGGCCGATACCATTGCCACCGCCGGGCAGCGCGAGCCAGCGATGCAGGTCCGTAACCGTGCGGAAGAAACCCGACCCATTCGCCGCGCCAAGCAGGCGGCCGTCGCGCGGATCGACATAGCTGCGCTCGCCGCGCCGCCCCTTGCCCTTTACGGGGTCGAACTGGACGCGCCAGGCACGTGCGGGATCATGCTCGACCGTTAACGAAGCGACGCGCAGCCCGTCGCGCTGTGCCGAGGCGCGGGCGATGATCGCATCGGGGGCAAGCGGCGCGGCAGTGCCGGGCGTCAGCGTGACGATCCCGGGGCTGATCGCCGCCATGATTTCGTCTTCGAAGCTGAGCATGGCGCCAGTGACGCCCATGACCGCCAGCACAAGGCCGGCGGTAATCCCGAGGAACCAATGAATCTGGAAGAAAACGCGACGTGTCACTATAGTCCTGCCCTGGTTCAAGGGCCAGTGGACGGCCCGGGGAAAGCACCGCGCCCATTGGCATCGACACGGTCCGCCTTCCTTCCCGATGCCGGCTAGTTGTGATGCAATCGATTTGCAATAGCTGATTTGCAGCCAGCTATATGCAAAGGCGGGCGGCATGTCGGGCGGATAATCGCGACGTACGCCAAAATCTCGCCAAAGAATATTTCCAGCCTGTCGCGAAATTCAGGACAGGATGGGTCGTCACTGATGATATGGGGAATGCGACTATACCCCCTTCCCCGCCCCCCGTTCCCGGACGGCGGGGGAAGCAGGTTAGCTAGCCAATGGTGAAGCGTCGGATCGGATCGGCGCCGTCAAATCCCTGCGCCGCCGATCGCACCAGATCATAGACGCCCAGCAACTGCGGCGTGGGTTCGTACAGTTCGACGAAATGCCCCAGCGTCGCCACGCAATCCATCATGGCGAAACCCACGCCGGGCGCGACTTCGGCATAAAGCGCCGCTTCATGGCCGGCGGCTTCGAAATGGGCCATGTCCGCTTTCAGATCGTCCACGATCAGGGCGACATGATGCATGCCCTGCCGTCCGCTGCCTTCCGGAAACAGGTCGTGGAAACAGGACGGGCCAGGATTATTCTGCTGCACGAATTCGACCATGATGTCGCCCCACTGGCCATAGGCGGAACTATGGTCGAGTTCCGCAGCTTCGCCCCGATAGCGGCACAGGCTGAGCGGAATATGCTCGGCAATATAATAGGGGCCAGACCCGAAGGCCCCGACATGCGCCAACGCAGCCTGCTCGACGTCCGGCACGAAATAGGCAATCTGGCGGATCGGCCGCCCGGCGATCAACTGGGTCATCGTCCTCTCCCTCCTTTTTCAGACCGTTTCCACCATCAGTCGCGTGAGCCGCATCGAGGCGATCCGCCACTGGCCGTCCGTGCGGCGGTAGCGCTCATGATAATGGCCATAGCCCCGGAAGATGCGGAACGGCCCGCCATCGGGCGCGCGCAATATGTCGAGCAGCGCCCAAATGCCGGTGGCTTCATCCGCAGAGACAATGTCGATTTCGGGCATGTGGCCAAAATGCGCGCTGGTCAGCGGCGTGATGCCCCGCTGGACATAGGCGGCAATCGCGTCAGGTCCGTAAATCGGATCGCCCGTGATGACCGGCTTTTCCTCCAGCGCCCCGCGCACGTCGAACAGCGCATCGGGCGTGAACAGATTGGCGAAGCCCACCCAGTCTTTCGCATCCATCAATCGGAAATAGCGCGCCTTGAGCGTCTTGATCTCCTCGATCGCGAGCAGCCTTTCTACCAGCTCCATCTTCTCTCTCCTGAACATCGTTGATATGTACGCTAGCTTTCGATATGCTAGCATTCATATTATCGATAGCAAGACGTTCCAGGAGAGGACATGACGGTTCAAGACACATTGGGTAGCCTGGCCTCGCCGGAGATTCAGACCTGCCCCTTCCCCTTTCTCGACCGCCTGCTGGCCGAAGCGCCGGTCTATAAAGACCCGCTGACCGGCATGTATGTCGTGACCCGCTATGAGGATATCGGCCATATCTCGGCCCATCCCGAAATCTATTCCAACAAGACGACGGTGGTGGTCGGCCGGCATGATTCGCCGGTAGCAGAAGAAGTAGCGCGCCGCTTTGCCGACCGTGGCTTCCCCGAAATGCACACGCTCGTCACCAACGACCCGCCCGGCCATACATCCTATCGCGCGCTGGTCGAAAAGGCGTTCACGCCCAGCTATGTCAAGTCGCTCGAACCCTATATCGAGGCGCTGGTCGATGAACTGATCGACGGCATGCTGCCCAATGGTTGCGCCAACCTGTTGCCCGAATTTGCGATCAAGGTGCCGATGTACATCATCGCCGACCAGCTGGGAGTCGATCGCGCCGACTATGATCGGTTCAAGCTATGGTCCGACGTGACGGTGGAGCGCAACAATCCGCTGCTCGATCCCGATCGCGAGTTGGAGATCACCGATCATCTGATCGACATGCAAAATTATCTGCATGCGCGCGCCGAACGCTATCGCACGCAGCCGGAGGATAATCTGCTCAGTCGGCTCGTTCATGCGGAGGTGGATGGCGAAACGCTCAGTCCGCCCGCGCTGATCGCAATCGCCCATCAGTTGCTGGTGGCGGGCAACGAAACCACCACCACCGGCATCACCACGGCCATGTGGCTGCTGCTGACCAAGCCCGAATTACGCGCGCGGATAGAGGCGGACCCCAGCCGTATTCCGAGCTTCATCGAAGAAGTGCTGCGGTCCCATTCGCCCGTGCCGCACATGTGGCGCGTCGCGACGCAGGCCAGCCGGATCGGCGATGTCGACATTCCCGAAGGCGGCGTGCTGATGCTCAGCTATCTCGCGGGTAATCGCGATCCGGCACAGTGGCAATGCCCTGCAGATTTTGATGTGGAGCGCAAGGGCGTGCGCAATCATCTGGCGTTCGGGCGCGGCATCCATTTCTGCATCGGCAATCAACTGGCGCGTGGAGAGATGCGCATTGCCATCCGCCGCCTGTTGGAGCGGCTGCCCAATTTGCGCCTGTCGCCCGATCATCCAGAACCGCGCTTCATTCCGCATTTCGCGATCCATGCGCTCGACCATCTGCACATTGTCTTCTGACCGGCCCACGCGCATGAATGGAACGGCATCGCCCAGGCCATCGAAGGGACCGGCATGAATTTCGATCATTATAAACTGTTGACCCTGTCGCGCACCGGCCGGGTGCTGACGATCATGATGAACCGGCCGGAATTGATGAATGCAGTCAACCATGCGCTGCATGAGGAAATGGCGCGCGTCTTCTTTGAGGCGGCGGACGACCCGGACAGCGACGTCATCGTCCTGACCGGCGCGGGCAAGGCGTTTTCGGCCGGCGGCGATTTCGACTGGCTGGAAAAGCAGGTGAAGGGGGACCGCGTCCCCTTCGTCCATGAAGCCAAGAGCATGCGGCGCATCGTCATGGGCCTGCTCGACTGCCCCAAGCCCGTGATCGCCAAGGTGAATGGCGACGCAGTGGGCTTTGGCGCGTCGATCGCTTTGTTGTCCGATATCGTAATCGCCGCCGACCATGTCCGGTTCGCCGACCCGCATGTCCGATTGGGGCTGGTGGCGGGTGATGGCGGTGCCCTGATCTGGCCGCAACTGATCGGCTTTGCCAAGGCCAAACATTATCTGCTGACCGGCGATGCGATCGATGCGGTGACGGCGGAGCGGATCAACCTGATCAGCTTCGTCATGCCTGCAGCCGAACTGGACGCCTATGTCGATAGCTATGCGCAGAAGCTGGCGCGCGGGGCGCAATCGGCGATCCGCTACACCAAGTCGGTGACGAATATCGCATTGCGGCAACTGTTCAGTTCGGTGTTCGAAGCAGGCGTCGCCTATGAAGGGCTGAGCACCTACACCCGCGATTTTGGCGAGGCGGTGCATGCGGTGATGGAAAAGCGACGGCCCGAATTCAAGGGCGAATGAACGACAGAAAAGGGAGAGGATATATGGACGAGCAGCTTGAGGCGCGGCTTCGCGTGGCGCTGGACCGGCAGGAAATCGAGCATATCCTCAAACTCTACTGCCGTGCGATCGACCGGTGCGATCTGGAACTGCTCAAGACCATCTATCATCCCGACGGCACGGACGATCATGGCTCCTTTTCCGGCAATGCCATGGAGTTTGCCGAAACGATCATCCCGTCCCTGCGCGAAGGCATATTGGACGGCATGCACAGCGTCACCCATTGCACGATAGATGTGGAGGGCGATTTCGCGACGTCGGAATCCTATTATTGGGCCTATCAGCAGGTGCCGAGCGGCGAGGAGGCCGTAACAGCCTTCTTCGGCGCCGACTATGCCGCGAAAGCCAGGGCCGAGGGTACGATCGACGGCAGGCATGATTATTATTGTGGCGGCCGCTATATCGACCTGTTCGAACGGCGGCAGGGGCAATGGAAAATCCTGCGGCGCAAGATCACCAATGAATGGAACGATATCCGCCCCAGTACGCGGATCACCGACGCGGGCCATGTCGCGCATTATAATCTGCCCGGACGGCGGGACCGGCAAGACCCGGTCTATCTCAACCGGATGCCCGATCGCGTACCGGCCTGACGCCTATCCGGCCGGATCGACCGGATATTGCAATGCCTCCTGCACCATGGAGGCGACCAGTTCCCCCGCCCGGTTGTAGATCAAGCCCCGCGCTAGGTTGACGCCATTTTCCGCGTTTGGGCCATCGGTTTCGAACAGGAGCCAATCGTCGCAGCGCACATCGCGATGAAACCACAGGCAATGATCCAGGCTGGCGACGAACAGATGCGGTCCCGGCAGCGCGATCGTATGCCGCGACAGCGGCGCGCCGGCGAACATGAAATCGGACAGGAAGGCCAGGATTTGCCGCTGCACCACCGGATCGTCGCACCCTTCCGCGCCGGGCGCGCGCAGCCAGTAATGGCGCTTGCCCGTTGCATTGCGCTCCAGGAAACCCAATCTGCCGGGCAGACGCACCTCGATCGGATAATGGCCGCCGAACAGCGCGCCATAAACCTGCCCATCTTCGGCGCGCAACGTGCGAAATGTGTCTTCGTCCAGCGCATTTTCCGGATCGAACGGAATTGGACTGGCGCGATAATGGCTGAAACCGGCAACCGGCGAGCGATAGGATGCCTCCATCGTCAGGATAAGCTGCTCCTTCTGCAACGCTTCAACCCGACGGGTGGAAAAACGGCCGCCATCACGCAAGCGCTCCACCCGATAGTCGATCGGTTCGGAATCGATGCCCGCGCGCAGGAAATAGGCATGGAGCGAATGAATGGTGCGATCGGGCGCGGTCCGGTCCGCCGCCGCCAGCGCCTGCGCCACGATCTGTCCGCCGAACAGAGCGCGATAGACATTGCGCTGATTGTCCCGGTTGCGGAACAGGTCCGGTTCGATCTCGTCCAGCGCCAGCAGCGCCGGTATGTCCCTGACCCACTGCGCATCATAAAGGCTTGCATCATATTTGCGCGACATGCCCTCTTCCCTCCTGCCTTGTCTTGGCTATAGGCAATCTCCAAATGATATGCTAGCAAACTAATAACGAAAAAGACTGAGAGGGCCATGACATCATATTTTAGCGCCGAAGATACGGCTTTCCGCGCCGAAGTCAGGGCCTTCATCCAGGCGAATCTGCCCCCCGACCTGGCCCGCCGGGGCCGCTATGACTATCATCCCCGCCGCGAAGATCAGGCGCGCTGGGCGAAAATCCTGGCTGCCAAAGGCTGGTCTGTTCCGCATTTCCCGGTGGCCTATGGCGGCACCGGATGGACCGGGGTGCAGCGCTTCATTTTCGAGGAGGAGATGCGTCTCGCCTATGCGCCGACCATGGACCGGATCGGCCCGGAACTGGTCGCGCCCGTCCTCTATACTTTTGCGTCGGAAGAGCAGCGCCAAACCTATCTGCCCGGCATTCGCACCGGCGACACTTTTTGGGCGCAGGGCTTTTCGGAACCGGGTTCGGGGTCCGACCTCGCCTCGCTGCGCACCCGCGCGGTGCGCGATGGCGACGACTATGTCGTGACCGGCCAGAAGACCTGGACGACCGAGGGCCACCATGCCGACATGATCTTCATGCTGGTGCGCACCGATATGGAGGCGAAGCCCCAGGCCGGCATTTCGGCCCTGATGATCGACCTGAAAAGCCCTGGCATCACCCGGCGGCCGATCTGGACCATCGATGAAGGGCTGACCGTCAACGAATTTTTCTTTGACGAAGTGCCCGTGCCTGCCGCCAATCTGGTGGGTCAGGAAGGGGCCGGCTGGTCCTACGCCAAATTCCTGCTGACCAATGAACGGACCAATAGCGCGGAGGTGCCGCACACCAAGCGCGACATCGTGCAACTGCGCGACATTGCCCGGATCGAACAGAAAAATGGCAGACCGCTGATGGAAGATCCGTCCTTTCGCAACAGGCTGGCGCGGATCGAGATTGATACGATGGCGCTGGAAACCGCCGTGCTGCGCGCCCTGACGTCAGGATCGCATGACGGCGGCTCCATCGCATCGCTGGTCAAGGTGCGCGGCTCCGAACTGCGGCAGCGGGTCGCCGATCTTGCCGTCGAGGCGCTGGGCGATCGCGGGCTTGCAATCTGCCTGAATCCGGAGGGTGAACATCGCATGTTCGAGGATGGACTGACCCCACCGGTGCCCGATCATGGCATCGGCATCGCCGCCAAGGCGATGTTCCGCCGCGCCACCACCATCTATGGCGGCGCCAATGAAATTCAGCGCACGTTGATCGCCAAGACCGTGCTGGAGCTGTGACGATCATGGATTTTTCCTATACATCCGAACAGGATGCCCTGCGCGACAGCGTCCGGCGCTTTGTCGAGCGCGAATATGGCTGGGAGGAGCGGTTTACCATCGTCCGGTCGGATGGCGGATATGCACCCCGTCACTGGGCTATGTTCGCCGAACTGGGATGGTTGGGTGCGGGCCTGTCCGAGGAAGCGGGCGGCTTTGGCGGCGGCGGAACCGAAAATGCGCTTATTGCCGAAGAACTGGGCCGTGGCCTGGTAACGGAGCCGTTTGTTCCGCATGTGATCGCTACGCAATTGCTCGCCGGGATCGATGGCGAGACAGCCGCGGACCTGATTGGTCCATTGGTGATGGGGGAGAGCATCATCGTTCCGGTCTTGCAGGAAGCGGCCGGACGCGGCGACTGGCGCCATGTCGATATGCGGGCGGACGGCAATCGACTGACTGGTGTCAAGACGCTGGTGGAAGGCGCTGGCCGGGCTGACAATATGCTCGTGTCCGCCCGGAATGGCGACGAGATCGGGCTGTATCTGGTCGCCGCCGATGCCGCAGGCGTCAGCCGCACCGATTATCGCACGTTGGACAACCATCGGGTCTCCGATGTGGCCCTGGACGGGGCGGAAGCGGTGCTGCTGGCGTCCGGGGCGCAGGTGCCGGGTGCGATCGATCGGGCCATGGAGCATGGGCTGATCGCGCTGTGCGGCGAGGCGTTGGGCGTCATGGATGCAGCGTTGTGGGCCACGCGCGACTATCTGAAAATGCGCAAGCAATTCGGCACGGCCATCGGCAATTTTCAGGCATTGCAGCATCGCATGGCCGACATGCTGATCGAGGTCGAAATGACCCGGTCCCTCCTCTACGCCGCATTCGGTGCAATGGCAGGCGACGATGCCCAGGCCAGTACGGCCGCGGTATCAGCGGCAAAGGTGCAAGTGTCGACCGGCGGGCTTCAGGTCGGCGCACAGGCGATCCAGTTGCATGGCGGGATCGGCGTGACGGAAGAACTGAACATCAGCCATCATTATCGCCGCCTCTATGCCATCGCACGCCAGTTTGGCGACGCTGAGCTGCATCTCGCCCGCTTCGCGCAGGCCCGCGACCAGAATTGAGGCGATCAAAGGTCATGATTTTTACAGGATGTGGAGGGTAGGCCAGTCCCGCAGGCATATGCCCGCGTTGAACAGGACGAATCGCACCCAACATGACTTTCGCGCCGCGCATTTCGGCACATGGGATGCATTTCACAATTTTTCGTGGACCTGACCATGTTTCAACTTAAGTCGTTGAAAACATGGTGGGCGCGACAGGGATTGAACCTGTGACCCCACCCGTGTGAAGGGTGTGCTCTACCGCTGAGCTACGCGCCCCCTGTAAGGAGGAGGCGGCCTTTCGCATCGGTCGCGCGCGCTGTCAATACATGTCCATCGATTTGATGCAAAATGCTTCCCGCATATCCAAAGCGGGCTTATGGATGGTGGGTCAAAATCTCTGGAGAATGAATCCTATGCGTCACGCTTTCGTCCTGGTGATCGGTGGGCTGCTGCTCGCCACGCTGGCCGCCTGCAATACGGTACAGGGCGTCGGTCGCGACATCGAATCGGTAGGACGCGCCGGCAAGGACGCCATGCACTGACAGTAAAGCGTTACTGGAGGACGCGGCCGATGGCGGTCGCGTTCTTGCGCAGGCGCACGCCGTCACATTCCGGCTCGCCACATTCGCACAGTTCGATCGTGTACCGGTTGCCGCACATGACCAGAATATCCTGATCGAACGAGTAGTTGGAAATTCCCGCCCGCTCGACCTTTTCCTGTGCTCTGGCTTTGAGAGACATAATGAGAGGCTCCTTGGGAAATTCGATGCGCATCATTCTTATTGCAGTGCACAATGTCAATTATGCAGCTTTTGTTCCTGAATAAAATGTAAGAATATTGTCGTCAAAATGACACGGTCTGGCGCGCAGGCCGGAGTGACTTGCACGCAGCGTTACGGCGTCCCATATGCCGGCCATGAACGACCAACGCAGCTCTTCCGCCATGCCGGTCTGGCACGGCACCACCATCATGTCCGCCCGCAAGAATGGAAAGGTCGTCGTTGCCGGCGACGGTCAGGTATCCATGGGTCAGACGGTGATGAAGCCCAATGCCCGCAAGGTGCGCCGCCTGCACGACGGCAGCGTCATTGGCGGTTTCGCTGGCGCCACTGCCGACGCCTTCACTCTGTTCGAACGGCTGGAGGCCAAGCTGGAGCGCCATAACGGCCAGTTGATGCGCGCCGCCGTGGAACTGGCCAAAGACTGGCGTACCGACAAATATCTGCGCAATCTGGAAGCGATGATGATCGTCGCGGACAAGGATGTGACGCTGATCCTGACCGGCAATGGCGATGTGCTGGAGCCTCTGGGCGGCGTCGCCGCGATCGGATCTGGCGGCAATTTCGCCCTCGCCGCCGCGCGCGCACTGGTGGACTATGAACAAGACGCCGAAACCCTGGCCCGCAAGGCGATGGCCGTCGCCGCCGACATCTGCGTCTATACCAATGACCAGCTGACCATCGAAACGCTCGACAGCGCCAACTGAGATTTCAAGAAAAGATCATGAACGACAATCTGACCCCCAAAGCCATCGTCGCTGCGCTCGACGCGCACATCATCGGCCAGCATGACGCCAAGCGCGCCGTTGCCGTAGCGCTGCGCAACCGCTGGCGTCGCCAGCACCTGCCCGCCGATTTGCGCGATGAGGTGACGCCCAAGAATATCCTGATGATCGGGCCGACGGGCTGCGGCAAGACGGAGATCAGCCGCCGCCTCGCCAAACTGGCGGACGCCCCCTTCGTCAAGGTCGAGGCCACCAAGTTCACCGAGGTCGGCTATGTCGGCCGCGATGTGGAGCAGATCGTCCGCGATCTGGTGGAAGAAGCCGTGCGTCTGGAAAAGGACCGCCGCCGGGAAGCCGTGCGCGAAGCCGCGTCCGAAGCCGCCATGACGCGCCTGCTCGACGCACTGACCGGCAAGGAAGCGAGCGAGGCGACTCGCCTCTCCTTCCGCCAGAAGATCGAGGCCGATCAGATGAACGAGGTCGAAGTCGAGGTGGAAGTCGCCGACAGCCCCTCCATGCCGATGGAGATCCCCGGCATGGGCGGTCAGGTCGGCATGATCAACCTGTCCGACATGATGTCCAAGGCGTTCGGCCAGAGCCAAAAGAAGCGGCGCAAGATGCGCGTTGCCGATGCATGGGACAAGCTGGTCGAAGAAGAGCAGGACAAGCGCCTGGATCAGGATGATGTCGCCCGCGTCGCCATCACCAGCGCCGAGCAGAATGGCATCGTCTTCCTGGATGAGATAGACAAGATCGCGGTCAGCGATGTGCGCGGCGGCTCCGTCAGTCGCGAAGGCGTTCAGCGTGACCTGCTGCCGCTGATCGAGGGCACGACCGTCTCGACCAAATATGGCCCGCTCAAGACCGACCATATCCTGTTCATCGCGTCGGGCGCCTTCCATGTTGCAAAGCCCAGCGACCTGCTGCCCGAACTACAGGGCCGCCTGCCGATCCGCGTTGAACTGAAGGCTCTGACCGAAGAAGATTTCGTCGCGATCCTGTCCGACACCAAGGCCAGCCTTGTCGCGCAATATCGCGCCCTGCTGGCGACGGAAGAGGTGACGATCGACCTGACGCCCGAAGGCATTCGCGCCGTGGCGAAGATCGCGGCAGAGGTGAACAACGAAGTCGAGAATATCGGCGCCCGCCGCCTGCAGACGGTGATGGAAAAGCTGCTGGAGGATGTGAGCTTCGAGGCGGAGGATCGCCGCGGCGAAACACTGGTGATCGACCGGGCCTATGTCGACAAGCAATTGTCGGCCGTCGCCCACGACACCGACCTCAGCAAATATGTGCTGTAGCTGACTTTTTCGAGCGAAGTCGGGACCGGTTTCTCGACTTCGCTCGAAACGAACGCGCCTTAATAAGAGCGCCCGACCAGCACGCGCTCCACCGCCTTGCCGCCGGTGAAGATGCACATGCCATCCGCCGCCTCCGCATCGGTTGGCACATTGCGCAGGGTCAGCTTTTCACCCTTCAACCACTGCACCACCTTATCCAGTTCCGCGCCGGTCGGCTTGGCCCATTGCACCAGCGCCCAGCCGGGTTTTTTCGATGCATTGAAATAGGCTTTGAGCGCGTCGATATCGGTGATAGACCGATCGATATTGCCATCCAGCCGCGCCTTGGCGTCCGTGAAAAGCGAGGACTGGATATCTTCCAGCATCGCGGTCGCCTTCGCCACGAAATCGCCCTTCGCCATGATCTGGCTGTCGAGCTTGCCGTCCTCGCGGTACAGGCGGTCGCGGCGAATGACCGAGACATTGCCGCCGGCAACGTCGCGACCGCCCACCTCGATCACGATTGGCGCGCCCTTCTTGACCCAGCCCCAGCGCTTGTTCGCCGCCTTGGCCGGGCGCTTGTCGAGCAGCGCGCGCACCGGCTCGCGGAACAGGTCCAGACCGTTCAGCTGGTTCACCAGATCGGTGCAATAATCGACGATAGCCGCGTCTTCCTCCGTATCACGCAGCATCGGCACGACCACGACCTGATAGGGCGCGACGCGCGGCGGCACGCGCAGGCCGTCATCGTCGCCATGGACCATGATCAGGCCGCCAATCATGCGGGTCGACATGCCCCAGCTGGTGGTCTGGGCCAGTTCCTGCTGCCCTTCGGCATTCTGGAACTTGATATTCTGCGCCTGACTGAAAGTCGTGCCCAGGAAGTGCGAGGTGCCGGCCTGCAGCGCCTTGCCATCCTGCATCATCGCCTCGATCGAATAGGTCGCGACGGCGCCGGGGAAGCGCTCATTTTCCGGCTTCTCACCCGCAATGACGGGCAAAGCGACACATTCTTCGGCGAAGCTGCGATAGACTTCGAGCATCTTCATCGTCTCTTCCATCGCCTCTTCGACGGTCGAGTGCGCGGTATGCCCTTCCTGCCACAGAAATTCGCTGGTGCGCAGGAACATGCGGGTACGCATTTCCCAGCGCACGACATTGGCCCACTGGTTGATCAGCACGGGCAGGTCGCGCCAGCTCTGCACCCAGCGGCTGAACGCCGCGCCGATCACCGTTTCGGATGTGGGGCGCACGACCAGCGGCTCTTCCAGCTTCGCTTCGGGGTCGGGCACCATCTTGCCATCTTTCTGGATCAGGCGATGATGGGTGACGACCGCCATTTCCTTGGCGAAGCCGTCGACATGCTCGGCTTCCTTCTCAAAGTAAGAGAGCGGAATGAACAGCGGGAAATAGCAATTTTCATGGCCGGTCGCCTTGATGCGATCGTCCAGCAGCTTCTGGATGCGCTCCCAGATGCCATAGCCCCACGGGCGGATGACCATGCAGCCGCGCACGCCGCTTTCCTCGGCCATGTCGGCTTCGGTGATGACGGCCTGATACCAGGCGGCGAAATCCTTTTCGCGGGTGACGTTGAGAGCGTGCTTCACAGGACGGAGACCTTGGCTAGCAAAGAAGATGGCGCGCCATAGGACAAGCGCGCCGTTCCTGTCGACCCCCTGAACGTGCAGCCCGACCAGCGATCAGGCGGCTACGCCCATCCGCTCCAGCCAGGCCATGGCCTGCTTCGGCTCTCCCACCGCGTCGGCGGCGGCCGGCCCCCGCGCCGCCAGGAAGTTGGCATGCAGGGCAAAAGGCTCCAGCCCCAGCGTGTCGCGCATCGCGTCAATCTCATCCGCCAGTTCGGAAAGGGTGGCGATCACCGGCGCTGTGCGCGCAATCGCCGCCTTGTCCTTCTGATGCGCGAACAACCCCCAGCGGCCGCCGGCCGTCACGCGCAGCGCCGCGATCAGGGCGTCGCGATATTCGCCCTCCAGCTCCTCGCGGCGACTGTCGAGACGTTCCAGCCGGTCAGCCTTGGCCATGATGGATCAGCTCAGCTTGTCGATCTTTGCGTTGAGCGCGGCCAGCTGGGCCTTGAGATCGTTAATCTCTTCGTCCTTGCTGCCTTCGGGCGCTCCGGCCGGCGGCGTCACGCCCGGCATGCCGGGAACCCCGTTGCCAAAGGCGCTGGCCGCGGCTTCAAACATCTGCATGTTGCGCTTGGCGATCTCGGCCAGCGGGCCGCCGCCAAAGGCGCCCTTCATGGCTTCCTGAAACTGCTGCTGATTCTTGCGAAATGCGTCCATCGACGCTTCCAGATATTGCGGCACCATCGACTGCATCGAATCGCCATACATGGCGATCAACTGGCGCAGGAAGTTGACCGGCAGCATGTTCTTGCCACGCTGTTCCTCTTCCATGATGATCTGGGTCAGCACATTATGCGTGATGTCTTCGCCCGTCTTGGCGTCGACCACGATGAATTCCCGCCCCTCGCGCGTCATCTGCGACAGGAGGTCGAGTGTGATATAGCTGGAAGTTTCGGTATTATAGAGCCGCCTGTTGGCGTACTTCTTGATGACGACCGGCTCAGATTCATTGACGGTCTTGGATTTGGTCATGGATTCCTCTCCCACACCTGCACTTACCGCATTAGCACAGGGCGATGCCGCACCGCAACATGGGCCGCGGCCTTTGCCCCTTTTTCTCAATATTTTATGGCGCGAAACGGAGGGAAAACCCGAACTGCGCCGCCGCGCCTTCGCCGGTTTGCGCAAATATCAGGAGGCGCAGCGCCCCGCAGCGGCACAAGCCGGCCGGTGCGTGGCCAGCGCGGGACCGGCGCGATTGCTGCAATATGGCGCAGCAAGTGTCCGTCATCCCGTGGTTTTCATCCCTTCGCTGATCAATCCGCCGCAGGTTTTGGACCTGTCCGAAAGCCGGTCCTTGCTGCGCCACATGACCGCAGCAGGCCATGACGCCTATCTGGTCGACTGGGGCGCACCGACCGCTGCGGACGCAACTGTGGGTCTGGGCGGCCATGTTGCCGATCGCCTGCTACCCCTGCTCGCGAGCCTGCCGCGTCCGCCCATATTGGTCGGCTATTGCCTGGGCGGCACGTTGGCGCTGGGCGCAGCGGCACTGCGGGACTTGCCGGCCGTGGCGACGATCGCCGCACCCTGGCGATTCGACGCTTTCCCTACCGCTGACCTCAACCTGATCGGGGACCTGTGGCGCAACGCAAGGGCTATGTGCGAACGCATCGGCTATGTTCCGATGGAGGTGCTGCAATCGGGCTTCTGGGCGATGGACCCGGCCCGCACGATCGCAAAATATGCCGCCTTCGTGGACATGGAAGCAGAATCGGATGCGGAGCGCGCCTTTCTGGCGGTGGAGGATTGGGCCAATGGCGGCGCGCCGCTCAGCTTTGCCGCTGGCCGCGATCTGTTCGAAGCCCTCTATGCCGGCAATGCCAGCGGCGCTGGGCAATGGCGCATAGGCGACCGCATCATCGACCCTGCTGCGTTGCAATGCCCCACCCTGTCGATCGCCTCCCTCACCGACCGCATCGTGCCTGCAACTGCCAGCCCGCCCTTGCGAGAGGAACGTCAACTTTCGCTGGGACATGTTGGGATGGTCGTGGGTGGCCGCGCCCGGGATTTGCTGTGGCGCCCCCTCTCCCTTTGGCTTTGCAGCCACGGCGGTTGATGCTATTGCACCTGCGAAAAGACAATCACCATCAATGAGGATCAAGGCTTTGTCAGACATCGTCATTACAGCCGCCAAGCGCACGCCTGTCGGCAGCTTCCTGGGCGCTTATGCTACGACCCCGGCCCATGTGCTGGGTCAGACCGCGATTATCGCTGCGCTCGAACAGGCCGGCGTCGCCGCGGATGAGGTGGATGAAGTCATTCTGGGCCATGTGCTGACTGCCGGCCTTGGTCAAAATCCGGCCCGTCAGGCCGCCGTCGGCGCGGGCATCCCGGTCGACCGCACCGCCTTCGCCATCAATCAGGTTTGCGGGTCGGGCCTGCGCGCCGTTGCGCTCGCGGCGCAGGCGATCGCCAATGGCGACGCCAGCATCATGGTGGCGGGCGGCCAGGAAAATATGTCGCTCTCCCCCCATGCCCAGTTCCTGCGCGCCGGGCAGAAGATGGGCAATTTATCGCTGGTCGACACGATGATCGTTGACGGCCTGACCGACGCCTTCAATGGCTATCATATGGGCATCACTGCCGAAAATCTGGCCGAGAAATATCAGATCACGCGCGAAGAGCAGGATGCTTTCGCTGTCGGCAGCCAGACCAAGGCGTCGGCCGCGCGTGCATCGGGCCGTTTCGCGGATGAAATCGCCGCCGTCACGGTCAAGGGGCGCAAGGGCGATACGATCGTCGACACTGACGAATATATCCGCGACGGCGCGACGATCGAGGCGATGGAAAAGCTGAAGCCCGCCTTCAAGAAGGACGGCACCGTCACTGCCGCCAATGCCAGCGGCCTGAACGATGGCGCAGCCGCGCTGGTGCTGATGACCGCCGACGAGGCTGCGAAGCGCGGATCGACCGTGCTGGGCCGTATCGCCGGCTTCGCCACCTGCGGCGTCGATCCTTCGATCATGGGCATCGGTCCGGCGCCGGCAAGCCGCAAGGCGTTGGCCAAGGCTGGCTGGTCGGTCGGCGATCTCGACCTGATCGAAGCCAATGAAGCTTTCGCTGCGCAGGCGCTGGCCGTGGGCAAGGAACTGGGCTTTGATCCTGAAAAGGTCAACGTCAATGGCGGCGCGATCGCCATCGGCCACCCGATCGGCGCGTCGGGCGCGCGCGTGCTGACCACCCTGCTGTACGAAATGGCCAAGCGTGACGTGAAGAAGGGCCTTGCGACCCTGTGCATCGGCGGCGGCATGGGCGTCGCCATGTGCATCGAACGCTGAAGCAACGCCAATGATGAAAAGGGCCACCGGTCGCAGGATCGGCGGCCCCTTTCGTGTCAGCCCCAGACCCGGTCGTAGCGCGCGCCCAGTCCGGTCAGCAGTTCATAGGGCGACAGGCCCGAAACGGCCGATGCCTCGCCCAGATCATAAGCGATATCGATCCAGTCGCCTTCCGCCAGATCGGGCTGCGCGCTGACATCCACCGCCAACAAATCCATCGATACACGGCCCAGCACCGGCAGCTTTTCGTCGTTCACAACCGCCGCGCCCCGGCCCGAAAAGCCGCGCAGATAGCCATCGGCATAGCCCAGATTGAGGATCGCAACGTCATGGTCGCGCTGCGCCGTGAAGGTGCCGTTATAGCCGATGCTGTCGCCCGCCAGCAGCCGGCGGCGCTGCAACATCTGGGCCTGCGGCTGCACAACGGACCGAATATGCCCCGCCGCCGCCTCGCGCGGGATGCCGCCATAGAGCGCCAGCCCCGGCCGGGTCAGATCGAAGTGATAGCCGCCGCCAAGGCAGATGCCCGCGCTGTTGGCCAGGCTGTAACGCCGGGCGGAAGTCTGGCTCCGCAGCGCCGTAAAGCGATCCAGTTGCGTGGCGTTGAACGTCACCTCTTCATCGGCGGAGGCGAGATGGCTGAGCAGCGTTACAATCTCCAGCCCTTCGACCATCGTCGCCACATCCGCGCGCCAGTCCAGCCCAAGCCGGTTCATGCCGGTGTCGATCATGACGTCACAGGCGCCGCCGCCAGCCGCCCGCCAGCGCGCAATCTGGCCCGGCGTGCACAACACAGGCCGCGCCCGCGATCCCAGCGCCTGGGCCATATCCTCTTCGCGCACGCCATGGAGCACCGACAGGCTGACGCCATCTTCCAGCAGCGGCTCCACCACTGCTGCCTCGCCCCAGTTGGACACGAAGAAATCGCGGCAACCCGCCTGCATCAGCCGGGTCATCACCCCCGCCGCGCCCAGCCCATAGCCATTGGCCTTGATCGCCGCGCCACATGCCGCGCCGCCGCTCATCGCCGCCAGCCAGCGCCAGTTGGACATCAGCGCGTCGCCATTCAGGCGCAGGCGCAGCGGGGCGGTATAGGCGTGCATAAGGGTGCCGATAGCCTTCCATGGGTCAGGCGTCGAGGGGGCGATCCTTTGTTTCGGGCAGCGCCACCAGGCAGGTGGTCAGCGCCATCGCCACCACCGCCAGCGTATACCATAGGCCGGCATAGGGATTGCCTGTCCGCGCCACGATATATTGGCTGACCAACGGCAGGAAACCGCCGAAATAACCAGTGCCGATATGATAGGGAATGGACAGGGACGAATAGCGGATGCGCGCCGGGAAATATTCCGACAACAGCGCCGCCACCGGGCCATAGGTCGCCCCGGACAGGGTCCATAGCAGAAACAGCGCGCCAAACAGCGCCAGAGCGCGTGGCCAGTCCGGCGTCACCGCGCCGAAATCATAGCCCGCCGCCTTCAGCGCCGCGTCCAGCCCGGCCGGGCTGATGTCCGCCACCGCCGCACCGCCGATCGCGACGCCTGGCGCGGCCGCGCTTATCTTGTCATAGGGGATGCCGCGCTTGGAAAAATGATCGAGCAGCTTGCCGCAGGCGGTCGGTTGCACCTTGGCAAAGGGATCGAAGCGGCAATCGGGACCGCTGACCACCACCGGCGCGCGGGCGGCGGCGGCCTCCAGCGCCGGGTTCGCCGTTCGTCCCATAAATTGATAGAGCGGCAACGCCAGCAGCAGCACCAGCGCATAGCCGATGATGATCGGCTTGCGCCGGCCCACCCGGTCGGACAGCCAGCCGAAGAAGATGAAGCTCGCCACGCCGAAAAAGGCGCTGCCGCCCACCAGCAACTGCGCCAGCCCCGGCGCGACATGCAGGCCGTTTTGCAGGAAATAGAGCGCCTGGAACATCACCGTATAGGCGATGACGGTGAAGCCCGCGGCGATGCCGATCATGGCGACGACCATCCGCTTCTTGTTGCCCGGCGCTGTGAAGGCTTCCTTCAGCGGGTTCTTGGCCTGCGCGCCCGCCTGCTTCATCGCCAGAAAGACCGGGCTTTCGCGCAACATCAGCCGCATCCACAGCGATATGGCGAGCAAGACGAGCGATAGGATGAAGGGGATGCGCCATCCCCAGACGTCCCATACCGCCTTGCCCACAATCGCCTGCGTGCCCACGACCACGATCAGCGACAGGATGAAGCCGCCAATCACGCCGGCCTGGATGAAGCTCGTGTAGAAACCGCGCTTGCCCGCCGGGGCATGCTCCGCGACATAGATGGCCGCGCCGCCATATTCGCCGCCCAGCGCCAGCCCCTGCGCGATCCTTAAACATATCAGGATCACCGGCGCAGCCATGCCGATGCTGGCGGCCGACGGGGTCAACCCCACGCCCGCCGTCGCCAGTCCCATCAGGATGATGGTGGCGAGGAAGGTATATTTACGCCCCAGCCGGTCACCCAGATAGCCGAACAGCATCGCCCCGATCGGTCGGAAGGCAAAGCCGATCGCGAAACCGGCCAGCGTATAGAGAAGTTCGACGGTCGGATTGTCGGTCGGGAAGAAGGTGCGCCCGATGATCGGCGCCAGCACGCCATAAATATAGAAATCATACCATTCGAACACGGTACCCAGCGCCGACGCGGTGATGACCATCCGGTCCCGCCGCGCGTCCATGACATAATCCGCCCCCACCGAATCCGGCATCCGTCCCCCTTAACTTCGCATATTTCCCGCCGAATTTGACATGAACATGCGGCGACGGGAAAGATAATTTCCTACAATGCCTGTCTGCGATGTCCAAAGCGGCCATAGCATTGCAGCGGCATGATAGGACAGGATCAGAATAGCCGCGATCCGTTGGGGACGGGCCGATCGGGCGCGAACAGCATCACCGCGCCGTCCCTATCGGCAAAGCCCAGCGTCAGCACTTCGGACAGAAATTTGCCGATCTGGCGGGGCGGGAAATTGACTACCGCCGCCACCTGTCGCCCCGGCAAATCGGCCAGCGCATGATTTTCCGTGATCTGGGCGCTGGATTTCTTTCGGCCGATCGTCGGGCCGAAATCGATCAGCAGCTTGTAGGCGGGTTTGCGCGCTTCGGGATAGGGTTCGGCGCTGACGATCGTGCCGATGCGAATATCGACTTTCAGAAAATCGTCGAAGCCGATCGTGTCGGCGGCGGGCGCGGCGGGATCATGGGTCAGATGCATGGCGGACCTTATGCAGGGTTGCGCGCCGACCATATCCAGGCCGCCGCCGGAAAGTCCACATGCCCATCGGACAGATGCGCGGCGCACAGCGCCCGAACGGCCTCCACAATCGCCGGCCGCTCTGCCGGGTCCGCCATTTTGAGTGCGCGCGCCGCCGGGCCGATCCGACTGAAGAAGCTGACCGCATCGGCCACCGGATCATCCCCGCCACCCGCGCGATAGGCGAAATCGATCGGCCGGGCGTCGACCTGCGCCCAGCCCGCCTGCGTCAACAGGCCGCGCACCAAAACCTCGTCAGCAAAGGCGAAGGGACCGGGCGCATAGCCGTCGGCCGCTGGCGGGGTTTCGCCCACGGCCGCCATCGTCTCGCGCGCCCAGACATTCAGCGCCGCCGCCCGGAAGCAGGAAAAGACCAGTCGCCCGCCCGGCCGCGTCGCCGCGCGCAGGCGGGTGAAGGCATCGACCGGATCGGCAAAGAACATCACGCCATGGCGCGACACGATCAGGTCGAACGGCCCGGCCGCGCCGATCATCTGCTCCATTGGCGCGGCCACGAACCGGATATTGGGGGTGGTCCCTGCCCGTTCCTGCGCCACGGCGATCAGCGCGGGGGAAATGTCGATCCCCGTCACCTGCGCCTGCGGGTTTGAGGCAGCGGCCGCCAGCGCCGTTCCGCCAGCGCCGCAGCCGATATCGGCCACAGCGACCCGCCCGACACCCATGGCCTGCGCAATCGTCCGGTCCAGTTCCAGCGACAGCGCCGCAAAGCTGCGATCAGTCCGTCGCCATTCCTGCGCCCAGACATCGCCATTGGGACCAGTCCAGCCAGCCGCATCCAATGTTGCCATTTGTGCCATCGTCACGTTTTTCCTTTTCGCATGTCCGCCAAGATGACGGCCAAATGCGAAAAGGCAAGACTGTTGCGAAAAATTCGCAATAAGGCGTTATTCGAGTTCGAGGATCACGGCGTCCACCGGCAAGCTCTCGCCCTGTGCGGCGGACACGCTCCTGACCGTTCCGGCTTTCCCCGCGCGCAGGATATTTTCCATCTTCATCGCTTCGATCACAGCGAGCGGCTGGCCGATTTCGACCTTGTCGCCTTCCTTGACATGCAGCGCGACCAGCAGGCCGGGCATCGGACAGATGAGGAAACGCGAAAGATCGGGCGGGATCTTTTCGATCATGTGCGCGGCATAGGGCGCGGCGTGCGCAGGCAGGATGCGCAGCTTGTGGCTGGCCCCATGCGCCGTCAGGACAAAGCCCGAGCGCACCGGCGCGATGCGCACCGCCAGTTGCTCCTCGCCAAACTCCGCCTCGATCAGGCGATCGCCCGGCGTATATTCCAACGCCATCTCGATGCTCTCGCCGTCCACGGTGACATCATCACCGTCGATCACGACATCATGGATGGCGTCACCGATCTTCACCTGCCAGCCGGTCGGTGGTGGCAGGCGGCGGCCAAGCTGCCCGTCGATCCGGCGGGCGCGATCGGCCTGCGCCATGGCGGCGAAGGCGCCGATCGCGGACAGGCGCTGAAGCAGTTGCGCCGAAGCGGGCGCACCGGTGAAGCCTTCGGGATATTCCTCGGCAATGAAGCCGGTGGTGATGTTACCCGAGCGGAAACGCTCATGCTGCATCAGCGCGGACACGAAATCGATATTATGCCCCGGCCCCTCAATCTCGAACTTGTCGAGCGCCTCGATCTGCTTGTCGATGGCCTCCAGACGGGTCGGCGCCCAGGTGATGAGCTTGGCGATCATCGGATCGTAGAAGATCGACACTTCGCCGCCTTCCTGCACGCCGTCATCCACACGGATCAGTGCGCCGCTCTCATCCGTGCCGGTTTCGGGCGGATTATAGCGGATCAGGCGGCCGGTCGATGGCAGGAAGCCACGATAGGGGTCTTCGGCATAGACGCGGTTCTCGATCGACCAGCCGTTGATCTTCACGTCCGCCTGGCCGAAGCTCAGCTTCTCGCCATTGGCGACGCGGATCATCTGCTCGACCAGGTCGACGCCGGTGATTTCCTCGGTGACGGGATGTTCCACCTGCAAACGGGTGTTCATTTCGAGGAAGTAGAAGCCGTCGCCGGTCTTGTCCTCGCCGCTGACGATCAGTTCGACCGTGCCGGCGCTGAAATAGCCGACCGCGCGGGCCAGGGCGACGCACTGCTCGCCCATCTTCTTGCGCATTTCCGGGGACACGAAGGGGGATGGCGCTTCCTCGACCACCTTCTGGTGGCGGCGTTGGATCGAACATTCGCGCTCGTTCAAATAGACGATATTGCCATGCTGATCGCCCAGCACCTGGATTTCGATGTGGCGCGGGCTTTCGATGAACTTCTCGATAAAGACGCGGTCGTCGCCGAAGCTGTTGAGGCCCTCGCGCTTGGTCGCCTCAAAGCCTTCGCGGACATCCTGCTCGCTATAGGCAAGGCGCATGCCCTTGCCGCCACCGCCGGCCGATGCCTTCATCATCACCGGATAGCCGATCTCGTTGGAGATCTTCACCGCATGTTCGGTGTCGTCGATCACGCCGACGAAACCGGGCACGACATTGACGCCGGCTTCCATCGCCAGCTTCTTGGACTCGATCTTGTCGCCCATGGCGGCGATGGCATTGGCGGGGGGGCCGACGAAGATGATGCCCTCGGCGTCGAGCGCCTTGCGAAAACTCTCACGCTCAGACAGGAAACCGTAACCCGGATGCACCGCATCGGCGCCGGTGGCCTTGCACGCCTCGATGATCTTGTCGGCCAGCAGATAGGATTGGGCGGCGGGCGGCGGGCCGATATGGACGGCTTCATCGGCCATCAGCACATGCGGCGCGCGGGCGTCGGCATCGGAATAGACCGCGACGGTCTTGATGCCCATCTTCTTGGCCGTGCGCATGACACGACACGCAATTTCGCCACGGTTCGCGATCAGGATCTTGGTGATTGCCATTCTACTTCCTGTCCCAGTCCTTGTTCTAAACTCCGTTCGGTTCGAGCGGATGTTATGGTTGCGGCGATGAACTAGCTTGCGCCAACGCCTTCCAAAATTTTGACGCGATCCAGCGTTATTCCCGTTTTGCAATCATATCTGACCAGCGCCTCGCCCGATGTTCCTTGCATGGAATAGGCCATCACATCGCAATGCGCGTCACGCCAGGCTCGCCAGCTTTTTTGTTCGGTGGTCAGAAGGTTGATCGGTGTCTGACCAAAAGCCTTGGTCGTATTCCTTCGGGCCGGCTCGCGTAGCGTTTGGACAGCTTTACTCCACGCCACACTGAGACGCTTTTCCGCCTTCGCCAGCTCGGCCGCAGCACATCGCTCCTCCCCCGCCTGCCCCTTCTCGGGGCATGGCGGGGGTGCGTAGCGCACCACCTCGCTGAGAAGGAGGAGGGAGATCACTCAGCCGCCTCCAGCTCGACCTTCACTTCGGCCTGCATCGGCACGACCCCGAGCTTCGCGAAGAGCGCCGCGTCGGCATTGTCGCCCGCATTCGCCGTGGTCAGCAGCTTGTCGCCGGTGAAGATGCTGTTCGCGCCGGCCATGAAGCAGAGCGCCTGGCAGCTATCCGACATGCTTTCACGCCCGGCCGACAGGCGCACCATGCTTTCGGGCATCACGATCCGCGCGACCGCGACGGTGCGGACGAACTCGATCTCGTCGATCTTGGCGAGCGGGGTGTCGGCCAGCATATTGCCCAGCACCGTGCCCTTGACCGGGACCAGCGCGTTGATCGGCACGCTTTCGGGATGGCGGGGAAGCACCGCCAGCGCGTGCAGGAAGCCGACGCGGTCCTTGCGCGTCTCGCCCATGCCGACGATGCCGCCCGAGCAGACGTTGATGCCCGAATTGCGGACATTTTCCAGCGTCACCAGACGATCGTCAAAGGTCCGGGTGGTGATGACCTTCTCATAATGTTCGGGCGAGGTGTCGATATTATGGTTGTAATAATCGAGACCCGCGTCCGCGAGCATATCGGCCTGGCTTTCGCTCAGCATGCCCAGCGTCATGCAGGTTTCCATGCCCATCTGGCGCACGCCCTTCACCATCTCAACGATGGCGGGCATGTCGCGATCCTTGGGGTTGCGCCAGGCCGCGCCCATGCAAAAGCGGGAAGAGCCTGCGTCCTTCGCCTGCGCCGCCGCCTGCATCACCGCCTGCACGCTCATCAGCTTTTCGGCCTTCAGGCCGCTTTCCGCCGATGCCGACTGATTGCAGTAACCGCAATCTTCCGGGCACCCGCCGGTCTTGATCGACAAGAGGGTCGACAGTTGCACCTCGTTGCGCGGAAAATTCGCGCGGTGGATCGACTGCGCCTCGAACATCAGGTCGCCAAACGGCAGGTCGAACAGCGCGGCGATTTCCTCGCGCGTCCAGTCGTTGCGGGCAGTCAGGGTGCAGGGGGTATTCATTTACGCAGCTTCCTCTAGCCCCGCCGGGGGCATGTTGTGGCCGAGCAGGCGCAGCACATCGGCGGCGCACTCCACGACATTGGAACCCGGCCCATAAATGCCCTGAACCCCTGCGTCACGAAGATAGTCATAATCCTGCGGCGGGATGACCCCGCCGGCGATCACCTTGATGTCGTTGCGCCCCTGTTCGCGCAGCCGATTGATCAGTTCGGGGATCAAAGTCTTGTGCCCGGCGGCGAGCGATGAGGCGCCGACCACATCGACCCCACTGTCGAGCGCCAGCACCACCGTTTCCTCCGGCGTCTGGAACAAGGGGCCAGACACCACGTCGAACCCCATGTCCCCGAAGGCGGAGGCAATGATGTTGGCGCCCCGGTCGTGTCCATCCTGACCCATCTTCGCAACAAGAAGCTTGGGCCTGCGACCGAGGCGCCGTTCGACGGCCTGCACGCCGTCGAGAACCTGTTTCCAGCGACTGTCATCCTGATAGGGCGCGCCATAGACGCCCTTCACCGGCGTCGGCTGCGTGCCGTAGCGGTCGAAACTATCCTCCATGGCGGCGGAGATTTCGCCCAAAGTGGCGCGCGCACGGGCGCATTCGACCGCATGAGCAAGCAGGTTCGTCTCGATCGACTGTGGCGCGGCGGCGGCATTGCGCAGCGATTGCAGCGCGGCCTGACAGGCATCCTCGTCGCGCTCCGCCTTCACCCGGTTGATGCGGGCGATCTGCGCTTCGCGGACCTTGGTGTTGTCGACCTCCAGCGTTTCGAGCAGGTCTTCGTTCGCCAGGCGATATTTGTTGACGCCGACGATGACGTCCTCGCCCCGGTCGACGCGGGCCTGACGGGCGGCGGCGGCGGTTTCGATCATCGCCTTGGGCCAGCCAGCGCCCACGGCCTTGGCCATGCCGCCTTCAGCCTCGACCCGGTCGATGATTTCCTGCGCGGCGTCCACCAGCTGCTGGGTCAGGCTTTCGATATAATAGCTGCCACCCAGCGGATCGACGACATTGCACATGCCGGTCTCTTCCTGGATCACGATCTGCGTGTTGCGCGCGATGCGGGCGGAAAAGTCCGTCGGCAGCGCGATCGCTTCATCCAGCGCGTTGGTGTGGAGCGACTGGGTGCCGCCCAGCATGGCCGCCATCGCCTCGATGGTGGTGCGCATGACGTTGTTATACGGGTCTTGCTCGGTCAGCGACACGCCCGACGTCTGGCAATGGGTGCGCAGCATCTTGCTGCGTTCATCCTGCGCGCCCAGCTTCGTCATGACGCGATGCCACAGCACGCGGGCGGCGCGCAGCTTGGCGATTTCCATGAAGAAGTTCATGCCGATGGCGAAGAAGAAGCTCAGCCGCCCGGCGAACTTGTCGATGTCGAGGCCCGACGCCACGCCATAGCGCACATATTCCGCGCCATCGGCGATGGTGAAGGCCAGTTCCTGCACCTGCGTCGCGCCGGCTTCCTGCATATGATAGCCGGAGATGGAGATGCTGTTGAACTTGGGCATCTCGCGGCTGGTGTAGCCGAAAATGTCGCTGATGATCCGCATCGACGGTTCGGGCGGGTAGATATAGGTGTTGCGGACCATGAACTCCTTGAGGATGTCGTTCTGGATGGTCCCGTCGAGCAGCTTGCGCTCGACCCCCTGCTCCTCGCCCGCAACAATGAAGAAGGCCAGGATCGGGATGACCGCGCCGTTCATGGTCATGCTGACCGACATCTTGTCGAGCGGGATGCCGTCGAACAGGATCTTCATATCCTCGATCGTGTCGATCGCCACGCCCGCCTTGCCGACGTCACCCACGACGCGGGGATGATCGCTGTCATAGCCGCGATGGGTGGCCAGGTCGAACGCGACGGAGAGGCCCTTCTGCCCGGCGGCAAGGTTGCGGCGATAGAAGGCGTTGGATTCCTCGGCCGTGGAAAAGCCCGCATATTGGCGAATGGTCCAGGGGCGGCCCGCATACATGGATGCGCGCACCCCGCGCGTGAACGGCGCAAAGCCCGGCAGGCCCGGATCGACCGTGACGTCATCGGCCGTATAGAGCGGCTTCACCACGATACCTTCCGGGGTATCCCAGTTCAGATCCTTGCCCTTCACTTCCCTGGCGGCGGCGGCGGCCCACTGATCCAGTGTCGGCTTCTCGGTCATGCGTGTCCTATCCCTACCCACTTCCCCTCTCCCGCAAGCGGGAGAGGCAATGAGACTTAGGTCCGCGCAGCGGGCCTTAGTCGCAGTGGTGAGGGCCTCTCTCTACCCAAGCCCTCACCAACTTCGCCTAGGCGGACAAGCCGCCAAGGCTTCATATCCTCTCCCGCCTGCGGGAGAGGCGTTAATGCGCAGCCCCCTCTTTAGGCGTCTCCATAATCTCGGTCAGCACCCCGTTCATATCCTTGGGGTGGACGAAGAAAATCGGCGTGCCATGGGCGCCGATGCGTGGTTCGCCCAGCACCTTCTTGCCCAGCCCCTCAAACCACGCCTTGGCTTCGTGGATATCAGGCACTTCATAGCACATATGATGCTGCCCCCCGGCCGGGTTCTTGGCGATGAAGCCATGGATCGGGCTGTTCTCGCCCAGCGGTTCGATCAGCTCGATCTGCGTGCCCGCCGTGCCATTCTCGCCCGGCGTATCGACAAAACACACCTTCACCCCCTGCGCGGGCAGGTCGAACGGTTCATGCGTCAGCGTCGCGCCCATGATGTCGCGATAATAGGCCAGGCTCGCCTCCAGCGAAGGCGTCGCGATGCCGATATGGTTGAGACGGCCGAGTTTCATAACATCCTCATATCGTCACCCCAGCAAAGGCTGGGGCCTTATGCCTTAACAGACCGGACAGCCGCCTAAGATCCCAGCCTGCGCTGGGATGACGACCCTATTGGCCGTCACAGCGGAATATTGTCATGCTTCTTCCAGGGGTTTTCCAGCGCCTTGTTGCGCAGCTTGCGCAGGCCCAGCGCAATCCGCTTGCGCGTGGAATGGGGCTGGATCACCTCGTCGATGAAGCCCTTGCTCGCCGCCACGAAGGGGTTGGCGAAGCGCGCTTCATATTCGGCCGTCTTTTCCGCAATCTCTTGCGGAGTCTTGCCGCGGAAGATGATCTCCACCGCGCCCTTCGCGCCCATCACCGCGATTTCGGCGGTCGGCCAGGCATAGTTGAGGTCGCCGCGCAGATGCTTGGAAGACATGACGTCATAGGCGCCGCCATAGGCTTTGCGCGTGATGACGGTGATTTTCGGCACGGTCGCTTCGGCATAGGCGAAGAGCAGTTTCGCGCCATGCTTGATGATGCCGCTATGTTCCTGCGCGGTGCCCGGCAGGAAGCCCGGCACATCGACGAAGGTGACGATCGGGATTTCGAACGCATCGCAGAAGCGCACGAACCGACCGGCCTTCTTGGATGAGTTGATGTCCAGCACGCCGGCCAGCACCATCGGCTGGTTGGCGATGATGCCAACCGTCTTGCCCTCGATCCGGCCAAAGCCGCACAGAATGTTTCCGGCATGGGCGGGCTGCACTTCGAAGAAATCGCCCTCGTCCACCACCTTGCGGATGACTTCATGCATGTCATAGGGCTGGTTGGCATTGGCCGGGATAACCGTGTCCAGGCTCTCCTCGATCCGGTCCCATGCATCCGCGCTGGGCCGTTCCGGGGCCGGCTCCTTGTTCGATGCAGGCAGGAAGTCCACGAAATCGCGCACCGCCAGCAGCGCCTCGATATCATTTTCAAACGCCACATCGGCCACGCCCGACTTGGTCGTATGCGTCACCGCACCGCCCAGCTCCTCCTGCGTGACGACTTCGTTGGTGACGGTCTTGACCACGTCCGGGCCGGTCACGAACATGAAGCTGCTGTCCTTCACCATGAAGATGAAGTCGGTCATCGCCGGCGAATAGACCGCGCCGCCTGCGCACGGCCCCATGATGACGCTGATCTGCGGCACCACGCCGCTGGCCAGCACATTGCGCTGGAAAATCTCTGCATAGCCGCCCAGCGACGCCACGCCTTCCTGAATGCGCGCGCCACCCGAGTCATTGAGGCCGATCACCGGCGCGCCGACCTTCAGCGCCATGTCCATGATCTTGCAGATTTTCATCGCGTGCCGTTCCGACACCGCGCCGCCATAGACGGTGAAGTCCTGGCTGAACAGGAACACCAGCCGGCCGTTGATCGTGCCCGATCCGGTGACAACGCCGTCGCCGGGAATATGCTGATCATCCATGCCGAAATCGATGCAATTATGCTCGACATACATGTCCAGCTCTTCGAAGCTGCCTTCGTCCAGCAACACCTCGATCCGCTCGCGCGCGGTCAGCTTGCCCTTGGCGTGCTGGGCGTCGATGCGGCGCTGGCCGCCGCCCAGACGCGCAGCGTCGCGCTTGGCCTCCAGCTGTTCGATGATGGCGAGCTTCGACATGATAGGCTTCTCTCCGGTTCAGGCGAACGGTTGTTATGCCCATCCCCCTACGCAATCGGACGCAAATTTCGCAAATGTAAATTTGCTAATTTGCAAATCGCGACTTCGCAAATTAAGGTAAGGATTATGGCACGCGGCAACCGTATCTTTGCAGGTCCGCGCCTGCGCCAATTGCGTCTGGACCATCGGATGGACCAGGCCGCTATGGCGCAGGCGCTGGGCATATCCGTATCCTATCTTTCGCAGATGGAAAATGACGATCGTCCCCTGACCGCCAAGGTCAAGGCCGCGCTCGCCAACGCCTTTCCCACCGACTGGGCCAGTTTCGACAGCCGGGAGGAGGAACAGCTGCTGGGCGCCTTCGCCTTTGCCCTGTCCCATCCCGAATTGCCCGGCCCCGCGCTGGAGCCGGAGCGGATCGAGAAGCTGCACCTGCAATTCCCCGAATTCGCAGCGCGCTATGTCGATCTCTACAACGCCCATATGCGCGCCAATGAACGCATCAACATGATCGAGGAGGCGATCGCCAACGATCATGAGGTGCAGGCCCGCCTGCCATGGGAGGCGGCGCGCGACTGGTTTCATGAAGCGGGCAATTATGTCCATGCGCTCGACTGTCTTGCGGAGGATATGGCCGCCAGCTTCACCCAGGGGCAGGTACTGGACGAAGGCATGCTGGTGGAGGCGCTGGCCCGTCGCCATGGCATCGAAACGCTGATCGCCGAAACGCCCGACAGTGCGCTGCGCGCCTATCGCGCCGCCGAACGCCAGCTGTTCATCAACGCCGCGCTGCCGACCGAAAGCCGCAAATTCATGCTGGCCCATCAACTGATGATGCTGGAGGGACAGGCGGTGATAGCCGATGTGGTGAAGAAGGCCGCGTTGCCGGTGCCGGGCGCCGACCGGCTGCTGGCGATCGGCCTTGGCAATTATGCCGCCGGCGCGCTGCTGCTCCCCTATGCCGCTTTCCGGGAAGCGGCGCGGACGATGCGGCACGACATAGACCGGCTGGCCCGCACCTTCGGCGTCAGTTTCGAGCAGGCATGCCATCGCCTCTCGACGCTTCAGCGGCCGGGCCTACGCGGCATCCCCTTCTTCTTCTGCCGCGTCGACATGGCCGGCAACATCACCAAACGCCACAGCGCCACCCGCCTGCAATTCGCCCGCTTCGGCGGCGCATGCCCGCTGTGGAACGTGCATGAAGCCGTCGCCGTGCCCGACCGGATCAATGTGCAACTGGGCGAAACGCCCGATGGCGTGCGCTATGTGTCCATGGCCAAGGGTCTGGTGAAGCCATCGGGCAGCTATAAACGCACCCCGCGCCGTTTCGCCGTGGTGCTGGGCTGCGAAGTCACCCATGCGGCCAATTTCGTCTATGCCGACGGCCTGCATTTGCAGGAGGAAGGGGCCGCTACTCCGATCGGCATCACATGCCGCCTATGCCCCCGCCAAAGCTGCGACCAGCGCGCCTTTCCGCCTGCCGATCGGCCGATCCATGTCGATCCGGACAATCGGCAGATCGTGCCCTACTGGATCGGATAGATCGAAAAGCCGACGCCCTAATGATAGGTGCGCCCGCCATCGACGGCCATGGCGATGCCTGTGACGAAAGCGGATTCGGCGCTGGCGAGGAACAGGATGGCGGACGCCACTTCCTCCGCCTCGCCGACCCGCTTCAACGCATAGGGCGATCCCGATTCCCGCGCGGCGGCACGCATGCTGGCTGGCAGCAGGGGCGTATCGACCACGCCGGGGCATACGCAATTGACCCGGATCGCCGGCGCCAGTTCCAGCGCCAATGCCTTGGACAAGGTCACCAGCCCACCCTTTGACGCGCAATAGGACGCCATGCCCGACGCGGACGGCGTGAGGCCCTGCCCCGATGCGACATTGACGATCGTCCCCTGCCCCGCCGCCAGCATATGCGGCAACACGGCCCGCATCAGCAGCATCGGCGCGGTCAGGTTGACGCCGATCGTCCGGTTCCAGTCCGCCAGCGACAGATCCGCCAGACGGCCCATGCCACCAATGCCCGCGACATTGATCAGCCCGTCAATGCCATCCATCGCCGCTGCCGCCGCCTGCACCGCCCGGTCGATCCCGACTTCGTCGGGCAGGTCCACCGACGCATGATGCGCGCCAAGATCGTCGGCGATCCGGGCCAGCGCCGGCGCATCCCGATCGAGCAGCGACAGCGCCGCACCTTCCCGCGCAAACATCTGCGCCGTGGCCAGTCCGATACCGGACGCCGCGCCCGTCACCATGATGCGGCGGCCCGCCATCCGTCCTTCAGCCATGCAGTCACCCCATCCTATTATATATTCGCCCATTTGCAGCGATGGTCTGCCAAAAGGGCTTTCCCCCGCCGTGCGTCGTCGTTATAGTATGCTAGAATAAGATACATATGCAATCTATTAAGCCGGCGAAATAACGGGACCGGCAGAGAAAATCGCTGGAGAGGGGATCATCGATGAGGATATTCGGCAGGGCAAGTCCATCCCTGGCAGCCATGGCTTTCACCCTGATGACGGGCAGCGCGATCGCGCAGAGCCAGCCGCCGCAGGCCGGCGAACAGGCGCAGGAAGAGGGCGCGATCGTCGTGACCGCCCGCCGGCGCGAAGAGACGCTGATGGATGTGCCCATCGCCATCGCGACGGTCGACGCCAAGTCGCTGGATACCAAGGCGGTCAATGATCTGCGCGCGCTCGACGGCTTCGTTCCCAATGTGAATATTCAGGCGGCGACGACATCGGCCTCCTCGGCGCAGATATTCCTGCGCGGCGTGGGCATTGACGATGTCGGCTTCGGCACCGATCCCAATGTCGGCGTCTATCTGGACGATGTGTTCATTGGGCGGCTGGTGGGTTCTCTGGCCGGCGCGCTCGATCTGGAACGGATAGAGGTGCTGCGCGGGCCGCAGGGCACGCTTTATGGTCGCAACTCGACCGGCGGCGCAGTCAAATTCGTGACGCGCAAGCCCGACCTGCACGAAAATTCAGCCAAGCTGTCCGCGACTTTGGGCACGGATGATCGCCGCGATTTCAAGGCGAACGCCAATATCGTGCTGGCGCCCGACAAGGCGGCTTTGATCCTGGCGGTGCAGACCCGCGATCAGGATGGCTATATCAAGCTGGTCGATGCTGCCGGCAAGGATACGGGCGACCGCGCCAATGGTGTGAGCGCACAGGATTATCGCGCAGTGCTGCGCCTTGCCCCGGTCGATGATCTGACGATCGACATTGCCGCCGACTATACGCGCAATCGCTCCGGCATTCAGGCGGTGACGCCAACCAATTGCGCGGCGCTGGGCACGCGGCCGGGCCTCGTCACCAATGCCGCGGGCGACTATGTGCCGGGCAATGTGTCGGCCGGCCAGTTCGAACGCTGCCCGCTTTATTATGACGATCCCTACACCGCCTTCCGCGGCCCCTTCGCGGAGAATGACCCGCGTTTCGATGGCGGCGGGATAGCCGGCACGGTGAACTGGCAGACCGGTCTTGGCACGGTCAAATGGGTGTCGAGCTATCGCGGGTTCCGCGACGTCTTCGCCTCCTCGCTGTGGGGCAAGCCGCCGCCGGTGACGCAGGTCAATCTGCGCGCGCATCTGAAACAGCGGCAGATCCAGCAGGAGGTGCAACTGTCCTCCGCCAGCGGCGGCCTGATCGACTATACGGTCGGCCTCTTCTATTTTCGCGAGAAAGTGCATTCGCTCTATCAGTCGCAAATCGGCACCCTGTCCACCGTGCCGCGCCTGAATGACGATAGTCAGATTTCCAACAGCTATGCCGCGTTCGGCGAATTTTACATCCGCCCGGTCGACGCGCTCGAAATCACGCTGGGCGGCCGTTATTCGCTCGATCGCCGTTCGGTCGACCGCGCGCTTTACAGCGCGATCACCAATGCCGATCCCAGCTTCAGCTACGCCACGAAGATCAAGTCGAACAAGTTCACGCCCAAGATCGGCGTCAGCTATGATAGCGGCCCGGTGCTGCTGTTCGCCTCCTATACGGAAGGCTATCGCACGCCCGGCTTCATCACGTCCAACCCCGGCAATCTGGCGGGCATGATGCTCCAGTCGAAGATGGAGAGCGAAAAGTCGATCGAGGGCGGGTTCAAGGCGAAGCTGCTGAACAACCGGCTCAATGTCTCGGCCACGGCCTTTTCGGCCAAATATAATAATCTTCAGGCGACATTGACGATCAACGGCATCACTCAGGTCGTGACCTCGGACGCCAAGATTGAGGGGCTGGAACTGGAAACCAGTTACCGTCCGGTGCGGGGCCTGTCCCTCTTCGCCAATGCCGGGTTAATGCAGACCAAATATACGTCGCCTCCGGCCGGGCAACCCTATGCCCGCGATCTTAAGCATGCGCCGGGGCATAATGTCGTGGTCGGCGGCCTGTATGAAAGCGTGATCGGATCGATGGCGGGGACTTTCTTCCTGGGCGGCGATCTGGCCCTGACCGGCAAGGCGTTCCGCAACGTCGCCAACACGATCGACCAGCAATCCGACGCCTATGAATTGCTGACTGCGCGGGCGGGCTATCGCGCGCCCGATGATCGCTGGTCGATCACGGTGGGCGGCACCAATCTGCTCGACCAGACCTATTATATGCTCGGCATCGAAAATCAGGCGCGCTCCTATCAGCCGGGCCGCCGCTTCTATGCCACGTTGGAGACGCGCTTCTGATGCAGCAAAGACAAGCAGGATTGCCGGCATGAACGGCGAGAAGACCGACCGGATCAAGGCCGCCTTCGCGCGCGACCAGCGTGAGGACAGGCCCGCAGTGGCGCCGGGCGACATACCCTGGCGTTATGAGGCGATTAGGCCCGAATGGATGACCCACATATTATGCGCCGATCATCCCGGCGCGCGGGTGGTCGCGGTGCGGCTGGATGCGCCCGATTCCGGCACCTCCAACCGGCGGCGTATCTATCTGGACTATAATGACGCGGGACAAGCGGCTGGCCTGCCCCCGTCGGTCTTCTGCAAGGCCACGGTCGACCTGCGCAACCGGTTGCTGCTGTCGACGTCTGCCTTGCTCAGCGAAACGACCTTTTACAACCAGATCAGGCCGCAACTTACGATCGAGGCGCCGGAAGCCTATCTCGCCGTCTATGATCCAGACTCTTATGCATCGATCGTGATGCTGAAGGATCTGGGCGGATCGGTCAGTTTCTGCAACCATCATACGCAAATGACGCTGGAGCGGGTGCAGGACCAGATGCGCGTCCTGGCCGCGCTGCACGCGCATTTCTATCGCTCGCCTCAGCTCGACCGGGAGCTGGCGCATATGTTCCGCTATGATGATCGCTTTCTGGCACTCGACCGCGACCATGATTTCAAGGGCATGTGCGAAGCTGGCCTGCGCGAAGCGGGGGACGTCGCCCCCGCCCGGCTGATGGCGCGGCAGGACGAAGTCTGGTCCGCCACGCTGCGCGCGTCGGCGCGGCATGGCGAATTACCGCTGACCATCACCCATGGCGATGTGCATCTGAAAAACTGGTACATCACCGGCGACGATCGGATGGGCCTGTCCGACTGGCAGGTGACGTCGAAGGGGCATTGGTCGCGCGATGTCGCCTATACCATTTCCACCGCCCTGACCGTGGAACAACGCCGCCTGTGGGAAAAAGAGCTGCTAACCTATTATCTGGAGGCGTTCGCCGCCGCCGGTGGCGAGGCGGTGCCGTTTGACGATGCATGGCGCAATTATCGTCAGCAATTGCTGACGACTCTGGCCTGGTGGACGATGACGCTGACGCCTCTGGGCGATGTGCCCGACATGCAGCCGCGCGACATCACGCTGGAATTCATCCGCCGCATCGCGACCGCCATGGACGATCTCGACGCGCTCGACAGCCTCGCCTGAACATTTAAAAAGGGGCCGGTGCAGACCGGCCCCTTGTGCACATATCCTGATATCGGATCGGCAAGGCTGAGCGGCGCGGACGCCCCCTTACCGCAGGGCGCGCACTTCCTTTTTCGTCAGGCTGGTTTTCACCCCCGTATCTTCAACCGTCAGCGTATCGGCCGGGATAACGATCATCTTGCTGCCGAAGATCAACTGGACGCCCGTCAGTTCATCGCCCTTCATCATCAGGCGGTCGACCTTGCCCAGCACGGCGCCGTCCGCCGAATAGATGCGGGCGTTGCGATCGATAGCCGGCGCAGCGGCATGGGCCGACGACAGGCTGGCAAGGGCGAGCGTAAGGGTGAGAGCAGAGCGAAGGAGCATGGCATAATCCTCATGATGCGGTTCTCCTCGCCCATGCGTCATATAGTTTGCTAGCGCAATATATAATATTGTAGCATACTATTTAGCAGTTCAGTTTGAATAAGCATGCATATGGTATTGCAGAATATCATTCTTGTGCATAAGCTGATGGCTATAAGGGGACCACCGGCCATCAGACCTGTCGGATAAGGCCCAATTTCGGTTTCGGAGAGGCGCCGTTCCAAAAGGGATCGACCCATTTCCGTCACCCCATGCGGAGGAACCGGCATGACCCAGGGTATCGATCTGGCCAGCTTCAACCCGTTCAGCCCCGATCATCTGTCCGCGCCCGGACCCGGCTGGGGGATGCTGCGGCAGGAAGCGCCAGTGTATCAACTGCCGATCCCGTCCCCCTCACCGGTATTCCTGGCGACCCGCAAGCGCGACATAGAGGCGATCGCGCGCAGCACCGACATATTTTCCAACACGCCCATTCCCACCGTCTGGCGCTGGGGCGAGTTCGAACCCGCCATTGCCGAAGTGTTCGCCGAGGCGGGATATAAGGTCGTCCAGACGCTGCAAGCCACCGATCCGCCCGTGTCGCTGGCCTATCGCCAGATCGCCGAACAGGCGCTTAACCGGCGCAAGATCATCGCATTACAGCCGGAAATCGATCGCATCGTCGATCGGCTGATGGCGGCGATCCCGGATCGCGAAACCGTCAATTTCGTTGACGCCTTTGCCGTTCCCCTGCCGCTGGAGGCGATCTGCCTGATCCTGGGCATGCCCTATGCCGACGCCGCCTTTCTCAAATTTTACTCGGACGAGTTCACCCATCTGGTCGATCCGGTCCACCCGCTGCCCCGCGCGATCGAGGCGACGCGGACGATCGTGAAAGGCTATCGCTATTTCGTCGATATCCTCGATCGCTATCGCCGCGATCCGCAGGACAATCTGGTCAGCGCGATCGCGACCGCCAGCATCGACGGCCGGCCGATGAGCATCGAAGAGCAATTGTCGATGTGCCATGTGCTGGTGATCGCCGGCAATGAAACCACCCGCAACGCGCTGTCATCCGCCATGTTCGTGCTGGCGACCCGGCCGGACCTGTGGGCGCGACTGCAATCGGAACGCGCCAAAATCCCCGACTTCATCGAGGAAGTGTTGCGCGTCCACGCCCCTGCCATCACGACGCCGCGCACCGTCCTTCAGGACACGGAAATTGGCGGCGTCGCGCTGCCGCGCGGGTCCACCATCTTCGCCATGTGGGCGTCGGGCGGGCAGGATGAGGACAGCTTCCCCGACCCGCAGATGATCGACCTCGACCGGAAGAACAAACGGTCGCACATCAGCTTTGGCATGGGCGTGCATCATTGCGTCGGCAGTTTTCTGGCGCGGGCGGAACTGCAATCGGCGATCGGCCGCTGGCTGGACGATTTCGACGCGGTCGAACTGGCCGTGCCGCCGGAGGCGATCCGCTATGATCCGGTCTTCGCCTTTCACGCGCTGAGCGATCTGCCGATCCGCGTTATCCGCAAGACGAGCCAGTCGCGCGCCGCCTGACGAACGCCAACAGGAGAGAGATATGGCCAGCTATGATTATATCATCGTCGGCGCGGGGTCGGCCGGCTGCGTGCTGGCCAATCGCCTGTCGCAAAATCCCCGCAATCGCGTGCTGCTGCTGGAGGCGGGCGGCACGAACAACAGCTTCATGGTGTCGATGCCCAAGGGGATAGGCAAGCTGGTGACGGACCCCAATCATGCCTGGACCTATCCGGTGGGATCGGCCGATGCGCCATCCGAAGTGTGGCAGCGCGGCCGGGGGCTGGGCGGATCATCCGCCATCAATGGCATGATCTATGTCCGCGGCCAGCCGCAGGATTTCGACATATGGGAAGGGGAAGCCGGCCCCGACTGGTCCTGGGCGCAGATGAAGCAAGCCTATCGCGCGATCGAGGATCATGAACTGGGCGACGATGGCGTGCGCGGCGTGGGCGGCCCGGTGCATATCACCACCAACAAATTCCGCTATCCGCTGGCCGAACGCGCGATCGAGGCGGGCGTGCAAATGGGGCTGCCGCGCCATTATGAGGATCTCAATCGGGAAGATCAGGAGGGGATTGGCTATTATTGCTATAATATCCGGAAAGGCCGCCGGCAAAGCTCCGCCGTCGCCTTCCTCGATCCGGTGCGGCATCGGCCGAACCTGCATGTCGTGACCAATGTCTATGCCGACCGCATCCGCTTCGACGGGCGGCGCGCGGCGGGTGTGGACTGCCGCGTGGACGGGCGGCAGACCCATTATGCCTGCCATGGCGAGATTATCCTGAGCACCGGCACGATCGGCAGCCCCAAGCTGCTGCAATTGTCGGGCATCGGCCCAGCCGACAGGCTGCGCGCGCTGGGCATTCCCGTCATCCACGACAGCCCGGACGTCGGCCGGCGCGTGCTCGAACATCTGGGCATGATCGCCACCTATCGGCTGAAGGGCGGCGAACGCGGCATCAATCACCGCCTGCGGGGCGTGGGGCTGGCCGCCAGCGTCGCCGAATATCTGATGCTGAAATCCGGCCCGCTGGCCAATGGCGCGATGGAGGTGGGCGCGTTCATCCGCACCAGCCCGGATCGGGACCGCCCCAATGCGCAGCTTTATGTCAGCGGCTGGACGCTGGATATTCCCGAGGAGAAGGAAAAGGACACGGTCGCGCCGATGCAGTCGGTCGAAGCCGTGCCGGGCATGAGCATCACGGCGCAGCTGATCGGCCTGGACAGCGAAGGGTCGCTCGATCTGAGCAGTGCCGATCCCGATGCGCCGCTGATCATCAACCCCAACTGGCTGTCGAGCGAAACCGACCAGCGCGCCGCGATCGAGATGGTGCGCTATATCCGCGCCTATGTCGCCCAACCCGCGCTGGCACCCTATGTCGGCGAAGAAATGTCGCCGGGCATTGCCCACCAGAGCGATGCAGACATATTGGCGGCGATCCGCCGCATCGCCCTGTGCGGCACCCATGCCGTGCGCAGTTGCCGCATGGGGCGGGATGAACGATCGGTGGTGGACGAACGCGCGCGGGTGCGCGGTGTCCATGGCCTGCGCGTCGTGGACTGTTCGATCATGCCGGGCCTGATTTCGGGCAACACCAACGGCCCGGCCATGGCCACCGGCTGGCGCGCAGCCGACCTGATCCTGGAGGATGAGGCGCTGCGCAACGCAGCCTGAAGGACGCGCGCCGGATCAGTCCTCCGGCGCGATCGTCACCGTCAGTCCGTCCAGATCCTCCGACCAGATGATCTGGCAGGACAGGCGCGACCCGGCCTGGCGATGATCGGAACTGTCCAGCAGATCGTCTTCATCGGCGCTGACCTCCCCCGTGCGGCCCATATCGGCGTCGGACAGGAAGACATGACAGGTCGCGCAGGAACAGCATCCGCCGCACAAGGCCATCAATTCGTCCACCCCATGGTCGCGGATCATCTCCATGACAGATATGCCGGGTTCGCCTTCAATCTCCAGGCTGGTCCCGTCGCGCTTCACCAAATTCAATTTCGCCATGTCGTCATTCCGATAGGGGTGGGGCCGATTCTGCGGCCATGGGAAACGCGCAACCGCGCGTTACGAAAGGGTCGCCAGCGATGCCGGGCTATAGGGTTGCAGTTCGTCATGGGCGCTGCGGCGCACCTTATCGACCCAATTGGGATCGACCAGCAGCGCCCGGCCGATCGCCACCAGATCGAAATCGCCGCGCTCCAGCATGATGTTCAGGCTTTCCAGCCGCCCCAGCGATGGCGCGGCCTGCGATCCTGAAAACATGGTGTCGAGCATTTCCTTCTCGATCCCCAGCGATCCGACCGTGATGGAGGGCCGCCCCGTCAACTTGCGCGCCCAGCCCGCCAGATTGAGCGGACTGTCGGCAAATTCCGGCTCCCAGAAACGCCGCTGCGACGCATGGAAAATATCGACGCCAGCATCCGCCAGCGGCTCCAGCAGGGTCGCCAGTTCGCCCGGCGTCGTCGCCAGCTTCGCCGTATAATCCTGCTGTTTCCATTGCGAAAAGCGAAACAGGATCGGAAAGTCGGGACCGACGGCGCGGCGGCAAGCGCGCACCACCTCCACCGCGAAACGCCCGCGATCGGCCAGCGCCGCCCCGCCCCATTCGTCCTTCCGCCTGTTGGTGCCATGCCAGAAAAACTGGTCGATCAGATAGCCATGCGCGCCGTGCAGTTCGACCCCGTCAAACCCCAGCGCCTGCGCGCTGGCCGCGCCGCGCGCATAGGCGTCAATCAGGGCCGCGATATCCGCCTCGCTGCTGCCCTGCGCCACCTGCTCTTGCGGGCCGACATAGCCCGAAGGACTGGACTTGAGGGTCATGTCCTCTTCGATCGCATCATAGAGATTGTCGATCTGCGCCCGCCGGGTCATGCCCACATGCCAGAGTTGGGGCACGATCTTGCCACCGGCCGCATGGACTTCATCAACCACATGACGCCACCCGTTCAGCGCATCTTCGCCATGGAAACGTGGCGCGCTGTCTTCATTCGACGCGCTGGGATGATCGATCCAGGTGCCTTCGGTCACGATCAGCCCGACCCCGCCCTCGGCCCGCCGCCGATAATAGGCCGCGACGTCCGGTCCCACCACGCCGTCGGGTGAAAAACAGCGCGTCATCGGCGCCATGACCGTCCTGTTGGCAAGCGAAAGGCTGCCGATCGTCACCGGATCGAACAGCCTGGGGCTGGCGGCAATGCGCATGGCAAACTCCTCGTCCTGCACAACGACTAACGGTTGCAATTTAGTTCATATTATTATCATGTGCATACGTCTTATATGCCGGAATACGGCAAAAGCAAGGAGAGGAAGCGAACATGCAGTTAAAAGACAAGGTCGCCGTGGTGCTGGGCGCTTCGGCGGAAGGCGGAACCGGCTGGGCTATATCCGAAGCGCTGGCGGAGGCTGGCGCGAAAGTGATCGTCGCCGCGCGCTCCATGGAAGGGCTGGAGAGGCTGGCCGCAAAGATCGACGGGCTAGCGGTGCAGTGCGACGCCGGCAATGAAACCGACATCGCCAATCTGGCGCGCGTGGCGGCACAGGCTCACGGCGCGATCGACATCGCCGTCAACGCTGCCGCCCTGCCGGTCATCAGCATGATCGCCGATGTCACGTCCGAACAATTGCAGCGCGGCGTGGAGGTCAATTATTTCGGCCATGTCCACTTCATCCGTCACATGACGCAGGTGATGAATGATGGCGGATCGATCACGCTCATCTCCTCCAACAGCACGGTGCAGCCGCAACCGCCGCATTTCGCCTATGCTTGCGCCAAGGCGGCGACCGACTGCCTGGTCGGCTATGCCGCGCTGGAATATGGCGCGCGCGGCATCCGCGTGAATTCTCTGCTGCCCGGCCCGATCAAGTCGGCGCTGGCGGCCGGCCTGTTCGCCATCCCCGGCGTCGAGGAGCTTTACGCCAGCCATGTTCCGCTCGGAAGGGTCGGCCTGCCGCGCGATTATGCCGATACGGTCGTTTTCCTGTCTGGCCCGACCTACATCACTGGCGTCAACCTGCCAGTCAGCGGCGGCAATCATCTGACCGGCATGCCCCGGCTGGAGGATGTCGAAAGCGGCGCGGACGCCTATCGATCCGACAAGACCGCCTGAATTGTGCTGGGCGAGGCGTGCCTCGCCCCGGCATTACAGCCCCAGCAGGCCGAAACTGTCATGATCCAGCGCCGCCGTCGCCGCGCGCACGACATTGGCGGTGTTGATCGCTTCGGGCTGCCACACCGCACTGTTGTTGAGCCATGTGACGACCGGGTAAAAGGCGGCGCAGCGATAGAAGAACCACGCCTCCTCAAACGAAGGCGCATCCGCCACGCCATAGGCGCGCAACCGGGTCAGGAAATGCGACAGCAGCGCCTTTTCCCATGTCCTGCGGTCGGCAATGTCCAGCGCGCAAAGCATGAAGTAGGACAGGCCGATCGGCCAATGTTCCGGCCGCGCGACCCAGTCGATCAGGCCCGGCTGCCCCGCCGCGGTGACATAGAGATTGCCCAGATGCTCGTCGCCATGGATCACCACCATTGCCGTTTGTGGCAGCAGCGCCCAAAGTCGGCTCCACGCCTCTTGCGCCCGCCCCATATCCTGAAAGGCGCGGGGCAATGCCCGTCCACGCGGCAATTCGACATAGCTGCGCCAGTTTTCGGCGGTGAAGAAAGTCGGAAAATAGACATCATTCACCATCCGGCGATTTTCATGCGCCAGCGTGCCAGGCCCCATCGCGCCGCCTTCTGCGAACATCGGGCTGTTCCAGCTACTGGCATACATGCGGGCAAAGGCGTCCATAAACGCCATCGCCTGCCCCAGGTCGAGCGTTTGATGCGCATGGAAGAAGGTTGCGCCCTGGGGCGTCAGATCCTCCATGATGATCGCGGATGCTTCATCGCTGACGTCGATATGGTGCCAGCGCGGCCCGGCCGGCGCAGCGACCAGCGGCACGATATCGCGAAAGGACCGCAATTCATTGGCCATGGCCCAGGCAGAGCCTGTCGCCGGATCATTTTCACCAGGGAAATTGCCTTTGACGATGAAACTGTCCGGCTTGCCTTCGCCGCCCGCCGCATAGTCCACCCTAATGCGAAACTTGTTCTGCTTGAACCCGAACACCGGCCCACGCTCCACCCGCGACACCCCAACCTCGGGCCAGCTCCGCCGCAGCGCAGCCGTCACCCAGGACGCATCGATGTCCTCATAGCGCAGCGGAATGGTCAGCGTTTCAGCCATGTCTCTCTCCTTGTCAGGCCCTTATATGCACGCTAGATTATGATATGCTAGCATATTTATAAAAATGAGAGGATGGATGCGATGAAAGCGGCGATTTTCGTGCAGGCGGGCCAGCCTCTGGCGATAGAGGATCGCCCCATTCCCCGTCCCGGCCCGCATCAGGCGCTGATCCGCGTCCATCGCTGCGGCATTTGCGGATCGGACCTGCATATGACCAGCGGCAGCCCCTTCGACATGCCCTGCGGCACCGCGCCCGGTCATGAATATGCCGGCGACGTGCTGGAAGTCGGCACCGACGCTGCGCCGATCCGGGTCGGCGATCGCGTGACTGCACTGCCCATGTCCGCCTGCGGCAATTGCCCCACCTGCCGCGCCGACAGGCCGCTTCATTGCGCGGCACTGCGGTCGATGGCGGGCGGCTATGGCGAATATACGTTGATCGACACTCGCAAGGCGATCCGCCTGCCCGACACGCTGACCCATGCGGATGGCGCGCTGGTGGAGCCGCTCGCCTCTGCGCTGCGCGGCGTGCGGCGACTGGGTCCGCTGGGACCGGACAGCCGCGTCGCCATTCTGGGTGCGGGCGCGATAGGCGCTTCCGCCGCCTTCTGGGCGCGGCGGCTGGGCGCTGGCCATGTGGCGATGATCGCACGGTCGAACCGCAATGAGGGGCTGGCGGCCGCCATGGGCGCGGACGGATTCCTGACGGTGAATGACGATCTGCCGCAGCGACTGGAACAGACGCTGAGCGGGGCACCCGACATCGTGATCGAAGGCGCGGGATCGGCCGGGGCGATCCAGCAGTCGATCAATCTCGTCGGCAATGGCGGCACGGTGCTTAGCCTGGGTGGCTGCATCCAGCCCGACCCGATCATGCCCGCCATCGCCATGTTCAAGGATATCAGGCTGCAATTCAGCGTCGCCTATGGCCTTGGCGACTTCATCCAGTGTGTGAACACGCTAGATGCTGGCGCGCTCGAACCGCGCGCACTGGTCGGCGAGACGATCTCGCTCGCCGCCCTCCCCGCCCGGTTCGAAGCGATGCGCAACGGATCGCACGCCGCCAAGGTGATGGTCGACCCGACGATGGGTTAGCCGGCCATCATGTCCCGGATCGGCCGAAGGAATCCGGCCATCATCGAATGGCCGACATGGCCCAGCTTCAGTTCGTCCAGCTTGCCCGTCTCGAAACAATTGGTCGTCAGCTGGCTGGCGGTCAGGTTGCGGACATGCCCCCATATCTGGAAGAAACGCACCCGCGCCTCATCCAGATCGGGACCGCCCGCCACACGATAAGCGTCCATGAAAGCCTTCCAGTCGAGCGAATTGCCTACCGTGTTGCGGACATAGCCGACATCGTCGGCTGGATCGCCGATATGGGAAAATTCCCAATCGACCACGGCGCTCAGTCGCCCCTCGTCCACGATGAAATTGTGGAAGCCAATATCGCCGTGCAACAGCACCGGCCGGCCCGGCGCTTCGGGAATATTGTCCATCAACCAGCCATAGAGCGCCAGCACCGCCGGCGATGGCATCGCCATTTCGCGCAGATAGAGATCCTTGATCGACTGAATGTAACGGCGCGTCACTTCCGCAAGCGGCAAATCCCACAGATGCGATGCGATCCCGTCGGTCAGATCGCCCAGTTCGCGCATTGGCGGCAACTGGTGCAGGCGCGCGACGCTGGCAGCCAGCAGGTCGACCAGGGACTGATCGACCTTGCCCGCCGCGCCATGGACATTGCCGCCGCTCGTGCCCGGCGCCCGCGTCATGATCAGGAAATCGCCGCCGGGCAGCAATCTATGCTCTTCATCCACCCACAAAGCTTCGGGCGCGGGGAAGCCATGGTCATAGGCCGCCCGGATAACCGGAAATTCATAGCGCACGCGATGGCAATCATTGTCCATCGTCGGCTCGTCCCGATCGCGACGCATGACAAACGCGCCCGACAGCGCCTGTCCCTCGACCATGAACAGGATGGTTTCCTTGCCATAGCCGCCGGGCAGTGGCCGGAAATCGGTGACGCGCAAATTCGCATCGTCAAAACGATCAGCCAGATAGGCTTGAAGGCGCGAAGCCGTGACGGCCGTATCCTGCATATCTTCGGCCGGCAGCAAGTCGCCGCACAATTCACCGATGCGGGTCAGTTCCGCGTCCGACGTTTCGAACACGATACGGGTCCGCTCGGCCGGATCGATGCGCGGATCAGACGTCAGCCGCTCGACCAGCAGCGACCAGTCCCGCATCGTTGCGCGCTGCATGTCCTCCCGCTCCGCCTTGCCGCCGGGCGCAGCCGCCAGCGTCGCGCGGACCGCTTCGACGGCATCGAACAGGTCGGGCGCGATAGTCGACAGCGACAGGCGATCGATCAGCCCAGCCAGTTGCGCCTCCAGCCGGTCGCGCCAGCCGGAAAAGAGCGGGTCGTGAAAACTTTCCCGCGTCTCCAATATCTTGAGCGATGCGACCAGCGCCTCCTCATTGGAAGCATAGACCACATCGTCATGAACGATGGCGGCGGTACGGTTGAGCGAGCGCAGCAGACGCGCGGAAATCGACATTCATTCTTCTCCCGATCCGGGATTGCAGTTCAGGCGTTGACGCGCAGCGATGCGGCGGCTTCCTCGCCCGCCAGCCGGCCAAATGTCAGGGCGTTGCCAACGCCCATGCCCCCGCCCGAATAGCGATTGCCCTGGACGCAGCCCAATATCTCGCCCGCCGCATAGAGGCCGGGAATGGCGATGCCGTTGCGGTCGCGCACCCGGCCCTTCGTATCGATGTCCAGCCCCGCGCTGGTCTGGCCAATCACCGAAGCCCGCACCTCCACCGCGAAATAGGGGGCGGCGTCGATCGGGAAATATTTGGGCGCTTGTTTCGCCCATTCGCTGTCCACGCCCTCCTGCGCATCTTCATTATAGCGCGCGACCGTCTCGGCCAGCGCCAGACGATTGATCCCGACCATATCGGCCAGCGCCTCCAGCGTGTCGGCGGTGCGGATCTTGCCGCTTTGCACATGTTTGCGGATCAGATCCTCGTCCCAGGTCTGCGACACTTCGCCAGTATGATAGGGATCGGAAAAGCGCTTGTCGGCGCTGCCTTCCACCAACGTCTTTTCATCGAATATGGCCCAGGCATGGGCGCCGGGCTGTTCGTTGATCAGATAGCCGGACACAGCATAGGGCGAATTTTCCGGCATGAAGCGGCGTCCTTCGTCATTCACCAACATGCACCAGGGGGGCAGGAACGCCTCCACCGAATTGGGCACCAGCCCCGCCGATGGCAGGACAAGGCCCGTATCATGCCCGGTAATCCGCGCACCGATCGCCTCGCCCAGTTTTATGCCGTCGCCCAGAATGAAGGGCGCGTCATTATGCACCGAATAGACGATGTCGCCATGCTGGGCGGCGGACGGGAAAAATCGGGCGCGCATGCCGGGGCTGTTGCCAAAACCGCCCGTGGTGATGATCACCGCCTTCGCGCGCAGATCCATGCCCGACGCATGCACGCCGACCACCCGGCCATCCTCGATCAGCAATCGCTCGACCCGCGTGCCCAGTGCGGTTTCGATGCCCTTCGCGCCAACCTCATTGATCAGCAGGCGGCCGATCGTGTCGCCCGCGCCCACGGTGCAATGGCCACGCGGCACCGTATCCACGCCGGATTTCACCACCCACTCATATTCCGCGCCCAGGCTGACCAGCCATTCGACCGTGGCGGCGCTGCGTTCCGCAAACAGGCGGATGATGTCGGGCCGGGTCTGCCAGCCGTTCAGGGTCATGATATAGTCATACATGGCCTGCGGGCTGTCCGTAATGCCCATCGCCTGCTGGACGCTGGTGCCCGCCGCATAGACGACGCCGCCCGACAGCCGAGTCGCCCCGCCCAGCTTCGTATCCGCCTCCAACAGCATGACCGACGCGCCGGCCGCCTGCGCAAACAGCGCGGCGGTCATGCCCGCGCCGCCGCCGCCCACCACGATGATGTCATAATCCGTGCTCATGCGCCCATTCCTCTCCATGCCGACATTCGCCCGATATTACCGAGCCTTGGCTCTCACATATCAGGCCGTCTTATGACGCTTCCTGGCGTGTTACGGCAATCTAGTACCCTAGCTTACCAGATTGCAAGGGGGACGATAGCCGCTATGGCGATTTTGGCAATATGCGTATAATCCTTTGACGTATGGTACGTTAATATACTATATGTTTGCAGTCGGTCGAAACGGACCCAAAATATGTTCCGGGAGAGTAGAGTTGAAAAGCCATATCATCGTGCGCGATACGCTGTTCGTTGCAGCGCTGCTTGCGTCCTCCTCCAGCATCGCGATGGCGCAGGGTAGCACCGACAGCACGGCGCATCAGCCCACTGCCAGCCTGGACGATATCGTCGTCACCGCCCGCAAGCGCGACGAATCCTCGATCGCGGTCCCGGTCGTGATGACGGCCGTGGGCGCCAGCGAACTCTCCCGCCGCTCCGTCACCAATCTGGACGGCATCGCGCGCATCGTGCCCCAGCTCATCATCGCGCCGCAGAACGGATCGGTGCAGGGCGGCAACATCGCACTGCGCGGCATCAGCGGCCCGGACAGCAACCCCTTTGGCGATCAGGCCGTGTCCTTCAACATTGACGGCGTCCAGATCGCCAAGGCGACCGTCCGCCGCATGAGCGACACCGACATCGCTCAGGTCGAAGTGCTCAAGGGACCGCAGGCGCTCTTCTATGGCAAGAACAGCCCGGGCGGCGTGGTGTCCATCCGCACCGCCGATCCGACCAGCAGCTTCGAAGCGAAACTAAGCGGCGGCTATGAATTCAACGCCGACGAACTGCGGCTGGAAGGCTATGTCTCCGGTCCCGTCACCGAAACGCTGGGCGTGCGCCTGGCCGGCTATTATTCGCGGATCGAGGGCGACCTGAACAACCAGGTGCCTGAAACCGCCTATCTCTATCCCAAGGAACAGCGCCTGCCCCATAATCGCGACTATGCGATCCGCGGCACGGTGAAATGGGAACCGACCGACAATTTCGATGCCCGGCTGAAGGTCAATGTCGGCCGCACCAAATATGCCGGCCCGGCCCAGGCGGGCGAATTCATCCATTGCCCGTTCGGTTCGCCCCAGTCGGGATCGACCGACAATTGCAAGGCGGACGACCAGATCATCCGCGGCTCCTCCGGCCCGATCGTCGGCACGCTCGATCCCACCTTCCGCGACGGGGAACCCTATGGCCGCCAGCGCCAGATCCTGACTGGGCTGGAAATGAACTACAGCCCGTCGGACGAGGTCAAGCTGACCTCTATCACCGGCTATTATGACGTCGACCTGATCCAGGCCGAAAATTACGAAAATGACTATTCGATCGCACTGCCCAGCCGCAACATCTACAAGGATAAGGAATTCAGCCAGGAACTGCGCGTCCAGACCGATTATGACGGCCCGCTAAACTTCACCGCAGGCGTCTATCTCGGTGTCACAAAGGCCGAGACGGGATCGAAGACCTTCCTGTTCGCGGCCGAAGAAAGCGGCCTCGCCTCGCTGACCGCCAATGGCCTGGGCTTCATTCCGCTGCGCACGCCCTTCCAGATCAACAACTATTATTTCGTGCAGAAGGGCACGGCCTATTCGGCATTCCTCCAGATGAGCTACAAGCCGATCGAGCAGATCGAAATCACCGCCGGTGGCCGTTATTCCTATGAGAAGAAGAAGCTGACCAAGGTGCTGAATGGCATCAATGGCGGCGTCGGCTTCGTCGATCCGGTCCAGAACACGTTCGACAATATGGTCGACGTCACCGATCAGCTGGTCAAGCGCAGCGGCAACTGGAATGATTTCTCGCCGGAAATCAGCGTCTCCTATCGTCCGACCCAGGATCTGACGATCTTCGGCAACTATAAACATGGCTTCCTGTCGGGCGGCTTCAATTCCAGCTCGGTCGACAATATCGCGACCACCGACCTGTCCTACGACCCGCAGACCATCAAGGGCTTCGAAGCCGGCGTGAAAGCCGCCCTTCTGGACCGCACGCTGCGCATCAACATGGCCGCCTACACCTACCGCGTCGATGATCTTCAGGTCGTCAATTTCACCAACGCCAGCTCCACCATCCGCAACGCAGCGTCGACCAAGATCAAGGGCGTGGAATTCGACTTCAACTATCGCACGCCGCTTGATGGCCTGTCGGTTCATGGGGCGGCCGCCTATAATCATGCGCGCTATGCCGCCTTCGCCAACGCGCCCTGCTATAATGGCCAGACGCCGACGCTGGGCTGCGTCATCGGCGCCTCCGGCGCGCCGGTGCAGGATCTGTCGGGGGCCGAAATCCCCCGCGCCCCGCGCTGGAACCTGTCGAGCGGCTTTTCCTATGAAACGCCGCTGAGCGAAGCGATCAAGCTGGGCCTGTCGGTCGATGCCAATTATTCCAGCAGCTTCCTGACGGACGCGACCTCCGCGCCCAATGGCCGCATGCCCAAATATACGCTGCTCGACGCATCGCTGCGCGTTGGCGACACCGACGACCAATGGGAAGTCGCACTGGTCGGCCGGAACCTCACCAACAAATATTATTATGTCGCCTCGACTGATGTGCCCTTCACCGGCAGCGGCACCGGGACGGCGGCGGGCGTGCCGGGCGATCGCTTCGCCGCGGTCAGCCGCGGGCGCGAAGTGATGATCCGTCTGTCCTACAAGTTCGGGCAATAACTTCCCGATCTTGCATCGCCACCATGGGTCTGCCGGTGCATGATCGGCAGACCCTTTTACCATAACAGGCATTTTCAGGAGCAGGATATGGCACGATATCTGGTAATTGGCGGCGCTGGTGGCGTGGGTTCGGCCCTCGTCTCGGCGCTCAGGGCGGCAGGCGATGAAGTCATCGCATCCGTCCTTGATAATCGGGAAGCGGCGGCCGTCGCGTCCGCGCACGCCGATGTTGCGACATTCCCGCTCGATCTTTCTCAACCGGCCTCCGTCGTTCAGGCCGTACGCGCTGCGATCGGCGACGATCGGCTGGACGGCGTAGCCGTCTGCGCAGCCGTCGCACCGATCGGCATTTTGGAAATGGCCGATCTCGATCAGGTCGCCCGCACGCTGGACGTCAACATCCTGTCCGCGCTCGCCATCTTTCAGGCCGCCGTTCCGTCGCTGCGCGCGAACAAAGGCCGGCTCGTCTTCATCAGTTCGATGGCGGGCAAGGTGGCGATGCCCTTTGTCGGCCAATATAGCGCCTCCAAATTCGGCCTGGAGGGGCTGGCCGACGCCATGCGCCGCGAAGTGGCGGGACAGGGCGTCCATGTGGCGCTGGTGGAGCCGGGCGGGATCAAGACCCCCATGGTCGACACGCAACTGGCGCAGGTCAGCCAGATGATCGAGGAACTGACGCCGCAAGACGATGCGCTCTACGGCCATTTCTATCGCGGCTTCCGCGCGGCCGCGCACGCCAGCCACATCAGCACCGCCTCCACCCCGGAACAGGTCGCCAATGTCGTGGTGCGCGCCCTGACCGATGCAGCGCCGGCTGCCCGCTATGCGGCCGGGGCTGACGCCGAACAGCTTATCGGCGCCGCGCACAGCCTGTCCGACGCGGAGATGGATGCCATGATGGCGGCGATGATGTCCGGAGAAACAGCGCCGGCCTGAACGACAGTGCGGGGCGGCGTTGCCGCCGCCCCGCACACAAAATTTTGCTACCGCCGCGGCCCATGGCCGATGAAGGCTGGCTCCACCATGCCGCCTTCCTGTTCCAGTTGCCACACGATATAATCGCGCAGCCTCTGATGGAGGTCGACCGCCTGACCGTCATTCTCCGGCGCGGCCTGTAAAAGCAGCAGCAAATCGCACACATGCTGCCGCAGCGCGGCGACCGTTTCGCTCAGGCGCGCAAGCGATGGATAGAGGGTCGGATCAGGCGTCGCGTCGATCGCCCGCCCGATCGCGGCCTTCAGTCCCGCCGCATCCGATTGGCTGCCCAGCCAATCCAGCGCAGCGGGGAAAAGGTCGCGCAGATAGGCAATTTCGTCGAACAACAACTGCCCTTCCTTGTCGATGCGATGCTCCACAAAGCGCAGCATATGTTGGATCGTAGCGGCGTTGCTGCGTTCGGTGCGGCCCGACAGCGATGGAATGATGCCGCTTTCCATGGTTTCGCGCACGCAGCGCAGCACTTCGGTTGCGGTCGGGGTCAGGATCGGGGTCATGCGACAGTCTCGTTCATTTGAGCAAACCAGGCAGGATCGATGGGCTTTCCCAACCCGCCCGCGCCAGCCAGCATGCGCTTGGCCAGATGGAAGACTTCGGTCCCGGTCCATGCCTGCCGGATATCCGCTTTGCCATTGTGCAGGACGACCGCCGCCTTGTGCCCATAAAGGATGGCGCCCAGCGTGCGCAGCCGCTGATAGAAATGGACATTCTCGATCGGCAGGTCGATGCCGCTGACCTCCCGATAATAGGTCAACGCCTGTTCCAGCCCCCAGAGCTTGGCGCCATTCCGCTCAATCTCCGGGATCAGATCCTGCAAGGATGCGAAATCGGCCGCCGGATCGCCGATGGATGCTTCCTCCCAGTCGCTCATGGCGACGATCTCGCCATCCAGGAATATCTCCTCGCCCAGCCCGTTCGTGCCCTTGCACAGCGAAATGCAGGGCGCGACCGGCGCGCCCTTCTTCAGCGCGGACAGGCATTCGACCACCACTGGCATGGGTTCGCGCTGGAAATCGGCCAGTTGCGCCATCAGCCGGTCGATGAAGTGCCCGGCGCATGCCTCCCGGCTGGCGGGCGCGGACAAGCGCGTATCAAAGCCGAGCGCCTTCCAGTCCACCTGATGCACCAATGCAAGTTTGCGCATATGCTCCTTCGACACGGCAATGCGCATCGCGTCATATTGGGGATCGGGGTCCTTGAAATGCGGGATTTCCCAGTCGCCCTTGATCTGCCGGCGGATGTAGAAGGGACGCTCGGCCCATTGTTCATCCGCTTCCCACCTTAGCACCGGCGCGACCGGGACAGCGCTCTGCCCCAGCCGCTCATACATGAAATATTCCTGCTCCAGCGAGCTGTGGATCGTACTCCCGCCCTCGAAATCGGCGCGCAGGACGATGGAGGACAGGTCAGCGCCGGGCCGTTCCCGATAATCGACAAACCAGGTCAGGCGCGACGATCCCCGGGGATAGCGCACATCATGTTCCAGAACCGCCTCTTCCCCGTAAAGGTGGCGGATATATTCGGCGAGCGGCCGTTTCAGCAGTTCCACGCCTCTACCTCTCCATTATGCGTTGCTATTGTCAGCGGTCGCCCAGCGCCTTGCCGGAGCCATAGGAATCGGCGCCCTTGGCCAGTTCATCGGGGCGCGGCATGCGGGTGAGCTGGTTGCCGCCATTCACCTGCAAATTGAGGCCGGACACATAGGACGGCCCGGCCAGCCACAGCACGGCGTTGGCGAAATCGTCCGGCAGGCCGACTCGCCCGATCGGAATTTCGCGCGCATAGGCGCGTTCGAAATCGGGATCGGCAAAGGCTTCCTTCGCCATGTCCGAATTGATCGGCCCCGGCAGGATCGAATTGACCCTTATGTTGCGGGGTCCATATTCAATGGCGGCATAGCGCACGATGCAATCGGCGGCCGACTTGGCGGCGGCATAGGCGATGTGCGGCATGACCGGATGGGTCGTCGACATGGACGATATGAAGATGATCGATCCGTTGCTGTCGATCGCCTGGGCCATATATTTGATGAAAAAGGTCGGCCCGTGGAAATTGACGCGGGTCGCATTGTCCAGCAGTTCCTGCGTCATTTCCGATATCATGCCCATGACGGGCAGGCCGGCGCTGTTCACCGCAATGTCGACCCGGCCATAGCGTTCCAGCGCAAAGGCGGCCAGCGCCCTGATATCCTCTTCGACCCCGGCGTCGCAGCGGAAGGCCGCGCCGCCGATTCGCTCCGCCAGCCGCTCCAGCGGCGGCAGGCTGCGTGCGGCGACCACGACGCTCGCGCCATTACGGGCCAGCGTTTCGGCGATCGCCCAGCCGGTCCCACCTTCCGCCGAAGCGCCCAGAACGACGGCGACCTTGCCCTTCAGGTCCAGGCCAAACGCCATGGCTTGCTGGTTCAAATCCTCTCTCCCATCATGGCTGGCGCGACCGTCGACCGCTCACGCACAACCGCACTTACATTCATGTTTGCATGCATATTATATGCATATGGCCAAAGTGCAAATCCTTATTATGTACGCCATCCTCACCCTTGCCAAAATCTCTATACAAGCTAATCATATGCTTCATAACGATCAATTTTAAGGAGCAGGATCGATGGGAGCATCGGCGGAAGCGATCAAGGCGGCCTATGCGGCGGAGGTCGATCATGACCGCCCCGTGACCCAGAGACATGAAGTGCCCACCAGCTATGCAGCAATCACGCATAACTGGCTGACGGCGGTGCTGTGCGCCGACATACCGGGCGGCGCGGTGACGGATTTTCGCTTTGACGAACGGGACGATGGCTCCTCCAATCGACGTCGCATCTTCCTGTCCTACAATGACGCGGCCCGGGCCGCCGGCCTGCCCGCCACGGTCTTCTGCAAGGCGGCGGAAACGCTGGAAAATCGCATCGTCCTGGGCGTGTCGGATACGGCGCGGGCAGAATCGGACTTCTACAATCTCGTCCGACCCCGCATCGATTTCGAAGCGCCGACGCCGCGCTTCGCCAAATTCGATCCCGACAGTTTCGCCTATCTGATCATGATGGACGACATGGCGGGCAAGGTGCATTTCCCGGACGAACGCACCACGCTGACGCGCAATCAGGCCGAAGCGCTGGTGACGACGCTGTCCAGCCTCCACTCCCGCTTCTATGAAAGCCCGGAACTGGGCAGCGCCACCCTGCCCTTCAAACATTGGCCGGTCTGGTGGCGCGACATGATGCACGGCGCACCCGACTTTCCCGACTTTTGCGCCAAAGGCGTTGATGCGGCGGCCCATGTCCTGACCGCCGGTCTGCTCCGACGCAGCGGCGAAATCTGGGACGCCACCGAACGCTCCGTGGCGCGCCATCTGGAATTGCCCCGCACCCTCATTCACAGCGATGTCCATCTGAAAAACTGGTATATCACGCCCGATGACCGCATGGGCCTTGCCGACTGGCAATTGACCACGATCGGTCACTGGAGCCGCGACTTCATCTTTTCCACCCTGACCGCGCTGACCGTGGAGCAGCGCCGCGCATGGCTGGAGGATCTGCTGCGCCTCTATATCGACCTGATGGCGCAAAAGGGCGTGGCGAAGATCAATTTTGACGATGCTCTGCGCAATGTCCGCCAGCAGATGTTCACCGCCTTCGCCTTCTGGACGATCACCATGCGCCCGACGGACGACATGCCCGCGATGCAGCCGGAACATACGACGCTGGAATTTCTGCGCCGCATGGGCGCCGCGATCGACGATTATGGCGCGCTGGACGCATTCGACTGACAGATGACAGGAACGGGATGCCATGTTTCAACCCGTTCCACCCTTGATAACATACATTCTTTATTGCATGTAAATTAAGACGGCCGGCAAGGATGCTGACAAGGGAGAGGACATATGACAGGCATCATCGTCACCCAATCGAACATCTTCATATCCCGCTACCCGATCAAACCGGGCAAGCGGGACGCATTTCTGGCGATCTTCAACCCGCTCTGGCAAAATGCCACGGCCTTCATGCAGGAAAATGCCAATTTCGTCTTTTACGGCTTTGGCCGCGATCCCAATGTCATGGTCGCGATCGAATCCTACAAAAATGAGGAGGCAGTGAACGCCATCCGCAAGACCGACGCCTTCAAGCAACTGGTCAGCCAGATGCTCGACCTGTGCAGTGGCCCGATGACGATGGAATTGTTCAGCGGCCTGGAAATGGGACCGGATATTTTCGACGTCTATGCCCAGGGCAAATCGACCGTCCACCCGCAAACCGCGACGAACTACGCCGAATTTTTATAAGCCTCCGTGGCATCGCCGGCCGTATCGACCGGCCGGCCATTCCCCAGCCAGCGCACGAACCGCGAATCCGGCCGCGACCATTCCATCGTCGCGCGCCGGCGGGCAATCAGCCACCGGTCGCCATGCGCCACAAATTCGTCATCATAGCGGCCCGCATGGTCGATCCCCAATTCGGTGACGACGATGATATAGGTCGTTGCCGTCGCCCGGTCCGGCGCGGTGAAATCAATCATCGTCGTGGTCAGATTATGCCGCTGGAAATTACCCGGATCGAATGCGCCACGCCGCCGCGCCGCGGGCAGCAGCATCGCGATGATGGCGTCAGGCCCCTGCAACGCGCCCTGCCCCTGCACTTCGAACAGCGCGTCGGGGTGAAAAACCTGATGATGCAGCTCATAATCGGCCGTATCGGACGCCCGATTATAGAGTGCGATCGTGTAGCGGATCGCCTCACGCGCCAGCATTTCCTCCAGCGTCACGCCTCTGCCCCCATGCGCATCAGAACAGCCCGCGCGTCCAACCGCCATCGACCGCGATCGTCTGCCCGGTGATGTAGCTGGCCCGATCGGAGCAAAGAAACGCAGCCAGACCCGACACCTCATCGGGCCGGCCATGCCGTCCCATCTGGATGACGGGCGGGGATTCCCGCTGGGTTCGCGCCTCCGCCCCGCCGCCCTGCGTTTCCTGGTTCAGCCCGGTGTCGATACTGCCCGGCGCAATCGTGTTGACGGTGATGCCATGGGGCGCCAGTTCGTTCGACAGGCTGCGCGCCAGCCCGACGGCGGCGGTGCGGTAGGTGTTGGACAGGATGATGTCGAAGAAGCGATGCGGCTCCTTCGCGCACACCGATCCCAGATTGACGAAACGGCCAAAGCCCTTCGCCTTCATCGCGCCATGGGTTTCGCGCACCAGCATGGCGAAGGACAGCACGACCTGCTCGTTGCTCAGCCGAAAATCGTCGTTCGACGCTTCCTCGAACCCGTATCGCACCACCGACCGGACATTGCCGATGACCAGATCGGGATCGCCAAACAGGCGGCGCGTCTGCGCCACCGCCCGCATGATCCCGGCTTCATCGGCCATATCCGCGCTGATCCACCCGGCCCGGCCGCCCTCCGCCTCGATCGCGGCAACAGTGTCGCACAGCGCTTCTTCGCGCCGCGCGACCACCATCACATGCGCGCCTTCCCGCGCCAGTTCGCGGGCGATCGCGCGGCCCATGCCGGCGCTGCCGCCCGATACCAGCGCGACCCGGCCTTCAAGCCCCAGCTTCATGCAAAGCCATAGGGATCGTAGCGGCCGTTGATGAACATCTCGACCTGCGCCGCGCCGGTGTGGACCGACCCGTCGGGCGCATGCAGCGTCACCCGCATCAGATATTCGACGCCATGGGTCTTGTTGCCATCATTGCCCTTGTCCTCGACGCCGGTGCCTTCGCCGAAATTGGTCGCCAGCTGCTCGCCGCTGACCTTGTAGGGGATATAGGTGAAGGGCTGCTGCGACCAGTCCAGCGTCTCCCATTCGATCGCCAGTTCCTCCGACCCATGATAGGTGTGGAAGGTGCCGCCATCCTTCCAACTGCCCGGATGATAGCCCATCGTCTGCCCCATCCAGGGCGGCGCGGCGACATCATAGCGGATTGTCCACGCCCCGCCCCGGTCATCCTCCAGATGCAGCGTCGCATCGGTCAGCATCCGCGTCCCTTCCACGAAGTTCATTTCGTGCCGGGCGGACGTGAAATGCAGCGCATCGCTGCCCCAACCCTTGAACACATGCCCGCCCAGCGGCGTGCCGAATACATCGTTCATCTTCGCCTGAACGCCCTCGGGCGTTTCATGCAGGTGGAAGAAGCCGCTATAATCGCCCGCGACGAAGCAGTTCCACCAGCGCATCGCGCGCTGCGGCCCGGATTTCAGGCGCGGCGGCAATAGCGAGGCGAGCGGCGCCAGCGGCGGCCGCTCGGCATAAAGGCCCCAGCTATGGTCGCGTGCGGCAAACCATGTGTCTGGCGTGATGTCGAACCGTCTTCCCTGATATTCGGCCCAGCCCGTCGCCACGCCGGGCTGCGAATAGCGGCTCTGGTCGGTCGTCATCCGACCGCGATTTTCGGCCGAATGATGATCCTCCAGAAAAGCGGGGGACACGCCCTCCCACAATATGTCGAAGGACAGGCCGCTGCCATTATCCTCCAGCACCAGGCGGATTTTCTTGAGCGGCTCGACAAATTCGACCCGCCAGGGACCGATCGCCACGTTAAAATTGCCGCGCCAGGCGCGGTTGAAGCGCGTGGTCGAATGGATGCCATTGTCATTGATGAAGGCATAGCCGCCAAACATGTCGGTGTTCGGGTTGACCCGGGCACCGGTCGCAATAAAAATCCCCTCATCGGGGTTGAAGACGCCGAAATAATAGCCGTCGTCCCAGCTATAGTCGGTCGATGGAATGAAGCTGAACGGCCGGGACGCCTGATGGACGGGAAATTCGTCATAGGGGGTGAGCATCTGTGGTCCTCTCCTCTTGGCTCTTGTCATTATTGCAGGCGGCTATGCCGGGCGATCCGCCTGAACCGGGTCGCCCGGCCTGTTATCAGGCCCGCTTTTGGGAAGGGCTTTGGTCAAACCCTTCAGGAACTGGATCGAAACTTATTGCATCCGACCACAAACGCAAGATACATTCTTTATTGAATGTATTTATGTCAACGCAATGACATTTGGAGGAGGATGCCCATCATGACTGTCGAACCCAAGCCCTGCGGCCTGTCCGCGCCCATCGCCCATGCAGCGGAGGCTTGAACGATGAAAATCATCATCTTCGGCGCGACCGGCTATCTGGGGCGGCACATCGTCGCCAATCTGGCGGCTCATGGCCATGACCTGTCGGGCTTTTCCCGCAACGCCGCCAATGACGCGACCCTGCAGGCCATGGGCGTGCGCGCCGTGCGCGGCGACCTGGCCCGGATCGACTCGATCCCGGCCATGCTGGACGGGCAGGATGTCGTCATCTTCGCGGCCCAGCTGATGCTGGAACATGAAAAACAGGTGACGCAGACGATCGTCGATCATCTGGCCGGCAGCGGCAAGGCGTTCATCTTCACCAGCGGCACCAGCCTCATGTCGATCCCGACCGGCGGCCTGTGGGATGAGCGCAGCTTTGCCGAGGATGAGCCGTTCGAACCCAAGCGCCAGATCGCCCCCCGCCTGATCAATGAAGCCATCGCCCGCGATTCCGCGAAACAGGGCGTGCGCGGCATGGTGATCCGCCCCTCGCTCATCTGGGGCAATGGCGGCAGCCAGATCATCGCCGATCTCTATCATTCGGCGCGCACGACCGGCGCGGTCTGCCATGTCGGACGCGGCCTCAACGTCTATTCCAACATCCATGTCGAGGAACTGGCCGAAATCTATCGCCTGGCCATCGAAAAGGGCGAGGCCGGCGCGCTCTATTTCGCGGTGTCGGGCGAGGTCGCCTATGGCGTGATGGCGCAGCGGATCGCGCAGCATCTGGGCGTTTCGACCCGATCGGTCACGGTCGAGGAAGCCTGCGACATCTGGGACAAGGGGCTGGGCAAGATCATCCTGCAATCCAACAGCCGCCAGCGTTGCCCGCGCACCCGCACACAACTGGGCTGGTCCCCACGCGAAGACCGCGTCGACATATTGGAGGATTGTCTTCACCCGGATTATGCCGCCGCGACCGAGCGCGCCGCCCCCTCCTGGGTCGCGCCGCGCAAGGCTGTATCCTGACGATATAAAAAGGCGGCGCCGGATCGCTCCGGCGCCGCAGCCCCCTTATTCGGTTGCAGGCGTCAGGTGCGTTTGCGCGCCTGCCCTTCTTCGATCGCGGCCAGGATCACCTTGTTCCACTGCTGGATGATCGATTCCTGATAAGCGCCCAGGAAAGTGGTGGGATTTTCGATATTGGCCGAATGCGCGCCGCGCTGCACACGTGGCAAATTGCTACAATCCTGATCGAAAATATAGGCGAGGAAGCCGAAGCTCTCCTGCATGGTCGCAAAGATCGACTCGTCCGGGCCGATATCTACGCGCGGCGCAGCCGCCGGTCGCGCCTCGCCTTCGCCGACCGGATAGAGCATCCGCACTTCGAAATAGCTTTTGTTCGGGTCGGTTGCGTGCGGCCAGAATTGATAGGTGAAGGGCACGGCCTCCGACAGCCAGAAGCAGCAATGGGGGTAGAAGAAATAGAGCAGGGAATCGAGCAGGATGGCGTCCGGCAATTCGGTGTCCTTGCCATGCTTCGCCCGATACGCCCCGCGTATCCAGTCCGCCACCTGCGCGCGCAAATCCCTGTCCGGGTCCAACTGTGTCACCGGATGGCCGGGATAATGCCAATCGCCCGTCGTTTGCAGGAACATCTGGGCCGATGCGACCGGATCAGTATCCGCTGGCGCATGGGCGGACGGAATTGCCGAATAGGTCGAATTGCGGCCGATATAGCTGCCCTTGGTTTCCCAGACATCATATTTGCCCTGCGCATCACCAGCGAAGGGCACCGCTTCGGGATGGGTCGCATAGAGGTGATAGGCTTCCTGAAACGCCTCCTGCGCCACCTTCCAGTTACAATCCATCTCCCGCCGGAAATGGCCATAGGTATAGCGATTGGCGTAATCGAATTCCTTGAAATGATCCGGGATCAGGCCCAGCGCATCCTTAAGCGACGGCGCATCCTTGTCGGCGTTGATGAACAGGAACCCGCCCCAGCGTTCCAGCCTCACTTCGGGCAAGCCACCATTATTGGGCGTGATTTCCTTGAAATCCCAATGGCTCGGAATGCGCTTCAGCTTCCCGCCATTCTGCCATTCCCAGCCATGATAGGGGCAGCGGATCGACGCCGCATTTTCCTTCTGCGAACAAAGTTCGGTGCCGCGGTGCGGACAGCTGTTATAATAGGCTTTATACTCGTTGGGCGCGCTATGGACGATCATGTAGGACCGGCGGCCGACATTGACCGGCATGCGATCGCCGACATTGGGCAGATCTTCGTCCCGGCCGATGTAGAGCCAGCTCTTCTCCCACACATGTTCCTGCTCCAGCGCAGCGATGCCGGGATCGATATAGATATTGTGGTCGAAATGCCGGCTGTCCGGTTCGATCGTGCCGTCGATATGCAGCGACACATGATCGGGGAAGAATGTCTCCTTGTCCCACACCTCCTGCGTGACCGGCCGTTCTTTCGTGCCATATCCCCGGGTGATTTCGGATTTGCGTACAATGGTCGCCATGATCGATCATCCTGTTCCTGATAACATATGCTCTAATGATTATGGATTAACCGCCCGATATCCGATCCGCAGGCTGGTGATCCCGCGATGCAGCAGGCCGGGCCAATAGGCCGTGTCGCTGCCCTCCAGAATGCGAATGTCGTGCAGCCGGGCGAGCAGCGCCGGCAGGGCGATCGCCAGTTCCTTGCGCGCCAGCATTTGCCCCAGGCAGCGGTGTACGCCCGGCGCGCCGAAGGCGACATGGTTGCGCGCTTCCTTGCGGGTGATGTCGAACCGATCCGGTTCCGGGAAACGCGCCGGATCGCGATTGGCGGCATCGAACCGTAACAGCACCGGCGCGCCTTCCGGGATGAATATGCCCGCCAGTTCGGTGTCGCGCGTGGCGATCCGCCACATCGACGTTGCCGGCGTCTCATAGCGCAGCAATTCCTCCACCGCATTGGCGATCAGCGACGGGTCGGCGCGGAGCATCTCCATTTGCTCGGGATGCCGCAGCAATTGCACCAGTCCGCTCATCAGCGTGTTGCGGGTCGTTTCATTGCCCGCCACGGCAATTTCCAGCGTCAGCGCGGTCGCCTCATCATCATTGAGCGGCGGGATGCCATCGACGCCGACATGGACCAGATTGGAAATCAGGTCGTCTGCGGGTTCGGCCCGGCGCAGCGCCAGTCTTTCGCGGATGAAGCGGATGAACGCCACCACCTGCTTCGCGGCCTCGACCTCCTGCTCCATCGTTCCCATGCGGCTGACCAGCAGAATGGCGGCGTCCGACCATTGGCGCACCAGATGCCAGTGATCGCGGTCCAGCCCCAATATGTCGGCGATGACATAGGTGGGCAGCAGCACGGCGAATTCATTGACGAAATCCGCCTCCTGCTTGGCCGCCATATCGTCCAGCAACTGCGTCACGATCCGTTCGATCAGCGGTTGCAGATTGGCGATGCGGCCATGGGCGAACACGGCATTGACCAGCGCGCGATAGCGTTTGTGATCGGGGTCGTCGGACACCAGCAACAGGCCCGACCCCGCCTTTCCGGCCTCCGCCAATATCGCCAGCGCCTCATGATTGTCCATGTTTGGCCGGTTGGTCAGGTGCCCCATCTGCGACGAGAAATCTTCGGTCCGCTTGGTCGCCTCCGACACGGCGGCAAAGCTGGTGACAAGATAGGCGTCCATGCCGCCGGGCACGCGCGCCTTCACCACCGGCCCCTGCTCCCGCACTGTCGCCAGCGCCGCATGGGGGTAGGCCAGCAACGCAGGCGCGGTGAAATCAAAACTGGTCACGGAATCGAGCGTATCGGTGGCCGTCACATCATCTCTCCGGGTATATGATTGCCATTGCGCCGGAAAATGGCATAGAAGCAACATACATTCTTTATCGAATGTATGTACAAGCAACGGGACCTTGTAAAGGGGAACCGAACAGGGCATGCCGAAAAGCCAATGGCGACACGCGAAAAGATAGAGAAGTTAGGGACCGGCCGGATCCGCCGTTCGCAGGAAGAGCGCAGCGCTACCTCGCGCGCCGGTCTGCTCGACAGCGCCATTCGTCTGATGCGCGAACGCGGCATCGCCGCCACCAGCATGAGCGAGATCGCAGCCGACGCCAATCTGACCCGCGGCGCGATCCAGCATCATTTCAGCAGCCGGGAAGAATTGATCCTGGCCGCCGTGCGTGAACTGGACGATCGGCTCTCACAGGCATTTGAAAGCTACAGCGTGCCCGATGGCGTTCGCGGCATCGACCGTGTCGCCGCCCTGTTCGATCAGGTGACGGCGCTGACCGTCTCGCCCGACGCCATCGCCGTCTATGATCTGCTCAGCGCCAGTCGCGGCGATCCGGCGCTCAAGGACCGCACGCTGGAATTGCAACGCCCGCTGACCCAGCAGTTCCGGGAGTTCTGGCGCCGCAACCTCGACGGCCATATCCCCGCGCCGCTGATCGAAACCAGTCTGGAAATCACCCTGATGATGAGCGAGGGCGCGGCAATGGCGCAACTGCTCAGCCAGACATCAGCCGCCATTGACAAGACGATGGCCGACACCCGCATCATGCTGCTGGAATTCGTCCGCGTCCGCCTGTGACCGGCAAAAGAGGGAGTGCCCGAAAGCACCCCCTCCCTTTCCTCAGAACTTGTATCCCGCCGTCAGGCCGAAGGAGCGCGGCTCGCCCGGAGTCAGCACTGATGCGTTGGACGTCAACTGATAGGAGACATAGGCGTCGTTGTTGGTGAGGTTGCGGACCCATAGCGCGACCCGGAACGGACTGCCTGCGGGCGTGAAGCCGACCTCGCCCCCCAGTTTGAACTCCTTGGTGGAAAAGAGATAGGTCGGATCGAAATAGAGGCGCGAGGCATAATAGGCGTTCACGCTCGCATCGATCTTGCCCCAATCATGTTCATGTTCGTAATTGAGCGCGATGTTGCCGGTGAATTTAGGCGTCTTGAACAGCCGCCGGCCTTTCAAATCCACCAGTTCGCCATTGACGAAGCCGCCAGAGCTGCCCGGCGGCAACGCGACCTGCGCGCCGGGGAACCGGTCATAGCGCGCGCGGGGAATATAGGATGCGCCGGCGCGAAGGCTGAAATCGTCGCTCAGGGTCAGCGTGCCTTCCGAGTCGAAGCCATAGATGGTGGCGCTGGCAGCATTCTGGATGGCAATGACGGTGCCACCCGCACCCAGACTGGCCTGCACCTGCACATCGCTATAGTCATAATAAAAGGCCGCCAGATTGAAGGTGTAGGCGCCGGTCTTCGCGGTCTTGAAGCCCACTTCATAGGCCGTGATCTTTTCCGGCCGCACATTGGGCAGGGGATCTGCGCTGCCCTGAATATAGGCGGCATTGCCGCCCGGGATCAGGCCAGACTTGAACCCTTTCGACCAAGTCGCATAGATGTTGGTGCGATCGGCAATCTCGTAAATCAGCGACACGCGCGGCGTCCAGGCGTCATCCTTGATCGGCACCAGCGGCGAATCCGCGCCACCAAAGAAGGATGTCGTCCCGGTCTTCTTTTCGTCGCTATAGCGGATGCCCGCCACGCCGGTCAGGCGATCGGTGAATTTGAACGTGCCCTCGGCAAAGAGACCGATCGCCTTGGTGCGAATGCCGGTATTATAGGTAAAGATGGACGGATAATTGACCGACAGATCGCCGGCGGGGAAAGCGCCCGTCGCAAAGTCGCTGACCCGAACGTCCACCACCGATGTTCCCCGGTAATAATTTGCCCCGGCAACGAAGCTGAAGATGCCGAAGTCTTTGGAGGAGAAGAGCAGTTCCTGCTGGAAGGTCTTGTCCAATATCGTATCGAATGGCGCGACGCAGCCGACCCCTGCGCCGACATTGGCTATTTCCAGACAGTCAGGCGAATAGGTCGCATCGGAATCGACATATTCGCGGCTACGCGCCCGCGACCAGGCCGTGGTCGATGTAAACTGGCCGACGTCGAGATCCCATTTGATCCGCATGCTGGCCCCGCGTCCTTCCACAGACGCATTGGGCCGAAGCGCATCATAGGCATATTGCCAGGGTCGCTTGCCGACGATGTAGTTGTAGGGATTGCCATTGGCGTCGTTCAGTTGCGCCGGCCCGGTCGCGGTGCCGCCATATTGCACCACGCCGATCTGGCCACGATCAGACTCCCATTCGTTCCAATATCCAGCCAATAAAATGTCCAGATTATCCGTCGGCGTCAGACGTAGCTTGCCCCGCAACAGCTTGTCTTCCAGATACATCATGCGGTCGCTGCCAAATGCCTGCCGCACGCTGTCCGACACCTGCGAATAGGCGACATTGCGCCCATATCCATTACTCTTGCGATAGGAGAAGGCGAGGCTGGCGGCGATCGCGTCTTCCACGATCGGGCCGGAAACAAAGCCCTTGAACGCCAGATCATAGGCCGACCGGCTTGCACCTGCGCCATCATAATAGCCGGTCGTGACATCCACCTTGCCCGCGACCTCATTGCCCGGCTCCCTGGTCGAAATACGGATCGCGCCGCCGGTGGCATTACGCCCGAATAGCGTGCCCTGCGGCCCTTTCAGCACTTCGATCTGTTCCACATCTGGCAGCGACAGGATCGATCCGGCGAAGCTGGAAACATAGACATTGTCGAGATAGATGGCGATCGGGTTTTCCGCGCCTGCCGTGACGACGGTGGTGGAAATGCCGCGCAGCGACGGATTGAGGAAACTGCTCTGCTGCTGGAAGACAAGCCCCGGCGTCAGTTGCTGAAGACCGCGACTGTCGGTCACACCCGCCCGCGCCAGTTGTTCGGCGGACTGCACCGCCACCGTCAGCGGCACTTCCTCCAGCCTCTGTTCGCGGCGCTGGGCCGTCACGATGATGTCGGCCTGCTGGCGGGCGGCACTACCGGCCCCATCCTCCTGCGCCATCGCCACATGATTCATTTGCGCAATCGCAATGAGCGACGCGCACAACAACAGCCTGTTGCTCGTCATGCCAATCCTCTCCCCATGTCGCGCCGCATTCGGACGCTCTTCTTTTGTCAACGGGATGTACGGATCGGCTATGCACTCACCCTGCCGTCCGCACGCCATATGGTTAGCGTGCTTACCGCAATGAGTAAAGACATACATTCATGTTTGAATGTAAATTGCGAACGGCTCTATTTTCTGAATAGATCACGCCCGATGATTTGTTTCATCACCTCGGCCGCGCCCCCCGCGATGCGGACGATGCGCGCGTCGACATAGGCCCGCGCGATGGGATATTCAGTCATATAGCCATAGCCGCCGAAGAATTGGAGGCACTGATCGACCACCTTCACATGCAGGTTGGTGACGACCAGTTTCACCTTTGCCGCCTCCACACCGGTCAGTTCACCGGCCAGGAACCGCTTGATGCACCAGTCGGTAAAGGCCCGCGCCGACAGCACTTCGGCGGACAGTTCGGCCAGAACGAATTGCGTGTTCTGGAAATCCGCCAGCGTCTGGCCGAACATCTTGCGTTCCGACGTATAATCGACCGTCCACCCGATCGCCGCTTCCGCCACGCAGATGCTGCGCACGGCTTGCGTCAGCCGCTCCTGCGCCAGCTTGCCCATCATGATGCCAAAGCCGCCGCCTTCCGTGCCCAGCAGGCGATGGAGCGGCGCACGCACATCCTCCAGGAAGATTTCCGACGTGTCCTGCGCCTTGAGGCCGATCTTTTCCAGATTGCGGCCGCGCTTGAACCCTTCCTGATGCGTGTCGACCGCGATCAGGCTGACGCCCTTGGCCCCTGCCGCCGGATCTGTTTTGCAGGCGCAGACCATGACGTCGGCTAACTGGCCGTTGGAGATATAGACTTTCTGCCCGTTGAGGACATAGTCGTCGCCATCCCGCACGGCCCGCGTTCGGATTTCCTTGACGTCGGATCCCGCGCCTGGCTCGGTCAGGCCCAGCGCGCCGATATAGTCGCCCGACACCATTTTCGGCAGGACATCCTGTTTCAGTTCCTCCGTGCCAGCCGCCAAAATATAGGGCGCAACCATCTCCGAATGGACCATGAATCCGGGACCGGTTATCCCCTTCTTCGCCAGTTCCTCGATGACCACGACATTGTAGAGCCAGTCCGCGCCGAAGCCGCCATAGGCTTCAGGGATATTGGGGCACAATATGCCGACCTCGCCAGCCCGTTTCCATATGGCGCGCGGGACGACTTCGTCTTTTTCCCACTGGTGATGGTTGGGCACCAGTTCTTCGTCGACGAAGCGCGCCACCGTCTCGCGAAATTGCTCATGTTCGGCGGAGAATATCCCCCGGCCGCCATCATTGCGCAGCAGCGGATCAGCCATGACGCGCCTCATACATGGCGAGCGTGCGTTGCGCCTGTTTCAGGTGCGGAATATCCAGCATCTTTCCGTCCAGTCCCAAAGTTCCTGCATCCGGATTGGCGGCGAACAAATCGACCACCCGGCGGGCGAAATCCACCTCCGCCGGCGATGGCGAGAAGCTCTCATTGATGATGTCGACCTGCGCCGGATGGATGGCCACCCGTCCCGAAAAGCCTTCGGCCCGCGCCGCCATGCAGGATGCGCGCAAGCCATCGGGATCCCGGAAATCGACATACAGCGTATCGACCGCCTCAACGCCCGCAGCATGCGCGCCGAGCAGGCAAAGTGAACGGACCATCTTGTAGGTCAGCGTCCATTGCCCGCTCTCGTCGGTATTGCCGCTCGCCCCGATGGCCGAACTCAGATCCTCCGCCCCCCAGGTCAAACCATAGAGCCGATCTAGCCCGGCTCCGGCATAGTCGCCCAATCGAAAAGGCGAGATCGCTGTCTCGGTCGCCACCGGCAGAATCTTGATCGACCCCACTTCGATCCCTGCCGCCGTTTCCAGGGCAGACAGATAATGGCTGACCTGCGCCACATCCTGCGGCCCATTCACCTTAGGCAACATGATGCCATCGGGCGCGGCCGAGACGATCGCGGCCAGATCTTCCAGCGTCCAGGGCGTATCGAGCGGGTTCACCCGAACCCAATATTGCGCCTTGCGCTGCCCCCTGGGCCGATCCTTGATGAAGGCTGGCACCATTTCCCGCGCGACCGGCTTGCGCGCAGCCGCCACGGCATCTTCCAGATCGAAGATGAAGGCGTCGGCAGCCGTGCCGTCGACCTTCCCCATCTTCTTCTCGCTATCCCCCGGGATGAACAGGAAGGACCGGATCGGCAGGCCGGTCATGCGGCTGCCGGCTTTTTGAGTTGCAATCCCGACCGCTTGCAAGTGGCGACCAGTTCGTCCTTCTGATTGAACGCCTGATGCAGGAAGGTGACGATGCCGGCCTCCGGCCGCGATTTCGACTCCCGCAGTTCGATGACTTGCGTCACGACATGGATGGTGTCACCGGCGAAGAGCGGGTTGGGGAAGCGCACTTCATCCCATCCGAGATTAGCGACCGCCGTGCCCAAAGTGGTGTCGCCCACCGAAATGCCCACCATCAAGCCCAGCGTAAAGGCCGAATTCATCAGTGGTCGGCCGAACGGCGTCCCCTTCATATATTCGGCATCAATGTGAAGCTGCGCCGGATTGTGCGTCAGCGTCGACATCAACAGATTGTCGGTTTCGGTCAGGGTACGGCGGATCGGGTGATGAAATATCTGCCCGACTTCCAATTCATCAAACCAGACACCAGCCATTATGCGAGCCCCAGAACAGAGATGGCCGCGATCCCCTGATAGGGAACACCGCCCAGATTATGCGTGACGCCGATCGACGGCGACGACATTTGCCGTTCGCCCGCCCGGCCGAGCAGTTGATTGTAGATTTCATATGCCATGCGCAGCCCCGATGCGCCGATCGGATGGCCGAAGCACTTAAGGCCGCCGTCAATCTGGCACGGCATCGCCCCATCCCGGTCATAGCGCCCGTCGAGAATATCGAACACCGCTCGCCCATCGTCGGAAAAGCCCAGATCCTCCATCGTCACCAGCTCGGTGATCGAAAAACAGTCATGCACTTCGCTCAGATGCACCTGGCTACGCGGATCGGTGATGCCGGCCTCCTGATAGGCGCGGGCCGCCGCCGCCCGGGTCGTCGCGACATAGCTGCCATCCCAGCCATTGGTCTGCGTCTCGCGTCCCGAACTGGTCGCCAGTTGCAGCGCCTTGATCGTCACCAGATCGCTCTTGCCCAGCGCCCTGGCGATTTCCGGCGTCGTCACGATGGCGCAGGCCGATCCGTCCGACACACCCGAACAGTCGAACAGGCCCAGAGGATCGGAAATCATCGGCGCATTCATGATGGTGTCCATCGACACCGCCTTCTGGAAATGCGCCTTGGGGCTGAACTGCCCATTCTGATGGCTCTTCCACGATACATGGCTGATCGCGCGCTTGAGGTCCTCTTTCGACGTGCCATATTTGGATCGATAATAGGGCGCCAGTTGCGCAAAGCCGGCGGGCGCGGACCCCATCGGCATCCACATGTCGTTGAACGTGCCCTTGAACGGCGGCGGCAGCCCACCAAAGCCGGTATCCTTCAGCTTTTCCGCGCCGATGGCGAGGGCGATGTCGGCCGCGCCGCTGGCCACCGCATAGGTCGCGCCACGCAGCGCCTCCGTGCCGGTCGCACACATATTTTCCACGCGGCTGACCGGAATGCCCTCCAGCCGCAACGCCATGGCGGCAGGAATGGAGGAATTGCCGACATTGATGCCATCCCCCCAGCAGCCGAACCAGGCGGCGTCGATCTGCTTGCGCTCGATCCCCGCATCGGCCAGCGCTTCCTCGAACGCCTCCTTCATCAGGTCGGGCGATCCCGCATCCCAACGCTCGCCGAACTTGGAGCATCCCATGCCCAATATGGCGACCTTGTCCTTGATCCCTGTTGCCATGGCTCTTGCTCCTCAGGCCGCGCCCAGCGGCGTCGATTTCCAGAAATAACGATTATAGCCGCGCTGCCGGTCCTTCTCCTTGATGCGGTAGACCATCCGCAGCTTCGCGCCGGTATCGATCCCATTCTTGCCGATATCGACCATTTCCATCAGCACGCGCGCACCGCTGTCGAACCGGACGAAGCCGACCCACAAGGGCGGGGAGGGATGATAGGACAACCAGTCGGCGGTGGAGGTCAGCACCTCCGCTTGCTCGTCGCGCAACGACACATCACTGAAGCCTTCGGCAGAGGCATGGCATTGCACGCAATATTGCAGCTGCGGGAACTGCACCGTCCCGCAGCTGCCGCATTTGCCGGCATTGAACCCTTCCAACTGGCCGGCAGAGCGATATTGTTCGGTCAGCGCCGTCTTGGCGCTCTTTTCAGACCGCATGCCCCATTCCGCTTCCAGCCCGCCATAGAAGGACAGCATCCGCAGATAGCTGTCGGTCGGCAGGGCGTCGGCAATGCAGCCGGCGACACCTCGCGCGGGCCGGGCTTGGGCGACAGCGTCCGTCACCTCAAAGATCAGCGCATCGGCGCCCTGCCCGAAGCCAACCAACAATATACGCTCACCGGGCTGCGCCTTTTCCAGCGTCGCCGCCAGCATCAGCAGCGCATGGGCAGCGCCAGCATAACCCACGCCGTCTTCCAGCCCGCCAGCGATGGCCCCGGAAAATTTCACCTTCTTTGCAACGGCATCAGCCGCGCCTTTCAGATAAGATGGCATAACAAAATGCTGGATATCGCCAATGGCGACATGCGCGTCGGCAAGCGCCGCCCGGATCGCCGCCGGAGCGATCTTGGCATAGCCTTCATCGCGCACCCACCGCTCTTCCCAGGCATAGTCGCTGCTCGCTTCGTCCGATCGGAAATGGTCGACAAAAACGCTGTTAATGCTGGCTGACCCGATCAACCGCGCCGCCACATCCTGATCCGACAGGATGAACGCCGCAGCGCCCGCGCCAAAGCTCAACTCCTGCGCGCTGGCCGGTTTGCCGAAGGGATTGTCGGCGGCGATCACCAGTTCGGGCCGCCCCCCTTGCAGCGCCTGCAACAGCGCCGAAGTGCCTGCCCGCTGCGACCCGGAGGCATCCGATGTTGCGATAGTTGATGGCGCGCCGATCGCGCCGGCGACGATGGCGGCATTCTGAAGATCGGCATAGGGCAGATTCGTCGAAGCCAGACGCAACCCGGCGACAGCGCCCAAATCCCCTGACCCGACAGCATCGCGCGCCGCTTCCACCGCCATGGTGATCGCATCTTCATCCCAGCTTGTGAAGGCTCGACTGCCTTTGGCCTGGCCCTTCAGCCCCGGAGCCATCCATGCATGGGCGGCAGCAATGATCGATCGTTCGATCCGAAGGCGGGGAACATAGGCGCCAAAGCGCGCGATACCGATATCCGTCATGCACCTCACCTGTTTGGGCCATGGCCCTTTTATGGTTGCGTCGGGCGGCGACACGCCGCGGGAAAGGCGATCGCCTCTCGGTTGACGGATATTTAGTACGCCATCGTACTTTATGCAAGTGACTTATTATCCAGCCTGCCTTATTGTGATTGGACAAGACAGAAAGAGGAGAGATCGGAATGCGGATTCCGCTGGCGCAACTGCCTGCCAATGGCACGCATATCGTGGAAAGCGACGGCCGCCGTGTGCTGCTGTGCCGCAGTCCAAAGGGCGTCCACGCCATGGCGGAAATGTGCCCGCATCAAAAATTGTCTCTCGATGGCGGGCGGGTGCGCGGCGATTTCATCATGTGTCCGCACCATGGCGCGCGCTTCAATCTGGAAGATGGGCGATCCTTGTCGCCGCTGACGACCAACAGGCTGACCCTTTATCCGGTGCGCATCGATGGCGACATGATCGAAGTCGATTGCTGACGGGCGCGCCTCACTGCGCCAATGCGCCGCCGTCCACGGCCAGAGCATGGGCGGTGACGAAGCTTGCGCGATCGGAACAGAGCCACAGCACCGCTTCTCCCACCTCTTCCGGGCGCGCCATCCTGCCCATCGGCGCCAGATTTTCCAATGTGGCGCGTACTTCTGGACCCTGCTCCATCACGTCACGCACCATATTGGTCATGGTGACGCCCGGTAGCACTGCGTTGACGCGAATGCCGTCGCGCGCATGGCGCAGCGCAACGCTCTTGGTCAGGCCAATCACGGCATGTTTGCTGGCGGTATAGGCCGGTTGGGACGGCGCAACCGATGCGACCAGTCCGGCGACGGAAGCGGTATTGACGATCGCCCCGCGCCTCTGCGGCACCATATGGCGTAGCTGCGCCTTGATGCACTGCATCATACCGCGCACATTGATGGCGAACGTCCGGTCAAAGGCGTCATCGTCCCACAGAGCGTCTCCGGGGTGACAGATGCCTGCATTGTTGAATGCGCAGTCCAGACCGCCCAGCTGCTCCACCGTCGCATCGACCATGAACCGCACTTCGTCTGCATCGGAAATATCGCCGCGCAGGAATAGCGCCTCTCCTCCGATCTGCTGTAACTGCGCCAGCGCCTCGGCCCCAGCATCGGCATCATAGTCGGCGATGGCAACCCGCGCCCCGCGCTCCACAAAGAGCCTCGCCGTCGCCAGACCAATGCCGTTTGCGCCGCCGGTAATGAATATGACCTTGTTTTCGAATTCCCGCATATTGCCCTCCTCCCCTGTCATGCCGGAAAGCGCCGGATCAGCGCGCCGATATCGTGACGACGCCACAACCACAGAAAAACGGTCATCAGATGCAGCTGCGCGCGCGGGATGAACTGATCCCGGATGCGCGGATCGAACCGGCTCGTCAGTGACGCATGATCGCCAATCTCGGCCTCGATCAAAGTGGGCGCGTCCAGCATCCAGGCGACACCCAGCAACCCAGTCGCCAGTAGCACGCAGCTATCGAACAGGCCGGATTCGATCACAGGACCGCCCAGCGCCGCATAGCGCTCCAGCAACAGCGCGCGCAGATGCGTATCATGGGCCTCCAGAAAATCCGTTTCCGCCGCACAGATCATGCCGAAATAGGATTGGGCGATATTGGCCTGGCCTACCCCGCCCCAGTCCAGTTGCCCTGATTGCAGGATACCGGCCTTATCATGCCAGAACCAGGCATTGTCCGGGTTCATATTCCAGTGCGCCAGCGCCACCAGATCGGTCTGCGCGTGGAGGAAAGCCCATAGCGCCGCTTCCTTTTCGAGCAAAAGCGCCGCATCCGCGCAGAAGGCGTCCAGGAAAGCGGGATCGGCCATTTCCTGCGGCAACAATTGGGGTGCATCCCGCACGAAAGTCCGTAACTTCGCTAACTTCTCGCTAAGGGCCATTTGATCGAACGGGATGACCTTCAAAATGGCCGGGTCATCCGCCCGGAACGGAAATTGGCGCTCCACCACATCGCCGAACCGTCCCGATCGGTGGAAAGCCGCCAACGCCGCGATGGCGCGCGTCTGCGACTCATAATAGGGCAATGGATCGGCGATCCGATAGTCGAGACATTTGTCCAGCGCCGGCTCGACCCCCTCCGCGCCATAGGGCACCCGTTCGGTGATCAGCAGGCCGGTCTTGTCCGCCGCGCTGTAATCGCCGAACATGCACCATGGCACCCGGACCGGAAAATCGGCGCGGCGCGACAACATGGCAAAGCGCACTTCCGGGTCCATGACCGGTGAGAACAGCTCACGCAAGGGGTCGCCAAATTCGCGGGTGAATTTGGCGAACAGGCGCACCGGCAAGTCTGGCGACGGCTGCGCGTAACGCACGTCGATCTCCATCTTGCGCCCCATGCCGCCGCCGAAAAATTCGCGCCAATGCGTGACCTGGGTGACGGCATTATCCGGGCCGATCGCCCCCGACGCACGGAACAACCGGGTCAGATGCCCCGGCGCATCCTCCAGCAGCACATCGACGCTGGCTGGAAAAGCCGCACCGACATGATCGCCCTCAACCAGTTTGGGAAATGCCATCCTCTCACCTCGTTAGCCCGTCTGCCGGACATTGCATCTTTGTGCGGGTTATCCGTCATGGATGTTTACAGGTCAATTATCGTATTGCTATTTATCATTCGCTGGCGAACTTATTGACTCAGTGATCGATGGTCGCCCCGGAGAGGATGCACAAATGCAAAACAGGCCATGGCATGTCGTCCTGCTGCTCGCGACGCTTTATGTCATTTCCTATATCGACCGGCTGATCCTGACCCTGCTGGTCGAACCGATGAAGGCGGATCTGGGCATCACCGATATTCAGGTGGGCATGCTGATCGGCCCGGCCTTCGCCATTCTCTTTTCGGTGATCGGCCTGCCCGTCGCCTGGCTGATCGACCGCGGCAATCGGGTGCGCTTGCTGACGGCAGGCATCATCCTGTGGAGCCTGTCGACCTTGCTGGCCGGCTATGCGACCTCCTTCACGCTGTTGTTTCTGTTGCGCATGGGGCTGGCCATGGGCGAATCGGTGCTGGCGCCCGCCGCCATATCGCTGATCGGCGACCTGTTCCCGCATGATCGCCGCGCCGCGCCCAGCGCGGTCTTCATCGCAGCCGGCACCACCGGCGTCATGCTCGCCTATGTCGTTGGCGCCGCAGCGCTTGATCTGGCCCAAAGCGGCGCGTTCGCCGCGCTGCCGCTGATCGGCGCGCTGCCTGCATGGCGGCAAACCCTGGTCCTGATCGGTCTGCCCGGCCTGATCATGGCCCCGATCCTGCTGCTATGGGTCCGCGAGCCGACTCGCGAGAAGATGGAGGCGCCATCGCCCGCCGCTTCGGTCGCGACGGTGGAACCTGCCAGCCGTTTCGGCATCTTCCTCACCCGGTCGGACGCCATCCGCTTCTATGCCGCCTTCTTCATCGGCAACGCCATTTTGGGCATGATGCTCTATGGCGCGCTCGCCTGGTATCCGACCCATCTGGTGCGCAGCCAGAATGTCAGTCCATCGCAGGCGGGCTATATCTTCTCCACGGCCCTGGCGCTGGGGGTTGCACTGACGATCCTTTTCCCAACCCTGTCGCAGCGCCTTGCGCGATCGGGTCGTCCCGACATGCTGATGCGCATTCCATTGATCGTCATTCCCGTCGGCCTGCTGCTGTTCGTCGCCGCATTGCTCCAAAAGCATCTGCTGCTCGCATCGCTGCTGATGGCGATCGGCTTCAGCCTGCTCAGCGCCATCAACGCCCTGCCTTCCATCACCGTCCCGCTCACCGCACCGCTGGCATGGCGCGGCCGCCTCGTGGCGCTCGTCCAGTTCTGCAACAATATCATCAGCCTCAGCTTGGGCGCTTATCTGATCGCGCTGGCGGCGCAGACTTTTTTCCCCGGGCCGACGGGTCTTGGCCAGGCGATGCTGGTGATGGCGATCGCGGCAGGCCCGGTCGCCTGGCTTCTCTACGCCTGCGCCTGGCGTCCCTATCACCGTGCAACGACCGCCTGAAGCGCAGACACGCCTATATTGGAGAGATGGAATATGGCAGCAACAGCCGCAATCGGAGCGCGAACCCTTCAGGGTCGCCACATGGTCATTCTGGTGTTCATCCTCCTCAACTGCTCGCTGGGCGTCAATTTCGCCGCTTATGGCGCGTTGGTGGATGCGATCGAGACCAGCTTCGCCACCACCCGCGCGCTCGCCGCCGCCGGCCTCAGCATGTTGACGCTTGCGCTGGGCCTGCTGTCGCCTCTGGTCGGCGGCCTGATGCGCCGCACCTCCATCCGCACGCTGATGCTGGCGGGCATTACACTCAATGCGCTGGGCTATTTATTGCTCACACAAGTCGACCGGATCGGCTTCATGCTGGCCGTCTATATGCTCATGATCGGCCCGGGCTTCGCCCTGTCCGGTCCCGTTCCCTGCACCGCCGTCATCGCCAACTGGTTCGACGGCGGCCGGGGCAAGGCGCTGGGCATCGTCAACATGCCGATCGGCAATACGCTGATGCCCCTGCTCGCCGCAGCTTTGCTGGCAACCTATGGCCTGCGCGCGACCTTTCTTGGCGAAGCGCTCCTCTTGCTGGCCATGTTGCCGCTTGCCTGGCTGATCGTCGATCATCCCGACCAAAAGCCCGAAAGACGGGATGCTGTTGACGATGCAAACCCGCCGCAGGACCATCCCATGACCGCCCGGCAGATTTTGCGTTCACCGCCCTTCCTGCTTCTGACGATCGGTGTTTCCCTGCTCAGCGCCGCGGGGCTGGTGATGGTGACGCACATCGTCGCACTCGCCATCGACAGGGGCATTGCGCTGGCACCGGCATCTTTATTGCTATCCGCCTTCGGCTTTGCCGGCGTGATCGGCGCGCCCCTGTTCGGATGGATCGCCGACCGCGTGGGCGGCGGCCGCGCCTTCGCGCTGCTGGCGCTCGTACAGATACCGGCCTGGCTGGGCCTGATCGGCGCTGGCGCCAGCCTGCCCATCCTGCTTTGCCTCGCCTTTGCGATCGGCCTGTGCAGCAACGCCATCCTGCCGCTGTTCGGATCGACCATGGGAAGCTGGCTGGGATCGGCCAATGTCGGGCTGGGCATGGGGCTGTGCTATCTGCTCCAGATACCCTTCATGTTCGGAGCGGGACCATTGGCCGGCGCGATGTTCGATCATTTTGGCAGCTATGCGCCGACCATCTTGCTACATGTCGCGACATTTGCGGCGATCGGACTTCTCTTCCTGCTCTATCGCCCGCGTCCCGCGGTATGAATCAGGCTGGCGGGAAGTCCGTCCCCTCCGTCAGCGCGCGCCAATCCTCCAGTTCGATCCTGCGCGCGTCCAGACTATCCTTGACGATAGCGTAGGCGTCGCTGCCCATTACCAGTCGACCGGGTGACGTCTTGGCATTCATCGCATCGATGATCGCCACTGCGCCGCGCGCCGGATCGCCGATCTGCGCACCATCTGCGGCCTGTGCAGTGTCGCGCTGCCGCGCCAGAAACCCATAGTCGGGATGCGGACTGCCCGTGACCATCAGCGAACGGCCGGAAAAGTCGGTGCGAAAATAGCCAGGCTCGACAATCAGCACCCCGATGCCGAACCGGCCCACTTCGCCGGCCAATGCTTCGGACAGCGCCTCCAGCGCGAATTTCGACGCCGAATAGAAAGCGGCCCCCGGAAAGGCGCGCACGCCCGCTATCGAAGAAATGTTGACGACAAAGCCCGATCCCCGCGCCCGCATGGCGGGCAGGGCGGCGCGGATCAGACGAAGCGGGCCAAAGAAATTGACGTCCATCTGCGCTGCAATCTCGTCATCGTCGCTTTCCTCGACCCCGCCCAGAAAGCCATAGCCGGCATTGTTCACCAGCACATCGACGCCGCCAAACACCTCCGCCTGGTCCAGTGCCGCCGCCATGCCAACGGGATCGCGTATGTCGAGTTGAACGGTCAGAACCCGGTCGGGCGCGACCGCGGCCAGACTTGCGAGAGAAGCGGGATTGCGCGCGGTTGCGATGACTCGCCCTCCGCGCGCCAGCACCGCCGTCGCGATCGCCTTGCCAAAGCCGGAAGAGGCCCCGGTGATGAACCAGTTTTTCTCACCCCATTCCATCGCGCATCCTCCGTCTGTCGTTATCTGCCACGCCCTGATCGGGCTTGACCCCTCATTCTTCCGGCATGATCCGTCCATTGACGGTGCGCTCATAACAGCCATAGCCGGCGACGCTGCCGTTGAGCCGCAGCTTCACCGACTGTTCCAGCAGGACCAGAGTGGGTTCGTCGGTATCGGAGCCATAGACGCCGACATATTGATCATTGGGCGACGTCAGCGAGGAATAGCTGTTGCTGCTGTAACCGACCGTCTCGATATCCAGCCGCCCCTTTTCATAGTGGATGCTGAACGCGATCGGTTCTTCATCGCGCATGGCGTCGTCGCAGCGCCAACCCATCTCCAGCTTGCCGGGATAGAGCTTGTCGCCTTCATAAACGACGGCTTCGGAAAAGACGACCTTCCCATCGCTGCGCGTCATCGCATCGAACAACAGGAAGCTGACGCCATTTTCGAAATAGCCCTGATGCCATTGATGGTTCAGCAGATCCTTATTGTCGCGCGGACCCAGGCTGTGATCGCGATTGGCGATCGTGTCGATATCGAACCGGTCCTTGCCGACCTGAAGCCATCCCGTGACCCGGCCAATCTGTTCGATATGCCCCGCGGGCAGGAAATCCTGCAAGCCGCCCACCTTGTGCAGATCCCATATGTCGGCGTCGGATTCGAACGTCAGTTCATAGGTCATGGGCGTGCGCGATCCTTCTGGCACCAGCCCGTCGCGCATCGATTGGGCCGGCACGCGGCGGACGCCGCCGGCATAGCTGTAGGTCAGCTTGCGCCCCGGTTCGATGATGCGGATCGCATGATGCGGGCCGCCTGGTCCATCCTTTGCCGCGCGACCATTGCCGATCGCACGATTTCCCACGGTCGTCCCATCGGGCAGACGGACGATGGTGGTTTCCCGGAACATCGTCAAATCCTTGCGCCAACGGCCCAGATGCAGCCAGAAGCCGACACCGGCCTTGGGATCGTCGCCCGCCAGCAGGAAATTCTCGCTCCAATTGGGTGTGTCGGGAAAGGCTCCGTCCCAGGGATAATCGTTGATGGGCGGTGTCGGCATCGCAAAACTCCTGATCGAACAAGGCGGTGGCGGATCGCGACAGCCATGCGGGATCGACGTGCGAAATGCGGGATTCGCCCGGTCCTCTCCAGCCGTCCATCGGATCTTGTGCCCTATTTAGTGACCCACCCGGCCCATGCTGTCAACATAGTACGTCAGCATACGAAATTGCGATATGCTGCTTGGGACGACGCAATTTCGCTGGACGCAACCGGTACGCTAGATTACTTAATCGATCGCATACTTACGGTAATCGGCAAATGCCGTACTTGGAGAGAGGTTTTCATGGCTACCGAAATCATCCTGCCCAAACTCGGTTTCTCGATGAATGAGGGCATGTTGTCCGAATGGCTGGTCGCCGATGGCGGGGCCGTGACGGCGGGGGAGCCGCTGTTCGCACTGGAAAGCGACAAGTCCACGCAAGAAGTCGATGCGCCAGTCAGCGGCACACTGAAAATCCTGAAGCAGCCCGGCGAAACCTATGAGGTCGGGACCGTGCTGGGCGAAATCAGCTGATCCCGCTACGATCCCAAACAAAGAATATTATGGAGAGGCGTGTCAGGCGCCGGATAACATCATGAAGCGTACAGACAAGGTCATCATCACCTGCGCCGTCACCGGCTCCATCCACACGCCCACCATGTCGCCGCATCTGCCGATCACGCCCGATCAGATCGCGGCGGACGCGATTGCGGCGGCGGAGGCAGGCGCCGCCATGCTGCATCTGCATGCGCGCAATCCCGAGACCGGACAGCCATCGCAAGACCCCGATCTGTTCGCGCAATTCCTGCCGCGCATCAAACAGTCGACCAACGCGATCCTGAACATCACGACCGGCGGCGGCCTGGGCATGAGTCTGGACGACCGGCTGGCGCCGACCAAGCGATTCCAGCCCGAAGTCTGTTCGATGAACATGGGGTCGGTGAATTTCAACATCTCCGGCGCCGGGGCGAAAATCGACCATTGGCAGCATGACTGGGAAAAACCCTATCTGGACATGACGAAGGATTTCATCCTGTCCAACACCTTCGCCCAGATCGAACGGGCGATGACCGAATTGTCGGATCAGGGCACCCGCTACGAATTTGAATGCTATGATGTCGGCCACCTCTACAATCTGGCCCATTTCATCGATCGCGGAATGGTGAAGCCGCCCTTCTTCATTCAGGGCGTGTTCGGCATATTGGGCGGCATCGGGCCGGACCCTGAGAATGTCATGCACCTTAAATCGACGGCAGACCGGCTGTTTGGCGAGGACTATATCTTCTCCGCTTTGGCGGCGGGCAAGCATCAGATGCGACTCATCACCCTGTCGGCGCTGCTGGGCGGGTCGGTGCGCGTGGGGCTGGAAGACAGCCTCTATGCCGGCAAGGGCGTGATGGCGACATCGAACGCCGTGCAGGTCGCCAAAATCCGCCGTGTTCTGGAGGAGTTGAGCCTGACTGTTGCCACACCGGATGAAGCACGCGCGATGATGCAGACCAAGGGGGGTGACAATGTCGCCTTCTGACATTGCCGCCCCTCATGGCGGCATAGCTGAGGGCTATGCCTTCGCCAGCGGCCCGCCACTGGACTTTGCCGGCATGATCCTGCCAGCGGATTATCCCAACACCTATGCCGCCAAGACGCCGGACAAGCCGGCACTGGTCTTCGGCCCGCACCGCTGGACCTATGCCGAACTCGACCGTGGCGTGAATGCAGCCGTCACGGTGCTGGCGGAACACGGCATCGGTCCGGGCGGGCGGCTGGCCTATATGGGCAAGAATAGCGACCTGTTCTTCGTCCTGCTGATCGCCGCAATCCGGGCCGGGGCGGTCATGGTCCCGGTCAACTGGCGCAACACCGCGCCCGAAACCCGCTATGTCATCGAGGATAGCGCCGTCTCGCTGATCATAGCTGACGCGGCGTTCGTCGATCTGGTGGAACAGGCCAATCCCGAAAATCTCCCGCTGCTCGTGGTCGATCAGGATGGGCCGGATGGATTGCGCGCCCGCATCGCCGCCGCGTCCCCGGCAGAACGCATCCCGCTCGATCCCCATGCCCCCTGCCTGCAACTCTATACCAGCGGCACGACCGGACGGCCCAAAGGCGTCGTCACATCGCAACATGCGTTCGGCAGCGCGCGCCATATCGAAAATGTCTCGGGCTTCTTCGCCGACTGGGGCGATGATGAAATTCTGTTGTCGCCGCTGCCCTCCTTCCATATCGGCGGCATGTCCTGGGTCTGCACCGCGCTGGTGCGCGGCGCGACGGCGCATATCATCGCCGACACCAATCCTGCCGTCATCCTTGACAATTGCCTTGACCATGGCATCACCCGCACCTTCATCGTGCCGACGCTGGTCCGCGCGCTGATCGGCGAGATGGACGCGCGCGGCGTGCGCGTCCCGACCTTGCGCGGGATCCATTATGGCGCTGCGTCCATGGACCCGGCTCTGCTGGAGCGCTCCGTCGACCGGATCGGTTGCCGCTTCCTGCAATATTATGGCATGACCGAAGTGACCGGCACCATGGCGATCCTCGGCCCCGCCGAACATGATGCGGCCCGGCCGTATCTGCTCCGATCGGTCGGACGCCCTTTGCCCGGTTTCAGCATCGCCATCCGCGGTCCCGATGCAGACCTGCTGCCAATCGACACCCCTGGCGAAATCTGGGTCAAGGGTCCCGGCCTGCTGATCGAATATTGGAACAAGCCACAGGCAACCACCGAAGCGCTGATCGACGGCTGGTATCGGTCGGGCGATGGCGGGCGGATCGACAAAGACGGCTATCTGTTCCTGACCGATCGCATCAAGGACATGATCGTGTCGGGCGGCGAAAATGTCTATCCCGCCGAAGTCGAAGCCGTGCTGCGCGATCATCCCGCCGTGCTGGATTGCGCTGTGTTCGGCCTGCCCCATCCCAAATGGGGCGAAGGCGTCACCGCCGCGCTGGAACTGCGCCCCGGCCACAGCGTCGATCCCGACGAAGTCATCGCCTTCGCCCGCAAATCGCTCGCTGCCTACAAAATACCGCGCCGCATCGAAACCGGCGTAGCGCTGCCCCGCACCGCATCGGGCAAGGTGCAGCGCGCCATAATCCGCCGCCATTTCATGGAAAACGTGTCATAAGTTCAGGGGATCATTCCAACAGACGGGTTCGAATGATCGCCAATTCCTCCTCGCCAAGCCCCAGTTCCTCGCGCAGGAAGCCCCGCGCTGACCCGTGGCGCTGCTCCACCGTCTCGAACATCGCGGCCAGATAGCTTGGATCGGCCCGCATAATCGGCGCCCAGATCGCCGGGTCGACCCCTTTCAGTTTCGCGCCGAAGGGGTCCTTCGCCACCAGCTCGCACCCCCGCGCGAAGAAGCGATCCGTCAGCGCATAATCCTGTTCGATGATATCGCGGGCCACGCCCAGCAGGTCGAGCAGCAGCGCAGCGGCAATGCCGGTGCGGTCCTTGCCCGCCGCGCAGTGAAAGACCAGCGGCAACGGACCATGGGCGATCCGCAAGAAGAGTTCGCGATAGGAGGGAGCCTGTTCATAGGCAAGATCGCGATACGCCTCCAATATATGCGTGCGCGCCGTATCAGCGGTTGCGCCCGGCCTGTGCAGCGCGACCGTGATGTCGCCCGCACTGGTCTGATGATCACGCGCCCATATCTCGTAACTCGCCATGGCCGGCAGACGCGATGGCCGCCGGTCGCGTTCCTGCGATGAGCGAAAATCGCAAATCACCTTCAGTCCGATGGCGTCGAGTATGGCATGATCCTCGTCGCTCAGTTCCGCCATCGTTCCCGACCGATAAATCAGTCCGCGCGCGACACTGCGCCCGTCCATGGTCGGATAGCCACCCAGATCGCGGAAATTATGCCCCCCGGTCAAAGGGACCACGCGGTCCATATCCCGATCCGTCATATATGGCCTTTCTGATCGATCGTCGCCGCAGCGAGCAATTCGCCGGTGAAGAGGGGAATGCGCGCCATGGCTTCATCTGACAGGCCGTAACGGGGCAAGGGGAAGCCCAGAAAATGCGTCCGGCCAGTATCGGTGCGGTACAGATAGGTGATGGTCTGGATCAGACTGCCCCATTGGCCGCCCGGATGCATGAAAGGCTCCCCCGCCAGCACATGGCCGCCGGCCTGCTCCACCCGATCCCGCACGATCCGCAGATTATTCTGCCACAGCCGCCGGCAGACGATATAGACGCCGACCGGCGTGCCGGCGAACAACGCCTTTGCCCGATCGCTCTCCAGGAAAGACCGGATCGGCACGGACGGGTGATCGCCCCATGTATTGCTGAATAGCAAAACCGCATCATAGCGCGCATCCACGGCATCGGGCGGATCGAAGGCGATCGGCACCGTCATCCCCTTCTGCGCGCCCTGTGTCCATTTCTTCGACGCGGCGATGTTCATCGGGCGAGCCAGCCCATCTGCGGGGTCGCTCATGCCGATGCGACACAATGTCGCATCCCATCCCGCATCGGTGGCGGCCTGCGCCGCGCGACCGGCAGCCTTTTCCGCCTGCCCGGTCATCGAATAATAGAGGATGAGGCAACGCATCGTCCGTGCCCCTGCTTTACGCCACGGTGGCCGAGCAGCGATCGAGCACGACAATGTCGCGCTCGACGGCGATGGCGCGGAAACGCAATTGTCCTTCGCCTTCCTCGAAAAACTCGATGCGGATCGTCTCGCCGGGCATCACCGGCTTGCTGAAGCGGACGAACATCGATTGGAAGCGGGTGACGTCATTGTCGCAATAGGCGGACAGGATCGCACGATTGGCCAGCCCCTTGGTGCACAGGCCATGCAGGATCGGTTTGTCGAACCCCGCCTTGCGGGCGATCGCCGGATCGGCATGCAGCGGATTCCAGTCGCCGCTCAGACGGTAGATCAACGCCTGTCGGGGCAAGGTCGCAATCTCCACGACCCGGTCGGGCGCACGGTCGGGCACCGGCGCTGCAGTCGGCATCGGATCGCCAAAGCCGCCTTCGCCACCATTGCCGCGCAGGAACAGGGTGGATCGGACCGTCGCCAGATGTGTGCCGTCCGCCTCGTCATAAAGCTGTTTGACCTGATGCAGCAGCGCGCCGCGCCCTTCGCCCTTATCCTCGATTCCGGCCACGCGATATTCGCCGCGCACCGCGCCAACGGCGGGCAAAGGGCTGTGCATCACCAGATCCTGTTCGGCGTGCAATATCTTGACCCAGTCGATGCCGAATTCCGGATCCTGCGCCCAGAAGCCGGGATGACACAGAATATTGGCATAGGCCGGCAGGCAGCGAAGATCCTTTTCATAGACGAAGGGCAATTCGCCTTCGTCCAGCGGGTCGGCGCCATAGCCCAGACCCAGTGCGAAAATGATGGTGTCGCGCTTGTCATAGGGCTGGATGATCGGATCGATCATCATGGTCCGTATCTTCTCTAGGTTCACGCCTGTCATCTCCTAAAGCGCCTGACGGCTTTATATTGTTTGCAATATCATGGTACGCTAGCAATCATTTTTCGATAAGGCTAGCCTTCTTATGATATTCTAGCATACTATATTGACTTGGCTGCGGCTCGATCTATCCTCTGGCCGCATAAGGCCGCCCATGACGACGCAGCGCGCCAACGGCATGTCAGGAGAGAGAAATGGGCCAGCAGAGCCAGTTCGCGCCCGACTATCGGGACAGTCCAGCCCCCCTGTTTCAGCAGGTGATCGCTGACGATCCGTTCGCTGCGCCCCCGGTTTTACGCGAATATTCCGAGGTCGACATTCCGGTCGCACGGGTGCCGCGCGACCAGTATCGCAGCGCGGATTTCGCCGCGCTGGAAATGGAGCGACTCTGGCCGCGCGTATGGCAACTGGCCTGCCGCGAGGAGCAGATTCCCGAGGTCGGCGACTATGTGCTGTATGAAAGCCCCGGCGCGTCGCTGATCATCATGCGCAGCGGCCCGGACGACATCAAAGCCTTCTACAATAGCTGCCTGCACCGGGGCATGCGGCTGTGCGCCGAAGACAGCAGCGTGCGCAAGCTCACTTGCCCTTTTCACGGATTTACCTGGAATCTCGACGGAAAGCTGGCCCATGTCCCGGCGCGCTGGGATTTCCCGGACATGCGCGATGACGCCATGAACCTGCCCGAAGCGCGGGTGGAGCGCTGGCAGGGTTTCGTCTTCATCAATCGCGATCCGGCGGCCCCGCCGTTGCAGGACTATCTGGGCCATCTGCCCGCCCATTTCGCCGACTGGTCCTATGGCGACCGTTATCTGGCGACGGTCATGCGCAAGACGATCGACGCCAACTGGAAGACCTGCATCGAAGGTTTCGTCGAATCCTATCATCTGGCCGGCATCCACGCCCAGGCCCTGCCCTTTGGCGGCGACGCCAGTACTCAATATGACGTCTGGCCCGACGATCCCCATGTCAGCCGCTTTCTGGAACCGACCGGCGTGATGAGCGATCAGTTGCCCATGCCGCTTTCGGAACAGCAGATATTGGACGCGGCCCTGTCCACCGTGTTCGTCGGCGCGGATGTGCCCAGGCTGGAGGCCGGCACGAAGGCGCGCCATTATATGGCGGCCGGCATGCGCGCGGCGATGGGTGCGGCGGACGGCGTGGACTATTCCACCCTGTCGGATGCCGAAGCCGCCGACGCCATTCAATATTCGCTCTTCCCCAACATCATCCTGTTCCGGTCGCTGGGCTATCCCTATGTCTATCGCTTCCTGCCAGTGCGGGGCGATCCGAACCGGGCGACCTTCGAATTCATGATCTTCAAGCCCAAACCGGCGGACGGCTATATTCCCGAGGTCGAGTTGGTCGATCTGGGCGAAGCGGACAGTTTCGCGGACGCCGGCATATTGCCGCCCTGGCTCGGCGAAATCTATGATCAGGATGTGACCGGCCTGCGCATGTGCCAGCAGGGGCTGCGCGACGGGGGGGACGCCGACATCCTCTATTCCGCCTATCAGGAAGTGCGCATCCGGCATCTGCACCAGACGCTCGACCGTTATCTGAGCGACGATCCGGCCGACGCGCCGGGCCGGCGCTGACCATGCGCCCATCATCACAGGAGTTTCCCTTGCGGACCGCCATGCCCAATTTCACGACGCCCCGGACCAACCGGCAGATGGTGCTGGCGCAGAGGCCGCAAGGCACGCCCCGTCCCGCCGACTTCGCGCTACGCGAAGCGCCGGTCGCCACGCCGCAAGATGGCGGCTTCCTCGTCCGCACGCTGTATCTGTCCGCCGATCCGGTCCAGCGCGGCTGGGCCGCCAATCCGGCGCTGACGCCGATCGACGCGCCCATGCGGTCGCTGGCCATCGGCGTGGTGATCGACAGCCGTGATCCCGGCATCAAGACCGGCGATGTCGTCTACGGCTTTTTCGGATGGCAGGATTACGCCGTCGCGACCCGCGCCGACCTGCTGTCGCATATTCCCGATCCGCGCGCGCCGCTGCCCGCCTATGCCGGGGTGCTGGGCATGCCGGGGGTGACGGCGTGGCTGGCGCTGCATGACATTGCCCCGCCCAGCGAAGGCCAGTCCGTGCTGGTGTCCACCGCCGCCGGCACCGTCGGCAGCGTGGTCGGCCAGATCGCGCGACAGGCGGGTGCTCATGTCGTGGGCCTGACCGGCAGCGAGGACAAGATTGCCCGCTGTATCGCCGATTATGGCTATCATGCCGCCTATAATTACAAGGTCGGCGACCTGTCTGAAACACTGGCTGCCGCGCGGCCGCAGGGTTTCGACACTTATTTCGACAATACAGGCGGCGCGATATTGGACAGCGGCATCCGCGCCATGGCCCGCTTCGGCCGGATCGTCCAGTGCGGGACGGCCGCCACCTCCAACTGGAACCCCGCGCCCAGCGGCCTGCGCAACGAACGCGAAATCCTGATGCGGGCGCTCACCTGGAGCGGCTTCGTCATCTTCGACCATGTCGATCGCTTCCCCGCCGCGATCGAGCGCCTGACCGACATGCTCCTGGCCGGCCAGTTGAAGCATGATGAAAGCGTCGAACCGGGCATGGAGCGCATCCTGCCGACGCTGGAGGCGCTGTTCGCCGGCGCCAATGCCGGCAAGATGCTGGTCTATATCGGGGAAGATTAAGAGCCTGTTTGGAAAATGCGCGAAAGGGCGCATTTTCGTGGCGGCACCGGCCCGCACCCCCACCCGACCACCCATCAGGATACCATGTCTGGGCAGTCGGGTGGGGGTGTGGGCCGGTGCGGATGCGCCAGAGGTGCATTTTCCAAACAGGCTCTGAGACAGCGCGCCCGCCTGTTTCAGGCGGGCCGCCATACGCCCAGCGCAGGCCGCACCGGCTGCACCGGCTGCACCGTTACATCGTCCCCGAAAATCCCTTCAACCGTGAAGGGATCGGCGGCGACCAGAGCGCGCACCGCCGCTTCATCCTCCGCCTCGATCAGGAAGGAACTGCCGATCGGCGTCGCGTCCGCCGCATCGGACGACAGCATCGCGCCCGCCACCTTCAGCGCATCGCCCTGCCCGACCCAATAATCGACATGCGCCGGCCGGTGGGCCAGTCGCTGCGCCAGCATGCCCGGCTTGTCATGCGCCAGAACAATGAAAAACATCCGGGCATCCTCTCCCTTGTGCAGACCTGTGCAGGCCAATCGTGCAAATCAGTCGTCCAGGCCCTCGACGGTCACGTCGCCCGATCCGTTCACGCCGCCATTTTCGGCCAATATCGTCTTCAGATTCTTTTTGACGCGCCCCAGCACCTGCTCGCACATCGCCACCTCCTCCGGCGACAGGCCAGCCAGGATGCGCTGGTTCATGGTCGACGCGACCTCCACCATCAGCTTGACCACGCCATGCCCCTTTTCGGTGATGAAGACCCGCTTCACCCGGCGATCGGTCGCATCGGGGCGTCGTTCGACATGGCCGGACGCCTCCAGCCGGTCGATCAGACCGCCCACCGTCACCTTGCCCACTTCCATCAGCCGGGCCAGGTCGACCTGCATCATCCCGTCATTGCCGCCGCGCGCCAGCGTCGTCAGCACCGACCATTGGGATCGAGTGATGTCATAGGGGCGCATGGCCATGTCCATGACCACGCGCCGCACCCGCGACACGTCATGCACCAGATAGCCGAAGGTGAAGGGCTGCGCCCCCACCTGTTGTTCCGATTGCGCCACCGCGACAGCGGCCTGATCCCCATGTTTCATCTTTGCAACTTCATCTGGACGCGCATGAGCGCTGCGCCATGGCCATCATGACGCAAGCCAGCGCGCCATGCACGCATAATATTCCCGCATGCTTATCATAATGGCCCATATGATAAGAATTTGAGCAGATATCGGCATGCCGTCACCGCAGGGTGCGGAAACAATCCCGCACCTCCCCTATGAAAAGGTCCGGCTGTTCGAAGGCGGCGAAATGACCGCCCTTTTCCAGCGCGTTCCAGTGGATGATGTTGCTGAAAACCTGTTCGGCCCAATGGCGCGGCGGCGCCATGATTTCCCGCGGGAACTGGCTGTACCCCAGCGGCAGGTCGATCTTCGTCGGTCGGAAGCTGCCCATGCTTTCCCAATAGAGGCGCGCGGACGACGCCCCATTGCCCGGCAGCCAGTAAAGCATGATATTATCGAGCATCTCGTCGCGGGTGAAGATCGTCTCCGGCTCGCCGTTGCAATCGCTCCAACCACGCAGTTTCTCGTAAATCCAGGCGGCTTGCGCGACCGGGGAATCGACCAGCGCATAGCCGATCGTCTGTGGGCGCGTCGCCTGAAGCCGGGCATAGGCGGATTCGACATTGCCGAAATAATCGAGCGCGTCGATCGCCGCCTGCTCCTGCGCGTCAGGATTGTCGGACAGTTGCTCAGGCCGGATCGACAGCATGTTGAAATGCACGCCAGCAAGGCCGGGTGGTGCCTGAACACCCAGCGACACCGTGACCGCCGATCCCCAGTCGCCGCCCTGCGCGACATAGCGATCATAGCCCAGCCGCCGCATCAGTTCGGCCCATGCGCGCGCGATCCGCTCCACCCCCCAACCGCTTTCCGCCGGCTTGTCGGAAAAGCCATAGCCCGGCAGTGACGGCACGATCAGGTGAAAGGCGTCGGCCGGATCGCCGCCATACGCCGCCGGATCGCTGAGCGGCCCGATCACCTTATGAAATTCGATCACCGATCCGGGCCAGCCATGGGTCAGCAGCAAAGGCATCGCATCGGGATTGGGCGAACGGATATGCAGGAAGTGGATGTCGAGGCCGTCGATCCGCGTCTTATATTGACCAAAGCCGTTCAGCATCGCCTCGCATCGGCGCCAGTCATAACCATGGCGCCAATAGTCGACCAGCGCGCGCAGCCGGTCAGTCGGCACGCCCTGACTCCAATCCGCCACGGTTTCGCGTTCCGGCCAACGTGTCCGGTCGATACGGTCACGCAGATCGTCCAGCACATCCTCGCCGATCGCCAGGGTGAAAGGGCGGATGGCCTCGCTCATGCGTCGCGCTCCAGCACCGACGCCAGGATCACCGCGATGCGATGCAGCAGCCGCTGCGTGAAATGCGCGCCGGCGCTGGCCACCAATATGTCGTCGCTCAGCCCCTTTTCGAAGGAATCTCGGCCGCCATGCATGACAAGATGCATCAGCCGCAGCCCCGCGCGCAGAGCGAAATAGTCGATCTGGCGCTGGGGAATATCCGCCCCGCCGGCCGCGCGATAGGCGTCCATGAAGCGGCTCCAATCGGTGACGGCGATGACGACGGGATAGCAATAGCCCAGATCCTCGCCGGGATGGCCAATCGCCGCCTGCTCCCAGTCCAGTACGGCCGTGATCCGATCCTGATCGGCCAATATGTTGTGGAACACCATGTCATTGTGAACGATGGCGCGCCGGTCGTCGAGGCAATCGACATTCTGACGCAGCCAGGCGATGACAGCCGACATGGTGACGGAGGGCCAATGGGCCGCCCCCTCCCACTGAGCGGCCAGCTGCTCCAGTTCGGCGCGCCAGCCATCGACGTCATAGCGCTCGCGCGCCTGTCGCAGCCCGTCGCCCACGCTTTCCACCGGCTGGCTGTGCAGCAGCGCCATTTCCCGCGCGAGGCCGAGTACGATCTGCTCGCTTTCCGCCGGCAACCAGTAATCGGGCTGAACCGGCGCGCCGTCCACGCGCTCGACCAGCAGGAAGGGGGCATCCAGCCAGGCCGGATCTTCCTCCACCAGCACCGGGCGCGGCACGCGCATGCCGGCGGCGTGCAATTGGGTCAGGAGCCGATATTGGGCGATCTCGCTGAGGAAGGCGGCACTGCCGGCTTGCCCCGGAATGCCGCGCTGAATGACCATATGGGCGGGAAATGCGTCCGCGCCCGAAACCGAGAAGATCGCCGTCTGGCGCGATCGACCGCCCACGATCAGGCGGAAGGCGGACAGTTCCGCCATTTCGCATCCGGGTTGCCGGCGCAGATAGGCTTGCAGGCGCGCCGGATCGATCGCCTGATCATCCGCCTCGACCGCCGGGGGCAGCGCCCGCTCGACCGCGTCCATCCGGGCGATCGCGCTATCGAGCAGCGACTTTTCCCAGCGGATCGCATCGCCAAGGCCCGAGAGCGGCGTTCCGGTCGACAGGCGTACAGCCGCATCCGCAATGGCCGCGCCGGTATCGCGATAGGCGGCGGCATTTTCCGCAGGGCCACCCTGCCGATCGGTATCCGCCAGGGGAAAGGCGGAAAAATGCGCCGGAATCTGCCCCGTCACCGGCTCCAGCGCATTGGCGACAGCCGTCAGGATGCGAATGCCATTGTCGAGCGCGCCCAGCGCGGCGCTATCCTCCACTTTGGGGCGAACCTGGGTTCGCAGGCCCATCGCCGCACTCCAGAGATATTGTGCATTGCTCACGTTGGGGCGCCTCTCCGCAATATGATTATATGCATATCGTACTAATGCATATTATTTTGCCTGTCACCCCTCTTGTGTGGCGGTTGGGTCAAACAGGCGGCTTTCCCCGTCCCAATTCGCCGCGGCGGCCCGGATCGCATCGAACAGGCCGATCACCTGCGGTTGCAGCACGCCGACCTCCAATATGATCGTCTCATCGTCGGTCATTGCGAAATAGGCGATTTGCGACCCGTCGCCGAAAGCCGCCCCCTGCAGGCGCTTTCCGCCGACGCTGTCGACCCATGCCTGCGTCGCCGCCATATCATCGGCAAAGGCGCAGAGATGATGGACGCCCTGCCGACCGGCATCCAGAAACTCCTGGAAGATGGAGGGGCCACGCGGTTCGATCAGTTCGATCATGAGATCGCCGGAAAAACTGACCGCCGCGCCAAATTCCACCTTTCGTTCCGCGCCGCGATAGTCGGACCGGACCATGTCGAAGCTGGGGAAAACGAAGAAGGGACCGACGCCCATCACCTGCGTCCACCAGTCGATCGCGGCGTCCAGGTCCGGCACCATATAGGCGATCTGGTTCAGCCGACCCACGGGTTTGCGCGCCATAATCTCTCTCCTGAAATGCGGCCATGCCACTGGTTATCATTCATACCATATGCTAGCATTTCATTTCGGCAAAGAAAATCAATCGGACGCCGGATCAAGGAGAGGATATGCAACGCACCAACAGCCCCAGCCTGCCGGGGAAGGCCGCCCTGATTTCAGGCGCAGCGCGCGGATTGGGCGCAGCGAGCGCCTGGGCGATCTGCGAGGCGGGCGGACAGGTGATGATCGGCGACCTGCTGGTCGATCGCGGCGAGGAAACCGCCGCCGAATTGCGCGCCGCCGGCCATGCTGCGCAGTTCGTCCGACTGGATGTGCGCGACGAAGCGGCATGGGCGGCGGCGGTCGACGCCACCATACAAGCCTTTGGCGGGCTGCACATATTGGTCAATAATGCCGGCATCGCGACGGCGGCCACCGTGGAGGATCTGACCGTCGCGGATTTTCAGACAATCCTCGACATCAACCTGCTCGGCGCGTTTCGCGGCATGCAGGCGGCGATCCCGGCGATGAAAGCCAGCGGCGGCGGCGCGATCGTCAACATATCGTCCAATTCCACCCGGCGGGTCAGCGCCATCACCACATCCTATGCCGCGACCAAAGCGGCGGTGGCGAACATGACCAAGTCCGCCGCCATCCATCTGGCGCAGAGCGGCGCCAACATCCGGGTCAATTCGGTCCACCCCGGCCCGCATGCCACCGACATGCTGCTGGGCAGCGACGCCAAGGCGGATCTGCCCGAAGTGCAGGCGTTGCGGGCCGCCATCCCCATGGGGCGTATGGGCGAAGCGCGGGAAGTCGGCGCGGTCGTCGCCTTTCTGGCATCAGACGCAGCCTCCTATGTCACGGGAGCGGAACTCTTTGTCGATGGCGGGCTGACTCCGCACTGAAACGCGGCCTGCGCCTTCACTCGCCCTTGACTCTGGAAATGATGCATATAGTAATAATGCATACGAATTGAGAGCCGGCCGATTGAACCGGACCTCGCAGGAGAGATTGCGTGGATATTTGCCTATCGGAAGATCATGAAACCATCCGCGAAAATGTGCGGAAGGTGTGCGACCAGTTCGACGACGAATATTGGTCGCGCTGTGATCAGGAAAAGACCTTTCCGTTCGAATTTCACCGCGCGATGGCGGATGCCGGCTGGCTGGGCATCACCATGCCGGAGGAGTTTGGCGGCGCCAATCTGGGCGTGACCGAAGCGGCGATCATGATGCATGAAGTGGCGTGCAGCGCGGGCGGCTATTCCGCCGCCAGCACGCTGCACCTCAATATCTTCGGTCCCCATGCGGTGGTGGTGAACGGCACGCCTGAACAGAAAGAGCGGATGCTCAAGCCCCTGATCGACGGCACCGACCGCGCCTGCTTTGGCGTGACGGAACCCGATGCGGGCCTCGACACCACCAGCATTACCACCTTCGCGACCAAGGTGCCGGGCGGCTATCGCGTCACCGGGCGCAAGATCTGGACATCGTCGGGGCAGGTCGCGAACAAGATTTTGCTGCTGACCCGCACCACGCCCAAGGACCAGTGCAAGAAGCCGACCGACGGCATGACGTTATTCTACACCGATCTGGACAAGAGCCAGGTCGAGGTGCGTCGCATCCCCAAGATGGGCCGCAACGCGGTCGATTCCAACGCCACCTTCATCGACGATTATTTCATCCCGGATGAAGACCGCATCGGCGAGGAAGGCAAGGGCTTTCACTATATCCTGCACAGCTTGAACCCCGAACGCATATTGGTCGGCATCGAAGCGGTGGGGCTTGGTCGCGGCGCACTGGCCCGCGCGTCCCGCTATGCTGGCGAGCGCAAGGTGTTCGGGCGGCTAATCGGCGAAAATCAGGGCATTCAGCATCCTCTGGCGGAAAACTGGACCTATCTTGAATCCGCCTATTGGATGATCATGCGCGCGGCCAATCTCTATGACCAGGGCAAGCCCTGCGGCGCGGAGGCCAATGCCGGCAAGTTCCTGGGCGGACGCGCGGCCTTCGACGCCTGCACCCGCGCGGTGATGACCCATGGCGGCATGGGCTATTCCACCGAATATCAGGTCGAACGCCTGTTCCGGGAATCGATCCTGTTGCGGATTGCGCCGATCACGGAACAGATGATCCTCAGCTTCATCGCCGAAAAAGTGCTCGACCTGCCCAAATCCTACTGAGCCATAATCAGGAGAGGTTATGTCCAATTATCCCAAGCCCGATCCGGCAACCTTGCTGGAAATCTACAAGAAGGCGGCCCTGATCAAGCTGAATGACGAGCGGATCATCAAGCAGATGATGGCCGGCAAGCTGGTCATGCCCTATTACAGCCCGCGCGGGCAGGAGATCATCCCGTCGGCCATTTCCGTCAGCCTGACCGACGATGATTATATCTGCACCATCTATCGCGGCATTCACGATATGCTGGCCAAGGGTTTCCCGCTGGACGAGCTATGGGCGGAACTGGCCGGGCGCGTCACCGGCACCTGCAAGGGCAAGGGCGGGCCGATGCACCTGACCTGTCCCGACAAGGGGATGATGGTGACGACCGGCATCGTCGGATCATCCATGCCGATCGCCACCGGCCTTGGCTGGGCGGCGAAGCTGGATGGCAAGAACCGCGTGTCCATCGCCAATTTCGGCGATGGCGCATCCAACATCGGCGCTTTCCATGAATCGCTGAACATGGCGGCAGTGTGGAAACTGCCGGTCATCTTCGTGTGCCAGAACAACCTTTACGCCGAACATACCAGCGTCGCCTATTCCCGCGCGATCGACAGGATTTCGGATCGGGCGGCGGGCTATGGCATGCCGGGCGTCACGGTGAACGGCAATGATCCCGACGAGATGTATGGCGCGGCGAAGGTCGCGATCGACCGCGCCCGCGCCGGCGAAGGCCCGACCCTGATCGAGGCGATGACCTTCCGCTTCAACGGCCATCTGCTGGGCGAGGCCGGCCATTATATGGACAAGGGCCTTTATGCGCAGGCGCAGAAGGACGATCCCATGCCGATCCTGCGCGCGCGTCTGATCGCCGACGGCATCGCGAGCGAGGCCGTGTTGGCGACGCTCGAAGCCGACATCGACGCCCGCATCGATGTTGCGCTGGCCGCCGCCTATGACGCGCCATTCCCGGATGTCACCGAACTGAAGCGCGACGTGTTCGCCGAAGAAATTGCGTGAGAGGATCGTCATGACCGACACCACCACCACAACCGCCCCGGCCGACGCCAAGGTCAAGAAGATGACCGCCGTCGAAGCCATCAACCTGGCGCTGCACGATGCGATGGAGGCCGACGCCAAGGTCCTCGTGCTGGGCGAAGAAGTCGCCGACCCGCAGGAAGGCGGCGTCATGGGCGTGACCAAGGGGCTGTCCACCAAATTTGGCGAGGATCGCGTCAAATCGACCCCGATTTCCGAACAGGCGATCATCGGCGCAGCGATCGGCGCGGCGGTGGGCGGCTACAAGCCGGTTGCCGAAATCATGTTGATGAACTTCGTCACCGTGGCGATGGACATGATCATCAACCATGCTGCCAAGCTGCGCTTCATGTCGGGCGGGCAGACCGGCGTGCCGATGGTGATCCGCACCATGACCGGCGCGGGCTTTTCCACCGGCGGCCAGCATAGCGATTATTGGGAAGCCTGGTTCGCCCATTCGCCCGGCATCAAGGTGGTGGCCCCGTCCAACCCCGACGACGCCTATGGCCTGATGCGTGCCGCGATCGACGATCCCGATCCTGTGCTGTTCATCGAAAATCTGCCCAGCTACTGGACGCCCGCGCCCGTGACGAAGCAGATCATCCCGATCGGCAAGGCGCGGATCGCGCGCGAAGGCAGCGACGTCACCGTCATCGCCCATTCGCTGATGGTGACGCACAGCCTGGCCGTGGCGGAGAAGCTGGCCGGCGAAGGCGTGTCGGTGGAAGTGATCGACCTGCGCACCATTTCGCCCTGGGACAAGGAAACGGTGCTGGCGTCGGTGCGCAAGACCGGCCGCGCAGTGGTCGTCCACGAAGCGGTCAAGCAGTTCGGCATCGGCGCGGAAATCGCTTCGGTCATCACCGAAGAACTGTGGGGCACGCTCAAGCGCCCGGTCGAACGGGTCGGCGCCGCCTTCAGTTCGGTGCCCTTCTCCAAGCCGCTGGAAACCGCTTTCGCGCCGCAACCCGACACGATCGCCGCCGCCATCAAGGCAGCGCTCGCCTGACTATCATGGGGTCGCCCTGAGGGTGGCCCCTTCCCTACAAGGGTATCTGCATGATCGTTTCGGCAGAAGATGAAAGCTATCTGGTTGAATTGGCCGACGGCGTGCTGCGCCTGTCCTTCAACCGGCCGCAATTTGGCAACGCCATTCCCAAAACGGCGGTACCCGGCCTGACGCAGCTATTTCACGCCGCACAGGCCGACCCATCGGTCCGCTGCATATGGGTGCGCGGGGAAGGCAAGATTTTTTCGGCCGGGGGCGACGTCGCCGGCTTTGCCCAATCGATCGAACAAGATGTGGCAATGCGGCAGGCCGATTTCGCCCGTCGCCTGCCACTGGCGCGCGGGTTGGTGGAGGCGATCGCGGCTTTCGACCGGCCGATCGTGACGTCAGTGCGCGGCGCGGCGGCTGGCGCGGGCCTTTTCTATCCGCTGGTTGCAGACTATGCGATCGGCGACGACAGCGCGGCCTTCGTCTTTGCGCACCAGAAGGTTGGGCTGTCCCCCGATGGCGGCGTCACCGCCGTCTTGCCTCAGGTGGTGGGCACGCGCATGGCCCGCATGCTGCTGATGACCGCGGCGAAGGTCGATGCGCAGGAGGCTTTGCGGCTGGGCATATTGCATCGCATCGTCCCGGCGGATGCGCTGGAAGAGGAAGCCAGGAAGATGGCGCTTCGCCTTGCCCGTGCGCCGCAACTGGCGATCACCCGCGCCAAGAGGCTCGTCAACGATGCACCCAAACAGTCGCTGGGCGAGATATTGGACGCCGAAACCGATGGCATCGTCGCCTGCGTGGGCGATCCCGATTTCGAAGAAGGCGTGCGTGCTTTCCTCGAAAAGCGTAGCGCCATCTTCCCCTCAACACGCTGAAGTTACAGCGCGTCGATCAGATACATGCGGGTGTTCGCCCCCGCCTGCCGGCTTTTCGCATAGGGCTGATATTCCGGGCTGGCGAGAAAGCTTTTCAGCGCCTGCGCCGAAGGGAAGTCGAAGATCACGACCCGATCCGGCGCATCTCCCTCCCCCTCCAGCACATCGGGCGCACCCGCCGCCAGATAGCGCCCGCCGGCCGCCGCCACCATTGGCGGCACCGCGCGGCCATAATCGGCGCGCCAGCCTTCATCCAGATAGGTGAGTTCGACAACGAGATAGACAGTCATATTTCCCTCCTGGCGGGCCATGCGACCAGCAGCAGCGACAGGATGACGGGCGCAAAGCCCATGACGAAACCGAAGGTCGCGATCGGCGCAAAGCCGACTTTCACGATCCCCACCAATGTCCAGAACGTCACCAGCAGCGCCAAAATACCACTCGCCACCCGCGCAGCTGCGCTAATCCGCAACGCCGGCAATTGCGTCACCCGGCGGCCAAGGAAGAAGCCCCGATCGTCCCCGCCCGCCTGCCACAGCGCCAGCAGCACATAAGCGGCGACGACGATATTGCCCCACCACATGATCATCCAAACCCAGGCGATCCGGTCAACCAGCCGCCCGCCCTGTTCGCGGAAGATCAGCCAGCCGACCATGAAAAGCAGGCCCGTCACCAGATCATTATTGATGAACAGCTGCCATGGATCGCCCGATCCGCCGAGGAAGGTGTCGAAGCCCACGCCATGGTCCATGCCGCTGTTGATCGCGACATTGACCATATTGACGCCCATGATCGCGATCACGACCCAGGCGATGATCCGTGCGCCTTTCATGCCTTCCTCCCCCGCTCGCTTCAGCGCTGCTGGCTCATCTTGTAGACATAGTCGTTCCACTGGACTTCCTGGCTTTCGCCATAGCCGGTGCGCCCGTCCCAATCCCATTCGACCAGACCGATATGGCAGGTGATGTTGGACCATCCGCCCCAGATGGTCTGCGCCACCAGCTTGCCGCGAATATGATAGGTTTCGCCCCGGTCATCCTCGAAGCTGTAATCATGGGTGATCGGGCCGAACTGGTCGGGGGTACGGGTCGTGATCTTGGACGCATTGCGGATGCGGCGCTGTTCCCCCTTCACCACAACCCAGCCATCATTGAAGATGCGCGTGGGCACCGGCATGATCCCCTTCCATTCGGGGTTGCGATCCGGGTCGTCATGCGATCCGACATTGAAGGCGAAATCCTCGCCGAAGGCGCCTGTCACCCAGGTATAGGGCGGCGCGGGATTGTGATTTTCCGGCCGCGCCTCGCCCCAGCTGCGATCGCGCACGGCATGACAGTCGACCTTGTAGCGCTCGCCGCGCAGGACCAGATCGCCGGTCACATGCATCACCTGTTCGAAATGCTTGTTGTTCGCCCGCATGATCGGCACGCCGATCGCGCGCAGGTCCACCGCGACGCTGGTTTCGCGGACCGGATCGTCAAAGGTCAGGCGCACATGCTCCAGCGGCTTGATCGCCTGAACCCGCATGCTGTTGGGCAACTGGATATCACTGCCATCGCCCACCACGGTCATCGCCATATAGTCGCGATAGTCGAACAGTTCGCAGGCCAGATGGCTCTGCTTGATCCCCTTGAAGATCATCAGGCCCGAACTCACCGTCCCCAGCGTGGGATGGACCCAGCAATAGGCGAAGCAGTTGATCGCCGCTTCAGGCACATGAAAATTCCAGTACCATGTCTCGGTCAGCGTATCGACCGGATCGCCCACGCCATGATAATATTCGTCCTGCGGGACATGCGATCCAAAGCCTCCGCCCAGATTGCTGTTCCAGTCGGTATCGGACATCAAGCCTCTCCATTTGCGCCGTCATCGGCCTTTGCACGATCATTAGGATGCTTACGCATCATATGCTAGCATAATTTATTGCATGCTGGACCAGCGGGCATTTTGTATGGTAGCATACCATATTGGGAATGCGAACCCGCAACCAAGGGAGACGGATGATGGCAACAATTGCCGAACGGGATGTGGTGAAGGGCTATGGCAGCAAGGATCGCCCCTTGCTGAGCGAATTGTGGAGCCGGGACAGTCGCGGACCCAATGCCGCCATGCAGGCGCGCGGCGACCATCAGCCCGACAATCGGCAGATCGATTATGCCCGCTATTATGACCCCGCCTTCTTCCAGCAGGAACTGGACAAGATCTGGAACCGCCAATGGCTGTTCGCCTGTCGGGAAGAGGATATTCCGCAGGTTGGCGACCGGGTGCCGCTGACCATCGGTCCCAACAGCTATTTCATCGTGCGGTCGGACACGGACAGCTTCAAGGCTTTCTACAATAGCTGCCTGCATCGCGGCACCATGTTGTGCGCGAAGAAGGAACAGGCGGAGACGATCCGTTGCCCCTATCATGCCTGGGAATGGAATGTGGACGGGCGGCTGAAGCGCATTCCCAGCCATTGGGATTTCCCCGACATCACCCGACTGAACGGTTCCCTACCCGAAGTGCGGCTGGAGCGCTGGGGCGGCTTTCTGTTCATCAATGCCGACAAGGACGCGCCGCCGCTGATGGATGCGCTGGGACCGATGCCCGCGCATTTCGCCGCCTTCGCGCCGGAAAATCGCTATACCAAGGCGCGCTTCCGCAAACTCGTCCGCGCCAATTGGAAAATCACGCAGGAAGCCTTTCAGGAATCCTATCATCTCTACGCCACCCACCCCGAAGGCGTGCCCTTCACTGGCGACAGCCAGTCGCAATATGACATTTTCACCACGCCGTTGGGTGCCGTCGGGCGCGAAGCGGTGCCCTCGGCCGTGCCGAGCATGCATGCCGACTCATCGGCAACGGCGCATGCCGCCGCCATGGTCGCGGCGCAGGTGCAGCAAATGTGGCATTATCCCGAAGCCACCCTGCCCAACATTGACCCGGCCCAGGATGTGCGCGCGCAATTGGGCGACTGGCTGCGGCAAAGCTATGAGCAAAGCTATGGCCGCCCGATCACCGAGAGCGACGCGGTGATGATCGATAGCTCGCTCTATTTCCTCTATCCGCACTTTACCCTGTGGCTGTCGGAATCGGTGCCCTTCGTCTACCAGTTCCTGCCGCACGAAACCGATCCCAATCTCTGCTATTTCGACGTCCGCCTGCTGATGCCCTGGCGCGAGGGCGAAGCCCGGCCACCGGCAGCCGAACCGATCGAGATCGGCGCGGACGAAAGCATTGCGGAAAAAGCGCCGGCCTATGGTTTCCTGGCGATGATCTTCGATCAGGACATGAGCAACCTGCCACTGGTTCAGCAGGGGCTGAAGGCCGCCAACCCCGCCGCCCCCTATTCACGCCTTGGCGCCTATCAGGAAGGCATGATCCAGGCGTGGCACGAACTGATCGACCGCGATCTGGCGCGTTAAAATGCAGCCCCTCGCACCGAACTCCACCCAACATCCGTTCGGGCTGAGCTTGTCGAAGCCCCGCTCTTTTCGAGGCATTTAAGTAAATTACCGCCCTTCGACAGGCTCAGGGCGAACGGGCTATATTTAAAGCGCCGCATTCCAAATGAAAGGTATGGACGAAGGAACCCTCTTATTTCCCCAAACAAAGAGAAAGGCGGCCGGGACAATCCCGACCGCCTTTCTTCTTGAACGCTGGCCTGTTCAGAGTCTGTTTGGAAAATGCGCGAAATGGCGCATTTTCGATGCGGCACCGTCCCGCACCCCCACCCGACCACCCATCAGGATACCATGTATGGGCGGTCGGGTGGGGGTGCGGGACGGTGCGGATGTGCCGGAGACGCATTTCCAAACAGATGGGGTGATTGGGGCACCTCACCGAGTCGGTGAGGTGGCTGCTCCTCGCAAATGGTAGAACGTGGTCCGTGTGTGCGGCCACAACCATGAGGAGAAGCAACCATGAGCTATTATG
>JAJZTH010000060.1 GCA_021849075.1 Pseudomonadota bacterium | reverse complement strand
CCAGATTAGGGGGCGAGTTCGGGATCTCGGCGCCTGCGGTGGTCGCTTCGCTAGCGTCGCGCTTCTATATGTGATAATGTCCTTTATCAATGATTGAAAGCAGAAAGCCGTGCCTGTTGCTGAAGCCTGGCGAACGCTGAAGCCCGGTGCCAAGATGATCTTTCCTTCCTCGACCTGGAGGAGCCGCTTCATGGCCGGGTGTGGTACGCCAATCTGGATCATTTGCGCGTGGGTCGTCAGGCGGAGCATCTTGACGCCTTTCTTCACCGCGACTGGATCCGCCCCTTCGCGCGCGAGGCGGGTTTTGCCGAACCGCGCTTCACCGACGGGTCGGACGACCGGCATCACCCGCCCTTCTGGCAGAGCCTGGCGGTGCTGGAAAAGCCTGTGGCCTAGGCCAGCGGGTCGATGCCGCTGCGGCGCAGCGCGCGGTCCAGATAGCGCAGGAAGGCCGACGTGCGGCCCGCGTCGCGCGCGCGCATCCAGGCCAGCGCCACGACTGGGCGCCACTGATCCAGTTCGTGCGGCGTGACGGGCGATCGGGCAAGATAGGCCCGGCGCATCCGCCCCGCCGCCCAGTCGCGCCACAGGTTCGTCACCCAGTCGGTCGGCCCGACGCCGAAGCGCATCAGCATTTCGGACCGCACCGCATCGGCGGCCGGATGCCCCGCCGCCGCTTTCGACCAGTCGATCACCCGCATCCCCTGCGGCGTCATCATGACATTGCCGAGGTGAAAGTCGCCATGGGTCAGCGCCGCCGCGTCGGGCAGCCCGTCCAGATAGGCGATCGCTGACCGCTGAACGGACAGGGGCGCGGGGCCATAGGCGATGTCGGTCGCCAGCACCTGTTTCAGCGGGCGCAGCGATCCCGCCGGCGCGTCATGGATGGCGCGGTGGATCGCGGCCATCCCATCCAGCGCCCGGCCCGCGCCCATCGGGTTGCGGCGAATCCAGGCCATGACGGTCGCACCTTCCAGACGGGGATAGACGATCCCGCGTCCCCCCTCCCCCGCCTGCTGCCCTATCGCCGCGGCGGTCGGCACGCCGCAGGCGGCGGCATGGACCGACGCCGCCGCTTCCCGCGCTATCATGTCGTCCGATACGCTGGCGCGGAAACGCTTGAGCACACGCCCAGCGTCCAGCGCGATCAGTTCCGCGCTCGCGCCGCTGGCGATGACGGGGCCGTCGACAGGGCCGCTCAGCATGGCCGGGCGATCCCCTTCATCCCCGCGCGTAGCGGTCCTCATAGCGGACGATGTCGTCCTCGCCGACATAGGGGCCGGTCTGGACCTCGATGAATACCATGGGGATGCGGCCTGGATTTTCTATCCGGTGCCGTGCGCCCACCGGTATATAGACGGACTGGTTTTCCGTCAGCAGCGACACATCCTCGTTCAGCGTGACCTTGGCCGTGCCCTCGACGATGATCCAATGTTCGGACCGATGGAAATGGCTCTGGAGGCTGAGCGAGGCGCCGGGCAGCACGGTGATCCGCTTCACCTGGAAGCGGCTGCCCACCAGCAGGCTTTCATACCAGCCCCAGGGGCGATGATCCTTCGGAAAAGTCTCCGCCTGCACCGCGCCGCGCGCCTGGAGCGCTTCCACCACCTTGCGGACATCCTGCGTGCGCGACTTGTCGGCGATCAGCACCGCGTCGTTCATCGCCACCGCGACGATATTGTCGAGGCCGAGGCCGACAATCTCCAGCCCCTCATTTTCCGAGCGGAGCAGCGTGTTCCGGCAATCAAGCGCCGTCGCCGCGCCGGACAGGGCGACACCTCGCGCATCGGGCCGCATATGGGTCCACACCGATTCCCAGTCCCCCAGGTCCGACCAGCCTGAATCATAAGGGACGACCGACAGATTGTCGGCCCGCTCCATGATGGCATAGTCGATCGCCACGGTGTCGGCCGCCGCCCATGGCTCGGCCGCCAGCCGCAGGAAGCCGAGGTCCGCCTGCGCCTCCGCGACCGCGCGCCTCACCGTTTCCAGCAGCGCGGGCGCATGGCGCTCGAAGGCGGCGATGATGTCGCGGGCGGCAAAGAGGAAGATGCCCGCATTCCACAAATGGTTGCCGGTCGCCAGCATCGCCTGCGCGCGGGCCGCATCGGGCTTTTCGACGAAGCTCGCCAGCCTGATCGGATCGCCTGTCCCATCCAGCGGGCTTGCGACCTCCAGATAGCCATAACCGGTTTCAGCCCGGGTCGGACGGATGCCGAAGGTGACGAGGTCGCCCCTCGCGACCGCGGCCAGCCCCTTGTCCACGGAGGCCTGGAAGGCATCGCTGTCGTCGATGACATGGTCTGACGGGGCGACCAGCATGATGGCGTCGGGCTGGGTCGCTACCAGATGCAGCGCGGCGGCGAGGATGGCGGGCGCAGTGTTGCGGCCTTCCGGTTCGATCAGGATCGCCTGCGGGTCGATCCCCTCCTGCGCCAGTTGCTCGGCGATGATGAAGCGGAACAGCGAATTGGTCAGCACCAGCGGCGCTGCGAAGCGGAACTGATCGGTACCGCCCGACAGGCGGCGCGCGGCGGACTGGAACAGGGTTGCCTCGCCCAGCAGTGGTACGAACTGCTTGGGATAGGATTTGCGTGACAGCGGCCAGAGGCGCGTGCCCGATCCGCCTGCCAGGATGACCGGGGTGATAAGCCGGTCACCACCGGCAGAAGTAATTGTCGCCATCTGGTTCGCCAGGCCCCTTGTCGCGTCCATGCCATCGCTATGGGCACTGCCGGGGCGATTGCAACAGCCAAGAGCGCAACGCCATGACTTTCCGCGTAGCAGCCTTCCCGGCGTCGGATCAGGGAAAGGTATGGCCTGATGGATATCCATGGGATATCGATAGGATATCCCGGATAGGCCGATCCATCGCGCTCCGATCCTGCGTCTTTGGCCGGCAGGATTTTCTGCTATAGCGGGCGGATCGCAGAAAGGCCGGGGAATGGGGCCGGCAAGGCTCTCAATTCGTGCTTTCGAGTAGAAATAGGAAAGGCAGCATTTTCTTGAAGGATGGCGCGACCATGGCCGGCACGTCGCAGGGCGACCTGTTCCAGCTTGACAGCCCGCTCGTTGGCGAGATCCGCGGCGAGCGCTCGCTCATGGCTTTCCCTTTCTTCGCCCTTGCCAAAAATGCGTGGATGAAGCCCCTCACCTATTCTACGCCCACCGTATCGATCGAGGTGCGGCCGAGCGCGCGCGGTGTCGCTACCATCTACGACAAGGAAATAGTCCTCTATATCGCCAGCCTCATGATCGCGAAGCTGGAGTCCGGCATGGCGATTGCACAGGACTTCACCTTCACCGCGCACGATCTGTTCAGCGTCACCGGCGCCAACCACAGCGCCCGTTCCTATTCGCGTCTGGCCGATGCGCTGGAGCGGCTTCAGGGGACCCAGATCCGCACCAATATCGAAGCCGGGGGAGAAGGCGAGGAAGGCTTCTTCTCCTGGCTGTCGGAGGCACGGCTGCAATATGCACGCTCGGGCCAGAAGGGCGAAAAACGGCTGAAATCCGTCAAGGTGCGGCTTTGCGATTGGCTGTTTCGCGCCATTTTGCGTGACGGCCAGGTGCTCGACTATGCCAACACCTATTTCCAGCTGGGGCCGATCGAGCGGCGCATCTACGAAGTCGCCCGCTCTTCCTGTGTCGAGGGCGAGCCGCTCGACATCGACCTCAATCTGCTCAAGCTCCAGACCGGCTTCCAGAACCCGCTGTCCAACTTCCGCATCGCCATGCGCCAGATCGCGACGGCCAATGCGATCCCCGGCTATGACATCGCCCTGATCGAGGATGCCGCCCCTGCTCCACCGGACGAGGAGCCGCGCCGAGCGGGACGCCGGCCCGCCAGCGCGCGGGTCATCATCACCCGCCGCGCCCCGGCCCTGGCGGAAGCGCAGGACGGGCTTGCCGACGCCTGAGCCCGATCCCGCCTGACCGCCCACCCCTGATTCGCGGCGACGGGGTCATTTCTACTCGAAAGCACGAATCCAAGGCGGCTATTTCTACTCGAAAGCACGAATCGCGGCGCCATTCCTACTCGAAAGCACGAATGATTTTCGCCATTCCTACTCGAAAGCACGAACTGCAAGCCCTTCCGATGTAGGAAAATTGCTGCGATGATTGCGGTCGTCGCCGGACTTGCGCCGGCCGTAACCGAATGGCCGGCCATGTGCTGGCGTGTGATGATGAAGGGGTGGCCGTGACCACATAAAGAACACCCGGCACGAAGGCCGGGCATCCATTGGAGTGGTGGAGCGACGTCGCCAAACGTCGAACCGGGAGGCTAAAAAAGCCAACAACACCCCGTCTTCCTACGCCAGATCGAACCTTGTTTCAAGGATGCGCGCTTCGCGCCACGCCTTCTTTTTGTCTGGTGACGGCCTTCCGCATGGAGGGACGAATGGGAACGCTTGCCTTTGGCGAGGCGCTGGCCGGCGCGCTGGGTGCTGCACATCTGCCGGGATCGAGGAAGGCCGCGCGGCACAGCGGCCGTTCGGGTGCGCCCCATCCCACGGGCGCCCCAGTGCTGCGCGACAGTGTCGAGGAAGGAACGGTCGAACATCTCTTTTTCGCGCCTCCGGCCAAGGGCGAGACCGACCGGCTGCTGCGCGCGGCGCGGCGCCTGCTTGATGCGGGCCGCCAGCTGCGCCGCGAGGCGCGCAGCGACGGCCGCCTCCTGACGCCCGTGGAAATGCGCATCACCACCCTCACCGCAGCGAGCGTGCGGGTGCTGGAAGAAATATTGACCTTGTCGCGCCTCAACCGGGGCCGGGTCTTCCCCAGCTACGACCATCTCGCCGCCGCCACCAGCCTTGGCCGCGCTACCGTGGCGCGGGCGCTACGCATCCTGGAGGGCATCGGCCTCTTGGTGCGCCAGCGCCGCTTCAAACGGGTGCCGGGCGACGGTCCCGGCCCCCGCTATGCCCAGACATCGAACATCTATCGCGCTTTCCTGCCCGAGGGGCTGGCCCGCTACCTGCCACGCTGGCTGCGCCCCGCCCCCCTGCCCGACGATGTCGCCTGGCGCGAGGCCGAACGCCGCGACGAGATGGCGTTGATGCGCGCCGCGCTCGACCCAACGGACCGCAAGGCGGCGCAGGACAAGGGGATGCTGGCAAAAATCCTCGCCCGGATCGAGGCGGCGCTTGACCGGCAGCTTGAAGAGGCGGCTTTGCATGACGTCATCGCGCGTGAGTCTCAAAACCATCCGCAACCGCTAACCAAGTCTATATTAGATAAGAAATCAACGGAGTTGGCCTTGCCGGCCAACACGTCAACGCCTGACGGCGCCGCCTGATGCAGGCATATCCCGCACCTGAACCCCCTCCCCTGCCGTCATCGTCGAAGCGCCGCTACGCGGCGCAATGCTCCCCAGCGGGAGCAAGCGGAAGCGGCTGCCCGTCATGAAATATGTAACGCTATCCGATAGCTATCGGATATCCATAAGATATCTTGCGCATTTCGCCCTCTTGACCTGGCGATGCCTTGACGCGAGCATTGCGCCATGACCCCGATCGAACAGGCCGCCCGCGCCCTCGCTCAGACCCAGCCCGGCAATGATGGAGGCGGGTGCGGAAATCGTCCGTTATGTCGGCGCCGAGGAATCGGAGGAAGGGCATCGCAGCGACGCCGCGAATATCTGGCGCTTCATGATCGAAGCCCTGCGCCACGATGCGGCGGTGCTTCAGGGGGAGCATGAGAAAGTTGGGGGTCATGCCGCCTTCCGTTCGTCCCTCCACCTCTGAAAGTCATTGGCCAACGTGCCATCAAGGGTACGGACGCGGAGTTGCACAAGCAGATGCACCCCTCTGGGCGTCCACTGCATCTGTTGCTTCTTTGCGAAGCGCTTTGCGACGACCTGGTTGACGGTCGATTCCACGAAGGCGGTCGAGACTGCTTCGCCATATCGTCGTCGCTCGCCATAGTTCGGGATCATGCTGGCATTGGCGCTGATATAGCTTTCGAACTCCCGCAAATGCTTGAGGAGATTGCGAGCTTGCGGCGAGACCTGTGGGTGGCTCATCGGCTCGTCGGTGACATCCGGATCTGTCGCACCAAGCATTCTGGTCTCGACGTCGCCGATTAGGTCGAGAGCACGGCGCCAGTTGCCGTGCCAGAGGAAGTGCCGAACTCGCTCGAGAGTGGCGACGGCCACGTCTTTATCCGTCTCGGATGGGGGCGGCAATCCGCGCGCGATCTGCTGCATGACCGTCACCCGCATGGCGATGTGGAAATAGTCGAGGACATGCTCGGCGTTCGGCCGCATGTCCCATTGAAGATTGCGGACGTTCCTGCCACCATCGGACATGAAGGTGATCTCACGGTCCATCCCGACGCCTTGCTCCAGCAGCAATTCATGAAGGCGACGACGCGGCCTGTCGTCATGTCCGACCACGAAGCCGAACCGGCGCGTTGGCTCGCTAATTTCGCCATCCTCGCCCGGATCGACGACGGACTTACCCACGATCACCTCGAAATTGTTCGGCCGATCGTACCATGATCGTACATAGCCTCCATCGATCCCGACAGTGACAGGCGGTCCTGGCAGCGGACCATCGGTCCAGTCCGCCTCGCAGCCTTCGATGAAACAGCGTCGCTCGGTGCCAAGCTCGGCTTCCAAACGCTCCGCGACGCGTAGGGTGTCCTGCCGGATCGTCGTCGCGTTGATCGCGTCACCGATCGGAAGGACGTCGGCAAGGCGTTCCGCGGTGATGCCGTAGGACGCGAGCGAAGCCCAGCGCGCCTCTAGCTCGAGAAGGTCCGGCGTGACGCGTTCGGGCAGCGCCGCCACGATCGGCGCCGCGATACCCGCTGTGGGTTTACATGTAGAGGGCATAGCGTGGAAGGTACGCTAAACAACGCTAAGGGAGAACAACCGAGGAACGCTTAGGCGGCGCGGCTGTCCGGCGGAAGATTGAGGGCCTTGCGGCCAGCGGAAGC
>JAJZTH010000059.1 GCA_021849075.1 Pseudomonadota bacterium | reverse complement strand
ATGGCGAAGGCGCAATTTGCCGTGATCTTCGGCGAACGTTTCATCAGAGCCATGGCGGCCTGATGATCAACCGCCCGGCCACACACGGAAATCCTGACAGTCCCCACGGCCGCAGGATCCAAGCCGCCTATAAGGCTGGAACTCTATCCCCGGGCGGACGCTTGCATGACATGGCCATCACTCCCCGCCAGAAGGGCGCAACAAGCGCAAGGCGGCATCATGCCCCCGCCCGCGCCGGATTCCTTGATCGGATAGAGCCGTTCTTCGCCGGCAAGGACGTCATCGGCGGACCATTATTGGTCGCGACGATCGTGGCGCTGCTGTTCACAAACAGTCCGCTGCGCGAAAGCTATGAACGCTTCTGGGACACACAGCTCTATTTCGGCTTCGGCCAGCCGTCGGTAAGCCACAGCCTCGCGGAATGGATCGACCATGCGCTGCTGCCGCTGTTCTTCATTGTCATTGGCACAGATGTGAAACGCGAGCTTGTGCGTGGTGCCCTGTCGCAGCTGCGCACGGCCATCTTCCCGATCGCTGGTGCAATAGGCGGCATGGTTGTTCCTGTCTTTCTGTTCTGGCTGGTCGCGCGAGACAGTGAGGCGATCGCGGGCTGGGGCACCGTTATTACCATGGATACCGCCTTCGGCCTGGCGCTCATCGGCCTGTTTGCCACGCGTTTGCCAGATGGGGTGCGCGCGCTGTTCCTTGCGTTTGCTGCGATCGACGACATTGGGGGGCTGCTGGTCATCGCTGCGGCTTATAGCGACGCAATCTATCTTGATGGCCTGGTGATTGCGGCCATTGGCTTTGCCGCCATCTACCTCCTGCGCCACCTGCGCTGGGGGGCAAGCATTCCCTATGTGTTGCTCGCTATCATGCTTTGGGTCGGTATCTTGCGATCGGGCATTCATACTACGATCGCCGGGGTGCTCCTTGGCTTTCTCGTGCCGGTCTATCCTCGGCTTGGTCGTAAGGATTTCGCTGACAATGTTCAGGATGAGATCGATGAATTCCAGCAGGCGCATCGCCATGCTGTAGGGGAAGGGCAGGGCGACGACGCCAGCCGCTCGGAAAAGAAAGCGCAGGAGCGTCTGGGCTATCTTCACGAAATGACGGGTGCCACGCATGCGACTGGCGAGCGAGTGATAACGTTGCTTTCACCCTGGATCAGTTATCTCGTGCTGCCGCTCTTCGCCTTGTCCAACGTGCGGATCCACATCAGTTTCGAACTCATGGCTGAAGCGATGCGCTCGACGCTTGCGCCGGCCATTCTTCTTGGCTTGTGTCTGGGTAAGCCGCTCGGCTTTCTCGGGTTCAGCTGGATCGCCGCTCGGATAGGCGTCGCGCGCCTGCCGGACAAAGTCCGCTGGTCGATGGTCGGCGCGATAGGGGCGTTAGCAGGGATCGGCTTTACGATCTCGCTCTTCATATCGGGACTGGCGTTCAGCGACTCAAAGAATCAGGAAATAGCGTCACTGGCGATCATCGCCGCTTCAATTTTGGCAGGTCTGGTCGGCTATGCGGCGCTCAGGTTTGCCGCACGAGGATCGGTCGAGCCACAGGGCTAATGTCCCATATGACGGGCTTTCCCGCCCTCTTCTTGCTGCGAGGTCAAGGCTGACATTGCGGTTCTGTGGATTTCACCAGCCCAATGAAGCTGCCCCTTATCGTCGCTGATCAGATCCTGCCTGACTTCAAGTTCCGCGTAGGGCAGATCACGCCCGATGGCGTGAAGGGGTATGCTGTAGTCGGTGGAATCCATTCTATAGGGCTGGTTGTCGCCCACGCATATCGCGCTGCTGTCCTCGAATGCGCAAAGCATGGCTTTGGCGAAGTCTGTTCGCCCATGCCAATGTAAGACCCCCACATCCCAGGGCCTGACGGAGCCGTTCAACATCGGCGTGAAGCTGTGTAGCGCAAGCAGGATTGTCTTCATCCCAGCTTGGTATCTTGCATCGAGCATCGCTGCGATGGCCGCGTGATAGGGGGCATGGATGGCCGAGATCCTGGCGCCAAGCGCGATGTCATTGAGCGCACAATTTCCAGTGATCGTCGTGCCGTCGGATTGGATGGGAACGGCGTCCTCCCGTGCGGGATCGCGATTGCAGTCGATCACCAGCCGGGAATAGGCCTGGTGAATGAACGGCGCATCGAGCAGGCGCGCCAATTCCCTGCCGAGGCCCCGCACGCCGATATCGATCGCTATATGCCGAGCCCGGTCCTCGGCGGTCAGGCCCAAGTCGCCCAGCGCTGCGGGAATGGCGGCCCCGGCATGATCCCCGATCAACAGGAACGGCGAGCGACCTTCCGCGTTATCGATGGCGAACGGCGTCGGATCGTCCGGACCCAATAATGTCGTCGCCTCTCGGGCCATCGGGATCTTCCTTTCATGCCGTTGTTGACGATCCATCATGTCACCACATACCGCTATCAGCAGCCGGTGTCGCTGGGCGAGCATCGCATCATGATGCGGCCGCGCGAAGCCTTCGACCAGCGATTGCTGTCCGCCCGGCTCGACATCGAACCCGAACCTAGCGAACTGCGCTGGCTGCACGATGTCTTTGGAAACTCCGTTGCCATCGCCTTGTTCAAAAAGCGTGCCTCGCATCTGGTCGTCACCAGCGAGGTAACGCTGGAACATGCGCCACTGGCGCAGCAGCAAGTCGATGTCGAACCCTATGCCCGCCTGTTTCCCTTCACTTACTCGTCGGAAGACATGCCCGACCTGCTGCGGTCCATCGAGCGGCAGCATCTGGACCCGGAACGGGTGGTCGACAATTGGGCGCGTGGCTTTGTCCGCAATGACGGCAATACCGGCACGGTCGACCTGCTGACCCGGATCGCGACCGGCATCCAGCGCGACTTCACCTATGTTCCCCGGCATGAGAAGGGCACCCAGTCGCCGATCGAGACGCTGCGCAAGCGGCAGGGGACGTGCCGGGACTTCGCGGTATTGATGATCGAGGCCGTGCGGGCGCTGGGCTTCGCCGCGCGCTTCGTTTCCGGGTATGTTTATAATCCTTCCCGGCACAAGGGCGTGGTCGGTGGCGGCAATACCCATGCCTGGGTGCGCATCTTCCTGCCCGGATCGGGCTGGGTCGAGTTCGATCCGACCAACGGCATCATCGGCAATCGCGGCCTGATCCGCGTCGCAATCGCGCGCGATCCCTATCAGGCGCTGCCGCTCTCGGGCACCTGGTTCGGCCTTCCCGCCAGCTTCCTGGGAATGGACATATCGGTCGACGTCCATCGCGCCGATCCCACGCTCTTCCCCACCACCGGCCATGGCGCCATCAACAGCCGCATCGTCGGCGCTTCAGGAAAGACCCCGACATGCTGATCCGCTGCGGCTATGATATCGAATTCTCCACCGAGAAACAGATTGCGATGATGGCGATGCTGAGCTTGCACCCTTCACGCCATCAGGATTTGCGCACGCCACAACGACTGATCGCCAACCCCGATATCCCGCTCTATCATTTCGAGGACGGGTTCGGGAATGTCGCCACCCGGCTAACCATCCCGCCGGGCAACGTCACCCTGTCCTGCGACTTCGTGATCGAGGATAGCGGCGAGCCGGACCGGCGCGCGCCCGACGGCCCGCAAGTGCCAGTGGAGGAACTGCCCGATGTGGTCATGCCCTTCCTGCTGGGCAGCCGCTATTGCGAGACCGATCGGTTGATGGACGTCGCCTGGGCCAATTTCGGCCATCTCGCCGCCGCACGCGACAGGGTCGATGCGATCGTAGACTTCGTCCACAACCATATCGAGTTCGGCTATCATCATGCCCGGCCGGACAAGACCGCTTGGAACGGCTATCAGGAACGGCAGGGCGTGTGCCGCGACTTCGCCCATCTCGCCATCACCCTGTGCCGCTGCATGAACATCCCGGCGCGCTATTGCACTGGCTATCTGGGCGACATCGGCGTGCCGCCGGTGGACGCGCCCATGGATTTCAGTGCCTGGTTCGACGTTTATATCGACCGCGACTGGTATACCCATGACGCCCGCCACAACCGCCCCCGGATCGGCCGCATCCTGATGGCGCGGGGACGCGACGCCACCGACGTCGCCTTGACGACCGCCTTTGGCCCGGCAAATCTGGTGCGGTTCCAGGTCCATACCGATGAGGTTTCCACCCTTGACTGATCCGATCGCCAATCCGCTGCTGCAACCCTGGACCGGCCCGCTCGGCGCGCCGCCCTTTGCTCAGGTGCGGGACGAGGATTTTCTGCCGGCATTGACGACTGCGATCGGCTGGCATGAGGCGGAGATTGCCACGATCGCCGGGCAGGAAGCGCCGGCGACGTTCGACAATAGTATCGCCGCGTTGGAGCGGTCAGGCGAGGCGCTGGCGCGGGTGCGACGGCTGTTCTGGACCTTGTCCTCGGCGCAGGGCACGCCGGGCATCCGCGCGATCGAGGCGGAGATGTCAGCGCGGCTGAGCGCCCATTCGGTCGCGATCAGCCATAATGCGGCGCTCGCCGCGCGCATCTTCGCGGTCCATGCCGCCCGGCATCAGAGCGGCCTGACGCCAGAGCAGATCCGGCTGGTGGAAAGCAGCCATGCCGGCTTCCTGCGCGGCGGCGCGGCGCTTGCCCTCGCCGACAAGGAACGCTTCGCCGCCATCGACGCGCGGCTGTCGGCCCTGTCGGTGCAATTCGGGCAAAATGTGTTGGCAGCGACAGCGGCCTGGGTGCTGGATCTGGGGCCGGACGATCTCGCTGGACTACCTCCCGCCATGTGTGAGGCGGCCGCCGGGCGCGCAGCGGCCAAGGGGCAGGCGGGCCGCTATCATGTCACGCTCGACCGCACCGATTTTGAGGGCTTCCTGACCTTCTCGCAGCGGCGCGACCTGCGCGAAAAGTTGTGGCGCGCCTTTACCGGCCGCTGCGACGGCGGGCCGCACGACAATTGGCCGATCATCGCCGAAACGCTGGCGCTGCGGCGGGAGAGGGCGGTGCTGCTCGGCTATGCCGACCATGCCCATTATGCGCTGGAAGACAGTATGGCGCATGATCCCGCCGCAGCGAGCGACTTGATGCGCCAGCTCTGGGAACCGGGCAAGCGCCGCGCCGCCGAAGAAGCGACGGAGCTTCAGGCGCTCATCGATGCGGAGGGCGGCGGCTTCGCTCTCGCGCCTTGGGACTGGCGCTTCTACGCGGAGCAGGTGCGGCGCACCCGCTATGCGCTGGATGGCGCGGCGGTGGCGGCGCATCTGCGGCTGGATGCGGTGCGGCAGGCGGCGTTCGACACCGCCGCGCGCCTATATGGCCTTAGCTTCATCCGGCGGGCCGACATTGCCGGCTATCATCCCGATGTCTGGGCCTGGGAAGTTACGGACAAGGATGGCGGCGCGGTGGGCCTGCTGTTCACCGACTATCTGGCGCGGCCGGAGAAGCATGGCGGCGCCTGGATGGGCAGCCTGCGGGTGCAGGAGGCGATGGACGGCGACGTTCGTCCGGTCGTCTATCTCGTCGCCAATTTCGCCGCCGCGACGCCGCCTGATCGCGGCGCGACCCGCCTGTCGATCGACGAGGCGCGCACCCTGTTCCACGAATTTGGCCATGCGCTGCACGGCCTTCTCTCCCGCGTCATCTATCCCAGCCAGTCCGGCACAGCGGTCGCACGCGACTTCGTGGAATTTCCCAGCAAGTTCATGGAAAACTGGATCGTCAGCCGGGAAGTGCTGGCCGGCTTCGGCGTGCCCGACGACCTGATCGCCGCAATCCACAAGGCGGAGGCCTATGGCCAGGGTTTCGCCACGGTCGAACTGATCGGCTGCTCGCTACTCGATCTCGCTGTCCACCAGCAAGCAGCGGCGGAGGCGGATCCGCGCGCCTTTGTCGCGGCGGAACTCGATCGGCTGGGGATGCCGACTGAAATTGGGCTGCGTCACCGCTTTCCTTATTTCACCCATATTTTTGATGGCGGCTATTCCGCCGCCTATTATAGCTATGCCTGGTCTGAGGCGCTCGACGCCGATGCGTTTGAGGCCTTTGTTGAGACGGGCGACATTTTCGACCCGCAACTCGCCGCGCGTTTCCGCGACGAAATACTGTCCGCTGGCAACAGTCGCGATCCTATGGAGTCGTTCCGCGCCTTTTTGGGCCGTGCGCCCGACGCACAGGCGCTTATGCGGGCGCGGCATTTGGTGGGGGCTTGATCGGGCGACGTTGGGACTTTCCCGACCGTCCGGTCCTGAGGGCCGGATCGTTGATTCCGGACATACGGAGATCGCAAACGAGCCTTCCACGGCGCCAACCATACGGGCACTTCAACTGCCGCTTTTTGACCATCCAAAACTGGCCGCGCTGAGCATGAGTGCAAAAATGGTCACCAAATTGAACGGAGATGCGAACTATTAGAAACGCGTCGACCACACTTTCGCACGTTGCTATAAAATAACGCATATAACTCATATTTATATATAAAAATCGATAATATTAGAGGTTGTAATTTCATTTTTAGCAAAAATTTCATTTCGCTTATATGTAGCGAAATTGATTTTTAGTATTGACATTTTTCAATTATACCGTATTTGCGGTGATGCTTAACGTCGCCTGCGACGGAGCTTTCCCCCATTTGGGTGCCGCTTCCTTTCTTGCGCTATCAGCTTCGCCTGCAATTTCGCGGGTGGATTCTCTGTTTTCGTGAAAGGAAACACTCATGCCTATCGGCACCGTAAAATTCTTCAATGCTGACAAGGGCTATGGCTTCCTAGCGCCCGAAGATGGCGGACCGGACAGCTTCGTCCATATTTCTGCTGTCGAGCGCGCGGGAATGATAACGCTGCATAAGGATCAGCGCCTGAGTTACGAAGTCGAAGCAGATCGGAGGGGTAAACAGTCTGCTGTGAACCTTGAGACTGCTTAAGATAGTCGTCGAGGCAAAGCGCCCCCTATAATGCATTAGCGGCGCGGCATCCCGTCGCGCCGGTTTGCCTGATCATTGGATGGCAAGACCGTA
>JAJZTH010000031.1 GCA_021849075.1 Pseudomonadota bacterium | reverse complement strand
TGCCACCACGTGAGTGGACCATGGCGAAGGCGCAATTTGCCGTGATCTTCGGCGAACGTTTCATCAGAGCCATGGCGGCCTGATGATCAACCGCCCGGCCACACACGGAAATCCTGACAGTCCCAGCGCATGCGATATGATCATCGACCCGGGCCTTCGGGTTGCCCGACTCGATTTCACGAAGCCACCGCACGCCGATCCCGACATCAGCGGCGAGCTGCTTTTGCGTAATGCGATGGCGTTTGCGCCGCTCTTCGATTCGGCGACCGGAGATCGACTTGACCTCGGCCAGTATCGACGCTTCCTCTTCGAGGGCGCCGCCTTGAGATGAGATCACCAGGGCCTCCCTGATCGCGTCTCAAAGCTCCCATGCACATTCCGACTCGCCCAAAGTCGTGTGAAATGTGCTGTGGGTCAAATTTTTTGACTCCCATTTTGAGAGTGCAACCCGCTTATTCACCTTCCGATTGCGTGATTTAGCACGAAATCTCCGGCGCTGCCGATATGAGAGCTTGGCTGGCAATGGTGATGGGTCACGTACAGGAGATCGAGCCAAGATGAGGTCCATGTTCGCGCGGGCAGGAAGTTTGCTGGGGGTGCGCGTCGTGAGCGCAGCGCGACTTTCAGGGGGCGACCTCAGCTCAGTATCACGCCTGACCCTTGCCGATGGACGATCGGTGATAGCCAAACGCGGGCCGCTGGTGGAAGAGGAAGCCACTATGCTCTTGGCTATCCATGAAGCAGATGTGCCTGTCCCTGCGATATTGGCGGTCGAAAATGGCATGATGCTTCTTGAGGAATTGCCTGGCTCAGGCCGGATCGCACGGTCATGGGGCCATCTGGCCGATGTCCTGGACCATCTTCACCGACCTGCCAGAGAACGCCTGGGCTGGGACAGCGATTATGGCTTCGGGCCGGTCGCCATCTCAAACGGCAGGACGGATAACTGGGTCGCGTTCTGGGCCGAGAAACGCCTGGCCTGCCACCTTCCGCATATCGAGCCGCATCTGGCGCATCGTGTCAGCCGGCTCGCCGATCGCCTCGCAGATCATATCCCGGCGGCGCCCCCGGTAGCGCTGCTCCATGGCGATCTGTGGGGCGGCAATATCCTCGTCGACAAGGACCAGATATCGGGCCTGATCGACCCGGCCTGCTATTATGGGGACCGCGAGGCCGACCTTGCGATGCTTGGCCTGTTCGACCAGCCTCCTGCCGCCTTCTACGATGCCTGTGGGCTGGAAGAAGGATGGCAGGAACGACAACCGGTCTATCGGCTCTGGCCGCTCCTGGTCCATGTTCGCCTCTTTGGCGGTGCCTATCATCAGCAGGCTGGAGCCTGCCTCGATATGCTCGGCTTTTAGAGAGGGGCGATCTATTCGGGCTTACCCGACAGGATCAGGCGGGCTGAGCGGAGATATTGCGCAAGCTCGATATCGTTCGCCATGAGCCGATCGGCGAGATCCTTCATATCAGTCGCATCGGAGTCAGGCCGAAACGGTCCTTCTGGTTGCCGTTCGATCACGGCGATGCTGAGGCAAAGCGCCTTTTTCACCAAGTGAAGGTCGCGGTCGATGATCTGGGCCATGGTCAATTCTCCCAAATAATACGCCGCCACTATGCGCCGGAACGATGTTTTGCGCCATCAACAGCGCCGACAAATAGACATCGACAATCCCTCCGGTCTCTACGGATCCTGAGGCGAAACGCCGGTCCCAATCCGGCGGTAGGCTCGGGCAATCTCACTGTCTTCCGACGCGGACATCAGCGCAATTGCGGTTACGAGGAGCCGCGCCACCGTCATGGCAGGCCCACCATCTGGTGAAGCTTCAACCTGATCGAGCATTTTGGCTGCCGCCTGGGCGAGACTGGGTGACGCGCCAACATAATGTTCAATTCGTCCCGTCAGCCTGTTCACGGCCGGGGCATGCACTTCATCCGATAGTTCTGCGCCGTCCAGCGCTTCGATCAGCAACATGGCAACGGTCAGCGTCACCCCATAGGGAATGAAGCGCCGAGATATGCGCGCCAGCCGGTGATGGCATTCCAGAAATATGTCGGTGCCCTCCTCTGACAGGTGCAGCCGATAGGTCCGGGACTTGGGCGTAGCCATCGATAGCCTCCCTGATTCGCACAATCCGCACCGCCTCTGACGGTCGAAATCGAATTTGAAGCTGGTCCAGGCGCAAAAAGCGGCACTGAGATGCCGATTTCGGCACTTCAGTGCCGCTTTCGGCATCTCAGTGCCCTCCCCATTGCGACCTTGCATCGTCGGATGCATCGCTTGGGGCACCCGATCGATGGTCGCGACGCCGCTCAAAGTGAGCCCCAAGCGCTCAGACCCGGACGGTCATGCAAAGCCAGGCTGCTCATGCGCCTGGCAACAGGGAGACTATTTCCATGTCGGCATCACGCCTGGCCATCATGGCCGGATTGCTCACACTCGCCCTCGCCGCGGGATCCGCGCCGGCGGCCCGGAAAGACCGCGCGATCGATGTGGCGGCGCCACCGCATAAACTTTCGATCGCTCAGGTGGGCGCCGACTTCTTCATTGGCGAGCCTCGGGCCGCAACGCCTTCCAACCAAGCCGTCACCCTCGGCAGCACGGTCCGCATCGACCAGCGCCTTCTCACAAGCGGCATGCATTCAAGCGCTGGAGACAAGCAATGAAGGGGCTTCTCACCACCGCAGGTGTGATGACAGCAGCTATGATGCTCGCTGCCGCAGGACCCGCCCTCGGCCAGCCCCCGATCGAACAGGATCTGGCGACGCTCGCCAAATCGGCGGAGGCCCAGCTCCACCAGAGCTTTGCCAATCTTGCGTTCGAGGATTTTGCCTTGTCGCCCGTCCACGGCCCACTTTTCCAGGCCAGCGCCGGCGGCCGCATCCTCTATTATGCACCGGAAAGCGACCACCTCCTGTTCGCGACCATCTACGACAAAAATGGCGTCAACCTGACCGCCCTTTCCCAGGATGCTGCGGCTCGAGCCAAGCTCAAGGATCTTGATCCGAAGGAGGCCCTCCTGGTCGGCCCGCCCGACGCGCCCCTTGTCATCGAGTTCACGGACCCCGACTGCCCCTATTGCCGCGCGCTCGATCGCTTCTGGGCCGCCAAGGCAGCGGAAGGCAAACCGGTTCGGCGCCAGATCTATTTCGTGTCGGGCATCCACCCCGAGGCGGCTTCGAAGGCCGAGCATATATTGTGCGCGAAGGACCGCGAGGCAGCATTCCGCGCGACCTATGCCGGTGAGCCTGCCAAACCCCTCAACCGGTGCGCAGACGGCGCGGCCAGGGTTGAGGCGCACGCGCAGGCAGTCAAATCGATGGGCATATCGGGCACCCCGACGCTCATCCTCGACGGTCAGCTCATATCCGGTTTCAGCCAAGCCGAGATCGAAGCCTGGCTCGCCAGGCAGCGGCCGGCCGTCAAACCGCCTTCCTGATCCCCATTCTGGCGGGTCCTTGGGCTGCATGGCGGCCGGGGCCTCAAGATGCCGACGACGGCGCCCGATCCCGAGGAGCCACCCAGCCTGTCGTCGGCCGACAGCGAACACCCAGTCGGTGCCGGCAGGCATGTCTTGGGGCGGCTCCTCTTGTGTCCGGAGACCTACAGAAATGATCAAACTTGCAACTCTTGTGCGCCTGCGTCGGCCGTCTTTTGCGTCGGCCGATGCGTCATGCACTTTCGTCGTCGCTCTCGCCCTCGCATCGGCCGCCCATGCCTTCCAGGCACCGACCGCAGGCGATCTTGGCTACGATATCTACGACATCGTGGTGAACCAGGGCGTCAAGGGACCGCTCGGCTTTGTGGGCGGTGTCGCCGCCTTCCTGTTCGGCGTGTCCCGGCTCTTTTCGAACATCATGATCGGCATTCCCACGATCGTGGCCGCCGTCTGCCTCATTCGGGCGGACTCCATCCTCCAGACCTTCGGCATGATCGTCTGAAGAACCAGCCAACAGACCTGCGCGGGGTTTCATCGGCCCCGCGCCGGACGAAGAGCGAGCCTCGCTCTTCGTAACCCTCACATCTGTTCGGATGTGGGTGAAGCAAGGGAGAAGGGCGTGGACGAGAGACTTCCACAATTTCTGCACAAGCCGGTCCAGATCCTCTGGTTCGACGCGCAGGAGTTCATCCTCGTGGTGTCCACCATCTTCGTCGCCGTCATCGTCGGCGGACTGGTGGGCTGGTCGCTCCTCGGCGTCCTTCTCCTTTTCATACCCTGGAAGCGGACGAAACCGCGCGGTTTCATCCCCCATCTGGCCTGGCGTTGGGGACTGCTCACCCTCCCCCACTATCCCGGGCCAACCCAGACCCGCTTTTGCGAGTGAGGCACCATTATGTTCCGTCAGAAATCGGTCCAAGACGCTGCCGATCCGTTGCTCGGAAAGCCGGCAAGCTTTGGCATTCACCGCTATCTCCAGGGATCGTCCAACCTGTTCGAGGAGAACAGGCTGCTCAAATTCTCGATTGTAGGGCTATTTGGTATCACCGCCGTGCTGGGCATGGCGCTCTACTCGACGTCCCAGAACCAGCGCACGATCGTCATCCCTTTTGGCGCCAGCGGCGATCTTTATGTGACGGGCGGCAAGCCGTCGTCGGCTTATCTGCGCGCCATGACGCGCAACATCGTCGCGCTGTCGGGCACCTATTCGGCGCTCTCGGCCGACCGGCAGTTCCAGGAGCTGCTCAGCATTGTCCACCCGACCGCCTATAATGGCCTTCGAGACGGGCTGAACGCGGTTCTCGACGAGCTTGGCAACAATCCCACGCTCTCGATCGCCACCTATATCCGGCCCGATCAGCCCGTCACCTGGACCGATCGCCAGATCCTCGTGCCCGTCGAGAAGGTGCGCGTCATCGGCGGCGTCATCCGCAAATTCCGGGGCAATCTACGCATCCGATACATAATCGATGCCGGTCGCTTCTGGATCCTGTCCCTCACCGAGGAGAATTTCGATGCCGAACTTCGGTAAAAGAGGACGCGCGCCCAAAGCCTGGATGGCTGCGGGCCTGACGCTCCTGCCACTCATTGCCATAGCCTCGCCGGGTCACGCGCAATCGATCCAGGCGCTGCCCGACCAGACCAGTATGATCCGGCTCTCGAACCGTGACGTCAATCATCTCGTCTGCCAGGGCGGCGAGATAGAGGATGTCAAATTCTCCGCCGAGAAGGGCCTCGCGGTCGAAAAAGGCGGCGGCGACGCCTGGGTCAAATTCCTCGTCCGCGAAAGCGACGACAGCGGCCAGATCACGCGCAGCTATGTGACGAGCCCTTCGGAATTCTTCGTCACCTGTAACGGCGCCATCTACCCGCTCTACGCTGAGCCCTCCGACATACCGGCCCAGACGATCACACTGGTGCCCGGCGCCCGCCAGCGCGCCCACGCCAATGAGGATCTTCTCGCCCCGCTGGCCGAGGAGGATCGCGCCGTCTCGATCACGCTGTCGCTGCTTCAGGACAGGGTGCCAGCCAGCTTCTCCGACGTAGCAACGGTCAGTCGGCAGATGACCATCCCGGCCGCGCCCGCGCTGCGCATCACCGAACGCCGGCGCGTCACGATCGAGGGCGCAGACCTCAACGCATCGGAATATCGGATCGAGGCGGCGAGCGACATTGAGGTAGATGAGCGCCTCTTTCTGGACGCGGCCCTTGGCTCCCGGATTTTCAGCGCAACGCTCGACCGGCTGTCGCTCCGCGCCGGTGAAACGGCCCGGCTTATCATCCTGCGCCGGGGAGACGGGCTATGAGCGATGAGCGACAGGACGTGCCACAAGGCGCTGACGAACCCGGATCGCCCGCGCAGGGCAGCGGCGCCAGGGGCCATTCCCGACCAACACGCCCCGCATCTGCACCGACGGACAGGAACAACAGCGTCCTCCATCTGCGCGGTCCAGCCCTTCTGGATCTGAAGGCACGCTGGGCAACTCTCAGTCCACAGCAGCAATTGCGCGCGCGGCAGGCCGCCATCGCTGTACTCGTCGCCCTGTTTGGCTACGGCCTCTATTCCGCCTCCAATAGTGAGGAGGAAGCCAGGCCCCAGGCGCCGGCAGCCTCGAAGCTCGACATGGGCGCGGGCCTTCGCGGTGACAGCCTCGAGACGAAGGTGCGCGGCGACCTCAAGAAGATCCTGGATGGACAAAATCTGCTAGGCGACCGGGTCACGGCCATCGAGGAAGGCAAGATCGGGATTGGCGGCACGGCATCCCACGAGGCTGCTGACGGCGACCTCCCCAATGCCATGCCGGGCGATATTCCGGCCTTTCCGCCCAGTCCCAGTCCAAGCGACCTCGACCGCACTGACGGCAGCCTGCCCGCGCCACCGATGCCGAGTGGGCCGGCTGCACCGCCAGCACCGCCGGTCGAACGCCAGATCGGCGCGATCGGCGCTGCCACCAGTGCAGTCGTAGCGGAGGGATCATCCGCTACAAATGGCGCTAAAAAAAAGACCAGGACGATCTATTTGCCGCCTGGTTTCATGAAGGCCCGGCTTTTGACCGGGATCGACGCACTCGCCAGCCGGGACGCGACGAGCAACCCCGAACCGCTCATCGCCCGCGTCCAGGCCCCCGCCGTGCTTCCCAATGATGTGAAGGCCAATCTTTCGGGTTGCTTCGTTATTGGCAACGCGACGGGGAGCCTCGCCAAAGAGCGGGTCGAGGTACAGCTCATCTCGCTCTCCTGCGTCGATTTCGATGAGCGTTCGGTTATCGATCAGCCGATCAAGGGCTTCTTCGTCGATACCGATGGAAAAAAGGGGCTTTCGGGCAAGGTCGTCACCCGCGCCGGCGCCGCCCTTGCCCGCAGCTTCATCGCCGGCACGATCGCGGGCGTCAGCCAGAGCGTCGAGAACACGTTCGGCAACACTTCCACCTCGGCGCTCGGCACCGTTCGGTCCCTGGATGCGGGCGACGCGCTCAAAACCGGCATCGCCGGCGGGCTTTCCAAATCCTCCGACAAGCTCACCGATTTCTATCTCGACCTCGCGCGCCAGGCGGGCCCCATCGTCGAAGTCGGCGCCGCCAAAGATGTGGTGGTCGTGATCCAGGAAGGCCTCGCCCTCGAGATCAAGCCGACCACAGCCATCAAATTCTGATGTCCGCCAGCCAACGTCAGGGAGACGTTTCCATGCCCTACCAGCATTCCCGCATAACGGCCCGATGGGGCAGCTCTGCTCTGCTCCTCCTGCTTGGCGCCTTGCCCGGCTGCACGACGCTCGGCTCGGCCATGTCGCCCTATTCTGAGAAATTCAGCTGCAAGAACAGCGATCACGGCCAGTGCATCCACCCCGACAAGGCCTATGCCGACGCAGTCGCGGGCCGGGCATCCAGGTCCGATCCCAAGGTCACGAACGTCGGCAAGGGCGTTGAAGCTGCCGGGCGCACCGGCATGCGGCGGTCCGGCCCCAATACGGCGCCAGACAGCTATCTGGGCTATCGCAGCAGCGTCTATCGCGAGCTGCAGGGGCTGGTGGAAGCCCCCGTCACGCCGATGCTCCGGCCCGGCCGCACCGTGCGTACCCTGATCCTGCCCTATGCCGATCGCGATCGGCCCGACCGGCTCTACATGCCGCGCTATATCTATTCGATCCTCGACAAGCCGCAGTGGGTGGTGGGTGACTATCTCGTCAATCCGACCGAACAGGCGGCGCGCGTGCCCATCCTCGAACAGACCAAAGCCAGGCCCGCGCTTCCCGATAGCGACATCCCCGCGCCGCCCCAGAATGAGGCCCGGGATCAGGCCCAGCATCAGGCAGAGGCGCAGAACCCATGAGGGCGCCCGGGACACGCCATGGTGGCGGTATGACCACCAAGCGGCTGCAGCAAAGCGTCTCACGCGACGCCTATTCGGACTTTCTTCCGATGGTGAGTTGGGTCGAAGACGAGGAAGCCTTCCTCACGATCGACGATGGCTGGGGACAGGCCTGGGAACTGGTGCCGTCGGCCTATCTTTTTGCCCATGTCCATCAGGCGCTGCTCGGCCTTTTCAATATCCAGTTCGCCGCTGGCACCGTGGTCCAGCTTCACTGCTTTGCCGACCCGCTGATCGACCAGGCGCTCGACGCCTATCTCGATCTCAAGACCCGCCCCGATCCGCTCATCCAGGCCTCGGCCCGGCGCACCGCGCATTATCTGCGCGACGGGACGCAAGGACTGGCCGCGCTTCACGGCATCCCCATCCGCAACTTCCGCGTACTACTGGCCATCAAATCGCGGAGACCGCTGGGCGCGGACCTTCGCCGCCAGATCGAGGAGCAGCTCTCCAAACTCGGGATCATGCGCATGGCGCCGCAGGCGCTGGTCAGCTTCTATCGCCGCATCTTCAACGGCGCCTTCGAGTCCGCTCCCGGCGTGTTCGCCACGGGCAGTGCAGACCATCCCGCGCGCCCGGTTCGAAAGCAAATCATCGATGCAGGGCCCGACCTCCTGTTCGATGGTCCCGAACTCTATTTCGGGAACCAGGTAGCCCGCTGCCTGACGCCCAAGTCGCCTGCGCGCCGCGTAACGGCCGAGCGCTGCAACCGGCTGCTGGGCGGCATGCGGGGCGCGGCTGAGGACAGCGACCAGATTGGCGGCCCCTTCCTCTACACATTGAATATCCTCTTCGATCACTCCGCGTTCGAGATCCACAAGCGCACGCAAATCCTCTCCGCACAGAAAGCCGCCGGCAGTTTCGCTGTCGAGGTGGGGAAACAAATCGATGAAATAGGCTGGGTGCTGGATGAGGCCGGCAACAGCCGCTTCGTCTCGGTGATCCCCACCGTCTGGGTTTTCGGGCGCGACAGCGCGCAGGCCCGCGAAATGGCCGCCCGCGCCAAACGCCTCTGGGAAAGCGAACCCCTCCCCTGGATGATGCAGGAGGAAAGCTATCTCAACCCCATATTGCTGCCGATGAGCCTGCCCTTCGGCTTCTATCCCGAGCGGCGGACGCTACGCATGCTCGAGCGCGATCTGCCCATGCCCGCCAAGGCGGCCGCGCTGCTGGCGCCCGTCCAGACCGATTTTCGCGGCGGCGGCCGCCCCGCCCTGCTCTATGTCGGGCGCAAGGGCCAGCTCATTACCCTCGATCTCTTCGACCCACGCATCAACAATTATAATTTCATCGTCTCGGCCGAAAGCGGGGCAGGCAAGAGCTTTCTGCTCAACAATCTTTGCCTCCAATATTATGCGCAAGGCGCGCTCATCCGCATCATCGATATCGGCGGCAGCTACCGGAAGCTCTGCACCCTTTGCTCCGGGCGCTATATCGACATCGGCGAGGAGGCGCTGGTCCTCAACCCCTTCGACATGGGCTTTGCGCTGGATGGCGACGATCGCCAATCCGCCATCTCCATGGCGGTCGCGATCGTCGCGGAAATGGCCAATGCCGCGACGCGCAAGGGCGTCTCCACCTCGGAATGGAACCTGCTCAAGTCAGCAGTCCAATGGACGATCGAGACAGGCCGCGCGGAAGCCGGGATCGACGCGGTCCGGGATTGGCTTGGCGCCTATCCTGCAGGCGCTGCCCAAGACCTCGACAAGGTCGATCATCTGGTCCCGGTCGCGCGCGAACTCGCCTTCAACCTGCGCGATTTCGGCAGTTCAGGCGCCTATGGCCATTTTTTCAACGGCCCCTCGACCTTCGATATCTCGGCCGACGAGTTCGTCGTGCTGGAACTCGAGCGATTGAAAGCCATGCCGGACCTTTTCAACGTCATCGTCATGGTGGTGGTGAATGCGGTCAGCCAGGAGCTCTACCTCTCCGCCCGCGACAAACCCCGCTTTGTCCTGTGCGATGAGGCCGCCCAGTTCATGACGCGAACCGACGGCCAGGATCTCTCGCGCCTCGCCGAGGTGTTCGGCCAGGGCTACAGGCGCGCGCGCAAATATCAGGGGAGCTTTGGCGTCGTCCTCCAGTCGATGAACGACCTGCTGCTGTTCGGCGGTACGGGCCAAGTGATCCTTGAAAATGCGGCCACCCGCTTCCTGCTCCAGGGCTCGACCTATGAACGGGCCGTCGAGAACAAGATCCTCGATTATTCGGGCTTCGTCCTCGATCTCCTGAAGTCGGTCAGAAACAACAAGCCGCATTATTCCGAGGTTTTCATCGACTCGCCCTTGGGCCTCGGCATCGCGCGCCTGGTCGTCGATCCCTTCTCCTACTGGATCAACACCTCGGCACCCCAGGAAGTGGCCGCCTTCGAAGCCCGCCTGCGCGCCGGCCTCTCGCCGCTTGAAGCCGTTTGCGATCTGGCCGGCGTCGATCCCGCGCAGCTGCTTGGGCAGTCGAGATCCCAATCTTCGAAGGAGCTCTCATGATGCGAAATCCTCCCGCCTCGCCCCCGCACGCCAAGTCTCCGGGTGCGCAGCTTGACCTTGACCTTGATCCGACCATCGAAGCGCTCATCGAGGCCCGCGCCGCAAGCCTTGCCCAGCACCAGGCCCTGTTCTGGCGCTTCCGGCTCGTGACGATCGAGACCTTGATGATGGGCGCGCTCGTCCTTTGCGCCGGCCTCGCGCTCCATCAGCCTGCCGCGATGGTGCTGCGCGCCGCTGTCATGGTGTCGGCGGGTTGCTTTGCGAGCGGCATGCTGCTCATCGGCCTTACCGGCGCGTTCGATCGTGGCCTCGATCATTTCACCAGGTGGAGGCGAGGCCAATGACCGGCATCCTCTCTTCGGCCCCAGCCCGCGGCCCCGTGCGCCTGCTTGTTGGCACGCAACTCCTGCTGCTCGTCCAGACTGTTCTCGTGTGCCAGGCATCGGATCCGTTACCGACGTCCCTCCGCCTGTTTCTCGTCGTGTCGGGCATAGTCGGCCTCACCGCGCTGATTGTCGCCGTGCGCGGCGAAAGACGGGATCAGGGCAAGCCATGGTGGGCGAAGCGTCATGACCGCTGACACCAGCTTCCCCAACCGCGCGCGGCACGCGCTAGTCGGCGCGCTGATGCTGGGCCTCGCCTGCCAGCAGGCGCAGGGCGCGACCTCGACCATTGGACGCACCTGGCTGATCGCAGAGCCCGACGCGATGAGCGAGATCGAAGCGCGGGTCGCCAACGCGCCTGATATGGCCGCGAAATTCGGCCCGCGCGCTACCTGGTCGGCGCTCAAGGCCACTTCGCTCGGGATCACACCAGCCAATCGGACGCGGAGCCTCATTCCCTTCTATACGATCGATGAGGACATTCGGTTACCCGACGGCCGCATCCTCTATCCCAAGGGCTTCACCTTCAATCCCCTCGACTATGTCTCGCTGCCCCAGCGCCTCGTCATCGTCCACCCGCGCGATCTCGCCTGGGCGCTGAAGGCCGCGCGCTTTACCGACTTCATTCTCCTGACGGCAGGCGACGCCCTCGACCTTTCAGAACGCACCGGCCGCCCGCTCTTCATCCTGGAGGAGCGCGTCAAGGAAAGGCTCGGCCTCACCGTAGCGCCGGTCATCGTCGCGCAGGAGGGAAAGAAGCTGGTCTTAAGCGAATATGCGCCGGAGCGTTTCACGGATCGGAGTGCGCGGCCATGAACCGCAAGGCTCTCCTGCGCGCCGCCGCTCTTTCCTTCGCGCTCGCCGTCGGCTCCGGCAGCGCGCCGGCGCAAGCCTCCAAATGCGAGGCCGGCACCATCTTCAATCCGCTCACCAAGGTGCGCTGGAACTGCATCTTCCCGATCACGATCGGGGGAGTAAGGGTCGGAAGCTTCGACAAGCTGGACAAGGAACTGGACGCCCAGTCCGCGTCCAAGCCGTTATGCGCCTGCCGCAAGGGCGCGACTTTCTGGTTTGGTGTGAAGGTCAGTTTCTGGTCGCCCAATCGCATGATCGATGTGGTGACCGAACCCGGCTGCATGATGGCGCTCGGCGCCGATTTGCTGCCGACCGGCGGCAGGCTCCAGGGAAGCCAGTCGTCGATTGCCGACGGCACCAACAGCCAGAAGATGTTCGCGCAGATGCATTATTACATCTCGCCGGTCTGGAAGATGCTCGACATGTTCACGGACCTCCCCTGCATCGAGGACGACGGGTTCGACGTCGCTATGATCACCGAGATACTGCCGACCTGGCAGTCCGGAACGCTGGGCGCGATCATTCAGCCCGAGGGCATTCTCTTTGGCAATCCCGCCGCGGGCCTTGCCTGCATGGCAGACAGCGCCGCGGCGGCCGCCGGCAAGGTTATCGACCCCCTCTTCTGGTGCATGGGAAGCTGGGGCGCCACTTACCCTGTCGCAGGCGACATCCATTTTGGCGACAGCGTCGAGGCCTGGGCGGGCCTGGCCGCACGCGGCACCTTCATGATGGGACGCCTTGGCGCGCTCACCATCAGTTCGGCTGACGGCTGCTCCTTCAAGGCCCAGCCCATCTGGACCAAGAGCCGCTACAAGCTCCAGATCATGGAGCCGGTCAAGGGCGGTAAATGCGTCAATATCGGGCGTCCAGGCGCGCTCTGGTCGAGCGGCAAACATGCGCCTGGCAAGGACAATGCCCAGTTCATGTCCTTCGAAAAAGTGATCTGCTGCGCGGGAGTATCCACCCCGTGAGCCTCTCTCCTCCCCCACTCCCCGCAACGATCGACAGGTATATTGGAAGGTCTGCCCGCCACAGTCTTCCTCTCCCCTCCGATCGCTGCGAGGGCGGAGCGACGCCGTCCCCCAACAGCGTCGCTCCAACCCCCATTTCCCTCGCGCGCCCGATAACCGCCAGATCGGGTTCACGCGAGGGAAAGGTCAGCACGGTCGGTCAAACCCCTGCTCGGATTGGGTGTCCCCCCTCTCTAGCGCCCGATCCGATATCTGCCGTGCTGACCACCTTCAAAGGCCGCGCCTACTTCCTCATGAAAACAAGCGGTCGCGTCTTCCGATTGGTCGCATCCGGACATCCTGTCCCGCCAGGACACGCCCTATGAAAGGTCGGACCCTCATCCTGGCTATCAGCAGTGTAGCGCTCGCCCCGCAAGGCGGACAGGCGCAGGAAATGGAAGAGCGTGCGCGGGCCGCCGCCGCTGCTTCGCGGGCGAAGTCCAGCGACAGCGATGCGATCATAAGCAACTACGTCAATCCGGGCCTTGCCGGCGAAGCTATCAGCACCACCGACAGCAGCGCGACTTTCACCACCCATATTGCCTGTCAGAAGAGCGCAACGATGCTGGAGCTGCTGATCCAGCCCGGCGCGACTGGTGACATCACGCATATGCGCATAGCGCGCGACAGCAATATCGACGGCATTTTCGATGAAAATCTGACCCTCCCTGTTCCCGTATCCGGCATCTGTGCAAACGGGATCATCTCCTGCGACCCAGGAAGCTGGAACAACTGCAGGCCCTTCAAATGGGAGGTGGCGCCGGCCGGCAACCTCAAGCTTGGGGAGGTGCCGCTGACCGAGCTTTCCGCCTGCTATTGCGTGAATGGAAGCTGCGGCAGCAATCTCGTGCTCGGCAACCTCGCTTCTGTCCTCAAGGATCTGGGCGGCGGCATTGTCGGCGCGCTGACCACCGCCGATCCGCGTATAGGCATAGCGCAAGCGAGCATCGAGGGTCCGGTCATACGCTATGTCGGCGCTCAGACGACCGCTTGCACCGACAGCCCTTCAGTAGGGGCAACGACATATGCAGCCAATCCCACTGCCTTGGCAGGGGATGCAGCGGCAACTGCGCAGGCCAGCAGCATCTTTCAGGCCCTTGCAGGCTCATCTGCCGGCAGCGGCAAGGCGCAGGAAACGCGCGCCTGCACCATCACCCGCGAGATCATAGTCTCCGATCCGAGCTTTGACGCTGTCATTGCGCGATCGGGCGGACGTTCGACCGTTGCGATCAGCCCGACCGTCGCGCGCTTCCAGATGGGTTCGCCCGGTGAGAAGAGCTTAAGCGGAGGCCGCTGCACGATCTTTGAATTTCAGATGACCTTGACCGTCGGCGATCTTGCTCGTCTGCGCGCCCTACGCCTTGCCCGCTATTATGCCGATGACTGGGCGCAAATCTATGTGGACGGTACGCTCATCGCGTCGGGACCCAATAGCTGGACCGGAACGGGCTTGCCGCCGGGCAATTGCGAGCAAGGACGCATCTTCACGCGCACGCCTGCCACCGACCTCATGCCGTTCATGACCCCTGGCGCCCATGACATCCGCATGCGGGTCGCTGTGGCCGACGAAGGCGGCGCGCTTGCCGAGATCGAAGCTGAAATCGACGATAGCTGCAACGCCCAGGAGCGACTTGTGGATCTGTGCGCGCCCTATGCGTCCGATCAGGATTGTCGGCTCGTCGCAGAAGAGGTCGACGGCGTCGAGACTGTGCGCAATGGCGTCAATACTGGTCTTAAACCCTTGCCGCAAACCCGGCTCTTTGGCGCGGGCCAATGCACCTATCAATATAGTCGCGACTTCTTCGAGCGCGCCCGCCGCTACGCCTGCCTCACTGAAAGCGCCGCGCTGACCGAGCCTGATCTCACGCGCAGCACCTATATTCTCGACAATAGCACGCAAAGCCTGATTGCCGACAGGACCAGGTCCGCAGATGGCAGCATCACAACATCGACCCGCCCATTTTCGATGCCGCAGCGGCAAGCCGTGCCGGCCTGCGAACCAATCTGCAAAACGCGCGCGCCCAAGGCCAACTACGATGTCGCCACAGACGGGGTCGTGGGCGCAAAGCAGAACAGCCCGACTGGCTGGGATATATTCTACCACAGCTGCTCGGCCGACAATGTCTGTCCGCTTGGGGAACGTGAAGAGCTGGTCTCAGCCTGCGGCTGCCTCGATGATTTTCCCGAAGCTGCCGTGATGATGCAGACCCTGCGTCTCGCCGGCTCCGATCTTGCCTGCACTGCGGGGACGCCATGAGGAAGCGTGACCTCATAGGATTGCTGAGCGTCGCGCTCATGGCGATCACCTTCCCAGGGCCGGCATGGGCGGCGCAGCTCTGCGCGGCAGATCTCAACGGCAATGGCGATGCAGCTGATGAGGGCGAACTGGCGAGCTGCCTCACTATGGCCGGCGGCGCAACCCAATGCCCGATCAGGCAGGTGCCTTGCGTGGCCGATGCCGCCGGCGCCTATAGCTGCCCGATGGGAGACCAGCATCTATGTCTGGTGCCCGCGGCAGGCGGCACGCCGACCTGCTCGCCCGTCGCCTGCGTCGATACCGCGCTCAATCCGCTCGAGGATGAAATTCTCGTCGATGACGCCGGCCCGGACAATGACGGCCCGGTCGACGCTGACGGCAATTGTCTTGGCACGATCGAGATATTTGGAGGCCGCGCGCTGCACTGCCGGCCGCCGGGCGCGAGCGTCACCTTCCAGAATTGCTGCAAGGACAGGGACAAGATCGTAAAGGACGGAATGGGCGGCTCGCTCAGTTCGATCACCACCAAGATCGCGATCGCCAAGGGCGTCTTCACTGGCGCCAAAGCCGCCTATCTCGCCTTTAAGGCCGGCGCGAGCGCGGGCCAGGCGGCGAGTGCCGGCGCCAACGCTATCATCATCGGCCTTGATCCCACCTCGATCGCGATCAGCCTCGCCATAAACTTCATGATGGAAGTGCTGCTCGCCGGCTGTGATCAACAGGATATGGAGACCGGCATGCTGCGCGGCTCGGGCATGTGCCATGAGGTCGGGACTTATTGCTCCTCATCCATCCTTGGCGTCTGCATCCAGAAGGCGCGCGGCCATTGCTGCTTCAACACCAAGCTCGGCCGCATCATCCAGGAGCAGGGTCGCCCACAGCTCAGCGCCTTCAACGCCATGGGCTGGGGTACGCCAAAGCAGCCCTATTGCCGCGGCTTTACCGCCGAAGAATTTCAGGCGCTCGACTTCAGCCGCATGGATCTGTCCGAATATTATGCGGAGATTGAGGCGCGTGCCCAATCTGAAATCCAGATCGATATGGAGGAGAAGGTCGATGCCTATCTGCGCACCGTCAATCCCTGACGCCCCAATCGCGCCACTCATCCTGGCGCTCGCCCTTCTTGCCCCAGGGTTCGGGCAGGCAAGGGAGCCTCAACCGGGGGAAGAAGCATCCTTAGCCATGGAGCGGCTCCGCGGAGCAAAAGCCAGCGGGGCTTCAACCACCCACGCCGGGCCCAGCGCTATTCTTGCCCCCTCTCCTGCGCTCAAACGGCGCGCCTTCGACGCCATGGGTAAACGCAAGACCGATCCGAGGATGGAGGAGCAGGCGCGCACCGCACAAGCGCAGGCCGCAAAAGCCGTTGGCGACGAGCAACAGGCCATGAATGCCCGGCTTCATCAGGCATTGGGCCTGGCGCCGCCCGACGGCGCGCCAACGCCCATGCCCGGCTCTGGCAATGTGCCAGCCAGGGCCTGGGTGCCGCTGCTGTTCGCTTCCTCATCCATGCCGGTCGAGACCTTACGCAGCTATGCCGGACAGCTTGAACGCGTCGGTGGGGTGATCGCCTTTCGCGGCGTGCCTGGCGGTCTAACAAAGATCGGCCCGATGGCAGAGCTCACGGCGCGGATGCTGCGCGTCGATCCGGGCTGCGACGGCCCGGCCTGCACGATGCGCAATGTCCAGGTGGTGATCGATCCGATTCTGTTTCGCCAGCATGGCATAGCGCGCGTGCCGGCATTCGCCATGGTGCCGGGCGATCCGACCCAGCCCTATTGCGAACGGGAGGATGAGAGCGTGCCCCGTGCCGCCCATCTGGTCCTGGGCGACGCGGCGCTAACGGGCCTGCTCGATGAATATGGACGCCTGGGCGGCAAGGAGGAGGTGCGCGATGCTTCGTCTCGTCTGGCTGGTCGCTAAGAGGCTTTTCCTTGGGCTCATGCGGCTCTCGCGCGAGGCAGCCGCCGCCCTGGGCGGCGCGGTCGGGAACCAAAAGGCGCGTCCCAGGCGCTTCTGGCTCGCGCTTGGCATAACCCTGCCGCTGGCGACGATCACCTGGCAGGCTATCCCGGCTGTTACCATCGTCATGAGCCCCTCGATCGATGCCTGGGCGGTGCGGGCCGCGCCGGGCACCATCCATAAGGGCGACCTCGTCATGTTTGCGCTTTCCCATCCCCTCGCCGGACCGCGCCCCGTCAGCGTCACCAAGCGGGCGATGTGCATGGCCGGCGAGCGCCTGCGTGAGGTCGAACGGCATTCGGTTTTCGACGGCAGGGTCACGAACAGCAGCTATTATTGTGGCGCCACATTGCTTGGCATCAGCCGCCCCATGGGCCGCAATGGCCAGCGCCTGGAGCGTCTGCACTGGGGCGATCATGTCATCCCGGCAGGCTTTATCTATGTGGGATCAAACCACCCACAGGGCTTCGACAGCCGATATTTCGGGCCGGTGCGGATCGAGCGTCTGACCCGCATGGAGCGTGTGCTGTGATGTGGGGCCTTGCCTCTGCTGCGCTCGCCCTTGCAGCCTCCACGTCGTCGCCTGCCGCTGTGCCCGATGGCGGCCCGAAACTCGGCTACTGGTGGTATCTGCCCAAAGTCGCGGACAGCAGCGAAGCGGACGAGGAACAGCTGCCTGCCGCGCCTGTCATCCCGCCAATGACCGAGCTCGCCAAATGGAGCCCACCCCGGATCGCCAAACTCATTACCGAGCAGCGCGACTATGCCGCCACGGTGCTGACCGTCGATGCCGTTGCAGACTTCTGGCGGCTCCAGGACTTTGCGCGGCGCAAAGCCCGCGCCTTTGCCGGCGTCACGCAGCTCGCCATGCTGACCCACCCGGAACTGAGCGCCCGCTCGGCCTATCCGGTGGTCGGCGACGCGCGCGACGCCATGGGCGCGCAGAAGGACGCAACGCGCCGCGCTTATCTCCGATCCAAAGGCGGTGAGTTTGCGCTCATCATGTTTTCGCGGGCAAGCTGCGGCTATTGCCGTGTCCAATGGCCGATCCTCCAGCGCTTTGCAGAGGAAATGGGTTGGCAGGTGAGCAGCCAGGATCTCGATCGCAAGCCCGAGCTCTCCAGCCGCTTCGGCGTCGATGTGACGCCAACGACCATGGTGATCCGCCGCGGCTCGGCGCAACGCATGGTGATCGCCAATGGCGTGGAGGCCTATCCCAATCTCATCCAGACCGCCTATCAGGCAGTGAAGCTCCTCTCCGGCGACATTCGCCCCGAGCAGTTTCTGACCGGCGCGGGCGAGGAGAATGGCTTTTTCGATGCCCTCGCCAATGGACCAGTCGCGGCCAGCGATCCGGCTGTGACCCAGGGCACGCAGCCGTGAATGCGGCCCTCATGGCATGGGTTGTGGCAGCAACTGTGGGTGTCAGTCCACTAAGGGCTGCGGGACCGCCGAGCCGCGCCGACGCCGCGCGCGCAGCCGTTCATCCGGTCAGCACCGAACAGGCCATGAAAGCCTGGCTCGATCGGGTTCCACGCACCAACGTCTATCCGCCCGATTTCGAGACGGCTCTAAAAGGCCAGGGCGCAGCCTATGTGATCGAGATGAGCACCGCGCCGGACTGCCTCCCATGCGGCGACCTCTGGACCAAGCTTGGCGCGATGAAGACACGTTATGGCTGGGCTATCCGGACCATTTCAGCGCAGGAGGCGATGATCCGCTCGGGGCGCCTCGGCCTCCCCTGGGTTGGGCACCCGGTAGCATGGGTTCGGCCGCTCGCAGATCCCAATCGCATCATTCCAGTGGCAATCGGCACCGATCATTCGGCAAACATCAACCGCAATCTCTATCTAGCGGCCAAGATGCAGACGGGCGTGCGCGTCGCCGTCGGGGTTCGCGCCATGTCCAAATTCACCGGGATCGTCGGCGCAGCGGCGCCCTCCCCATCCACCCATCGTCGGAAAGGCTGAGCAATGGCGGGCGCAGTCGATCTCTATCCTTCATCCTATCGGAGGCCGCCATGCGCCATACCCTCTCCGCCCGCCTCTCGCGCCTGAACTCAAAGGCGCTGTTCCACCGGGTTGCCACCTTCCTCACCCTGTGCGCCGCCAGCTGCGGCATGACGCCGGCACCCGCGCTCGCACAGAGCTGGGCGGAGCATTGGTTCGACAATGTCACCTATACCAGCCCCGGCAGCTTTGAGGATCAGACGCGCGGCTATGTGACCGCCGGCGGCATGTCCGGACGGATCGACGTCCATAACGACTATCTGATGAGCCTGACGCTGCCCAAGGTGAAAGCAGGCTGCGGCGGTATCGACATGTTTCTGGGCGGAATGTCGTTTCTCGATCCCGACTATCTGGTCGAGAAGCTTGAAAGCATTCTTCAGGCAGCGCCAGCGGTCGCCTTTCAATATCTTCTCGAAACCCTCGACGAGAAAATGGGCAATATAATCAGCAAGATGGAGGCGGCCACCAATTATTTGAATAGCATCCAGGTGAACGACTGCCGACTTGCCAATCGCATGGTGCAGATCGCCAAGGGCGACGACAATATGTCCGGCATCATCGAGGAGATGACCGGCTATAAGTCGGTCAAGGAAGGCTATGCCAAAAGCTATCAGCAAAGCCGCGAGAAAATCCAGTCGAACGGCAATAATCCAACCGAGGATCTGCGTGACGCCCTCGCCAACTGCCCGGCCGAAGTAACCGAGATATTTCGGACAGGATCGCTCCTGTCTCACGCCGCCGGCCGGGTTGGGGCGGGCGACTGGGCGGCCGTCATGCGCGCGCGCATCGGCGACGTCTATATGCGCTGGGACGCGACCGACAAGGTGCCGCTCTTCTCCGCCATCCCGGCGTGCGCGGGCCAGGATAGCGAATCTTCCGACGATTTCCTGAGCGGCCGCGTCATGCGGCGCGCGCTCAACATACCCGCGACCAGCGCCGACTGCACGCGCGACGGCGCCAAAGGCGCGCTCACCCTCACCCGCGAGCGGATGACCGCGATCGCCGAGAAAATCCGCACGCGCGCAGCGCTAACGCCCGACGAGCGTCAGTTCGTGGCCAATGTCCGCACCCTCCCTGTCTATCGCATGCTCGAATGGGGCGTCCGGCAGGATGTAGTGGACTCTGTCATCGCAGATACGGACGAACTGGTGGCGATCACCCTTGCCTATCAGATGCTCAATGACCTCACCCGCAGCATCGACTTTGCGCTCACCAACGCCGAGCGCGGCACTCAAGCGGCGGGCGCAGCGGACAGCGGCAACGCCAATATCTGCCAGACACGCATCCTCACCAAGGGGATAGAGCAGCTCGCCGACCTGCGCGAAGAGGTGCTGCGGCAGCGCGCGCAGATGCGACAATCCTATCTGGCGGCGCTTGGGTCAGCCAACCTCTCTACCAACTATGCGGGGCTCATCCGCCAGCGCGACCGGGATGCCCGCGACGCCGCTGGCACCGCCACCAATCGCAACCGCTAAGAGGGAGATTGTCCCATGCGCCTTGTCGCTCGCCTGGTGGCCGCTCTGGCCGGCATCGCCATCGCTCAGCCCGCTCTTGCGCTGGAAGCGAGTTTCCACAGCTATGACGGCTTTGCCGAGACGGTCGATGCCTTCCGCCTCGTTTCCATGATCTTCGCCGATCCGCGCTATGAGACGCTTGTGCTCATCGTCGCGGTTGTCGGCATGGCGCTCGGCGCTGTCCTCGCCATGGTGCGGGGCACCGGCATGGGGCTTGTCGCCTTCGGTTTCCAGATGTTGGTGGGGATCGGCGTGTTCGTCGGTCTTATCGCCACCACCGGCACAGTCCATGTCTATGATCGCGTTCGCAACGCCTATCAGCCGGTGGGCGACGTTCCCAATCTCATTGTACTGGTGGCGGGCGTCACCAACATGATGGAGCGCGCGCTTGCTGAAATGATCGACGACAATACGCTCGACCCCCATGCGAAGCTCGAATTTGGCGCAGGTGGCCACGCCTTCGACCTGTTCCTCAATGCCGTCTCGCCACGCGGGCCCATGACCGACAGTTTCCTTGATGCCACCGTCAAGGACTATGTCCGCCAATGCTATCCGGTCGCACGCGTCTCGCCCGCTTATGCCATCGACGATGACCAGCTCTTCCGCGCCAGCACCGACCTCCCCACGGCCTTTGCAGCAATGGCGGGGCCATCGACCTTCAGCACGATCTTTACGGCATCGGACAAGGGCGGGACGACGGTCAGCTGCCAGGAGGCATGGACGCATATCGCCGATCGCTTGTCCGACCCTGCAATCTTCGAGAGCTATTCAGCGCAGGTCTGCGCCCGCACGGGCTACGACATCGCAAAGCCCGATCAGCTCGCGCGCTGTCGCAGCAATCTTGGGCAAATGGGCGACATGATGATGGGCACCCCGCTCACCGCCCAGGCGTTCCTCACCAATATCCTGCTCGGCAACAGCGTGGGCGATGTCCTCTTCGAGGATAGCCCGGCAACCGCCTCTCGCGTGATGGCGAACCGAGCCGTGGTATCGAGCGGTCTTGCCACCATGTCGACCGCGAACGAATGGTTCCCAACGATCCGCGCCGTCGTCTTCGGGATCATGCTCTTCATGGTGCCGGTGGCGCTGCTGTTCATCCTGACGCCGATCAACCTGCGGGTCGCGAGCTTTGCCCTTGGGCTCTTCGTCTTCGTGGCCCTGTGGGGCGTGATCGATGCGGGCATCTACCAGCTGACCCTTGGCCGGGCGACAGCGACGCTCGCGGAGATGCGCGCCAATCATCTGGCAGCCAATGCCTGGATGCTCGCGCCCTCGGCGGCCATGAAAGCGCTCGCCATATTCGGCAGCTTCCGCACAGCGGGCGCAGGCCTTGCAGGCGCCTTCGTGTTCAACGTGTTCCGCTTTTCGGGCAATGTCTTCTCCTCCTTCACCGGCGGATCGCTAGGCGTCACCGCGCAAGCCTCGTCCGCAGCGGCGACGGTCTCGACATCGGAAGGCTATGCCTCAGCGCTTGAAGCCCAGGCGTCAGCCGCCGGAACCGGCAACCGCCGCGCTGCCGCCTCCTCTTTCGGCGACTTTGGCGAGCGGTCCAGCTTCGGAGCGACACGCAGCTTCGGCGCTGCCGGCGCGGTTGAGGACGCGCATGGCGGCGTGCCGGGTCAGGCCGCACTTGGCATGGGGGGTATCGATGCCGGCCGCGAACTGGGCGGCCTCGCCCCCGCGCTTGCTGGCCGCGATCTCAGCGACCCGGCGGTCAAAGGCGCGGTCCAGGCGGCCGCCGCCACTGGCGCCATCCACAATTTTGCGGAGAAGGACGCGCTCCGAAAGCTTGGCACGGGCTATTTCGGCGCAGGTCAGGGCGGCGAGAAGGCCTTTGCCGCCTTCACCCAGAATCTTGTCCAATGGCGCGCCTTTGGCGATACCCGCGCCTATGACATGATGATGCAGGGCGCGAGCCGCCATTTCGAACGCGCGGGCTACGCTCCGCAAGACGCGGCGCTCAAAGCCAGCGGTGTGATTGCGCAGGCGCAAGCCGATCCGACCTTCGCCAAGCTCATCGCCAACAGCTTCTCTCAAGGTGAGATGCTCAAGAACGAACTCACCGCCGCGCAAACGCAGGTAGGTGCGATGGAAGGCCGGCGCGACTATGCTGGCAGCGAGGTTTCCGCCGTCGAGCGCGGCAATGTCGCGACCGAACAGGCCCGGCGGACCGGCGGAAATGAGGGACAGCGGTTCGCAGCCCGGATGCTGGGCCTGCCGGTAGATGAAATGAACCGCCGCATCGCCTTCATCAACGCCCTCTCGGGCGAAGCGCGCTCTACCGCCATCAGCCAACTCTCCCGCGCTACTGGCCGCAGCGAAGCGCAGGTCATGCATGCACTGGAGACCTACAGGGCTTCAAGCGAGGTCGGGACCGCCGATGGGGCAACCGCGGAGGCGTCCCGTGAAGGGACAAGCGTCTATGGGCGAACCCGCGAGGCTGCCGGCTATGACTTTGCCGAGCGGTCAGGCAAGCTCGACGCGCAGCGTGAGGTCGGTCATGACGGGACACGCAGCGCCGCCAGGATCGGAGAGCAGCGCAGGCAGTCGGAGAATTTCGGCTTTGCAGAAGGTGCCGCCGCCGCCGGCATGTCGACACGCAAGGCCGCCAGGCTCGATAGCTTCATCCGGGCGCTGAGCGATGGCGCGGGCAACCAGCTCGACATGGCGGAGGGCGGCGCTGAAGGCGTGGCTGATCGTGCACGTAACGCGAGAATGACCGGCATCGTCGAGAAGGAGCGCCTCTCGCGCATGCAATCGCTCCTCAAGGCCAACGGGATCGAGATGACAAAACGTCAGATCGCGATGGACCAGAATGGCGACTTCAGCCTGAACCTCACCCCCGCGACAGCGGCGCAGATGTGGAAATCCGGTCTCCTCAATGAAAGCCAGCTAGGTGCCGTCGCAAATGGCGGCCATGCCCGCTTCAGTCTCGCCCATAATGACCTTCTCGTCTCCAGCAGCGCCGGTTTCGAGAAATCGGCCCGGAACGACACCAGCACGCGGTTTGAAGCCGGCAAACAGGCCGGGCCCGACACGATCGAACATTTCATGGGCGGCGGCGCGGAAGGCAAGGCAGCCATGGCGAACTGGCTACGCGGCGGCTTCGAAATGGATCGCAAAGGCCAATGGCGACTGAAACCACAGGTCGCAGATACGCTCCAGCGTGACGTTCAAGCGATCATGGCTCAGACAGGCTGGGAACGTGCAATTGCTAGGACCGCGCAGGACCAGAACTCCTTCCAAATATCGGTAAGCGGAGAAGTGTCGGGTGGCGTGGGTTCTGGTGCAGGCCGATCAAACAAATCTAAGCAGGGCGGGCCCGCGTTCGGTCAAACTGGGGGATCATTGGGAATTTCGAGCCAAGAGGCAGGGTCAACCAGCGAAATCGCGAGCGCTCAACTGAACGTCGTGAACTTCGACGTGCGCCAAGCCTTGGCAAATGCTGAGCGGTCGGCCGCAAGAACAACCAATCCAGCCGAAGTTTTCTCCAACCACCTGGCGACGGAAATCCTCGGACCGAACGGACTGCGCAACAGGTATCTGGGCGACGCAGACAGTGGCCGGGGGACAGTCGATCTGACCGCTCCGGTGACTTCACTCGAACAAAGCTCATTGCTTCGCAGCGGCAGGTTTTCGACCGACTTGAAGAACGGTCCCGACGACGGCAATCCGTCATTCAAGAAGAGTGACGGTGGCGGATAACATAAAATGGGTGCGAAGGATTCAACGGGCTGCCAATCCAGTTAGAGCCTGATACCGGATCGTGCGGATCGAACTCGCGCAGCGTACCCGAAGGACCATACCGCTTGCCCCTCATCCCCAGGATTTCTTCAGCATCCCCATCCAGACCGAATTCCGCCTTCGCGAGCCGGGCTTTGAAAAAGCCATAAGACAGAATCAGCGCGACTAGAGGAGGAAAGAAGAACACATTGGCAATGCCAGCTACTGCGGAGTGATAAAAGGTGGAGAGTGCTTCGATACGCAAAGACGCAAGCATTCCGCCCCAGTAAAATGGCATAGCCATCCACCATAATTTTGCGCGCATCGGTCGCCAGAGCCATTCACCAAGCTTCGGAGAAGGCTGCAGTGCGATGAAGGGCTTTGAGGGATCCACGTTTTGCATCGCTTCCTATGCCTATCAAGAAACTATCATCTTAACTCCTCAAAGCAAACCCTTCCCTCCCGATCGGTGAAAGATGCCGGCATCAGCCAATTAAGGAACGTTCCGCTGCGGCGATCCGGGAGGGATCGCCGCCGGGCTTCACGCGAAATGGCAGGATAGACCAACCCGGCCACCTCTTCCTCGGACATCCAAGGTGCCGATTGGACGCACCTGATGCCTACAAATATAGCTGGAGAACCGTCCGCTATGGCCCTCTGTCGTACACACTGAAGTCATTGCAGTGCAATGTAGATTGCTACATAATCAGCTTCGGCGGGCAGACCTTCTGAATGAAGGTTCGCCATGAAATCTGATATATCTGGATGCTCTGTTGACGCGACGATCGCTTCGGAAGCAAGCACAACCCACGGGAAAGATCGTCGGACAGACCGGCTCCTGCGGAAACCTGAGGTTGCCGCAAAAACCGGGCTGTCCGTGTCGGCTGTCTATCGGTTGGAAACAGCCGGCCGCTTCCCTCGCCGCCGTCGCATCGGACTGCGCTCCGTCGCCTGGTATGAAAGCGACATCGAGGAGTTTATTGCTGATCCTCTAGGCTACCGTTCAGGTACCGGCTGACCACGTCCTGCGCTGGGTCGAGACCACAGGTTATGAGGTCGGCCCAAATCTGGATGAGCGTCCCCCGCGGTTTGCGATAGCGAGATCGGTTGTACGACCATTCCGATGCGGACACCCCTGGCGGAACATGGGCGAGGACCAGATCGATCACCATCCGGTCTCCATCCCGCTCGAGTTCGGCCGCCCGCTCATTCATGATGGTCGAAAATGACGATCTCCAGCCGTGGGGCACCATCACATTCTTGTATCGCCCTCCTCCCATGCGTTTGTACATGGTGCTTAGAGCCGCATCGGACATCGGCTCTCGCCATGATTTCGAATTAGGAAAGAGGAGTGCGAAGCCGCCCGTCAACGGCCGCAGCGCGCGGAGCACTTCAACGGCCTGATGTGGCAGTGGCACGTCATGTCCGAAAGCTGGATTGCCTTTGTCCTCGACGTCGAGCTTCATACGGCTTGCAGGGATACGCCAGATGGGTGCATTGGGTATTGCGTCCGGATTATCCCAATCAATGCCTTCGAATTCGCTCCAGAGAGCGGTTCGCAACACCCCCACCCGGACCAGGGTCAGCGCCAGAAGACGGGAAGCAAGCTTGACGGTCAGGCTCGAAGTAGATCGATCCACGGCCTTCTGAAATTCCAGGGTCTCAGGAACTTCTGTAAGCGCCGGCTGCTTTGATCCCCGGCGCGCCGGCTTGAGCGCATCCTTTATCTCGTCGATCTCCAGCAGGATCGCATGGTCGACGAGCCCTTCCCCCTTCGCGCGCCGGAAGACACTTTTTATGTAGCCACGGACGCGCTTGGCGGTTTCGATGGAGCCCCTCGCCTCGATCTTCCGGAGCGCGCGCAGAATCGGCGCGCTTTCGATCTGGCCGATCGGAAGATTACCGAACAGGGGATAGAGGTCGCGTTCAAATCGGTGGCGAACCCGCTTGGCGTTCGAGACCGACCAGATCGGCTCCTGGTCGGCCAGCCATTCTTCGGCAAGCTTCCTGAAGGTTATCTTCGCGGCCTCAATCCTGGCGATCTTGGCCTTCTGCTTCTCCAGCGCCGGATCCTTGCCTTCAGAGACGAGCTTGCGCGCGTCGTGATGGGCCTCCCGTGCCGCGACAAGTCCCATCTCGGGATAGCGGCCAAGGGTGAGCGTCTTTTCCTTTGGTCCGATCCGATATCGGTACCGCCAGAATTTTCCACCGGCTGAGGTGACGTGGAGAAAAAGCCCTTGAGAATCGGCAAGGCGGTAATCGCTTGCCTGAGGCTTGGCATTCTTAATTTCGACGATGGTAAGCGACATGAGATTATACCCTCAAATCGGCCCGCCATGCCCGCAATTATGCCCACAGATTCGCTGAACTGTCCTGGTCTGTCCTGACCTGTCCTGAACAGCAAAAACGCTGAAAAACCCCAATATTTCAGAGGTTTATTATAGCATCAGAACTGTCTTGGAAGCAATATTTGGTGGGCCCGGCAGGACTTGAACCCGCAACCTATCCGTTATGAGCGGACAGCTCTAACCAATTGAGCTACAGGCCCCACCTGCGCATGCCGATAGGCAGCATCACGCCGCTTGGCAAGCCTCCGCGCGCATCGGCACGGCGTTAAGCAGTTGATCCAGGCTGGCGGCGTCCACGCCACGCATCGCCAGATGGTTCAATATCCTGTCCCACCACCCGTAAAAGGCGGTGCGATCCGCCTCGTCACGGACATAAGGGGTGTGTCCCGGCGCCAGCGTTGGCGAATGGAAACTAAAATTGAGCAACCGCACGCCCTCCTCGATCAGGGCGTCGATCGCGGCGATCGCTTCGTGCGCCGGCACGCCTTCGGGCGTAAGCGGCACGCGACTGAGCATCCTAGCGCGGGACAGGGCACCCGCCAGCGGACCCATCGCCTGCGCCGCGCGATAGAGGCGCTCCCCGCCCCCCCGCAACAGGCCGACAAAGGCGGTGGACAGGGGCAATTCGACCAGTGAGCGGGTCGGCCCCGCCCAATAGGGGTTTTGCGGCAGACCATGGAAATCCGGGCCATATTGATGGCTATAATCGAAGCGGCTGCGCACGGAGCTGTCGAGCCGAAATCCAGCCTCCTCCAGCAGCCGCCCGCTATTGCGGCCAATGCCGTAGCGGCCAGCGCGATAGGCGATCGGCCGCCGCCCGAACCGTTCCTCGATCCGGCGGCACAGCGCCTCCAGCTTCGCCCGCTCCACTTCTTCGGGCAGGAAACCGACATAGCTGTTGGCGGCGTTCACATCCTCGACATGGGGCGGATTGACCCAGGGGTGGAGGTGCGCGCCGATATCGGCCGCGCCGTCGCTGGCCCATTGCCCCATCATCGCGGCGGCGGCGTCGCTGTCGATGACGGGATAGTCGGTCACATAGACGGGCCTCACCCCAGCCGCCGCGAAATAATCCTGTCCGCGCGCCATGCCGTCCAGCGCCGTCACGCCATGGCCGGTGCGGCTGAACGGCGCGGACCAGTCGAATTCCTCCTCGGTATCGACAAACAGCATGAAGCGCGTGCCAAAGGCTGGGTCGAGCGCAATCATGTCCTGCGGCGCGGGCGGCTGCAACAGATTGCCGTCATGGTGGGTAGCGGTCATGCCTGTGCGCTATCCCATAATGGTTGCGATAGGGTTTCCCGCTATCTCATGCCTGATCGGCAATGTCGGCAACAGCCGTTACCGCCGGGATCGCCAGCAATAGCCGCGCCGGCTCGATCGTCAGATTGCCGCCGCAGGTCGCGGCCAATCCGCGGATCAGACGCAGCGAAAAGCCCATGCCCAGCAATGGCCCATCCGCCCAATCGCGTTCGCTGCTATAGCCCGGATCGAGCAGTTGCGTTTCTTCCATGCCGGCCAGGCTGGAAGGCCGGTCGATCGCCAGCACCACATGGCCGCTGCCGCCGTCAGGCTGGAACCAGCAGGCCCCGACCAGCTTTTCCGAAGCCGGCGACACCGACAATAATGTGCGCATCAGATGCTGCACCATGCGTTCGCCCTGCACAGGATCGACCCGCACCTGCGGCAGGCCGGGCGCCATGGCGATGTCGATGCCGGCGGTTCCCTGTTCGCAAAAGCGGGTCGCCACCTGCGTCACCAGCAGTGCGGGATCGACCAGTTGCGGCGCGCTGGTGCCATCGCCGCGTGAAACGCGCGCGGCCAGGTCCAGATCATCGAACGCCGCCAGCAAATGGCGCGCATCGACGGCGATCTTGCCGGCCATGTCGCGATATTCGCCGCCTGCCGGACCGAATAATTCCTGCTCGATAATCTCGGCAAAGCCCAGAATCGCATTCAGCGGCGTGCGCAGTTCATGCACCAGCTGCCGCAGCGAATCCGCCGACAGGCCGGCGATCGCCATCGCCGACGGCTTCGGCTCACTGGCCACTTCATGCAGATAGGGGCGACGCGCCTGCCCGCGATAGCCCTGAAAACGGCCCGATCGCGCATCGAAGAAGGGGGTGGCGGACAACCGCCATTCGCCGGCCATGGCGCCGCCAACGATGGTGAAGCGCCCATTTTGGAAGCCGCTGCGCCGGGCAAAGGCCCCGGCCACATGCCCGTCCGGGCCGCTCCCGCCCTCCAGCGCGATCTCGCCCAGCGACAGGCCGATCAGCGCCGCACGCGGTCCCTGATCAATCCACAATAGGATGCCGGCCGAATCGGTTTCGAACGCAAAGCTGCGCGTGGCGGCGACGGCGTCCTCACCCGCATCCGTCGCCGGCGCGACAACGGCATCCGGCGTCTTGCGGGTGCTGGTGAACTGGGCGATGCGATCGACCAGATTGCGGATTTGCCCCTCGTCCTGCACCGGCGGGCGCAACGGCGTGACGCTTGCCGCGCCCTGCTCCGCCGCTGTCGGGTAAAGCGCGATGGGATCGGACTCGGCCTCCATGTCCGGCGTCAGCAGCATGTCGCTCTGCCCGACCATGTCGTGCCGCACCGTCGTCAGCACCAGATCATGAGCGCCAAACGCCTCCAGCGCCTTGCGCGTTTCCGGGCCGATGTCGCGCCGCCCGCGCAGCACGCCCCGCGCCGTCGGCGTCAGATGCGGCAACACATCCACCCAGGCGTTATCGGGCAATTGCGCGCGCGCCATCGCCGCCGCTGCGATCGACGGGCGGTCCTGCGCAAAAAATCGGATCAGGCTGGGGGAACGCAGCCGCCCGCCCAATTCCACGACAGTCGCGATTCGTTGCGTCTCGCTCAGCTTCGATCGCAGCAAAGACAAACGCTCCAGCAGCGCCTCGCGCTCCTGCTCGGCCATGGCGGAACGGCCCGCCGCGTCCCGCTGCGCCAGCAGGTCGACGCACTGGCGCCACAATGTCACGCCACCCAGCCCGCCACGGTCTTCGGCCGCCAGCACTGTTTGCATGAGATCGTTGAAACGCACGAAAAATCCCCATTGCGCATCGTCGGGAGGAGCATGCCCCATCACCCTTTCGATGCCGTTCCCATTATCGATAGGCGCTTGGAGAAAAAAGGGAAAGAGCCTGATCCCACGAACAAAAACGACCGTCGCATAGTGGGACAATTGCAATGCCCTGAAATATTATTATGATGCAGGGTTCAAACAGGACAGGAAATAATCGCACTAATGGCCGGCCCCAATATCGACGACATCGACCTGCAAATTTTAGGAGAATTGCAGCGGGATGGCAGGATGACCAATGTGGAGCTGGCGCGGAAGGTGGGCCTGACCGCCCCGCCCTGCCTGCGTCGCGTGCGCGCGCTGGAGGAAGCGGGGGCCATTACCTCCTATCACGCCGTCGTCGATCCGGCGCTACTGGGCTACACCATCACCGTATTCGCGATGGTCAGCCTGAAAAGCCAGGCCGAATCGGACCTGAAGGCGTTTCAGGATCATGTCGCCGGCCTGCCCGAAGTGCGTGAATGCCATATGCTCAATGGCGAAATCGACTTCATTCTGAAGGTCGTGGCGAAGGATCTTCAGAGCTTCCAGCAATTCCTGACGTCGAAGCTGACGCCAGCGCCCAATGTGGTCAGCGTGAAGACCTCCCTGACCATCCGCACTTCGAAAAATCTGCCGGGCGTGCCCCTGCCGGTCTGACCATCACTATCTGATCGTCACCATCCGACCGGCGCGAAGCGGAAGTCGGATTTGGAACATGATGCGACTGGAATGCGCCGCATCATGTTCGAAAGCATAGAGCTTAAATAAGAGCCGTTCGCCCTGAGCCTGTCGAAGCCCCGCCTTGTTCTTCAAAAACTACGGCCCTTTGACAAGCTCAGGGCGAACGGCTCCTATTTAAAGCGCGTTACCCTAAGAATCCTTTTTTCCGCAATTTGCGGGCCGTCATCTGCTCCGGATGACGCCCGAATGCTATGCGCGAAAGGGCGCATTTTCGTGGCGGCACCGGCCCACACCCCCACCCGACCACCCATCAGCATACCATGTCGAGGAGGTCGGGTGGGGGTGTGGGCTGGTGCGGATGCGCCGGAGGCGCATTTCCAAACAGGCTCTCAGCCCGCCTTCCGGCTCTTTTCCGCCACCCAAGCCGACCAGAAGCCGGCGACGGGCGCCCAGCTGCCGTTGACCTGCGCCAGCGCCGACTGCGCATTGGCCAGATCGCCCGATCGGGCCAGCGCCACGCCCAGCCGCGCATTGGCGCGATCGGCGTCCACCCCGCCCTTGGCGATCGCCGCGCGATATTGTTCGGCCGCCTGCGGATATTGGCTGAGCGAAAAATAGCTGTCGGCCACGGCCAGCGCATCCTTGCCACTGCTCGCCGCCGCCGCCTTCTTCGCCTGCGCGGGCAGCGCCGCGATTTCCTTCGTCGCCTTGGGTGTCACGGATTTGAGCAGCTGGCTGGTCGCCGCCTGCGCCGCCGTCAGCTTGCCGGCGGCGCGCCCGGCCTCGATGATGGTTCGCGCTTCGGCATAGCAGCCCGCCTTCTCCGCGGCCTGGGCATAGGCTTGATAATCCCGCTCGCTCGCCATCGCGCCATTGGCGGCCTGCAGGCGATACAGGTCCAGTTGCAACTGCGGCTCGGGGTCTGCGCCGGTCTGATAATTGACCAGCGCTGCGCGCCAGTCTTCCCGGCTTTCCTGCTGGTTCAGCCGCTCGCGATAGAGCTGGCCCACTTCGGTCCAGTCACCCGCCTGATAGGCCATGGAAATCGCTCGGTCGATCCAGGAAATCGGCACCGGCTTGCCAGCCGCCTTCTGCGCGGCGATGGCCGCCTGCACGAACGGACGGGCTTCCTTGGGCTTGTTCCGCCGCAACGCGATGTCCGCGCGCAGCATCGTCGCATCGACACCATCATAGCCCAACGTCTTGGCGTAATCGAGTTGCGCCGTCGCATCGTCATAATTGCCGACGCGATAGGACAGATAGCCCGCCACATAGCGCAGACGCGGCGCGTCCGATCGCGGCAGAGATGTCGTCTTGAACAGGTCGGTCAGCGCGACCCGCTCCGCCTGCACATCGCCGCGCAGCACGGCCAGCTGGAATCGCAGGCCCGCCGCCAAATAGGCTTCCATATCGGTCGTCGGGCTGAGCGCGGCAATCTGGGTGCTCGCACTCGCGGCGTCGCGCGCCCTCAGCGCCGCTTCCGCCGCCTGCACATTGGCGCGGAAGGCATCGGACAAGATAATCGGTGGCCCGGCGACGACCGGCTTTTTCTTCGCCACAGCGGGCGTCGCGACCGACGCCGCCACGGCGATCGCCAGCACCAGACGGGACGACAGAAGATGATGAATGCGCATGGCCGTCCCGGCCTCCCCCAGCAAAAAGATAATCAGAATCGAAAAGGGCGCGCCGCCCGAAAGCGGCGCGCCCGAACATCAGACGTCAGGCGCCCTTGGTGCCCAGATAGGCGATCCACAAGCCCGCGACTTCCTTGCGCGATCCGGCCTGCACCGCTTCAAAAGCGGTCTTGGCGCCGGCCGTATCGCCGGCCAGCGTCTTGGCGATGCCCAGACGGGTGTTGATTTCATCCGCGTCTACGCCGCCCTTCTGCTTGGCCAGGTCGAACATGGAAATCGCCTTGGCATAATCGCCATAACCCAGATAGGCGTCGGCGGTGGCCGCGGCGATCTTGCCATTGGCCGCCTTGTTCGCATCGGCTTCGGCCGACCCCAGCGATCCCTTGTCGCCCGCGATCTTGGGCACGGCGGTCGAATAGAGGTCTGCGCCGGCGCTGGCGTTCAGCACACCCTTCGACCGGCCCTTGTCGATCACCGACTTCACTTCGCCATAGATGCCGGTCTTCGACGCCATTTCGGCATATTCGGTGAAGTCGCCGGCGACCACCAGACCGTCCGAAGCCCCCAGCAGGCGCAGCACGTCCAGATTTTCGCGGTTGGAGATATTGGGGTTGGCGCGCTGGAACAGGCGGACGAGCGTGCGCAGATTCTGGCCGCTGGGCTCCGCCTGATAGGCCATCTTCGCCCATTCGGTCACGTCAGGCAGCTTGGCGCCTTCCGCACGGCCGACGCCGATCTGATACCATTGCGCCGGCACCTGCTGACCCGACGCCTTCATGGCGTCGGCGGCCGACTTCAGCGCGGCAAGGCCCTGCTGGGTGAAGCCGCGCGCCGGTTCGGCCGACGTGTTGGTGGTGCCGGCCTTGCCGAAATAGGCTTGCGCGATGGTCGGCTGGACGGCTTCCGCCTTGTAACCGGCGGCGACGGCGGCCTGACCGCGCTGGATCGCAAGGTCAAAATTCTTCGCCTGCAACGCCTGATCGGCGGCGATGGCGTTGAACTGGCCGGCCTGCTCGGGCGGGGTCAGACCGCTGTCCAGCATCTGCGTCAGGGCTTCGCCCTGCAACGCCGCGTCCTTGGAAGCGATCGACGTGTTCAGCTTGATGGCGCCGATCTGATATTTGTCATCGTTCGACGTCGCCTTGCTGTCAGCCTCGGCCAGAGCGGCCTTCGCGCCAGCGAAATCCTGGCCTTCCGCCGCCTTCTGCGCCGTCTGCAACGCCTTGATCACGTCGGGCGATACCTTGAGCTGGGGTCCAGCCTTCTTCTCTTCCTTCTTGGCGGCAAAGGCGGGGGCCGAAACGGCGCCACCGGTCAACGCCAGAGCCAGCGCGAGCGACACCGGGGTAACAAAACGCATGATCCTCATCTCCTCTGCGCGCCTGACAGGGGGATCAGGCGACCTTTAGCAATTGAGCGCCGATTAGGGGCCGGCGCGTGAATGGGCATTGAACAAGCCTATCTTGTCGCATTTTGCAACAGTTATGCGCCCCCTTCGTTCCGCCCGCAAATATTCGTCACACAGCATGCCGCCCCGCCGGCACGCACGAGCGCCACACCCCGGACCAAGGGGTGACAGATTTGTTTCGCTGGGCTAGTGCATCAGCGACAGTGACACCCATCCACATAAGAGAATCGCATTGACCGACGAGACTGCCCTCGCCGACCCTTCGGATATCAGCCCCATCTCCATCGTTGAGGAGATGAAGACCAGCTATCTCGATTACGCCATGTCGGTCATCGTCGCCCGCGCCCTGCCGGATGTGCGCGACGGGTTGAAGCCGGTGCATCGCCGCATTCTCTTCTCCGCCCAGGAATCGGGCTTCGTCTATAATCGCCCCTATCGCAAATCGGCCCGTCTGGTCGGTGAAGTGATGGGTAAATATCACCCCCATGGCGACAGCTCGATCTACGATGCGTTGGCCCGCATGACCCAGGACTGGTCGTTGCGCGTGCCGCTGATCGATGGTCAGGGCAATTTCGGTTCGATGGACCCCGATCCGCCAGCCGCCATGCGCTACACCGAAGCGCGCCTGGCCAAGGTGGCGACCGCCCTGCTGGAGGATCTCGACAAGGACACTGTCGATTTCACGCCCAACTATGATGCGTCCGAAAGCGAGCCGCAGGTATTGCCGGCGCGCTTCCCCAACCTGCTGGTCAACGGCGCGGGCGGCATCGCGGTCGGCATGGCGACCAACATTCCGCCGCATAATCTGGGCGAAGTGCTGCGCGCCTGCCTTGCCTATATCGACAATCCCGGCATCACCACCGACGAACTGATCCAGATCGTCCCCGGTCCCGATTTCCCGACCGCGCCGCTGATCCTGGGTCAGTCGGGTGCGCGCAGCGCCTATCATACCGGCCGCGGGTCGATCATCATGCGCGCGCGCCATGATGTGGAGGAAGGGCGCGGCGACCGCCGCTCCATCGTCCTGACGTCGATCCCTTTTCAGGTCGGCAAGAACGGCCTTGTCGAAAAGATCGCCGAAGCCGCCAAGGAAAAGCGGATCGAGGGCATCAGCGACATTCGCGACGAATCGAGCCGCGAAGGCGTGCGCATCGTCATGGACCTCAAGCGCGACGCCACGCCCGAAGTCGTGCTGAACCAGTTGTGGCGCAACACCCCCGCCCAGTCGAGCTTCCCCGCGAACATGCTCGCCATTCGCGGTGGCCGCCCTGAATTGCTGGGCCTGCGCGACATCATCGAAGCCTTCGTCAAGTTCCGCGAAGAAGTCATCACCCGCCGCACCAAGTTCGAACTGAACAAGGCGCGCGACCGGGCGCATATCTTGCTCGGCCTCGTCGTCGCGGTCAGCAACCTTGACGAGATGGTGAAGATCATCCGCGGTTCGTCCAGCCCGGCCGAAGCCCGCGAAAAGCTGCTCGCGCGCGAATGGCCCATCGGCGAAGTCGCGCCCTATCTGCGTCTGGTCGAAGCGATCGAGACGGAAATCAGCGGCGATATCTACAAGCTGTCGGACATTCAGGTCCGCGCCATTCTCGACCTGCGCCTGCATCGCCTGACGGCCCTTGGCCGCGACGAAATCGGCAAGGAACTGGCCGAACTGGCCGAAGCGATCGCCGAATATCTCGCTATCCTCGCCGACCGCGTGAAGCTTTACGCCGTAATGCGCGAAGAGTTTGAAGCGATCGAACGCGAATTCGCCACCCCGCGCCTGTCGGAAATCACCGCCGCCGCCGATGGCATCGATGACGAAGACCTGATCGAGCGCGAAGAGATGGTCGTCACCGTCACGGTGCAGGGCTATATCAAGCGCACCCCGCTCGAAAGCTTCCGGGCGCAGGCGCGCGGCGGCAAGGGCCGTTCGGGCATGGCGACCAAGGATGAGGACGCCGTCACCGAACTGTTCGTGACGTCGACCCATACGCCGGTCCTCTTCTTCTCGACCGCCGGCAAGGTCTACCGCATGAAGGTGTGGCGCCTGCCCGAAGGCGGCCCCGCCACGCGCGGCCGGCCGATGGTCAACCTGCTGCCGCTGGGTCCTGGCGAAACCATCCAGACCGTCCTGCCGCTGCCCGAAGATGAGGATAGCTGGAAGGATCTGCACGTCATGTTCGCCACCGCGACCGGCACCGTGCGCCGCAACAGCATGGACGCCTTCGCCAATGTGCCCAGCAACGGCAAGCTCGCCATGCGCTTCGACGAAGGCAGCGAAGATCGCCTGATTGGCGTTGCCCTGCTGACCGAAGAGGATGACGTCCTGCTCGCCACCCGTCAGGGCAAGGCAATCCGTTTCGCCGCGACCGACGTGCGCGAATTTCAGAGCCGCACCGCGACCGGCGTGCGCGGCATGACGCTCAAGGATGATGATCAGGTCATCTCGCTCTCCATCCTCAAGGGTTTCGACGCCTCTGCGGACGAACGCGAAGCCTATCTGCGCGCAGCAGCGTGGAAGGGCAATGAAGCCGAATCCACCCTGCCCGCAGAACGCGCTGCCCAGTTCGCGGCGGCGGAACAGTTCATCCTGACCGTCTGCACCAATGGCTATGGCAAATTGTCGTCGGCCTATGACTATCGCCGCACCGGGCGCGGTGGTCAGGGCATCACCAATATCGACAATATCGCCCGCAATGGCCGCGTCGTCGCCAGCTTCTCGGCCACCCAGGCCGATCAGCTGATGCTCGTCACCGATCAGGCAAAGCTCATCCGCATGGGCCTCGACAGCCTGCGCGTCATCGGCCGCAACTCGGCCGGCGTGCGCCTCTTCAACGTCGCCGACAATGAACATGTCGTCAGCGCGGCGAAGATCGAGGAAAGCGAAGATGGCGAAACCCCGGATGCATCGGAAGCGACGGACGCATGAGCGACCTCTTCGCCTATAAGGTGCTGACGGCGGAACAATATGACCAGTTCAAGGCCGACGGCGTGTTCAAGGGCGCACCGATCGACCTGACCGACGGCTATATTCACATGTCCACGCGCGATCAGGCGGCCGAAACGGTCGCCAAGCATTTCGCGGGCCAGGACCGCCTCGTCATGCTGATGATCGACCTCGCCCCCTTTGGCGACGCAATCAAATGGGAAGTCTCGCGCGGCGGCGCGCTCTTCCCCCACCTCTATGGCGACCTGCCGATCAGCGCCGTGGCAGGCAAAGTCGTCCTGCGCCTCGGCGACGACGGCGCGCATCTGTTCCCCGCAGGCTTTTAAGCGGAACAGGATATCCCCCAACCTCCGTCACCCTGGACCCGATCCGGGGTCTCGCTATTTTTAGAAAAGCGGGATGCCGGTTCAAGATCGGCATGACGAAGGAGGCGACAGGCTTGAAGCGACCATTTCTTGCCATTCGGGACCAATATAGCATTGCTCAATAGCTGCTGTTCCTTGAAGGTGGCGGCATGAAGGACGAGCAGCGATATACCGTTGAGGCGATCAGCGCTTTTCTTGCCGGAACGGGTGGCGAATGGGACTGGGATGACTTCACGTCTTGCCCGCTTCGTGACCGTCGAATGGAAAGCATTCGTCGGCGTGCTCTTGCTGTGGATTTGCCGATAGACGAGGAAGGTGAGGCCGTCCTCAGAACGCTCGTCGCAGAAGCCAAAGCCGGGCTCGACACATAACGGCCAAAGGCAGACATAATTAGCCCCTCCCTTTCAAGGGAGGGGGTGGGGTGGGTGCGAGCGCAGCGGGGACTGTCAGGATTTCCGTGTGTGGCCGGGCATAATGGGCAACAAGGAGTCCCACTATGTCACGACGCAAAGAACCTGCCATACCGAATGAGCTTCTCGATCAGCTTTTG
>JAJZTH010000001.1 GCA_021849075.1 Pseudomonadota bacterium | reverse complement strand
GATCCCCGGCGTCACCAAGTCGAGCTGGTAAGGATCATTTGAGATGGCATTGACCGATCCCCTGGGTGATATGCTCACCCGCATCCGCAACGGGCAGCAGGCGAAGAAGGACAGCGTTGTGTCCCCCGCTTCCAAGCTGCGCGCCCGCGTGCTCGACGTGTTGCAGCGTGAAGGCTACATTCGTGGCTATTCCGAGGAACTGCTTGGCAGCCACCCCGGCCTGCGCATCGAGCTGAAATATTTCGAAGGCGCACCGGCGATCAAGCATGTCGCCCGCGTTTCGAAGCCTGGCCGCCGCGTCTATTCGGGTTCGAAGGACCTGCCGATCGTGCGCAACGGCCTGGGCATCACCATTGTCTCGACGCCCCGCGGCGTTCTGTCCGACGCCGAAGCGCGTGAACAGAATGTCGGCGGCGAAGTGCTGGCGGAGGTGTTCTGATGAGCCGTACTGGTAAGAAGCCGGTCGCCGTCCCCGCGGGCGTGACCGCCGCCATCGCCGACGGTCAGCTGTCGGTGAAGGGCCCCAAGGGCACCTTGTCGATTCCGCTGGCCAACGAAGTCACCTACAGCATCGAAGACGGTGTGATCGCGGTGAAGCCTGCCAATGACACCAAGCGCGCTCGCGCGTTCTGGGGCATGCAGCGCACGCTGGTCGCCAACCTGATCACCGGTGTGACCGAAGGCTACACCAAGAAGCTGCTGATCACCGGCGTCGGTTATCGTGCGGACGCCAAGGGCAAGGTTCTGAACCTGAAGCTTGGCTATTCGCATGACGTCGACTTCGACGTGCCCGAAGGCATCGAGATCAAGACCCCGGATAACACCACGGTCGAGATCAGCGGCATCGACAAGCAGAAGGTCGGCCAGGTAGCGGCTGAAATTCGCCGCTGGCGCAAGCCCGAACCCTATAAGGGCAAGGGTATCAAGTACGCCGGCGAGTTCATCTTCCGCAAGGAAGGGAAGAAGAAGTAAGATGGCAAAGCTTTCCCTCTTCGCGCGGCGTCGTCGCCGCGTTCGCACCGCGCTCAAGGCTGTGTCGGGCAACAAGCCCCGCCTCAGCATCCACCGTTCGGGCCGTCACATCTACGCCCAGGTCATCGATGACGCCGCCGGCAAGACCGTCGCCGCCGCTTCGACCCTGGACAAGGATGTCGGTTCGAAGGCTCTGGGCAAGACCGGCGCTTCCTCCGAAGCCGCTGCCGATGTCGGCAAGCGCGTTGCCGTTGCGGCGACCGCCGCCGGCGTCACCAAGGTCGTGTTCGACCGTGGTGGCTTCCTGTTCCATGGCCGCGTCAAGGCGCTGGCCGATGCGGCCCGTGAAGCCGGGCTGGAGTTCTGATCATGGCTGACGAAAACACCAACGAAGTCGTGGCGCCCGTCGAGGGTGCCGAGGCTGCACCGACCGAAGGTCGTGGTCCCGGCCGTGGCCGTGGCAACCGTGGCGGCGGCGATCGCAACCGCGGCGAGCGTGGCGGCCGTGGCCGTCGCGACGACCGTCGTGGCGGTAACCGCGACGAGGAGCAGGGCGAAGAGCTGATCGAGAAGCTGGTTCACATCAACCGCGTCTCGAAGACCGTCAAGGGCGGTAAGCGCTTCGGCTTCGCTGCTCTGGTCGTCGTGGGCGACGGCAAGGGCCGTGCGGGCTTCGGTCATGGCAAGGCGCGCGAAGTGCCTGAAGCCATCAGCAAGGCGACTGCCGCCGCCAAGAAGGCGATGGTCCGCGTTCCGCTGAAGGAAGGCCGCACCCTGCATCATGACGGCCTGGGCCATTTCGGCGCTGGCAAGGTGACGGTTCGTTCGGCTCCGGCCGGTACGGGCATCATCGCCGGCGGTCCGATGCGCGCCGTGTTCGAAAGCCTCGGCGTCGCTGACGTCGTGACCAAGTCGAACGGCACGTCGAACCCCTACAACATGATCCGTGCGACCTTCGCGGCTCTGGGCGAACAGACCAGCCCGAAGTCGGTGGCGCAGCGTCGTGGCAAGAAGGTCGCCGACCTTCTGCGTCGCGGTGGCGCCTCGGCCGAAGTCGCGCAGGCTGATGCCGAAGCGATTGCGGAGTAACTGACATGGCGAAGATCAAGATCAAGCAGATCGGTTCGCCGATCCGTCGCCCCGAAGCCCAGAAGAAGATTCTGATCGGCCTGGGCCTTGGCAAGATGAACCGCGTGGTGGAGCTGGAAGACACTGCGGAAGTCCGCGGCGCCATTGCCAAGCTGCCCCATATGGTGGCCGTGGTCGAAGGCTGAAGCCTTTCGATCCATCGATAGAGAGCGAAAGAGGGGGAAACCCCTCTTTCGTTTTTTTCAGAGGCGCGCTAAGGGCGCGCTTCCGAAAATCCCAGTCGAGGCTGGGATCTCATGCCGGATGGCGAGTCCTTATTTTAAGGAGACCCCCGGCTTCATTCGGTCAGGCGCGGCTCGTGAGGGGCGCATCTGGCCGCCAGCGGTCCCAGTCTTCGCTGGGACTTCGGCATGATCGCTGAAAGGCAATCATGCCTCGCGCGACAAAAGCGAAAGCGAGTGCAGGAATATGACCAAGCTTAACGAACTTCATGACAATGCCGGCGCCCGCAAGGGCCGGATGCGCGTCGGCCGTGGTATCGGCTCGGGCAAGGGCAAGACCGCCGGTCGCGGCCAGAAGGGCGCCAAGGCGCGTTCGGGCGTCAGCATCAACGGCTTCGAGGGTGGCCAGATGCCGCTCCACATGCGCATCCCGAAGCGTGGCTTCAACAACATCTTCGCCAAGGATTACGCGATCGTGAACCTGGGCGAAGTGCAGAAGGCGATCGACGCCGGCAAGCTGGATGTCAGCGCCACGCTCGATCAGGCCGCTCTGAACGCCGCCAACCTGACCCGCGGTGGCAAGGACGGCGTCCGTCTGCTCGCCAAGGGCGAACTGACCGCCAAGGTCAGCTTCCTGGTGGCCGGTGCTTCGAAGAGCGCCGTTGAAGCCGTGGCAAAGGCCGGTGGCAAGGTCGACGTGATCGCCGTCGTCCCCGCCGCTGAAAAGGCCAAGGCGAAGAAGGGCACCGCCCTTGCCGCCAAGAAGGCTGCCAAGCAGGGCTGATTTATCGCCTGAGACTTGCATGCATGACCCCGCTGCCCGATATGGGTTGGCGGGGTCATGTGCATCGGGGGACGCCGTTTGTCGCGAAAGCGATAATTCCCGGTTCGACAGCGCCCCACAGCCCCGTTAAGGGGATAGCCGATTCCGGCCCGTATTGCAGTCGGGCAAGAGTGATTTGAAGGGCAGCCACCATGGCATCGAGAGCCGACCAGCTCGCATCCAATCTCAGCCTCGCGAAGTTCAGCCAGGCGACCGACCTCAAGAAGCGCCTGTGGTTCACGCTGGGCGCTCTGATCGTCTTCCGTTTTCTCAGCTTCGTGCCGCTGCCCGGCGTCGATCCGACCGCCCTGTCGCAGCTGTACAGCCAGACCAATGGCGGCATTCTCGACATCTTCAACACCTTTTCGGGTGGGTCGCTGTCGCGCATGAGCCTGATTGCGCTGGGCGTCATGCCCTATATCACTGCGTCGATCGTGGTGCAGCTTGGCGCTTCCCTCTCGCCCCAACTGGCGGCGATCAAAAAGGAAGGCGAAAGCGGCCGCAAGAAGCTCAATCAATATACCCGTTACGGCACTGTCGGCCTGACCGCGGTGCAGGGCTATTTCATCGCTGTCGGCCTGGAAGGCTTTGGCGCCCAGTCGGGCGTGCAGGCAGTGATCGAGCCGGGCCTGCTGTTCCGCCTGACCGCCGTCGTCTCGCTGATCGGCGGCACCATGTTCCTGATGTGGCTGGGTGAACAGATCACTTCGCGCGGGATCGGCAACGGCACGTCGCTCATCATCATGGCGGGCATCGTCGCCCAGCTTCCCGTGACGCTCAGCAATCTGTTCAAGTCGGGCAGCGAGGGTTCGATCTCCGGCCTGCTGATCATGCTGATCATCGTGCTGGCGTTCGGCTTGATTGCGCTGATCTGCTTCATGGAGCGGGCGCAGCGCCGGGTGCTGATCCAATATCCCAAGCGCCAGACGCGCCAGGGCCTGATGCAGGCGGATCGCAGCCATCTGCCGCTCAAGGTCAACACCGCTGGCGTCATTCCGCCGATCTTCGCCAGCTCGTTGCTGCTGATGCCGCTGACCATTTCGCAGTTCGCCGGTCAGACGGTGGCGGGGGAAAGCAAGTGGGGCGACTTCGTCCTGACGCTGAACCAGTATCTGTCGCATGGCAGCCCGGTCTATATGCTGCTCTATGGCCTGGGCATCGTCTTCTTCTGCTTCTTCTACACCGCCGTCGTGTTCAACCCGGAAGAAACGGCTGATAACCTGAAGCGCAACGGCGGCTTCATTCCGGGCATCCGGCCCGGCAAGAACACCGAAAATTATCTGGATTATGTGCTGACGCGCATCACCGTCATCGGCGCGGCCTATCTGGCCTTCATCTGTCTGGTGCCGGAATTCGCCATCGCGCGGGCGGGCATTCCCTTCTACCTTGGTGGGACTAGCCTGTTGATCGTCGTCAATGTTACGGTGGACACCGTGACCCAGATTCAGAGCCATCTGCTCGCCCATCAATATGGCGATCTGATCAAGAAGGCGAAGCTCAAGGGTCGACTGCGCTGAGGGGCGTTTCGACTCTTTAACCAGCGCACGAACAGGGGAGAATGCGCGTAATGAATATCATTCTGCTTGGCCCTCCGGGGGCCGGCAAAGGCACTCAGGCGACCCGGTTGGTGGAGGCCCGGTCGATGGTGCAGCTTTCGACCGGCGACATGCTGCGCGCGGCGGTGAAAGCGGGAACGCCCGTCGGACTTCAGGCCAAGGCGCTGATGGAATCGGGCGCGCTGGTGCCTGACGAGGTCGTGTCAGGCATTATCGGCGAAGCGCTCGATGCGCTGGCGGCCGATACCGGCGTGATCTTCGACGGTTATCCGCGGACGGAGGCGCAGGCTCATTCGCTCGACACCATCCTGTCGGATCGCAATCGCACGCTGGATCATGTGATCGAGCTGGAAGTGGACGAGGACGCGCTGGTCGAGCGCATCACCGGCCGCTTCACCTGCGCGACCTGCGGCGAAGGCTATCATGACACGTTCAAGACTCCCAAGGTCGAGAATGAGTGCGACAAGTGCCATGGTCACGAGTTCAAGCGCCGTCCTGACGACAATGAGGAAACGGTGCGCACGCGCATGGCCGAATATCGCGCCAAGACTGCGCCGATCCTGCCGATCTACGAAGCGCGCGGCATCGTGTCGCGGGTCGACGGTATGGCGGACATGAATGACGTCACTGTCGCCATCGCCGGCATATTGGACGGCAACGCGGCCTGAGCTAGATTGCCACCCTGTATGACAGGGGAGGCGGCTATGCGGATTTTTGGGTTACTGGCATGGGCTGGTGCGGCGATGGCCGCGCCGGCCCATGCTGTTGTTACGGGCAGCAGCACGATCGGTTTTGCGACCGAAAGCAGTGTCGAGATCGCCGCCGATCCGGCGCGCATCTACGCCCTGCTGACGACGCCGGGTCGCTGGTGGAGCGACGCCCATAGCTATAGCGGCGATTCGGCCAATATGACCGTGGATGCGCGCGCGGGCGGCTGCTTCTGTGAGACGATCCCGTCCAGGGCGGGCGCGCCGGGCAGCATCGAGCATGCGCGCGTCATCTACGCCGTTCCGGGGCAGCGGCTGCGCTTTTCCGGCGCCTTCGGGCCGTTGCAGACGGAAGGGGGCGCCGGCACGCTGGACTTCGCCATAGCCCCCGCCGGGAAGGGGGCGCGCGTCACCATGACCTATGTCGTGGGCGGCTATCTGCGCATGGGGGCGGACAAGATGGCGTCGTTGGTCGATCAGGTGTTGGGCGAGCAGCTGGCCGGTCTCAAAAAAGCGGCCGAGTCGCCGCAATAGGCACAAACAGGGCTGCGGCGCTGCGCGGGGACTGGCCGATGCGGTGACTGCGGCAAGGGCGCGACAAAGAAAAGCGCGGTTCCCAAGGAAATTAACCGCGATCTTAACGGATTCGTTGCTGCGCTGTTGCTATGAAGCAGCATGACTGGATCGCCGCTCCATCGTGGCCGCCTGACGGAACTGGATGCCTTGCGCGGAATCGGTGCGCTGTGCGTGCTGATTTTCCATTATTCCACGCGCTTTCACGAACTGTTTCCGCAGGCGGCGCATGTGCCGTTCAGTTTCCCCGGCGGCAATTATCGCGTCCTGCTGTTCTTTACCATTTCGGGCTTTGCGATCTTCTTCACGCTGGATCGCATCCGCACCGTGGCCGATTTTGTCGTCAATCGATTCGCGCGGCTCTATCCCGCCTATCTGGTCGCGATGCTGCTGACCCTGTCGATCGAATATCTGGCGCATGCGACCCAGTTGCTGATCGGGCCGGTCGCCATATTGGCCAATTTCACCATGTTGCAGGGCTTCGCCTTTCTGCCGGAGGTGGATGGCGCCTATTGGACGCTGACAGTGGAGATCGCCTTTTATTTCTGCATGATCGCGATCTGGAAGTTCGGCGGCGTACGGCGACTGGAGCCGGTGCTGGCGGCATGGCTGCTGGTGCGGTGGCTTTACTGGTTCTGGCCTGACATGCCCGAACGGATCATCATGCTGCTGGTGCTGCGCTACACGCCTTTCTTCATGATCGGCATGCTGGCCTATCGTGTGTGGCGCGGGCAGCGCAGCCTGCGGCAGCAGGCGCCCTATGCGGCGCTGGCGCTGGCGTCGATCGCCACGATCGAAACATGGGACGTCACGATCGTCGGCTGCGTGCTGGTGCTGGCCTTCGCTGCGCTGATTCACGGCCATCTGCGCTTTCTGGCCATCCGGCCGCTGACTTGGCTGGGCGGGATCAGTTACAGCTTCTACCTGATCCATCAGCATGTCGGCTTCGTCGTGATGCTGAAATTCGCTTATGCGGGCTATAGCCCCTGGATCGGTTTCGCCGCGGCTTTTCTGGTGGCGTTGCTGCTCGGCACGGCGATCAACCGGCTTGTCGAGCGCCCGGCGGGGGAGGCGATCCTGGCATGGTGGAAGCGGCGGCGGGACGGCCACACGCTGCCGAGCGAACCGGCGCCCAGCCAGAGCTGAACGAAAAAGGGCGCCGCCATCGCTGGCCGCGCCCCTCATCAGGATCGACGGATCGCCTTACTGCGCGACGGGCGCGGCAGCGGCGGCATTGTCCGGCAGGCCGCCCAATTGCGTCACCAGCTTGGTATAGGCGTCCAGATAGGCGAGCACGATGACCTGACCGATTTCGGTATTCTGGTAGCCGCTGCCGCCGGCCGCAGCAAAGCCGCCCCACCAGCCAGCACCGCCGCCGCCGCCAAAGCCGACGTCGGTCTTGCGGGCATAGCCTTCGGTCAGCGCCTCTTCTTCGGTCGTGCGGGCGTTGACGACCGACAGGGTGACATTGGCTTCCTTCTTGCGGATGTTGAGGCCGCCCGCGATCGCGCCGAACGTGCCGCCCATCAGGCCGCCCAGCGCGCCGCCAATGCCGCCGCCGCCCGAATTGCGGTTGGACGACACGATGTCAGGCTCCAGATAATAGTCCGCCGTCTTGACCTGGCCCTTGCCCAGGTTCGACCCGGCCTGCAATTCGCCCGAATCGGCCATGGCGCGTTCCATCGCGCGGCTCTGCATCGATCGGCCGCGATTGACGATGCCGAAACAGCCCGACTGCTGGATGAAGACCTTCAGGATCGCTTCAGGGCTGCCCAGATTGAGTTCGCGCCACCATTGATTGTCCGGTTCGACAATCGCGACGGTGCCGATGCGGCGGGTGCAGTGGGGAATTTCCTGCGTGGCGCGCTCCTGAGAGCGGCGGCCGGACGATGCGCCCTTGGTGGTGCCGTCCTTATAGGTCCTGCCCGAAGAGCTCATGTTGGTCTGCGCATTTGCGGCCATCGGCGTCGCGATCAGCGCCGCCGACGCGACCAGCGCGGAAACCGTCTTAAACATGCCTGAATCCCTCTGTTGGTTTAGGTGACAGCTTTTTGCTTATGGTGCGACCCGCAAAGGAAGCGATGGCATAGCATAGCGTCCGGGGCTTGCCTACACGGACGCGCGCGATCCTGCTGACAGCGCCCTAAATCGCTGCTATCGGGCGCGCATGACCGACCTGTCCCATATCCGTAACTTCTCTATCATCGCGCATATCGACCATGGCAAGTCGACGCTGGCCGATCGCCTGATCCAGCGCACCGGCGGCCTGACCGACCGCGAAATGAGCGCCCAAGTCCTTGATAATATGGACATTGAGAAGGAGCGCGGGATCACCATCAAGGCGCAGACGGTGCGCCTCGACTATACCGCCAAAAATGGCGAAACCTATGAACTGAATCTGATGGACACGCCGGGCCATGTCGACTTCGCCTATGAAGTGTCGCGCAGCCTGGCCGCGTGCGAGGGCGCATTGCTGGTCGTGGACGCCGCGCAGGGCGTGGAAGCGCAGACTTTGGCGAACGTCTATCAGTCGATCGAACATGATCATGAGATCGTGCCGGTCCTGAACAAGATCGACCTGCCCGCCGCCGAACCGGAAAAGGTGCGCAAGGAAATCGAGGACGTGATCGGCCTCGACGCATCGGAAGCGGTGCTGGCCAGCGCCAAGTCGGGCATCGGCATCGACGATATCCTCGAAGCCATCGTCACCAAGATCCCGCCGCCCAAGGGCGACCGCAATGCGCCGCTGGAGGCGATGCTGGTCGACAGCTGGTACGATCCCTATCTGGGCGTCGTCATCCTCGTCCGCGTGGTCAACGGCGTGATCAAGAAGGGGCAGGCGATCAAGTTCATGATCGGCGGCACCGAACATCTGATCGACCGCGTGGGGTGCATGCGGCCCAAGATCGAGGCGCTGCCCGAACTGGCCGCCGGCGAAATCGGCTTCATCACCGCGCAGATCAAGGAAATCGCCCAGACCCGCGTCGGCGACACCATCACCACGGTCAAGAATGGCGCGGCCAAGCCGCTGCCGGGCTTCAAGGAAGTGCAGCCGGTGGTGTTCTGCGGCCTGTTCCCGGTCGACGCCAATGATTTCGAGAAGCTGCGCGACAGCATCAGCAAGCTGCGCCTGAACGACGCCTCCTTCAGCTTCGAAATGGAAACCTCTGCGGCGCTGGGCTTCGGCTTCCGCTGCGGCTTCCTGGGCCTGCTCCATCTGGAAATCATCCAGGAGCGGCTGACCCGCGAATATGATCTGGACCTGATCACCACCGCGCCGTCGGTCGTCTATGACATGCATATGAAGGATGGCCGCATCCTGCATCTGCACAACCCGGCCGACATGCCCGATCCCAACCATATCGAGATGATCGAGGAACCGTGGATCGAGGCGGTGATCTACTGCCCCGACGAATATCTCGGCTCCATCCTGAAACTGTGTCAGGACCGGCGCGGCGTGCAGAAGAACCTGACCTATGTCGGCGGGCGTGCGCAGGTGACGTATGATCTGCCGCTCAACGAAGTCGTGTTCGACTTTTATGATCGGCTGAAGTCGATCAGCCGCGGCTATGCCAGTTTCGACTATCATCAGACCGGCAGCCAGGAAGGCGATCTGGTCAAGATGAGCATCCTGGTGAACAATGAGCCGGTCGATGCGCTGTCGATGATCGTCCACCGCAGCGCGGCCGAAGCGCGCGGGCGGCACATGTGCGAACGGCTGAAGGATTTGATCCCCCGCCATCTGTTCAAGATCCCGATTCAGGCGGCGATCGGCGGCAAGGTGATCGCGCGCGAAACGATCGCGGCGATGCGCAAGGATGTGACCGCCAAATGCTATGGCGGCGACATCAGCCGCAAGAAGAAGCTGCTGGACAAGCAGAAGGAAGGCAAGAAGCGGATGCGCGAATATGGCAGCGTCCAGATTCCGCAGGAAGCCTTCATCGCCGCCCTGCGCATGGGCGACGAAAGCTGATCGGGTGAGCGGCCGCTGCGCACCGATTGCGGGGCAGGTCGCACGGATAGAGCGGGCCGCCGCTTTCCTGGCCAATGGCATGTCGCTGTGCGATTGCCCCGATGCCGCCGGGCGGCGGCGCGGGGCCATGCCGGCGAAGCTGATCGGCAATGGCTTGCGCGAACTGGACCTGTTCCTGACCGACCTGATCGTGGAGGCGGGGCGGGTCGACCGCCATGGCGCGGCGGCGGGGCATGACCCCGGCATTCATCCGGGACGGCGCATCTTCAGTGCTGCGGAAGCCTGGCGACGGACCGCGCCGCAGCTGGGGCTGGCGCCTGAAGGGCGCGCGCGGCTGCGCCAGATGCGCGCGGCGCAGAATCGGCAATGTTTCGGCCAACTGCGCGGCGAGGGCGCGGAAGCGGCGATGCAGCGCGATTGCGCCGATTATGCGCGGTTGGCGGGCGACGTGCTGGCAGCGATGCGGAGCCGGATGGGATAGAATGTCATCCGATCAGATTGAATCGGATGATATTCTCATTTCCTTTTGTTTTCCGCATTCTGCGAGTCGTCGGCTGTGCCAGCCGACTTCAGAATGCTTCAGGTCGATCAGGCCGCGGCCTGCGTCGCCCGGCAAAAGGCCGCGACGTCGATCTTGGCAAAGAATTTGATCGCGATCGCGCCGTCCTTGCGGCGCACGATCGTTCCCGGCACATCGCCATTGCCCGGAATGGAGGCATGGATGACGTCGCCGATGGAAATGGGGCCGCTCTGTTCCACCAGCATGCCCGAGGCGGAAATATTGGCGATCCGGCCACGAAAGGGCGACATCGTCGGACCGGCGATGTCGCAGACATGGGTGGAGGAAAATCGCGTGGCGCGCGGCGTGAACTGTTTCTGGGCGGTCATGGTGAACAAAATCTAACCATGAAATTACTAAGGATTGGTGGAGGCGCGAAGAATTTTTTCCCCTATTCTCCTCTGGCCTGCCGTTCGCGACGGATGATCCGCATCATTTCGTCCGACTGCCGGATCGCCTCGGGGCTGTCGGGACGATTGGGGATGGCCGCCAGTTCATCCTGCAATGTGCGCGAGCGGGCGCCGTTGGGCGTGAAGCGCGTGGGCGCGCGGTTGCGCAGCAGGAACATCAGGAGGCGATCATTATAGACGCGGCGTGTGCCAACCAGCTTGCCATAGCTATAGACGGGCTGCTCCACGCCATGGATGGCGCGTTCGATGGCGATATCCTCCAAACGGCGCACGCCATGGTCCAGCGCGGTCAGCCAGGCGGCGGCGAATTCCTCCGCGCCGGGCGCGCGGCGCAACTGATAGGCGCTTTCGGGTGTCATGCCGACGCTGCGCGCGGCTGCCTTGACCGAACCCATATCGGCCAGCGCCGCAATGAATCCCTGCTGTCGTTCCGGCGTCCAGCCAGTATGACGATAGCGCCGCGGGACAGTACGGAATTCGGGATGGTGGGCGCGGCCCTCCGCCCCGTCATCGGACGAAGGGGAAAGGCGGTCGGGTGGAGTGATGTCCTGGGTCATGCCCGGATGCTATGGCGGGCCAATGCCTGTAGGACAGCGAGAAGATGGATGCGCACGCCGCCAGACGCTCTCCCCACCCGCCTTGACCTGCGCCGGGCGGCATGATCAAAAGCCGGGAGGAGGCAGCATGAGCGAAACCTGGCTGTATGACGAGCATCCCGCGATGTTCCGGGCGCATCCCCTGTTGTTCACGCTGTTGCTGGTGTCGATCATCGGCATCGTGGCGATCGGCATCTGGTGGGTGATGCACAAGGGCGAGCGACTGGCGCTGTCCGACCGCGATGTGTTGCTGGAGCGGGGGTTGCTTTCCAAGCAGCGGACCGAGATCGCGCTGACCTCCATCCGGTCGGTGCGGATCACCCAAAGTCTGGGTCAACGTCTATTCGGCGTAGGCCATGTCGAATTGTTCAGTGCGGGCGACATGGCGGAAATCGCGATCAAGAACATGCCCCGGCCCGATCGAATCCGGGCGATCGCCGCCGCGCGCAACGTCGACCTGTTGCCCCAAAGATAGACTATATTCCGTCAGCCCCTTGACTTGGGCTGATTTATTTAAACGATAGCGTAACCAAAAGGGGGCCAGCCGAGCAACCAAATTGCAAGAGGACGCCATGTCAGGAACGACCGTCCACAAAGGGGTGGATGGCGCTCAAAAGGGGTGTCGCCATGATTGGCTTGCGAGTGATGCCGTCTTTGCCGGATTTGACGGCGGAGCAGCGCGCGGAAATCCGCCATGCGTGCGGCTTTGCCTGTGTGCGCTGCGGCGTCACCATCTATCGCTATCTGGGATTGCCGGATGGCCCGGGGGCGACCCTGTTGTGCCCGACCTGCCATGGCCTGGTGGAGGAAGGGCGGCTGACCGCAACGCAGGTCCATAGTTTCCATGCCAATCCGGTGGTGCGCCAGCGCCATTTCGCACGGGATCGTCTGCCCTTCTCAGCGGAGTTGCCGCAACTGATCGTCGGCGGATCGCGGTTGCTGCGCGACACGCCGATCCCGATCACGCTGGATGGCGAGCCTATCCTGATCTTCGCGCCGCCACGCCGCACCAATGGCGCCACGCGCATCAGCGTGCGGCTGGGCGCGCCGGATGGCGCGCCGATGCAGGTGATCGACGGCAATGAATGGAAGCCGGGCGATGGCAGCTGGCACTTCCTGCTGCGCGGCGACCGCTATTCGATGATGGCGTCGCGCGGCGACGGGCTGTGCGTGCTGCGGATCGTGGCGCGCAACCGAATCGCGGTCGAGCATCTGCGCACCAACATCAACGGCCGTAGGCTGGAAATCACGCCCGACTGGCTGGAGATCGAGGGTAAACGCTATGTTGACCGCATCGGCAGCGGAACGCTGATCGGGCTGGAGCTATAGGGCGAGAAATCGCCATTGCGAGCGGAGCGAAGCAATCCACCGGCGCTCCATATGGATTGCTTCGCTCCGCTCGCAATGACGGCGTGGGCCAAAGTCGAGTCGTCCGAATCTGGGGCAGATTGCCATTCAACCCTGGGGTTATTTCCCGACCCGGATTTCGAACAGGCGGGGCCAGTTTTTGCCGGTGATGAAGACATGGCCGGTGCGCGCGTCATAGGCGATGCCGTTGGCCACGGCTTCGCTGTCGCGCACCTTGGCTGCTTTGAGCAGCGGGGCGACGTCGATCCAGTCGATCACTGCGCCGGTGGCGGGATCGATCCGGGCGATCTTCGTGTCATACCAGATGTTCGCCCATATCTCGCCGCGCACATATTCCAGCTCGTTCAGCCGGTCGACCGGCCGGCCATTCCAGCTGACGGTGATGCGGCGCTGTTCGCCGAGGCTGTCGGGGTCCAGGAAGCGCAACTGCGCCGTGCCGTCGCTCATGATCAGGCTTTTGCCGTCCTGGGTCAGGCCCCAGCCTTCGCCATCATAGCGGAAGTCGGACAGCGGCCTGAAATCGCCCAGCGACCAGACGAAGCCGCGCCGATGCCGCCAAGTCAGGCTGATCAGCCGGTCCCGCCAGTTGACGATGCCTTCGCCAAAATAGGGGCGGTCGACGATGCGGCGCTGGATGACCTTGCCGGTCTTCAGCGCGACCTTGCGAATCTCCGACTGGCCTTCCAGCCCCGTGCTCTCATAGAGAGCGCCGTCATGGTAGAAGAGGCCCTCGGTAAAGGCGGCCGGATCGTGCGGGTAGCTTTTAACCAAAGTCCAGGGCGTGTCGGCGCTGGCCGGCGCGGCGAGCAGGAAGACGCTGGCGAGCGCGAGCAGCAGGCGCTTCATTGCGCCGCCTGATCGGCGATCGCGGCGGCGAGCCAGGCAGGCAGGGCGGCGGGATCGAGCGTTTCGACCCGGCGCAGTTCGACTGACAGGCCGACGTCGGGCAGGGCGGCGCGCTGGCGCTTGTCATCGGCCTGATCCAGTGGCACGGCAACGAGGCGGCGGTTCACCTTGTTGCGATAATGCATGCGGGCGGTGTTTTCCTGCCCGACATAGCAGCCCTTGTCATAATCGACGCCGTTCAGTTCCTCCGCATTGCTTTCCAGCCACAGCGTCTGATCCTGTCCCAGTTCCGCCACCCCTTCGAAGATGCCGAGCGACAGGCGATGGGCGCGGAAGGGGGCGGAGGCGTCGCCGTCATCGGCAGGCGCGAGCCAGCGATGGCCGAGCGCAGGCAGGCGCGGGTCCAGCGGTTGATCGACGGTGTCGGGCGACCAATGGACCGCCAGCGCATCGTCGTGCGCGATCGTCACCTTGCGGCGCAGGCGGTAAAGGGTCAGGCGCTTGGCCAGCGCGTCGGCCTGCGCCGCTTCGCAATCGATCAGGACATCGTCGCCGTCTCCCCACAGGATGAAGTCGAACAACGCCTTGCCCTGCGGCGTCAGCAGCCCGGTCCAGCGCGGCTGGCCCTCCGTCAGCTTCACCACGTCGCGGGTCAGCAGGCCCTGAAGGAAGGGGCGGGCTTCTTCGCCCGATATGCGGAGGAGGGCGCGATCGCGCAGCGTGGTTCCGGTCATGCGCTGTAGGTAGGATGGCGACGCGCCTTCGCCAAGCCGTTCGCGTTGATGATGTTCAGGCGGTCGCCATCCGGTTGCGGCGGGCGGTGGCGATGCCATCCGTGGCGAAGAGGACGAGACCGAGCCAGATCAGACCAAAACTGGCCATCTGGCCGATGCTCAAGGTTTCGCCAAACAACCACACGCCGGTCAGAAACTGGAGCGTGGGCGCCAGATATTGCAGCAGCCCCAGCGTCGCCATCGGCAGGCGATGGGCGGCGATGGCGAACAGCACCAGCGGCACCGTCGTCACCGCGCCGGACACGACCAGCAGGGCGGTGGTTGACGCATCCTGCCCGAAGCCAACGCCGCCATGGCCCAGTTCCCAGACCAGATAGGCGATGGCCAGCGGGGTGAGTAGCAATGTCTCGACCCCCAGACCGGTCATCGGCGCGACCGGCGTCAGCTTGCGCAGCAGGGCGTAGAAAGCGAAGCTGAAGGCCAGCGCCAGGCTGATCCACAGGGTCGTCAGCGCCGACGCGGCGAGGATGGCGACGCCGATCGATGCGACGCCGATCGCGAGCATCTGCGGCCGGCGCAGCCTTTCCTTGAGCACCAGCACGCCCAGCATCACATTGACCAGCGGGTTGAGGAAATAGCCCAGGCTGGCCGCCACGACATGGCCGCTATTGACCGCCCAGACATAGGTCAGCCAGTTGATGCCGATCATCAGCGCCGATCCGGCGAGCGGCAGGAGCAGCCGCCGATTGCGCAGCGCAGCCAGAAAGGGCGGCAGGCCGTTGCGCAGGGCCAACAGCGCCAGGATCAGCAGCAGCGACCAGAGCACGCGCTGGGTCACGATCTCCACCGGATCGACATGGTGGAGCAGGCGGAAAAAGAGCGGCAGCAGCCCCCACAGCCCATAAGCGCCCACCGCCGCCATCAGGCCGCGTCGCGTTTCTGCGTGGGCGTCGGTCAGAAAATGCCTCCGCCCAGAAACAGGCGCAGCGCGCCGAAGGCCGCGACGATCAGACAGAAATTCTGTCCGCCCTTCTTCGACGACATCAGGCCGATGAACGCGCCGAACAGGGCGATCGGCACGAACAGCCAGTTGAGTCCCCCCAGAAACGGCAGCGCCGCAGGGATCATCAGGAGGAGGGCGACAAGGCCGATGAAGCCGGACAGGAGGTTGAGCATCGTCAACACATGGCCTGCAACCTGTGCCAGAGCAAGACATGCGCATGATGCCAGTCCGGTGAAACTGGCTTTTTACTGGAAAATCGGTCAGTTGGGATATGTTCTAACCGAAGATCAACGCTTCGCATTCATGATCGCGCGGCAAGGGAGTATATCATGGCGTCTGTCCGGTCCCTCGGCATGCTGTCGCTGGTGCTGGCGCTCGCCGCCTGCGGCAAGGGCGACAAGGAAGCCAATCTCGCCGCGCTCGATGCGCAATTGACCAACAATGTCGCCGATCCGGCGCTGAAGGGTGCGCTGGCCGATCCGATCGTGGTCGATCCGCAACTGGTGGGTCAGTCCAACCGCAACGCCGTGCGCCCGGCCGACAAGCCCGCCAATGGCGCGCTGCCGGCGTTGACGGGCGATGCCGGCGCGGCGCAGGCGCAGGCGGTGAAGCTGGCCGGCGGCAAGTTGCTGCCCGCGCCGGCGGCGAGCGCGGGGGAAGCGATGGCGTCGGCGGCGACGCTGGGCGCGGTCGCGCGTGAGCAGGCGAGCAGGCGCGGCGGCAACGGCAATTGCGCCAAGAAGCTAAATTACGGCATGGAATGGGCGCAGCGCCTGCCCGAACCCTTCGCGCTATATCCCGGTGCGCAACTGACCGAAGCGGCGGGGACGCAGGCCGATGGCTGCACGTTGCGCGCGGCCAGCTTCGTGACGCCGGTTCCGCGTCAGGGGGTGATGGACTATTATTACACGATCGCACGCCGGGCGGGCTATGATGGCGAACATCGCATATTGGGCGGCGACCATGTGCTGGGCGGCACGCGCGGCGCGGACGGCAGCGCCTATTTCATCCTCTTCACCGATGCGCCGGGCGGCAAAACCAGCGTCGACATTATCGCGGATAATGGGCGGTAGGCGGGCGTAGGGCGTAAGATTGATTATTTTCTCCCCTCCCTGACAGGGAGGGGCCGGGGGTGGGTAGGCGCGCGAAGCGCGCCTTGTTATCCTGCGGCAATGCGCCGTATCCCGGAACATATGACAGCCAACGCGCGCGCCTTACGCAACGGGCAGATCGAAGCGGAACGAATGGTTTGGCGGCAATTGTCGCGCTATCGGCCGCGCTATACCCGGCAACTGGTTGTCGGACCTTATATATTGGACATCGCGTGTCGGACCGCCAAGCTGGCCCTGGAGTTTGATGGTGCGCAACATCAGAACGTATTGACCTATGACGAACGCCGGACAGCTTTTTTGGAGGATGCGGGCTGGACCGTGCTGCGTTTCTGGAATGGCGATGTGTTCGAGAATCTCGACGGCGTACTGTCCGTGATTTTGGATAAGACCGCCGAGTGCCTCGGCGGAACCCACCCCCAACCCCTCCCTTTCAGGGAGGGGAGGAGGAAAGATCGCTGACGGCGCACAATCTGCGCTACCCCTTACCCCGCCGCGCCGGTCAGGGCGTCGATTGAGGGGCGGTTGGCGGCGTCGATGCTGCCGTCGGCGATCATTTCCTTGCCAAGGTTGATCGCTTCGTCGCGCATCCCTTCCACCATCGATGTCTGGCAGGCGCCGATCAGCACCGACAGCAACAGGTTGCGCGCAGCCGGATCGCCCGGCTTTTCCTCCACGCTCCTGCGCGCCAGCGGCAGCGCTTCTGTATAAAATGGGTCAGCGCCCGCGACATCGGCGTCGCCCAGCTTCTGGTTGCCCACCTGCACCAATATGCCGGCCAATATGGTGCGGCTGGTCGCATCTTCGGGCTTGGCCTCCACCAGCTTGCGCCAGTGGGGCAGCGATTCCTCATAAAGCGGGATCAGCCTGTCCCTCTGTCCCAATGCGCCATAGGCCGCGGCGTCGGCATAGAGCGCGTTGGCGAGGAAGTTCACATTGTCGATCTTGGCCGGATCGGCCTCCACCGCGACGCGGATGGCGGGCAGCGCGGCGTCATATTTCTCCACCGCGCCCTGATTGTCGCCCTGTTGCTGGGCGGTCTGGCCGGCGGTGAAATCGGTCACGGCCTGGTTGAAGGCGGCGATTTCGGCCGATGTCAGCTCGCGCGCGACCGGGGCCGCTTCCTCGACCGGTGCGGCTTCCTCGGGTGGCGCTTCAGGCGGGGGCGCTGGCGGGAGTTGGGCCAGAACAGGGGTCGCAAAAGCGAAAAGGGCGGTCAGCACGGACCGGGTCAGCATCTGCGCCAAGCTCTGTGTCTCCTCATGGCGTGAAAGTCGGGCGGGGCGTATCGCCCGCATCATCGCCCGACAGAATGACCGAAAGGGCGCGCGGGTTCCAGCGCCTCAAATGCGGGCGAGCGCGCAGAATGTGGCGGCGGTGGCGAAATCGGCCGTGCGCGCGGCGCTGCGGGCGGTGGCTTCAGCATCCTCGCCCCATTGTTCGATCTGCCAGGCTTCGTCGATTTCCGCCGCCTGCCAGATCGTATCGCGATCCTGCCCGCCCTCGACCAGCGCCAGGCCGCAGACCAGCGATCCGCTCAATGTCACCAAAGTCGACAGGCCGGTCAGGGTGAAGGGATCGATCGCAAGGACGGCGGCCTCCAGCCGGGCCAGCGTCTCATCCGGCTGGGGCACCGGAATGATCCCCTGCGTCACGGCGAAGGCGACGTCATAGCGGGTGCGCGCCCAGTCAAGCAGCGGATCCCACGCCGCCGCCTGCCGCGCGACCAGCGTGTCGGGACCGTCGGCGCGATAGCAGAGCAGGTCGCTTTGCGCATAGCGGGCGACGCCGGCGGCGAAATCCGCCTTATTGGCGGACACATGGTCGATCGCGGCATTGGCAAGGCCGGTCATCGGCATGGAGGCGGGTTCGACCGTCTCGCCCTGCGCCCGCCACTCTTGGGCGACCGCATCCGCCAGCGCCCGTGTCGGCAGCGCCAGCAGCGCGCGGGCCGGGGTGCGCACCGGCCGGCCGTCCAGCTGGATCGCGAAGCCGCCTTCGGCGTCCACGATCGTCACATCCGTGTAGAAACGCTTCATTGCGGCGGCCTCTGGCGAAACAGCGCCAGCAGCAGGCGCGGAACGATGACGAACTGGAACAGGCCGGTGACGACCATGATCGCGCCGAACGCCTTGGCCCGGTTGCCCTGCACCCAGTCGAAGCGCTGCATGATGGCGAGGAAGCCGAACATCACGATGAAGGCGCCCGACAGGCGGAACAGGCCGATGGCGAAATGGCGCTGGCGTGCGACCTTGTCCGGGTCGGTCGGCGGGGGAGGTGGAAGGTCGGTCATGGCGCGCCGATATGGCCGCGCAATTGCCCGCTGTCCATCGCCACGGCATGCGCGCCGGCCGCGACCAGTTCGTCCGGCAGATGATAGCCCCAGCCCACGCCGATCGCGCGCACTCCGGCCGCCAGCGCCATGTCGATGTCGAAGCTGGTGTCGCCGATCATGATCGTGGTGTCGGGCGCGGCCCCCGCTTCGGCCATGGCGGTCAGCAGCATCGACGGGTGCGGCTTGGACGGATGGCGGTCGGCGGTCTGGAGCGTCACGAAGCGGTCGATGATGCCATGATGGGTGAGGCAGAGGTTGAGGCCGCGATCCGACTTGCCGGTCGCCACGCCCAGCAGCCATCCGGCGGCGTCCAGTTCCTGCACCAGTTCCGCCATGCCGGGATAGAGCGGTTCCTGCACGCCTTGTTCGCGGCGCATCGCCTGAAAGGCCAGCTTGTAGCGATCGGCCAGATGATCGTGATAGTCGCGGTCCGCCTGTGGCAGGAGCCGGGCCATCGCGACCGGCAGCGACAGGCCGACCGCCGACAGGATCGCCAGCCGATCGGGCGGGGGCAGCTTTGCTTCCTCGAAGGTGCGGACCATGGCGGTGCAGATGCTGTGCTGGCTGTCGACCAGCGTGCCGTCGCAATCGAATACGATCAGGCGATTGCTCATGACACATTGACCTGCGCAGGCGTCAGCGTGGCGCGCATGAGTGCGGCGAGGTCTGCATTGCCGCCGGTCTCCAGCGCATCCGCCACGCCGATGCGGGCTGCTTCCGGCTTGTCCTGCCCCAGCTTGGCCGTGCCCTGCATGGTTTCCACCTGCATGGAAAAGCCGATCAGCCCGCCCAGCAGCCGGTCGAAACTGCCCGGCGCCATCTTGTCGCGGGTCCACACCGGCTTGGGGGACAGCCGCGCTTCCTGATCATGGCTGAGCGCATCGATCTGGGCAACGGTCGCGGCATCGTCCAGCCGCGCCATCGGTCCGCGCAGTTCGGCGGACAGATAGTTCCAGGTCGGCACCTTGTCGGGCAGGCCATACCAGTCCGGGCTGACATAGCCATGGGGACCGGTGACGACGATCAGCGCCTGTTGCCCGTCCAGATGCCGGGCGATCGGATTGGCGCGGTGGATGTGCAACCCGATCTGCCGGTCATCCAGCCAGACCAGCGGCAGATGGACGACATGCACCCTGTCCGGCGCGGCGACGCAGAGCAGGCCGAAGCCCGTCTGCGCCACAAAGGCCCGGATCGCCGCCTCGTCGCTCCAGCGATAGGGCGCGCCCGGCGTCATCCCTTCTTCGGGCCGCCCCGCGACCGGCGTTCGCCCTTGCGATCCTTGCGGACCTGTTTGGCGTGCTGGCGCGCGAACCGCTTTTCATCCTCGCGGGTCGGCGTCCGGTCGATCTCGTCGTCCAGCGGCATGTCGCCCAGGGTCAGGTCGAAACCCAGTTCATGCAGGCTGTTGGCGAAATGGGTCGGCAGATCCGCCATCACATCGACCCGGCCGCCATCGGGATGGTCGACGCGGATGCGGCGGGCGTGCAGATGCATCTTGCGGCTGATGGTGCCGGACAGGAAGGCTTCCTTGCCGCCATATTTGCCATCGCCCACGATCGGATGGCCGATCGCCGCCATATGCACGCGCAACTGGTGGGTGCGGCCGGTATAGGGTTGCAGTTCGACCCAGGCGGCGCGGTTGCCGGCGCGTTCGATCACGCGGTAGCGCGACCGGGCGGGCAGCCCTTCCTCCTGATCGACATGCATTTTCTCGCCGCCAGTGCCCGGCTGTTTGGCGAGAGGCAATTCGACCATGCCGTCTTCGATGCTGGGCACGCCCATCACCAGCGCCCAATAGACTTTGCGGGCGGTGCGGCTGGAAAAAGCCTTGGCGAAATGCGCGGCGGAGCGGCTGGAGCGGGCCAGCAGCAGCGCGCCCGACGTATCCTTGTCCAGCCGGTGGACCAGCTTGGGGCGCGATTCGGCGTCGAACAACAGGCCGTCGAGCAGCTTGTCGACATGCTCGTCGGTCTTCGTCCCGCCCTGTGCGGCGAGGCCGGGGGGCTTGTTGATGACGATCGCCTGATCGTCGCGATGGATCACCATCTCCTGCGCATAGGCGATCTCGTCGGGCGTCAGGTCGATGACGCGCACGCGCTTGGGCTTTTCCGCCGCTTCGGGCTTGGCTTCGGCGGGGGGGACGCGGATGATCTGGCCTTCGACGATGCGGTCGCCCGGCGCGGCGCGCGCACCGTCGACGCGCAGCTGCCCGGTGCGCGACCAGCGCGACACGAGGTTGAAGCCGACATCGGGCAGATGGCGCTGGAACCAGCGGTCGAGACGGATGCCGTCATCGTCGGCCTTCACCCGGAACTGGCGGACGTCGAGGCTGACGCCCTTGGCGGGGTTCGCCTTGGCTGGCGCGGGCTTGGGCGCGGCGGGTTTGGCAGCCGCTGACTTGGCGGCGGCGGGCGCCTTGGGCCGGAAAGGCTTGTCGCCGTCGCCTTTGCGCGGGCCGGCTGGCTTGCCGCGGCCGGCGGGCTTGCGATCGCCCGGCTTGCGATCCGAAGCCTTGCGATCGGACGGGCGGCCGCCCGAAGGTTTACCGGCGCGCGAACCCGCGCCGCCTTTGGCTGGAGGACGCCCCTTCATGCCACGGCACTCCGCATCAGGGTGAGGCCCAGCGCCAGCGCGCCGACCGCGCCGATCACCGATGCCAGCGCATAGGCCAACGCAAGCACGATCTGGCCGCGCTCGATCATCAGCATGGTTTCCAGGCTGAAGGCGGAAAAGGTGGTGAAGCCGCCCAAGACGCCTACGCCCAGCAACAGGCGGATCGGCTCCCCGGAGGCGGCGCTGCCGCGCGCGAGCCAGCCGGCGAGCAGGCCCATGGCGAAGCCGCCGATCAGGTTGGCGGCAAAGGTGCCCCAGGGCCAGGTCGCGCCGGGGGTGATCGGGGCGACGAAGCGGCCCAGTTGATAGCGCAGCGCCGCGCCGATTGCGCCGCCGCCCATCACAAGAAACATGTTGGTCATGAAAATCGCCCTATCGCGATTCGGGCAAAGGGGAAAGGACGCAATCAGGCCGCAATGGCGGCTTCTGCCGGCACCGGCCGCCGGTGTGCGGCGATGCAGGTGACGACGCTGAGGATGACGAGGGCGAAGGCGGCTCCTTCCAGCAGGGTCGGCAACCGGCCTTCCCATGCGAAGCCATAGAGCAGGGCGAAGCCGGTTTCGAACAGGATCATCTGCCCCACCATCGTCAGCGGCAGCAGCCGGCTCATCCGGTTCCACAGCATGTTACCCACGATCGAGGCGAGCAGTGCGACAGCGAAGGAGACGGCTGCGAACCGGCCCCATGCGGCGGCGTCATGATCGCCAAGGCCAGCCAGCAGCACGACCGGCAGGAACAGCACAGCCTGCGCGCCGGTCGCCAGCCCGATCAGCAAATTCCAGTCCTGCGCGGGCATGTCGCCCATGCGGCGCAGCCAGTGATTATTGCCGATGGCGAAGGCGGTCCAGGATGCGAGCGCGCCGACCGCGCACAGGAAACCGATCAGCCGCGTCGCGACCGGACCCGGGCCGGGCATCACCACCGCCTGCCAGCCGATGCACAGCGCGCCCGCCACGCACAGCAGCAGCGAGGGGGCAAGCTGTCGCAGCGGCAGCGCGCCGACTTCGCGACTGCCGATGATCGTCACCGCGACGGGAAGGAAGCCGACCACCAGCGATGTCATGGCGATGCCGCCCATCTGCACCGCACTGGCCAGCAGCACATAATAAAAAAGATTGCCCGCCAGCGCGAGCCAGGCCAGCGCCCATAGCAGGCGCGGGGTCATCCGCGCGCTAAGGCTGCGCCAGCGCGGCGCGATCAGCAGCGCGGACAAGAGGCCATAGGCGAGGTAGCGGCCGACCGCCTGTTGCAGCGGGCTGAAGCCGCGCATCACTTCCGGCGCCAGAAACACCAGCCCCCACAGCGCCCCCGCGCCCATGCCGCAGGCGATGCCCGCCACGATATTGCCGTTCGATACCCTGTTCATGCCGCCACCATCTTCGCCCCATTGGCCATAGTGCGATAAATATCATCATCGTCATGGGAAAAACGCTCTTGATTGGCTGGCCGAATGCAACAATTACTCGGTCATGGCCGATTTTTCCGCATCCCGCCGCGCGATCGATCCGTTCGACCGGGCGATCCTGCGAATCATCCAGCAGGATAATCGCATGCCGCAACGCGCCATTGCCGAAGCGGTGAACCTGTCGACCGCCGCCGTGCAGCGGCGCATCGCGGCGATGGAGAAGGATGGCGTGATCGCCGCCAATGCCGCCATCGTCGATCCCGATGCGGTCGGGCTGGGCATCACATCGATCGTCCAGGTCAACCTGACCGATGAGAAGGCGGCGACGGTCGATCGGGCCAAGGCGCTGTTCCGCGCCGACCGCGATGTGCAGCAATGCTATTATGTGACCGGCGGCCTGAGTTTCGTCCTGCTGATCGTCGCGCCGGACATGCACGCCTATGAAGCGATCACCCGGCGGCTTTTTGCCGAAAACGACTTTGTCGCCAGCTATCACAGCTTTCTGGCGCTGGACCGGGTGAAGGCGGGGATGGCGTTGGCTATCCCCTGACGCGGGGCCTTTCGTTTCCGGGCTGATCCTTTAGGCTGCGTCGACGGCAAATGGCAGGAGACGCACCGATGACCAGTGAGCGCCAGGACGAGAAGGATCGGGAAGCGTCCGCGCGCTTGCCCGAGGATCGCAACTGGATCGGCACGACCGGATTGCAGCGCCGCCATGTGCTGACCGGCGGGGCCTTCGCCGCCGGTTTCGCCGCCGCCTGTCGCCCGGTCGCCAGCAGCGCGGTGCAGACGCCGGGCGACGGACTGACGGAAGAGAATGTGTCGATCGCCGCGAATGACGGTTTCGCCATGCCCGCCTTCGTCGCGCGCCCCGCCGGCGGCAAGCCCGCGCCTGTCATCGTCGTCGTGCACGAGATTTTCGGCGTGCATGAATGGATTCGCGACATGTGCCGGCGCTTCGCCAGGGCCGGCTATTACGCCATCGCGCCCGATCTGTTCGCGCGCCATGGCGATGCGACCAAGGTGGCGGATTTCAGGCAACTGGTCGGGACGATCGTGTCGAAAGCGCCCGACACACAGGTGCTGGCCGACATCGACACGACATATGCCTTTGCGGGCGGCCATGGCGGCGATGCGACGCGGCGCGGCATCACCGGCTTTTGCTGGGGCGGGCGGATGGTGTGGCTCTATGCCGCGCACAGCGCCGATCTGAACGCCGGGGTCGCCTTTTACGGCCGGCTGGTGACGGACAAGACCGCATTGCAGCCGCTCAGCGTGATCGAACAGGTGGATAGACTGAAAGCGCCGGTGCTGGGCCAATATGGCGCACTGGACAAGGGCATCCCGGTCGCCGATGTGCATATGATGCAGGCCGCGCTGGCTGCGGCGGGAAAATCACCGCCCGACATGATCATCGTGCATGAAGGCGCGGACCATGGCTTCATGGCGGATTATCGCCCCAGCTATAATGAGGCGGCGGCCAAGGCGGCGTGGGATGCGACGCTGGGCTGGTTTGGCCAATATGTGAAGGGGTGAAGTCCGTCCGTCGGGAAGCGGTGCGCGCCGCCTCCCAAAAGACCGCCAGCATTATTTCGTCTTCATCGCCTCGACCGCGGCCAGCGTGCTCTTCACATGGCCCGCATAGCTCATTTCGCTGTGGACGAAGGCGATGCGGCCCGACGGCGCGATGACATAGGATGTGCGGTCGGTCATGCCCGGCCGCATCTTTAGCGCGACGTCATAGCCCGACACGATGCCCGGCCCGGCCGAAGCCACGGCGAACTTGCCCGCGCATTCCTTGGTGGAAAAAGCGACCAGATCATCGACCGGATCGGCCGACATGCCGATCACCGTCGCGCCCGCCGCCTTGAACTTTTCGATATTCTCGGCAAATTCGCGCGCTTCGGCCGAGCAGCCCGGCGTGAACGCCTTGGGGAAGAAATAGAGCACCACCGGCCCGCGCTTTAACTGGTGCGACAGGGTGACGGTGAAGGTCTTGCCCGCGATCGCGCCGCGGGTGGTGAAGTCGGGCGCTTTCGCGCCGATGGCGAGCGCGGCCATGGCGGCACCCGGCGTCAACACGGCGGCGGCGGCGAGGAAAAGGGACAGGCGCTTCATGGACAGGCTCCTTAGATCATTCTTTTGGGGCAGGCTGTTCCCAAAGTTCGATCGCATTGCCCTCCGGATCGTGAATGCGGGCAAAACGGCCGACCACCGGGTCGTCCCATTCGGGCTTGGTGATGATCGCAATGTCCGCCGCACGCAAGTGCGCCAGCAGCCCGTCGAGGTCGGACACGCGGAAATTGATCATATACTGTTTGTCGGCGGCGAAATAATCGCTGTCGGCCTTGAACGGGGCGAAGACCATCGGGCCGCCCAGCGTCTGCCACACCCATTCATTCGCTTCCGCCTGAGGATCGGCGACGCAGCCGCCACCGACATTGAGGTGGGTGCGATACCATTCGGCCAGCGCCTGCGGATCGCGCGATCGGAAAAACAGGCCGCCCATTCCCAGCACCGGCATGATGCAGACTCTCCTTCGAAGGTGACGCCGCACGCTATCATGCCGCCCGCCGTGAGTCATGCGGGGGAACCGGGAGGGGGCGGCCGGGTTTTTTCGAGATGATCAGGATTTTGCCGCTTTCCCTGCTCCTGCTCGCCGCCGCCTGCGACCGTCAGCAGAATGAAGCCGCGCAGCAGCCCGGCGTCGTCACCAACATCGTGGATCAGGCGCTGCCGCAAACGCGGCCGGCCGATGCGCCCGCCAACGCCATGGCCCCGCCCGAACCGGCGGCCGGCGTCGATGGACCGCCGCCGCCCGCTGCGCCCGACGGGTTGATCCCGGCCGCCTTTCAAGGGCGCTGGGCTGGCGAGGCGGAACGCTGCGGCGACCGCGCCGCCGCGCTGGAACTGACGGTCGCGCCCGATCAGCTGATCTTTCACGAAAGCGTCGGCACGGTGAAGGCGGTCCGCGAAGGGGCAGACGGCCGGGTTGCCGTGGACGCCAGCTTCACCGGCGAAGGCCAGAGCTGGCAGCGCACTGTAGAGATGCGGCGGACGGGCGAAAAGCTGATCGTGACGAACGACGGAACGGCGGTGACGCGCAAAAGATGCTGAGAGGAAGCGCGCTCGGTCTGGCGGCGGGTTACGACCAGTTGTGGACATGTTCCCCCTCCCGCAAGCGGGAGGGGGTTAGGGGGTGGGCTGGACGTAGCAACAGCCCACCCCGCTGCGACTAACGCGCTACGCGCGCAAGTCTCGCTGCCCCTCCCGCCTGCGGGAGGGGAATGGCGGCAAACCACCCAAAAGCTGCCCTTTCTTCTTCTCCCGTACTGCGCGCGCGCCCAACCGCCAACGCATCTATCTTCCGCCCGTTCTCCCCGCTACAGCGGGCCGATGATCGGCCGCCTGACCCTGAGCGATTTCCGCAATCATGCGGATGCGCTGATCCTGCCTGATCATGCCTTCATCCTGCTGACCGGCGACAATGGCGCAGGCAAGACCAATATATTGGAAGCGGTGTCGATGCTGGCGCCGGGCAGGGGCCTGCGCGGCGTGCCGTTGTCTGCCATGGCGCGGCAGGGCGGGCCGGGCGGTTTTGGCGTCGCGGCGGAGGTGGATGGCGTAGTGCTGGGCACCGGCGTCGCGCCCGCCAGCCCCGACCGGCGACAGGTGCGGATCGGCGGGGTGGCTTCCTCTGCCAATGCGCTGGCCGATCATCTGTCGATCGTGTGGCTGACCCCGGCGATGGACCGGCTGTTTCTGGACAGTCCGGGCGGGCGGCGGCGGTTTCTCGACCGGCTGACGCTGGCGCTGCATCCGGGGCATGCGGCGCATAGTGCGCGCTATGATGCGGCGATGCGGGCGCGCAACCGGCTGCTGAGCGATGTGCGGCGGGCCGATCCGGCCTGGCTGAGCGCGCTGGAGGCGCAGATGGGCGAACATGGCGCGGCGCTGGCCGGGGCGCGGGCGGATCTGGTCGCGCGGCTGAACGATGCGTTGGCCGACCAGCCCGACGAACCCTTTGCCCGGCCGCTGATCGCGATCGACGGCGGCGAGGAGGCTGGCGACGAACCGCTGGCGGCGCGGCTGGCGCGAGAGCGGCGGCGCGATGCGGCGGCGGGGCGCACCCTGTCCGGCCCGCATCGCCATGACCTGTCCGTCACGCACATCGCCAAGGAGCAGGCGGCGGCGCTCTGTTCGACCGGGGAGCAGAAGGCGTTGCTGCTGTCGATCCTGCTGGCCCACGCCGCGCTGGTCGCCGCCGATCGCGGCCAGCCGCCGGTGTTGCTGCTCGACGAAGTGGCGGCCCATCTTGACCCGTCGCGCCGCAGCGCACTGTTCCAACGATTGCGGGATACCGGGGGGCAGGTGTGGATGACGGGTACGGAATCCAGTCTTTTCAACGATCTGGATGATGCGACACGGCTGACTGTAACGGCCGGCCATGTTTTTCGTTCCGCAGCATAACGCATCGATCAAACGACTCGTCGCCCCGCGCTTGTCCGTTCGTCCTGGCTCTGCCCTAAAGCGGTCATCGGGGTTCAAGCCTACACAATAAGTCGGGGTCGCAATCGGATGTTCGCTGGTTTTCGCGTGTTTTTCGCGGCGTCTGTTCTTGCGCTCTCTGCTCTTATCGCTGTTCCCGCCACGGCCGGCACGCTGCAATGCGCGCCCTTCGCCCGTGAAGTTTCCGGTATCGACATTCATGGCAACGCCAATACCTGGTGGGGTCAGGCCGAAGGTCGTTATGACCGTGGTCATGAACCGCGCGTCGGCGCCGTTCTGGCCTTTGCCGCCAGCCGCTCCATGCCGGTCGGCCATGTCGCCATGGTCAGCAAGGTGGTCAGCGATCGCGAAGTGCTGCTGACCCACGCCAACTGGTCCTATCGTGGCGGCATCGAGCGCAATGTCCGCGCCATCGACGTGTCGCCCAACAATGACTGGACCGATGTGCGCGTATGGTACGGCCCGATCGGCAATCTGGGCCTGCGCTCCAATGCGGCCCGCGGCTTCATCTATGCCGATGCGCCCAAGGCGATCGATCAGGCCCCGGTGCGCATCGCATCGGCCGAACAGACCGGCGGCGCTGCAATGCGCGCTGCTTTCTAAGAATTTAACCTTTCCCCCCAATCTTAATCTTTCTCAAAGAGTCCGCGTTTTAGGGTCGTTCCCGGTGGGGCGATTCTAGACGTTTCGGGATCGCATAATGATTCGAATGACGCGCTGGGCGGCAGCTTGCCTGCTGTCCGGCCTGATGGCTGCGCCTGCCTTTGGCGCGGCGGTGTTGCAGTGCGTGCCCTATGCCCGCACCGTATCGGGCGTGGATATTCGCGGCGATGCGCTGAGCTGGTGGGACCAGGCCGACGGGCAATATAAGCGTGGCCACAGCCCGAAAAAGGGCGCGGTGCTGGCGTTTCGTCCCTATGGGCCGATGGTGCTGGGGCATGTCGCGGTGGTCAGCAAGGTGCTGGACGATCGCCGTGTGTTGATCCGCCATGCCAACTGGTCGGTGCCCGGATCGATCGAGGAAGATGTGCTGGCGATCGATGTATCGGACGGGGGCGACTGGAGCCAGGTCCGTGTCTGGCACAGCCCGACCGGGCAGATGGGCGCACGCACCAATCCAACCTATGGCTTCATCTATCCGGCCAAGGCGAAGTTGCACGATTTCGTCCCCGATCCGGCGCTGGGCGCGAGCGTGCGCTTTGCGAAGGTCGATACGGACAATTGGGAGGAAAAGGCGATGCCGGCGGTGGTGCGATCCGCACCCGTGTCGCCACGCGGTCTGATGGTGGCGCAGGCGCGGCCGGCGCACGTCAGGGGTGTGGTCAGAGCCTCACGCGAGGCGGCGCCGCGGCTGGCGACCGACATGCGGGTCGTCACCTTTGCCGATGCCGCGCCGGAGGAACGGTCGCTCAGCGCCATCATCTCCGACGTGAAGCGGGAAGCGGTGCTGAACTGATAGAAAAAGGGGCGCATCGAGCGCCCCTTTCGTCATGCTTATTCGGCGTCGGTGGCCTTGTCCCCGGCGTCTTCCGCGGGGGTTTCGAACCAGGCTTCGACTTCGCCGGTCAGCTTGATCGTCAGCGGATTGCCGTGGCGGTCGCGGGTCTTGCCGGCGGCGACGCGAATCCAGCCTTCGGAAATATTATATTCCTCCACATCCTTGCGCTCGCGGCCCTTGAAACGGATGCCGATGCCGCGCTGAAGCACCTCCATGTCGAAATGGGGGCTTTTGGGATTGGTGGACAGATGGTCGGGGGGCGTGTCGCTCATGATCAAATTCCTTGAAATGCTGCGTCGCGCCTAGCGTCTGGCCCCGCCATCCGTCAACATGCGACCCGCCCTCTGGCCATGGGCGAGCCGCAGACGGTGTCAGCGACAGATGCGCACGCGCACATCGCGGTCGCGATAATAGTCATAGCGCCATTCGGTCCAGCAGCGCTGACGATAGCCGGTGCGGTAATAGCCGCGCCCGCCCCGCCAGTCGCGCCGATCCCCGCGCCAGTGGCGGCGATCGTCCCAGCGCCGATTGTCCCAGCCCCGGCGATCCCAGCGGCCATCGCGGTCGCCGCGCCAGCCATAACCACGATCATGTGCCTGCGCGGGGATGGCCGTCGCACTCAATCCGGCGACGGCGATGCTCAGCGCCGCCGCGCCTTTCCATAAAAGTTTCATTGCCTGTCTCTCCTCAGATGCACGCCCGGCATGGACGAAAGCATGAGAGGGAGAATGGCCGTTGCCGACTGAACCGTCCGGGAACGGGGCTGTCAGCGACGGTTAATGCGGATCAGCGGCCCCGCAGCGCCGCTTCGGCTTCCTGCATATAGTCGCGGGTGATGGGCAAAGTGCGGCGATCGCGCACATATTGGACCTGATAATTGACCATGCCGCCATGTTCGAACACGGTCGCCGCCCCGGCCAGATAGAAGGTCCACAGGCGGAAGAAGCGCTCGTCATAGAGGGCGACGATGTCCGCCTTGTGCGCCATCGTCCGCTTATACCATTCGCGGATGGTGAGGCCGTAATGGATGCGCAGCACCTCCACATCCGTCACCATCAGGCGCGTATCCTCGCTGCCCTGGATCATTTCCGACAATGCGGGGATATAGCCGCCGGGGAAGATATATTTCTGGGTGAAGGCGTCGGTGATGCCCGGCCCGCCGACCCGGCCGATCGTATGGATCAGCATCACCCCCTCAGGCGTCAGCAATTCGCGGCATTTGTTGAAGAAGGTGCGGAAATGCGCAGTGCCGACATGTTCGAACATGCCGACCGACACGATCCGGTCGAACGGTCCCTGCATGTCGCGATAGTCGATCAGTTCGAAGCGGACATGATTGGCGACGCCGGCATCCTGCGCCCGCTGGCGCGCGACCTTCAACTGTTCCTCCGACAGGGTGATGCCGGTCACGTCGACGCCGCAGGTGCGGTGGAGGTAAAGCGCCATGCCGCCCCAGCCGCAGCCAATGTCCAGCACCTTCATGCCGGGCTTCAGATGCAGTTTGGCGGCGATATGCGCCTTCTTGTCCTCCTGGCTCTGTTCCAGGCTGATGCCGGCTTCATTGTCCGCATCGGGGAAATAGGCGCAGCTATATTGGCGGTCGCGGTCGAGGAAGAGGGCGTAGAGCGCGCCTGACAGATCATAATGATGGGCGACGTTCGCTTTCGACCGGCCTTTGTGGTTGAGGCGCCAGAATTTCTGGCGGGCGGTCTTGAAGCTGCGGCTGAGGAAGGATTTGGCGTCGATCGATTTGCCCTGTTCCCAGGGATTGTTGGCACGGATCATGGAGATGAATTCCATGATGCCGCCGCCCTCTATGCCGATGCGACCGTCGATCCAGGCTTCGGCCATGCCAAGGCGCGGGTCCTTGATGATGTCGAGCGGAACGCGCTTGTCGTGGAAGCGCAGGGCGAGGGTGGGGAAGGCCGGATCGGGCTGTCCGACGGTGAAGCTGCCTCCTGCAGAATAGTGGACGGTAAGCTGGCCACGTGTGACCAACCGCTTGAGAACACGTTCAAACAGTTTCATGCCGCTACCTTGTCATGTCGTTTCGCAGGCGTCAAATACCCGCATACCAGTCATAGCCGGCATGGTCTTCCCAATAGCCGCCCTTGCCCGCGCCTATGGCGGACAAATGTTGCACCGCTTCGATCCGCATCAGATATTTGGCCTGTTTATAGCCCAGTTGCCGCTCCACCCGCAGCCGCAGCGGCGCGCCATTGGCGACGGAGAGGGGCCGGTCGTTGAGGGCGAAGGCCAGGATCGTCTGGGGGTGGAAGGCATCGGTCAGGTCGATGCTTTCATAATAGGGCTGACCGGCGCCCATGGTGTCGGCGCAGTGAAAGACGAGGTAGCGGGCGCTGTCGCGCAGCCCCGCGCCGTCGAGCAGCAATTTCAAAGGCACGCCGCGCCATTTGCCGATCGCACTCCAGCCCTCGACGCAATCATGGCGGGTAATCTGTTCGCGATGGGGCAAGGCATGCAACTGGTCCAGCGACAGCGACAAAGGCCGCGCTACCAGCCCGTCGATGCGCAGTCGCCAGTCGGCAAAGCCGCCGCGCCACAGCGCCTTATAGGCCGGCGTGTTGGGATTGGCGGTGCCATTGGCGCGGAAGATGGGGGAAATCTGGTCGGGGCGAAATTCTCGCGCCAGCGCATCGCGCGCCATCAGGCTGCGCTGCGCCCATTTGTGGAAATTCTCCGCCGAAAACAGCGCCTCGCGCACGGATGGGGTGCTGGCGAGGCGATCGCAGCCCGCGAGCGACGCGGTTGCGCCCAGCAACAGGCTGCGCCGGGTCAGGATCATGATCGTTCCTTGGGCAGGCGGTAGCGGCCGGTGATCATCGATCGCACTTCGTTCAGCGGCCCGGCGAGCAGCACCATCAGGATATGGACAAGGAAGAAGGCGACCAGCGCGAAGGCGGCGAGAAAATGGATTGACCGCGCCGTTTGGCGACCGCCGAACAGGTCGACCAGCCAGGGCCAGGCCGCATTCATGCCCGGAGACATGGTAAGGCCAGTCAGGATGACGAGCGGCAGCAGCAGAAAGAGCACGCCGACATAGCTGGCCTTTTGCAGCACATTATAACGCAGCGCCGCTGGCCCGGTGGGAAAGCGCAGCCGGGCATGATCATATATGTCCCGCCAGACATGGCGGGGCGAAAGCTCGCCGCGGCGAAAGGCCAGATCGCGGGCGATGTGCCGGTTGAACAGGCTCCAGACCATATAGGCGAGCAGCGCGAAGGCGAAGATCGGCGCTGCGGTCAGATGCCAGTGGCGCGACAAAGCGAGATTATAATGGGCCGGCAGCGTCAGCCAGCCGCCAAAGCGATTGAGCGTCAGCCAGGCATGATCGAAATTGGCGCCATATTGCCCCCAATAGAGGCGCGGATGGGCGTTGAAGATGCCAAGGCCGCTGGTGAACAGCACATAGAGCAGCAGGGCATTCACCCAATGCCAGAGTCGCGTCGACAGGCGATGCCGCCTGACGATCGCCCCCATGCTGTCGGGCGGGCTGGCGGGCGGGCTGTCCATGGCGGCGATCCTATCGCTTTTTTGCCGTCGGTCCATATCGGATCATGGCGTTCGCACTGTTGGAAATGCTGTTGGTCGAACGACAAGGGCGGTGTCGGGCCTGCTCCGGCCCGCGCCGGTTGGCGTACGCGGATGGGCATGTCACTAATCTGCAACACAAGCATCGAAATTAATTGAAATAAATTCCGACCCCCTTTGCAACTCAATCTGGCGATCCTAGATGGCCAGTGCGCGATCATGATGCAGATGGCGCTCTTCTCTCTCCAGATAATGAAGAGAAAAGAAGCAGGAGGATTCATGAGAATAAGTTCATGATTGCTTGGCATCGAACCTGAACGCCGGATGAATATCTAAGTCACGGCGTATAGAATAATATCGAGGACTTTATGAAGACTGTGATTTTCGCAGCAATTGCTGCTGCCGCTGCTTTTTCTGCCCCTGCTTTCGCTCAGGACGCTGCGCCCTTCACCGGGCCGCGCGCGGGCGTGACGCTGGGCTATGACAAGTTCGACGGCCGCGACGGTTTCACCTATGGCGTTGCCGCCGGTTATGACCTGGCCGTCACCAACGGCGTGACCTTCGGCCCCGAAGTGTCGTTCAGCGACAGCACCACCAGCGCTGGCGCCGGTGCGGAAGTCAGCCGCGATCTGGCCGCTTCGGTTCGTCTGGGCTACACCGTGACCCCGCAGGTCCTGGCGTTCGGCAAGGTCGGCTATGCCAACACCCGCATCGACGTGAACGGCGCCGGCGCTTCGTTCGAAGGCGTGCGTTATGGCGGCGGTCTGGAATATGCCGTGACCCCGAACACCTATATTTCGGCTGAATATCAGCGCAGCGAATATGAAGCCAACATCGGCGGCCGTGACGCCGGCGTTGTCGGCATCGGCTTCCGTTTCTGATCCCTCTCAATCGATCAGATCCTTCGCACCGCCTGGCGGTGTGAAGGGGAAGAAGGGCGGTCCTGCAAAGGGCCGCCCTTTTTTTATGGTGCTGTAATTTATGCGGGAAGGGGCGTGCGGTCGGGCGCTACCCAGTTGCGGCGCGCCTCCGCCGCCATCAGCAGATCGCGCGACCAATAGGTGAAAAGCCAGTCCTTGTCGCCCAGCGGCGAAGCCATGAGCGCGGCCAGCGCGGCGGATGGCGTGACGCCGCCCGGCTGGCCGGCCACCACCCGTCGCGCCATGTGCAGCGACGCCTGGGTGATGGTTTCATGATAGCCGCTGCTGTCGCTGTTCACGCCGCCCACGCTTTCGTTATAGCGACGGATCATACCGGGCATGTCGCGTTCGGGCGCGATGTCGGGCCGCTTCAGGATCAGCCACAGGGCGGTCGCGAAATGCGCCTCATGCGTCCAATATGCCTTGGGCAGGGTGCAGTCGCAAAAGTCGGTTGCCAGCCGCGCAATTTCTTCGTCGGTCACGCCGCGCTTCTCCCCCTGCCGCGCCACTATCAGCCATAAAGCGGCAGATAGTCATAGCCCCTTGTGCTGTCAGGGACGGCGTCAACGCCTTGCGCTTCGGCGATCATCTGGCGGGTTTCGGCGCGCGGGGAGAGGATTTCCACATAGAGGCGATCCGGCGCAGTCCCATCCTGCGCGTCGCGAACGGCCCGGAGCCTGTCGAGCAAAGTGTCGAGCGATGGCTTCCAGATCGCATAGCCTTCATTGGCCAGCGCCGCCTGATCGATGTGCAGCGCGGCCAGCAGCCCGGCCTTGCGGCCAACGTCGTCGATGCCGGCGTGGCGCGACCGCGTGATGGCGTTCGCCGTCTCCATGTCCAGCACGCCCTGCGCCGGCTCCATGAAGGTCGGGTGCGCATCATCCCATGCATCGGACGGGCATAGTTTTTCGGTCGGGACGACGCGCCGGTCGGGACGGACTTCGGCCGGATAGATGCGGCAGGCATTGGGGCGAATCTCATAAGCGCCGCAACGCATGTCCGCCTGAAGATTGGGGCAGGGGCCTTCGAACACGGCTGTCAGTGTCGCCGACAGGGTCAGGGGCAACTGGTCGCTGATGGCGGGCACGGCGCGGGCGGCGCGATAGGCTTCGGCGGACCCCTCAGGAAACGGCATGTCCGGCGCCGCGTCGCACAGGATTTCCACCCGCCCGCCACGCTCCAGCCAGGTGATCGCCTCCGATACGCTGAGCGGCAGGCGCAGTCCGGTGCAGCATTTGCCGCAGGATGTGCAGGCAAAATGCAGGGATGGGGAAGGATCGTCCGATCCGGGCTGATATGCCATGCTCATGTTGTGCGGCCCCTTAAATCGCTGTCGTTATGCCTCTCCCGGCAGGGTGCGGACGAACGGCATAGGCGCGTCGGCTGGCGCGTTTTTCGAACGAAACGCGCTGCATCCCCGGTAAAAAGGGGTAAATCGACGGCCGCGGTCAGGTCAAGGCCGGCATGGCTGTCGGCCCGCCCGTCGCATCAGCCGAGCGCGGCCTGCTTTTCTTCGGCCAGGCGCTTCATTTCCGCCTTGCTCTTCTTTTCGCTCGCCGATTTCAGCTGGCCGCAGGCGGCCATGATGTCGCGGCCGCGCGGCGTGCGCACCGGCGCGCTGATGCCGCCTTCGAACACGATGGAACTGAACGCGCGCACCCGCTCGGGCGTTGAACATTCATAATCGGTGCCCGGCCAGGGGTTGAACGGGATCAGGTTGACCTTGGCCGGCAGCTTATATTTGCGGATCAGCCGGACCAGTTCGCGCGCATCGTCGTCGCTGTCATTCTTGTCCTTGATCATCACATATTCAAACGTGATGCGGCGGGCGTTGCTGGCCTTGGGATAGTCGGCGCATGCCTGAAGCAGTTCCTCGATCCCATATTTGCGGTTCAGCGGCACCAGTTCGTCGCGGATTTCCTTGGTCACGGCATGCAGCGAGACGGCGAGGTTTACGCCAATCTCTTCGCTGGCGCGCGCCATCATCGGGATGACGCCGCTGGTCGACAGGGTGATGCGCCGGCGCGACAGCGCCAGCCCGTCGCCGTCCATCACGACCTTCAGCGCATCGCGCACATGTTCGAAATTATAGAGCGGCTCGCCCATGCCCATCATCACGATGTTGGTCAGCATTCGCCCGTCGGGCGAATATTGCGGCGCATCCTCGTCTTCATCGGCGTCGACATCGTGGGCGGCCGCCATATTGCCCTTGGGCCATTCGCCCAGCGCGTCGCGCGCCAGCATCACCTGACCCACGATTTCGCCGGGCGTCAGGTTGCGCACCAGCCGCATCGTGCCGGTATGGCAGAAGCTGCAATTGAGCGTGCAGCCGACCTGGCTGGAGACGCAGAGCGTGCCGCGATCCGCATCGGGGATGAAGACCATTTCATAATCCTGCCCGTCGTCCGACCGCAGCAGCCATTTGCGCGTGCCGTCCGACGACACCTGCGCTTCGACCACCTGCGGGCGGCCGACGACGAAGCGTTCGGCCATCCAGCCGCGCATCGGTTTGGCAAGGTCGGTCATCGCCTCGAAATCGGTGACGCCGCGATGATAGAGCCAGTGGAACAGCTGTTTGGAGCGCAGCTTGGCGGCCTTCATGTCCAGGCCGGCTTCCTCCAGCGCGCCCTTTATCTGCGGGCGCGACAGCCCCATCAGGTCGACGCGCCCATCCTCCCGCGGCGTCACCGCGCGCGGCACGGGCACAGGATCGATATGGCCGGGAATCGGCATGAGAGAAATGTTGTTCATGCTATTAGCCACCGTTTTCCGTCATGCGGCTTCTCCATCTTGCACAACCTGACGCCATCAACATGATCGAGGAGGTCGCGTGCTGCTTTCCCGCCCATGGGGTCGAGTACAACATCGATCCCCTCTCTTCGAGCGAGTTTCGTAGCAGGGACGAAATCTGCGTCGCCAGCCACCAGAATTATCTGATCCACTTGCCGCTTGTAAGCCATTGAAGCAACGTCAAGACCCAGTCGCATATCAACACCTTTCTGCGTCACATTAAGAATGAAATCTTCATCCTTTGGATCAAAATTGCTTCCTTCAGAAAGGCAACGCTTCAATGCTTCAGGACGTAGAACCCATGTGAAATCGTCTGTAAGGCGACCAAGTCGCAGAGCTACTTTACGAACATCCAAAAGCTTTTGATGGATCGCCATTCGAATCTTGGCGGTATCGGTTTTGGCAAGATCCAGTGCAAGTTTGGACACCGGATGATGAATCCGCTTCGTCAGCGGAGCGCAGTCGTAGAAAAATATTCGATAGAGGCTCGGCGATTCACTTACCAGAAATCCTGAATCCAAGTCTCCTCTCGCGATGGGCTCCGATCTATGGCGGATCGCTAGATGCCAGCCAGCCAGATACATGACAGCCCAAGCGACTTGTGTGGGGTCGGTCCCATCCAAATGTGGGAAAGTAAAAGAAAAACGACGCAGAAAATATGCGCCGTCGATTACGACCGCCGTTGCCATTTCGAGGACCAGATACAAGTTGTCCCCGGGATCGGCCTTGAGTTGATGTCTGCTCTTGCGAGCGCCTCAAGACGGCATGCCGGGGACGGGATGGCCTTTAACTATTGACTAATCCCCAAAAAGTCAACCCTCAGCGCAGTTTTGCGCAGCCCAGCGCGGCGGCGTCGATCGCTGTGGCCGCGCCGCGCAGGGCATAGCTGTCGGCAAAACCGCGGCCGTTCGCGCCGATGCTGGCGATGCTCATGCTGCTGGCTGATCGCATCGCGGCGATGATCTGGGCGTCGCTGCGCGCGTCGGGCGCCCAGGCGTCAATCTGCCCGGCGACCAGCGTGAAGCGGCGTTCGCCAACGACCAGCGTGACCGGCGCGCTGGCCGTCCGCGCGCGGCTGAGGCGGATATGCACCTGTCCGCGTACCCGCTGGCGGGGCCAGTTGCCGATCGAAGCAAAGCCTTTGGGCGTCTGGCCGCGCCGCGCTGCGGGCTGGGCGATGGCGTAGCAGCGCGGTGTCGCAGGATCGCGAAACACGCCCCAGCTTTCGAAGATGCCCAGCGAATCGCGCGCCTGCGCCGGCGTCGCGACGATCAGCGGCAGGATCAGCAGGGCAAGGATGCGGCGCATGTTGTGGGCAAAGCCCAACCTGTCCCCATTTGCAACAGTCGGTTTTGAAACTGCGCAAAAGAGCGCATCTTCTGAGCGGTGCGGATGCGCCAAGGGCGCATTTCCAAACAGGCTCTGACACGAAAAGGGCGAAGCCGGTGCTTGCAGGGACGGCAACAGCGGCTATGAAGAAGCATCCATCATTGTCGCCGGGATTCGACCGAACCACCCGGCTATCGGCTTAAAAAGAAACGGACAGAACAGGGACATGAAGGCCACCATCGAACGCGCAACGCTCCTCAAGAGCCTGAGCCACGTCCAGTCGGTGGTCGAGCGGCGCAATACGATTCCGATCCTGTCCAACGTGCTGATCGAAGCGTCGGCCGACGGCGCGATCAAGCTGATGGCGACCGATCTCGACCTGCAGGTCGTGGAAAGCGTGTCGGCGCAGGTGGAGCAGGCGGGATCGACCACCATTTCCGCCCACACTTTGTTCGACATCGCGCGCAAGCTGCCCGAAGGCAGCCAGGTGTCGCTGCACGCGGCCGATGGCAAGATGCTGATTCAGGCGGGGCGCGCGCGCTTCAACCTGTCGACCCTGCCGCGCGATGACTTTCCGGTGATCGCCGAGGGCGACCTGCCGACCAGCTTCGAACTGCCGGCCGAAACATTGAAGCAGATCATCGACAAGACGCGCTTCGCCATCTCGACCGAAGAGACGCGCTATTATCTGAACGGCATTTATTTCCATGTGTCGGACGAGGATCAGCCGGTGTTGAAGGCCGCGGCGACCGACGGCCATCGTCTGGCCCGCGTCACCGTGACCCGCCCGGAAGGCGCCGAAGGCATGCCCGGCATCATCATCCCGCGCAAATGCATCGGCGAACTGCGCAAGCTGCTGGATGAGGTCGAAGGATCGGTCCAGATCAGCCTGTCGGCCAGCAAGATCCGCTTTGGTCTGGGCAGCGCGATCCTGACCAGCAAGCTGATCGACGGCACCTTCCCCGATTATAGCCGCGTCATCCCGACCGCGAACGACAAGCTGCTCAAGATCGATCCGCGCAGCTTCGAGGACGGCGTCGACCGCGTCGCCACCATCGCCACCGAAAAGACACGCGCGGTCAAGATGAGCCTGGACAAGGACAAGATCACCCTGTCCGTCACCAGCCCGGAAAATGGCACGGCGGCCGAAGAAGTGCCCGGCGCGTTCCAGGGCGAAGGCTTCGATATCGGCTTTAACGCCCGCTATCTGCTCGATATTCTTGGGCAGATTGACAGCGATCTGGTCGAACTGCATCTGGCCGACGCCGCCGCGCCGACGCTGATCCGCGAAAGCGACGCTAGCCCGGCGCTGTACGTGCTGATGCCGATGCGGGTCTGATCAGACCCGACGCAGGCCGATCACCGCCAGTTGATCGGCCGAGGTCAGGAAGAGCCGGGCGCCTTCCTGATCGATCGCACAGTTGGCGATCGCCTTGCCGGTGCTGACCATCCCCAGCAATGTTCCATCCGGCGCGCAGATATGCACGCCGCCCGGCCCGGTCGCAAAGACATGGCCGCGCGCGTCCACCTTGATCCCGTCGGGCAGGCCCGGCAGCCCCCGCGTCTGTTCGGGCCGCATGTCGCGGAACAGGCGGCGCTGCGTCGGCAGGCCATCGGCGTCCAGCGTATAGGCCAGCACTTCAGGCTGCGCCTCATCCGACAACGCCAGATAGAGGGTGCGTCCATCGGGCGACAGGGCGACGCCATTGGGGCGGCGATGATCCCCATCCAGTAATGTCACCGTACCGTCGGGCGTCAGTCGATAGAGGCCGCATTGCGTTAGTTCGCGCAGCGGGGAAGCATCGCCTTCGCGCAACCCATAGGTGGGATCGGTGAAATAGATCGCGCCAGACGCGGCGATGCACAGGTCGTTGGGGCTGTTAAACTTTTTGCCCTGATAGCGGTCGGCCAATATGCGGCGCTGCCCGCTGGCGATATCGATCTGCACGATCGCGCGGGTGCCGCTGTCCGCCGCGATCAGCGCGCCGGAGGCGTCGATCGCCAGGCCGTTCAATCCCGCTTCCCGAATGTCGGGCGGAACCGGCGTTTGCAGGCCCGAAGGCGACAGGAAAGGTTTCGCTCCGTCCCCCGCGCGCCAGCGATACAGGATGTTGGACGGCGGATCATTGAAGAACAGGCATTTTTCCCGTGCCGCCCACACCGGCCCTTCGGCCCAGCGATATCCGCTGGCCAGGCGCTCGACCCGCGCAGAAGGGGCAATGATCCGATCGAGCGCCGGATCGATCCGCGAGACCCCGCCGGTCCGGGTCGCAGCAACCGCCGCGATGGGAAGGCTGGCGAGGCCCGCCAGCATCGTCCGCCGCGCGATCATGCGTGCAGGCGCACGCTGCGCCCGGTCGCCGCCGATCGATAGATCGCTTCGATCACGCGCAGGTCGGCCAGCCCCTCTTCGCCCGATACGATCGGCGTCGCGCCGGTCATTATGCATTCGGCCAGATGGTCGAGTTGCCCCGCAAACTGGTTCTTCGCCGGCACAGGCAGGGTGCGGGGCGCGGTGACGCCATCCTTGCGGATGGTCATGCTCTGCCCGCTATAAGGCGTTGCCGGCTCCATATCGATCCATCCTTGCGTGCCGATCACGCGATAGCCATTATGGCCCGAACTATAGCTGGAAATGCAATTGGCGATGATGCCGGAGGGAAAACGCAGCATGAAATTGATCCGGTCTTCCACGGTGCGGAAACGCGGATCGGTGCGGTCGGTGCTTTCCACCGCGCTCACCTCCGCCGGCTCCTCCCCGGTCAGATAGCGCGCGGCGTTCAGGCTGTAGATGCCGATGTCCATCAGCGATCCGCCGCCCGACAGGGGCTTGTCCAGCCGCCATTGATTGGGCTGCGCGGAAAAACCATGTTCGGCGGTGATCAGGCGCGTCGGCCCGACATGGCCACCGCGCGCCAGGTCGATCGCCAGACGGTTATAGGGTTCGAAGCGCGATCTGTATCCGATCATCAGCTTCCTGCCCGCCTTGCGGCAGGCGGCGATCATCGCTTCGCACTCCGCAACGGACACCGCCATCGGCTTTTCGCACATCACATGCTTGCCTGCCTGCGCGGCGCGGATGACATATTCCGCATGCAGGCTGTTGGGCAGCACGACATAGACGGCGTCGATATCGGGATTGTCGCGGATGCGATCGAAATCGGCATAGCTGTAACGGTGCGTCGCCGGAATGCCATATTGGTCGCCATATTGCGCCAGCTTGGCCGGCGTCCCGCTGACCAGGGCGACCAGTTTCGCCTGATCGCATCCCGCAAAATTGGGCATGATCTGGCGCGTCGCATAGGAGCCAAGCCCGACGATCGCATAGCCGATCTTGCGCGGAGCCGCGAAGGCCGGGCCGCCGCCCATGCCCGCCAGCGCCAGACCCGCGCCGACGCCGCCCATCATTGCCCGTCTCGATCGGTTCATGGGACCTTCTCCAGCGATGAAAGAAACGTCAGTCGGCGGCGCGGCCCAGCGTGGTGCGCATCCAGCCGAAATGGCCGGCGGCAATGGCGACCTGCGTGCGGTTGCGGACGTTGAGTTTGCGCATTAGCGCAGTCATGTGGACCTTCACCGTCGCTTCCGCCATGCCCAGCTCATAGGCGATCTGCTTGTTCAGCAGGCCCGAATGAACGCAGCGCATGACCTTGATCTGGGTCGGCGTAAGGTGCGGGGGTTCCGGGGCGTAGCGATCATGACGATCGGGTAAATGGTGCAAATCCGTCGCGATATGCATCTTGCCTCTCCCTGTTTCGATCCGTCGGTGGACAGCCCCATATTGGCCAGGCGGTCCTGAGATTCGTTAGCGCTAACGATAATGGAATCGGTCAGACAGGTTCAAGAGAAAAATCGGATAATTTGGCAAATAGCCTAGTTTGTGGCGAAAATGCAGCTATAACCTGTCTAACAGCTTTGCGGGATTCGGTCGATCTGGCCGCCGGACAAGCGGAACAGGGAGAGGGTGGGAATGGCGTTACCATTTCGTCGATCGGCATCATGCGGACGGATTTTCGGCCATCGGAGAACGGGCCGATGACCCCCGCCGACTATCGCCTGCTGATCGCAGCCGTCATCGGCATTGCCCTGTCCATCGCGCTCATCATCCGGGGCCGGCTGCATCCCTTTGTCGGGCTGTTGTGCGGGGCCTTCACCGTCGGCCTGATCGCCGGCCTGCCGATGGAGGATACGGCCAAGGCGGTGGAAAAGGGGGCGGGCGCCATATTGGGCGGCACCGGCCTGGTCGTGGCGCTTGGCCTTGGCCTTGGCGCGATGCTGCAATTGTCGGACGGGGCGGGCGGCCTTGCCCGCGCCGCATTGCGCCTCTCCGGCGTGAAGGGCGCGCCCTGGGCCAGTCTGTTCACCGCCATCGTCATCGGCCTGCCGCTCTTCTTTGAAACCGGCCTCGTCCTGCTGCTGCCGATCGTCGCATCCGCCGCCGCCGCGCTCCCCGCGGGGCAGAATGGCGACACCGCCAAGCTCCGTCTGATGCTGCCCGCTCTGTCGGGCCTGTCGGTCGTCCATGCGCTGGTGCCGCCGCATCCCGGTCCCTTGCTGGCCGTCAATGCGCTGGGCGCCAATCTGGGCCTTACCCTCGTCTATGGCCTGATCGTCGGCATCCCGACCGCGATCATCGCAGGTCCCGTGCTCGCCCGCTTCACCGCGCCCGGCGTCAAACTCAACCCGCCTCTGCTCGATCCGGTGAAGGTCGATGTCGCTACGCCGTCGGTCGGCCGGGCGCTGGCCGCCGTGCTGTTGCCGGTGGTGCTGATTGCGGCGGGGCAGGCGGTGGCGCTGTTGCCAGCGTCCGTCGCACCGCATTTCCACTGGCTCGGCTGGGTCAGCGATCCGGTCGTCGCGCTGCTGATTGCGGTGCTGGTCGCCCTGCCTTTGCTGTTCGGCCGCCGCATCAGCGATGCAAAGATTCAGAGCGCCATCTGGACCGAAGCGATGGTGCCGGCGGGCGGCATCATATTGGCGATCGGCGCGGGCGGCGCGCTCAAACAGGTGCTGGTGACGGCGGGCCTGTCCGACCTGCTGGTCCGCTTTGCCGCCGGCGGCGCGATCTCGCCGATCCTGCTCGCCTGGGGCGTGTCGGTCTGCATTCGCCTCGCCACCGGTTCCGCCACGGTCGCGACCATCACCACCGCCGGCGTGATGCAGGGGCTGGTCGCCGCATCGGGCGTGGAGCCGGAATGGATGGTGCTGGCGATCGGCGCGGGGTCGCTCTTCTTCTCGCACGTCAATGATCCCGGCTTCTGGCTGGTCAAATCCTACCTTGGCACCGACATGCCTGGCACGTTCAAAACCTGGTCCATCATGGAGACGGTGGTCGCGGTGGTCGGCTTGCTATTGGTGCTTGTCGCGAGCAGCATCTTCTAACAAAGGAAGCGGCCATGGGTGACAGCAATCCACAGGTGCGCCGATGAACCAGGCCCGGCTGTCCGACCATGCCTATGCCGGCATTGTCGAGATCATCAATGCGCAGGATCTGGAGGTTGGCGCGCGCCTGCCGTCGGAAGCCGCGCTGGCCGAACGGTTCGGCGTGTCCCGCGCCATCGTGCGCGAAGCGCTGGTGCGGCTCGCGTCGGACGGCATTACCGAGGCGCGCCGGGGCGCCGGCTCTTTCGTAAAAAGCCGCCCGTCCCAGCGTCTCGCCGCCTTCATGCCCGCGACCGAACTGCCCGCGACTTTGGGAAGCTATGAAGTTCGCTTCGTGCTGGAGGCGGAGGCCGCGCGCCTGGCCGCCACGCGCCGCACCGCGCAGGAAATGGCGTATGTGGAAGAAGGCATGGAGCGGCTGCGCGAGGCGCTCCTGTCGAGCGAACCCGCCCATGTCGAGGATATGGACCTGCACCGCCGCATTGCGCAGGCGACCGGCAATCCGGCCTTCCTGATCGCCTTCGACGCGCTGCATGGCGACGTTGACAAGATCATGCAGGCCGGCGTCGACATCAGCCGGTCCCGCCCGCCCGAAGTGATCGCGACCATGCTGCGCGAACATGAACAGATCGTCGCCGCCATCCGCGCCCAGGACCCCGAAGGCGCGGCGCTCGCCATGCGCTGGCATTTGTGGGAGGGGCGGCGGCGGCTGATGCCGTGAGAGATGCGCCAGAGGCGCATTTCCCAACAGGCTCTGATCTTTTGACGCGCAGGGCCGCAGCCGTTACCGACCGCGCCATGATCGCCCTGCTTTCCCCCGCCAAGACGCTCGATTTCGATCGCGCATTGCCGCCGCTGTCGCCCTCCGCCCCACATTTCGCCGATGAGGCGCGCGATCTGGCGCGTTCGGCCGCCAACCTGACGCAGAAGCGACTGGCCGAACTCATGCATATCTCGCCGCGCCTGGCCAAGCTCAACGCCGATCGCTTTCGCGACTTTGCCGATCTGCCCGAACGGCCCGCGCTCTACGCCTTTGCCGGCGACGTCTATACCGGCTTCGATGTGGATACGCTGGAGGAACCCGGGGTCGCCTTCGCGCAGGATCATGTCCGCATGCTCTCCGGCCTCTATGGCCTGCTGCGCCCGCTTGATGCGATCCGCCCCTATCGGCTGGAAATGGGCACGCGCTGGGCGCCCCGGCACAAGAAGCTGACCGACTGGTGGGGCGACCGCATCGCCACGCTGCTGCGCGCGCAGGTGGAAGAGGAAGGATCGAGCGTCATCCTCAATCTGGCGAGCCAGGAATATTTCGCCGCAGTCGAAGGACGGCTGCCCGGCATCCGCGTGATCGACGTCGATTTTCGCGAACCCGGTCCCAACGGCCCGCGTTTCATCAGCTTCAACGCCAAGCGCGCGCGCGGCATGATGGCGCGCTGGCTGTGTGAGCATCATGTGACGGATATCGATGCGATGCGCGGTTTCGACACGGACGGCTATCGTTTCGATGCGGCCGAAAGCGACGCGGATCGCTGGCGCTTCACCCGGGCGTAAGCCGCCTACGTCATCTGCCCCATGCCGCCCGGACGGGGTGCTGCGTATGATCTTTTTATCAAGAGTTCATACAAAGGGCGCAGATGCGACGGATCGGGCATATTGCATCCTGGATGGTGCTGGCGGCGCTCTGCCCGACGGGCGCGCTCGCCCAGACGCAGGAGGATGCGGACGGTGATGCCGACATCATCGTCTATGGCCGCAACCTGCCACAGATTGGCACGGCGCTGTCCGCCTCGCAGGGGGTGGTGGGCTATCGTGACTTTGAAGATCGCCCGCTTGCCCGCGTAGGCGAGATGGTGGAAAATGTTCCCGGCGTCATCGCCACCCAGCATTCGGGCACCGGCAAGGCCAATCAATATTTCCTGCGCGGTTTCAATCTGGACCATGGCAGTGATTTCGCCGGCTTCGTCGATGGCGCGCCGGTCAACATGCGCACCCATGGCCATGGACGGGGCTATCTCGACCTCAATTTCCTGATCCCCGAACTGGTCGAGCGGATCGATTATCGCAAAGGCCCCTATTTCGCCGATGTCGGCGATTTTTCCGCCGCCGGCACGGTGCAGTTCAAAACGCTCGACCGGCTCGCCCGGCCGCTGGTGGAGGTGACGGCGGGCAGTTATGGCTATTATCGCGCGCTCGCCGCCGGCAGCAGCGAGGTGGGGGGCGGCGATCTGCTGCTTGCGATCGATGGCACGCGCTCCAATGGTCCCTGGGATCTGAATGAAGATTTGAAGAAGGTGAACGGCCTCCTCAAATATAGCCGGGGCGCCGCCGATCAGGGCTGGAATATCGGCTTCACCGGCTATCATGCGACCTGGAATGCGACCGATCAGGTGCCCGAACGGGCGATAAGCGACGGGCTGATTTCCCGCTGGGGGATCATCGATCCGGCGCTGGGCGGGCGCACGACGCGCCTTGGCCTGACCGGCAACGCCGTGCTGGGCGCGACGAAAATATCCGCCTACGCCACCTATTATGATTTTCTGCTGACTTCCAACTTCACCTATTTCCTCAACGATCCCGTCCATGGTGACGAATTTCAGCAGCGCGACCGCCGCGGTGTTTTCGGCGGATCGGTGCGCCATGGGCTGGACGCGCATCTGGGCGCCATGCCCATTGCCGTTACGCTGGGCGCGGAGGGGCGATGGGACCATATCGGCAAGGTCGGCCTCTATTCCTCCGTCGCGGGCGTGACGCGGGCGACGGTGCGCGAGGACAAGGTGGACGAATATAGCGGCGCGGCCTTTGTCGATGCGACGGCGGCGTTGACCGACCGGCTGCGCCTGTCGCTGGGCCTGCGCGGCGACGTCTATGGCTATGATGTCGCGGCGCGCAGCCTGCCGGTCAATTCCGGCAAGGGCAGCGACGCGATGCTCAGCCCCAAGGCGGCGCTGGCCTGGCGCGCGACCGACAGTCTGGAATTTTACGCCAATTATGGCGAAAGCTTCCATTCCAACGATGTGCGCGGCGCGGCGATCCAGATCGATCCGGTGACGGGGGAGGCGGTCGATCGCGTGCCGGTGCTGGTCAAGGCGCGCGGGCAGGAGATCGGCGCGCGCATCGAGCGACCGAATTTCACCGCCTCGATCAACGCCTTTCATCTCAGCCTGGGTTCCGAACTGGTGTTCGTGGGCGATGGCGGATCGACCGAACCCAATGATGCGACCCGCCGCTATGGCGTGGAGGCGACCATCTTCTGGCAGCCGGTCCGATGGCTGGCCCTCGACGCGGCCGGGGCGCTGACCCATACCCGTTTCCATGATGTCGATCCGGGACAGGATCATATCCCCAATGCCGTCAGCGAAGTGGTCTCGGCCGGCGCGATGCTGGATCTGGGGCGGGGAATCAGCGGATCGTTGCGCCTGCGCCATTTCGGATCGGCCCCGCTGATCGAAGATGACAGCGTCCGGTCGCGTCCCACCACGCTGGTCAACATGGGCGCCTATTACAGCCTGAAGCGGATGAAGGTCGGCCTCGACATTCTGAACCTGTTCAACGCCCGCGATGCCGACATCAGCTATTATTACGCCTCCCGCCTGCCCGGCGAACCGGCCGAGGGGGTGGAGGATCGCCACATTCATCCTGTCGAGCCGCGCCAGTTCCGCGTATCGCTGCGGTATCAGCTATGATCGATCTCGCCGCGCTCAGCCTGCCGGTCCTGATCGCCACCGCCTTTGCGCTGGGGGCGCGGCATGGCGTGGATGCCGATCATCTGTCGGTGGTGGACGCGATTGCGCGGCGCGATGCGCTGGTGCGGCCATGGTCGGCGCGGTGGGCCGGCGCATCCTTTGCGCTGGGTCATATCCTTGTCGTCACGCTGGTCGCGATGCTCGCCTGCCTGCATCTCGATCGGGACGATGCGCCGCCGGACTGGCTGGCGGCGACGGGCGTGGGCATATCGGCGACCACGCTGATCCTGCTGGGCATCGTCAATTTGCGCGCGGCCTCGCGCCCGGGCCGGTCGGCGGCAGGCGTGGTGCAGGGATGGCGCAGCCGCTGGGTGCGCCCTGCCGATCGCCATTGGCTGATCCTGCTGACTGGCGCGCTGTTCGCCATTTCGTTCGACACCATCGCCATCGCATTGGGGTTGGGCCTTGCCGGCCAATATCTGGGCGGCTGGCATCCGGCGCTGATCGCCTGCGCGGCCTTTGGCGGCGGCATGATGCTGGTGGGCTTCGCCAATGGCGCGCTGACGGTCCAGCTGCTCCGCACGGCCGGGGACGGCGCGGCGATGGCCGCTCGTATCATGACGCTGATCATCGGGCTGATCAATCTGGCGCTGGGCGTCATGGCCCTGGCGGCTCTGCTCTTGCCCCGGATCGATCAATGGCGCGAAGCCCATGGCGGCATCACCAGCGCCGTCATCATCCTGTCGTTCCTGACCGCCTTTGCCGGCCTGTCGCTGGCGCAGGCGGTGCGGGCGCGTCGCAGGATCGGATCAGCGGCTGCGCGGTGACAGATGCGCATGGCCATGATGGTCATGCGCGTGCGCCTGTGCCTGTGCATGGCTGTCGCCCGGCTCCACATCCAGCAGGTTGACCGTGCCGAACCGCACGCCGCGTTCGGCCCGGACCTGATCGGCAAAGGCGCGCACCTGCGCGGTCGGCCCCTTCAGCATCACGCTTTCCAGACTATGGTCATGGTCCAGCCGCACCAGCATGCTCGCCGCCACCAGATCATGATGCGCATGTTGCAGATCGGCCAGACGCTGCGGCAGCGATCGCACCCGCCGGTCGACCACATAAGAGAGATTGGCGACGCAATGGTCGCTCAGACTATTGTCCTGCCGCCATCGCTCGATCGCATCGCGGGCCATGTCGCGCATCGCTTCCGACCGGCTGTGATAGCCGCGATCGGCGACCATCTGGTCCAGCATTTCGGCCAGCGGGTCGTCGATCGAAATGGTGATGCGCTGCATGGTAAATCCGGACAGAGGGAAGGCGGCTCATCTGTGCCGCGCCCGCATCTCCCCGTCAAATGGCGGCCGGGGCGTTACGCCTCGGGCAGGGCGATCATCGAAATCTGCCGGCCATAATCGCTTTCCTGCGCGTGGCAGGACCGGCGATAGCTGTAGAAGCGATCGGGCTGGCTATAGGTATCCTCGTCCAGCAGCGCGATCTGCCCGATGCCCGCATTGGCCAGTCGCGTCGCGACATAGGCGGCGATGTCGAACTGGCAATGGCCCGGCCGTCCGGCCGAGAAGAATCGGACATTGTCCGCATCCTCCTGTTCGAAGCGCAGCGCGAAATCGTCGCCCACTTCATAGGATGCGCGGCCGATGCACGGCCCGATGGCGCAGGCGATGCGCGCCGGATCGGCTCCCAGAGCCACCATCGCATCGATCGTCCGGTCGGTGACGCCGCCGATCGCGCCCTTCCAGCCCGCATGGGCCGCGCCGACGACGCCCGCTTGGCTATCGGCGAACAGCACCGGCACGCAATCGGCGGTCAATATGCCCAGCACCAGCCCCGGCTGATTCGTCACCATGGCGTCGGCGGCCGGGCGTTCGGTTTCGGCTATGGGGACCGTCACCGTCACCACATCGGGCGAATGGACCTGATGCACCGTCACCAGCGCCGCACCGGGTAGCAAGGCGTCGCGCGCCAGATCGCGATTGCGCAGCACCGCATCGCGTTCGTCGGTGGATCCCAACCCGACATTCAGCCCGGCATGGATGCCGGTTGACACCCCGCCGCGCCGCCCGGCAAAGCCATGGGGCACCCGTTCCAGCCCTCTGGCGCGCAGCAATTCGATCATCGGCAAGGCTCCTGTCAGTCCCGTGTCAGTCAGCCCGGCTAGTGCACAGGAATGTCGCGTGAACGCAACATACTTGCGCGTGGCGGATTAGGCGATAGTCTCGCGTTCATAGCTCAAGGGGGGCGGCGTCATGCTGCCCGAGCAAAACAAATGAGTGTAAAGGGCATCATCCATGATTTTCGGGCGCGTTAAGCCTCTCGACGCCATATTGGCGACGGCCGAGAAGAAATCGCTGCACCGGTCGCTGGGCGCATTTCAGCTGACCATGCTGGGAATCGGCGCCGTCATCGGCACCGGCATCTTCGTTCTCACCGCCGAAGCCGCGCAGAAGGCCGGTCCCGGCATGATGCTCTCCTTCGTCATCGCCGGTTTCGTCTGCGCGGTCGCCGCGCTCTGCTACGCCGAAATGGCGGCGATGGTGCCGGTATCCGGTTCCGCCTATACCTATAGCTATGCCGTGATGGGCGAACTGATCGCCTGGATGGTCGGCTGGGCGCTGATTCTGGAATATGCCGTCGCGGCGGGGGCCGTGTCGGTCGGCTGGTCCGGCTATGTCGTGGGCCTCATCGAACATACATTCCATCTCGACATACCCGATCTGCTGACGCGCGGGCCGTTCGATGGCGGCATGGTCAACCTGCCTGCGATGCTGATCGCCTCGCTCGTCACCTGGCTGCTGGTCATCGGCACCAAGGAAAGCGCGACCGTCAACGCCATCCTGGTCCTGATCAAGGTGTCGGCGCTGACCCTGTTCATCGTCCTGTCGGTGCCGGTGATGAAGATGGATGGCTTCCATCCCTTCGCGCCGCTCGGTTTCTCGGGCATTTCCGCCGCCGCCGCATCGATCTTCTTCGCCTATGTCGGCTTCGACGCTGTTTCCACCGCCGCCGAAGAAACCAAGAATCCCCAGCGCAACATGCCGATCGGCCTGATCGGCTCGCTCGCCATCTGCACCATCTTCTACATGCTGGTCGCGGCCGGCGTGATCGGCACCGTCGGCGCGCAGCCCGTCTACAGCGCGGCCGGCGAAGCGCTGGCTCCCGGTTCGGCCGCCCTGTCGCAGCAATGCGCCGCGCTCGCCGCCGCCGGCACCGAAGCCGTCACCTGCTCGAAGGAGGCGCTGGCCTGGACCCTGCGGGAAATCGGCTGGCCCCAGATCGGCAACCTGCTCGGCCTGGCAGCCGGCCTGGCCCTGCCGTCGGTCATTCTGATGATGATGTTCGGCCAGACCCGCATCTTCTTCGTCATGAGCCGCGATGGCCTGTTGCCCGCCATGTTCTCGAAGGTCCATCCGACCTACAAGACGCCGCATGTCATCACCATCCTGACCGGCATCTTTGTCGCTTTGTTCGCCGCCTTCTTCCCGGTCGGCATTCTGGCGGACATCTCCAACTCGGGCACGCTCTTCGCCTTTGCCGCCGTGTCGATCGCGGTCATGGTGCTGCGCAAGACCGATGCGGGCCGCGCCCGTCCGTTCCGCACCCCGGCGATCAACATCACTGCGCCGATCGCGATCGCGGGCTGCATGTATCTCTTCTGGAGCCTGGGCGTCGAAACCAAGCTGATGTTCGTCGGCTGGGCCGCCGTCGGTCTGGTCGTCTATTTCGCCTATAGCCGCAGCCGCAGCCATGTCGGCCGCGGCGTGACGGATGTGGCGGAAGATGATGCCGGCATCCCGCCCCAGCCGGTGCCGCCGCTGCCGGGCGTACACACGCCGGGCGGCAAGGACGCCTGATCCACAAAAAAAGGGGCGGGAAACCGCCCCTTTTTTTATGCGCTGCGTTGACGCCCCATTTTGAGTATTTTGACAGATGACGGCTCGCAAAATACAGAAAACAAAAGACTCTTAGAGTATGATGCGGTTCAATCTAATCGCATCCCCCTCTAGTGAAAGTCGATTTCGCTTTCGCGCATCGCGCCATGATGGGGGCGGGTGAACAGCTTGCCCCGTTCCGCCCAGGCCACGATCAGCAAGGATAGCGAACCGAAGGCCAGCAATCCGATCGTAAAAGGCAGGGTGGTGCCGTTAAAGGCGCGGCCAACGATGCTGCCCAGCGCGCTCGACAGGGCGGTCGTCAAAAACGCCTGGAAGGAGGAGGCGACGCCCGCCCCCTTGTTGAACGGCTCCATCGAAATGGCGCCGAAATTGGATGCGGTGAACGCCACCGTCATCATCGTCAGCGCCTGAAGGATCATGAAAGTCGCCAGCGTCTCCAACCCCGCCAGGGTCACGGCCAGATGCATGAGCGCGATCAGGATGAAGGCGATCAGCGCGCCCTGGCTCATGCGGCGTGCGCCAAAGCGCGACACCAGTCGGCTGTTGATCAGGCTGCCCAGTCCCATGGATCCGGCCATCGCCGCAAAGCCGATCGGAAAGATTTTTTCGGCGTGGAAAACGTCGAAGAAAATCTGCTGGATCGACAGGATGAAGCCGATCAGGCCGCCCGTCACCACCCCGCTCGCCAGCATGTAGCCGATGGAACTGCGCGTGCGTAGGACGGTGCCGATGGTGTGGAGCAACGCCCCCGGGGTGATGCGGATGCGGTTGTGCGGCGGCAGCGTTTCAGGCAGGCGAAGCAGCATCCAGCCCAAAATCAGGCATCCCAGCAGGCAGAGCACCCAAAAAATCCAGCGCCATGGCGCGATCCACAATATCGCCTGGCCAAAACTGGGCGCTATGACCGGGATCAGCATGAACACCGCGAAGATCAGCGACATGACCCGCGCCATCGCGTCGCCCCTGAACTGGTCGCGCACGATGCCGACAGTGATGACGCGGCTGGCCCCGGCAAAGAAGCCGGCACAGGCGCGCGCCGCCAGCATCATCGTAAAGCTCTGCGCGCTGGCGCAGGCGATGGTGGACAGGATGAACAGCGCCATCGCTATGCCCAACACCGTCTTGCGGCCATAGCGGTCGGACAGCACGCCAAACAGTAGCGACCCAAAGCCCAGCCCCAGAAAATAGACGCTGATGATCAATTGCCGGTCATTGGGATGGGGGATCGCCAGATCGCGGCCAATGTCCGGCAGCGCCGGCAGCATGGGATCGATCGACAGGGCGTTCATCGCCATCAGACAGGCGCACAGCATCACGAACTCGCGGAACTGGATGGCGCGCGCGGGCGGTGGGGCGGCAGTGGGCGTCTGGGTCATGCCATTGGCTATGGTCGCAACGGGACGCTTGCACCAGTCCCTAACTGCTACGGACTGCGGCAGGCCGGCTCCGCGCGGGGCCATGGCGTCTTCACGCAAGCGCGAATATGGCAAATATCGCGTTAACCATTTTTTATCGCTTCCCGGTCAAAGCTGCTGCTCATGGAAAAAGGGGTCCAGATCCATTGAGCTAGGGTTGAGACAGGGGAAGACATCATGGGTAACAGCATCAAGAGCGCAGAATTTCTTATGGAAGCCCGCCGGTCGCGGATGGGCTATGGATCGGCGGAAGAATGTTTCGAACTGGGCGTCGCCTATAGCTGCGGCGCGGGCGACCTGCCGATCGACTTCATCGAAGCCCATAAATGGTTCAACCTCGCCGCATCGCGCGGCAGCGAAGCGGGTCAGGCGATGCGCGCCGAAATCGCCGAGGAAATGACCGCCCGCGAAATCGCTGAGGCGCAGCGCGCCGCCCGCGCCATCATCATCGCCAGCCAGCCGCGCGCCGCCTGATCAGCCATCTTTCCTGAACGGGGTTCGCTCCTTCAGCCACAGCCGGTCGCGCTGTACGCCCTGTCGCTCGTCGGTCAGAAAAGCGGCCACCGCGCGGCGGAACCCGGCATTGGGCAGATAATGCGCCGACCAGGTCGGTTCGGGAGCATAGCCCCGCGCCAGCTTGTGACCGCCCTGCGCCCCGGCCTCGACCCGGCGCAGCCCGCGCGCGATGGCGGCGTCGATCGCCTGATAATAGCAAAGTTCGAAGTGCAGGTTGGGCACATCCTCGACGCACCCCCAATAACGGCCATACAGCGTGTCCGCGCCGATCAGGTTGAGCGCGCCGGCAATCGCCCGCCCGTCGCGCAGCGCCAGCATCAGCAGCACCTTGTCCGCCATCGTCTCGCCCAGGATCGAGAAGAAGGACCGGGTCAGATAGGGCTGGCCCCATTTGCGCGCGCCGGTATCCTGATAGAAATCCCAGAATATGTCCCAATGCGCCTCGGTCAGGTCGCTGCCGGTCAGGTGAACGATCTCCAGCCCCTCGACCGCACGCCGCCTTTCCTTGCGAATATTTTTGCGCTTCTCGCTCGACAGGTCGGCCAGAAAATCCTCAAACCCGCCATAGCCGCGATTGGTCCAGTGGAACTGGCTGTCTTCCCGGATCAGCCAGCCGGCCGCTTCGAACAGCGGCACTTCGCTCGCGTCGATGAAGGTCGCATGGGCGGAGGATAGCTGATTGCGGTCGACCAGCATTTCGATGCCCGCGATCAGCGCGGGGGCCTGCGTGGAATCGCGCAGCAGCAGCCGGGGACCGGGCACGGGTGAGAAGGGGGCTGCGATCTGGATCTTGGGATAATAGCGTCCGCCCGCCCGCTCCCAGGCGTCGGCCCAGCTATGGTCGAACACATATTCGCCCTGGCTGTGGCTCTTGCCATAGGCCGGCGCGGCGGCGGCGATCCCTCCATCCGGGCCATCGATGACGATGGGTAAAGGTTGCCAGCCGCTGTCGCCACCGACGCTGCCGGATCGTTCTAGCGCGACCAGAAAATCCCAACTTATGAATGGGTTATCATGTCCTGCGCAGGCATTCCATGCCGCCCGGTCGAAATCCGCCACGCCCGACGCGATGCGCGCCGTCACGTCAGTCATGCCCGACCTCAAAGATGATCTGGTCGGCATGGGTCGCCGCGCGGGTCCGGTCGCTCTGGCTGCGCACGGTCCATGTCAGCACGGGCAATCCCCTTGCGCGGGCGCGGTGGGACAGAGCGGATGGCAAGTCGCGAATATCACAGGCGACAAAATCGGGTTTCGCCAGCCAAAGCGCAAGAGCGCGTTCGATTTTACCGCGCAACCAACCTTTGCCCTGCTGGGTGATGACAAGGCCGCGCACCTGTCCAACTCGCTGTCGCCTGAACCAGCGGACGGCATAGGGATTGAACGACATCACGGCCACCGGCGCGCCCGGCCACGTATCCAGATCGCGCGCCACCGCCCGGCACAGCGCTTCAACCTGCCGCCCGTCGGCCTTGATCTCTACCAGCAGCGGCGTCTGGCCGCCACATCGCGCCAGCAGCGCAGACAATCGGGGGATGGCGCCGCCATCGGGCAGGGTGACGCCATCCAGCGTAGCGGCGTCCAGCGCGGCGACCGCCTCGTCGCGACCTGCCATCCGCGCCAGCGTCGCATCGTGAAAGACGAAGGCCACGCCGTCCCGGCTGACCCGGACATCGCATTCGATGCCATGTCCGCCGGCGATGGCGGCGTTAAACGCCGCCATGCCATTTTCGCTCACCCCCGGCCCATGCAATCCGCGATGGGCGAAGGGGCGATCGGTCGGAAAATCAGGCTTCCGGGCGGACAAGAACCACCGCGTCGATTTCGACCACCGCGCCCAGCGGCAGCACCGGCACGCCCACCGCGCTACGCGCATGCTTGCCGGCGTCGCCGAAGATTTCGACCATCAGTTCGGATGCGCCATTGGCGACCTTGGGCTGGTCGGTAAAGCTCGGCGCGCTGGAGATGAAGGCGCCCAGCTTCACGATCCGTTCGACCCGGTCCAGGCTGCCCAGCGCCGCCTTCATCTGCGCGATGAGGTTCAGGCCGCACACCCGAGCGGCGGCGACGCCATAGTCCAGGTCGCGATCCTCGCCCAGTCGTCCGGTCATCAGCCCGTCGGGCGCCAGCGCAATCTGGCCACTGATGTGCAACAGGCCATTGGCCTCCACCGTCGGCACATAGGCGGCGACCGGCGCGGCGGCCTGGGGCAGGGTGATGCCGAGTTCGGCGATACGGGCTTCGATGCTCATGCAATAACTCCATCGGACAGGGATGTTTCGACCGGAGCCGGCCCCTGCGCCAGTCGCTCCATGATCCAGTGTTCGGCGCGCGCCCAATCGTCGATGCGGGCATGGGCATAGGGCGCGGCGGGGACATGTTCGGCAATTTCGGGTTCGCCGACCAGATGCAGCCGCCACACATGCGGCGCATGGGTGGCGACCGAATGATGATGTTCGGCCAGATCGTCGATGAACAGCGCGACGCTGGGTGCGCGATCCGCCACGATATCGGCCAGCGGCCGGCCCTTGCCCCCCTGATTCCAGTGGACTGGCAGATGCAGTCCGTGGGCCGCCAGCTGCTCCGCACGCGCCTTTTGGTGTCGCTGCGTGATATTGGTCAGCACCTCTATGTCGGCGATGGCGGACAGGCGGTGCAGCGCCTCGACCGCACCAGCGATCGGCGCTTGCCGGTGCATCTCCGTCTCGAAAAAGGCCAGCAGCAGTTCCCAGACATGCTGCCGCTCCAGCGGTTCGCCGCTATCCTTGTGCCGCAGCGCCTCGGCAAAGCCGCGTTCGCGCATGTCGAAATGCACATCATGCGTCTCGTCCAGCCATGCGCGGAACGGCACGACCATATGCAGCAGCACTTCGTCGCAATCGGTGATGATCAGGGGGCGGGTCATCGGTTCAATCTTTCCTGCGCCGCGATCAGCGCGGCAGGCGTGGTGTCGATCGCCTCGGCGCAGGCGATCAGGTCAGGCTCATGGTCGGCCAGGAAGGTCAGGACCGCAGCCAGTATCGCCGGATTGCCGATCCCCGTCCGCAGGGCGTCGACATCCAGGCCGGTCAGCGCCAGCAGCCGATCGGCCCGCGCGCTGTCGCTCAGCGTCCATCCCAGCGCCATCAACGCCAGCGTCGCGGCCTCTTCCGCGCTATCCTGCCCGCTATCCGGCTTGCCATATTCGGGTCTGGGTCGCATGATGGCCTTTCGGGGCGGGGCGGCTGATGGGCGCTCCAAAAAGGCATTTTCGGACCGCGGGTGACTGGTGGCAAAGCGCGTGCTCGTTGTCGAGGACAACGAACTCAATCTCAAACTTTTTTGCGACCTGCTGCGCGCGCACGGGCATGAAGTGCTCCCGCTGCGCGACGGGCGCGATCTGCTGGCGCAGGCGCACGACTTTTTGCCGGACCTGGTCATCACCGACATTCATCTGCCCCATGTCAGCGGGCTGGACCTCATCATCTCGCTCAAGGCCGACGAACGGCTGGCGCCGGTCCCGATCATGGCCGTCACCGCCTATGCCGGGCAGGGCGATGAAGAGCGGATTCGCGCCGCCGGCGCGCAAGCCTATGTGTCCAAACCCATCTCCGTCATGCGCTTCGTGCAGCAGGTTAACGCCCTCCTGTAACGCTCTGGCAACGCGCTTCACATTCTCGTCATCATCCTTTCATTTGGGCTACATCAACCAGCCCTTTTGGCGTCATGCTTCTCTGTCACCCCCCGCTTCGCAAAGGCGCGGCGCATCGCCGACAGCCCGAACGCACAGGGGTAATATTCATGTCTCATCTGACTGACGAGGCGCGCGCGCCCTATCGCGACGCGCAGCCGACCATCGACATGGGCGACAACAGCCTGGAGGCGATCGTCGCCGCCAATCCGGCGCGCCGCACCGTCCTCAAGAACGGCCTGATGGGCCTGTCGATCCTGCCGATGCTGGGCGCGCTCGCGGCCTGCGGCGACGATGACAATGATGGCGGCAGCCCGACGCCCACGCCGACCCCGACGCCCACGCCGACGCCCAGCTATGGCATCAGCTTCGCGCCCGTCGCCGCCAACATGAACGACACCGTCACCGTTCCCAACGGCTACACCGTCGACGTGCTGCTCAAGGCCGGCGATTCGATTGAAACCGGCACGGCTTATGCCGGCAGCTACCCGACCCCGGCCGACGCCGAAAAATGGGCCGGCGGCAATCATGACGGCATGGAATATTTCGAACTGTCGGGCACCAACCCCAACAGCGGCGGCCTGCTGGCGATCAACTTCGAATATCCTGACTTCAACATTCTGATGGGCGGCAGCTATGACGCCGCGACCGCGACCGCCGATCAAAAGGCGCTGGCCCTGTCCGCCGTCGGCATCGGCGTGGTGGAAATCGCCAAGGCGTCGAACGGCCAGTGGTCGGTGCGCTCCGGGTCGCGCTTCAACAAGCGCTATACCGGCAACAGCAGCTATCGGGCGACCGGCCCGGCGTCGGGTCTGCTGTCGGGCACGATCAAGGGCATGCTGAACAATTGCTCGTCGGGCCGCACCCCCTGGGGCACCTATCTGACCTGCGAGGAATCGACCGACAACTATCTCGATCCGACGCAGCCGGAGGAAAATTACGGCTGGGTGGTCGAAATCGACCCCTATCAGGAACTGGACGCGCCGACCAAGCGCACCGCGCTCGGCCGTTTCGACCATGAAAATGTCGCCCATATGGTCGACGCCAACAGCCGCGTCGCTTTCTATATGGGGCATGACGGCACGCCGGGCTGCGTCTATAAATTCGTGTGCGATCGCGCCTTCAGCAGCAGCAACCGCGCCGCCAACCGCGACATGCTCGACCATGGCACCCTCTATGTCGCCCGTTTCAACGCGGATGGCACGGGCGAATGGCGCGCGCTGACCCATGGCCAGAACGGCCTGACCGTCGGCGCATCCGACCCCGGCAACACCAGCCAGAGCGCCACGCCGATCGCGCCGACGACGGTTGATTTCAACAATCAGGCCGATGTCATGGTCAACTGCATCTCGGCCGCGCGCGTCGCCGGCGGCACCGTGATGGACCGCCCGGAATGGATCACGGTCGCGCCCGACAACAGCGCCATCTTCGTGACGCTGACCAACAATAGCAGCCGCCGGTCGACCGATGCCGCCAATCCGCGCACCGTCAATCGCCATGGCCATATCGTGAAGTTCAAGGAAGCGAGCAACTCGCCGCTCGCCATGACCTTCACCTGGGAAATCTTCCTGCTGGCGGGCGATCCGTCGCTGGCCGGTTTCGGCGATCAGCTGGAAGGCAATATCAACGGCGACACCTTCTCCAGCCCCGATGGCATCCGCATCGATCCGCAGGGCCGCCTCTGGGTTCAGACCGATCACTCGGTTCCGGGCAATTCGGGCGATTCGACCCGCACGATCGAACAGGTCTTCGGCCAGAATGCGATGTTCTACATCGATCAGACGACCAAGCGGTCGATGCGCTTCCTGGTCGGCCCGGAAGGCTGTGAAATCACCGGTCTCGCCTATACGCCGGATCTCACCAACTTCTTCATCAACATCCAGCACCCGACGGGCAACTGGCCGGTGTCTGGTCAGGAGCCGCGTTCCTCGACCATCGTCGTGCGCCGCACCGACGCCCGCCCGGTCGGTAACTGATTGCGGACCAGCAAAAGGGAAGGGGGCGTCGAAAGGCGTCCCCTTTTTTGTTCAGCCAGTCCGCAATTGGCGACGCGCCAACAGCAAAAAGGCCCGATCCTTCAGCAGGACGGGCCTTTTTGTATATTCCGCAAAGCCGGAAAGATCAGGCGCGCGGGCTTGAAAAAGCCCGCAACGGCTTACTTGATCTTGGCTTCCTTGAATTCGACATGCTTGCGCACGACCGGGTCATATTTGCTGAAGCTCAGCTTTTCGGTCTTGGTGCGGGGGTTCTTCTTGGTCACATAGAAAAAGCCAGTGTCAGCCGTGCTGACGAGGCGGATCTTGACAGTTGCCGGCTTGGCCATGGCCTTATTCCCTGGTCGTAAAGAGCGTAAAAAATAAAGCGGCTCGCCAATGGTGAGTGGCGGACCGCCCGTTTCAGCGGTGGCCCATGGGCCAGATTCGGCCCTGTGTCAAGACTATGCGATCGGTCGTTCAGGCTTTACGCGCCCTTAACCCGGGCAAGTCTATGAAGAAACGGGGCGAAACCAAGGGGAGTGCATCCCATGCGACATGATCCGATGCTGGCGATTTTGACGGACCTGATGCGCCGGGTCGACGGGCTGGCGGGGCAGCGCGGCCATTTGTCGGTCATGCGGGTGCAGGATGAGGTCGACCAGATTCGCCACATCGCCCGCGCCTTTCACCTCGATGCGGTGGAAGGGCTGGCCGCCACGCTGGCGTCAGCGCTGTCGCTGCACGGTCTGGGTCCGGTGGTGCTCTCCTATCTCGACCTGATGCGCGATGCGATTGCGGAGGATTTGCCGGTGGCCGACATCGTGGCGGTTCTGCCGCGTGCAAGCGCGACCGTCACGCCGCTGCGGGCCTGATCGTCACCAGCCCATGGACGCATTACTGCTAGCCCTGCTCGGATGCCTGCTGGGCGAAATTGGCGACAAGAGCCAGTTGCTCGTCCTTGCGCTGGCGACCCGTTATAATCGCGACGGGGCGATCATCGCCGGAATTATCGCCGCCGCCATCGCCAACGCGGCGATTTCCGCCATCGCGGGCGCATGGATCGGGCCGATGCTGGGGGCGGACGCACGGTTGCTGTTTCTGGCGCTTTCCATCCTCTTCCTTGGCGCTGGCCTTCTCTGGCGCGTTTCCCCGCCCGATGCGCTTGCTGGCTGGCCGACCGGGGCTTTCCTCACCAGTGCGCTCGGCCTCTTCATCCTGGGCTTTGGCGATGGGCCGCAATTTCTGATCCTGGGCATTGCCACCCGCACTGCCGACCCGCTGCTGGCCGGCATCGGCGGCGCGATCGGCACGATCGTCGCCCTTGTGCCCGTCGTCGTGGCGCGCGGGGCCTTGCTGGCCGCCTTGCCCCTGCGTGCGATTCGCTGGACGGGCGGGGCGATCCTGATCGTCACCGCCGCCTGCCTTGGCCTGTCCGCCACCGGCCTGCTTTGATCGACGCGCTTCATCAGGCTGATCGGGATTTCCACCGCGAAAAAATGGCACCATCTTGGCGCACGATCATTATATGTCCGAAACCAGTTTCTCGAACAGGAGGACATGCATGACCGCCCCCGATCTCAAGACGCCGACCGACCTTACGAGCAACGCGGCCAAGTCCGTCGCCGACGCCCTGAACGGCGCGCTGGCGGACAGCTTCGCGCTGTACCTCAAGACCAAGAATTTCCACTGGCACGTTTCCGGCCCGCATTTCCGCGACTATCATCTGATGTTCGATGAGCAGGCGACCGAAATCCTGGGCGTGACCGATTTGATTGCCGAGCGGGTGCGCAAGACCGGCAATGTCACGCTGCGGTCGATCGGCGACATTTCCCGCCACCAGACTGTGACAGACAATGACGCCGAATTCGTCAGCCCGGGCGACATGCTCAAGGAATTGCGCGATGATAATCTGGCGCTGGTCGAAACCTTCCGCGCGGTGAAGGCCGCCGCGACCGAGGCAGGCGACAATGCGACCGAAGGCATTGTCGACGATTGGACCGATCAGGCCGAACAGCGCGCCTGGTTCCTGTTCGAAGCCGCCCGCGGGGCCTGATCGGCGATCCGCACAACGAAAAAGGCCCGCCGGCGCAAACCGGCGGGCCTTTTTCATGCAATGCCCGAAAAGAGATCAGTCCTCGCGGACGACCGCGATCGCCATGATCTCCACTGCTTCGGGCTTGCCGGCGAAATCGACCCTCTCGCCAGCCTCCGCAGCCATCATCGCGCGGGCGAGGGGAGAGGAAAAGCTGATGCGGCCTTCATGCGGGTTCGCTTCATCATCGCCGACGATCGCCACCGTCTTTTCCTGCCGGTTCAGCCGATAGGTGACGCGCGTGCCGAAGGCGACCGCCTCTCCGTCCGCCACCGGCCGCAATTCCGCCGTCGCCAGCCGCGTGCGCCAGTAACGCAGCACCCGCTTGTGCTTCTTGGCGCTTTCCTCGTCCATGGCGCCGGTGTCGACCGCTTCCAGCGCCTCGACCTGCGCGCGCGTCAGCCGCAATCCGCGCGCCGTCACCCAATTGGGACCGGCCGGGATCGGCAGCTCGAACTTCGGCTCCATATGCTCATCATCGCTCTCGCGACGAAAGGCGACACTCATCGTAACTTCTTTCTGTGCAAACAGGACGGCTCGGCATTTCGTTCAGGTGGAGTCGAAAAGCGTGATTTTCGAGTAACGGAGCGCAGCGTACTCAAGGTACGTGAGCACCGGAACGCAGAAAAGCGCGCTTTGCAGGCCCGCCTGGGCGGAATGGCGGGCCGTCCTAATCTTCGTCGAACAAGCCTGCGAGCTGCTCGACCATCGTGCCGCCCAGCTGTTCGGCGTCCATGATGGTGACGGCGCGGCGATAGTAACGGGTGACATCATGGCCGATGCCGATCGCCACCAGCTGCACCGGCGACCTGTTTTCGATCCAGTCGATCACCTGCCGCAAATGCCGCTCCAGATAGGTGCCGCTGTTGACCGACAGGGTGGAGTCATCCACCGGCGCGCCGTCGGAAATCACCATCAGGATGCGCCGTTCTTCGTGCCGCGCGATCAGCCGGCTATGCGCCCATAGCAGCGCCTCGCCGTCGATATTTTCCTTCAGCAGCCCTTCGCGCATCATCAGGCCCAGATTCTTGCGCGCCCGCCGCCAGGGATCGTCCGCCTTCTTGTAGACGATGTGGCGCAGGTCGTTGAGCCGCCCCGGCATTGGCGGACGGCCAGCGGCCAGCCATTGCTCGCGGCTTTGCCCGCCCTTCCACGCCCGGGTGGTGAAGCCCAATATCTCGGTCTTGACCCCGCACCGCTCCAGCGTGCGCGCCATGATGTCGGCGCTGATCGCCGCGATGCTGATCGGCCGGCCGCGCATCGATCCGCTATTGTCGATCAGCAGCGTGACGACGGTGTCGCGAAACTCGGTGTCGCGTTCGATCTTGTAGGACAGCGACCGGGTGGGATCGATCACGATCCGCGCCAGCCGCGCCGCGTCCAATATCCCTTCTTCCTGATCGAAGTCCCAGCTGCGCGACTGCTGCGCCATCAGCCGGCGTTGCAGCCGGTTGGCGAGCTTCGTCACTGCGCCCTGCAAACTCACCAGCTGCTGGTCCAGGAAGCCGCGCAACCGTGCCAGCTCATCCTCGTCGCACAGCTCTTCAGGGCTGACGACCTCGTCGAATTTGGTCGTATAGGGCTTGTAGTCGAAACCGGGCGGCAGGTCGGATATCGGCCGGTTCGGGCGGACCGGCATCATGCCTTCCTCGCCCATATCGTCCGCGCCTTCATCGCTGTCGGCGTCGAAATCCTCGCTATAGTCGGTTTCGCCCTCTTCGGTGTCGCCGCCCTGATCCTCGGCGCGCGCCTCGGCGTTCATGTCGCTGTCGCCGGCCTCGTCCTGGCCGCTTTCGCCTTCTTCCTGTTGCTGCTCCTCGTCCTCGCCCTCATCCTGCGATTCGGGCTCTTCGGTGTCGGGCGGCACATCGGCGTCGATCAGCTGGAGATGCTCCAGCATCGCGGTCGTCAGCTTCTGAAAGGCGCGCTGGTCGTCGATCGCCAGCATCAGCGAATCCAGGTCAGCCCCGGCCTTGTCCTCGATCCACTGGTCGACCATGGCGACACCGGGCGCCGCATCCTTGGGGATGGGCTGTCCGGTCAACCGCTCGCGCACTTTGAGCGCCAATGCGGTCGACAGCGGTACTTCGTCGGCGGCGCGCGCGCGCCGGATCGCGTCGGATTTCAGCCGCAGGTCCAGCGCGTGGTTGAGGTTGGTGCGCACGCCCTCCATCGCCCGCGATCCGATCGCCTCGACCCGCGCCTGCTCGACCGCGTCGAACACCGCGCGCGCCACTGCTTCGGACGGGGCGGTGGCGGCATGAACCTTCGCGTCATGATGCCGCATCTTGAGCGCATAGGCATCGGCAAAGCCGCGCGCCAGCGCCACCTGATCGGCGGGCAGAGCGCGGCCGGGCGTCGGCACCTTGATCGCCTTGCCCGCAGCATGGGGCGTATCGGCGGAAAAGCCGACCTCCACTTCCACATCGCGGGTAATGGCGCGCGCCGTGCCGGACAGCACATCCTTGAAGGCGTCGATGGGCGATCGTTCGGTCATGGCACGTCCTTCAGCGCGGCTTCGCATGCTGCCCGCAGTGGCGGCAGGTCGCGTTCTATTGTCGTGAAAATATAGCGCAGGTCGATGGCGTCATATTCATGGCGCAGCATATTGCCCATCCCGCGAATGGCGCGGGCGGGAATGTTCGGCGCGATTTCCGCCATGCGGTCTTCGCCAATCTTGATGACGGCCTCGGTGATGCGCTGGAGACATCGTTCGCAGGCATCGCTGGTCTTGCGATCTGCGATAAAGTCGCCGATTTGCATGACGCCGACATAGTCGTGCACCGCGTCGATATTGTCGATGATATCGTGCAACCGCTGCGCCTCCCGTTCAGAAGACACGGACGCGATCCCGATCAATGTGCGACTGCAATCGCGCCATACGCGCCGGCTCGGTCACAAAATCCACCGCAGCGCCTAGGGCCTCACGCACCGCCTCGCTGATGGCTGCAACTTCGAACAGGCCGATGCGACCGTCTTCGGTCAGTCTTGCCGCCACATCGACATCCGAATCCGAACGCTGGTCCCCCCGCGCCGTCGATCCGAACAGCGACAGGCTGACGACGCCCATGGCGCGCAATTCGGCTTCACAGGCTTTCAGGCGGGATATGGCGATATTCCTGTCCATGGCGACACTATAGGGCGAAGCGCGTAGCGAGGCCAGCGCCTCACCGTCCTTCGGGATCGCCAATGCGCGGCACGGCGATCGTTTCGATCTGCGTCTCCACTTCGCTCATCAGCTTGTGGACCGGGCATTTGGCGGCGACCGCGATCAGCCTGTCATGCTGTTCGTCGGTCATCGGCCCGGTCAGCGCGATGCGGGTGGTCAGCTTATAGACGCCCTTGCGCTCCTCGCTCGCGTCGCGGACCACGCCGACATGGATATTCTCCACGGGAATGCCGTTGCGCTGCGCATACCAGAGCATGGTCATCGCCTTGCACGCGCCCAGCGCACTGTCATACAGGTCATGCGGGTCCGGCCCGGCGTCATGGCCGTCGGGCGCGGACATGTCCGCAATCATCTCATGCCCGCGGATGCTGATCCGGTGGGCGGTCCCCCCTGTCGGGTCGATCCGCTCGACGATGATCATCGCGCGCTCAGTTCGCCCGGCTCGCCACGCTTTCGGGCAAATCCTTGCCGAACACGCGCTGATAATATTCGGCGACCAGCGCCCGCTCCGCCTCATCGCATTTGTTGAGGAAGGACAGGCGGAAGGCGAAGCCGACATTCTTGAAGATCAGCGCATTCTGCGCCCAGCTGATCACGGTGCGCGGCGACATCACGGTCGAAATATCGCCGTTGATGAAGCCCTGCCGCGTCAATTCGGCCACCTTGATCATATTCTCGACCTCCTTGCGGCCGCCCTCATGATCATATTCACCCGACTTGGCCAACACCACCTGCGCTTCGGTCGCGGCAGGCAGATAGTTCAGCGCCACCACCAAATTCCACCGGTCCATCTGGCCCTGATTGATCTGCTGCGTGCCATGATACAGGCCCGTCGTATCGCCCAGACCCACCGTATTGGCGGTCGCGAACAGGCGGAAATAGGGGTTCGGGCGGATGACGCGATTCTGGTCGAGCAGCGTCATCTTGCCGTCTGTTTCCAGCACGCGCTGGATCACGAACATCACGTCCGGCCGGCCGGCGTCATATTCGTCGAACACCAGGGCGACCGGGCGCTGCAACGCCCAGGGAAGCAGACCTTCCTTGAACTGCGTCACCTGCTGCCCATCCTGCAACACGATGGCGTCGCGGCCGACCAGGTCGATGCGGCTGATATGCGCGTCGAGGTTGATGCGGATGCACGGCCATTTCAGGCGCGCAGCAATCTGTTCGATGTGGCTCGACTTGCCGGTGCCATGATAGCCCTGCACCATGACGCGGCGATTATAGGCAAAGCCCGCAAGAATCGCGAGCGTGGTGTCCGGGTCGAACACATAAGCGGGGTCGACATCGGGCACGCGCTCGTCCGCTTCGGAAAAGGCGGGCACCTTCATATCGACGTCGACGCCGAAGATTTCGCGCGCATCCACTTCGCGGTCGGGCGCGTCCAGCAGCGTTTCGGCGCGGGTGTCGGGCTGGACGTTGGAAATATCGGTCATCGGGCAAGTCATCTTTCTGCGATTCATTCGCGCCCTAACCCAGATTCAAAGGGCGTGTCGATACAGTGGGGGCAGTTCGTCCGGGGATCAAGCTGCCCATTCTTCCAAATTGGCTTCTTCGCCGATCAGGGCAAGGCCATGGGCGATGGAGGTGAGTTCGCCCCCGGTCGCGATTCGATCCTCGCTGAAACGCTGGCGAAAGATGCGCCGGATCGCGGGAATGAGCGAGGAGCCGCCGGTCAGGAACACCCGGTCGATTGCGTCGGCCGTCACCCCGGCCTTGGCCAACGCCCGGTCCACCGTCTCCTCGATCCGGGCGATGTCGGGCGCGATCCAGCCTTCGAAATCGGCGCGCGACACCGCCTGCTCGATCTCGATCCCGCCGCCCGAAAAGCGGAATGTGGCGCTTTCCGCATCGGACAGGGCGCGCTTCAATGCTCCCACCGCATCATAAAGCGGATAGCCCAGTTCCTTTTCGATCACGGTCATCATCCGCCCGATCGCGACCGGATCATTCGCGGCCTTCTTCAGCCGCGCCAGCTCGTCCATCGTCCGCCGGTTGCGCATCAGAGCCAGCCTCGACCAGTCGGCGAAATCGGCGAAATAGCTGCGCGGTATCTCCAGCGTCTTGCCGAAGCTTTCATAGCTCCCGCCCTTGCCCAGCATCGGCAGCACCAGATGATCGACAATGCGATAGTCGAACCGGTCGCCGGCCAGGCCGATGCCGACCGACCCCAGTGGCACGCAGCGCCGCACCGCGCCGGGCGCCTCGACCCGGACCAGTGAAAAATCGCTGGTGCCGCCGCCGAAATCCGCGACCAATATCGTCGCCGGCTCGGTCAGCCGGCTGGCATAGCTGAACGCCGCGCCCAGAGGTTCATAGACATAATGGACTTCGCTGCCGAAGCCGGCGAACATCGCGTCATAGCGTTGCCGCGCCAGCGCCTCGTCGGGCCGCGCGCCGGCATATTCGACCGGCCGGCCGACGACGATCCGCTCGGGCCGCCGGTCAAGCGCGCCGCCGGCATGGCCGATCATCCGGCCCAGAAACATCTGCCCCAGTTCCTCAAACCGGAATCGCTTTTCGAACACATTGGCGGTTTCGAAAATCGGGCTGGCGGCGACCGACTTGAAGGATTGCAGGAAGCGGCTGTCCTCGGGATATTCCAGATATTCCGCGATCGCCCACGGCCCGGCCTCATGCGCCATGCCGCCTTTTACGTCGCTGTCATGCCAGAAACACAGCGCCGATCGGAAGACTTCGCCGGTCGCCTCCTTGCCCGCGAAGTTGACCAGCCGCGACTCTCCGCCGCTCGCCAGTGCGGCCACGCTGTTGGTCGTGCCGAAATCCAGCCCCAGCGCGCGCGCTACCTGTTCCATGATCTGATCTCCGCGGGTTTTTTTGAGGGCCGGGCGCTATGGCAACGGGGCGTTGTGGATGCAAGCGCCGGATCAGGCGAAGGCTGGCGCCTTGCGCAGATGGGCATAGGCTTCGATCACGGCCTGCAAGGCATTTTCGTGGCTGCGGTCGCCGCCATTATGATCGGGATGATAGCGGCGCAGCAATTGCGTGTATCGGCTGCGCAGCGTCTTGCGGTCGGCATCGATTGCCAATTCCATCACCGCCATCTGCCGCCGGTCTTCCTGCGACAGAAATTGCCCGTCCTGCCGCATCTGGTTGTCGGCCCGCGCCTTGGCGACGCGCTCCTTGAACTTCGCGCCGATGGCGTCGAGTGGATCGGCAAAATCGGCCCAGCGCGGCGGTGGGCTGGCGGCGTTGCTGGAAAAGGCGCGCGTCTCCCGCTCCCACCCGGCATAGGGGCGCTGGGCGGCGGCGATCTCGTCCGGGGTCATGCCGGTGAAGAAATTATAGCCCTGGTTGAAGGCGCGGACATGCTCCAGGCACAGCCAGCGCCATTGTGGCCCTTCATGATTGGACCGGCTGCCTTCCGGCGGCGGCGCGCGAAATTCGCCCGGTTCCGGGCAGCCCGGAACGGCGCAGGGGCGGTCGCTTTCCACACGGCCATGGAAACGGTTGAAACGTCGGGTCGAGAAAGGGTCGCTGCTCAAGATCGTCCTGATGAAATGCCGGCAAAGCAGTCTATATAGGGGACATGACCACCGACCTCAAAGGCCCCGTTGCCACCGAAATCGATGCGCGCCTGCGCGCCGCCCTGTCGCCCGCCTATCTCGCCGTCATCGATGACAGCGAAAAGCATCGCGGCCATGCCGGCCATGACGGGTCGGGCGAAAGCCATTTCACCGTGGAAATCGTGGCCGATCGCTTCACCGGTCAGAACCGCGTCGCCCGCCAGCGCATGGTCAACGCCGCGCTGGCCGATCTGTTGCGCGACAAGGTCCACGCCCTCGCCATCAAGGCGCGCGCGCCGGGCGAAGCCTGATGCATCCCGACGATCTGATCATGCAGGCGATCACGCCGACCACCCATGATCTGGGTGATTTCAAGGTGCATCGGTCGCTGCCGGTCAAGGGCCGCACCATGGTCGGTCCCTTTATCTTCTTCGATCAGGCCGGCCCGGCAAAGATCGGCGCGGGGCAGGGCATCGACGTGCGCCCGCACCCGCACATCAACCTCGCCACCGTCACCTATATGTATGAAGGCAGCTTCCTCCATCGCGATTCGCTGGGGACGGAGCAGCTGATCGAGCCGGGCGCGGTCAATCTGATGACGGCGGGCAAGGGCATCGTCCACAGCGAACGCTCCCCCGACGAGGATCGCGCCAAGCTGTCCAAGCTGTCGGCCATCCAGACCTGGCTCGCTCTGCCCGATCGCTTTGAGGAAATGGACCCCGCGTTCGAGCATGTGGGCGAGGGCGGTTTGCCGGTGATCGAGGACGGATCGGCCCGCGCCCGCGTCATCATGGGGTCGCTCTGGGGCGTCACCTCGCCCGTCACCACTTATGCCCAGACCATCTATGCCGACATTCAGCTCGCGCCGGGCGGCCGCATCGCCATCGATCCGTCGGCGGACGAGCGCGCCCTCTATGTCTCGGGCGGCGACGCTGCGCTCGACGGCATGATGCTCGCGCCCCAGACGCTCTATGTGCTGCGCCCCGGCACATCGGCGACGCTGATGAGCGTGGATGGCGGCCGGGTCGTGCTGTGCGGCGGGGAAGCCTTCACCTCGCCGCGCCATGTCTGGTGGAATTTCGTCGCCTCAACGCCCGACCGGCTGATGCAGGCGCGCGAGGATTGGGACGCGATGCGCTTCCCCCTCATCCCCGGCGACGATCAGGAATTTATCCCGATCCCGCAAGGACGCCCAAAGACGGTCAGCTATCCCTGACCGTCTATTTTACGGAACGAAGGTCAGCGAGAGATTTTCGGCATTTTTGGGAATGTCGATCCGGCTCTCGTTGATCGACGCTTCCTCGCCGGGCTTCAGCCGGCTCTTGTCGGCCTTGGTGGTCCAGCTGAAGACGAGGCGATTTTGCCGGTCGCGCAACTGCACCAGCACCGGCGGCACCGGCAGCGTCTGCGCGCCGCTGTTCACGATCCGCGCGCCGAAGGCGAAATATTCCTCGCCGGTCGGCAATTTGCGTCGCTCGGCCGGCTTGGAAAGATAGAAAAGCAGGTCGGGATCGCCTTCTTCGGGCACGATCCCCATCGCCACCATCCAGGCCGGCGGGCCGAAATAATAGAGCGCGCCGCCCGCCGCGGCGACCGCCAGGAAAAAGCCGGCCGCCGCCCAGGTCCACAGTTTGAGCATGTTGCGGCGGCGCTTGACCGGCACCGGCGCGGCAAAGCTGCTCTCTTCGACCGGGGCCGCAGGCGCGCCGGCATAGATATCGTCGAACCGATAGTCGGTCGGCGCGGCCGGCGGTGGTTCGCTCGCCTCCGCTTCTTCCACGATCGCCTCTTCCGGCTGAGCAATGATTGCGGCCGGGGCTTCCGGTTCGGGGAGGGGCGTCGGTTCAGGTGGGACAGGCGGTGCGGGCGGGGGAGGTGGTGGAGCCGGCGGTGGCGGGGTCGGCGCCTCGACCACGGGCGCTGGCGTCGCATCCTCGCGCGCTGGCAAGATCGCGGGTTCCTGGAACCAGCTATGTTTGCACGCGGCGCAACGGACCTGGCGGCCATTGGGACCTACGGCGCTGTCGGGCACGACATATCGGGTCGCGCAATTGGGGCACACCAGGATCATTCCGCTTATTAGGCATGGCAGGGACTCGCGCGCAAGCGGCAACAGCAGGGGCGCGACTCGCGTGATCGCGCGGGGCGGGCTTTACGGCGGCCCGCCGCCTGTGCCATGGCTGCGGCTTCGCGAAGCAGGGAGCGCGCCAGCGCAACATCACAACCTATGTCGGCCATCGTCCAGTTCGAAAATGTCGGCCTGCGCTATGGTCTGGACAGCGAAACCCTGTCCGACGTCAGCTTCTCGCTCGCCAATGGCGGCTTTTATTTTCTGACCGGCGCGTCGGGCGCAGGCAAGACGTCGCTGCTGAAGCTGCTCTATCTGGCCCAGCGGCCCAGTCGCGGCGTGATCCGGCTGTTCGGGGAGGATGTGGTGACGTTGCCGCGCGACCGGCTGCCCGGCTTTCGCCGTCGCATCGGCGTCGTCTTTCAGGATTTTCGTCTCGTCCCGCATCTGTCGGCCTATGACAATATCGCCCTGCCGCTGCGCGTCGCGGGCATGGAGGAAAGCGCCATCGATGCGCCGGTGTCCGAAATGCTCAACTGGGTGGGGCTGGGCGATCGCGGCGAGGCCCGGCCGGCGACCCTGTCGGGCGGGGAGCAGCAGCGCGTCGCCATCGCCCGCGCGGTGATCGGCCGGCCGGAAATATTGGTGGCGGACGAACCGACCGGCAACGTCGATTCCGACATGGCCCGCCGCCTGATGACCCTGTTCGAAGCGCTCAATCGTCTGGGCACCACCATCGTCGTCGCCACCCATGATTTGCCACTGATCGCGCAGGTGAAGGGGGCGCAGATGATGAAGCTGGACAAGGGGCGGCTGGCCGATCCCACCGGCACGCTGCGTTATCCGCCCCGATCGCAGGACCGCCAATAATGGCGAGCCGCGCCAATCGAAAGGCCGCCGTGGCGGCGCGCAACCGCCTGCTGCCCGAAGGCCGGGTGGCGGGGCCGATGCCCTGGATCATCGCCATCATGATGTTCCTGACGGTCTTGTCCGCCGCCGCCGGGCTGGGCCTGTCCACGGCCGTCCGGTCGATGAGCGCAGACCTTGCCGGCCGCGCCAGCGTGCAGGTGGTGGAGGCGGATGCGCCGGCGCGCGATCGCCTGGCCGCCCGGACGCTTCAGGCCCTGCGCCAGACGCCGGGCGTGCGCGCCGCCGATCCGGTCGATCCGGCGGCATTGGCCGATCAACTGCGCCCCTGGCTGGGCGACGCGGCGAGCAGCGGCGACCTGCCGGTGCCGGCGCTGATCGATGTGATGCTCACCCCGGGCGACACGGATGCCAAGGTCGATCGTCTTCGCCGCCAGCTGGCCGGCCTGTCGCCCAAGCTGCGGATCGAACCGCACGCCGCCTTCCTGCTGCCGCTCGCGGGCCTGCTGACGGCGCTGGGCTGGCTAGCGGCGGGCGTGGTGCTGTTGATGGTGCTGGCGACCGGCGCGGTCGTGGTGCTGGCGGCGCGCGGCGCGCATGACAGCCATCGCGGCACGATCGACGTGCTGCATCTGATGGGGTCTACCGACGTACAGATCGCCCGCCTCTTTCAGCGCCGCATCGGCCTGGACGCCTTTCTGGGCAGCGCGCTGGGCTTCGCCTTCGCCCTGCTGGTTATCATCCTCATCGGCCTGCGCCTGTCGGCGATGGGATCGGATCTGCTGGGCGCCGTGGGCCTGGATACGCGCAGCTGGGTCATCCTCGCGCTGCTGCCGATATTGGGCGTTCTGCTGGCGACGCTGACCGCGCGCTGGACGGTGCTGCGCGCGCTGGGGCGATCCTTATGATCGTGCGCCTCTTTGCTGTGACATTGCTTGCCTGGATGCTGGGCTTTGCCTGGTTCGGCATCTTCCTGCCCCAGCCGCTCGACGGGCGACAGACCGACGCCATCGTCGTGCTGACGGGCGGGGCGGGGCGGATCGACCGGGGCATCGCCCTGTTGCAGGATGGCGCAGCGAAACGGATGCTGATTTCCGGCGTCGACCGATCGGTTCGCCCGGTTGAACTGGCGGCGCAATATAAGACGCCCGAACAGCTTTTCGCCTGTTGCATCACGCTGGGGCGGGAAGCGATCGACACCCGTTCCAACGCGATCGAAACGGCGCGCTGGCTGGAACGGCGCGATTACAAGACGGTGCGGCTGATCACCACTGACTGGCATATGCGCCGCTCGGCGCTTGAGCTGCGGCAGGCGCTGCCCGGCCGCGTCACGCTGGTTTATGATGCGGTGCCCAGCCGTCCCAGCCTGACCGTGCTGATGCGCGAATATAATAAATATCTGCTGCGCCGTGTTGCAGCGCTGGTCGGCATCTGACAGCGGCTTTCCATGCTTACGATCCTGCGCTCGCTTCTTTTCATGCTGGTCTTCTACAGCGGTACTTTATTCTTCTGCCTGTGGGCATTGGCGACGGCGTGGATTTCGCCGACCTGGGTGCAGGGGGTCGCCACCGCATGGAGCCGCTTTCATCGCGGGTGCGTGCGCTGGCTGCTGGGGCAGAAGGTGGTGGTGGACGGCGATCTGCCGCAAGGTCCCTATCTCTACATCTTCAAGCATGAATCGATGTTCGAGACGATCGACATTTTATGCCTGTTCGATCGGCCGGCGATCGGCGCCAAGCGGGAGCTGTTCGATATTCCGCTCTGGGGGGAGATCGCCCGTCGCTATGGCCTGATCCCGATCGAGCGGACGGCCGGGGCCAGCGCCTTGCGCGCCCTGCGGGCGGCGGCGAAGGACCGGATCGCGCAGGGGCGCGCCATCTGCCTCTTCCCGGAAGGGACGCGCGTGCCCCATGGCGAATCGCCACCGCTCAAATCCGGTTTCGCCGGCCTCTACAGCCTGCTGGCCCTGCCGGTCGTGCCGATCGCCATCGACAGCGGCCGGGTGTCGCCGCGCGGCAAATTCATGAAGCGGGCGGGAACCATCACCTACAAGGTTGGCGAGATCGTACCGGTCGGCCTCGACCGCAAGGAGGCCGAAGCCCGCGTTCACGCCGCGATCAACGCCCTGAACTGACCGGGTTCAGGACGATTGCGTCAGTGCGACCGGCCAAAGTCGGGCTTGGCGTCGTCCTGCCCCTGTTCGATGATCGAGCGGCGGATCGCGCGGGTGCGGGTGAACAGATTGAACAGGGCGTCGCCGTCATTCCAGCGGATCGCCCGCTGAAGCGCCGACAGATCCTCCGAAAAGCGCTGGAGCATCTCCAGCACCGCATCCTTGTTCGCCAGGAACACGTCGCGCCACATGGTCGGGTCCGACGCGGCGATGCGGGTGAAGTCGCGAAAACCGCCGGCCGAATATTTGATCACTTCGCTCTGGGTGACATTCTCCAGATCGCTCGCGGTGCCGACGATGGTGTAGGCGATCAGGTGCGGCAAATGGCTCGTCACCGCCAGCACCAGATCATGATGCGCCGGGTCCATCATCTCGACGTCTGCGCCCACGCGCCGCCACAGCTCGGCCACGCGCTCCACAGCGATCGGGTCGGCGTCCGCCGGCGGGGTGACGATCGACCAGCGGCCTTTGAACAGGGTGGCGAAGCCCGCTTCCGGCCCGCTATTTTCGGTCCCCGCCACCGGATGCGCGGGAATGATGGTCCGCCCCGGCAGCGCGGTGTTCAACTGCGCCAGCACATCGGCCTTGCATGATCCCACATCGCTGACGATCACGTCGACCGGCAAATCCTCGGCAATTTCCGCCGCCGCCGCGCCCATGGCGCGCACCGGCACGCACAGGATCACCAGATCGGCGTCGGTGACGGACGCGCCGGCCGTGTCGGTGACGTCGTCGGTCAGGTCGATGCGCCGGGCGGTTTCGCGCACGGCGGGATCGGCGTCATAGCCCGTGACCCGCACGGTCGGCATTTCCGCCCGGATCGCGCGGGCCAGCGAAGATCCGATCAGCCCCAGGCCGATGATGGTGACGCGCGCAAAGGGCAGCATGGCGTCAGGCCGCCTCCGCCATCGCGCGCAGCTTGGCCGCGACGGCGCGGGTCTGTTCTTCCGTGCCGATGGTGATGCGCAGGCCATTGGGCAGCCCCTGTCCCGGCAACCAGCGTGTGGCGTATCCTTCGTCCCACAGCCCCTTCATCGCCGCTTCGGCGGTCAGCGTGCCGTTGAACAGGATCAGCAGGAAGTTGGTCTTGCTGGGCACCGCGCGCAGGCCATGGTTGGAAAGCGATGCGACCTCGCCCGCCAGCCATTCGCGCCACTGCGCATTATGGGCGCGGCTGGCGTCGACCCAGTCAGTATCTGCGACCGCTGCGATCGCCGCCGCCTGTCCCGCCGTCGTCACGTTGAACGGCGCGCGGATGCGGTGGAGAATGTCGATCACATCGGGGCAGGCATAGCCCCAGCCAATCCGCTCGGCGGCCAGACCGTAAATTTTGGAGAAAGTGCGGGTGACGAGGATATTGCTGGCATTTTTCGCCAGTTCCAGGCCGCCATCATCCTCATCCGCATCCAGATATTCGGCATAGGCTTGATCCAGCACGAACAGGATGTCGGGGCGCAGCCCGGCGTGCAGGCGCGCAATTTCTTCCCGGCTGGTCATGGTGCCGGTCGGGTTGTTGGGATTGGCCAGGAAGACGACCTTGGTCTTCTCCGTCACCGCGGCCAGCAGCGCGTCCACATCGGTCGCATAATCGGCGTCGGGCGCCTCCACCGGGGTCGCGCCCACGCGCCGTGCGGCAATGTCATAGACGGCAAAGCCATAGCGCATGAACAATATTTCGTCGCCCGGCCCGGCATAGGCGCTGGCGGCGATGTGCAGCAGCTCGTCCGACCCGGTGCCATAGATGATCTGCGCGGGATCAAGGCCATGGGCCGCGCCGATCGCTTCGCGCAGCTTCGTCGCGCCGGGATCGGGATAGGTGGCGAGGTCGGCGGTGGCGGCGACCAGCGCCGCACGCGCGGCCGCGCCGGTGCCCAGCGGATTTTCATTGGCGGACAGCTTGATGAGCGGGCGGCCATCATCGGTCGCAGACTTGCCCGGCACATAGGCGTGAATGCCCAAAATCCAGTCTTTGGGCGCAGGTTTCGTGAGTGTCTCTGTCATGGAGCGCGGCTTTAGCGGCTTTGGCGGCAAAGGCAAAGCCAGTGGCGCATCGCTGGCATCCTAGGCGTCAGGGAACGCCGATCGGACCTTCGGGCTGCACGGGATAGGCGCGCAGCAGCGCGTTGCTCAGGGCGGCGGCGACGCCGGCCGGATCGCCGGCCGGGCGCACTGTGACGGCGGTGCCGCGCCACAGCGGTTCCTGTTCGCCCCGCTTGCGCAAAATCATGTCCAGTTCGGTCCGCTCCAGCGCGACCAGTTGCGACTTGTTCGACGGCATGGTGATGCTCAGCCGCGATCCCACCCCGCCGGTCAGGCCGCCATTGATCACCTTCGGCCCCTCGCTCGCGGTCTTGCCCGATCCGGTGCCGACCTCCGACTGGCGATAGCGCAGCTCGACCGCATAGGCGGCATGATCGGCCCCTTCCAGCAGGGTGAAGTCCTTCCCCGCCAGCGCCTGCGAAGCGGCGTCCACGAACAGTTGCGGGGGCAGGGCCTCCGCGCCCTCGCCCGGCTGGGCGGCGACCGATACGGTCCCGCCGTTTGGGGGTGTCGCCGCCGCCGCAGGGAGCGACAGGCCGATCAGGGCAAACAGGGCGCTGCGCAGCGCCAAAGTGCGACTAAACGTGGCGATCCTCCTTCGGGTGAGGGCCGGTGCGGCAACCGAAATGCGCTTTCCCGCGCATTTCGAGACAGGCTGTAAGCCGTTGGCAAGGCAAGGGCAATCTACACCACCGGGGTCAGCAGCGGCTGGCCGGCGAAATGCGCGTCCAGATTGGCCAGCACCAGATCGGCCATCGCCTTGCGCGTATGGATCGTCGCGCTGCCCTGATGGGGTTGCAGCACGACATGGTCCATCGCGAACAGAGCCTGTGGCACTTGCGGCTCGTTGACGAATACGTCCAACCCCGCGCCGGCGATGCGCTTGTCCGCCAGCGCGGCGACCAGCGCCTCCTCGTCGATCACGCCGCCCCGACTGATGTTGACGATTACCCCGTCCGGTCCCAGCGCTTCGAGCATGGCGGCATCGACCAGCTTCGCCGCCTCCGGCCCGCCCGATGTGGCGACGATGATGACGTCGCTCTGCCGGGCGAAGTCCAACCCGTCGGCGACATAGCGGTACGGCGCATCCGCCGCCTCGCGCCGGTTGTGATACAGGATTTCGCCCGCCACCGGCTCCAGCCGTTTTGCAATGGCGCGGCCGATGCGGCCCAGCCCCAATATGCCGATGCGCGATCCCGTTACCCGGCCCGACAGCGCGGGCTTCACGCCCCGCGCCCAGTCGCCCGCGCGCACCATCCGGTCGTTGGCGGCGATATTGCGCACCGTGGCATAGAGCAGGCCGACGGCCAGGTCGGCGACATCGTCGGTCAGCACATCGGGCGTATTGGTGGCGCGGATCCCCTTTTCGCGGGCATGGTCGACATCGACCTTGTCATAGCCGACCGAAAACAGGCCGATCATCTCCAGCTTCGGCAGCGCATCCATGATCGCGGCCGACGCGCCGACCGACCCGAAGCTGACGAGCGCGCGGGCTTCGCGCACCTGCGGGGACAGGGTGGACAGGTCGGCATTGGCCGCTACGGCATGGACGATGAAGCGGCGTTCCAGTTCCTGCGTCAGATAGGGGTAAAGGGGGCCATAGGCGACGATCGGGGGAAGGGGGCTTGTGGTCATCCTGCCCATCTAGGGATTTTGTACGCGCTCTGCCAGATTGACAGCGTCCCGTCCCGGTCCTAGCCCGGCCCGACTATGGCCAGCGTTCCCATCAGCGAAGACAGCCGTTTCGGCCTGCGTCGGCAGGCCCGCCTTGCCGGCCCCCTGCGCCTGTCGAGCGGCGCGCAGCTTGGCCCGGTCGACATCGCCTATGAAACCTATGGCGCGATGAATGCCGACAAATCCAACGTCATCCTGATCTGCCATGCGCTGACCGGCGACCAATATGTGGCGTCCGATCATCCCGTCACCGGCAAGCCGGGCTGGTGGTGGCGGCTGGTGGGCGAAGGCAAGCCGGTCGATCCTGCACGCCATTTCATCATCTGCTCCAACGTCATCGGCAGCTGCATGGGGTCGTCCGGTCCCGCCAGCATCGATCCGGCGACCGGCGATCCGCATGCGATGCGCTTCCCGGTGCTGACCATTGCCGACATGGTGCGTGCGCAGGCGCTGCTGCTCGACCATCTGGGCGTCGATCGCCTGTCCGCCGTCATCGGCGGGTCGATGGGCGGCATGCAGGCGCTGACCTGGCCCACCCTCTTCCCGGATCGGGTGGAACGCTGTGTCGTGATCGCCTCGACCGCCCGCCACAGCGCGCAGAATATCGCCTTTCACGAAGTGGGACGGCAGGCGATCATGGCCGATCCCAACTGGCGCGGCGGCGACTATTATGCCGACGGGCAGGTGCCCAGCGCGGGATTGGCAGTCGCGCGCATGGCTGCGCACATCACCTACCTTTCCGAAGCGGGCCTGACCGAGAAATTCGGCCGGCGGCTTCAGGGGCGGCCGGAAAATCCCAATGGCGCCAAGACGTTCGGCTTCGACGCGGATTTCCAGGTGGAATCCTATCTGCGCCATCAGGGGTTGAGCTTCGTCGACCGGTTCGACGCCAACTCCTATCTCTACATCACCCGCGCGATGGATTATTATGACATTGCGGAGGACCATGGCGGATCGCTGGCCAAGGCGTTCACCGCCACCAGCGCGCGCTTCTGTCTGGTCAGCTTCGACACCGACTGGCTCTATCCCACGGCGGAATCGCGGATCATCGTCCATGCGCTCAATGCATCGGGCGCGCAGGCCAGTTTCGTGGAGCTGTCCAGCCCCTTTGGCCATGACGCCTTCCTGCTCGAATGTCCCGAACTCAACCGGGTGGTGGACGGATTCCTGCGCGGTGGCCGGGCATGAGCGAGATGCTGCGCCCCGACCTCGCCCTGATCGCGCGCACCGTGCGGCAGGGCGCGCGCGTGCTGGACGTTGGCTGCGGCGACGGCGCGCTGATGGCGGCGATGCGCGACGCCAAGCAGGTGGACGCGCGCGGTCTGGAAATTGACGGCTCCAACGTCGCCGCCGCGGTGGGGCGGGGCCTGTCCGTGGTGCAGGGGGATGCCGACACCGACCTGACCTATTATCCCGACGCCAGCTTCGACTATGCGATATTGAGCCAGACGCTTCAGACAACGCGGCGCCCCGACAAGGTGGTGGAAGAATTGCTGCGCATCGGCGGGCAGGCGTTCGTGTCCTTCCCCAATTTCGCCCATTGGCGCGGGCGGCTGTCGCTGATGTGGGGCGGGCGGATGCCGGTGACGCGGCTGCTGCCCGACACCTGGTATGACACGCTCAACATCCATCATGTGACGGTGGATGATTTCCGCGCGCTGGTGAAAGAACGGGGCTGGACGATCGATGGCCAGTGGTTCCTGAAGGGCGACCGCGAAACCACCCATGCGAACGCCAATCTGTTCGCCGAACATGCGGTGTTCCTGCTGCGCAAATAGCGGTCACGCCAGCGCCGTCAAACGCGCGCCCACCATCCGCAATTCCGCCACGAACCGCGCCTGCTCCTCCGCCCGCCGGGCCGCATCGGGCAGGCGCAGCAAATAGCTGGGATGCACCGTCACCCATCCTTCCGCGCCATTCGCCAGCGGGATCGGCGCGCCGCGCGTCGCCGCGATCGTCACTGCCTTGCCCAGCATCGCCCGCGCGGCGGACGCGCCCAGCGCCACGATGATGCGCGGGCGAACGAGGGCAATCTCCTGCGTCAGCCACCAGCGGCACGCCTGTATTTCGCCCGCATCGGGCGACTGGTGCAGCCGGCGCTTGCCCTGTCGTTCGAATTTGAAATGCTTGACCGCATTGGTGACATAGGCGCGGGATCGATCCACTCCCGCCTGCGCCAGCGCCGCGTCGAACAATTGCCCCGCCGGCCCGACGAAAGGCTGGCCGGCCAGATCCTCCTGATCGCCCGGCTGTTCGCCAATGAACATCAGCGGCGCGTCGATCGGCCCTTCGCCAAACACCGTCTGCGTCGCCGGCCCATGCAGCGGGCAACGGGTGCAGCCCATCGCGTCGTCGCGCAGCGCAGCCCAGGCCGTTGCGACATCCTTCGGCCGGCGGGGCGCGACCGAAGTCGTCGCGATCATCGCCGCCTCGCGCGCCTGCGCCCCGGCGATCAGATCGGGGATCAGCGCCGCCTCCGGCAGATTGCGCCAATATTTTTTCGGCATTTCCGACAGCATCGCCCCGGTCTTCAGCCGCGCCGGATTGAAGATGGCGGCATAATAGCCTTTCCACAGCGCCTCGACCGGGTCGCCATCGGGCGCGTCCGATCGCCGCGCGCCGCCCGGCCCTTCGTTCAGCGTCTCGCCGTCCCAGTGCAGGCTCAGTTCCGGCGTCAGGATCGACCAGCGCATCGATGCGAAGCGGCGGACGAAGAAACCCGCATTGGCGCGCACGATATGATGCTCCGGCTCAAACCACGCCACGAAGCGCGCGCCATCTCCGTCTGCCACCTCGCGAAACCGCACGAAGGCGCGCATCTTGTGGATATCACGCCGCACCGCCTTGGCCAGCGCATCGATCCGGCGCAGCAGCGGATCGGCCCGATCCTCCATCAGCCCCGGCCGGTCGCGCAACCGCCACAGCAGCGCATAGAGCAGGGCGAACCGCTCGGGGTCGCGATGCAGGATCGCCATCTGCGCCAGATCGACAAAGGCGCGCGGCACCGAAAAGGCGGCGCGCATCGGATCGGGCGGCAGCGGATCATGGCCGAACAGGTCGCCCGGCGCATCGCCGACCTGCCAGACGACCTCCGCCGGATCGACGCCCGCCACAGCCAGCCGTCGAAATCGTCCGGCGCGCTTAACGAAACGCGATGCATGCTATGTAAGGGTGGGGGCGGAGAGTCAGCTCTCCGCCTGCGCCCGCTCCAGTTCGGCCGGCTTGCGCTTGGCGAACAGCTTGCCCAGCTTCTCTTCGTCGGCGGTGCTCAGATCCTTCGCGGCGTCCGGGAACATCTCCTCCTCTTCCTCCTCGATATGGTGGAGGTAGCGCTTCTTCATCTTGTCGAATTCGCGGCGCCAGGCTTCGCCGTTGAACTTGAGGTCGCTCAATTCCTCCAGATAATCGTCGATTTCCTTGTGTTCCGAAACGCTGTGCTGCGCATCCTCGCGCAGGTCCGGGCGGGACAACATGGTGGCGTAGAGCGTCTCTTCCTCGGCGGCGGCATGGGCGCTCACCTCCACCTTGAACTGTTCGAACAGCTTTTCCAGCCGATCCTCGTCCTTCTCCCGGTCCGCCTGCGCCATCTTGTCGAACAACAGGCGATGGGCGTCGTGATCCTGTTTCAGCCGGTCGAAAATCGTCGCATTGGCCATGGTCGCTTCTCCTCTTTCGAGGGGAGACAACGACGCAGAATGCAATTGGCTCCGGCGCGACGGCCGGGCGGCGATCAGCCGAAGAGGAAGCGGTATATGATCGCGACGGGAATCCACAGCAGCGCGCCGACGATGCTCGCCGCCCACAGCTGCGCCACATCGCGGCGGAAGCGCAGGGCCAGGCTGCTTTGCGACAGGCCGCCCTGTTCCAGCATCTGCCAGCGATGCTCCAGCCCGCGCGCGGCCACGGCATAGCCGCCGATTGCGATGATGACGCCCAGGTGCAGGACCAGCGATCCGCCCATTTTGGCGACGATGCCGATCTGGGCCAGGCAGAAGATGACGAGCGCGGCGGCAAGATGGCTGCTGATCCGCTTGGCAAAGCTCTTGCGCGGTTGCGTCCTGCTGCCCAGTGCCGTCGCCAAAACCAAAAACTCCCAATGTGGCCCTGAAGCCACGATTTCACGATCGTTCCCATCGATCAACCCAAAAATGGCGCTTATGCGAACAGATCAAGCTGTTTTGCCGGCGGCGTCAGCCGCGCGCGCAGATCGGCCCGATCGGTCAGCGCCAGCGGACGCCAGTCGGCGGCGATCAGGAAGGGGCGCAACTTCACGATCGATGTGGTCAGACGCGCCACATCCTCCAGCCGCAACCGGCGCTGTCGCCTGCTCGTCAGGATGCGGTCGACCGCCTTCACGCCCAGCCCCGGCACCCGCAGCAACGCCTCGCGCGGGGCGCGGTTCACGTCCACCGGGAAGATCGCCCGATGGTTGAGCGCCCAGGCCAGCTTGGGGTCTATATCCAGCGGCAGGCATCCGGTCGCCTTGTCCGTGGCCGCCGCAATCTCCCCGGCATCATAGCCGTAAAAGCGCATCATCCAGTCCGACTGATACAGCCGATGCTCGCGCATCAGCGGTGGACGCTTCAATGGCAGGACGGCGCTGGGCGAAGGAATGGGGGAAAAGGCGCTATAATAGACGCGGCGCAGCCGGTGCCGGTCATAGAGGTTGCTGGCCCGCGCGATGATCGCCCGGTCGTCGGCGGCGTCCGCGCCCACGATCATCTGCGTCGACTGGCCGGCCGGGGCAAAACGCGGCGCGCTCTTATATTTGCGCCGGGCGTCCTGCCCGTCTTCCATCTCGGCGCGCAAATGCCGCATCGCCCCCTCGATCCGCCCGCCATCCTTCTCCGGCGCGAGCCGCTTGAGGCCGGTTTCGGTCGGCAGTTCGACGTTGATCGACAGCCGGTCGGCATGCAGCCCCGCCAGCCGCAGCAATTCCGGGTCGGCGTCCGGGATGGTCTTGAGGTGGATATAGCCGCGAAAATCATGATCCTGCCGCAGCGACCGGGCGACCTCGACCATCTGCTCCATCGTATAATCGGACGACCGGATGATGCCGGAGGACAGGAACAGGCCCTCAATATAGTTGCGGCGATAGAAATTGAGCGTCAGGTCGACCACTTCCTGCGCGGTGAAGCGCGCGCGGCGCACGTCGCTCGACCGGCGGTTGATGCAATAATGGCAGTCGAAGATGCAGCTGTTGGTCAGCAATATCTTCAGCAGTGATATGCATCGGCCGTCGGGCGCATAGGCGTGGCAAATGCCCATCCCCTCGGTCGATCCGATCCCCTTGCCCCCGCGACTGTCCCGCTTCGCCGTCCCCGACGACGCGCAGGACGCATCATATTTCGCCGCATCGGCCAGGATTTCGAGTTTCTGCCGGGTGGAAAGCTGCGCCATATGTTCCTGATATGTTCAGGAACTTGCCCTGTCCATAACCTCGATCAGCACTGCACCAAGGGGCAGGTCGGATATGGGTGGTTTCCTGCCATTCCCCTCCCGCCCGCGGGAGGGGCAGCGAGACTTACGCGCGTAGCGCGTTAGTCGCAGCGGGGTGGGCTGTTGCGACGTCCAGCCCACCCCCTAACCCCCTCCCGTATACGGGAGGGGGAACAGGCAGCTTCTGGCCGTTTTCGACCTCAGCCCTATCCCAGCCAGGCCAACACTCGGTCGCGCAGCGCCTCTGCCGGAACGTCGGTCGTCAGGATCATCGCCCCTTCCTCGGGCAGCGGCGGTTCCAGCGTGGCGATCTGGCTGTCGAGTAGGCTGGGGGGCATATAATGGCCTGGCCGGTTGCCCACCCGCGCCAGCAATGCGTCGCGGTCATTGTCGAGCAGGATGAAATGCACCGGCACGCTGATCGCCGCGCGCAGACGGTCGCGATAGGCGCGTTTGAGCGCCGAGCAGGCGGCGACCGCAACGCCCTGCGCCGCCACGGTGTCGGCGATCGCCGCGCCCAGCCGGTCGAGCCAGGGCCAGCGATCCGCATCGGTCAGCGCCTGGCCGCCGCGCATCTTCTCCACCGCCGCTGCCGAATGATAGCTGTCGCCCTCCAGAAAGGGGCAGTTCAGCGTTTCCGCCAGCAGCGCGCCCAGCGTCGACTTGCCACAACCGCTCACCCCCATGACGATGACGGCGCGGGGGGCAGCGGGGGCGGGGTCGGCGTTAATCGGCAAGCGGGCGTCCTTGTGCGCGGGGGTGAATGGGGCGATCCCATCGCTATAAGGGCGCACAACCCTTCAGGAAAACTACGACCTTTGTCGCAAGTGCCAATCCGCGCCCGCTCCCCTAGCCATGCCGCATCCCGAAAAAAAAGGAAAAGGAGGCGGACATGATCGGACGCAACATGATCGCGATGTTGCTCGCGGCAACGAGCCTTGGAGCGCCGGCTCTTGCCGCGACGACTGCCGCGACGACGTCTGTCTTTCCGACTGCCCCCGCCGAACCGCATGCCGTGACGGTCAAGGCGGTTGGCGACGGTCGCGCCGATGACAGCGCCGCGATCCAGCAAGCGCTCGACCAGGCGCGCGATGCGACCGGCCATGGCATCGTATTCCTGCCGTCGGGCCGCTATCGCATCACCCGATCGCTGATCGTGCCAGCGGGCGTGCGCGTCTATGGCGTCGGCCCGACCCGGCCGGTGCTGCTGCTCGCCCCCAACACCCCCGGCTTCCAGCAGGGCGTGTCGACCATGGTGATCTTTGCCGGCGGCGATCAATATAATGTCGGGCAGGTGCCGGTCCCGGTGCCGACCGTCGTGCCGCGCGACAAAGTGGTCCGCGACGCCAATTCCGGCACCTTCTATTCCGCCATGAGCAATGTGGATATCGAGATTGGCGCGGGCAATCCGGCCGCCGCCGGCGTGCGCTTCCGCATGGCGCAGCATGCTTTCCTCAGCCATATGGAATTTCGCCTCGGCACCGCCTTTGCCGGCGTCTACCAAGCCGGCAACGTGATCGAGAATGTCCATTTCCAAGGCGGCCGCTATGGCATCGTCACCGAAAAAACCTCGCCCGCCTGGCAGTTCACCCTGCTTGATTCCACCTTCGATGGCCAGCGCGACGCTGCGATCCGCGAGCATGAGGTCGACCTGACCCTCGTCAATGTCGCGATTAAAAACACGCCGGTCGGGATAGAGATCGACCGGGGCTATAGCGACAGCCTGTGGGGCAAGGACGTCCGGTTCGAAAATATATCGAAGGCCGGCGTCGTCATTTCCAACGAGAAGAATGTATTCACCCAGATCGGCTTCGATAATGCGCTGGCGGTGAACAGCCCGGTCTTCGCCCGCTTCCGCGACAGCGGCGCGACGATCGACGGCAAGGGCAATGCCTACAAGGTCGCGAATTTCTCCTATGGCCTTGCCGTGCCCGCGCTCGGCCGGACGGGCGACTATGCCACCACCGCCGACATTCAGCCGCTGTCCGCCATGCCCGCGCCGCGCGCGCCCGCCATTCGCGACCTGCCGCCGATGGCCGATTGGGTCAATGTCCGCACTCTGGGCGCGGTCGGTGATGGCAAGGCGGACGACACCGCCGCCCTGCAAAAGGCGATCGACGCGAACCGCATCCTCTATTTTCCGACCGGCTTCTACAAGGTCACGGACCGGCTGACCCTGCGCCCGGACAGCATCTTCATCGGCCTGCACCCGGCCATTACCCAGCTCTTCATCCCGGACAACAACCCCAAACATGCCGGCCTGGGCGCGGTTCTGCCGATCCTCGAAAGCCGCAAGGGCGGCGACAATATCCTCTCGGGCCTTGGACTCTTCACCGGCCGGGTGAACCCGCGCGCCTCCGCCCTGCTGTGGCGATCGGGCGAGCAGAGCCTGGTCGAGGACGTGAAGATCATGGGCGGCGGCGGCACGCCCACCGCCGATGGCAAGATGCTCGGCACGCTGCGCGTCAATACCGGCGATCCCGTCACCGACGGCCGTCTCGACGCCCAATATCCCAGCATCTGGGTCACGGACGGGGGCGGCGGCACCTTCGCCGACGTATGGAGTCCCAACAGCTTCGCGCAGGCGGGCTTCTATGTCACCGACACCGACACGCCCGGCCATGTCTATGAAATGTCGGTCGAACATCATGCCCGCAACGAGATCGTGCTCGACAATGTCCGCAACTGGGAATTCCTCGCCCCGCAGACCGAACAGGAGGTGGATGATGGCCCTGACGCCATCTCGCTCGACATCCGCAACTCCAGCAATCTGCTGTTCGCCAACTATCATGGCTATCGCGTCACCCGCACCTATGCGCCTGAAAAGAGCGCGGTAAAGATCACCAATTCGGGCGATATCCGCTTCCGCAACGTCCATGTGAATGGCGAAAGCGGTTTCGCCACCTGCGACGATGAAGGCTGCGGCACCTTCCTGCGGGCCAGCAAATATCCGTTCGATAATGCGATCGAGGATGTCAGCCGCAAGCTGCTGGTGCGCGAACGTGAATTTGCCGCGCTGGACATTGGCCCGGCCGGCAGCACGATCCCGGCCGTCGCGCCTTCCGCGACGACGGTCGAGAAGCTGGAGGATGGCTTCTGGTCCATCTCCGGCGCTGCCGTCGATGCGCAAGGTGCGCTCTATTTCATCGATCGCCGCTTCCAGCGCATCCACCGTTGGAGCGAGGCCAGGGGGCTGGAGATTGTGCGCGATCATGCGCTTGACCCGGTCAATCTCGCCATCGACGCTTCGGGCCATGTCATGGTCCTGTCCTCACTGGGCGCAAAGGGCGGCGTCTACGCCTTCGACCCCGCCGGGCCGAAGGACGCGATGACGCTGATCCAGTCGACCCCGGTGCGCAATGGCCGCACGGCCAGGACGCTGCTGCCGGTCAACTGGTGGAACAATGGCGAGTTCAGGGATCAGCTCGACCATAAGACCTATGAATTCACCACGCTGGCCCAGATGTTCGCCCGCGATGCCGGCACGCCCAAGGCGCGCGAATATGTCTCCCCTGACGGCAGCCTGTCCTTGCCCGCCTTCCGCGTCTGGCAGCAGGGTCCGGTCGATCATAGCGGCTGGCGCTGGTCGGATGGTCTCAACGCCAATGGTTTTGTTTCGGGCAAGATTGGCGACCGGCTGTTCGTCACCAACGGATCGGAAAATATCACCTATAGCGGCACGGTGGGCGCGGGCGGCACGCTTACGGCGCTCAAGCCCTTCGCCAATCGCGGCGGCGAAAGCGTGGCGGTGGACGGGCAGGGCAGGGTGTTCGTCGCGAACGGGCAAATCTTCGTCTATGGTCCCGACGGCAAGGAGACGGGCCGCATCGATGTGCCCGACCGGCCGCTCCAGATCCTGTTCGGCGGTCCCGACAAGCGCACCCTGTTCATCCTGACGCACCACGCGCTTTACGCTGCAAGGCCCTGAAAAGCGGGCGTTCCGCACCATCTACGACCTATGTCGTAAGTGCAGGGAAGCAAGGCCCGGGATAATACACAGACAATAGCCCGCCATGGGCACACCGGCGCCGGGAGGGCTGCCGGCGATAAAAGGGGATGGATAGATGAAAGTGACGATCGCACTCCACCGGCATCTGGCCAGCGTCAGCCTGGCCGCCGTGGCGACCATGGCGCTGGCGGGCGCGGCGCAGGCCCAGACTGCCCCGGAACCCGTTCAAAGCGTCGCGCCACAGGAAGATGCCGCGCAGGCCGATGCCCCCCGCGCCGCCGACATCGTCGTCACCGGATCGCGCATCACCACCAGCGGTTTCAACGCGCCCACGCCCACCACAGTCATCGGTGAAGAGCAGATCGTCAACAACGCCCAGCCCAACATCTTCAACACCATCGCCCAGCTGCCCTCGCTGCAAGGATCGACCGGCGCGGCGACCGGCACCTTCTCCACATCGAGCGGGCAACAGGGCCTCAGCTCCTTCTCGCTGCGCGGCCTTGGCCCGATCCGCACCCTGACGCTGCTGGATGGCCAGCGCGTCGTCGGCGCCAACGTCACCGGCGTTCCCGACATTTCCATGTTCCCGCAATTGCTGGTGAAGCGCGTCGATGTCGTCACTGGCGGCGCATCGGCTTCCTATGGGTCGGATGCGGTCGGCGGCGTCGTCAACTTCATCACCGACACGCATTTCGAAGGGTTCAAGGGCAATATCCTGGGCAGCATCACCAAATATGGCGATGATGAAACCGCGCTGGTGCAGGCCGCCTATGGCAAATCCTTCATGGACGATCGCCTGCATGTGGTGGTCAGCGGCGAATATGATCATGAAGGCGGCGTTGGCGCGGGCGATTTCGGCACGGATCTGGCCGGCAGCCGCAACTGGTATCGCGCCACCACGCTGATGAACACGGGCCAGACCAACAATGGCCTGCCGCAGTTCAACTATCGCGACTATGCCCAGCCCTATCAATATGCGCGCTATGGCCTGATCAATAACGGCCCGTTGCAGGGCATCGCCTTCGATCGACAGGGCAATCCCTATCAGTTCAACTATGGATCGGGCGGCACGCCGACCGGCACTGGCGCGGTGGCCAATTGCTATCGCGGCAACAGCTTCTGCGAAGGCGGCGACCTGTCGGGTGCGCCGGGGTCTGGCGCGTCGCTCAAATCCTCGCTGGAACGCATCAACGGCTATGGCCGGATCGGCTATGACTTTGCCGAAGACAATGAAGCCTATGTCACCGTCAACGTCGCGCAGGTAAAGACCAACAACCAGCCCAATCCCGGCTATACCCGCTCCAGCCTGACGGTGGATTGCGCCAACGCCTATCTGCCCCAGTCGGTGCGCGATCAGTGCGCGGCCGCCGGCATCACCTCCTTCAGCTTCGGTTCCTCCAACGGCGCCTTCCCCGATCCGCAGGTCTATACCGATCGCAAGCAATATCGCTTCGTCGCCGGGGCCAAGGGCAAGTTTGCCGCTGCCGGCACCGACTGGAATTATGACGCCTATTATGAACATGGCATCACCATTTCGGACATTCGGGTGAAGGATATCGTGCTGCAAAGCCGCTATGCGGCGGCGTCCAATGCGATCACCCTCAATGGCGCGATCGTCTGCGCCGATCCGGTCGCCCGCGCCAATGGCTGCGTGCCGATCAACGTCTTTGGCGATTTCACCCCTTCCGCCGCCGCGCTCGCCTATGTCGCGCCGCATGAAAATGGCCCGTTCCAGCATACGAAGCTGACGCAGGACGTCGCCAGCCTCAACTTCTCGGGCAATCCGCTGGAATTGTGGGCCGGGCCGCTCTCGCTCGCCTTCGGCGCGGAATATCGCCGTGAATTTTACCGCGTGAATGCCGACCCTTATGGCGCAGGCGTCTCCGCGCTCAGCCCCAACAGCGCCGATTATCCGGCCGATCCGCTGCTCAACAGCTCGCTGGGCAGCAACTGGGCGGCCGGCAATTACAAGAATGGCCGTGGCAAATATGAAGTCTATGAAGGCTTCGTGGAAATCGACATGCCGCTGTTCGACAGCCAGTCGATGGGCCGCGCCAATCTGAATGCGGCGGGACGTGGCACCCATTACAGCACGTCGGGCACAGTCTGGGCGTGGAAGGTCGGCGGCACCTGGGACACCCCGCTTGACGGCATCCGTCTGCGCGCCGTCACCTCGCGCGACGTCCGCGCGCCCAACCTGTCGGAACTGTTCGCCGCGCCGACCGTCACCTCTGTCCCCAGCTTCAACGATCCTTTCCAGGGCCGGGCGGTGCAGATTTTCCAGAACACGATCGGCAACGCCAGTCTGAAGCCGGAAATCGCCCGCAACACCGAAGTCGGCATCGTGCTGGCGCGCCCCTCCTGGCTGCCGGGCCTCAGCCTGTCGTTCGACTATTATGACATCAAGCTGAAGGGCGTGGTGTCCAGCCTGTCGGCGCAGCAGATCGTCCAATTCTGCTATGACGGCAATCAGGCATTCTGCGGCGGCTTCAGCCTCGACAATGCCGATCCGGGCCTGAACTATGTCAATGTCCAGCCGTTCAATCTGGCGTCCTGGCGCACCAGCGGCTTCGATATCGAGGCGAGCTATCAGTGGCAGCAGCCGCTGGGCCTGCCGGGCAGCTTCACCGTCCGCGCGCTGGGCACCCATATCCGCAAGTTCGTCGTCAGCGCCGGCATTGCCGGGGTCGATCCGATCGATCAGGCCGGGGCCAATAATGGCAATACGCCGGACTGGAAATGGCTGGCGGTGCAGACCTATGACAGCGGCAAGCTCAGCCTGACGGTGCAGGAACGCTGGTTCAGCGACGGCACCTTCGGCAACCAATATGTCGTCTGCCAATCGTCCTGCCCGGCCTCCACCGGCAACCACCCGACGATCGATTATAACAAGATGAAGGGCGCCTTCTATGTGGACATCGGCGCGACCTTCAAGTTCAACGACCGCATCTCCATCTATGGCAAGGTCGACAATCTGTTCGACAAGGACCCCGTCGCCTCGCCCCAGACCAATACCGGCCTCGATGTGAACCCCGCGCTCTACGACACGCTGGGCCGCATCTACCGCGCGGGCGTCCGCTTCAACTTCTGATAGAAAATAAGATTACCTCCCCCCAAACTCGTCCCGGTCCTGCACGGCCGGGACGTCTTCTTTTTTACGGAGCCTGATGGATGTATCGTCGCCTAAATGGTGGATTGAGCGGAGCCTGTGCGTCGGTGCTGCTATGTCTGGCGGCGGCGCAAACCGCCTTTGCATCGCCATCCGTCTACACCAGCATGCCCGACGACGCCCGCGCCGTGCGCGTGAAGGGCGTGGGCGATGGCCGCGCCGATGACAGCGCGGCGATCCAGCAGGCGATCGATCAAGCGGCGGCAAAGGGCGGTGGCGGCATCGTCTTTCTCCCCGCCGGCACATATCGCATCAGCCGCACCCTGTTCCTGTGGCCGGGCGTGCGCATCTTCGGCATCGGCGAAAACCGCCCAGTGATCGAACTGGGGGCCAACACTCCCGGCTTTCAGCGCGGTGTCGCCCATATGCTGATCTTCGCCGGCGGCAAGCGTCAGACCGACAAGGATGGCACGCCCGCCGCCTTCCCCCCGGCCGGCAGCGTTCCCTTCGACAAGACTGTGGCCGACGCCAATCCCGGCACCTTCTATTCCGCGCTCGGCAATATCGATTTCCGGATTGGCGAGGGCAATCCGGCCGCGACCGCGATCCGCTTCCACTCCGCCCAGCACAGCTTTGTCAGCCATGTCGATTTCGACATCGGATCGGGCCTTGCCGGCCTTTATCATGTCGCCAACGAAGCGGAGGATCTGCACTTCAAGGGCGGCCGCTATGGCATATTGGCGGAAAAAACCTCGCCCGCCTGGCCCTTCGCCTTGGTCGACGCGACCTTCGAAGGGCAGCGCGACGCCGCCATCCGCGAACATGAAGCGGGCCTGACCCTGCTCAACGTCGCCTTCCGCAATGTGCCGGTCGGGATCGAGATCGACCGGGGCTATGGCGACTGGCTCTGGGGTCAGGACGTCCGCTTCGAAAATGTGTCGAAGGCCGGCGTCATCATCTCCAATGAGAAAAATGTCTATACGCAGGTCGGCTTCCAGAATGTGCTGGCCGCCAACACGCCCACCTTCGCCCGCTTCCGCGAGAGCGGCCGAACGGTGTCGGGGAAGGGGGCAAGCTACAAGGTCACGTCCTTCACCCACGGCCTGACCCTGCCGGGCCTAGGCCGCATCGGCGAATATAAGACGGATATGCAGGCGCAGAGCATCGCCAGCCTGCCCGCACCGGGCGCGCCCGCCATCCGTCCGCTGCCACCTGTGTCCGACTGGGTGAATGTCCGCACGCTGGGCGCGAAGGGCGATAACAGCACGGACGATACCGCCGCGCTGCAACAGGCGATCAACAGCCACCGCGTCGTCTACCTCCCCGCCGGCTTCTACAAGGTCAGCGACACGTTGCGCCTGCGTGCCGATACGGTGATGATCGGCCTGCACCCCAGCCTGACACAGATCGTCCTGCCCGATGGCACGTCGGCGTATCAGGGCGTGGGCGCGCCCAAGGCGCTGGTCGAAAGCGCACAGGGCGGCGACGCGATCGTCGCGGGCATCGCGCTCGACACCAACGGCGCCAATCCGCGCGCGACCGGCCTGTTGTGGAAGGCCGGCGCCAACTCCATGGTCAACGACGTCAAATTTCAGGGAGGCCACGGCACCGACGCTTTCGACGGCAGCCGGCGCAATCCCTATAACAACAACGCCACCGCCGATCCCGACGCATCGCGCCGCTGGGCCGGCCAATATGCGAGCCTGTGGGTGACGCAGGGCGGCGGCGGCACCTTCGCCAATATCTGGAGCCCCAGCAGCTTTGGCCATCCCGGCATCCTGATCTCCGACACGCAAACGCCCGGCCGCCTGATACAGGCGTCGGTCGAACATCATGTCCGCACCGAAATCGGCCTCAACCGCGTCGCCAACTGGGAATTGCTCGCGCCCCAGACCGAAGGGGAGGCGGGCGAGAGCGGCGATGCCGTCGCGCTGGAAATCCGCGATTCCCGCAACATCCTGGTCGCCAATTTCCACGGCTATCGCGTCACCCGAACGCGCAAGCCCGCGCCGACGGCCGTATCACTCTACAACTCGCACGATATCCGTTTCCGCAACGTCCATGTGAATGCGGAAAGCGGCGTCGGCACCTGTGACGAAAATGGCTGCGCCACCTTCCTGCGGCTCACCAAATATCCGTTCGAAAATGCGATTACGGATGTGTCTCACGGCCTCGAGGTGCGCGAACGCGAATTTGCCGTGCTGGACGTGCCGGCCAAGCCCGAACCCGTCGCCCCCACGACCTTCAGTGGCGCGAAGATAGAGAAGCTGGCCGATGGCTTTTACGGCATTGGCGGCGGCGCGGTTGATGCGCAGGGCCGGCTCTATTTCATCGACCGTTTCTTCTCGCGCATCTGGCGCTGGTCCGACGCGGGTCGTCTGGAAATGGTGCGCGACGCCGCGCTCGATCCGGTGAACCTCACCATCGACAAGTCGGGGAACCTGCTCGTCCTCTCTTCTTATGGCCGCAATGGCACGGTCTACAGCGTCACGCCCGACGCGCCCGAAAGCCAAATCAGCGTCATTCCCGCCACCCCGACGGCACAGAATGGCGCGGCGACGGTCTTCCCGGTCAACTGGTGGGTGAATGGCGAATTCAAGGATCAGATCGATCCCAAAAGCTACCAGTTCACCACTCTGGCCGACATGTTCGCCCGCGACACGGCGCAGCCCAATGCCCAATCCTATGTCTCGCCCGATGGCAGCATCGCGCTCCCGGCCTGGCGCGTCTTCGCGCAGGGACCGACCGACCATCGCGGCCTGCGTTTCTCCCATTCGCTCGACAGCTACGGTTTCGTGCAGGGCAAGCCGGGCGAGCGCATCTTTGTCACCAACGCATCGGAAAACCGCACCTATAGCGGCGTGGCAGGGGCGGGCGGCACGCTGACCGACCTCAAAATCTTCGCCGATCGTGGCGGGGAGGGCGTGGTGCGTGATGCGCAGGGCCGCGTCTATGTCGCCAATGGTCAGGTCTTCGTCTACGCGCCCGACGGCAAGGAAATCGGCCGGATCGACACGCCCGAACGGCCGCTGCAACTGTTGTTCGGCGGGGCGGACGGCAAGACATTGTTCATGCTGTCACATCATGGCCTATATGCGGCGCGGGTCGAATAAAGACCGACGGACAGGGCGGCGGGGCAATGATGTATCGCCCCGCCGCTCCTTCTGTTCTAGCCGTCCACCCGCCGCACAGGCTGCACTTCGGCATAGGGCATGATCGCCTTGCCATCCGGGGCGGCGGTAAAGCTGGTCTGGGTGGGATAGGCGAACTCGATCCCCTCCGCATTGAACTTTTTCCAGATGGCCAGGCCAATGCGGTGGCGCATCTGGAAATAGTCATGATGGTCGGGATCGGGCACATCGAAATTCAGCTGATAATCCAGGCTGCTCGCGCCAAAGGCGATGATGCCGGCATTGACGAAGATCAGCCCTTCCGCCTCGACGATCGCCTGCAACATGGCGGGGATCGCCTCCGCCTTGTCCTCGTGCGTCTGATAGATGATGCCAATGGCGTAAGTGACCCGGCGCTGGGTCAGCGTTTGCAGACTGGTGATTTCCTTCTGCAACAGATTGGCGTTGGACATCACCTTCTTTTCGCCGCTCATCGCGCGCAGTCGCGTGGATTTGAGGCCGATCTTCTCCACCCGCGCAGTGGTCTGGTCATAGGTGATGACCTCGCCCCGGCGGAACGGCTTGTCGAAGATGATGGAAAGGGCGGCGAACAGATCGGAAAAAATGCCCTGCGCCGCCAGACCGATGGCGATGCCGCCAATGCCCAGACCTGCGACCAGACCCGTCACATTGACGCCCAGATTGTCCAGCACCACCACGGCGGCGATCGCAAACAATGCAAAGCTGACCAGCACGCGGATCAGGCCCATGGCGTTGGCCAGCGTCTCGCCCCCGCCATCTTCCGCCAGAGTCTTGCGCTCGATCAGGCCCAGGATGATCTCCCGCGCCCAGATCGCCGCCTGCAATACGGCGGCGACGGTGAACAGAAATCCGATGGTCTTCGCCAGCGACGCCGGCGCATCGGCATAGCCCACCACCAGCCGGGCGGACACCAGCAGCATGAAATAATGGGTGGTGCGCGCCGCCGCGCGGCCCAGTACATTGGTATAGCCCAGCGCGTCGCCGACATGCCCCCGGTGGCGCTTACCCAATTCGCGGATCGCCGCCAGCGCCAGATAGATGATCGTCGCCGCGCCGATGGCGATCAATATCTGGATATAGTGCAACTGGAACCAGTGGATCGTGCTGTGCCACATTTCGGTAAGGTTGGGCGGCGTCACACTGATATCGGGAAGCGTGGGGTCTTTCTTGTCGGCCATGCCTGTCCTGTTCTGGAGGAAATGAAAGGGGGATCAGGCCGCCGCTGCAAGCGGGGCGCAATCGGAAAGGGAGTCGAGGAAAGCGATCAACCCGCGTTCCTCGCGTGACAGATAGCGCGTCCGGCGCGGCAGGCGAAGCCCTGCGCGCCAATCATCCTGCCCGTCCTTGCACAGCGCGATCAGCGCAGGGTGGATATAGCTTTTGCGACTGATAGCCGGGGTATTGCCCAATGCTTGCGCCACCGGGGCAATCATGTCCTTCAGCGAAACGGGACCGCTGGCCAGCGTTTCGAACGCGATGGTTGATGCGCCCCAGGTGCGAAAATGCTTGGCGGTGAAGGGCGCGCCCATGGCCTGCGCAATATAGGCGTTGACGTCGCCGGAGGTGATCGGCCGCGCCGCGCCATCCTCGTCCAGATATTGGAACAGATGCTGGCCCGGCAGATCCTGCACCTGCCGCACGAAGCGCAGCAGGCGCGTATCGGTGACGGTCAGTTGCTGCTGCTTGCCCGATTTGGCGCGGTAGCGCAGCGTCAGCGACTTGCCCTTTATATCGAGGTGACGGCGGCGCAGCGTGGTCGCGCCGAAACTCTTGTTGGTGGTCGCATAATGTTCATTGCCCACGCGCAGCTTGGCCAGGTCCAGCAGGCGCACGACGGCGGCGATGGTGCGCTCCTTGCGCAGGCCGCGTTTGGACAGGTCCGCTTCCAGCCGCTCGCGCAATTTCGGCAAGGCGCGGCCAAAATCGGGGCAGCCGGCATATTTCTCCGCCTCTCGCGCGGCGCGGTAGTCGGGGTGATAGCGATATTGTTTGCGGCCCCGATCGTCATAGCCGGTCGCCTGAATATGGCCAAAGGGCGAGGGGCAGAACCAGCAGTCGCGATAGGCGGGCGGCAAGGCGATGGCGTTCAGCCGCGCGACCTCTTCCGCGTCCGTGATGCGCCGGCCATCCGCGTCATGATAGGCCCAGCCGCGTTTCAGCGCCCGCCGTGTGATGCCGGGATTGCAGTCGTCCGCATGGACGATCGGGGGGTGCGCCATAAACTCCTTCTCATGGCGCAAAACCCTTGGATGATCGCTTCGTTCCCGTCAGAACGGGCGGGCCGGGGCCAGCCACAGGCCGCGCCGCACGGTCTGGCGGAGATCGGATCGCCATGGCACCGGGCGACGACGCAGCACCGACAGATGCGCCAGCGCCAGCGTGGCGCTGACCGTGCCGACCGCAAAGGCGCAGGGCAAGGTGATGGGCGCGACGATCGGCGCGACGATCGCGGCCGTGGTGGCGCCCAGCGCCCAGATCATCGTCGGGCCATCGCCATCGGGACCGCGCAGCCAGAACAGGCAGGTGGACAGGCCGGTCAGGAACGCGACGACATAGCCGAGCATCGGGCTGCCCGTCGCGCCCTGCACCCCGATCAGCAGCAGGATCAGCCCCGCCACCATCGGCCGCGCCAGCCGCGCGATCAGATGGGCGCTGATCGGATAGACCAGCAATTCGCACAGCAGTGTCGCGCCGACGATCGCCTGCGCCAGGTCGATCCGGCCGGCGATCAGCGCCACCACGGCCGCCGCCGCCCATGGCAGCAGCCGGCGGGGCGCCATGCGGATATGGCTGATCCATGCGATCGGCCCGCCGCGCAGATCCCAGCGCCGATCTGCCAGACGCAGCTGGAACCCGCCCAGCAGGAACAGCGCCTGCACCGCCCATGGCAGCATGTCCGGCCCGATCAGCGGGCTGGCCAGCAACAGGCCCAGCAGCAGGCCATGGGCCAGCCCCAGCATGCGCAATTCGCCGCTCATGCCGGCAGGCCGCGATGCTGCGCCAGCGACGCCGCCAGACTCTGTTTTGCGGCCGCCTTGCGCCGGCGGGTCAGATAGGTGTCCAGCCCGATTTGCAGGGCCAGCATCATGAAGATGAAGGGTTGATAGGCGATACCCACGAACAGCGACCCGATCATGTAGATTATATGTCCTTGTTGCAGCGCGATGGCGAGCGGCGCGATCCAGGCTTCATCGGGGCCGTCGCGCTTGCGATAGGCGCGGCGGATCATTTCGGTGCGGATGAAGCAGATGAAGTGGATGAGCGCCCAGATGGCGAAGCCGAAATAGCCCTGTTCGCCCAGCAGTTCGAAATAGGCGCTGTGATAGGCGCGGCCCTGATCGGTGACGAGCCGGCGCTCGACCCGGGTGCCGCTGTCGTCCGAAATGGTGCTCTGGGCGAAATAGGTGAAACTGTTCTGGAGATAATTGTCGAAGCCCCCCCCGCCCGGATGTTGCTTCACATAGTCGAGCGTCCACATCCACACCGCGACCCGGGTGGAGGCGCTTTCGTCGCCCTGATGATTTTCGATCGTCCCCATGCGCTGGGTGAAGCTGGCCGGCAGGAAAGGAATGGCGGCCAGCGCAGCCAGCGCCATCAACGGGCCATAGACGAATTTCTTCTTCGACCGCATCAGCATCATGCCCGCCAGGATGACCAGGCAGACAAGGCCCGTGCGCGCCTCCGTCCCCAGCGGCATCAACATGCAAGCCAGGCACAGCGCATAGCAGAAGGCTTTGAGCTTCCAGTCGCGCGGAAAGATGGTGCCATGCACCGATACCCACAGGATCAGCGGAATGAGCGCGATCGCGACACAACTGATGATGCTGCCTTCATACAGGCCGCTGTTATTTTCGACCATCAGGTTCAGCACGCCATAGCCGCCGCCCGACAGGGCGGTCTTCATGCCGCCATTGATGATAATGGTGCTGGCGCACAGGATCATGAAGACGATCAGCGCCTCGATCCGCAACCGCGTGCGCAGCACCAGCGGCAGGAAGACGCCAGCGATGATCGCCTTCCACACCCAGTTCCACTTGGTCAGCGCTTCGGCCGGGAAATCGGCGGTCAACGTCGTATATCCGCACCAGGCGACCAGCAGCAGCATCAGCCCCTGCCGCGCGGAAAATCGGCAATCCTTCTTGTCGTCCACCAGCAGCCAGGCCCCCACCATCGCGGCGAAGGCGATGAAGGAGATGGGAATCGCGTTCAGCAGGAAATAGGACAGGCGTTGGGGCGAAACGATGTCGATATAGGCATAGACCGCAACCAGCAGGAACGGCCGGCGAAAGCCCATGAGGAAGAAGATGCCCAGAAAGGCGAGGAAAAACAGGTCACGCATCGCCGCGCTGCTCCGCTTCATTCCGGGGCGGCGACTCGGGATCGCGGTCCAGATCGGGGCGCGACAGCAAACGCCACGCGGCAAGCAGGATCGCGCCATGGCTGACCAGCAAGGACAGTGTGTCGATCATGGGATGAGGCGGAGTCCGGTGTGCACGGCCCTTGTCCTAGCGTGACAGAGTTGACGGGCCGTTAAACCTTTTCCGGCAGACAGGGCTGGCTATGACTCGCATTCTTCACGTGCTGGACCACAGTCTGCCGATGCACAGCGGCTACACCTTTCGCACGCGGGCTATTTTGCGCGCGCAGATGGGCAGGGGATGGGATGTGCGCGGCATCACCGGCCGCCGCCACAGCGCGGCCGGCCCGCAGGCGGAGACGGTCGACGGCCTGACCTTTCATCGCACTCCGGGCGATCCGGCGGTCGGCAATGCGGTGCTGCGCGAATGGCGCGACATTGCCGCCCATGCCGACGCCATCGACGCGCTGGTGCGGCAATGGCGGCCCGATGTGATCCATGCCCATTCCCCGGTGCTCAACGCCATGGCGGCGCAGCGCGTCGCCAAACGCCACGGCATCCCCATGATCTACGAAATTCGCGCCTTTTGGGAGGATGCGGCGGTCGGCAACGGCACCGGGACGGAGGGCAGCCCGCGCTATTGGCTGACGCGCCAGCTGGAAACCCATGCCGTGCGCGCGGCGGACGCCGTGGCGGTGATTTGCGAAGGGCTGCGCGGCGATTTGATCGCGCGCGGCATCGATCCGGCCAAGATCATCGTGTCGCCCAATGGCGTCGACATGGATCAGTTTGGTGCGCCGGTGCCGCGCGATCCGGCGCTGACCGCAAAGCTGGGGCTGGAGGGCGCGGACGTTGTCGGCTTCATCGGCAGCTTCTATGATTATGAAGGGCTGGACGATCTGATCGCCGCCATGCCGCGACTCGTGCGCGCCCGGCCGCAGGCGAAGCTGCTGCTGGTCGGCGGCGGGCCGATGGAGCAGGCGCTGCGCGATCAGGCGCTGGCTTCACCCTTTACCGACCATATCGTCTTTGTCGGCCGCGTGCCGCATGATCAGGTCGAAAACTATTATGCGCAGGTCGATGTGCTGGCCTATCCGCGCAAGGCGATGCGGCTGACCGACCTTGTCACGCCGCTCAAGCCGCTGGAGGCGATGGCGCAGGGGCGTCTGGTCGCCGCGTCCAGCGTGGGCGGACATCGTGAGCTTATAGAGGATGGCGTCACCGGCACGTTGTTCGCCCCTGATGATCCCGCCGCGATCGCCGCATCGCTCGCCGGCCTGTTCGCCGATCGCGGCATGTGGGACGATCGCCGCGCCGTGGCGCGCGCCTTTGTCGAGCGCGATCGTAACTGGTCGTCAAATATTTTGCGTTACGAACCTGTTTACCAAAGGCTGCTAGCCCGTCCTGACAAGGTGCGGGCAGTCGCCTGAATGAAACGTGGAAAGAGCGGTGTCGACAGGCGTTCTCAAGGGCAAGGCCATGGTGGCGACAGGGGGCATTGCCGTCGCGCTGCTGACCCTGGGAACGCCGGTCGGCCTGATCGAGACGGTTGTGGCGTCCAGTGGTCTGAGTGAGGCGATACCGGCCGCCGCACCGCCGCTTGGCTGGACGGCGCGGCTGGTGGTTGCGGCTTTTGCCGGCCTGATGGCGGCAGGATTGATTGGAATGACCCGTCGCGCGCCGGCCGGCGCGACGGACGAAGACGAAGGGAAGGGGCGCGCCCATCGCGTCCAGGGAGCAAAAAACATGGGTTTCGCCTTCTCCAAGCTGACCGCCCTGGCGCGCGGACGCGCTGCGCCCGATGTCGTGACCGATGCGCCGTCGCTGCGCCGCGCAGACGCCCATCCCGACGCGCCGCCGCGCCCGCCCATTTTCGCCAGCCGGGATTTCGATGGCCTCGACATTTTCGCCCGGTCCGAATCGGGCCGCAGGCCGCTGGTTGTCAATCGCGAGCCGGAACCCGAAGCGTCCGAACCCGCCATGCGTTTCGCCGCGCCCGCCGCGCCGTCGCCTCAGGTGGAAGCGCCGTTGGCGCAGCCCGCTTTTCTGCGTCCGGTTCCCCCCTATGTCGAACCCGAATCGGTCGTCCCCGAATCGATCGAGGAAGACGTCGCTCCGTTGCTGGTCGATGCGATCGAGCCGATTGCGCCGGTCGCCGAACCCAAGCTGACGCCGCTGCCGCTACGTGCGCCCACGCATGGCCTGTCCGTCAGCGAACTGACCGAAAGGCTGGAGCGCGGCCTTGCGCTGCGCTCGCGTCCCGTCTGTCCGGTGATGGAGCCGGGCAGCGTCATTGCCGACATGCCGGTCGCGCCCGCCGTGCCGGTGCGCGGCGCGGTGGAACGCGACACGGACGAAGCGCTACGCGCCGCACTGGGCGCGCTGCGCTCGCTGGCCGGGCGGCGCTGATGCGGCCGGCCATAGGCTTTTCTACCAATCCTTGATGATCAGCGCCGACAGCCTCAATTCGGTGCCCACAATTCCGGCATGCATGCTGTCCAGCGTGATGTCGGCGACGAAATAGCCGGGAAGCGGCCAGTCGATAGATCCCATCGCCCCGGCGAAAGCCTCCGCTCTTTCGGCATAATTTTCTCCTGCAAACTCCAGATTGAAAATGGCGCGCTGGCCCTGAAACAGCGCGCTTTGCCATGGCGTGCTGTCGAAAATTTCTATGGAGGATGGCTCGCCCGCTCGCCGTCGCAACTGAATGAGCAGGGTGAACACCGCCCTGTCTTCAGGGGAGAGCCGCCGGGCCGCATACGGCCGCTGCGCGATGCGCAAAATAGGATCAACTCTTGTCATGGGCGGGCGCTCCTGCGATAAGTGTTCATGAAATGTTCTGCGCGTCTTTTGATACGATCGCCCGGCTCGCGCCCGCGCCGCAGGTCGAAGACCAGCCGTGGATCACGCGCGCAGTCACGCCCGAAGCGTGTGGGCGCTATGCCGAATTCATGCAGAAATTGTTCGATGGTGCGCAACAGCATTCGCTTTCATCTCCCTTTGTCGCGCGACTCGCAGGCGGCGAGTCGATAGGCATATTCCTATCTCAAACTGAATTTCCTACTTGTCTAGGAAAATTCCTATCGGTAAAAACAGGTCATGGATGACATGCAGGACGCCCGTATCGCGCTGGAGCGGCTGGTTGCCGAACGGGGGGACAATTATGCCGATCTTTCCCGGCTGATCGGGCGCAACCCCGCCTATATTCAGCAGTTCATCAAACGCGGCACGCCGCGCAAGCTGGACGAGGCGGATCGCCGCATATTGGCGCGCTATTTCGGCGTGGGCGAACAGGTGCTGGGCGGGGTTCCGGACCGCGCCTTGCCTGATCGGACCGCGCCGGCGCGAATCGGATCAGATCGGCTCGCGCCCGGACGTATGGCCAATATGCCGGCGGTGATCGCCGTACCGCGACTTGCGCTGGGCGCATCGGCTGGCGGTGGCACGCTGGATGAGGATGAACGGGCGTCGGGCGTGATGGCGTTCGATGCGCGCTGGCTGCGCCATCTGGGCGTGCGGCCACAGCGCGTTTCGATCATCAGTGTGGACGGCGAATCGATGGCGCCCACGCTGCGCGACAGCGACGACATCATGGTCGATCATGATGATGCGGCGGATCGGTTGCGCGACGGCGTCTATGTGCTGCGGCTTGATGGCGTACTGATGGTCAAGCGGGTCGCCATGGGGCCGCTCCGCGGCCAGTTCAGCGTGGTCAGCGACAATCCGCATTATCCTGACTGGACCGATATCGATCCGGCGCTGGTCGACATTGTTGGGCGGGTCGTGTGGACCGGCCGTCGCTTGATCTGAACCTGCGCCGCCCCCATTCTGGTCAAGTGGCCATTTCCCCGAAGCCAGCCTTGCGTGCGGCGGAGTATGATGGCGGATCGAAAGGAATTCTCGATTGAACGATAATGGCGGGGTGATCCGCAAGGCGATTGAATGGCGCGGCGCGCCGATGGCGCTGGCGACCGTCATCTCTACCTGGGGGTCCGCCCCCCGACCGCGCGGCAGCCATATGCTGGTGCATGCCGATGGCCGACTGGAGGGCAGTATTTCGGGCGGCTGCGTTGAAACCGACGTGTTGCAACGGGCGGCCGAAGTGATTGCGGGCCGGGCGGCGCATGTCCAGACCTATGGCGTGGCGGATGGCGACGCCTGGGAAGTGGGCTTGCCTTGTGGCGGCGAGATTGCCGTATTGGTTCAGCCAGTGGGTGAGGGCGGCTTTGCACCGAACCTGTTCGATCGCATCCTCATGGAAGGCGATCGGGGCCGGGCGCTGACCCTGTCCACCGATCTGACCAGCGGAATGACGCGGGAAGGGGAGGCGGACGGGACCTTCCTCAACCGCTATGATCCGCCGCGTCGGCTGCTGATCGTGGGCGCGGTGCAGATCGCCCAGTCGCTGGCGCCGTTGGCGCGGGCGATCGGCGTGACGCCGGTGGTCATCGATCCGCGTGGCCGCTTCCTGACTGAAGAGCGCTTCCCTGGCATCGAACTGGACGATCGCTGGCCCGACGAAGCGGTGGCGGCCCGCCATCCCGGCGAAGCGACGGCGGTCGTGACGCTCAGCCATGATATCAAGATTGACGATCCCGCGTTGATGGCGGCGCTGCGCGCGCCGACTGGTTATATCGCCGCACTTGGATCACGCAGAAGCCATGCGGCGCGGCTGGAGCGGCTGGGCGCGATGGGTTTTACGGCGGACGATCTTGCCCGGATCGACGGGCCGGCGGGGCTGGATATCGGGGCGGTCGGCCCGGCGGAAATCGCTCTGTCGATTACTGCGGGCATGGTCGCGGGTTTCAACGCAGAACGCTGAAGCGAAAAGGCTGCCCCCCGCCGCAAGGGACGGGCGAGGGGCAGATCCCTTACGCTGTCGGGCACAAAGGACCGGCGCGCCGTAGCAAAGCGACAGGAAGGATCAATACCCTAAATGGCGTATTCGTGAAATTTCCTGTCGCAAATTGAGATTTTACGATTGTAATATTACGAAATATCCGGCCGAATTTGCTGGCTATGCTTAACAACTAATTGTTTTGAATTATCTTTCAGCAACAGCGTCCACCATTTTTGCCGCCATAGCGCGCTTCCTGCCGGTTGCGAAAAAATTGCGTCCGGTCCATCGCCGGCTGGTCGGGATGATGCTGCGCCATGTGCCGCAGATAGGCGTCATAGTCCGGCATTCCGACCATCAGCCGTGCGGTGCGGCGCAATGTCGCCAGCATCGCCTTCATTCCGCCGGCACCAGTTGCGCGGGGATTTCGCGCGCGGTGGGGGCGGTGATCCGGCGCGCGGTCAGGCAGGTCTTCACCGTGAAGACCAGGATCGACAGCACTACCGCCAGGAACAGCGCGACCAGCGCCGCATCGACCCGGTCGTTGAAGATGATGCGCTGCATTTCCGTCATCGACTTGGCCGGAGCCAGCACCTCACCCGTCTCCGCCGCCGCGCCGAACTTGGCGGCATGGGCCAGGAAACCAACCTTTGGATCAGCCGAAAACAGCTTCAGCCATCCGGCCGACAGGGTGCAGATCAGCAGCCATGCCGCCGGCAGCATCGTCACCCAGGCAAACCGGTCCTGCTTCATGCGGAACAGGACGGCCGTGCCCAGCATCAGCGCGATCGCGGCGAGCATCTGGTTGGAAATGCCGAACACCGGCCACAGCGTATTCACCCCGCCCAAAGGATCGGTGACGCCCTGATAGAGGAAGAAGCCCCAGGCCGCGACGGTCAGCCCCGTCGCGATGATGCCGGGCGCATGGCTCTTCGTCTCCTTGAAGGCAGGCACGACCAGCGCGATCAGATCCTGCAACATGAAGCGCCCGGCGCGCGTGCCCGCGTCGACAGCGGTCAGGATGAACAAAGCCTCGAACAGGATGGCGAAATGATACCAGAAGGCTTTCATCGCCGGTCCGCCGACCACATGGCTGAAGATTTCGGCCATCGCCACCGCCAGCGTCGGTGCGCCGCCCGCCCGGCTGATGATGCTATGTTCGCCCACATCCTTTGCTGTCTGGGCGATCAGGTCGGGCGAGATGGGAAAGCCCATGGCGGTGATCGCGGCCGATGCGCTGGCCGGGTCGGTGCCGATCAGCGCGGCGGGGCTGTTCATCGTGAAATAGATGCCCGGGTCCAGGATCGACGCGCCGACCAGCGCCATGATCGCCACGAACGCCTCCATCAGCATCGCGCCATAGCCGATCATCGGCGCATGGGCTTCGCTGGCGATCAGTTTGGGCGTGGTGCCGCTGGCAATCAGCGCATGGAAACCGGACACTGCGCCACAGGCAATGGTGATGAACAGGAAGGGGAAGAGGCCGCCTGACCAGACCGGGCCATTGCCGCCGACAAATTGCGTCAGCGCCGGCATTTTCAGCGGGGGCGCCATGATGACGATACCGATCGCCAGCGCCGCGATCGCCCCGATCTTCAGGAAGGTCGACAGATAGTCGCGCGGCGCGAGCAGCAGCCACACCGGCAGCACCGAAGCGATCGCGCCATAGCCGATCAAGATCCAGCACAGTTGAACCGGCGTGAAGGTGAAGGCCGGACCCCAGACGGGCGACAATGATACCGCCTGCCCATAGACGATCGCCGCGATCAGGCCAACCAGCCCCAGAACGGAAACTTCACCGATCCGCCCCGGCCGTATCCAGCGGGTATAAACGCCCATCGCCATGGCCAGCGGCACGGTGGCGGCGACGGTGAACATCCCCCACGGGCTTTCCGCCAGCGCCTTCACCACGATCAGCGCCAGCACCGCCAATATGATGACCATGATCATGAAGGCGCCGAACAGCGCGATCGTGCCCGCAACCTGCCCCATCTCCATGCGGATCAGTTCGCCCAGCGACTTGCCGTCGCGCCGCATGGAAATGAACAGGACCATGAAATCCTGCACTGCGCCCGCCAGCACCACGCCAAAGATGATCCACAAAGTTCCGGGCAGATAGCCCATCTGTGCCGCCAGCACCGGACCCACCAGCGGCCCCGCGCCCGCGATCGCGGCGAAATGATGACCGAACAGCACGGTGCGGTCGGTCGCGACATAGTCCAGCCCATCGGCGCGGCGGATCGCCGGGGTCGGCCGCGCGGGATCGATCCGCATCACATGGCGCGCAATGTAGAGCGCATAATAGCGATAGGCGACGAGGAAACAACTGACCGCCGCGACCACGATCCACAGGGCATTGACCGTTTCACCGCGCGAAACCGCCACGACGCCCAGCGACGCCGCGCCCAGCAGGGCGATTATGATCCATGGAATATGCCGGGTCACGCGCGCTCCAAAGGCTGTTCGGGGAAAGCCCGCACCCTAAGCCCCCAGACCCGAAACACAACCAATTAGGGCAGTTAGGACCGCTTGAACGGCCAATGGGTGACGCAGCTCGCCCATAGCGCCCACCAGATCAGGACCGGCTGCAACGCCAGCCGGGGACCATGATAGCACCAGCTTAGATGCACGCCGTTCAGCGGGATATCGTTCAATGCATGGTTGATGTTGGCTGGCCAGACGCACAGCGCATAGAGCGCTAGACCGCATCCCGCCGCCCGGCGCAGGCGCGGGATCATAAGCCCGGCCGCGCCCGCCAGTTCGGCGACGCCGGTCAGGGCGACCACCAACTGCGGCTCCGGCACCCAGCCGGGGGTAATTGCGACGAACCCGCCAGGCCGCGCCAGATGCGCGACGCCCGCCACCATATAGGCGGCGGCCAGCACCCAGCGCGCGATCGTCCGACCGCGCTCATTCAATGCAAAATATCGATTTCCAGCTCGCCCTCATCCTGTCCATCCCAATAATGAGCGCGCTCGGCATGGACATGGATCATCACCAGCCCGGGCGTGTCGGCGCCCTGCGCGAACCAATGTTCCAGATCGGGGTTCCAGTGCGCCTTAAACTGCGCGCGGTCGCGGATCAGGTCGGCCCGTCCCTCCAGCGCGATGAACAAGGGCCGCTGGCCGAACAGGCCGCTCTTGCCATGGAAGGACAGGCTGACCCGCGGGTCGCGCTCGATATCCTTCACCATCAGCGTATCTTCGGTGGTGAAATAATAGCTGTCGCCGCCATGGGCGACATCCTGATTATTGCTCATCGGCCGGGCGCCGATATGGCCGTCCTCGGTATGGGTCGACAGCATCGCGAAATCGATATGCTGCATCTTCTCGGACAGGCTGGCGATCGTGTGCTGCACCATATGCCTCACTCCTTTCCTGCGTCAGGGCTTAACGCAGAATAGGGCGATTCGGGTTCCATCGGCCATCGACACCAAAGGGAATGGAACATATAAAGAACAAAATGCCTGCTTTTTGAGGATCGCCCCAATGGGACGCCGCGCCCCGCCCATCTATCGCCTGTTCTTCGCGATTAAGCCGCCGCTCGTCGTCGCGCGCCGGATCGATCATTATGCCGAAATATTGGCGGGCGGCGCGGATCGCATCCTGCCCGCGCATCAGCATGTGACGCTGGGCATCACCGCCGATGCGCCGGCCTATCCGCAGGAGACGATCGACAGGCTGCATATGGCGGCCACGGCGATCATGGCCGACCCGTTCGACCTGCTGCTCGATCGGCTAAGCTATGGCGGCCGCTCGGCCGCGCTGCGCCCCGGCCGCAGCAATGCCCCGCTGGCCCGGCTCCAGCGTCAGGTGGCGGATGCGCTGAAACGATCCGCGGCGCCCCCGCGCGATGACTGGACATTCAGCCCGCATCAGACCCTCTTCTACCGTGACGGCCCTCCGGCCCAGCGTCGCATCGACGGCTTTGGCTGGCGGGTGGAGGAACTGGTCCTGATATGCAGCCATGTCGGCCGCACCCGCCACGACATCGTGGGTACATGGCCGCTACAGGGCGGGGCGCAATATAGTTTGTTTTGAAGGGGAGGGACGGGTTTGGGTGGGTAGCGGACGATCCAACTTCCCACACGCCGTTCGCCCTGAGCTTGTCGAAGGGCTGCACTTCTCTTCAAAACGCTGGGCTTAATAGAAAAGAGCAGGGCTTCGACAAGCTCAGCCCGAACGGATGTTGGGTGTCCACTCCTGGCCGTAACCACCCCAACGCCTCACCGCTTGCGCACAAACTCCGCGCGCAGCACCAATCCCTTGATGCCGTCATATTTGCAGTCGATTTCCTGCGCGTCGCCGGTCAGGCGGATCGCCTTGATCAGCGTGCCGCGCTTCAGCGTCTGGCCCGCGCCCTTGACGGTCAGATCCTTGATCAGCGTGACCTGATCGCCATCGGCCAGCAGATTGCCGACGCTGTCGCGTACCTCGAGCGTATCGGCCGCGCCCGCACGCTCGGCCGCGTCCGCCGCGCTGATCCATTCGCCGCTGGCTTCATCATAGACATAGTCGTCGTCGGCCATGGCTTTATCCCTGGCTGACCGCTTCCAGAACTGCGGCGCGCAGTTCCGGGATGCCCATGCCCTTTTCGCTCGATGTGGCGATGATCTCGGGGTGGGCGGCGGGGCGCTTGCGGATCGCGTCGGCGGTGCGCTGGGTCACGGCCGCCAGTTCGCTCGCCTTGATCTTGTCGGCCTTGGTCAGGACGATGCGGTAACTGACCGCTGCGCCATCCAGCATGTCCAGCATGTCGGTGTCGACATCCTTGATCCCATGGCGGCTGTCTATCAGCACCAGCGCCCGCTTCAATGCGGCGCGCCCGCGCAGATAGTCGTTCACCAGGAAGCGCCACTTCTTCACCAGATCCTTGGGCGCCTTGGCATAGCCATAGCCCGGCATGTCGACCAGGCGGAAGCGCAGCGGATCGCCCACGTCGAAGAAGTTCAGTTCCTGCGTGCGTCCGGGCGTGTTGGACGTGCGGGCCAGGCCGTTGCGGTTGGTCAGCGCGTTAAGCAGCGAGGATTTGCCGACGTTCGATCGGCCGGCAAAGGCGACCTCATTCACCGCCATATCGGGCAGGAAATCCAGCGTCGGGGCGGATTTGAGGAAGGTGATCGGGCCGGAAAACAGCTTGCGTGCTTCCTCGATCAGGGCGGTGTTTTCATCTTCTGTCATAATTGAAAAATCCTCCCCTTTCGGGGAGGATCCTGTTCCTTATTTCGTGGCTGTCGCGGGGGCGGGCACCGGATGCTTGCGGTACAGCCACCATTGTTGCGCCATCGACAGGCAGTTGTTGGTGATCCAGTAGACCAGCAGGCCGGCGGCGAACGGCGCCATGATGAACATCATCATCCACGGCATGATGGCGAACACCTGCTGCTGCATCGGGTCCATCTGCGCGGGGTTCAGCTTGAACTGCAGGTACATGGAGATGCCCAGCAGCAGCGCCAGCACACCGATCGCCAGGAAGGAGGGCGGGGTGAAGGGCAGCAGGCCGAACAGGTTGAAAATGTGCAGCGGATCGGGCGCGGACAGATCCTTGATCCACAGCACGAAGGGCTGGTGACGCATTTCGATCGTCAGCTGCAACACCTTGTAAAGCGCGAAGAAGATCGGAATCTGGATGAAGATCGGCAGGCAGCCGGCCAGCGGATTGACCTTCTCCTGCTTGTACAGCTCCATCATCTTGACCTGAAGCTGCTGCTTGTCGTCCTTATATTTTTCCTGCAGCGCCTTCATCTTGGGCTGCACCGCGCGCATCGCCGCCATGCTGGCGAACTGGCGCTGGGCGACCGGGAACATCAGCGCACGGACGCAGAAGGTCAGGCAGATGATGGCCACGCCGAAATTGCCGAGCGTTTCGAACAGCCAGTGGAGCAGCGCGAAGATCGGCTGTTCGAACCAGTAGAACCAGCCCCAGTCGATCGCGCGGTCGAACAAGGGCACGCCGGCGCGCTCATAGGCTTGCAGCGTCTTCACTTCCTTGGCGCCCACGAACAGGCGGATGGTCTGCGTCGCGGCCTTGCCGCTGGCCAGCATGGTGGAACCCAGCGCGGCGTCCGCCTGATATTGCGTGCCGGCGCCTTTACGGAACTGGCCGGCGAAATCGGCGTCGGTCGCGGGGACCAGCGCGGACAGCCAATATTTGTCGGTAAAGCCGATCCAGCCGCCCTTGGACTGGAAGCTCTGGGTCGAGGGACCCTTGTCCAGATCCTTGTAGTTCACGTCATAATTGGCCGCGCCGTTGAACACGCCCATCGGGCCGACATGGATGGTCCAGGTGTCGGGGTCCTTGGGGATGCCGTTGCGGCTGATATAGGCATAGGGCTTGACGCCAACTGCGCCGGCGGCGGTGTTCGACACCTTCTGCGCGGCGGTGATCATGTAATTTTCGTCGACCGACAGGCGGATTTCGAAAATCTGGCCCGCGCCATTGTTCCAGCTCAGCGTCACTGGGCTGGTGGGGGTCAGTTCCTTGCCATTGGCGGTCCAGACCGTATCCTTGGTCGGCGTCTTCAGGCCCTCGCCCTGCCAGCCAAAGCCGGCGAAATAGGCGTCAGCCGTGCCGCTGGGGCTGTACAGGCGAACGTCGGGCGACGCCTTCTCGATCGTTTCCTTATAGGTCGGCAGCACGATATCGTCGATGCGCGCGCCCTTCAGGTTGATGGAGCCGCTCAGCTTGGGCGTGCGAATGGCGACGCGCGGGCTGTCCTTCAGCACGATTGCGCGATCGCGAATCGCTGCCGGGCCATCGGCCGTATCGGTGCCGGGCGCGGCGACCGGGGTGGTCTTGCCGCCTTCGATCTTCGTGACCGGCGGATTGGCCGCCGGGAAGAAATAATGCGAGACATAGGGCCAGCCGAACAGGATCGCTGCGGTCAGCAGCACCGCCAGAATGATATTCTTCTTATCGTCCACTTTGTTCGGCTCCGCCGTCTTATGTCTGTGTCTGTCAGGGAACGGGATCGTAGCCCGAGCCGCCCCATGGGTGGCATCGCATTAGCCGCTTGAACCCCAGCCAGCTACCCTTGATCGCGCCATATTTGCGCACGGCCTGAATTCCATATTCAGAACAGGATGGGGCATAGCGGCAGGTGGGGGGCAGGATGCGGGAGGGGCCGAGTTGCCAGGCACGGGCAATCAGGATCAGCAGCCGGCCAATCACTGGCCCGGCGCCCGATTCGGCTCCGTGCGGGGCTGGCGCTGCGGCTTGCCTTTCCGGCGCGACGGGTCGCGCGGCGGATCGATCGGCCGGGTCATGATCTTGCCCAGCGCCTTGGTCAGCTCTGCATGCAGCAGGGCAAAGTCGCGCTCGATCCCGCCGTCACGGCCGATCAGCACATGGTCGGCCCCGGCAATGCCCAGGGTCGGCAGCAATTCGCGCGCAAGAACGCGAAAACGGCGCTTCATCCGGTTGCGGATGACGGCGCCGCCAACTTTCTTCGTGACCGTGATGCCATATCGCATCGCCGGATCGCCATCACCGCGTTCGCGCACCAGCAGGACAAAGCCCGGCATGGGTGCGCGACGCCCGCGATTCGCCGCCAGAAAATCCGCGCGCCGGACCATCATGGCCGGCGCGGCGACATTTTCAGGCGTTGAAATCAGGCGCTCAGGCTCTTGCGGCCGCGCGCGCGACGCGCACGGATGATGTTGCGGCCACCCGGGGTCGCCATGCGGGCGCGATAACCGTGACGGCGCTTGCGAACCAGATTGCTCGGCTGATAGGTGCGCTTCATCGTTCATTCCTCAAAGACAAATAGAGAATCAGGCGTGACAAAAAAGGGCCGCTTGTGCAGCGGCCGCTAGTCAGGGGGCGTCCGATAGGGAAAAGGGGGGGCGAAGTCAATGGGTGGGGAACCCAATCCCAACATCCGTTCGGTTCGAGCGTGTCGACAAGCGGCTAACGCTGGGCGCGCGTTTCCCGACTACGCTCAAAACGAACGGAGAAGGCGGCTTTACTTGCCCCGCGCCGCCGCCACGCCTTCCTTCAGCGCGTCGAAACCGACCGCGCCGTTCAGCACCTGATCGCCGATCACGAAAGTCGGGGTGCCGCTGGCCTGCAATTTCTGGGCAAGGGCGATGTTGGACTGGATTTCCGCATCATATTTGGCGGAGGCGATCGCCGATTCGGCTTCCGACTTGGTGATGCCCGCCTTGGCCGCCGCTGCGATGATGGTGTCGCGCGTCACCTTGCCCGCGCCATAGAGCGCCTTGTGATAGGGCATATATTGCCCGCGCTCGGCCGCCAGCAGCGACACCTTGGCCGCGTCTCCGCTGGCTTCGGACAGGATCGGCAGTTCGCGATAGACGACCTTCACCTTCGCGTCGGACCCCACCAGCTTGGCCAGGTCAGGCAGAGATGCGCGGCAATAGCCGCAGGCATAGTCGAAAAATTCGACCACGGTGACATCGGCATTGGCCGCGCCTTCCCATGCGCCGGCATAGGGCGTTTCCAGCGTGCTGCGGGCCGCTTCGATCGTGCCCGACATCCGCTTGGCCTGCAATTTCTCCACCGCCTGCGGGATGATCTCGGGATGTTCGAGGATATAGTCGTGTACGATCTTCTCGATCGCCGCCTTGTCGGCCGGGCCGACGGCGGCGGGCGCCTGCACGGCGAAAGCGGTGCCGGCGGCAGCCGCGATGAGGGCGAAACCGCCTAAAGTCATCTGCATGGTCCTGTTGGATAAAGCGGCGCGAAAGCTCGGCCGGGTCTGGTCTGTCATATCTATCTTTTCTTCCGCTGCTGCTCGATCGCCGCGCGTGAGACCATGGCGATATCCTGCGCGCGCAGATAGTCAACCGTGCCGGGCTTCAGCCCCTGCATCGCCGCGTCCGCGCTGCGCAGCGCCATGGGATATTGCGCCAACATCTCGTACCGTTCCGCCGTCGCCAGCGCCGCGCGCGGAATGTCGCCACGCCGCTCATAGACGACGCCCAACTGATACCAGGCGAAGGGATTCTCACGATCGCGCTGCACCGCAAGGCGCAGCACCTGCTCCGCTTCGGCGAAATTCGCTTCATCCTCGGTCGCGATCAGCGCGTGGGACAGGAGAACGGAAATAAGCGGCTGGTTGGTGATCTTCACCGCCTCGCGCAGCGGCGCGACCGCATCGGCCGGCCGCCCGCTTTCCAGCAATATCTGCCCCTTCAGCTCCAGAAAATAGGGGTCGTGCGGCGCGGCCGTCAGCAGCGCGTCCGCTTCCGACAGCGCCTTCTCCGGGTAGGCGCTCTTGTGCCAGGCATAGGCGCGGGCATAGTGGGCCGGGATCGACTGGTCGCTCTCGGGATATTTCTGCAGTGTCTGGGCAGGTTCCGATACAAAGCCGATCAGCTTCGCCTTGATCCGCTCGAACCGCGCCTCCAGCTTGGGATCGGGCGGCGTGTTCCACGCCGGATCAACCTCATAGACTTCGCGCAGCACATTGATGCGCTCGCCCGACAGCGGGTGGGTGCGCCCGTAACTATTATCCTGGGGGATGGCGAGGCGATATTCCTGATTTTGCAGCTTCTTGAAGAATTCCAGGCTTCCCCGGCCGCTGATCCCGGCGGTGTGGAGGTAGCGCGCGCCGGCAAGGTCGGCCGAACTTTCCTGTCCGCGCGAAAAGGCGAGGAACTTGGTCATCGCCGCCTGCTGGCCCAGGCCCATAATGCCCATGCCCGCTTCCGCGCCGCCCGCCGCGATCGCCGCCGCGCCCAGCACCAGACTGAGCAGGGTGACGCTGGTCGCCTCCTTAATGCCTTCGCCCGACCGGATGATGTGGCCGCCCTCGATATGGCCCAGTTCGTGCGCGACCACGCCCTGCAACTGGTTCACATTGTCGGCCTGGGCGATCAGCCCGCTATGCACCCACACATATTGGCCACCCGCGACGAAAGCGTTGATCTCGGGATCGTTGATGACCATCACCTGGACATTCTTCGGCTCCATGCCCGCCGCCTTGACGAGCTGGCCGGACATGTCCGCCATGAAGGATTCCGTCTCCGCGTCGCGCAAGATCTGCTGGGCCAGCGCCGGGCGCGTCATCAGCGCGAGGGCGGCCAGCGTCAGCGTCATGAACTGGAAAAGTCGGGTCATGCGGCAAAGCCGATGCCATGGCTGCGCTGAACCTGCCGTGAAGGCGCTGGCCGGTCGCCGCAAAAAGAAAAGCGCCGCTGCGCACCGGTCGGGACCGGAAGGGCAGCGGCGCTTTTTCATTGCGAGCGTCCTGGCGTTACTGGCCGAAGGTGCGCTGCCACCAGCCACGACGCGGGCCGCCTTCGCCTTCGGCTTCCGGGCTTTCGCCGGCCGCCGCCGGTTCGGCGACGGGCGTTTCGGTTGCCGCAGCAGGCGCTTCGGCCTCGGCCGCCGCTTCGACGACAGGCTCGACCACCTTCTTCTTGCGCGTGCGCTTGGGCTTGGCCGGCGCTTCTTCCGCTACAGGCGCGGCGTCCGCTTCGGGGGCAGGGGCCTCGGCCGCCGGTTCCACCACCTTCTTCTTGCGCGTACGCTTGGGCTTGGCCGGCGCTTCGGGCGCAGCCTCTTCCGCGGCGGCCGGGGCGACTTCAGCCGGCGCAGCGGCTTCCGCCACGGCTTCCGGTTCCGCTTTCTTGCGGGCGCGCGGACGACGACGGGTCTTGGGCGCCGGCTCGGCCGCTTCCTCGGCGACCGGTTCGGCGGCGGGCGCTTCGACGGCTTCAACGGCCGCAGCCTCTTCCGCAACCGGCTCCGCCTCGGCGGCGTCGGTAGCCTGCGCATCTTCGCTCAGCGACGCATCACCGCCCTCGCGACGGCGACGACCGCCCCGGCGACCCCGGCGACCGCGACGACGCGAACCGCCGTCCTCGCCCTCGGCTTCGCCCGCTTCGGCGACAACCGCTTCACCTTCGGCGGCCTCTTCGCCCTCGACGGCTTCGTCTTCGCCTTCTTCGCCAGCTTCGTCGGTTTCAGCGGCGCCTTCGCCCGCATTCTCCTCGCGCTGGCCGCCACGACGGCGACGACGGCGACGGCGACGGCGGCCTTCGCGCTCTTCACCGCGATCGCCCCGCTCTTCCCGTTCGGGCGCGGCTTCGGCTTCCTCGGCTTCTTCTTCCTCTTCCTCGTCCTCTTCGGGCAGGTCGAGATCATCCTCGTCCTCGGCCAGCGGGGCATAGGTCACGACGCGCTCGGGGCGGGGACCGCTCGGCTCCACCGACATGCGCGCGCCTTCGATTTCGCCGTCCGGCAGGACCACGATGGTCACGCCATAACGCTGTTCGATCTCATCCAACTCGCGACGCTTGTTGTTGAGGACATAGAAGGCCGCTTCCTGGCTGGCGCGCAGCGTGATGACGCTGCCGCGACCACGGGCCGCTTCTTCCTCCAGCATGCGCAGCGCGCCCAGGCCCGCAGACGATGCGGTACGGACCAGACCGGTGCCTTCGCAATGCGGGCACTGGCGGGTCGATGCTTCCAATACGCCGGTGCGCAGGCGCTGGCGGCTCATTTCCATCAGGCCAAAGCCCGAAATGCGGCCGACCTGAATGCGGGCGCGATCGTCCTTCAGCGCCTCCTTCATCGCCTTTTCGACCTTACGGATGTTGGAGTTCATCTCCATGTCGATAAAGTCGATCACGACCAGGCCGGCCATATCGCGCAGGCGCAGCTGGCGGGCGATTTCGCGCGCCGCTTCCAGATTGGTCGCCACGGCGGTCTGTTCGATGCCATGTTCGCGGGTCGACCGGCCCGAGTTGATGTCGATCGACACCAGCGCCTCGGTCGGGTTGATGACCAGATAGCCGCCGGACTTCAACTGCACGACGGGGTTGTACATGGCGGCCAGCTGATCTTCCACGCTGGCGCGCTGGAACAGCGACACCGCGTCGGCATATTGCTTCACGCGGCGCGCATGGCTGGGCATCAGCAGGCGCATGAAGTCCTTGGCGGCCTTATAGCCATGCTCGCCCTCGACGATCACTTCCTCGATATCCTTGTTATAGATATCGCGGATCGCCCGCTTGATGAGGTCGCTGTCGTTGTGGATCAGCGCGGGCGCATCAGACTTGAGCGTCTGTTCGCGAATCTCGTCCCACAGGCGGGCGAGATAGTCGAAATCGCGCTTGATCTCCGGCTTGGTGCGCTGCAGCCCGGCGGTGCGGACGATGCAGCCCATGGTGGAGGGCAGGTTCATTTCCGCAATGATCGACTTCAGCCGCTTGCGGTCGGCCGCATTGCTGATCTTGCGCGAAATGCCGCCGCCATGGCTGGTGTTGGGCATCAGCACGCAATAACGGCCGGCCAGCGACAAATAGGTGGTCAGCGCCGCGCCCTTGTTGCCGCGCTCTTCCTTGACGACCTGCACCAGCAGCACCTGGCGGCGCTTGATGACGTCCTGGATCTTGTACCGGCGGCGCAGCGCCATGCGCTTGCGGCGCAGTTCTTCTGCGGCTTCGTCGCCCTTGCCGCCGCCGCGACGGCGGTTGCCGCCCTTGGCGGCTTCGGGCGCTTCGCCTTCGCCATGTTCTTCATCGTCATGATGATGGCTGGCCTCGACGACTTCTACGCCGTCCTCGCCATGATGGCCGTCTTCATCCTCATCATCATAATCGGCGCGCAGGGCGGCTTCTTCTTCGGCATGCTCGCGCTCTTCACGCAGCAACGCCTCGCGGTCCTCGCGCGGGATCTGGTAATAATCCGGGTGGATTTCGCTGAAAGCCAGGAAGCCGTGGCGGTTGCCGCCATAATCCACGAACGCCGCCTGGAGCGAAGGCTCCACGCGGGTCACTTTGGCCAGATAGATATTGCCCTTGAGCTGCTTGTGTTCGGCCGATTCGAAATCGAATTCTTCGATCCGGTTACCCTTGACGACCGCGACCCGGGTCTCTTCCCGGTGGCGCGCATCGATCAGCATACGCATTGTCATGTATAAGTCTCCGGCGTGGACGGGCAGCGGCGCAGGGCCGCGCTTCCACGCGATAGTGAAGGGACGGCCGGGCGCGCGCAGATAAGGGCGCGGCGGTCGGCATCGTCCGGGTTTCTAGGAAAAATTGCGCGTCTGCTGCGTCGGCAGGGCCGGACAATTCGCCGGGCCGCACCACCCACGCCGCTACGCCCGTTGCCGGGGCTAGCGTGGATGGAAATTCATGCCTCATGCAGCGTCAACCTGTTTGCGTCATCGCCGGGGGTGCGATCCCGCGCCCGACGATGCTTATCTCTTTGCCCTTAAAAGCCTGCCTTCATATTAAGCGGACCTGTCAGGAATATGGATGGGTAGCAGTCAAATACCTACGGGGCAACGGCTGCCCGAAATATTATGTCGAATCTGTGGCAGTCGGCAATGCGCCCCTTTTGATGCTGAAGCATCTGTTAACCTTCTCATTTTACCCGACTCATACAGGCAATGCTTAATCCGGGATTCAGCGTGGGGACGCTCTCGGACGGATCATCGTCATGAAATTTGGCTGGACGGCCAACCGACAGGCGCGGCACAAGCGGCGCATGGTTCAGGGCCTTGCCCTTGCGGGCATGCTTTTCGCCGCGCCGATCAGCGCGGGCGGCATATCGGGCGTCGACGTGCGCGACGACCATGTCGTCGTGCGCTTTGATGACCGGGTCGAGGGCGCGTCCGCCTTTCTGCTGGATTCGCCGCGTCGGCTCGCGCTCGATATTCCCGGCGCGCAAATGGGCCGCTTCGCCTTCTCGCCGGGCAAGGGCAGCGTCGCTGCGGTGCGACAGGGGCAGTTGACGGATGGCACCGCCCGCGTGGTGCTGGACCTGTCCGGTCCTGCCGCGCTCGGCAATCCGCAAATGGCGGCTGACGGCAAATCGCTCAGCTTCTCGCTTCAGGGCGTCAGCGACAGCCGCTTTCGCACCGAAGTCGGCCGGGGGCGCACCCGTTTCGATGCGCCGGCGGACATGGCCGCGCGTCCACAGCGGCGCATCCATTCGATTACCGTGCCGATCCCGGCGGCCGCACGCGGCGTCGCCCTGCCGCCGGTGGAAGGATCGCATGACGGCGCCCGTCCGCTGGTGGTGATCGATGCGGGCCATGGCGGCCATGATCCGGGCGCCATCAACCGCGAAAATGGCAAACGCGAAAAGGATGTGACGCTCGCCATTGCGCAGGCGATCCGCGACCAGCTGGTGAAATCGGGCCGCGTCCGCGTGGCGTTGACCCGTGACGACGACAAGTTTCTGGTGTTGCAGGAACGCTATGGCATCGCGCGCAAGATGGGGGCGGACCTGTTCATCTCCATCCATGCCGACGCCGCCGAAAATACCGAAGCCCATGGCGCGACCGTCTACACATTGTCCGAAACCGCGTCCGATCGGGAAGCGGCGCGCCTTGCCGCGCGCGAGAATAAGGCCGACATCATCAACGGCGTGAACCTGGGCGGCCAGTCGGGCGATGTCTCCTCGATCCTGATCGATCTCACCCAGCGCGAATCGATGAACATCTCCGCTAACTTTGCACGCCTGTTGCAGCGGGAGGCGGCGCCCTATGTGCCCTTCCGCAGCGCCTATCACCGCTTTGCCTCGTTGATGGTGCTGAAAGCGCCCGATACGCCGTCGATCCTGTTCGAAACCGGCTATATCAGCAACGCCGACGACAGCGCCTTCCTCTCCTCTCGCGAGGGGCAGCAGAAGATCGCGCGCGGCGTCGCCCGTGCAATCGACGTCCACTTCGCCCGCAAACTGGCGATGCGTGGCGGCGCGGCCGGGGGCTGACCTGTCCTATGGGCGGGGCCTGTGCTATTAAGGTGATGCCTTTTCGATAGGATCAGGGATGCGCAACAAAATGTCCGATTCGGCGGGAAATATGCGAAGTTAAGGGATTGTTCGCCGCGCTTGCGCTCGCCGTGGACGCCAGATGCGGTCGATCGCATGATCGCCACTGGCCTTGGCCGCGATTTGACCCTAGAGCCTCTTTCCCATGGAAGAGGCCCGTTCCGGAACCGCCCCTAAGTCCTTTGCCTATCGCCTGCGCCGTGACGCCGGGGGCCTGTTTGGACGTTTGCGCCCCTTATGGCAGCGCCGCCTGTTCCGCTGGGCGGCGATCCTGCTGGGCGGCTTTGCGCTCGCCATCTTCCTGTTCTGGCTGATCTTTGCGCGCGGCCTGCCCGATGCGTCGGCGCTCGCGGAATATGAGCCGCCGTTGCCGACCATCGTGCGCGACATCAATGGCCAGCCGGTGCACAGTTACGCCCGCGAACGCCGTGTCCAGCTGCAATATAGCGATTATCCGCCGCTGCTGATCCGCGCCTATCTGGCGGCGGAGGACAAGACCTTTTTCGAACATCATGGCGTCGACATTCCCGGCTTTGCCGGCGCGGTGTTCGATTATGCCAGCAAGCTCGGCTCGGGCCAGCGCGCGAGGGGCGGCTCCACCATCACCCAGCAGGTGGCCAAAAATCTGCTGATCGGCGACGAATATTCTCCGACCCGCAAGGTGAAGGAGATGATCCTCGCCTGGCGCATGGAAAATGTGCTGAGCAAGCAGCAGATCCTCGAACTCTACCTCAACCAGATATTCCTCGGCCGTAACGCTTATGGCGTTCAGGCGGCGTCCCGCGCCTATTTCGACAAGGATGTCGCCGACCTTCAGCTGCACGAAATGGCCTATCTCGCCATCCTGCCCAAGGGGCCGGCCAATTACCGCCCGGAAAGCGAAACCGGCCATGCCCGCGCGCTCGATCGCCGCAATTGGGCGCTGGGCGAAATGGAGAAAAATGGCTGGATCACCGCCGCCCAGCGCGCCGCCGCACAGGCGCAGCCGCTCGGCACGGTGCAGGCGCACGGCTCCAGCTTCGATGCTCGCGCCGGCGGCTATTATATGGAGGAAGTGCGCCGTCGCCTGATCCAGATGTTCGGCGAAAAGGCGGAGGATGGTCCCAACAGCGTCTACGCCGGGGGCCTCTGGGTGCGCAGCCCCTATGATCCTGCGCTGCAGGATCATGTCGCCACCTCGTTGCGCAACGGCCTGCTGCGCTTCGACGCCGGCCGTGGCTGGTCCGGTCCGGTCGGCCATGTCAATGTCGACAATGGCTGGGAAAAGGAACTGGCGGCCAGCTATATCGACGTCGATTATGCCGAGTGGCGCGTCGCCGTCGTCATCAGCCGCTCCTCCACGGACGCGCAGATCGGCTTTGCCGACGGCAGCACCGGCACGTTGCCGGCCGGCGCGGCGCAGACGCCCTATCGCAAGACCGGCGGTCCCGCCTTCTCGGCGATGAAGCCCGGCGACCTGATCGTCGTGGCGCGCAACGGATCGAGCTGGGCGCTGCGCAACATCCCCGAAGTCTCCGGCGGCATGATCGCGGAGGAAGTCCATACCGGCCGCATCCGCGCGATGCAGGGCGGCTTCGATTCGCGCCTCTCTTCCTATAATCGCGCGACGCAGGCGCTGCGGCAGCCCGGCTCCACCATCAAGCCCTTCGTCTATGCCGCCGCGCTCGACAATGGCATGACACCCGCCTCGATCATCGTCGATGGCCCCTTGTGCGTCTATCAGGGCGCGGGTCTTGGCCAGAAATGCTTCCGCAACTTCTCGGGCGGTAGCGCCGGTCCGCAGACGATGCGCTGGGGCGTGGAACAGTCGCGCAACCTCATGACCGTGCGCGCCGCCAGCCAGACCGGCATGGACCGCGTCGTGCGCACCATCAAGAATATGGGGATTGGCGATTACCAACCCTATCTCTCCTTCGCGCTGGGCGCGGGCGAGACGACGGTGGAACGCATGGTCAACGCCTATGCCGCGCTTGCCAATCAGGGGCGGCAATTCGCGCCCAAGGTCATGGACTATGTGCAGGACCGGCGCGGCAAGGTGATCTGGCCCGAACGCTGGAAGCCCTGCGATAATTGCAACATGGCGAATTGGGACGGCAAGCCGATGCCTCGCTTCGGCATGGAGGGCAAGCAGGTGATGAACCCGATGACCGCCTATCAGGTCGTCCACATCACCGAAGGCGTGATCCAGCGCGGCACCGCTACGGTGCTGGCCGATTTGGGCCGCCCGCTCTTCGGCAAGACCGGCACCACCAACGGCCCGACCAATGTCTGGTTCGTGGGCGGATCGCCCGATATCGTCGCGGGCGTCTATATCGGTTATGATCAGCCGCGCAGTTTGGGCGGCTGGGCGCAGGGCGGCCGCATCGCCGCGCCGATCTGGAAGGCGGCGATGACGCCGCTGCTGGAAACCATGCCCAAGACGCCCTTTGTCGCGCCCGCCGGCATCCGCATGGTTGCGATCGACCGCCGTTCGGGCAAGCGCGTCTATGGCGCATGGCCCGGCACCGATCCCAAACCTGCCGTGATCTGGGAAGCGTTCAAGCCCGAATCCGAACCGCGCCGCTCGATCCGCAAGGAAGAAGCCGAGGAACAAGCCAAGGTCGCCGCCGCCCGCGCCGATCGCGCGGTCGCCAGCGGCCGTCGCCGCAACGACGCCGACTTCCTGGAAGGGCAGGGCGGGATTTACTGAGGGCGCGCGCCAGTCAGGCGCGTTGCCTCTCTCTCTCAGCCCCTGTTCCTGTGGGAAGGATTGAATCTTTCCAAGCCTCTCGGTCTGGGATAGGGGCGGTCGCTTGATGCGTTGAGACGCCACGACTTTCTGGAGACGCCCCATGCGCGCCGAAGCGCAGCAATATATCGACCGTATCGACGCCGCGCTGGACCTGCTGCGCCGCTTCCTCGACTGGGACCGTGCGCTGCGTCGTCTGGACGAGCTGAATGCGCGCGTCGAAGACCCGACCTTGTGGGACAATGCCAAGCTGGCGCAGGAAGTCATGCGTGAGCGCACCCGGCTCGACAGCGCGATCGGCGCGACCCGCTCGATCGAGGGCGAGAAGATCGACAATGCCGAACTCATCGAGATGGCGGAGGCCGAAGGCGACGAGGATATGGTCGCTGAAGCGATCGCTGCCCTGAAGGCGCTGGCCGAGCGCGCGGACGAGGACAAGATCAAGGCGCTGCTGGCCGGCGAGGCCGACGCCAGCGATACCTATCTCGAAATCCATGCCGGGGCGGGCGGCACCGAAAGCCAGGACTGGGCCGAAATCCTGTCGCGCATGTATCGCCGCTGGGCCGAACGGCGCGGCTACAAGGTCGATCTGGTCGATTATCAGGCGGGCGAAACCGCGGGCATCAAGTCCGCCACCTTCCTGATCAAGGGCGAAAATGCCTATGGCTATGCCAAGACCGAAAGCGGCGTCCACCGTCTGGTCCGCATCAGCCCCTATGACAGCGCCGCGCGCCGCCACACCAGCTTCTCGTCGGTTTGGGTCTATCCGGTGATCGACGACAATATCGATATCGAGGTCAAGGAAAGCGACCTCAAGATCGATACCTATCGCGCATCGGGTGCGGGCGGCCAGCACGTCAACACCACCGACTCCGCGGTCCGCATCACCCACGTTCCCTCGGGCATCATCGTCGCGTCGCAGAATGACCGGTCGCAGCACAAGAACCGCGCGACCGCGATGAACATGCTGAAGGCGCGCCTCTATGAAGCGGAACTGCGCAAGCGTGAAGAAGCGGCCAACACCGACTATCAGGCCAAGACCGAAATCGGCTGGGGCCATCAGATCCGTTCCTATGTGCTGCAACCCTATCAGTTGGTGAAGGATCTGCGCACCGGCGTCACCTCCACCTCGCCCGACGATGTGCTGGACGGCGCGCTCGATCCGTTCATGGCCGCCGCTCTGTCGCAGAAGGTGACGGGCGAATCGGTCGATGTGGAGGATGTCGACTGATGATCGCGCGGGCGGTTGCGGCGGGCACCTTGCTCCTGCTCGCCGCCTGCAATCAACTGGGTGGCGGTAACGAGTCCGATCGCCCCGCCGCCGCGCAGGATTTTCCGCGCGCCGACCGTCCGATCGCGCCGATCGTATCGACCCGCTGGTCCAGCGAGGAAGCGCGCGACCGCGTCAATGAGGCAGAGGATATCATGGACCGGGCGGGCATCCGCCCCGGCATGAGCGTGGCGGATATCGGCGCGGGTGAGGGCTATTATACCGTGCGCCTCGCCAAACGGGTCGGCGCGGACGGACGGGTGCTGGCGGAGGATATTCTCCCCGAAGTGATCGAAGCGCTGTCGCGCCGCATCACGCGCGAGAAATGGGATAATGTCAGCGTGCGGCTGGGTGCGCCCGAAGACCCCAAGCTGCCCGAAAACAGCTTCGACCGCATCCTGATGGTCCATATGTACCATGAGATTGCTGAACCCTATGCCTTTCTCTGGTATCTCAGCCCCGCGCTCAGGAAGGATGGCGAACTGATCGTGGTCGACGCCAACCGGCCGACCGACCAGCATGGCACGCCGCCGCGCCTGCTGGCCTGTGAACTGGCCGCCATGGGTTTTCGCATGGAAGAATTGATCCCCAAGCCGACCGCTGGCGGCTATCTTGCCCGCTTCCGCCGCATCGCCGCGCGGCCTGATCCGGCCAGCATCGTGCCCTGTGCGCTAAGGAATTGAAGCGAAGCGGCCTTTTGCACAATCAATTGGCCGGTTGACCGGTGCGAAGCGGGCGAGCGTTCTTTGCCAGGCATCCGACCAGCCAGAAAGATCATAAGCATCGATCCTGTCGCCGGGCAGAAGGCGCGTAGCCGGATCGATCTGCCGCGCCATCGCCTGCGCCATCGCGTCCGGATCGGCGGGGTCGATCAGCAGGCCATGGCGGCCATGGTCGAGCAGCGCGGCGGCATTCCCGGCGCTGTGCGACGCGACGATCGGCCGGTTGAGCGCCATCGCCTCCAGCAGGACATTGGCCGATCCCTCCCACCAGGATGGCAGGATGAAGGCGGCGGCGCGCGCGATCCATGGGAACACATTGTCGACCGCGCCGGGCAGCAGCAGATCGGCTTCTACGCCCAGCGCGGCCGCCCGCCGGTACAGGCTCTGCCGGGCATCGTCGCGGCTTTCGCCCAGCAGGATCAGCCGGGCAGGGCGCTCCTGCCGCAATCGCGCGAAGGCGTCGATCAGAGTCGGGAAATTCTTCTGCGGGGCGAGCCGACCTATGGCGAGCAGGACGGGCACAGGCTCTTCCAGCCACGGATGCGGCGCGGGAAAGTCAGCCTGTCTGCGCGCGGCATCGGCGTCGATCGCATTTTCGATCACGCTGGCGCGCCCCGCAGCGAGGGCGCGTGCAAAGGGCGGCACGCCTTCTGCCAAGGTCGGCGATACCAGCACCAGATGATCGGCGTCGGCCGCCAGCAGACGCGCCATCAGCATGCGGCCGGTCGAAGCGATAAGCCCCTTGGGCGTGCCCAGCGCGGCGCGCCGCATATCGTTGCTGATGCGATAGAGGCGGCGCAGCCCCGGCCGCGCGCGGCTACCCAGCAGCACGGTCAAATGACCATGATTGCCGGCCGAAATCAGCAGATTAGGTCTGGTGGCGCGCAGATGGGCGTGCAGGCGAGGCATGGCCCGCCATTTCTGGAGCAGGCGCGATCCGCCCGCATCCGGCAGCAGGGCATGGTGCCGCACGTCCGCCACGCCCGCGCCGCCGGGCAGCGCCGTCACCAGTTCGACATCATGGCCCCGCGCCGTCAGGTCTGCGGCGAGCAAACGTACATTGCGCACCACGCCGGTCGCCGCCAGCGCATGGACATAGAGGGCGATCTTCATTTGCGGTCCCGTTGCAACGCCGGCGCCGCGCGCCATTGGCTGGCGGGGAGTTGCGCCAAAGCATGGCGGTAGAGTTCGCCCAGTCGGCTTTGCGCAATGCCCCGGCCTTCGACCAGCTGGACGATGTCGGTGCCCGGGTTCCAATTGCCCTCGATCAGCACAGGGCCTTGCGCGGTGAGGCCGATGTCCCAGCCGATGACGGTGAAGCCGGCGCGAAATCGATCATGCGCCCGCATCGCCAGCGCGCGGGCGGCGGCAAGGTCGGGGATGGTCATGCCCTCGATCGCTGCGCCGGTTGCGGGATGGCGGCTGTGGCGGGATGGCGGGCGCTTTCCGCCGCTGCGCCAGGCGATGCCGCATCGTCCCTTGTCATCCACCGCCAGCACCAAATTGCCAGCGTTGAAATTGTCGACCGGGCGCGGGCCGCCGGCTGACAGGCGCAGCGCGATGGCGCAGATTTCCGGTACGCTTTCTTCGTTCAGGCAGGTGACGATGCGCAGGGTCGGCAACGCGCCGGGGGACAGGTCGACAAGGGCGGGGTGGGTTGGCAGGCGCTGCTGGATGACGCCGCCCTGACGCCAGAGGCTATGCAGGTGAACAGCGAGAGCGACACTGTCGAAGCATGTATCATCTGCCCGCCAATGCCCGTCCTGCCGCACGAAGCGCTCCACCCCTTGCCCCTTGGAGCGATAGCTGGGCTTGGCGATGATGTCGTCCTGTCCTGCGAGCCAGTCGACAAGATTCATGCCGTCGGGATCGCAGGCGTCGGGTAGGGGCAGTCCCACCGCCCGTTCTGCAAATAGCTGCTTATTCTTCAACGGATTACTGTGGAGCGGGAAGGCGGCGGGGTTGAGCAGGCGATGCAGCCCCTTGCGATCCTTCATGCTCAGGCCGTGCAGGCGTATGCCATGGCCCAGATACAGCCGTTCGGCCGCCGACCATCCACCCCGCCCGGCCAGCGCCAGCACATGTCCCGCCAGCCGTCGCGCTGGCGACCAGTGATGCGCCAGACCGTCATGATAGGCGGCGATCAGGCTGTTGCCTTCGTCCCGGCTGACCGGCAACGCGCGCAGGGTCAGCAAGGGTTATTCCGCCGCGATCGCCAGCGTGGCGCGGTCGGCCATCACCGTTTCCGCCACATCGCGCGTACGCGCGTTGTCGACATCGATCGCGACCGCGCCGTCGGTCAGGATCACCGGGCTGATGCGCAGGCGAAAGCGGCGGGAAAAGCGGCCGAACGCCTGTTCCAGCGTGCCGATGCCATAGCGGAAGCGGATGAGGTTGAGGAGGCCGAAGGCGCTGACGATGCGCAGCGGATGCTTCACAAACTGCCCGCCCGACCGAAAGGTTTCGGCAACGCGGAGCGCGGACCTGTCGCGCATCCAGTAAGTGTTGCAGTTGGAATAGCTGTCATCGGCGAAGCGGTAATATTTGCGTTGGCCTTGCGAGTGGGCGGCCAGCACGAAAGCGCGCCGGGTGAAGGCGACGGCTGCGTCCGCCTGTGTCGCGGCGCAGCCATCGATCATCTCGTCCACGGCCTCGGGCGTCAGCAGCACATTGTCCGCCGTGGTGATGAGCAGGGGGAAGGCCGCGCCCTGCGTCGAGGCGAGCACGCTGTCGACCAGATTGGGCTGTGCGCCAATCCCCTTGAGCCGCCCGCTCGCGATCAGCCCGCGAAGCGTCGGCAGGTCGCGGAGCAATTCGGGCTGTTCGATCACCACGCGAATTTCGCCGATCCGGCGGTTGGCCGCCAGCGCTTCGATGACATGGAGCAGCATCGGCTGGCCTGCGACCGGGACGAGGCATTTGTGCGTCACGCCCGCCGCCAGCGCCAGCGGATCGGTCGCGCCGTCACGTCGCCCGGCCAGAATGACCGCGGTGGTCCGCCCGGCCATCATGCCGCCACCTGTTCGGGCATGGCGGTGAGCAGGCCCTGTCGCGCCAGGCTGTGGCCGACGATGGTTTCGACCAGCGCGGCATGATCGACCCCGATCGAGGCGGCGGATCGGGAGATGGTCTTTTTCGACCAGAGATTGCAGGACAGGTTCACTTCCATGAACAATGCCTGCCCGCTGGCCGGGTCATAGCGAAATTCGAACCTGCCATAGTCGAACGGCCAGAGTTCAGGCAGCAGCGCCTGCGTCATCGCCTCCAGCCGAGTGCGCAGGTCCGCGTCCTCGACCAGCACCAGCGGATCGTCGCCCGCGTCGATGAGGCCGCGTTTTTCCTCATAGCTGCGTTCGCGATGCGGATCGGCCGGCACATACATCATCGGCGGGAGAATCCAGGGCGCGCCGCCACTGCCGCCCACCACGGGCACGGCGACGTCCAGTAGAGGCGCCCATTGTTCGATCAGCACGTCATGGCCCAGCGCAAACAGGCTGTCGGCATGGTCGCGCGCCGCCGCCCAGTCATCGACCATCTTCACGCCCCAGGAGGCGGAGGAGGCATTGGGCTTCACCACCAGCCGGTCGGCCGTGAAGGTCGGCGCTTCGAACAGGCCGCCGCGCCGGAACAGTTGCGCCGGCATCGTCGGCACGCCGCGCGCCCGCGCGATCATCTTGCTGAGATATTTGTCGTCGGACAGGCCCCGCACGATCGGCGAAGCGCCCAGATAAGGGAGGTCGCAGCGGGTCAGCAGCAGCGGCGCGAGCATCTCGCTGTTCAGAAAGCCGCCGCGATTGAGCAGGGTGACGACGAAATCGGCATCGGGCCGCTCGAACAGCGCATCATAGCGGTTAGCGACGTCGATATGCAGGCCGATCGCCTCCAGCGTGGTGCGCATTTCATGATGATAGATGGCGTGATTGCCATCCTGCGCATCCGGCCGGCCGTCGGCGCAGGCATGTTTGGCGAGGAAGAGGATGCGCAGCCGCGCCTTGTCGGCAGCGGAAATGCGGATCTGGCGGGGATGGATCGCTGTCATGCCTGTCCTGTACCGGGCCAGCGTGACGCGCCGCTTACGAAGCTGTTGCATCGCCATGATCGCACGCGGTCATGGCGATGACGGTTCGGCGTCGATCCTGTTACTGAAGCTCCAGCGGCGCGGCCTGTGCGTCGGGCAACGTCGCGCCCATCGCCTTCGCCAGCGTCGGGGCAATGGCGCGCATGTCGATGCGGCCCAGATCCTTGCCCTTGGCGATGTGTGGTCCGGTAATCAGGAAAGTCGCCTCCAGATGGGCGGGACCGGGCAGATAGCCGTGCATGCCCTTGACCGGGGTGGGCGCGACCAGCGGCGCGGTGGGGCCGCGATAAATGTCGGTGACGAAGCCAGGCTGAAGATTGACGAGGAAACTCGCCTGCGGATTAGCGCCGATCTTTGCGATGGCGGGCTGGTCCAGCACGGCGGCGATGCCGTGGGCCGGATTGGCGGCCAGCCGGTCGAGCAGCGCCTTGACCTTGGCCACGCTCACGGCGTCATCGGGGCGGGACAGCATGATCGCCGCCGATCCGCCGGCGATCCACGGCATGGCCTGCCAGGATGCGACCTTGCCATCCTTATCCAGCGTGATGAAGCCGGCGTCGATGAAGGCGCGGAACAGGTTGAGGCCGGTGTGGGTCGCTTCGAACCCATGGTCGCTGACCAGCGCGATCACCGCGTCGGGATGCGCCTTGCGCTCGGCCGCAACCAGATCGCCGACGATGGCGTCGATCTTTTCCAGCACATCATGGGCCTGCGGCGTATCCGGGCCGACGCTATGCTGCTCATGGTCCAGAGCGGTCAGATAGACGGTCAGGAAATCGGGCTTGTGCGCGGCGATCAGGGCGGTGGCGAAGCGGCCGCGATTTTGGTCGCCGGTCAGGCTTTCATCGATGCCCATGGCATAGGGCTGGCCGGCCTTATGCTCCAGTTCCGCTTTCAGGCCCGGCGTCGCCAGCGCGTCGAGCAACTTTGCGTCGTCGGCATGGCCGGTGCGCCAGATTTGCGGCAGGTTCCAGCTTAGCCCCTTCGCGGCGACGCTAACCGGCCAGTGGATGTTGCCGGTCGTCAGGCCCGCCTTCGCCGCTGCCTCCCACAGGGTCGGCACTTTGATGTCCTGCGCATACCAGTACCAGCCGCCTTGGTTGATGCCGGTGGGATCGAAGCTGTTATTGGCGACGATGCCATGGATGGCCGGGGCGACGCCGGTCATCAGCGTCGTGTGGCTGGGATAGGTCAGCGTGGGCGCAACGCCCGTCACGCCCGACGCATGGGCGCCGTCGGTCAGGAAACGGCGCAGATTGGGTAGGGAAAGGCCGCGCTTGTCCGCATCCAGCACATCGCCGGGGCGCAGCCCGTCGATCGAGATCATCAGGACGGGTTCCGCCAGCGCCGCATGCGGGATGCAGGCGGTGAGGAGGAGCGAGGCAAGCGCGGCCTTCTTCATGACTTTAGAATCCCGCCTTCAACGTGGCGAAGAATTGCTGCGGCGCGCCGACCAGCAGGGTCTGCGCGTCGCCGCTGTTGCCGAAGCCGCCCGACCCGATGGTGCCGACATATTTCTTGTCGAACAAGTTGGTAGCGTTCAACTGCACCTCGATCTTGTCGGTCAGGCGATAGCCGATCGAGGCATCCACGATGACCCGGCCGGGGACCGAGGCGTCGTTGGTGTAGCTGTAGAAGCGGCGCGACATATAGTTGACGCCGATGCGGCCGAAGATCGGGCCATTGTCATAGTTGAACTCGCCGCGCGCCATATGTTTGGGGCTGTCGACGACGGTCTTGTCCTTGATCGCGGCGACCAGCGTGCCATCCGAACTGTTGAGCACATCGTCGCGATAGGTGGCGTCGGTGTAGCTGTAGCTGGCATAGACGCCGAAACCGCCGCCCAGCTTCAGGTCGCCGGCCGCTTCAATGCCCACGGCGCGGACGCCGCCGACATTCTGGAGCGCGGAGGCCAGACCCTGGATCGGGCTGCCGACCTGCACCGCCAGCAGGCGGTTGCGGAAGTTCACCAGATAAGCGCCCAGCGTACCGTTGAAGCGCGACGTATTGTAGCGCAGGCCCAGTTCGAACGTGTCCGACGTTTCGGGCTTCAGATCATCCTTGATCGCGTCGAAACCCGCCTGATTGGTCGAGAAGGGACCGGTGGTGGTGGCGCTGGCGAAGGCGCGCGTGACCTGCGTGAAGCCGCCAAAGATTTCCGCTTCCGGCGTCAGTTCTACCGCGAAGCCGGCATGGGGCTGGAACCAGTCCTGTGCCTTGATCTTGCCTTCGGGGAAGGTCGCCTGAACAATCGCTTCCGCCTTGTTCGTAACCTGAAAGCCCTTCCAGCCCAGATTGATCGTCACCATGCCCAGATCAATCTTGTCCTGCACATGATATTGGAACGTGTCGGTGGTGAAATCGAACGCCCACTGGGTCGCGAATGGGTTCTTGGGATAGTCGCGGAACGACAGGCCGGGTTCGGTGCGGCTGGCGAAGGCATAGAAGCGGCGGGCCTGGTTGAACTTGTTATTCTCATACCAGGCGCCGACGCTCAGCTGCTGGATGCCCAGCGTGTAGTCGACGCTGCCGAACACGCCGATCCGGTCCATGTCATATTCGGTCGTGCGGATCGACATGGGCACGCCATTGGGGCTGGGGGTATAGGGCGTGGCCCACAGGCCCATGCCGCTATTATTGTGATAATAGCCCTTGATCTGGACATTCGCCTGCTCGCCGATCGGCGTGGTGAAGCCGATCGCGCCCAGCCAGTCCTTGCGCAGGCCGGCTGCGTCATAATAGGCGTCGTCCGCGCTGGTGACATTGCCGGGATAGACCTGACCGCCGGCGACCGGTGCGCCGCTATAGTCGTACAGGCCGTCGGGGAAGGGCGATCCGCCGCTGTTGCTGATCCGGTCGGCGTCGTTCAGCCGGTCGGCATAATCGATCGCGCGGGCATAATCGGGGTACGTGTTGTCCCAGTTCCAGCCGAGGCGGCGGATCATGCCCATCGACATGTCCTGATAATCCTGTTCGCGGCGGTCCGAATAGCTCAGCCAGCCATCGATCTTCGCCTCACCCACGGGGATCACGACCTTGGCATTGCCCATGTGCTGGTCCTGCGTGCCCTGGCCCTTCCACTTGTCGGTCGCGCCATAGCCATAGGACACATAGCCGCGAATGCCATCGCGCGTGCCCAGCGCAAGCCGGCCGAAAGCGCGCCATGTTTCATCGCTGCCATAGGTGAGGTTGCCCTGTCCGGCGAGCGAACCGCCGCTCAGATAATCGGCCGGATCGGCGGAGAAAGTCTCCACTGTGCCGCCCAGATTGCCGGTCGCCTGCGTGCCGAGCGAACCGGCGCCCTGCGACACGCGCACGCTGCCGATATTTTCGCTGCTGATCGCGCGGGTGATGTGCAGACCATTATGGTTGCCATAGCTCATGTCGCCCAGCGGAATGCCGTCGAAGGTGAAGCCAAGCTGATTCTGGTTGAAGCTGCGGATGGTGACGCGCTGCGACCATTCATAATTGCCGAACGGGTCGGCCGACTGGAAATTGACGCTGGGCAGCTTTTCGATGGCTTTAAGCGCATTGGTGCCGGGCGTCAGCGTGATGATGTCGCGATTGGTGATTTCCTGCACCTGGCGGGTCTCGCCACGGCCAAAGACGATGATTTCCGAATCCGCAGCGTCGGCGGCGGCATCGGCGGCCGGCGCGGCGTCTTGCGCGAAGGCGGGAGCGGAAATGATGGCGGTCGACGCCAGCAGCAAGGCAGTGGTGATACGCATGATCGGATAGTCCCCCTTTTTCGGACCTGAGGTCGGAGGCGCACCTATCCGGGCGATGTTGCACTGCAATGTGGGTTGGTTGACGCGATCAAGTCATTTGCGTGACGGTGGTGTCACAATGGCTGTTGCGGCAAAAAAGGGGCGATGACCATGGTCATCGCCCCTTTTCAAGCCTATTCGCGGAAGGCGGTTTCCTTCAGGCGGGTCAGCGGCGTCAGCAGATAGGATAGAACCGAGCGCTTGTCGCCCAGCAGGTTGACGTCCGCGCCCATGCCGGGGCCGATGCGCAGGCGATGGCCATTGCTGTCGGTGATCGCGTCACTTCTTGTGCGGATGCGGACCAGATAATGGCTTTCGCCGGTGCGTTCATTGACGACGGCGTCGGGCGATATGGCAACGACTTCGCCATCCATCGATCCATAAACCGCGCTGTCATAGGCGCTGATGTTGACCTTGGCCTTCTGGTCCAGCTTTACCGAAGCGATGTCCTTGGCCATCACTGCAGCTTCGATCAACAGGCTGTCGCGACCCGGCACCATTTCCAGCAGCGGATCGCCCGGTCGGGCGCTGCCGCCGACGGTGGTCACGAACACGCGGTTGACCCGTCCATCCACCGGCGCGCGCACGATGGTCCGGCGGAGCTTGTCTTCATAGGCGGGCAGGGCGGCCTGACGGGTGGCCATTTCGCCGCGCGCAACCGCCAGTTCATCCGCCGCGCGGGCGATCCAGTCGCGTTTCTGCTGCATGGCGGTCGATTGCGCTTCGGCCAGGCTGGATTGAGCGCGGGATACGGCCGCCGCTGCGCCTGCCGCCTCACTGGTGGATACGCTGACGGCGCTTTCCGCCTGCAACAGCGCGCGGCGCGGCTCGATCCCTTCATTCACCAGCGGCCGGATCAGTTGCAGGTCGGCCTTGGCCGTGTCGCGTGAGGCGTTGCGCGAATCCTGCGTCGCGCGACTTTCCGCGATCATGCGCTGGGCCTGCGCGACACGCGCGGAACTGACGCCGTTGATGCTGTTCAGTTCGGCCATGCGGGCATTGTAAAGGCTGCGCTCCACCTCGATCTGGCTGGCCATCACCGCGTCGCGCGGCGCGGGAAAGCGCGGCGCGCGGCCGATGATTTCAGCCTCCAGCCGCGCGATCTTGAGCGAGAGCGCATCGCTGGTGGTGCGGCTGCTCGCCAGTTCGGCGCCGCTCTGCGTGGGGTTGAGGCGCACCAGAGGGGTGCCCTGCTTCACATCCTGGCCGGTGCGGACCAGGATCGCCTCCACAACGCCGCCTTCCAGATTGGAAATGACCTGTAGTTGCGAACTGGGAATGACCCGGCCCGTCGCGCGGACGGTGCGGTCGATATTGGTGAGGCCCGCCCACAGCAGGAAGATCACGACGAAGGCAAGGATGCCCCAGAGAAAGATATTGGCCGGCACGGTCGGCCGGATATGGCCGTCGGCCGTGGTTTCGACGCCGCGGGTCATGCCGCTTTCCCTCCCGAAAGGCGCTTAAGTATGGCATCGCGCGGGCCATCTGCGACGATCTTGCCCTGATCCATCAGGATCACGCGGTCGACCAGTCGCAACAGCGAAGTGCGATGGGTGATGAGCAGCACGGTGCGGCCTTCCACTTCGGGCTGCAACCGGCGGATCAGGTCCGCTTCGGTCTGGGCGTCCATGGCGCTGCTGGGTTCGTCGAACAACAGGATCTGCGGGCTGCCGACCAGCGCGCGGGCGATGGAGATGGACTGGCGCTGACCGCCCGAAAGGCCCTCGCCACGGTCGGCCAGCCGCATGTCATAGCCATTGACGATCTGGCCCATGAAGCGGTGCGTGCCGCTGATTTCGGCCGCGCGCAGCATTTCATCCTGATCGCCGGCGTCGCGCGACAGGCAGATATTGTCGCGCACCGATCCCGCCATCAGCACATTGTCCTGCATGGCGGCGCCGATGAAGCTGCGTATCTGGTGCGGCTGATATTGGCGCACATCGGCGCCGTCGATCAGGACGACGCCCTCCTGCGGTTCGTACAGGCCCAGGACCATGCGGGCGATGGTCGACTTGCCAGAGCCGACCCGGCCCAGAAAGCCCACGCGCTCGCCCGGCGCGATCGACAGGTTGATGCCGTTCAGCGCATTTTCCGGCGCGCCGGGATAGCGGAAGGCGACATTGCGCATCTCAATCCGCCCCTCGATCTTCGTGGGCATCAGGCCGTCGCCGACCGGTCCTTCGTCAGGGGTTTCCATCAAGGAATTGATCTGGCGATAGGCGATGCGGGTGGCAGACAGGCGCGACAGCAGCGTCGCAATCTGCGCCAACGGGGCGATCGCCCGGCCGCAGAGCAGCGAGCAGGCGAGCAGCGCCCCGGTGGTGATCACATGATCGCGCAGCAGGCCCACGCCCAATATGATGATGCCGCAATAGGCGATGGTGTTGGCGCTGTTGGCCACGGTGACGGCGATCGACGCGGTCAACCGCTGGCCCAGAGAGCTGTGCGAATGCTTGACCAGCGCCTTGCGCCAGCGATCGCGCTGCATCGGGCCGGCGCCGATCGCCTTGACCGTTTCCAGACTGCCGATCGTTTCGATCAGCACCGATTGCTTGACCAGGCCGTCGCCCAGGCTTTTGGCCGACAGCCGGTCGAGCGCGGGATTGGTGAAGGCCCCAGCCAGCACGACCACGGGGATCATCAGCAGCGGCGGCAGCACCAATATGCCGCCCAGCGCCGCGATCACCGACAAAGTGATGAGGATGAAGGGTACGTCGATAATGGCCGATAGCGTAGCCGAGGCGAAGAAATCGCGCAGCGTTTCCAACTCGCGCATCAGGCCGGTCAGCGTGCCGGTCGATCCCTTGCGCTTGTCCAGCCGCAGCGCGAGCAGCTTGGCGAACAGCGTGTCGCCCACATCATGGTCGATATTGGCGCCGGCCACATCGACGAAATAGACGCGCAGAAGCCGCAGCACGAAGTCGAACAGCAGCACGATCACCAGCCCGATCGTCAGTCCCACGAGCGACGAGGAGGCGTCGTTGGGAATGACCCGGTCATAGACGGTCATCGTGAAAAGCGAGGAAACGAGGGCGAAGATGTTGATCATCGTCGCGGCGATCGCGACCTTCACATAGATGGCGCGGTTGCGCAGCATCGGTTCGATCAGCCAGGGGGCGAAGCGCTCCCTGGCGGCCGCGATCAAGGGCTGGTCGTTCATGGCCGGGCGATCCTGTCCGAAGAGGCGATGGAAATGGCGAGATGGGGCAGAAGCTGGCCGGTTTTGGCCAACAGGATGAAGTGTGCCGCGTCCCGATCCGACAGCGCCTGCACATAATTGGCGGCGTTGTAGAAATAATTATCCTCGACATTTTGCAGGTCGAGCAGCGTGCCTTGTGATGAGGCGAAGCGGGCGGCGATCACATCGCGCGTGTCGCGGCTGGCAAGATAGGCGGCATGCGCGGCGCTGACCTGCGCATCCAGCGCCTTGAGGTCGGTGAGGGCGGTCTGGGCGTCGCGCAACGCCTCCTGCCGAACCCGCGTGGCATAGGCATCGGCGGCGTCGGCGCGGGCGGTCGCCTGATCAGCGCGGGCGTTGAAGCCAGCCCCCAATTGCGCGCGCACCAGGATGCGGCCGCGCACATCATAATCGCCCGGACTTTCGAACACGCCATAGCGGCCGGCATCAACCCCGGCGGCGATGGTAGGCAGCCGTTCGGCGCGGGCGGCGCGGGCGTCCTGCCGTGCGGCGCGGGCTTCCGCCTCCGCCTTGCGCACGGTCGGCGATTGCAGCAGCAGCGTTTCCAGTTCGGCGGCGTCGGTCGGCAGGTTGCGGGGCAGGGGCGCCCGGCCAATCTGCGCCGGCGCGTCATGTCCGGTCAGCGTTCGATATTGTGCCTCCGCCGTATTGAGATCGCGACGGAAGCGGGCGAGGCGCAACTGGGTGGTGGCGATCGCACTATCGACCCGGGGCAGGTCGCCGCGCGCCGAATAGCCCTGGGTGATGCGGCGCTCCAACTGCTCGCGCAGCTTTTCCTGCCGCGCGCCATATTCGATCGCGGCTTCCTCCATCAGGCGCTGGGCATAGATGGCGTACCAGGCGGCGATGGTGCGCAACGCCACATCCTCGCCCTGGGTGCGGGTGGTCAGCCGCGCCGCCTCCAGCCGGGCGGTGGCGGCGCTGATGCGGGTCGACGTCGCGCCGAAATCGAGCAGGCGCTGACGCATTGAGGCGGTTGCATCGGTGCGCCCTTCGGGACGGGAGCGTTCGATGATGTTGCCGACATCGTTGGAAAAATTGCGCGCCAGCGATCGATTCGCATCGATCGACAGGTCGATTGTCGGGAACAGGGCGGATCGCGCCTCCACCCGCGCGGCCTGCGCCTCGCGCTCGCCGGCGCGCGCTTCATCGATGACGACATTGGTCTGGACGGCCGCCGCGACCTCATCATGGAACAGCGCCGGATCGCTGGCCGCGTCGGCGTTGCGCAACAGCGGATCGTCGGTCGTCGGGGCGGAAAAAGGCCGCATATTGGGCGGTGCCAGCACCGATGCCGGCTGCGCGGACACAGGCGTCACGCCGCCGGCAAGCAATGCGACGCCGGCCGCGCCGCTTGTCAGCGCGCGCCAGCATCCTGTGGCTTTCCTGCCATATAATCCGGCCAAAGCGTACCCCAACGCTGATTTCCCCAAGCCATCATCCGGCCGGGCGCCTGAAGAGGCCGCTGCGGAGACTTAAGGTTAACATGCCCGAATATCAGGGGGCAGGCAACTTGGATCGCGACGAGTTGCAGTAAAGCAGCAAAGAGATTTTCGGAGATTGTCTTGGTACGACAAGCAAGTATCGAAACCGCTTTATTCAAAGCCCAGGCAAGATGCGCCTGTTCGGGCGTCAGGTCGCTCGCCTGACGCCCGACACCGTTTCACCAAGCGAAGCGCAGCGATCCGATAACCGTGCGCGGCGCACCATAATAGCAGCTATTGTTGAACGGGCAGGCCGAAATATGGGTCTTGTCGAACAGATTGGCGGCATTGATCGCCAAACTCCATCGATCCAGCCCGACCTTGGCCAGATCATAGCCGATCAATGCATCGACCAGAATGAAGCCGTCGGTGTGGAACCGGCGGAAGGTCGTGACATTGTTGATGATCGCATAGGTCGTGGTGCCGTCCGATCCGCCGACATAGCGCAGCCCCGCGCCCAGGCTGAGGCCGGCGAGCGCGCCGGTGGCCTTTTGCGCCTTGCCGAAATCATAGGACAGGAAGGTGGATGCCGCCCATTCCGGCGTGCCGAGCTGGCGCGTGCCGGTGGTCGTCGGCGTGCCGCTGTTGGTGGGGGTCGCGGCGACGGCGGGCGCGCCCTGCGTAATGATCGCGTCGGTGTAGCTGGCCGCGCCGATGATGTCGAAGCCCGGCATGATCTCGCCGCGTCCCTCCAGTTCGACGCCGCGCACGCGCACTTCGCCAATCTGGATCTGGGCGGTGGACGGGATTGATCCGGTGCCGGCCTCCGGGTGGCCGACCAGCACATTCTGGCGGCGCAGATCATAAGCGGAGAGGGTGAAGATCGCACTGGTGCCGGTCGGCTGATATTTCAGACCGGCCTCATATTGATGGCCCGTCACCGGCGTCGCCGCACGATTTTCGGTCGGCGACACGAAGACGGTGCCCGATTGCGGTTCGAAGGATTCTGCGTAGCTGACATAGGGCGACAGGCCGAAAGCGAATTCGTACAGCGCGCCCAACCGCATGGTGAAGGCGGACTGGTCAAAGCGTGTGACCGGCGCGGCGCGGGCGGCGGCGGTGGTCGGATTGAGGTTCAGGGCGCTTTGCTCATACCAGTCCTGACGCCCGCTGGCGATCAGTTGCAGCCGGCCGATCGACATCTGATCCTGAAAATAGACGCCGGTCTGGTCGCGCTTGCCATAGCTGTTGGTATAGGCGCGCGCAGCGCTGGCCAGCCCGGACAAATCCCTGAGGTCGAATGTCGGCAGGCCCGCGCCATAGCTGGGCGCGAACAGGTTGAGATTGGGAATGCCCTGGGTCACGCGGCTGTTGAACTGCTGCACATTTTCGCCGGTGATGCGCTGATAATCGAGGCCGAGCAGGATATTGTGCTGGATCGGCCCGGTCGCGAACTTGGCGTTCAGGCTGTTGTCCAGCGTCAGCGTGTCGAAATCCTCGTCCGCGCCGCCACCGCCGCGGAAGATTTGGGAATAGTCGCTGTTGGTGGACGCGCCAGTGCCGGTCGTCAGAAAGCCTGAAACATAGAGCTGGCGGTAGGACAGTTTGTTGTTCTGAAACCGGAAGTTCGACCGGACCGTCAGATGATCGTTGAAATCATGGCGGAAGAAGGCGGCGATGGACTTCGCCTTGTGATCATAGCGTTCATAGCCCGGATCGCCGGTGTTGATGTTCCGGGGCAATGTGCCCAGCCCGCCATTGGGCAAGACCGTGCCAAAGGCCGGCACGCCTGAATAGCCGCCGCCGCTGGGCGCATGCTGATAGGCGGCGACCAAAGTGAAACTGGTCGCGGCGTCGGGGGCGAAGGTCAGCATCGGGCTGACATGGTAACGCTCGGCCACGGTGTCGTCGGTCAGCCCGTCCGCCTTCTGCCATCCGCCCACGACCCGGGCGAGCAGCCGGCCTTCACTGTCGAGCGGCTGGTTGACGTCGCCGACGAGGCGCAGGCTGTCATAATTGCCGACCTGCGCCTCGAACCGACCAAAGGCGGTCGCTTCGGGCATTTTGCTGGTCAGGTTGACCAGGCCGCCTGGGGTGGAATTGCCGTAGAGGACCGATGCCGGCCCCTTCACCACATCGATATGGTCGACCCGGTTGAAATCGATCTGCGGCGTGGAATAGGGACCGGCGATCAACCGCATGCCATCCAGAAAGACGCCGGGCGCAAAGCCGCGCAGGATCAACTGGTCATAGCGCGTGACCATGGCCCCGCGCTGGTTGGGGGAGACGCCAGCGACATAGCCCAGCGCCTGGTTGATCGACAGCGCGTTGCGGCGGATCAGTTCGTCATTGTCGATGATGGTGATGCTCTGCGCGGTCGCCATCAGCGGCGTGTCCGTCTTGGTGCCTGATCCGGTCTGATTGTCTTTGAGGCCGGTGACGATGATCGTGTCCGCGCTGCTGTCGGCTTCTTCGGCATGGGCGAGGAAAGGGGTGAGCGCGGCGAGTGCGACACCGACTTGGACAGTTGCGCGCATCATGCGGCGGGCGTTCGGGCGGGCGGTGGCCCGGGCGTAGTCAGTCATGCGATCCTCCCCTATTGCGGATGCGAGTAAGAATGATTCGCAATTGCCACTAGCTGCGGCATGGGTTAGAGGCAAGGCGTCGCCGCCAAGGGGAGTATATGAAGACCGACCGCCTGACACCGTCCCGGCGCGCGCCGGCGCGCGCCATCGCCATGACCGCCCGCTGCCTGACCGCAATGGTCGGCGGCTATGCGGCTGCGTCCGCTTTGGCGTCGCTGCTGGCGCGGATGTTGCCGGCGTCCCGGGCGGAGGCGACGGCATGGGGGATGATCCTGTCGTTCCTGATCTACGCCCTGCTGGCGTTATGGGCATTCCATGAAAGGCGGCTGCATCGCGTGGCGGCGATCATCTGGGGCAGTGCGATTCTGTCGGCAGCCCTGCTGTGGCTGATGGGGCCGCGGCCATGAGCAAGGCGGTGGATGTGGATGCGGCGCGCGGCCTGCGCCAGTCGATGGCGTGGATTCACACCTGGCTGGGGCTGCTGGCCGGATGGATCTTGTTCGCCATGTTCCTGACCGGCACGGCCAGCTATTTCCGGCCGGAGATCACCCGCTGGATGCAGCCCGAATTGCAGCTGGCCCCGGTGTCGCCGCGCCATGCGGCGGAACTGGCGGTCGCGCATATGCAGGCGACGTCGCCGGATGACGAGCAATGGTATATCTACCTGCCCGACGACCGGATGATGGAAACCCGCATCTTCGCGCGCGCCCGGCCCAATCCAGATCCCGATGCGCCGCCAGCGCCCCGCCGCCCGGAAATCCGGCTGGACCCGGTGACCGGCGCGCCTGTGACCGCGCGGGAAACGCGCGGGGGCGAACATTTTTATCGCTTCCATTTCCAATTGCAGTTGCCCCATCCCTGGGGCCGCTGGCTGGCGGGGGTGTGCGCCATCTTCATGCTGGCGGCGATCATATCCGGCGTGGTGACGCATAAGCGCTTCTTCGCCGATTTCTTCATGCTGCGCTGGAACAAGGGGCAGCGTAGCTGGCTGGACGCGCATAATGTGTCAGCGGTGCTGGCGCTGCCCTTTCATGCGATGATCACCTATACCGGCCTGATCACGCTGGTCGCGATGTACATGCCCTGGCCGGCGGTGGCCAATTACGCCAAGCCCGCCGCCTTCTATGCCGAAGCCTATGGCCGGGAGGATGAGGAGCCGGCGGCCGGTCGCGCTGCGCCGTTCGCGCCGATCGGGCCAATGGTCGATGCGGCCCGCGCCGAATGGAATGGCGGCACGCCGCGCACCATCGTCATCCGCAACCCCAATGATGCGGCGGCCACGGTGACGGTCCAGCGCAGCAGCGCGGATCAGATCAACGCCCGCGCCGGTTCCATCACCTATTCGGGCGTCACCGGCGCGCGCCTTTCGGCGTCGCCCGCGCCCGGCGTGGCGATCGCGACCGCCGGCGTGATGCTGGGCCTGCATCTGGGCAATTATGCCGGGCCGGTGCTGCGCTGGACCTATTTTCTGCTGGGCCTGACCGGCACGGCGATGGTCGGCACCGGCCTGTTGCTGTGGACCGCCAAGCGCCGCAAGCCGGGTGCGAAGCCCTTCTTCGGCTTCCGTCTGGTCGAGCGGCTGAACATCGCGACCATCGCCTGCCTGCCGGCGGGCATGGCGGCGTTCCTGCTGGCCAACCGGCTGATCCCGGCCGATCTGGCGGGGCGTGAGGCATTGGAGGTCAAGGCGATGTATTGGGTGTGGTTCGGCCTGGCCGCGCTGACAGTGCTGCGTCCGGTAAAGCGCGCCTGGCCGGAGGCGCTGGGCCTGTCGGCCGCCGCCTTCCTGGCGTTGCCGCTGGTCAATATGGCGACGACGGACCGGGGGCTGATCGCCAGCCTGATGCGGGGGGACACGCTGTTCGTGGCGTTCGATGTCGCCATGATCGCCATCGGCGCGCTGCTGGGCTTTGGCGCATGGCGGGCGACGCAGGTGAAGACCGCGCCGGTGCGCAAGCGAAAGCCCCAGCCGCCATCGGCGCCGCCTTCGCTCACCATGGTCGCGCGGGAGGCTGTCGATGTCGCTTGAAACCGGCCTGATCGGCTATGCCGCGCTGGCCAGCCTGGCGCTGGCAGTCAAGAAATATCGGCCTGCGCAGCCTTTGCCGGCGATGCCGTCGATGCGGGCGGCGCGTCCGCTGGGCTGGGCGCTGCTGGCGCTGGCGGCGATCGTGGCGATCGCGCGGTTCGGCGCCGGGCTGGGCGTGGTCGCCTGGATAGGGCAACTCTGTATTGGCGGCGCGGCGTTGGTGCTGCTCTTGTCCTGGCGGCCGCGTCTGGCCTATGGACTGGCCGCTCCGGCGATGGCGACCGGTCTGCTGCTGACCATGTTGTAAAGAGGGCCTTGCGATCCGTCCGCTCGACGTCAATCTGCTGGTGACGCTCAGCATCCTGCTTCAGACTCGCAGCGTCAGCCGCGCGGCCCAACGTCTGGGGCTGAGCCAGCCTACCGTCAGCCGCGCGCTGGGCCAGTTGCGCCAGTTGCTGGCCGATCCGCTGCTGGTGCGGTCTGGCGCGGGGATGACGTTGACGCGGCGCGGCGTGGAACTGGCCCAGCCGCTCGAAGACTGGCTGGCGCTGACCACGACGATGCTGGAGCCGGCCGATTTCGCGCCGGAAACGCTCGACCGGGTGTTTCGCATGGCGGCGACCGACTATGGCGTGCTGTCGGTGCTGTCACCCGCCTTGCCGGGGATCGGCGCGGCCGCGCCCGACTGTCGGATCGATGTTTCCGCCTTTTCCGAGGATATGTTCCGCAAACTGGCGGCGGGCGAGCTGGATCTGGTCATCTATGGTCTGGAACCCGACTTGTCGCTGGCCCATTCGCGCCATCTGTTCCGCGAAACCCAGTCGCTGATCGTGCGGCCGGATCATCCGCTGGCAACGCAAAACAGCGTGACGCTGGAGGATTATCTCGCCTGGCCCCATGTCGCGATCAGCATTGGCGAACCGCATGTCGACCATGTCCATGCCAGCCTGGGCGATCGGGCCGAAGAGCGCCGGGTCATGGCGCGCCTGCCCTATTTCTACGCCGCGCCTGATCTGATCGGGGCGAGCGACGCGATCCTGACCATGCCCGACCGGGCGGCGCAACGCTTTGCCCGGTCGCACGGCTTTGCCTGCCTGCCCGCGCCGCAAGAGGTGGCGGGCTTTGACTATTGGCTGCTGTGGCATGAGCGCAGCGCGCGCGATCCCGCCACCCTATGGCTGATCGAGATGCTGGCGGCGGCTGCCTGACCGGCCATTGCGCAGCGATCATATCGCGCACAACCGCTATTCAGATTTGATATTTGGCATGGCCGCGCGGATGCGACACATGCGGCTGCGAAGCAATCGCAACTAGATGCGTCATCTCAAGACGCCGGGGGATCGCATAATCACAGATAGACCGGGTGTGGCGCTGCCATGACCCGAAACGGGCAGGTCATTCGCTTCGCCCGGCCCATAATTTCATCCAGAGGAGTTTCCTACGTGAAGGTCCAGTCCCTTCTGCGCGCCACCGCGCTCGTCCCGGTTCTGACCATGCTTGCCCCGGCGTGGGCGGCGGAGGCCGACAGCAGCGAAATCGTCGTCACCGCCGCCGGCCGTGAACAGGAAGTGCGCGATGCGCCGGCATCGATCAGCGTCATCACCCGCGAACAGCTTGATCGGCTGCCCTATCGCGAAGTGACCGATGCGCTGATGGAAATTCCGGGCGTCACGGTAACGCCGGGCGAGGGCAATAGCCGCGACATCTCCATTCGCGGCATGGCGCCGCAATATACGCTGATCCTGGTCGACGGAAAGCGGCTCTCGTCACGCGAATCGCGCACCAATGGCGGCAATATCAGCGAGGGCGGCCAGCTGCCGCCGCTGGAGGCGATCGAACGGATCGAGGTGGTCCGCGGTCCCATGTCCTCGCTCTACGGGTCGGATGCGATGGGCGGCGTCGTCAACATCATCACCCGTCGCATCGGCAGCGACTGGCGCGGCAGCGCGCGGGTCAACGGCACGATGCAGCTGGGCAGCGACTATGGCAATTTCGGCGACGGCAATTTCTATCTGTCCGGCCCGGTGACGAACGGTGTGGGCCTGCAATTGCAGGGGGCGATCAACCGGCGCGAAGGCGACAAGGTGATCGGCGGCACGCCCGAGCGGCTGGACCAGAGCCTGGCCGGAAAGGTCGGCTTTGCGCTCAATGACCGGCATGAAATCCTGCTGGAGGCGGGCTATTATCGCCAGAAGGTGACGCAGGTTTCGGGCGAGACGATCGAAGCTTCGGCAACTGCGCCGGCCGGAACGGTGGATGTGCAGGATCAGCGGCGCAAGGTCGGTTCGATCAGCCATAGCGGCAAATGGGGCTTCGCCAGTTCCGAATCCTATCTGCAATATGAGGATGCGAAAAACGTCACCGCGCAAAAGCAGGTGAAGAACACGGTCGCGCAGAGCCTGTGGGTCGTGCCGCTGCCATCCAACACGCTGACCGTGGGCGGCTTCTATCGCTATGAAGACCTGACCGACCTGACCGGGAACCGCCTGTCCGGTTCCACCACCACCGGCACGACGCGCACCAGCTGGGCCTTGTTCGCGGAAAATGAGCTGAAGCTGCTGGATGGACTGGCGCTGACCGGCGGCATTCGCATGGATAATGACGAACAATATGGCGTGCACTGGACCCCGCGCGCCTATGCGGTGTGGAACATCAATCAGGCATTGACGCTGAAGGGCGGCTATTCGCAGGGCTTCCGCGCGCCCAGCCTGCGCCAGACGCTGTCCGACTGGGGCCAGACCAGCCGGGGCGGCACCATCTATGGCAACCCGGATCTGGAGGCGGAAACCTCGCGCACCTTCGAAGCGGCCCTGCTCTTTTCGCGCGGACGCTTCAACGCCAGCCTGACCGCCTATGACACACGCTTCAATGACAAGATCACGCGCGTAACCTGTATCGAGGCAGGGGCCTGGTGCGTCGATGAGCCGCTGAGCACCATCGGCCGTCCGCCCACGACCTATGTCAATGTCGACAAGGCCAAGGTGCGCGGTATCGAACTGTCGGTCGATTTCCCGCTGACCAGCACGTTGCGGGTCAATGCGTCGGGCACGTTGACCGATTCGGAACAGCTGACCGGCGCGGCGGCGGGCGCGGCGCTGAACGACACGCCCAAGCAGCAGGCCAGCGCCTCGCTGAACTGGAAACCCGACCAGCGCCTGTCCGCCTATGCCCGCGCCGTCTATCGCGGCAAGGAAGCCGTGACCGAAGCGCAGATCAGCGGCAGCAACATCTTCGCCGCCAGCTATACGGTGGTGGACATTGGCGGATCGTACAAGATCACGCCGGCCTTCACCGTCCATGGCGGGGTGCAGAACCTGCTCGACAAGCGGCTGAACTATGATGCGTCAGGCTATATCATCGATCCGGCGCGCATCTGGATGGGCGTGGGCGTGCGTTTCTAGTTCAATAGGGATCGCCCAACTTCCGTTCGGGCTGAGCTTGTCGAAGCCCTGTTCTGTTCTTGAAGCGTTTGCAAAGGGCAGCCCCCTTCGACTGCCTTCTTGCAGCAGTCGCTCAGGTTCAAACGAGTCACGTGCCTCGTTTGAAGCTTCGACAAGCTCAGGGCGAACGGATTTGGCGTGAAATCATTATGCTCTCATCCTCTATTCCTCATCGATCAGGATGCGGGCGGCGGCGCCGTCCGCATCATCGAACTGGCCGTCGCGCAGCGCCCAGAAGAAGGCGGCCAGACCCAGCAGGCCAAGGCTGAGAGCGATCGGGATCAGGATGGAAATGCCGGTCATCGGGCGTTTCCCTTCAGCCGCAGGGCGTTGGCGATCACCACCAGCGAACTGGTGGACATGGCGATGGCGGCGACCAGCGGCGTGACATGGCCCAGGATCGCCAGCGGCACGGCGAAGATATTATAGCCGATCGCCAGCGCGAAATTCTGCTTCACCACGGCGACGCTGCGCCGGGCGGTGCGCACAGCCATCGTCACCGGGGCCAGCCGGTCGCCCAGAAAGACGGCGTCGGCGGCCAGCTGGCTGGCGTCGCTGGCGGAGGCCGGGGCCATACTGGCATGGCCGGCGGCCAGCGCAGGCCCGTCATTCAGGCCATCGCCCACCATCAATACCCTATGCCCTGCCGCCTTCAGCCGGCCGATCAGCGCCAGCTTGTCCTGCGGGCGCAAATGGCCGATCGCAGTCGTGCCTGTGGCGCGGGCGATCGCCTCCAGCGCTTCGGGCCGGTCGCCGCTGGCGATCAAAGTTGTGATGCCCATCGCGTTGAGCGTTGCCAGCGTTTCCACCGCATCGGGGCGGGGGGCGTCGGCAAAGCGCAGCAATGTCGTGGCCGCGCCGCGCCGATATTCGCTGGCCAGATCGAACAGGCTGATCAGGCTGCGGGGACGGCCAAGGGACACGGTCTCGCCATCGAAGCGACCGCTCATGCCTTCGCCCGGCTGTTCGCGTATATCCTCCAGTCGCGCGGGCATCACCCCCTGCGCTTCCAGCGCCTGCCGCAGCGCGATGCTCAGCGGATGGCGGCTGCCGCGCGCCAGCGCCAGCACGACGCCCTTGTCCTGCGCCTCCAGCCGGTCGATGTCGCGCGGGGTGGGGCGGCCCAGCGTCAGCGTGCCGGTCTTGTCGAACACGGCCTGGTCCACTTCGGCCAGCCGTTCCAGCGCCGACCCGTCCTTCACCAGCACGCCGCGCTTCATCAAAGCGCCGCACGCCACGATCTGCGCCGCCGGAACCGCCAGCCCCAGCGCGCAGGGACAGGTGATCAGCAGCACGGCGACCGCGATCAGCAGCGCCTGATGCACGCCCGCACCGGCGATCATCCACCCGGCGAAGGACAGGGCGGCGAGCAGATGGACGCAGGGCGCATAGAGGCGCGCCGCCCGGTCGGCGATGCGGACATAGCGCGACTTGCCCTGCGCCGCTTCCTCCATCAGCCGGGCGATATCGGCAATCACCGTATTCGGGCCTGCCGCCGTCACCTCCACCACGATCGGCCCGTCGACATTGAGCGCGCCGGCCTGCACATCGGCGCCCGGACCCACGCGGACGGGCGCGCTCTCCCCGGTCAGGAAGGCGATGTCCAGACCGCTGCTCCCATCGACCACGCGCCCGTCCGCGGCCAGCCGCTCCCCCGCGGCGGCCAGCATATGCATCCCCGGGCGCAGCGCATCGGCCCGCACCCAATGGCTGGCGCCCTGTTCGTCCAGCACCATCGCGCCCGGCGCAGTCTGCTTCAGCAGCGCGGCGACGCCCGCGCGCGCCCGGCCGCGCATCATGCTGTCCAGGCACCGGCCCGCCAGCAGGAAGAAAAGCAGCATCACCGCCCCGTCGAACCAGGCATGATGGCCGCCGGTCAGCGTTTCATACAGGCTCATCCCCGTGGTCAGCAGCACGCCGATGCTGATCGGCACGTCCATATTGGTGCGCCCCTGCCGCAGTGCGGCGAAGGCGGAGCGGAAGAAGGGTTGCCCTGCATAGGCGACCGTAGGCAGGGCGATGAGGGCGGAGAGCCAATGGAACATCTGTCGCGTGGCCCCATCTGCGCCGGACCAGATCGACACCGACAGCAGCATGATGTTCATCGCAGCAAAGCCCGACACCGCCAGCGCCCGGATGAGTGCGCGATTTTCGGCGGCGGCGATATCCACACCGGGATCGGCCAGAGGTTCAGCGTCGAAACCGATGGCGGCGATCGCGGCCTTCAGTTCCGGCGGGCTAAGCGCGGGATCATGGCGGATGGCGACGCGCCTGGCCGTCATGTTGACCCGTGCGCCTTCAATGCCCGGCACTTTGGCGAGGCCATTTTCGATCTTGGCGATGCAGCCGGCGCAATGGAGCGCGGGCACGGCGAACAGGCTTTCGATGTTGTCGGGGGCGGGGGCCTCGGCAAAAACAGGCTGGGTCGCCATCAGAAAACCTCCCGCAACAGATGCTGCGCATCACTGTTGATATCGGCGCGCAATTGCCAGCGGCCGGCGGGCAGGCGGACATTGCTGACATAATGACCCGGCGTGACTTCATGGAAGAGCAGGGCAATATCGGGCGCGCGGCCCAGCGGATGCTGCGCCACTGCCGCGATGCGGGCATCACGGATCGGCGCGCCCGCGCCATCGCTCAGCGCCAGCGTGACATGGCGGCCTTGGTCCAGCGCGACATTATCCGTCCAGCGGAGCCGATCCTGCGCCCGCGCCTGCGCCAGATAGCGGTTGAACTTCTGGCTTTCGACATAGCTGTTGTCGACCACCGTGCCGCCGAAGGAGCGGATCGCGACGGTCGCCATCAGCATATTGACGGCGATCACCACAGCAAAGAAGGCGACCAATATGCCGGTCATGTGCCAGCCGGTGAAGCGACGGATCATATCTCAGGGCCTTTCGAAACGGGCGGGTTCGCTGTCGCCGCCGCCTTCGCGGTCGGTGGCGCGGACGGTGAAGGCGAAATCCTGCCGCTGCGGTCCGGGGGCAGGAGCGGCGATGAACAGGCGCAGCTTGGCCACGCTGTCGGCAGGAACGGTGGCGGTGACGGTCGCCATGGCCTGTTCGCGCGGCATGGCGTCGGTCCACAGCATCGCGTCGGGCAGCCCCTCTATAGCGACCGTCACCGGGCGCGGCCGCGCCTCCATATTGCGGACCTTGACCATATAGGCGTTGCGGATCGCCCCGTCGGACAGCCGCACGAAGATCGGGTTGCGATCCTGCTGCGCGGCGATGTCGATCCGGGTGCGCGCGCCCAGCGCGAACAGCATTGCCGCGCCGATCGACAGCCACACCGCCGCATAGGCCAATGTGCGGGGGCGCAGCAGCGTCTTGAGGGCGCGACGGGGAGGAGCGCCCTGTTTCTCCGCCTCCACATCCTCCTGCGTGCAATAGTCGATCAGCCCGCGCTGTCGCCCGACTTGGCGCATCACCTTGTCACAGGCGTCGATGCACAGGGCGCAGGTGATGCAGCCGACCTGTGGCCCTTCCCGGATATCGATGCCGGTGGGGCAGACCGCGACGCACTGGTTGCAGTCAATACAGTCGCCGAACAGATCGGGGCTGGCCTGCGCCTTCTTGACGCTGCCGCGTTGTTCGCCACGCCAGTCCTTATAGGTGACGACCAGCGATTTTTCGTCCAGCATCGCCGTCTGGATGCGCGGCCAGGGGCACATATAGATGCATACCTGTTCGCGCATGAAGCCGCCCAGCAGCAGGGTCGTGGCGGTCAGCACGGCCATGGTGGCATAGGCGACCGGCGCGGCGCTGCCCGCCCAGACATCATGGAGGAGCGTGGGCGCATCGGCGAAATAGAAAATCCATGCGCCGCCGGTGGCGAAGGCGATGGCCAGCCACACGCCCCATTTCGTCAGCCGCCGGGTCAGCTTTGCGACGCTCCAGGGGGCCTTTGCCAGCTTTATCTGCGCATTGCGGTCGCCGTCGATAAAGCGTTCGACATGCTGGTAGAGGTCCGTCCACACCGTCTGCGGACAGGCATAGCCGCACCAGGCCCGGCCCACGGCGGACGTCACCAGAAACAGCCCGATCCCCGCCATGATGAGCAGGCCCGCGACATAATAAAATTCATGCGGCCATATCTCGATCGCGAACAGGTAAAAACGCCGATGTGCCAGATCGATCAGCACCGCCTGATCCGGCGCATAAGGCCCGCGATCCCAGCGCAGCCAGGGCGTGCCCCAGTAGATCGCCAGCGTGACGGCCATGATCGCCCATTTCAGGCGGCGATAGAAACCATCGACCGCCTTGGGATAGACGCCCTTGCGCTTCTCATAGAGGGTGGAGGAGCCGGCTGGCATCAGCATCCTCTCCTCCCCGGCACGGGGAGGGGGACCGCCGCGAAGCGGTGGTGGAGGGGGTGTGCCTCCAGATACAAGACTTGCGCCCGGAGGCCCACCCCCTCCGTCAGCCCTTCGGGCTGCCACCTCCCCGTGTCGGGGAGGAATGCCTCACTCCACACCATTGCCCGCTTCCACCAGCGTTGCTTCGCCGCCGCCCAAGCTATGGACATAGGTGGCCAGCATGCGGATCGTCGCCTTGTCCAGCTTGTCGTCCCAGCGCGGCATCACGCCCTGGCGGCTGTTCCACACGGTTTCGTGGATCGTGTCCGTATCGCCGCCATAGAGCCAGATGCCGTCGGTCAGGTTGGGTGCGCCCAGCGCCCGCGTGCCCTTGCCATCCGGGCCATGGCAAACCGCGCAATTGTCGGCGAACAGTTTCGCCCCGCGCTGTGACGCAGCGCTTGGCCGGTCTTGCCGGCTGATGACGCGGACATGCGCCACCACATCATTGACCTGCGCCCCGGTCAGCAACTGGTCGCGGCCAAAGGCGGGCATCATCGACACACGGGTCGCGTCATGGTTCGGATTGCGCACGCCGTCGGTGATCGTCTTTTCGATCGTCGCCAAATCGCCGCCCCACAGCCAGTCGTCATCATTCAGGTTGGGATAGCCCTTCGCCCCCGCCGCGCCCGATCCATGGCACTGGACGCAATGGACCTTGAACGCGGCGCGGCCGCCCTCGACCGCCGCCTGCATCAGTTGCGGCTTGCCGGGCAGGTCGGTGATGGCGGTGTCGGCGATCGCCCGGCGCAGCGGCGCGATTTCCGCTTCCCGCGCGGCCAGCTCCTTTGCCAGCGCGCCCCGGCTCGACCAGCCCATCATCCCGCGGGTATAATCATGCAGCATCGGGATCGCCGGATAGGCGATCACATAGCCGATCGCGAAGATAATGGTCGCGTAGAAGGTCCATAGCCACCAGCGCGGCAGCGGCGTATCCAGTTCGGCGATGCCGTCCCATTCATGCCCTTTGAGTTCGGTGCCGGTGGTGGCATCGATATTCTTGTCCTGTCCGTCAGCCATGGTCGGCCTCCGTATCCCTGTCCCTGAAGATCATCGTGGCGGCGTCGCGGCTGTGCCGGCGGCCGCGCGGCAGAAAGTGCCAGCCTACGAGGATGAGGTAGCTCACCCCCATGAAGACCAACCCCCAGCTGTCGGCGAAGTGGCGAAGCGCCTCGTACGTCATCGCTGCTCCTGCCCTTTCTGGTCTTCCTGGGGCTTGGCCGCGTCCACATCGACCAGCGTGCCGATCATCTGGAGATAGGCGACCAGCGCATCCATCTCGGTCAGCTTCGCCGGATTGCCGTCGAAATCGCGTTGCTGCGCCTTGGGATAGCGTTTGAGCAGGTCCGCGGCGTCGGCATTGGGATCGGCCTGCGCCTTCAGGTCGTCATTGGCCTTCGCCACATCTTCCTTGCTATAGGGCACACCCACCCGCGTCAGCGCGGTCAGATCGCCACGCATGTCGCCGCTGTTCAGCTCCCTTGCCGCGAGGAAGGGGTAGGTCGGCATAATGGACTCCGGCACCACGGCGCGCGGGTCTTTCAAATGCTGGACATGCCATTCGTCCGAATAGCGGCCGCCGACGCGCGCCAGGTCCGGCCCGGTGCGTTTCGACCCCCATTGGAAAGGATGGTCGTACATGCTTTCTGCCGCCAAGCTGTAATGGCCATAGCGTTCCGTCTCGTCGCGAAAGGGGCGGATCATCTGGCTGTGGCAGTTGTAACAGCCTTCGCGGATATAGATGTTCCGGCCCGCCAGTTCGAGCGGGGTATAGGGGCGCACCCCCTCCACCTTCTCGATCGTGTTGTCGATCCAGAAGAGCGGCGCGATTTCCACGATGCCGCCAATGGCGACAGTAACCAGTGCGCAAATGCCGAGCAGTGAGATATTCCGCTCCAGCTTACCATGGTCGAAAAACCTACCCTTTGGTTTGCTTGTCATTGTCTTTGTCCTCGAAGGAACCTTAATTCCGTTCGGGCTGAGCCTGTCGAAGCCCTGTCCTTTCTTCGGAAGAAAAGGACGGCCCTTCGACAGGCTCAGGGCGAACGGGACTTTAGTTGGCAGCAGGCATGAGGGGTTTGTCGGCCGCCGGATCATAGGCCGCGTCGCGCATCGGCTTTTCGTCGCGCAGCGGTTTGCCCGCGATGGTCATGCCGATGTTCCAGGCCATGATGATCGCACCCGCCAGATACATCAGCCCGCCCGCCGCGCGGATCAGATACATGGGCAGCATCGCGCTAACGACTTCGGAGAAGCTGTAGACCAGATAGCCGTCGGCCCCATATTCGCGCCACATCAGCCCCTGCATGATGCCCGCAACCCACATGGCGGCGGCGTAGAGAACGATCCCCAGCGTCGCGAGCCAGAAGTGCCAGTTGACGAGGCGCAGGCTGTACAGCCGTTCCCGCTTCCACAGGCGCGGCGTCAGATAATAGAGGCAGGCGAAGGTGATGAGGCCGTTCCAGCCCAGCGCGCCGCTATGCACATGGCCGATCGTCCAGTCGGTATAGTGGCTCAGGCTGTTGACCGCCTTCACCGACATGACCGGTCCTTCGAAGGTCGACATGCCGTAAAAGGCCAGCGCCATCACCATCATGCGGATGATCGGATCGGTGCGGATCTTGTCCCATGCGCCGTTCAGCGTCATCAGGCCGTTGATCATCCCGCCCCAGCTGGGCATCCACAGCATGATCGAAAAGACCATGCCCAAAGTCTGCGCCCAGTCGGGCAGGGCGGTGTAGTGCAGATGGTGCGGACCCGCCCAGATATAGAGGAAGATCAGCGACCAGAAGTGGATGATCGACAGGCGATAGCTGTAGACCGGTCGTTCCGCCTGCTTGGGCACGAAATAATACATCATGGCCAGGAAGCCGGCGGTCAGGAAGAAGCCCACCGCATTATGGCCATACCACCATTGCGTCAGCGCATCCTGCACGCCCGCAAAGGCGCTATAGCTTTTGGAGCCGAGCAGGCTGACCGGCATGGACAGATTGTTGACGATGTGCAGCATCGCGATCGTCAGGATGAAGGCGAGGTAGAACCAGTTGGCCACATAGATATGCGGCTCGCTGCGCTTGATGACGGTGCCGCCGAAGACGATCAGGTAACAGACCCAGACGATCGTCAGCCACAGGTCGACATACCATTCCGGCTCGGCATATTCCTTGCCTTCGGTAATGCCCAGCAGATAGCCGGTCGCCGCCAACACGATGAATAGCTGATATCCCCAGAAGACGAAGTCGGCGAGTTTCGGCGCGAACAGCCGGGCGCGACAGGTGCGCTGCACGACATAGAAGCTGGTGGACAGCAGCGCATTGCCGCCAAAGGCGAAGATCACCGCCGATGTGTGCAGCGGGCGCAGCCGACCGAAGCTGGTATATTCGATGCCAAGGTTGAGCGTCGGAAAGGCCAGTTGCAAGGCGATGTAGAGGCCGGCGAGGAAACCGGCCAGCCCCCAGAAGACGGTGGCGATCACGCCCCAGCGGATCACATCGTCATAATATTTGCCCTGATCGGCCGGCATCTTCAGAAGGCCGCGCGCAAAGCCGGCATAATCGGCGCTGCGCATGGCATAGACGGCCAGCCCCAGCGCCACCGCGCTCACTATCCCCATATGGACGGCAAAGCCGCCGTCCCGCGCCGCCAGCATCGCCGCAAAGGCGATCAGCGCCAGCGCGAACCAGCCGCCCGTCCGCAAAACCAGTCTGTCCATCGACCTGTCCCCGCAAAAGGATTTTGCGACGCCCTTCGCACGGACGCCGCCCTTATGCTTTGACCTCTCTCAAAAGCGGCGGGGCGGGTCTTTACGGGATAGTGCGTAGGGGGGGCAGGGGGAGAGGCCGCTGCAATAGCAAGTTCCGTTCGCTTCGAGCATGGTCGAGAAGCGGATAATGCGCCATGCGCGTCTGACTGTGCTGAACTCCGCTTTGCCTCGTTTCTCAACTTCGCTCGAAACGAACGGATGTTGGCTTAACCCGCCTCCGCCAGCGCCTCCAGCGCGCCAATATCCACCAGCCGCACGCCGCGCCGGCCGACCAGATCGATCACGCCCTCGCGCTTCATTTCGGTCATCTGGCGCGATACGGTTTCAATGGTGATGCCCAGCACATCGGCGATCTGCTGGCGCGACAAAGGCAGTTCTATCACCCCGTCCGCGTCCGCGCGCAGGCGGCGGCCCATGTCCAGCAGGAAGGTGGCGACCTTCTCCCGCGCGGTCTTGCGCCCCAGCAGCAGCATCCAGTCGCGTGTGCGATCCAGGTCATCCAGCGTCCGTTGCAGCAACCGGTGCTGCAATTCGCCATGGCGCATCGCAAAGCCGTCAAAGGCCCCGCGCGGAAACAGGCAGAGCCGGGCGTCGGTCAGCGCGGTGACGCTATGGGGCGTGCGCGCGCCGAAGGGACGGCCGATAAAGTCGGAGGCATAGACCACGCCGACAATCTGTTCGCGCCCGTCGCCGGTGGAGGTGGCGAGCTTGAGCGTCCCTTCGATGACATTGGCGACGACGGTGCTGTCGTCGCCCTCCCACATCACCGTCTGCCCGGCATGCAGCGCGACACGACGCCCGATCCGGCTCAGCGCCTCGCGGTCGGCATCATTGAGGTCAGCGCAGATCGCATGGTCGCGCACGACGCACGTGTCGCAGGATTGCCCGCCGCAGTTGCGGGCCATCGGGGCGGCGGCGGTCTTTTGCGCCATGTCAAATCGCATATCCATTGGGGCTGCATGACGCGGCGGCAGGCGGCGACCTATCCGTAAATATGCGTAAGAGTCTGTTTGGAAAATGCGCGAAGGAGCGCATTTTCGGTGCGGATGCGCCAGAAGCGCCTTTCCAAACAGGCTCAAAGGGGCGCGTGCATCACTCGCCTGCGGCTGTCCTACAGGGCGTGGGGCGGCTATGGGCTGACTTTCCATTGATGACACGCACGAAGTTAGAGAAGTTTCGCAATTGTCGCCGCCCGATCGTCGCGGCGGACCGGTATTGGCTCATTCCTCTTCCATCGCCTCGCCGGGCGCGGCATCGACCCAGCGGCGGGCGATGGCATGGGCATGACCCGCACGCAGGAAGGCGGCGATCGCCTTTTCGCGTTGCTTGGGGTCGAGCGGGGCGGGGGCGTAGGGACCGATCCGCTTGCGTCGGGCAAAGCGGTCCGCCGCGCTCCAGGCGTCCGAAGCGGTCTGGGCATCGGCCTGCTCCCGGTCGCCCTCGGCAATGCCTGCCGCGCGCAGCGCCTCGCCGATGCGCCGCGCGCCATAGCCGCGCCGGCTGAGCGACGCGCTCTTCATCACGGCATAGCCCGCATCGTCGATATAGCCCAGCGCCACGAAGCGGTCGGCCAGGCCATCGGGATCGGCAGGCTGCTCGCCGCCCCAGCCGCGCTCCCGGATCTTGCGATTGAGATAGGCCAGCAGCTTGCCCCGGCTGGTCGCAAAGCGCGCGACATGGCGCAGCGCCATGTCGCGCAGCGCCGCTTCATCGAGCGGCGGAGGGAGGCGTTTGCCGGTCATGTCGACATCTAATGACCGATGCGCCATCTTTATGCCACAGTCGGGCCGGAATTTTACCGCGCCTTGTCGGCTAATAAGCGACGCTGGAATGGAATAGGCGGTGCAAATGGCGGTCAAAGCTGCTAGCGGCCGCGGTTTCACGATTTTGAAGACATTGGGTTAACCAATATGACGGGTTCGCAAGAGATGATGGCACCGACGCCGACCACCGATGACCTGCCGCGCCGCTTTTCGGATTTCGAGACGCTGGGCGAGGCGCTGGACTATGCGGCGCAGGGCAAACGCGGCCTCAATTTCCATGATGCGCGCGGCAATCTGGCGCGGCCCTATCCGTTCAGCGAGATGCGCGCCGACGCCATCGCCTGCGCCCATCGCCTGATCGCGCATGGCGTGAAGCCGGAAGACCGCATCGCGCTGGTGGCTGAAACCGGGCCGGATTTCGCGACGCTGTTCTTCGGCATCGTCTATGCCGGCGCCTGGCCGGTGCCGCTGCCGCTGCCGACCAGCTTTGGCGGCAAGGACAGCTATATCGACCAGCTCAATGTCCAGCTGTCCAGCTGTGACCCGATGCTGTTCCTCTTCCCCAAGGAACTGGAAGAGATGGCGGGCGAAGCGGGCCGTCAGAAGGCGGTCGAAAGCATCGCGTTCGAAGATTTCCTGGCGCGCGAATCGATTCCCGTCGATCTGCCGCAGGCGCAGCCGCACGAAATCGCCTATCTGCAATATTCGAGCGGCTCGACCCGCTTCCCCCATGGCGTCGCGGTGACGCATCACGCGCTGCTCAGCAACCTGTCGGCGCACAGCCATGGCATGGAAGTGCAGGACAGCGATCGCTGCATCAGCTGGCTGCCCTGGTATCATGACATGGGTCTGGTCGGCTGCTTCCTGTCGCCCGTCGCCAATCAGGTGTCGACCGACTATATGAAGACGGAGGATTTCGCTCGTCGTCCGCTGGCCTGGCTGGACCTGATCAGCCGCAATGAGGGCACCTCGATCAGCTATTCGCCGACCTTTGGCTACGACATTTGCGCGCGTCGCATGTCGAGCCAGACCAAGGCGGCAGACCGCTTCGACCTGTCGCGCTGGCGCCTTGCGGGCAATGGCGCGGACATGATCCGTCCCGACGTGATGCAGAGCTTCGTCGACGCCTTTGCCGACGCGGGTTTCAGCCCCAAGGCGTTCCTGCCCAGCTATGGCCTGGCCGAAGCGACGCTGGCCGTCACCATCATGCCCCCGGGCGAAGGCATCATCGTCGAACTGGTCGAAGAAACCGATCTGTCTGGCGGCGCCGCGCCCGAAGGCCGTCCGCAGCGTTTCCGCTCGATCGTCAATTGCGGCAAGCCCGCCAAGGACATGATCGTGGAAATTCGCGACGAGGATGGCGGTCTGATGGCCGAGCGCCAGATCGGTAAGGTGTGGACCACCGGCCCGTCGCTGATGGTCGGTTATTTCCGCGATCAGGCGGCGACCGACGCCTGCATGGCTGATGGCTGGCTGGATACGGGCGACATGGGCTATCTGTCCGATGGCTATCTCTACATTGTCGGCCGCGCCAAGGACATGATCATCATCAACGGCAAGAATCACTGGCCGCAGGATATCGAATGGGCGGTCGAACAGCTGCCTGGCTTCAAGCAGGGCGACATCGCCGCCTTCGCGATCACGACGCCTGGCGGCGAGGAAGCGCCCGCCGTGCTGGTCCATTGCCGCACATCGGACAATGAGGAGCGGTCCCGCCTGCGCGATCAGATTCGCGAGCGGGTGCGCGCCATCACCGGCATGAACTGCGTCGTGGAACTGGTGCCGCCCCGCACCCTGCCGCGCACCAGTTCGGGCAAGCTCAGCCGGTCCAAGGCACGCAATCTCTATCTGACCGGCGAAATTCGCCCCTACGACATCGCCGCCTGAGCCAAGGTTACGGATTGCTAACCCCGGCCTGCTAACGCGGGCGCGTGGGTAGCAAGCAGGAACCAGTCGCAGAACCGAAGGATCAGGTGCGCATCACCATGCGCGCCATGATGGGGATGTCTGCGATTGGCGATGCGGCAGGCATGCGCGTTTTGGACGCGCAGTTGCGCTCCGCCGACGGCGTGGCGGTCTTGCGGCATGTCATGAACATCTGCGGCCTGTTGTTCTTGTGGCAGGTTTTTTTCCGCTGCTGTCCGCCCTGGTTGCTCAATGGATGGAGCGTATCGCTGGTCGCGGTCAGCCTGGCCAGTCTGCTGCTCGACCGGCCGCGGAAACGAGCCGGGTCCGAGGATTTGTCTGCGGCCGATCTGTGGCGGCATGCTGTGGGTGCATTGTTGCATGGCAGCGTCTGGGCGGTCTGCATGGCGCTGATTTCCCATTCGGGCGATACGGAGCAACTGGTGGCGCTCTGGACCCTGATCAGCTGTGTCATGGTGTGCGGGGCGATCAGCTATGCCGCCGTGCCGCTGTCGGCCATCGCTTTCCTGTTGCCGTGCATCGCAGGATTGTTCGCCATGTTCCATGCGGGTGGTGAACTGCCGCTGCGGGCGCTGTCGAGCAGCTATGCGCTCTCGTTGCTGGGCGGCTGCCTCATCTATGCCCATACATTTGGACGGCAGCATAGCGCCACCGCGCAACTGGTGGAGAAGACCGAGGTCGTCAGCCTGCTGCTGCGCGAATATGAGGCGGGGGGATCGGACTGGCTGTGGCAGACGGACGCGATGCGGCAGCTGACGGGCGTGTCGGCGCGACTGGCCGAAATGCTGGGCCGGACGCCGGCACAGCTGGAAGGCGCGTCCCTGGTGCAGCTGCTGGCGGGCAGCGGATGGGAAAGCGGCCGCTTCGCCGCCGGGCTGCGCAGCCTGGCCGAGCATCTCAAGCAACGCGAAAGCTTCAGCAATCTGGTGCTGCCGGTGGAGGTGCAGGGACAATGGCGCTGGTGGGAACTATCCGCATCGCCCCGGCATGACGAGCAGGGCGTTTTCCAGGGATTTCGGGGCGTCGGCTCCGATGTGACGGCGCAGCGCGAATCGGCCGACAAGATCGCGCAGCTGGCGCGCTTCGATCCGCTGACCGGCCTGCCCAATCGCAGCCATTTGCGCGAGGCGCTGGATCATGCTTTGGAGGCCGCCCATGGCCGGTCGCCTGGTTGCGCCTATTTGATGATAGATCTGGACCGGTTCAAAGCGGTCAACGACACGCTGGGCCACCAGATCGGCGACAAGTTGCTGAGTCAGGTTGCGCGCCGGTTGTTGACGGTCTGTACCGGTGACGATTTTTGCGGCCGGATCGGCGGCGACGAATTTGCCGTGGTGATGCCGCGCATCTCTGATGGCGTGGCGGTTCCGCGTCTGGCGTCGGCCATCATCACCGCCCTGTCCGCTCCCTATCAGGTGGATCAACATATTCTGCATGTCGGCGCGTCGGTCGGGTCCGCACTGTCGCCGGCGGATGGGCAGGAAGCCGAAGCGCTGATCCGCAGCGCCGATCTGGCGCTGTATCGCGCCAAGGGGGAAGGCGGCGGGCTGCACTGCGCCTATGAGCCGCAACTCCATGCACAGGCGGAAGAGCGTCGCCAGCTGGAACTGGCGCTGCGCGAGGCGTTGGAGAAGGATCAGTTGCATATTCTCTATCAGCCGGTGGTCGACGCCGGAGAGGAGAGGATCGTCGGGTTCGAGGCATTGGTGCGCTGGACCCATCCGGAGATGGGACCCATCTCTCCGGTCAGGTTCATCCCCGTGGCAGAGGAAGCGCGGCTGATCGGCCCGATCGGTGAGTGGGTGCTGCGCACCGCCTGCCGGGAGGCGGCGAACTGGCCCGATGCGGTCCGCATCGCGGTGAACGTATCAGCTGAGCAACTGGCCCATCCCAGCTTCGTGGCGGCGGTCGTATCGGCGCTGGCGCAGAGCGGGCTGGAGTCGAGCCGGCTGGAGCTGGAAGTCACCGAAAGCGTGTTCATGACTGATGATGCGGGCGCGCTCCGGGTGCTGGACCAGCTGCTGGCGCTGGGCATTCAGTTGTCGCTGGACGATTTCGGCACCGGCTATAGCTCGCTGGGCTATCTTAGCCGGACGCGGTTCAACACGATCAAGATCGACCGCAGCTTCGTGGTTGGCGCGTCGCGGAATACCGCCGAAAGTCTGGCGATCATTCGTGCCGTCGTGACGCTGGCCGACAGTCTGGGCATGGCGACCACGGCCGAGGGCGTCGAGACGCAGGCAGAGCTGGATATGGTGCGGCGACTGGGCTGCCAGAAAGTGCAGGGCTATTATTTCGGCCGGCCAATGCCCGCCGGCGATGCTGCCCGCTTGTTCCCGACGACGGTACAGCGCGCGATCGGCTGAAGCGCCGGTTCAGCGCGCCAGCAATTGCCGTTCGACCTGGGTCCATAGCGCGGCGAACGCCTGCGCCGGCGGCGATGTGGGGGCGAAGGCGCCGAGCGGTTTGCGGCGCACCGTCATTTGCTCGATCGTGCTGGCCATCGGGATGGCGTGCCAGCCCGACTGGCTTTCCAGCGCCGCACGGTGCAGGCTGCGGCGGCGGTCGACCATCGAATAGACCGGCATGATCGGCGCATGGCTGCCGCCACGCTGGACTAGATAGCGGGCGACTTCCCCCATGGCGCGTTGCGACAGCGGGGACGGGATGACCGGGATGACGATCAGGTCGGCGGCGCGCAGCACCTGTTCGCTGGTTTCGGTGAGACCCGGCGGGCAATCGAGAATGATGCGATCATAATCGCGCCCCAGGCTTTCGATCAGTTTGGCGAGCCGCTTCTTCTTGTCCATCTCGCGGAAGAGATGGTCGAGGCCGCGCAGCGATGTGTCAGCGGCGATCAGGTCCAGCCCCGGCACGGTGGACGGCTGGATCAGCTTTCGGATGTCGACATCCTTGCTGAAGATTGCCTGTGCGGCGTCCCGACTGGTCTGGTCGGTCTGGATCAGCCAGCTTGATGCGCCTTGCGGGTCGAGGTCCCACAACAGGGTGCGTCGCCGGGATATGGAGGCCGAAGCCCAGGCCAGATTGATCGCGAAGGTGGTTTTGCCTACGCCGCCTTTGAGGCTGTAGACGGCGATGGTCGCCAATGCCGGTTCCTTTGCCATGAAGGGGAAGCTACGGCTTCCCACCGTCAAAGCAAGCGCTCAAATCAGCCGTTTGTTACGTGGATGTGACAAGCGGCTGATAATCACAGGATTTCAAGAACCTTGTCCTGCGGGCGGCAGAAGCGGACGCCCTTTTCCGTCTCCACGAAGGGACGGTTCACATAGGCGGGATTGGCGGCCATTGCGTCGAGGATCGCATCCGCCGGCATGTCGGGCAGGCCGCGTTCCTCAACATCGGTGCCCATTTTGCGGATCGCGTCCGCCGGGGTCATCCCGGCGTCGGCGAACAGCTGGACCAGCTTGTCGCGGGTGAAGGGGGTCTTCAAATATTCGACCACCTCCACCTCGACACCGGGCGCTTCTTCCAGAATCGCCAGCGTCTTGCGCGAAGTCCCGCATTTGGGGTTATGCCAGATGGTTGCCTTCACTGGCCGTCCTGCTTCGCAAGCCATTCCTCCAGCCACTTGATGGTGTAATCGCCATCAAGAAACTCGGGATCGGTCAGCAGCGCCTGATGCAGCGGGATGGTGGTCTTCATCCCTTCGATCACATATTCCTCCAGCGCGCGCTTCAGCCGCATGATCGCGCCCTCACGGGTGCGGCCATAGACGATCAGCTTGCCGATCATGGAGTCATAATAGGGCGGCACCTTATAGCCCTGATACAGGCCGCTATCGACGCGGACATGCATGCCGCCGGGGACGTGATAGCTAGTGACGGTGCCAGGCGAAGGCGCGAAGGTCCGGGGATCTTCGGCGTTGATGCGGCATTCGATCGCATGGCCGGTGAAGCGAATGTCTTCCTGAGCGACCGACAGCGGCTTGCCTTCGGCGACGCGAATCTGTTCGCGCACCAGATCGAGACCGGTGATCATTTCCGTCACCGGATGCTCCACCTGAAGGCGGGTGTTCATCTCGATGAAATAGAATTCGCCATTTTCCCACAGGAATTCAATGGTGCCGGCGCCGCGATAGCCCATGTCGGCCATCGCCTTGGCACAGACGCCGCCAATCTGTTCCCGTTCGGCTTGGCTCAGCACGGGGGAGGGGGCTTCTTCCAGCACCTTCTGGTGGCGGCGCTGGAGCGAGCAGTCACGTTCGCCCAGATGGATGGCGTTGCCATTGCCGTCGCCGAACACCTGAATTTCGATGTGGCGCGGATTGCCGAGATATTTTTCGATATAGACGGTCGCGTCGCCAAAGGCGGCCTTCGCTTCCGAACCGGCCTGCTGCATCAGCGTTTCCAGGTCGTCGGGCGAGGTGCAGACTTTCATGCCGCGGCCGCCGCCGCCGGACGCGGCCTTGATGATCACCGGGTAGCCGGCGGCTTCGGCAATGGCCTTGGCTTCCTCGACATCGCTGACCGCGCCGTCCGAACCGGGGACGAGCGGCAGGCCGAGCGCGCCAGCGGTGCGCTTGGCTTCGATCTTGTCGCCCATGGTGCGGATATGTTCGGGCTTGGGACCGACGAAGGCGAGGCCATGGGCTTCGACGATTTCAGCGAACTTGGCGTTTTCCGACAGGAAGCCATAGCCCGGGTGAATCGCATCCGCGCCGCTGATCTCCGCCGCAGAGATGATCGCGGCGATGTTGAGATAGCTGTCCTTGGCAGCAGGCGGTCCGATGCAGATCGCTTCGTCGGCAAGGCGCACATGCATGGCGTCGGCGTCGGCGGTGGAGTGCACCGCGACGGTCTTGATGCCCATTTCATGACAGGCGCGGTGGATGCGAAGCGCGATCTCGCCGCGATTGGCGATCAGCAGTTTTTCGATGGCCATAAGTGGAGCGGGCCTTATTCGATGACGATCAGCGGCTGGTCATATTCGACCGGCTGGCCATTATCGACCAGCACGGCCTTGACCGTGCCGGCGACGGGCGCGGTGATCGCGTTCATGACCTTCATGGCTTCCACGATCAGGACGGTTTCGCCAGCCTTGACCTGCGCACCAACGCGCGCGAACGGCGCAGCGCCCGGTTCGGCCGAAAGATAGGCGGTACCCACGATCGGCGACTTCACCACATTGCCGGCCGGAAGAGCGGGTTCGGCGGCGGCGGCAGGCGCGGCGACCGCCACAGGGGCTGCCGCGACGGGCGCGGCAACCGGGGCGGGAGCATAAACAGCAGCCGGCGCGCCGCCGACCTTGCGGGCGACGCGGATCTTGCGGTCGCCGTCCTCGACCTCGATTTCGGTGAGGTTGGTGTCGTCCAGCAGCGCTGCGAGATCGCGCACCAGCTGTACGTCCACCTGCATTGCGCCCTTTTCTTGTTTGTCGGTCATGTGAAGTCCCTGGCCGGTGAATATCGTTTCTTGTGCCCGCGCCTATGCGCATTTACGGCAAAGCGCAACTTTCGTGTGTCGAGTTACAGTTCGAGCGCGGCTTCCAGCGCCAGCATATAGGACATGGGGCCAAAGCCGGCGATGGTTCCCTTCGCCGCCATGCCGACATAGCTTTTGTGGCGGAAAGGCTCGCGCGCATGCGGGTTTGACAGGTGGATTTCGATCACCGGCACGGTGATGCCCTTGATCGCGTCATGCAGGGCGATCGATGTGTGGGTGTAGGCGCCCGGGTTGATGATGACGGCATGCGCCCCTTCCGCATGGGCTTCTTGCAACCAGTCGACCAGATGGCCTTCATGGTTAGACTGGCGGAAATCAATCTCCACATGGGCACGACTGGCGGCGTCCTCCATCCGTTCGGCGATATCGTCCAGCGTGTCATAGCCGTAAATTTCCGGCTCTCGGGTGCCCAGCATGTTGAGGTTCGGGCCATTGAGGACGTAGATTTTGCGCGTGTCGGCCAAGACGAGGCCCCTTCTGCTGTTGCTAGGCGGGCAAGGCCGCCCCTATATGCGGCCACGATCCTTAGCCTCTCGTGTCCCGCCTAGTCGAGACACTTCGCCATTCGGGAAAGCATAGTGAGCATAGACGGCACCATTTCCATCCGCATCAATGGCGAACATCGCCGCATCCGTGACGGGCTGACGCTGGCGGACCTCGCGAGCGAACTGGGTTTCGTGCCGGAAAAAGTGGCGGTGGAGCGCAATCTGGAAGTGGTGCCGCGCTCCACGCTGGCGCAGGTGGCGGTCGAGGATGGCGACGAGTTGGAGATCGTGCATTTTGTCGGTGGCGGCGATGTGGCGTCTGTCGATGACGATAGCTGGACCGTGGCGGACAAGACGTTCCGTTCGCGCCTGATCGTGGGCACGGGCAAATATAAGAGCTTTGAGCAGAATGCGGCGGCGGTGGCGGCTTCGGGCGCGGAAATCGTGACCGTGGCGGTGCGCCGGGTCAATGTGTCCGATCCCAAGGCGCCGATGCTGACCGACTTTATCGATCCGAAGAAGATCACCTATCTGCCCAACACGGCGGGCTGCTTTACGGGCGAGGATGCAATCCGCACCCTGCGGCTGGCGCGCGAGGCGGGCGGTTGGGATCTGGTGAAGCTTGAAGTGCTGGGCGAGGCGCGCACCCTGTATCCCGACATGGTGGAGACGCTGCGGGCTACGGAAGTCCTCGCCAAGGAAGGCTTCAAGCCGATGGTCTATTGCGTCGATGATCCGATCGCGGCCAAGCGGCTGGAGGATGCGGGCGCGGTGGCGATCATGCCGTTGGGCGCGCCGATCGGTTCGGGTCTGGGCATCCAGAACAAGGTGACGATCCGCCTGATCGTGGAGGGCACGAAATTGCCGGTGCTGGTCGATGCGGGCGTGGGCACCGCGTCCGAAGCGACGGTAGCGATGGAGCTGGGCTGCACCGGCGTACTGATGAACACCGCGATCGCCGAGGCGAAGGACCCGGTGCTGATGGCCGCCGCGATGAAAGCGGGGGTCGAGGCCGGCCGCATGGCCTATCGCGCCGGGCGCATGGGCAAGCGCATGTATGCCGATCCGTCGAGTCCGCTGGCCGGGTTGATCTGAAGCACGGGGCGCGTTCATCCGCGAAAATTCTCTAACTTCTCGCATATCGCATATGGAAGTTTGAGCCATAGCCGGGCGAGGGCCTGTAGGACAGGCGGATGCGGGGGGGGGCTGGACGTCGCAACAGCCCACCCCGCTGCGACTAAATTCGCTACGCTCATTAAGTCTCGCTACCCCTCCCGCGTGCGGGAGGGGAATGGCAGGAATCCACCCCTTCGATCACAGCGTTCAGGTTCGGCTTTCTCCTCGCAACTCCAACTGGCTGGCGCGGTCGAAGATCGTGAGCACCAGCGGGTCGGCTTCGGCGGCGCGGACGGCGACGTGGAAATCGACAGGGGGCATGGATGGCGCGCCGGGCACCGGGATCAGCGCGCCGCTGGCCAGTTGCGCGCGCGCCATGGGGCGGGGGAAGATGCCGATGCCGCCGCCCTCCAGCACGATGTCGATCATGGTGCGGACATTGTTGCATAGGTTCAACGGGCAATCGGCCAGGGCCGATGCGGCAATGGCGTCCTTCATGATGCGGTAGAGCGGCGAGAGGTTGGAGAGCGACCAGATCGGCGTGCGGGCGGCGTCCATCCGCGCCATGGTCGCGGGGCTGGCAAGCCAGAGCAGGTCGACGCTGCCGATCGGCGCGGTGCGCAGCATGGGATGTGCGATCCGGCCGGCGGCGAAGGCAAGGTCGGCATGGCCCGAGGCGAGCTGCTGGATGAGGTCGGCGGTCAGCGCAATGTCGACCTCCAGACTGACATGGGGCAGGTCGCGGCCCAATTGCGCGACGAAGCCGGGCAGGCAGCTGGCCGCCGCAATTTCTCCCGCGCCGATGCGGATGATGCCGCTTGCGCCCGATATGTCGCTGCAACCCATCAACAGGCCCTGAAAGCGCGCCCAGAGCGGTTCGCTTTCGCGCACCAGCGCGCGCCCGGCAGGCGTCAGCGCCATCATCCGCCCGTCGCGCCGGAAAAGCGCGGTGCCGAGATGATTTTCCAGTTCGCGCACGCGCGCCGAAATGGCGGGCTGGGTGGTGTTGAGGCGCGCCGCCGCCGCCGCGAAGGTGCCCAGCCGCGCGATCCAGAGCAGCGTTTCGAGATGATAGAAAGCGATGCGATTGATAGACATTGTTTTGGCTTATCCGAAAAAACAAATCATTGGTATTGATCGGTATGCCTGCATAGGGTGGCGCGAAATTTCAGGAAGGATGGATGCCGATGGCCAGAAAGCTCTACCCCGATGCCGTGTCTGCGCTGGACGGATTGCTGTTCGACGGGATGCATCTGTGCGCGGGCGGCTTTGGCCTGTGCGGCATTCCCGAACGGCTGATCGATGCGATTCGCGATTCGGGGGTCAAGGATCTGACGATCGCCAGCAACAATGCCGGCATCGATGGCGAAGGGCTGGGCAAGTTGCTGCGCACGCGGCAGGTGAAGAAGATGATCTCTTCCTATGTCGGCGAGAATAAGGAGTTTGAGCGGCAGTTTCTGGCGGGCGAACTGGAAGTCGAATTCTGCCCGCAGGGGACGCTGGCGGAGCGCTGCCGCGCGGGCGGGGCCGGCATTCCCGGCTTCTATACCAAGACCGGCGTGGGTACGCAGGTGGCCGAGGGCAAGGAAGTGAAGAGCTTCGACGGGCAGGATTATATCCTGGAGCGCGGCATCTTTGCCGACGTGGCGATCATCAAGGGGTGGAAGGCCGACGAGAGCGGCAACCTGATCTTCCGCAAGACTGCGCGCAATTTCAACGCGCCGATGGCGACCGCGGCGAAAATCTGCATCGCGGAAGTCGAGGAAGTGGTGCCGACCGGCACGCTCGATCCCGACGCGATCCACCTGCCGGGTATTTATGTGAAGCGCATGATCATCGGCGCGCCCTATGACAAGAAGATCGAGTTTCGCACGACGCGGGCGCGGGAAGCGGCCTGATGTCCATGATGAAGCGCGCAATCCCAGCGCTGTTGCTCGCGCCGCTGGCGGCCTGTGCGACGGTGCCGGCGACGCCGGTTGCGCCTGTTCCCGCCAGCGCGCCCGCCAACCCGCCGGCCGGGATGCAATATCTCTACGGATCGGGCGAGGGCGCGGCGATTTCGGCGCAGGCGTGGAATGCGCTGCTGATCTATGCGGCGGCGAAGGTGAAGGCGCGTCCGGCCGACAGCGTGGTGCTGGCGGACGGGGCGAGCCTGGCCGCACCGGCATTCGTGCCTTGTGGCGACAAGCCTTTTGCGGCCGTGTTCGATGTGGACGAAACGGTGATGCTGAACACCGGCTTCGAATATCATGATGCCAAGACCGGCAAAGGCTATAATCCGACCGACTGGGATGCGTGGGAAAAGACCGGCGAAGGCGCGGTCGGGCCGGTGCCGGGTGCGGACCGGGGGGTCGCGGGGCTGCGGGCGCTGGGCGTGACGGTGATCTTCAACACCAACCGGTCGGCCGCCAATGCCGACGCGACGGTGCGCGCGATCAGGGCGGCTGGGCTGGGCGATGCGGTGCATGGTCAGACGCTGTATCTGAGCGGTGACGATGCCATGGGATCGCGCAAGGATGGCCGCCGGGCGACGATCGCCGCCAAATATTGCGTCATCGCCATGGGCGGCGACCAGCTGGGCGATTTTTCCGACCTGTTCAATGTGGGCAAGCCGGCACCCGGCCCGCGCCGCGCCATGACGCTGCAGGCGTCTGTCGCGGGGCTGTGGGGCAATGGCTGGTTCGTGCTGCCCAACCCCGTTTATGGCAGCGGGCTGGCCGGCGGTTATGACGATGTGTTTCCGATGGACAAAAGGTGGGAATTGCCCGCCAGAGCGGAGAAATAAGGATGCCCTGGACTCGTGACGAGATGGCCGCGCGGGCGGCGAAGGAACTCAAGGACGGTTTCTATGTGAATCTGGGCATCGGCATCCCGACGCTGGTGGCGAACCATATTCCCGACGGCGTGGAAGTGACGCTCCAGTCGGAAAATGGCATGCTGGGCATCGGTCCCTTTCCCTATGAGGGCGAGGAGGACGCCGACCTGATCAATGCGGGCAAGCAGACGATCAGCGAATTGCCGCAGTCGGCCTATTTTTCCAGCTCTGACAGTTTCGCCATGATCCGGGGCGGGCATATCGACCTGACTGTGCTGGGCGCGATGGAAGTCGCGGAAAATGGCGACATCGCCAACTGGATGATCCCCGGCAAGATGATCAAGGGCATGGGCGGCGCGATGGATCTGGTCGCGGGCGTCAAGAAGATCATCGTGGTGATGGAGCATACGTCCAAAAATGGCGACGCGAAGTTCATCCCCGAATGCACCCTGCCGCTGACGGGCAAGAATGTGGTCGACATGATCGTCACCGACCTGTGCGTATTCCAGCGCCCGGACCATGACAGCCCGTTCAAGTTGGTGGAGTTGGCGCCGGGCGTGACGGCGGAAGAAGTCGCTGCTAAGACGAGCGCCCATTATATCAGCTAAGGGCGTTTCATGAGCCTCGACGGCATTTACGACGAAGCCAATATCTTTGCCCTGATCCTTCAGGGCAAAATTCCGTCGACCAAGCTCTATGAGGATGACGCGACCTTCGCCTTTCTGGACATCATGCCGCAGACGCGGGGGCATGCGCTGGTCATTTCCAAATGGTCCAAGGCGCGCAACCTGCTGGAGATGGAGGAGGAGGCGCTGGCCCAGGTGATGGCGACCACCAAGAAGGTCGCCACCGCCATTCGCAAGGCGTTGAACCCCGACGGCATCCAGATCGCCCAGTTTAACGGCGCGCCGGCGGGGCAGACCATATTCCATCTCCATGTCCATATCCTGCCGCGCTGGGAGGGCGACCCCAAGGGGTTCGCTGCCCATGGTGCGGGCGCCATGGCCGACAAGGATGCGCTGCAGGCGCTGGCCGAAGAGATTCGCGCGCAATTCTGATGACGTTTTTCTTCACGAACCGGCCGTGGGATAGGCGCTGACATGGCTTTGCGTCCTTTCAATGCGCCCGGCGCGCGGCTGGCCCTGCGGTCCAAGCGGGCCAGCGCGCAATTTGCCGGCGCACGGGGTGAGAGCGAGGTCATATTGGACGTATCGCGGCTGCTGTCGCGCGCCTTCCATCCCGCGCCGACCGGGATCGACCGGGTCGAATATGTCTATGCCCGCGAATTGCTGGAGCGGATTCCCGACCGGTTGGCCTTTGCGGCGGTGCATCCGGCCGGCGGCTATTATGGTCGGCTGAGCAATTCGGCCGTGCGCCAGTTCCTGGCCTTTACGGCGGCCAAATGGCGCAATGCCGGATCGACCGACGCGGCGGAGAGCAAGGCGGCGGTGATCCGCCACATGTTCGCCACGCGCCCGCGCCCGGTGCCGCGCGCGATGGGGCCGCGCATCTATTTGCAGGTGTCGCCCCATCATCTGGATGATGAGACGCAGGTCGGCGCGATCCTGCGCGCGGAGGGCGCGAAACTGGTGACGCTGGTGCATGACGTTATTCCGCTGAGCCATCCCGAATTCGCCCGGCCGCAGGGGGCGGACGAGCATCGCAAGCGCGTGCGCACGATCGATCGCCATGCGACCGGGATCATCGGCAACAGCCAGGCGACGATCGACGCGCTGGAACCCCATTTGCAGCGCGGGCTGGATGGGCGAGCGATTCGCGTCGCCCATTTCGGCGCGGACCCGGCGGATATCTTTTCCAGTCGGACGGACGAGGTGCCGGATCGGCCCTATTTCGTCTATATTTCCACCATCGAGCCGCGGAAAAACCACCTGTTGCTGCTCAACATCTGGCGGCGGCTGGTCGACCGGCTGGGGGATGCCGCGCCGGTGCTGGTGCTGGTGGGACGGCGTGGCTGGGAAAATGAGAATGTCATCGACATGCTGGAGCGCGGCGAGGCACTGCGCGGCCATGTGATCGAGGCGGGCGAAGTGTCCGACAACCGGATGCAGGCGCTGGTGGCGCAGGCGCGGGCGATGCTGATGCCGTCCTTTATCGAAGGGTTTGGCATGCCGGTGGTCGAGGCGCTGGCGGCGGGCGTGCCGGTGATTTGCAGCGACATCATCGCCCATCGCGAAGTGGGCGGCGACGCGCCCGATTATCTCGATCCGCTCGACGGGATCGGATGGATGCGCGCGATCGAACAGTATAGCCAGCCCGATGCCCCGGATCGAGCCGCTCAACTGGCGCGCATCGCCGTCTGGCGCGCGCCGACATGGCGTGACTATTTCGACATCGTCACCGATCTGATCGAAGAAGTAACAGCCTCTGTTTCTTGACCTTCCCGTCAGACGCTCGCATGGATGAGCGACTATGGAGGAAATAGCCATGGCCCGTGCAGGGGCTTTGTCTGGCATCATGATTGACGCTGCGCGATGCGGCTGGACAACGCTGTCCAAGGGCGTGGGCCGGTCGTGACGGCTGCGCTGTTCCTGCGTTCTCCGCCCTTTCCCGGGATCGCGCCGTTGGTTGCGGCGATCAGTGCGCCTGCCCAGGGGCAGGCTGTCGCGCATATTGATGATGCGGTGCTGGACGCCATTGCGCAGGCGCAGGTGGGCGGCGATTTCTGGGGGCATCGGCCGACTGGCGTGAAGCTGGTGGTGCGCGATGCTGTGCCGGTTTCACCGCAGGCGCTGGCCGGATTGCTGCCGCAGGAGATCGGCATCGTGCCGGCCGCTGGCGCTGGGGCGACGGATCTGGCGGGCGTGCGGCTGCCTGCCTGTTGCGACCCCTGGGCGCTGATCGGGCAGGCCCGCGCCGTGCATGCGGCGCCCGACGACGAGCTGGCGCTGATCGCCGGCCTGCTGAACGTGCCGGCTTTTGGCCCTGACGGCGCGCAGATTGATGCGGCACTGTTGCGCGCGACCCTGCGCGCCCGGATCGGCGCGGCCAGCTATCGCGACTGTTTTTCCGGCGAAGCGATCGACGCCATGCAGGCGGTGGAGCAGCTGGCCGACTGGCGGCGGCATCTGGAGGGCAATCGGGGCATAGCGGCGGCGAGCGGCATGGCCTTCTGGAAGCGTGAGGCGATAAGCCATTTCCTGTGGGACGGGTTGCGTGCGCCGCCTTTCCTGTCGCCCGTGCGCGGGCTGCGGCGCGCACGGCAGCAGGGCGGGGCGCTGGCGATCTGGCCCTCGCGCGTGCCGCCGACGCTGCCGCAGGAGGCGGCCGGGCTGGGCGTGCGCGTGGCGCGGGTGGAGGACGGGTTCCTGCGGTCGCGGGGGCTGGGCGCGGCGCTGCATCCGCCGGGGTCCGTCGTGGTCGACCGGACCGGCATCTACTATAACGCCCGCGCCGCCAATGATCTGGAGAGCCTGCTCGCCACCCACGCCTTTTCGACCGGGCTGGTGGATCGGGCGCGGCGGCTGCGCACCCGCATCTGTGCGTCGGGCGTCACCAAATATGGCCAGGACGCGGGCGAGATGATCGGCCTGCCCAAGGGACGTCGCACCGTGCTGGCGGTCGGGCAGGTGGACGATGATCTGTCGGTGCGGCTGGGTGGCGCCGGCGTCGACGGCAATCTCGATTTTCTGGCGCGGGTGCGGCGGGCCGAACCGGATGCCTGGATCGTCTATCGCCCGCATCCCGATGTGCAGGCCGGCCATCGCAAGGGGCATCTGCCCGATGCGGTGGTGCTGGCCCATGCCGATGCGATCGACACCGGCGCGCCGCTGATGGAGTTGGTGCAGGCGGTGGACGAGGTGCATGTCCTCTCCTCGCTGACCGGGTTCGAGGCGCTGATGCGGGGGCGTTCCGTAACGGTGCACGGCATGCCCTTCTATGCCGGATGGGGGCTGACCCGCGACCTTGCTAAATCGACTGGTCGCCGTGGTCGTCAACTCACCGTGGATCAGCTTGTCGCCGCCGCCCTCATTCTCTATCCTCGTTATATCGATCCCGTAACGCAATTGCCATGTGGTCCTGAAGTCATGGTGGACCGATTGGCGAACGGGTCGACGCCGCCGGTGACGTTTCTCATTCGGCTGCGAATATTACAGGGGAAGTTACGGCGTTTTATGACTTTGTCGGCAGAGTTTCTTCATGGTTGAAGCGCCCGTGAAAACTTTCCTGTTTCTGCAGGGGCCACATGGCCCTTATTTCGCGATGCTGGCGCAGGCGCTGCGCGATCGGGGGCATCGGGCGCTGCGGATCAACATCAATGGCGGCGACAAGATCGACTGGCCGGGCGAGGCGACGGACTATCGCGGGACATTTCGCAACTGGCCGCTCTTCTTCGACGATTTCGTCGTCAATCACGGCATTACCGATCTGGTCCTCTATGGCGACTGCCGCCCCTATCATGCGTCGGCGCATGGCATGGCGCGGCTGCGCAATGTGCGCGTCCATGTGGTGGAGGAAGGCTATATCCGGCCCGATTTCCTGACGTTGCAGGATGATGGCGTGAACGGCAATTCGACCCTGCCGCTCGATCCCAAATGGTATCGCGATCAGGCCCGCGACTTGCCGGACGGCGGCGAGGAAGCCCGTCCGCGCGTGCCATCCTATTTCAGGATGCGCGCGCGCAACACGATGCGCAACGGGTTGGCGGGGGCGTTGATGCGCCCCTATTTCCCGTTCTACACCACCCATCGGCCCCATAGTTTCCTGATGGAATCAGTTGCCTGGTGCTGGAAGCTGGTGCGGCGCAAAAGCTATGCCCGCTGCTCACGGGCGGAATGGGCCAAGGTGAAGGACCAGCCCTATTTCACCCTGCCGTTGCAACTCAATTCCGATTATCAGATCCGCGTTCATTCGCCCTTTGGCAATATGCGCGCTGCGCTGCGTTTCGTGATCAAGAGTTTCGCCCGCCATGCGCCCGAGGGCGTCTCGCTGGTGGTGAAACGGCATCCGCTCGACCCGGGCCTGGTCGGGTGGAACGGGCTGACGAAGCGGCTGGCGCGCTATTATGGCGTGGCCGATCGCGTCTTCTATCTGGCGGACTGGGACATTGCCGACGTGGTGGACAAGTCGCTGGGCGTCGTCACTGTCAACAGCACGGTCGGCACGCTGGCGCTCAATGCCGGCAAGCCGGTGATCGTGCTGGGACATGCGGTCTACAAGATCCCCGGCGTCGTTCACGATGGCGCGCTGGATGATTTCTGGGGTGCGCCGCACCAGCCGGACATGGGTCTCTATGCGGCGTTCAAACGGGTGCTGATCGATCGCTGCCTGATCCATGGCGGCCTGTTGAGCGATGAAGGGCTGGAGATGCTGGTCGCCAACGCGGTCGAACGGCTGACCCGGGCCGATCGAGCCGGCCATGGCATTGCGGAATTCCCGGTTCGTCCCGGCCGCAATGGCAGGTTGAGCCTGCTGGCCAGCTGATCCCCTGTTTCGGGAGGCCAGAGCGTAATCCGTTCATACTGAATCGGATCACGCTCTATTTTTCTTTTGTTTTCCGCATTTTCCGAGCCAGCAGATGGTGCCATCTGCTTCGAAAATGCTCTAGGTCAGACGTTCAGGCGGATGGTTTGGGTCGCCAGCCGTTCGGCTTCGGCCGGACTGTGGGTGACATAGAGGATCGGCAGCGCGAACTGGTCCCGCAGCCGTCCGATTTCGATCATGATCTCTTCCTGCCGGGCGGGGTCGAGCGATGACAGCGGTTCATCCATCAGCAGAAAGGCCGGATCGGACAGGAGCGCCCGGCCGATCGCCACGCGCTTGGCTTCGCCGCCCGACAAGGTGGAGGGCATGCGATCGAGCAAATGACCGATACCCAGAAACCTCACGACGTCACTGAACGCCAGGCTGCCGCTCTTGGGTCGGCCATAGAGAAGATTGGCCTGAACCCGTAGATGCGGGAAGAGGCGCATGTCCTGAAAAACATAGCCGGCCCGGCGCTGCGCTACTGGCACATCAATGCCCGCGGCGCTGTCAAACAGCGTGGTGCCATTGATGGCGATATGTCCTGCATCGGGCTTTAGCAGTCCGGCGACCATGTTCAGCAGGCTGGTCTTGCCGACGCCTGAAGGTCCGACCAGCGCGATAAGGCCCGGGCCGGTGCGAAACTGCAAGGCGATGGTGCGGTCGCCGATCCGGCGGCGGACATCGATGTCAAAGGACATGCACGGCCCGTCCATAGGTGAAGCGGCGGGCCATCAGTTCCGACAGCAGCAATGCGCCGAGCGACAGCAAGACCGAAATTATGGCGAAACGGCTGACCATGGCTTCGCCGCCGGGGACCTGAAGTGCGGCATAGATGGCGATTGGCAGGGTGCGGGTTTCGCCCGGAATGTCGGAAACGAAGGTGATCGTCGCACCAAATTCGCCAATGGAGCGGGCGAAGCCCAGCATCGTTCCGGCCAATATGCCGGGCAGGGCCAGTGGCAGCGATATCGTCCAGAACAGGCGCCAGTGCGATGCGCCAAGAGTGCGCGCAGCATCCTCCAAGCGCCTGTCTATGGCTTCGATCGACAGGCGCATCGCGCGGACCATTAGCGGCATCGCCATGATCGCCGCGGCGAGCGCTGCGCCGGTCCAGCGGAACAACAGGGTGATCCCGAACCAGTCAAGCATCCATCGGCCGATCGGACCGTTCGCACCGAACAAAATCAGCAGCAGCCATCCCGTGACCACTGGCGGTACGACCAGAGGCAGATAGACGAGCGTTTCCAGCAGCAGCAAGCCCGGAAAGCGCCGCCGCGCCAGCAGCCAGGCAAGGCCAAAGGCAATCGGCAGCATCGCTGCGACCGCGATCAGGCTGACCTGAAGCGACAGGGTGATGACGCCCCATTCTTCCGGCGTTGGCAACCAGGTCATGCGCGGCTGGCGCGCAAGGCGGAAGGGGGATCAGGCAGCATTATGCACCGGTTTTTGACAGGCTTTCACGCGGATCGGAAGAGGCCATGCATTGCGATTGATCCGCACGAAAGGCTTGCGGTCAGGGGGCGGTGAAGCCGTAGCGGGCGAGGATGGCCTTGCCCGCGCGCGACAGCAGAAAGCGACGAAAGGCTTCGGCGTCGGGATGACGGCTGCCCTTGAGCCGGGCGAGCGGATAGCGGATCGGCGCATGGCTATAGGACGGGAACGTGCCCACGACCTGCACATCCTTCGATGCGCGCGCGTCGGTGGCGTAGACGATGCCAAGCGGCGTTTCGCCCCGCTCCACCAGCGCCAGCGCCGCACGAACATTGTCGCCGCGCGCAACCTTGCCGGCGACGGATGGCCAAACGCCCAATGCGGTCAACGCCGCCTTGCCATATTTGCCGGCCGGCACGGCATCCGGGTTGGCCATGGCGAGGCGTCCATTGCCCAACGCGCGGGCCAGCGGCATGCCCTTGCCGATGCGCAGGCGAACCGGCCGCTTTGCCGGCGCGATCAGCACCAGCGCATTGCCCGCGACATTGACCCGGGTGCCGCGCGCCAGCAGGCCGGCGCGTTCGACATCGGTCATCCATTCTTCGTCAGCGGACAGGAACAGATCGGCAGGGGCGCCGGCCCGGATCTGGCGGGCGAGGGCGGATGATCCGGCAAAGGAGAGGGTGGGGCGCGCATGCCCTTGCGCCGCCCATGCATCGGCGGCGGCGGTCATCGATTCCTGCAGGCTGGCGGCGGCCAGCACCACGGGTCCGCGATCGGAAGGGGCGGCCTGCGCGATTGGCGTGAGCAGCAAAAGGGTGAGCGCGATGAGGCGGGCGAGCAACTGGATCATGCCGCCTATGTGCGCCCAGTGCGGCAACGGCGCAACCATGGGCTTTTGTCCGCCTCCATCTTCCGCTAGGCATCCGCCGATGATGGCGCGCTCCGCCCTGCCGGCCCGGCTTTCCCGCTAAGATGGCGATCGTGCGAAGCCTGTGCGGCCAATGCGGCGCGGGGTGCGGCATACGCGCCATAACCGGCGATGATCGCAGCCTGTTGATCGAAGGGGACCGGATGCATCCGGTCAATGGCGGTCAGCTTTGCGCGCGCGGCGAGGGGCTGGCGGAGATGTCGACGTTGGACGGTCGCCTGCTGCACCCGATGGTGGGTGGACGGCGGATCGGATGGGATCGGGCGATTGCGCATGTCGCCCGCAGGCTGAAGGCTATTCTCGATCGCCATGGCCCGGGCAGCATTGCGCTGCATGTGGCGGGCAATTTGCTGACCGAGGATTATTATGCCGCCAACAAGCTGATGAAGGGCTTTTTCGGGTCGGCGCAGATTTATGCGCTATGGGACATGAATGGGGCGCATCAGTCGCTGCGCGCCGCTTTTGGCGCGCCCGTTATGCCCGCTGCGATTGAGGATATCGAGCAGGCCGAAACGCTGTTGCTGCTGGGGGATCGCGCGGCGCTGCGATATCCGGTGCTGATGGACCGGGTGCAGGCGGCCCGGGAGGCACAGGGGGTGCAGCTGATTCAGGTGACGGAGGGGGCTGCGCCGCAGGGGCATGGCCTGGCGGACATAAGTCTGGTGGTGGCGCGCGGGAGCATGGCGCGGCTGCTGACCGGATTGCTGCTGCACTGTCAGGATATAGGCGCGGTCGATCAGGGCTTTCTGGACCGGCATGTGGCGATGCCGGCTGGCTTTTGGGACGGGTTGCGGCCGGGGTGCGACATCTGGTCGGTGGCGCGCGAATGCGGTCTGCCAACGGCTGAGGTGCGGGCCTTCTATGATGCGATGGCGTCGTCTGGACGGTTGGTGACGCTGTGGGATGACGGGGAAGGCAGCGGCGTGGCGAGCGCCGTAGTGAACCTGCATCTGGCGAAGGGGGCCATTGGCCGGCCGGGCAACAATCCCTTTCTGCTGAGCGGTCAGGCCAACGCCATGGGCGGGCGGGAAGTCGGCTGTCTGACCGGGGATCTGGCGGCGCATCGGGATTTTTCGCCGCAGGCCCGGGCCGAGGTGACGCGCTTCTGGGGCGCGCATCTGATCGCGCAGGCGCCGGGCGCAGTGGAAGAGGCGATGCATGCCGGGCGCATCAAAGCGCTGTGGAGCATTGGCCGGGATGACGAGGCGTTGCCCTGGCTGCGACAGGCGCGCGCGACCCTGCCATTCGTCATCGCCAGTCGCGATCGGGGGGAAGGTATGGAGGACGCCGATGTGTTGCTGCCATCGCCGGCGGGCGTCGAGAAGGATGGCACATTGACTGGACCCGATCGCCTGATCAGTCGGCAGCGCCGCCTTTTCCCGCTGCCGGGGGAGGCGAAGCCCGACTGGTGGGCGGTAACGAAGGTGGCGCAGGCGATGGGTTGGGGCGACGCCTTTCATTATGAGCGGGCGGCGGACCTGTATCGCGAGCATGTGCGGCTGACCGCCTATCGCAATGATGGCGCGCGCCTGCTGAACCTGAAGCGGCACGCGCCAATCTCCAACCCGGCCTATGACGAACTGACGCCCTGGCGCTGGGGCGAAGTGCCGTTCGATGGCGGGCATTTTCCGACGCCCGATGGCCGGGCGCGGTTGGCGCCGCCCACTTTATGAGCCGGCGGCGATGCCCTGCAAATGCGCGAGCAGCGTGTCGCCATTCGCCTGCCAGGTGAAGCGCAGCGCCGATGCGCGCACGGCGGCCTGCGACGGAGGATTGTCCAACAGGGCGCGGATGGCCTCTGCTATGGCTTCGGGATCGCGCTCCACGATCCGCCCCGCCTCCGGCCGGTCGAGCAGTTCGCGCGCCCCGCCGACATCGCTGATGACGATCGGCGTGCCGCAGGCCAGCGCTTCAACCCAGGCATTGGCCAGCCCTTCCGATTCGGACGGCAGCGCCATGATATCGGCAGCGGCAAAGATGCGCGGCAGCTTGTGATGCGGGACCGATCCCAGAAAGCCGATGCGGCGTTCGACGCCCAGTTCCTGCGCCAGATTTTCCAGCGTGCGCCGATATCGCCCCTGACCGGCCAGCAGCAGTGTGACGCCGGGCAATTGGGGCAGCGCGCGCACCAGCAGATCCTGTCCCTTGCGCGGGATCAGCGCGCCGACGCTGAGCACGACGGGACCGTTGAAATCCAGCGCCGCCTTGGCTGCGGCGCGATCGGTCAGTTCGAACGTGTCGAGATCGACCCCGGTATAATGGACCCGGACCTTGTCCGCATCGATGCCCATGCGGGCCATCGACCGGCGCATGGCATCCGATACGGCAAGCAACCCGGCTGCGCCGTCCGCCGCCTGCCGCACCATCTTGCGGGTGCCGCTTTGCGTGCCCCAATAATGAATGTCCGCGCCGCGCGCTTTGACCGAATAGGGGATGCCGAGCGCCTTTGACAGGCGCTGCGCCACCGGCCCGTCGGGGAAGAAGAAGCTGGCGTCGATCACGTCGAACGGCTTTTCCGCATGCAGCCGGCGAACCAGCGGCAGGATGGCGCGGGTCATGGTGGTCACATTGGTACGGCCGCCAAATTTGGGGATGATTGGAAAGGTCGGGCGATAGACGGTCAGTTCCCGCCAGCGCTCCTTGCGCGGCAGCGCGCGCAGCGGCGCATAGCGGCCCGCCAGCGACAGCGGCCATGGCGGCAGGCCGACCGGCGCGATGACGGTGACGTCGGCTTCCGGGCGGCTGGCCAGTTCGCGCGCCTGCCGTTCCACGAACACGCCGAAATTGGGTCGGCTGATGTCGGGGAACAGGGTCGATAGCATGAGAACATTGAGCGTCATGGTTCTACTTTGCATGCACAGCTTTGATGCTTGGTTAAGCGCAGAGCGATGAATTAGCTAGAGACGTCGGACGAGCTGTTCGGCCACGGCGGCCCATGGCGGGTCGGTCAGCACCAGTTGGCGCGTACCCGCGCCCAGCGGCAGCAGTTGCAGCCGGTCGCCTTCCCGCCCGATCAGCCGGCCGAACAGGAAGCGCCCGGCGGGGCGCGGCAGCAAAATGTCGCGGTTCAACGCGCTGCCAAAATCCTCCGGCGCAATGCGGCGGCACCAGATGGCGTCGCCCGCGCGATAATCGCCGATACTGGCCCCTACCTGCACGCCGACCATGCCGTCCGACGCGATCGGCGGGGGCAGGGTGAGTGCGCGGGTGGGCGCGCGCACGCCGTCGGGACCGAGCAGGGCGGCGACGGGCACTTCGGCCTGTCCCGGCAAAGCGACCAGTTCTGCGCTGGTGACGCCCAGCGCCAGCGCGATCCGGTTCAGCCAGTTGACCGATACGGTGCGCGTGCCGGTTTCCAGTCGCCCGATCGTCTGGGCGGTGGTGCGCGGATCGCACAGGGCGCCAACCTGTTCCAGGGTCAGCCCTTTGGCCTTGCGAACCTCGCGAATGCGGGTGATCATGAAAATGCTTTCGATAACCTATTTGGTTGTATCTTTCCTACAGATTATCCGGCGTGGCAAGTCCGCAGCGACAGCTTTTTCCTGAGGAGGCGCGCATGGCCAGTCATGTCGAACAGATGATCGAGGGGCCGGACGGCAGGCCGCAGCGGGTGATGGTCAATCTGGGCGAATCGCCGCTCAGCTGGCTGCATGCGCGCGGCCATCTGAGCGATCGGCATTTTGTCGCCGGCGATCTGTTGCGCGCGGACTGGGAGAAAGCGGGGCTGGGCGCGCGGGTGACGATGTGCTGGGATGCTGCGCCGCGCAGTGGTGGCCGGCGTGGACCGGAGCGGCGGGCTGATCCCACGGTGGCGCAACTGTCTGCGCGGGAACGGTTCGACGCAGCGATGCAGGCCGCCGGGCCGGGGCTGGCGGATATTCTCTGGCGTGTCGCCTGCGCCGGAGAAGGGCTGGTCACTGCGGAAAAGGCGCTGGGCTGGCCCGGCCGCGCGGGCAAGCTGGTGCTGACGCTGGCGCTTGATCGGGTGGCCGGCTGCTATCGGGTGCCTTGATTGCGTTCTTAGAGTCTATTTGGAAAATGCGCGAAAGAGCGCATTTTCGGTGCGGATGCGCCAGAGGCGCATTTCCAAACAGACTCTTACGCAAGCATGCCCGCGCCGAGGAGCAACAGCAGTTTCACATCCATTGCATAGCCCTGCTCACGCCACGCGGCGATTTGATCGGCGATGCCGTCTATCGGTACGCGATGGACATGGATGTCCTCGTCATCCACTCCGCCGCCATCGCCGGTCTTTTTCAGATCATGGGCGCGAAACAGGGTGAAGCTTTCCGACACCATGCCGGGCGAGCTGTAAAACTGGCCCAGCGATTCGAGCCGGGCAGGGCGATAGCCGGTTTCTTCCTCCAGTTCGCGCGCGGCGGCGATGCCGGCGTCCTCGCCTTCCTGTTCGTCGCCGACAAGGCCGGCGGGCAGTTCGATGCAGCGCCGGCCGAGCGGTACGCGATATTGATCGACCAGGATGACATGGCGGCCATCGGCGGCGTCATCGATCGCCAGGATGACGGCGGCATGGATGCCGCGCGCGCGGCCGACATATTCCCATTTGCCCCGAGTCTTGGCGGTGATGAACCGGCCTTCCCACATAATCTGTTCGGGGGCATGCCAGTCGGGGTCGCTCATAATTCGATCAGCCTGTCCGGGAGTTCATTGACGTCATCGTCATCGCGCGGGAAATGCGCGGCCAATACGATGCCGACCTGCCGTATCGCCTCTGCAAGGCCATCGCCAGCCCGGCCGGCGCGGATCGCATCGATCAGGGCGGCCATCGCTTCGCCCCAGGCTTCAGGCGCGACCTTTTCATTGATGGCGCGATCGGCGACGATTTCGGCGCGATGTTCATCGAGCGAGAGATAGAGGAGGACGCCGGTGCGCCCGCGCGTGCGCGCTTCGGCTGCGGTGCGGAACAGCAATATGGCCCGCCGCCGCACACGCCGCGCCTTGGTCGCGCGCGGCGTCATCAGCATGCGCAGCGGCATGATCGCCAGCAGATAACGCACCACCAGGAATTTGAGGATGAGGAGGCCGAGCAGCCCCATCAGCAGTTTCCAGTCGGCCAGTTCATGCTCCCAGTCGAGCAGCAGCATCGACAGGAAGGCGCGCAGTTGGACGGGAAAGGCCGTCATCAGCGCCAGTGCGATGAACACCGCCGCCGCCGCCCAGCTGAGGCCGACATCATGATAGCTGTCGGACCGGCGCGCGACGATGGTGACGATCTCGCCCGACGTATGCGCCTCCGCCTGCGTGACGGCCGCAGAGACGAGGTCATGATCGGCCTGTGTAAGATGAAGCTGCATCACCAGTCCCCCGACGCGCCGCCGCCGCCGAAGCTGCCGCCGCCCGAAAAGCCGCCGCCGCTGTCGCCGCCGCCCCAGCTCGATCCGCCCCAGCCGCCACCGCCGCCCGATCCCCAACCGGAACTGCCGGTGCCCGGCCCCCAGATGATGACGGGCGGAACGCCGCCGCCACGGCGGTAACGCCTGCCGCCGCGCGCACGCGACAGCAGCGGCAGGGCGACGAAGAAGACGATGAACAATATCACCCAGAAGCCGATAATCGCGCCACCGCCATCATCCTGTTTGCGGGCATTGTTTTCGGCCGCCGCCGCGCGCTGCCGCGCCTGATCCGGGGGCAGGGCGAGTAAGGTCGTGATTTCGTCCACGCCGGCATTGATGCCACCGGCCATGTCGCCAGCCTTGAAGCGCGGGCTGATGGCATTGCGAATGATCTGGGAGGAAAGGGCGTCGGTCAGCACGCCTTCCAGGCCATAGCCGACCTCGATCCCGATTTTCCGTTCGGACGGGGCGATGATCAGTATCGCGCCTTGATTTTGCTTGTCGCCGATCGCCCAAGCGCGGCCAAGGCGATAGCCATAATCGCGAATGTCATAGCCCTGAAGATCAGGAATGGTCGCCACCACCAGCGATCGCCCGCTCGCCTTTTTCTGCGCGATCAGCTTTTGGCTTAGCGCCTGTTCCTGTGCCGGGTCGAGCAGATTGGCGGCGTCGACCACGCCCTTGTCGTCGAAAGCGGGAAAGCTCTGCGCCCACGCTGCCGGCGCGATGGCCAGCAGCGTGAGGATCAGGAGCAGGCGGCGCAGCATCGCCTTAATTGCCGAAATCGACCTTCGGCGCTTCTTCCGCGCCCGGCGTCGTCGCCTGGAACGGGGCCATGGGCTTGGCGCCATGGATCAGCTTCGCGCCGATCGCGTCGGGGAAGGTGCGGATGCGGGTGTTATACGCCTGCACCGCGCCATTATAGTCGCGGATGGCGACGGCGATGCGGTTTTCCGTGCCCTCCAGCTGCGACTGGAGTTGCAAGTAATTTTCGTTGGTCTTGAGGTCAGGATAGGCTTCGACCGAGGCGAGCAGGCGGCCAAGGCCCTGGCTGAGCTGCGCCTGCGCCGCCTGGAACTGGGCGACCTTCGCCGGGTCGGACAGGTCGTCGGCGTTGATCTGCACCGATGTCGCCTTGGCGCGCGCTTCGGTCACGGCGGTCAGCGTTGCCTGTTCCTGCTTGCCGGCGGCCTTCACCGTGGCGACCAGATTGCCGGTCAGGTTGGCGCGGCGCTGATATTGGGCCTGCACATCGGCCCATTTGGCCTTTGCCTCCTCCTCGGCGGTCGGCACGCTGTTGATGCCGCAGGCGGACAGGGCGAAGGCCCCGAACAGGGGAAGAAGAAGGGTGGAGATGCGGCGCAGCTGCGTCATGGAACATCCTCGGCTTTGTTTCGCTGGTGGAAATAGGGCGTTGCCCGGCGCGGCGCAACGGGCCATCCTGTCATTATCACAGCCAGTACAAGGGATTTCACACATGGGGCTGATTTCGGAATTCAAGACATTCATCAATCGCGGCAATGTGATGGACCTGGCCGTCGGTGTCATCATCGGCGGCGCGTTCGCCACCATTACCAAATCGCTGACCGACGACCTGATCATGCCGGTGGTCGGATTCATCTTTGGTGGGGCGGACTTTTCGCGCTACTTCATTCGGCTGGGCGAATTGCCCGCCGGGTTCACGGGCAATCCTGAAAGCTATGCCGATCTGAAGGCGGCGGGCGTCGCCATGTTCGGATGGGGCCAGTTTCTGACCGTGCTGGTCAATTTCCTCATTCTGGCCTTCATCATCTTTCTGCTGGTCAAGGTGATGAACAAGCTGACCGCCAAGCCCGAACCCGCGCCGGCCGCCCCCGCGCCAACGCCTGAAGATGTGCTGTTGCTGCGCGAAATCCGGGATTCGCTCAAAAAATAAGCCTTTATGCGACGAAGCGAGTCGGTTGCGGGAACCATAGCGGATGCGGCCGGTTGATCGGCGTCAGGGTCGGCCGGCTGCCTGCGAGCGGCTGGCGCCTTGTCCAAGTACGGTAGCCCATGGGGGCGCAGAACAGGAGAAAACGCCGTGAAAACTTTCGTCACAATCCTTGGCCTTGCCAGCATGGTCGCGCTCGCCGCGTGCGATTCCAAGCAGGAAAACAAGGTTGAGAATGTTTACGAGAATCAGGCGGATGCGCTCGATAACCAGGCCGACAATATGGAGGCGATGGCCGACAATCTGACCGGCAACGCGGAAAATGCGGCTGAAAACGCTGCCGACGCGCTGGAAAACAAGGCTGACGCCACCCGCGAGGCGGGCGAGAAGGCCGGCGACGCGGTCGAAAAGAAGCAGTAATTTCAGGGCTGCGTGCAGCAGCATGACAAAGGCGTCGCGATGGGATCGCGGCGCCTTTTTCCGTTCGTCGCGCCTTTAACGACGCCTTAACCACGCCCCGCCATGGTGCCGATGCGCGCATCGTGGGGCCGGTTGGGAATGGACGAGCTACTACAGGAATTTATATCGGAAACGCAGGAGACGCTGGAAGCGCTCGCCGGCGAAGTCGTCGCCTGGGAGGCTGATCCGTCGGATCGCGACCGGCTGGACGCGATTTTCCGTTTCTTTCACACGGTCAAGGGCAGCTGCGGCTTCCTGAACCTGCCGCGATTCGAACGGCTGAGTCACGCCGCCGAAGATGTGCTGTCGGAGATTCGCGCCGGTAATCGCAGTCCCGATCCCGCCACGGTCAGCGCGGTGCTGGGCATCATGGACCGGATCGGCGAACTGGCCGAGGCGGTGGCGATCGGCGCGGCCCTGCCCAACGAGAATGACGATTTTCTGATCGGCGCGCTCAGCGCCATGCCCGATGAAGCGGTCGTGGAGACTGTGGGCAAGGTGCAGGCGCCTGTCGCGGTCGCGCGGCAGGGCGGCGCCCAGTCCGGCCCGCGCACGATCCGCCTGCCATTGAGCCTGATCGATCAGTTGATGAACGGCGTGTCGGACATGGTGCTGGCGCGCAACGAATTGTCGCGCAAGCTGCGCGAACGCACCGCCGACCCCGAACTGGACAATGTGTTCGAGCGCCTGTCCACCTGTGTCGCGGACATGCGCGATGTGATTTCCAAGACCCGCATGCAGCGCGTCGACCGCCTGTTCGCCGCGATCCCGCGCATGGTGCGCGATCTGGGGCGGGAACTTGGCAAGCGCATCGACCTGACGCTGGAGGGCGGGGACGTCGAAATGGACCGCGAGATGGTGGAGATGGTCGTCGACCCGCTCACCCATATCGTGCGCAACAGCATCGACCATGGCATCGAGACGCCGGAGAAGCGCCGCGCCGCCGGGAAGCCGGAAATGGGCAGCCTGCGCGTCGAAGCGCGCCAGTCCGGCAACCAGATCGTCATCGCCATCGCCGACGATGGCGCGGGCATCGATACGGCGCGGCTGGTCGAAAAATCCGTGCTGGCCGGCCGCCTGACGCCGGATGCCGCCGCGCGCATGGGCGAGCAGGAGAAGCTGGACCTGATCTTCCAGCCTGGCCTGTCCACCGCCAACCAGGTGACGGCCATTTCGGGCCGGGGCGTCGGCATGGATGTGGTGCGCGCCAATGTGGAGCGGATCGGCGGCGTCATCGCGCTCGACAATCATCCGGGGCAGGGGCTGACGATCACGCTGCGCGTGCCGCTGACGCTGACCATCATTCCGGGCCTGATCGTGCGGGCCGGCGGCCAGCATTTCGCGATCCCGCGCGCCGCCGTGGTCGAAATCCTGCATGACAATAATGAGACGCTGCAGATCAGCCAGGTCGGCGGGGCACAGATCGCCACCATCCGGTCGGTCCGCCATTCGATGATCGATCTGGAAGATGTGCTGGGCATGGAAAAGCCCGTCCAGTCCGGGCCGCGCGCCATCATGGTGGTGCGATCGGCGACGGGCGTGCCCTTTGCCATGGGCGTGTCGGCGGTCGACAATCATGAGGAACTGGTGATCCGTCCCGCATCGCCGCTGGTGATGGCGACGGGCGTCTATGCCGGCATGACTCTGCCCGACAATGGCAAGCCGATGCTGCTGCTGGACGCGGCCGGCCTCGCCAATGCGGCGCGCTTGCCCAACATCATCGACGATCGCGCCGCGCGGCAGCGCGAAGAGGCGGCGGATGCGCAGACCGGCGTGGAAATGGTCGCCGCGCTGCGTTTCGAGGAATTGTCGGGCGAAAAGCGGCTGCTCAAGCTGTCACTGATCGAACGGGTCGAGGATGTCGATGCGCGCCTGTTCGGCCGGTCGGGCGGTCGCGCCTTCGTGCGGCTGGACGGTCGGCTGGTGCCGGTCGCCAACGGCCTGTGCCAGTTTGATCGCGACAAGGTATCGGCCCTGCGGCTGAAGGACGACCGACGGGAAGCCTGTTACCCGGTGGCGGCGGTGCTGGACATTGTTCAGATGCCTGCGGTGCCCGATATGGTCGCAATGCATGGCCTGCTGAGCGGCGTCGCCGTGATTGACGGCGAACATCTGGAGGTGGTCAATCCCTTCGCCCTGTTCGCGGCCCTGCCTGAAGAGAGCATCGTCGAGCGAGCGATGGGCCGATGCCTGCTGGCCGATGCCGAAGACGGCTGGACGCGGGAAATATTGGCGCCGCTGCTGCGGCAGGCAGGGCATGATGTAGTGCTGGGGCTGCCGGTGGACGCCATCGTCGATCCCGAAGACGTTGTGCTATGCGCCGATGCCGGCGCGGCGCAAGCGGCGGAAATCATGGGATGCCGCGTCGTCCAACTGCGCGCATCGCCGCGTCCGGTCGGGCCGCAGGATGGCAGCATCTATCGTTATGATCAGGCGGCGCTGATGGCGGCGATCGCCGGGCAGCGGAGTTAAGGGGCGCATATGGACCAGCTTTATCTTCTCGCCACCCTGGCCGACACGCGGATCGCCGTTGATGCGTGCGAGGTGGAGGCGGTTGTCCGCCTGACCGACATATCGCCGGTGCCGGGCATGGGCGCGCATGTCGCCGGCCTTTCCGCGCTGCGCAGCCGCGTGCTTACCATCATCGACGTCGCCGCCCTGATCCATGGTCGGCCGACGCCGCCCGAACGACGCAGCCTGGCCATCATCGCCAACATCAGCGGGCATAGCTATGGCCTGATGGTCGACGGCGTGTCGGACATCTGCCGCGTGCCGGAAGGGGAGTTGCCGCTGCGCGGTCAGCTCGGCCCGGCCTGGACGCCCTATGCGCGCGCGTTGGTCGAACATGAAGGCCATCCCTGGCTGCTGGTTTCGCTGGCCGCCTTCATCGAAGGGGGCGCGGTCGCACAAGCGGCCTGATCCTCCTTTGGTCGTTTACCAAATCCTCGCCATTGCCAATTAAGCCCGGGTCAACGGGACGTAAAAAAAACTCAAGGGACGCTTCATGAAAAACTGCCTGGTCGTCGACGATAGCAAGGTCATCCGCAAGGTGGCGCGCCACATACTCGAATCGCTGGACCTCAGCGTCAGCGAGGCGGTGGACGGGCAAGACGCACTGACCCAGTGTGAAGCGTCCGCGCCGGACGTCGTCCTGCTGGACTGGAACATGCCGGTCATGAGCGGCATGGAGTTTCTTCAGGCTCTGTCGAGCGCGAAGATGACCGCTCGACCCAAGATCATCTTCTGCACCACTGAAAATGGCATCAGCCATATCAAGGCGGCGGTCGAAGCCGGGGCCGACGAATATGTCATGAAGCCGTTCGACCGGGAGACGCTGGAAAGCAAGCTGGCGATCGTGGGGGTCATTTAAACCCCCGTCGACATGCCATTTCGGGAGTTCACCCCCGTTCTTTTTCTACCGCGCAGAAAGCCTTCATGATGACAGCCATCATGCCGATACATGCCAGTCCCAGAAAAGACCCCGGCAAGGTGCGTACGCTGGTGGTCGACGATTCGGTCGTCGTCCGCACCGTCATCGAACGGATACTTAACGCCGATCCGGGCTATAGCGTCGCGCACAAGACCAACAGCGCGGAACATGCGCTGGGCTATCTGGCGGACCATGCGGTAGACCTGATCCTGCTCGACATCGAATTGCCGGGTCAGAGCGGTCTTGCCGCCTTGCCGCAGATTTTGCGCGCCAATCCGTCGGTCAAGGTCGCGATCCTGTCGGGCAAGTGCGAGGAGGGCAGTGCTGCGGCGGTCGAGGCGCTGGCGCTGGGCGCCAGCGATATCGTATCGAAGCCGGGCAGCGGCAGCTTTGGCGAACAATTTCCACAGGCGCTGATCGAGCGGCTGAACCGGTTGTTCGGCGATCGGCCGACGGCGCTGCCGATGCCGCGCGTGTCGACACCGGCGGCGACGGCGGTGCCCGCGGATGCGCCGCTCGCATGCCTCGGCGTGGGCGCATCGACCGGGGGCATCCATGCGCTGGGGCAATTATTTCAGGGGCTTGCCGCGCCGCTGGGCGTGCCGGTGCTGCTGACGCAACATCTGCCTGTCAGCTTCACCGGCTATTTCGCCCAGCAGCTGGCGCGCATGACCAGCCTGCGCGTGAAGGTCGCCGAAACCGGCGATTTGCTGGCGCCCGACACCGTCTATGTCGCGCCCGGCGACGCCAATCTGCAGGTGCGGCGCGGCCTGCATGGCCGGGTCAACATCGTCCTGACCCCGGAACGCACGCCGGCCGGCAACCTGCCCGGCGTCGATCCGATGTTCGCCAGCATGGCAGAAGTCTATGGCGCGGGGGCGGCGGGGATTGTCCTGACCGGCATGGGCCGCGACGGCACCGTCGGCGCGCGGGATATCGTCGCCGCCGGCGGTTGGATCGTTGCTCAGGATGAAGCGAGCAGCGTGGTGTGGGGCATGCCCGGATCAGTGGCCGGCGCGGGGCTGACCTGCGCCGTGATGGAGCCTTTGTCGATCATGAATTTTGTTGCGCGGCGCGGCCGGGTGGCCGCCTGATGGCGATTCCTCCGCCTGACGCCATTCTGCAGGGCGCGGCCCGCATCCTTTCGGGGTTGCTGGAAGCGAGAACCGGACAGATTTTGTCGGAAGGGCGCGCCTGGCGGATGGAAACGGCGCTGCGGCCGGTGCTGCGCGCCCACAATCTGCGCGATATAGATGATCTGGCGGCGCAGGTGGTGCGCAGGCGCAATGCGAGGCTGGAAGAGGATGTGGTCAACGCCCTCCTCAACAATGAAAGCAGCTTCTTCCGCGATCTTCAGGTCTTCGACATGATCCATCGCCAGATTCTGCCCCGCATCCAGGAGGATCGACAGGAGGAGCGGACCTTGCGCATCTGGAGCGCGGGCTGTTCGACCGGGCAGGAAGCCTATTCGCTGGCGATCCGGCTGCGCAATGAAGCGGCGCGCTGGTCGGGATGGCGCATCGAGATATTGGCGACCGACATTTCCTCCGCCGCCATCGAGCAGGCGCGATCGGGCATTTTTTCGCAGATGGATGTGCAACGCGGGCTGGGCGTTGGCGATCTCATCAAATGGTTCGAGCCGCATGGCGAGGAATGGCGGGCCAATGCCGAACTGCGCCGGATGATCGAATTCCGGCAGGATAATCTGTTCGATCCGCGTGCGCCGTCGGGTGAGTTCGACCTGCTGCTGTGCCGCAATGTCCTGCTCTATTTCACGGCAGAGCGGCGTCAGGCGGTGCTGCATCTGCTAGCCCGGCATAGCCATGCCGGATCGGTGTTGCTGTTGGGGGCGGGCGAAACGATGATCGGGCAGGGCGATGACTTTGCCCCCCATGCCGATTTTCGCGGCGGCTATGCGCCCAAGGCGCTGGCATCGAACAATGCCGACCGGGCGATGCGCGGGGTTGGCTGAACCGCCCTATTGCAGGGATTTGGTTGTCGGTCCTTAACCCTGCTTGATTGCTGCGCCGCTCTTCGTCATTGTCGTCTTCAGGCCGCCGGCAAAAAAAAGGTGAGCCGGAAGGGCGCGATGACCGAACTGCTGGAAGTGACTGGCCTTTCCCGATGACTGACATTCCCATGATCGAAACGCCGTCGCCCAATTTCGACGAGCGCGCTTTGCCTGTCACCATGCTGGTGCTGCATTATACCGGGATGCCCGACGCCCAGAGCGCGATTCAATGGCTGGCGAACCAGGAAGCCAAGGTTTCGGCGCATTATGTCGTTACGGAGGATGGCCAGATCGTCCATATGGTCGATGAAGCCAAAAGGGCCTGGCACGCAGGGCGGTCGCATTGGCGCGGCATCGATGACGTCAATTCCGCCAGCATCGGCATCGAAATCGTCAATCCCGGCCATGAATGGGGCTATCGCCCGTTCCCGGACGCGCAGATGGGATCGCTGATCCCGCTGGTGCACGACATCGTTCAGCGCCACCGGATTACGCGCGGCAATATCGTGGGCCACAGCGATATTGCGCCCGCCCGCAAGCAGGACCCGGGCGAGCTTTTCCCCTGGGGGCAATTGGCGCGTCTGCGGCTGGCGCTGCCGCGCCCAACCAAGAATCTGATGGACCCGCACTGGACCGATGGCGGTTTCATGCTGGCGCTGGAACGCTTCGGCTATGACATTGCCGAACCGCAGCCGGCGGTTGTCGCCTTTCAGCGCCGCTTCCGGCCCGAACTGATCGACGGGATCATCGATGGCGAATGTCGCGCCATCCTGCTGGCCTTGCTGTTGCCCAAGCCCCGGGGCGACGACTGATTAAGGGTGACGGGCCGGTCGAATCGGTCTAAGGGCGCGTTTCGCCAGAGGGCCGGGCGGCCGCGGCGTGGCGGGTAACTTCCACGGCGAGGAAAGTCCGGGCTCCACGAAATGACGGTGCCGGCTAACGGCCGGCTGGAGTGATCCAAGGGACAGTGCAACAGAAAGCAGGTCGCCCAGGGCTTTGGCCCTAAGACTTCGGTCGGGTGAAATTGAAAGGGTGCGGTAAGAGCGCACCGCGTCTGCGGCAACGCAAGGCGGCACGGTAAACCCCACCGGGAGCAAGACCGAATAGGGGCGGCGCGCAATCGCAAGGTTGCTAGGTCTGTTTCGACCGAGATCGCCCGGGTTGGTTGCTTGAGGAACGGAGCAATCCGTTCCCTAGAGGAATGGTCGCCTATCTCCGCCAGATCTTCGGCTTTGGGGAGTGGACAGAACCCGGCTTACAGGCCCTCTGGCGAAATTTCAGTCATGCTGCGCTGCGGCGGGGTGGCGTTTTGCCGCCCCAATCCCTATTCTGGCCGGATGGCAAGACAGAGCCGATCCAATGACTGGGGATTTCCCCGCTGGCGCAGCTATGGCGCATCGCGTGAAGCGCAACAGGTTCGCCTGTGCGATCGGCATGGGTGCGACAAGCCAGGCGACTGCCCCGCGCCCAAATCCCCCAACAGCCGCGATCGCTGGTATTTCTGCGGTGATCATGCCGCGGAATATAACCGCAACTGGGACTATTTTCAGGGGCTGGAGCAGGAAGAGCGCGCCCAGCGCGAGCGGGACGAGCGCCGCGATGCGAGCGGTTTTCAGTCCAGCGCCTATCATGGCTGGGGCGGACCGGGCGATGGCAGCCGGTCGCGGGACGAGCTTCACGCCCTTGCCGCGCTGGAACTGGAGGATGATGCCGATTTCGACGCGGTGAAGAAAAGCTGGCGGCGGCTGGCCAAGGAATATCATCCCGACGTGAAGCCTGGCGACGCCGATGCGGCGGTGCGGTTCCAGACGATCCAGGCCGCCTATGAGGTGTTGCGCGCCGCCGAGGAGCGGCGGACCTGGAAGCCCCGCGGAGCCGCCGGTTGAAGGAGCATGTCCGGGCAAACTGGCGCAATGTCGCTTTGATCTGCCGCAAATGCTCCAAAAAGCTGGATGGCGGTTTTGGCCCGGATGGTGATGAGCGGCTGGCCAAGGCGCTGCGCCGGCATCTGTCGCTCAAGAAAGGGCGCAAGGCTGCGGCGGGCGTGGTGGAGGTGAACTGCCTTGGCGTTTGCCCGAAAGGGGCCGTGACCGTGGTGGATGGCGCCGACAGTCGGGAATGGCTGCTGGTGCGGCCGGGCGCCGATCTGGATGAACTGGCGGCGGCATTGGGCCTGACGGACGGTCAGCCTTAATTCTATCCTTACCAATGATTCTTAAAGCGGCGCAATGTCTTGTCGCGCCTCATTCCGGCCCAGCCTGCTCTTGATCGGGCAGTGCGCTCTCACCCTGTTCGGCATCGCCGCCCTCTATGCGGCCCCACCCGCACAGGGGCGTATCCTGCTGGTGCCGATGACGGGGAAGGCCAGGGGCGTGCTCGCCGCCGAAGCCGTGCGCCATGGTGCCCGGCTGGTTTCGGCCGGGCCATGGGCGGGGTCATTACTGGTCGATGGACAGCGGGCCGCTCTGTCGGGGCCATTGTTGCGGCGCGGCATTCTCCTCTTGTCGACACAGGTCGGTGGTTGTGCGGAGGCGCGCCCATGACTGGCATTAACGGCCTCGATCGCCTGCGTTTGCAAGGCTTGCAGATACTGATGTTCGCCAATTGGCTCTGGACGATCACGCTGGGGATTGGCGGGCTGATATTGCCGGTCGGCCATGCCGGCCGGGCCTTTCTGCTGTCCATCCTCATCAACATCCTGCCGACGGTGCAGATATTGCGTCATCGGCGCGATCTGGATGTGCGGATGCTGATGGGCACGCTGGCGGCGGCGCAGCCGGCGATCGGTCTTTATCTTCTGTCAGGCCACCGCTGGCAGATGGATGGGCATATGTTCTTCTTCGTGGCGCTGGCCGGGCTGGCGCTGCTGTATGATTGGCGGCCGATCCTGCTGGGCGCGACGCTGACGGCGCTTCATCACCTGTTGCTGAACTTTGCAGCGCCGGCCTGGGTCTTCCCGGACAGCGCCAATGTCGGCCGCGTGGCGATCCATGGCGTGGCGGTCGTCGCGCAGGCGATGGTGCTATGTTACCTGACCGTGCGCCTGCGGGCGATGCTGCTGGCGCTGGACGACCATGTTTCGCACGCCGGGCAACTGGCGCAGCAGGCCGAACAGGGCCGGACGGCGGCAGAGGCAGCCATGGCGGTCAGCCGTGACGCCGATGCCCGAGCGGCGCAATTGCGCGATCAGCAGGAAATGGAAAAGGCGCGCATGGCGTCCGAACGGCGTGCAGCGACAGTGCAACTGGCGCGTGATTTTCGCCAGTCCATGGCCGAAATCGTCGGCGCGGTTGGCGCGGCGGCGCGCGATCTGGATGATTCGGCGCAGCAGCTCAATCGACTGGCGCAACGGGCGAGTGCAGGCACCGCCGGAACTGTCCAAGTCGCTGAACAATCGTCGGCTAATGCCGCCATGCTGGCGCAGCGGATCGAGACTTTGTCCGAATCCATCTCCGCCATCGCCGCGGCGGCGCATCAGCAGGCGACGCTGGGCGGGGAGGCGCAGCGCGTGTCGACCACCGGTCATCAGGCCATGCGCGAACTGGAGGGGCGCACCACGTCGATCACCAGTTTCGCCGATTCGATTACGGAAATCGCGGCGCGCACCAATTTGTTGGCGCTCAATGCAACGATAGAGGCGGCGCGGGCCGGGGAGGTTGGGCGCGGCTTTGCCGTGGTCGCGGGCGAGGTCAAGCAATTGGCCGGACAGGCGGCCAACGCCACCGGTGAGATACATACGCTGGCCTGGTCTGCCCGGCAGGGGGCGGGGGTGGCGCAAGGGGCCTTGTCCGATGTTGCGGGCGCCGTGCAGCAACTGGCGGAGGCGGCCGACGCGATCCAGCGGGCGGTGGCGGACCAGCGGGATGCGACCGCCGCCATCGGTCAGACGGCCCGTGATACGGCGCGCGACGCCGCCGTCATGACGCGGCAGATGGAAGATGTGGCCGATGTGGCGCGCGACAATGAAAATCTGTCCAGCCGCGTGTCCAGCGCTGCATCGGGCTTATCGCAAACCGCGCAGGAGTTGCAACGCGCCGCCGACCTGTTTGTCGCGCAGCTGGAGGCCGCCTGATCGTTTCAGCCGGTTCGCTGGTTCAGGCGAACGGGATGGCGTATCTGATCCGCCAGGGGATAAAGCGTCTCTTCTTCCCGTTCGATCCGCTTGCGCAAGGTGGACAGCATCTGATGCGTTTCGCGGCAGAATGAAGGCCATTCCCGCGCGATCCGATCATCGCTCCATGCCGTCATATAGAGGGAAAAATGCTCCGCCAGCCTGCCGGTATCGATTTGCAGGGTCTGGGTCGCCGCGCGCACATCGGCATCGTCGGCCTGCAACAACGCGGGATAGAGTATCCGGTCTTCCAGCGCGAGATGGGTCATCAGCAATCGGGCCAGATGCCAGCGGATCGCGCCTACGGTCGTGGGTTTGTCGGGTATGGCGGTCAGTTCGGCCAGCCGGTCGGCCGCGCGGCCGATTTCCGCATGCTGCAATCGCAGTTCGCCAATATCCATCGCTTGGCACTCCGTATCCCCGGAGCAGCGATGATGGATGGCGGCGCTTAAGAAACTCTTTATAAAAAATGGGCCGGCGCATGGCCGGCCCATTCTATCTGATCGGACTTGCCGGCTATCAGGCCGGCTGGTCGGCGCGGCTGGCGCCTTCGCCGTCCAGATTGAGGGCGGCGAAATCCCAGTTGATCGCTTCCTTCAGCAGCTTTTCGGCATAGGCCGGGCGCAGGTTGCGATAGTCGATATAATAGGCATGTTCCCACACATCGAGGATCAGCAACGGGGCGTGGCCTTCATGCGCGACGGGGGTGTCGGCGTCATGATAGCTGGTCACTTCCAGCTTGCCGTCCTTCAGGATCAGCGCGGCCCAGCCGCTGGCGAAGTGACCGACGGCCTCTGCCTTGAGCTTTTCAATGAGCGCGTCGACCGAACCGAAGGCTTCCTCGATCTTGGCGAGCAGTTCGCCGGTCGGAGCGGTCTTCACCGGCGACAGCGAGTTCCAGTAGAAAGTGTGGTTCCAGATCTGGCCGACCTGGTTGAACAGGCCGCCCTTGGACGACTTGATCAGTTCGACCAGCGACTTGCCCTGCAGGCTTTCGTCGGCGGCGACCAGTTCATTGGCCTTCACGACATAGGCATTGTGATGCTTGCCGTGATGGAAATCGAAGGTTTCGACCGACAGGATGTCGCCGAAGGCATCCTTGGCATAGGGCAGGTCGGGCAGAACAAAGGCCATGGCGGAACTCCTCGGGTTCGTTATGGGACGGCCGTGCGCGGGCTGGCGCGGCCGGTTGAGTCTATGGTCCATGCGGGGCGTGGACGCCTCCGCCGCTTCCCATATGCTGCCCTAACGCCCAAGAAAACAGATATGTGCCTATTGCGAAACGATCGCAGAAATTCGTGTCGAAAGCTGACCGAAAGAGGCGGTTTGGCTGACCGGGTTGCTCCCCCCGTTTGAACAGGATCAACCCTGTGGCGGGGTGGTTTCGCCGACCTCGTCGCTGTCGGGGCCATCGCCCAACGTCAGACCATGGCGCAGCAGCATCGGTATGTTGGCGGCAGCGAAGACGACCGATACGATGGTGACGCCCCACACCTTGACCGCCAGCCAGGCGTCGAAGCTCATCGAACGGCGCATGACCTCGTTTGCGATGGCCATGGCGACGAAGAACAGCGCCCAGTTGCGGGACAATTTGAGCCAGCCTTCGTGCGTCAGCCCGTCATAGGCCGCCTGAAGCAGATATTTGAGCAGCGGCTTGCCGCGCAGCAGCCCGGCGAACAGCATCAACGCAAAGAAAGCGTAGATGATGGTGGGCTTCAACTGGATGAAGCGCTGATCGTGGAAATAGATGGTGAGGCCGCCGAAAAAGAGGATCAGCAGCGCGGACAGCCAGAGCATCGGGGAAACGCGGCCCAGCTTCACTTTGGAGATGATCACCGCGATCACGATGGCCGCCATGAAGGCGGCGGTGCCGAAGGTCATGGCGGTGATCGGATTGCCCGCACCCCAGATCCAGCCCGCGCCCTTATAGGTCAGGAAGAAGACCAGCAGCGGCCCGAAATCGAGCGCCAGCGACAAGGTGCCATTATGGGCAGGCTTTGCAGCGGATTTGGTGTCAGCGGGCATAGGCCGTCCCCGCAATGGCGCGCGCCATGTCGCCCGGATCGAAGGGGCGCAGATCCTCGATCTTTTCGCCCACGCCGATCGCATGGATGGGCAGGCGATATTTTTCCGCCGCCGCGACCAGCACGCCGCCGCGCGCCGTGCCGTCCAGCTTGGTCATGACCAGCCCCGTCACCTGCGCGGTTTCCTTGAAGACTTCGATCTGGTTCAACGCATTTTGTCCCGTGGTGGCATCCAGCACCAGCACAACGTCGTGCGGGGCGGCGGGGTTCAACCGGCCCAGCACGCGGCGCACCTTGGCCAGTTCGTCCATCAACTCGGTCTTGTTCTGGAGACGGCCGGCGGTGTCGACGATCAGCACGTCGATGCCGGTGGCGGTCGCCTGTTTGACCGCGTCGAACACGATGCCGGCGGCGTCGCCGCCCTCCTTGCCCGCGACGATGGGAATGCCGAGGCGCTCGGCCCAGACCTTCAACTGGCCGATGGCCGCCGCGCGGAAGGTGTCGCCCGCCGCCAGCATCACGCCATAATCCTGTTCCAGGAAATTATTGGCGAGCTTGGCGATGGTGGTGGTCTTGCCCGAGCCGTTGACGCCGATCACCAATATGACCTGCGGCCGCGGGAACGCCTCGATCTCCAGCGGGCGGGCCACCGGCGCGAGGGTCTTCTCAATCTCCTCCGCGATAATCTCGCGCAGATATTCCTCGGTCAGTTCCTTGTTATAGCGCCCTTCGGCCAGGCGATCGCGCACGCGCGCGGCCATGGCGGGACCAAGGTCGGAGACGATCAGCGCTTCCTCAATCTCGTCGAGCGTCTGCGCGTCGAGCGCGGCCTTGGTGAAAAGGCCGGTCAGATTGTCGCCGAGCCTGTCGGATGTGCGCTTCAGGCCGCCAAAGAGACGGTCGCGCCAGCTGGTGCCGCTATTATCAGTCATTGTTGCGCCTCTTGCGCGATCAGGGCGCCATTCTCAAGGCCCGTGATTGTCGCGCGCACGATGGAGGAAGGGGGCTGTGCCGATGCGAAACGCACCGGGGCGAAATTTTCGGCATGGCCGCTCATGCCGCTGCGTTCGACCAGCACTGATTGCGTGGCGCCGATCAGGCTGCGCAGCCAGTCGTCGCGGCGGGCGGCGCAGGCGTCGCGCAGGCGGGCGGCGCGGGCCTTGATCGTCGTGCGGTCCACCTGCGGCATCCGCGCGGCGGGCGTGCCGGCGCGGGGCGAATAGGGGAAGATATGGCCGTGAACGATGTCGCATTCGTTGACCAGCCTCAGGCTGTTTTCGAACATGGCGTCATCCTCGGTCGGGAAGCCGGCGATGATGTCCGCGCCGATGCTGATGTCCGGGCGGGCGGCTTTGACGCGCTGGACGATGGCGATGGCGTCGGCGCGGCCGTGACGGCGTTTCATGCGCTTGAGGATCATGTCGTCGCCGGCCTGAAGCGACAGATGCAGATGCGGCATCATGCGCGGCTCGTGCGCGATCAGATCGAACAGCCGCTCGTCAATCTCCACGCTGTCGATTGAGGAGAGGCGCAGGCGGGGGAGGTCGGGCACGCCCTTCAATATGCGTTCGATCAACAGGCCGAGCGAGGGGCTGCCGGGCAGGTCCGGGCCATAGCTGGTGACGTCCACGCCGGTCAGCACGATTTCGCTATAGCCCGCGTCGACCAGTTGTTTGGCCTTGTCGATCACTGCGCCGGCTGGGACGGAGCGGCTGTTCCCCCGGCCATAGGGGATGATGCAGAAGGTGCAGCGATGGTCGCAGCCATTTTGCACCTCCAGAAAGGCGCGGGCATGGTCGGCAAAAGCGCTGGCCATGTGCGGCGCGGTGTCGCGCACGGCCATGATGTCGGAGACGCGCACCTTTTCCGCCATGGATGCGAAGGCTGGCATCTCAGGCCCAACGTCGCGCCCTATCGCCTGAGATCCCAGCCTTCGCTGGGATGACGGGAGGTAGGTTGCCGCCTCCATCTTCTCCCGGTTGCCGATGACGCCGTCGACTTCGGCCATGGCGGCGAAGGTCTGGGGTTCGGTCTGGGCGGCGCAACCGGTGACGAGGATGCGGGCGTCGGGCCGTTCCCGCTTGGCGCGGCGGATCGCCTGCCGGGTCTGGCGGACTGCTTCGGCGGTCACGGCGCAGCTGTTGACGACGATCAGGTCATCCTGTCCCGCCGCCATGTCGCGTATCGCCTCGCTCTCCGCGATGTTGAGGCGACAGCCCATGGTGATGATGTCAGGGCCGGGCATGGCGGTCAGAAACGGGACCAGTCGGCCTCGCCGTCGAAGACATGGGTGGCGGGGCCGGTCATGCGAATGGCGCCGCCGGGCGCCCATGCGATGACGAGGTCGCCGCCCGGCAGGCTGACGGTGACGGGGCCGGTCATCAGCTTGCGACGGATAGCGGCGACGGCGGTGGCGCAAGCGCCGGTGCCGCAGGCGCGCGTCAGGCCCGCGCCGCGTTCCCATACGACCAGGCGGATATGATTGTCGCCGATCACCTGCGCAAAATTGACGTTCACGCGCGCGGGAAACAGCGGATCATGCTCGATCAGCGGTCCCAGCCGGTCGAAGTTCACAGTGTCGAGATCGTCCACGAAGAAGATGACATGCGGGTTGCCGACATTGACGGCGGCGGGGGTGGGCAGATCTTCCCAGCTGGCGCCCATTGTCAGCGTGTCCATGGGGTAGGCGAGGGGGATCGCATCCCAGTCGAAGCGCGGCGCGCCCATGTCGACGCTGGCGCCGCCGTCGACGCTTTTCGCATCAAGCAGCCCTGCCTTGGTGCGGATCAGCACGTCGCGGCCGACGAACAGAGGGACGCAGCGGGTGGCGTTGCCGCAGGCTTCCACTTCGCTGCCATCCGCGTTGAAAATCTGCATCGATACATCGGCATCGTCGCTTTGCCCGATCACGATCAACTGATCGCAGCCGATGCCGGCATGGCGATCGGCAATGGCGCGGGCGCGCGCCTCCGTCATGTCGACCGCGCCTTCGCGCGCGTCGATCACGACGAAATCATTGCCCAGGCCATGCATCTTCGAAAAACGTCCCATGGGCGCGCATGTAATGGGAATGGCATCAAAACGCCAGCGGATGCAGAATGTAACGTCTTGGTTGACATTTTCCCCGGCGTAACCTATCGCGTTACATATGGAGATCGAAAGCATCGCGCATAAGGGGCTGCGCCGCTTTTTCGAGACCGGCAACGCCAAAGGCTTGGTCGGTGATGTGGCCCGACTACGCAAGATGCTGGTTTTCATAGATGCGGCAACGTCGCTGGATGTGTTGGCTCAGCCGCCCAATTACGGATTGCACCCGTTAACCGGCGATCGCGTCGGTACATGGTCGATGACAGTGACCCGCAACTGGCGTTTGACGTTTCGGGTCAGCGAACAGGGCGCGCTGACGGATATGGATTTGGAGGATTATCATGGCGCTTAAAATGCATGCGTCGCTGGCCATTCATCCTGGCGACTGGTTGCGGACGGAGATTGTCGAGGCGCATGGTTTGAAGCTGGGCGATCTTGCCGGTCATCTGGGCGTCACCCGGCAGACGGTCAGCCGCCTGCTCAATCAGCGGCAAGACCTGACGGCGGAAATGGCGCTTCGCTTCGAAAAGCTGTGCGGTATCGATGCTGAAACGCTGATGCGGATGCAGACGCGCTACGATCTGGCCATGGCGCGCCAACATGCGGATGAGTTGGCGGTCAAGCCGCTGGCGGCTTGAGCTTAGCGGGCAGCGCTCGCCCTTCTTTGCCCATAGAGAAAATAGACCAACAGCCCGATCGCGTTCCAGATGAGACAAGCCATGATCGTCTTCATCGGCAGGCTGAGGAACAGATAGGCGCAGCCCGCGACTGCGCCGATGCCCACGACCCAGGCGGCGGGCGTGCGGAAGGGGCGCTTGAGGTCAGGCGCGCGCTTGCGCAGCACCAGCAGGCACAAGCCGACGGCGGTGAAGGCGATCAGCGTGCCGGCGTTCGCCAGAGCGGCGATTTCGTCGATCGGCAGGACGCCGGCGATGATGGAGACCAGCATAGCGGTTACGGCCGTGATGCGGGCGGGGGTGCCGCGCTTTGAAATGCGGGCCAGCGATTGCGGCAGGAAGCCGTCGCGCGCCATCACCAGAAAGATGCGGCTCTGGCCATAGAGGAAGCCCAGCAGTACCGTTGGCAGCGCGATCACGGCGGCGATGGCGACGATGCGGGCGATGCCGCCCTGTCCCATTTCACGCAGGATAAGCGCCAGCGGCTCCGGGCTGTCGGCAAAGCGGGTGAAGGGCAGGGCGCCGATCGCGGCGGCGGCCACCAGCACATAGATGAGCGTGCAGACGATCAGCGATCCGACGATGCCGATGGCAAGGTCGCGATCCGGGTTCTTGGCCTCTTCCGCCGCCGTCGAAATGGCGTCGAAGCCGTAAAAGGCGAAGAAGATGATTGCGGCGGCGGCCATCACCCCGCGCTCGACCCCGTCCGGTCCCATATGCTTGGCGAAGCCGAAAGGCATGAACGGATCGAGATTGGCTGCGTCGAAGGCGGGCAGGGCATAGGCGACGAACAGGCTGAGCGTCACGATCTTGATGAGGACGAGGATGGTGTTGAGGCGCGCGCTTTCCCGCGTGCCGAACATCAGCAGCCCCGCGACCACCGCGATGATGAATATGGCGGGCAGGTTGATGAGGCCGCCCAGTTCCGGCCCTTTGGTGAGCAGTTCGGGAAAGCCCAGCGGCGTCAGCAGCGGGGCGGCATAGCCCGACCAGCCGACCGCCACGGTCGACACGACCAGACTATATTCCAGAATGAGCGACCAGCCCACGATCCAGGCGATGCCTTCGCCCAGCACGACATAAGAGTAGCTATAGGCGCTGCCCGCCGCCGGCATCATGGTGGAGAGTTCGGCATAGGCGAGCGCGGCGCAGGCGCAGATCGCGCCGGCAATGGCGAAGGAGAGCAGGACGGCTGGGCCGGCGCGATCCGCGCCGACGCCGATCAGGGTCAGGATGCCGGTGCCGACGATCGCGCCGACGCCCAGCGCCAGCAGATGCGGCCAGGATAGGGTGCGCGCCATCTGATGGCCCGCGTCCTTGGGCGTCATCGCCTCCATCGGCTTGCGGCGTGTCCAACTCATGGCGTCTTTTGCTCCCCCTTACATCGTCTGCGGGCTGTTGTGCTGGCGTATAACAAGATTTTGCGCAAGCGCTGACGGGATATGCAGCGCCCGGTCGTCTTGCCCCTGCGCTTCTGATAGAAAGGCGTCAACGACAGGCAAAGGGTCGCATCAGGGTAATCGAGCGAAAGGGCTTCCCATGGATGCGATAGCTATGCCGCCGCGCGTCACCGCGCGCGAGAACGGCTTTTTTCTGGCCATGGCCGTATTCATTGCGGTCACGGTCATCGGTGGTTTTGGATCTTTCGCGCTGCGCGGGCTGGTGGATGCCGGTCGGGCGCCCTATTGGGTGCATGTCCATGGCGCGGTGTTCATGGCATGGACTTTGCTATTCGTGGTGCAGGCGGCGCTGGTTCGGCGCGGTACGATGGGGCTGCATCGGCGACTGGGCTGGACCGCGGTGGGGCTGGCGGTGGCGATGGTGCCGCTGGGTCTGCTGACCGCCTGCATGGCGGTGCGGCTGGATCGCGTACCGCCTTTCTTCACGCCGCGCATTTTCATGGCGCTCAGCCTGCTGGAATTGACGGCCTTCGTCCTGCTGTTGACGCTGGCCATTCAGGCCAGACGGCGCACCGACTGGCATCGCCGCCTGATGATCTGCACGATGATCGCGATCATCGGTCCTGCCTTCGGCCGTATTCTGCCCATGCCGTTGCTAGGTCCGTTAAGTGGGCTGGCGGTGCTGGGGATGCAGCTTCTGTATCTGTCCATCGCGGTCGTCTATGACCTGATTTCGCGGCGGCGGGTGCATCCGGCCTATGGTGTGGGCGCCATCGTCATCACTGTGGAGGGCATGGCCATTCCATCGCTGGCGGCAAGCCCGCCGATCGGTGCGCTGGTAATGGCGCTCTCACCAGCCTGATCGCTTGCATCACGGGCGCCCTTGCGTTAAGGGCGCCCTGCAATCGGGCGGCGTGCCGTCTGATATCCTGACGACTCCAGGACGCCCAAGAGGGGCATCGGATGGACGCTGGCCGGCGAAGTTTCGCCCGCCGGCGATTTTGTCGTTTGATGGGTAGGCAAGATTTTCCGGGCCTTTTGGCCCAAATGAGGTGGTGATGTTCGATTCGCTAAGCGATCGTCTCGGTGGGGTATTCGACAAACTGCGTGGGCGCGGTGCGCTTACGGAGGACGATGTCCGCGCCGCGATGCGTGAGGTGCGAATCGCGCTGCTGGAGGCCGACGTCGCGCTGCCGGTCGTGCGCCAGTTCGTCGATCAGGCGACCGAGCGCGCTGTGGGCAGCGATGTGCTGCGGTCGGTTACGCCCGGCCAGATGGTCGTCAAGATCGTCTCCGACACGCTGACCGAGACGCTGGGTTCGGATACGTCGGACCTGATGATCGATGTGACCCCGCCCGCCGTCATCATGATGGTCGGTTTGCAGGGTTCGGGTAAGACCACCTCCACCGCCAAGATCGCCAAGCGCCTGAAGGAGCGCGAGCGCAAGAAGGTGTTGATGGCGTCGCTCGACGTGCAGCGCCCCGCCGCGCAGGAGCAGCTGGCGGTGCTGGGCACGCAGACGGATGTTGCGACCCTGCCGATCATCGCCGGGCAGCAGCCGGTCGATATCGCCAAGCGCGCGCTTCAGGCGGCCAAGCTTCAGGGCTTCGACGTCGTCATGCTCGACACCGCCGGTCGTCTGCACGTCGATCAGGCGCTGATGGACGAGATGAAGGCGGTTGCCGATGTGGCGACGCCGGCCGAAATCCTGCTGGTGGTCGACTCGCTGACCGGGCAGGACGCAGTGAACGTCGCGACCAGCTTCTCGGCGCAGGTGCCGCTGACCGGCGTGGTGCTGACCCGTATGGACGGCGACGCCCGCGGTGGCGCAGCATTGTCGATGCGCGCCGTCACGGGCCGTCCGATCAAGTTTGCGGGCACCGGCGAAAAGCTGGACGCGATCGAGCCTTTCCATCCGGCCCGTGTCGCCCAGCGCATCCTGGGCATGGGCGATGTGGTTTCGCTGGTCGAAAAGGCCGCCGAGACGATCGACGCCGAGGAAGCCGACAAGCTGGCCAAGAAGATGGCCAAGGGTCAGTTCGACATGAACGACCTGCGCGCGCAGCTTAATCAGATGCGCCGCATGGGCGGCCTGGGCGCGCTGGCGGGCATGCTGCCGGGCCTCAAAAAGGCGCAGGCGGCGATGGCCAATAGCGGCGCGAACGACAAGACGCTGATCCATCTGGACGCCATGATCGGCTCCATGACGCCCAAGGAGCGGGAAAAGCCCGCCCTGATCAACGCCAAGCGCAAGATCCGCATCGCCAAGGGTGCCGGCCGGACCGTGCAGGACGTCAACCGTCTCCTGAAAATGCATCAGGAGATGGAAACGGCGATGAAAAAGATCCGCAAGATGGGCGGCCTGAAAGGGCTGGCCAAGATGTTCACCGGTGGCGGCATGGGCGGCCTTGGTGGGCTGGGCGGTCCCGATGGTGGCGCGGGCGGCCCGCCCGACCTGTCGGGGCTGGGCGGCCTTGGTGGTCTGGGCGGCAACATGCCCAAGCTGCCGCCGGGCTTTCAGAATTTCATGAAGAAGTGAAGTAACCCGTCATCCCAGCGAAAGCTGGGGCTTCACTTCTCCTTCGGGGGAGAGAGGCGCCAGCTATCGCTGGGATGACGACCCTAAACAAAGCAGTTAGTTAGAAAGGTCTATTTCCATGGCAACCTCCATCCGTCTGTCGCGCGGCGGCTCCAAGAAGCGTCCTTATTATCGCATCGTCGTGGCCGACAGCCGCGCGCCGCGTGACGGCAAGTTCATCGAGCGCATCGGCAGCTACAACCCCGTTCTGCCCAAGGGCGACGAAAAGCGCGTCGTTCTGGACGTTGAGCGCGCAAAGCACTGGGTTGCCGCTGGCGCCCAGCCGACCGATCGCGTCGCCCGCTTCCTGGACGCCGCCGGCGTGAAGGAACGCGCTGCCCGCAACAACCCGAACAAGGCTGAGCCGGGTCAGAAGGCCAAGGACCGCGCTGAAGACCGCGCCGCCAAGGCTGCCGAAGCCGCTGAAGCTGCCGAAGCCGCCAAGGCCGCTGCCGCTGAGGCCGCCGCTGCTCCGGCTGCTGAAGAAGCCCCGGCTGAAGAATCGGCTGAAGGCTGAGCATCTTGACCGACAAGCCCGTCACTCTCGCCGTCATCATCGGCGCGCATGGCGTGGCGGGCGAAGTCCGTTTGAAGCTCTTTGGCGAAGGGGTGGAAAGCCTCAAAAGCTACAAGGGCTTTGATGTGGCGGGGCGCACATTGACGTTGAAGTCGGTGCGTCCCGGCCCCAATGGCGCGGTCGCTCGTTTCGCCGAAATTGGCGACCGGAGCGCGGCCGAAGCCCTGCGTGGCACCGAACTGACCGTGCCCCGTTCCGCCCTGCCCGAACTGGGCGAGGGCGAATATTATCATGCCGACCTGATCGGCTTGCCCTGCACCTCCAGCACCGGCGAAGCGCTGGGTGAGATCGTCGCGGTCGAGAATTTCGGCGCGGGCGACATTGTCGAGGTTCAGCGGCCTTCCGTCGACGACAAGCCCGGCAAGCGTTTCATGGCGCCCATGCACGTCGTCACGCTGAGCGAGGATGGCGCTGTGATTGACGCGGCTTTCGCGGAATAGTATATACACTCCGTATATACGGAGGCTGCGCCATGGGCGAAGAATATAAGGCCAAGGTCTTCAAGTCGGGCAACAGCCTGGCTTTGCGCCTGCCGCGTACATTGGGCCTTTCCGATGGGGAAGAGGTCATGCTCGTTCCGCATGACGACGGCAGTTTCTCCTTCTGGAAGCAGGATCGTTCGCGCGATATATTGATGGGGCTTTATGGCAGTATGTCTGCCGGCTTCATGGCCGATGGCCGGGGCGACATCAATCAGGATGAGCGTGACTGGCGCGGCAATGGCGGTGCGACGCAAGCCGCATGACCGCGCCTGCCTATCTGCTCGATACCAATGTCTGCATCGACTTTCTGCTGGGACGCAGCGCGGTTCTGGCTGACCGCATGGCCGGATCATTCGGCGCATTGACCGTTTCGGCAGTGACTGCCGGCGAATTGCGGGTGGGCAACCGATCGTCGAGCGATCCGGTTGCAGACGGGCGACGGATCGACAGTTTCCTGACCCTGCTGCGCGTCGCGCCTTTCGATGATGCGGTTGCGCGTGTCTACGCCGACGTCGTGCGGCAGGCAGGCGTTCGCCGAAACAGCTTCGATCGTCTGATCGGCACCCATGCGCTTGCGCTGGGCATGGTGCTGGTGACCCGCAATCCGAAGGATTTTGCCGATATCCCCGGTTTGAAAATGGAGGACTGGACACGGTGACGCGACGCTTCTTTCCCTTGCTGCTGCTTCTGGCCTTTCTTCCCGCGACGGCCAAAGCGGCCGATGAGAAGAAGATCGAACAGGCTATCCCCGACATCGACAAGCTGTTCGCCGATTTTCAGGTCGACAGCCATGCTCCGGGGCTGGTTTATGGCATCGTTGCCAATGGTCGCCTGATCCACGCCAAGGGCTTTGGGGTACAGGATCTGGCGCAAAAACGCCCGGTGACGCCCGACAGCCTGTTCCGCATCGCGTCCATGACCAAGGCGTTTACGGCGGTGTCGATCCTGAAGCTGCGGGATGAGGGGAAGCTGTCGCTCGATGATCTGGCCGAAACCTATGTCGCCGAAATGCGCGGCTGGACCTATCCGACCAAGGACAGTCCGCGCATTCGCATTCGTGATCTGCTGACGCATAGTGCGGGGTTGATCGACGACAATCCCTGGGGCGACCGACAGACGCCGCTGCCGCAGGAGGATTTCACGAAGATGCTGGCGGCGGGCGTGCCGTTCAGTACGGCGCCGGGCAGTCGCTATGAATATAGCAATTTCGGCTATGCGCTGCTGGGGCGGATTATCGCCAATGTCAGCGCCATGCCCTATCGCCGCTATGTGGAGCGCAACCTGCTGACGCCGCTGGGTATGGCGTCCAGCGGTTATGAGGTGAGCGAATGGCCGCAGGAGCGCCGCGCCATCGGCTATCGCTGGGAAGAGGGGCGATGGAAGGTCGAGCCGACCATGGCCGATGGCGCTTTCGGGGCAATGGGCGGGCTGCAAACCAGCGCCAATGATTATGCGCGCTGGGTCGCCTTTCTGCTGTCCGCATGGCCAGCGCGGGACGATGTCGATGGCGGGCCGGTGTCGCGGTCGGCGGTGCGGATGCTGGCCGAGGGCAGTAATTTTCTGACCGTGGCGGCGCGCAATGGCAGGAGCGGTGCGACGGCGTGCAAACAGGCGGCGGCTTATGGTTTTGCGATGCGCATCGCGCAGGATTGCGATCTGGGTCTGACGCTGGCGCATGGCGGCGGCTATCCGGGCTATGGCAGCCATGTGATGCTGATGCCGGATTATGGCGTGGGTCTCTTCGTCTTCACCAACCGCACCTATAATGGCGGCGCTGGGCCGGCCTGGGATGCTGCGGTGGCGTTGAAACAGGCGGGCGCCCTGATTGCCCGGACCGTGCCGGTCACGCCGCTGCTGGGCGATGGCTATGCGGCGGCAGGGCGCATCTATGCGGCGGGCAATGTCGCCGCAGCGCAGGATCATCTGGCGATGAATTTCCTGATGGACAACGACATGGACAGTTGGCGCAAAAAACTGACGGACCTGAAGGGCGAGGTTGGGGCGTGCCAGACCGATGCGCCTGTCACCGCAACGGGAAATCTGTCGGGCAGCTTTACCTGGGCGTGCGAAAAGGGGCGGTTGGCAGGCACGATCCTGCTGGCGCCGACGGCGACGGCGCAGATTCAGGAACTCAAGATCGCGATCAAGCTGCCCTGATCCGGATGCGGCGCGCTGCTTGGTCCGTCTTTGATTTCCGCGATTTCCGTTCCATCTGACTGGAAATCGCTCTAAGCGCCGTCCAATGCCCATCATTCCGCAAATTGTCCTCGGCGCCTATCTGTTGTTCCTCGTCGCGGCGGGATGGCGTCTGTTCACCGTGCCATGGTCGCCGCGGATCAGGGCGGTGACGGCATTGGCGCTGGTTCTGCCCATGCCGCTGCTGTTCATCCTTCCCGGTGCGATGCGGCGCGATGTTTGGTCCGACCTGTTGATCCAACTGGGGCTGACCTTGCTGGTGTGCGGCATCATCTGTCTTGCGGGCGGCTTTTCGGCCGCGCGGTTGCGGGCGCGGCGGCGCAAATGAGCTTCACGGCGCAAATCCTGACCCTCTATCCCGAAATGTTTCCCGGGCCGTTGGGTGTGTCGCTGGCCGGGCGGGCGCTGGCGGATGGGAAATGGTCCTGCAACCCCATCCATATGCGCGATTTCGCCGCCGACCGGCATCGCACCGTGGATGATACGCCGGCGGGCGGCGGCGCGGGCATGGTGCTGCGCGCCGACATATTGGCGCAGGCGGTGGACCATGCGCTGGACCAGCGGCCTGATCTGCCGGTGCTGGCGATGACGCCGCGCGGCAAGCCGATCACGCAAGGCCGCGTGCGCGCGCTGGCGGCGGGGCCGGGCGCGACCATCCTGTGCGGCCGTTTTGAAGGGTTTGACGAGCGGATTTTCGACGCCCGCCCAATCGAACAGGTCAGCATGGGCGACATCATATTATCGGGCGGAGAAATGGCGGCTTTGCTGCTGCTCGACGCTTGTGTTCGGCTGCTTCCCGGTGTAATGGGCGCGGCTTCCAGCGGAGTCGAGGAGTCCTTTGAAACGGGGCTGCTTGAATATCCGCACTATACCCGCCCGGTGGAATGGGAGGGTCGCGCGATCCCGCAAGTGTTGCGATCGGGGGATCATGCGAAAATCGCCGCCTGGCGGAAACAACAGGCGGAGAATGATACACGGCTAAGGCGGCCGGACCTTTGGGAACGTCATATCGGCGTTCGGGACCGTTCGCCCTCTGGTGCGCAGCAAAAGACCAAGGACTGACGTTATGAACATCATCCAGCAGATCGAGGCGGAAAGCATCGCCGCCCTCGCCAAGGATATTCCCGACTTCCGCCCCGGCGACACCCTGCGCGTCGGCGTGAAGGTCATCGAAGGCGAGCGCAGCCGCGTTCAGAACTATGAAGGCGTGTGCATCGCCCGTTCGAACAAGGGCATGGGTTCCAACTTCACCGTGCGCAAGATTTCGTTCGGCGAAGGCGTGGAGCGCGTGTTCCCGCTCTATTCGCCCAACATCGATTCGATCACCGTCGTCCGTCGCGGCGTCGTGCGTCGTGCGAAGCTTTACTATCTGCGTGGCCGCACCGGCAAGCGCGCCCGTATTGCCGAGCGCCGCGACAATCGCGAAGGCTGATAGCCCAAACGGGCTTGACAGTTGTAAAAAAGAAACAGGCGGTGCCCCCCGGGGGTGCCGCCTTTTTCTTTGTGTTACAAGGATTTGACAAAATCGGACGCCTGTCCGGGCTTCGCATGCGCAAGAGATTTTGCGGCACTGCAAAAAAGGGCCATTTCTCCCCAAGTGGATTTGTGCCAGCCTTGCGTTTCCAGATGTTGCAATATGCTTCGAGGCTGAAATCCATGATTTCGGTCCAGTATTTCTGCAACCTTGGCAAATCAGGGTAAACGGGTCGGAAGGGGATGTCGAAAAGGTCTCTGTAAAAGACATAATAGGGGGCTTTTTTGATGAAGTATGAGGGTCTGATTTCTCGCGGCGCCATTGCCGTCGCGCTACTCTATTCCATGCCTGTTCTTGCGCAGGATGTTGCGCCGCAGGCAGTGGCAGGCGCACCGGACCAAACCATCATCGTCACCGGCACCCGCCGTACCGACCGCACCGTTGCAGAATCCCCGACCCCGATCGACGTCTATTCCGGCGAAGAATTGCAGAAGATGGGCGTCGCCGACATGAATCAGGCGATTCAGAATCTCGTCCCCTCCTTCTCGGTCGCGCGCTACGCCATCGGCGACGGCTCCTCCTTCGTGCGCCCGCCCAACCTGCGCGGCCTGGCGCCCGACCAGACGTTGGTCCTGATCAATGGCAAGCGCATGCACCGTTCCGCACTGGTCCAGATCGGCGCCAACGCGCAGTCGGCCGGCGCGCATTCGGCGGATTTGGCGCAAATCCCATCGATCGCGGTGAAGCGGTTCGAAGTGCTGCGCGACGGCGCATCGGCCCAATATGGGTCCGACGCGATCGCGGGCGTCATCAACATGGCGTTGCGCGACGATACGGACGGCATTTCGGGCTATGCCCGCTATGGCCAATATTATCGCGGCGACGGCGATGATTATCAGGTTGCGCTGAACGGCGGTTTCAAGCTGGGCGACAATGGCTTCATCAACATCAGCGGCGAATATGTGAACGCCGGCAAGACCAGCCGTGGCGTCACCCGTCCCGGCGCGCTGGAATTGTCGCAGGAACAGCCCGATATCGGCGTGCCCGCCCTGGCGCAGCGCTATGGCAATCCCAAGATGGAATCCTACCGCTTCTTCGTGAATGGCGGCTTTGATCTGGGCGATGACAGCAGCATCTATTATTTCGGCAATTATGGGCACAGCTTCCAGGAAGAAAGCTTCAACTATCGCCAGTCGGTCAATTCGGCCAATTTCGGCCTGAACGGCATCTTCAACGATTATTTCACCGATTTCGACAACACAACGCCGGGCATCCAGACCGGATCGGCCGGGGGGAACGTCTATGCGCCCAATGGCTATGATCCCGCGACCCGCGACTATACGCAGGTGTCGACCTGTTCCGATCCGCTGGTCCAGAATTGGAGCTGCGTCTATTCGGGCGGCTTCACGCCCATCTTCTTCGGCAAGATCGATGATATTTCGGGCACGGTCGGCTATAAGGGCACGTTCGGTTTCGGCCTGAACTATGATGTGTCGGGCAGCTATGGCCAGTCGACGCTGAAATATACGATGAACGGCACGATGAACCCGTCGCTGGGCATTAGTTCGCCGACGGAATTTTATCTGGGCAAGCTGGAACAGCGCGAAACCGTCTTCAACGCGGATTTCAGCTATCCGTGGGAAGTCGGCTTTGCCAGCCCGATCACGATCGCGTTCGGTGGCCAATATTTCCGCGAATCCTATGAATTGGGCTTGGGCGATCCTGCCTCTTACGCAATCGGCTCGTACACCGGGAATCTGGTGTTCCATCAGGATGGGACGCCCGTCCTGAATGCGGACGGCAGCCAATTGTCTGTCGCCCTGCCGGTCGGGGCCAATGGCTTCCCCGGTTATGGCCCGGCGATCGCGGGTGAAAGCAGCCGCAATTCCAAGGGGCTGTATGTCAGCGTCGAAGGCGACGTCACTGAACAGCTCTCCTTCGGTTTTGCCGGTCGTTATGAACATCTGTCCGATTTCGGCAATGCGACCACGGGCAAGGCGACAGCGCGCTACGCCATCGTGCCCGATGTGTTCGCCATTCGCGGCACCGTGTCCACCGGCTTCCGCGCGCCGACGCCGGGCCAGACCAACACCAGCAGCATTGCGACCACCTTCAACCCCGGCAATCCCAACGCGATCGAATTCATGACGCTGCCGGTCGCCAGCCCGGTCGCCCAATATCTGGGCGCCGTGCCGCTCAGCCCGGAAGAGTCGGTCAGCTTCTCGGGCGGCGCCGTCTTCACGCCGGCACCGGGCGCATCGCTGACGATCGACTATTACAACATCAAGGTGAAGGACCGTATCGGCACCACCGGTTCGCGCGTCATTACCGACGCGCAGCGCCCCGAATTGCAGGCGCTGGGCCTGGCCAACTATGCGACCGTCAACGAAGTGCAGTTCCTGACCAACGCCTTCGACACCCGTACCCAGGGTATCGATGTGGTCGGCAGCTATCGCCTGGCGACCGAAGGCATGGGCACGTTCAACACCACGCTGGCGTTCAACTATAACAAGACGAAGGTGATCCGCGTCGGCATCGATCCCGAAACCGGTTCGCCGATCATCAGCGACACGCGCATTCAGCAGTTGCAGAATACGCTGCCCAAGACCCGCGTGATCCTGACCGAAAACTGGTCCAGTGGCCCTCTGTCGATCATGGGCCGGGTCAACTGGTACGGCAAATATAAGGTGTTCGACGACGGCACCGGCGCCAATGGCGAAAGCTATGTCCAGCAGAGCTTTGGCAGCGAATTCGTCTTCGACTTTGAAGCCAGCTACCAGTTGAACGATGCCTTTACCCTGAGCGCGGGCGTGCAGAATCTGTTCAGCAACTATCCTGACAAGTTCGACAATCGCGCTGGTGGTCTGGGACCGGTTTATGCGTCGACGGGCGGCCGCTTCACGGGCGATATCTATCCCGACGTATCGCCCTTCGGCTTTAACGGCGGTTTCTGGTATGCGAGGGTCGGATTTAAGTTCTGATCTCTCCTTTTCCTGTCACGGAGGCGGCCGGTCCCTTGCGGGGTCGGCCGTTTCCGTTGCAGGACCATTGTCATGACCTTGACTCACCGCCTTGCCATGCCGGCCGACGAACCGGCCCTGTCCGCCGTGATGACGCTGGCGATCGACCGGCTACAATCCACCTATCTGACGCCCGATCAGGTGCAGGCCAGCCATGCCTTCATGGGCCTCGACAGCCGGCTGATCGCGGACGGCACTTACTTCATGATCGAGGATGGCGAAGCGATCGCGGGCTGCGGCGGGTGGAGCCGGCGGGCGACCGCCTATGGCGGCAATCATAGTGCGGGACGGGACGATCGGCTGCTCGATCCGGCGAGCGAGCCGGCGCGGGTGCGGGCGATGTACACCCACCCCGATCATGTCCGCAAAGGCGTGGGCACGATGATCCTGTCGCTGTGCGAGGCGGCGGCGAAGGCGGAAGGCTTTGCCGCGCTCGAACTGTCGGGGACGATGGCGGGTGTGCCGCTCTATCGCAGCTTCGGCTTCGAAGGGGTGCGCCCATTCGAGGACAGGGGCGTGCCGATGCTGTTGATGCGCAAGGCGATCTGATTCAGACCTTCCGACTGGTCCGCCACAGGCCGGCGAGGCTGATGAGCGCGGCGGCCGACATGTAGAGGCCGACGAGGCCCACGCCCTGCGCCCCGATCAGCCAGGTCGCGACGATCGGGGCGAGCGCGCCGCCCAATATGCCGCCCAGGTTAAAGGCGAAGGATGCCCCCGTATAGCGCAGCTGGATCGGGAAGAGCGCAGGGAGGTAGGCGCCGAGCGGGCCGTAGATGAAACCCATGACGAACAGCGCCAGGCTGAGCGCGACGAAGATCGGGAAGAGCGCCGCCGTGCCGATCAGCGGGCCAAAGACCAGGCCCATCAGCACCGTCCCGGCGCAGCCCCAGGCGAGCGCGTTGGTGGGGGTGGTGCGATCCGACCACCAGCCCGCCAATATGATGCTCAAAGCCATGAACAGGATCGCGCCCAGCTGGATCGCGAGGAAGATTTCCCGGTCGATCTTGAGCGCAGTGGTGCCATAGCCCAGGGCAAAGGCGGTCGCGATATAATAGACGGCGAAACAGGCGGCGCAGGCGAAGGTGCCGGCGATCGCCGCGCCCAGATGCGAGGACAGCAATGTCGCTAGCGGCACGGCGGGCGGCGGCGTTTCCTTCTGTGCGGCGGCGAACTCGGGCGTTTCGGTGAGCTTCAGGCGCACCCACAGGCCCAGGATCACCAGCACCGCGCTGCCGATGAAGGGCAGGCGCCAGCCCCATTCGAAAAAGGCGTCGTCGGTCAGGAAAGCGCCAAGCAACAGGAACAGGCCGTTGGCGGCGATGAAGCCGACCGGTGCGCCAAGCTGGGGGAACATGCCGAAGCGCGCGCGCCAGCCGGGCGGGGCATTCTCCACCGCCAGCAGCGCCGCGCCGCCCCATTCGCCGCCAAGGCCAAAGCCCTGACCGAAACGCAGCAGGCACAGGGTCAGCGGCGCCCAATAGCCGATCATCTGGTAAGTGGGCAGGAAACCGATCAGCAGCGTGCAGCCGCCCATCAGCATGAGCGAGGCGACGAGGGTCGCCTTGCGCCCGATGCGGTCGCCATAATGGCCGAACACCGCCGCGCCCACCGGCCGCGCGAAGAAAGCGAGGGCGAGGCTGCCATAGGAGGCCATCAGCTGCGCCGTGGGTGAGGAAGCGGGGAAGAAGAGGAAGGGGAAGATAAGGCTGGCGGCGGTGGCGTAGATATAGAAGTCGTAAAATTCGACCGCCGTGCCGATCAGGCTGGCGGCGAGCACCCGCTTGTGCCGCCACATTTCGCCGACGCCGTTCGTCTGCCCCCCGGCTGTCATCTTACTTCCTTCGCTTCTGATTCAGCAGTTCATAGGCCATGACGGCGGTCGCCACGGCGGCGTTCAGGCTGTCGGCCTTGCCCAGCATCGGCATCTTCACCAGCTGGTCGCATTCGGCTTCATAGGATTCGGGCAGGCCCTGCGCTTCATTGCCGACCAGCAGGAAGCTGGGGCTTTGATAGGCGGGTTCCTGATAGTCCTGCGTGGCTTTCAGACTGGTGCCGATCAGTTCGCCGGGGCCAGCGCGCAGCCAGTGCATGAATTCGCCCCAGCGCGCCTGCGTGATCGATTGGGTGAAGAGCGCGCCCATGGAGGCGCGCACCGATTCGACCGAGAAGGGATCGACGCAATCGTCGATCAGGATCAGGCCGCCCGCGCCCACGGCGTCGCCGGTGCGCAGGATCGTACCCAAATTGCCGGGGTCGCGCAGCGATTGCGCGACGATCCAGATATTGGCGGTGCTGCGATCCAGCTTTTCCAGCGGGGTCAGCCGGTCGCGATAGACGCCGACGACGGCCTGCGCATTATCCTTGCCGCTGATCTTGGACAGGATGTCGGGCGTGGTTTCGATCACGTCGCCGCCATCCGCTTCGATCGCGTCGATCAGTTCCAGTGCCAGCGGGTGGGTGGAGCCGGCGTGAAACAGCATTTCGGGCAGCACGCCCTCTTCGCGCGCTTCGGTCAGGATGCGCAGCCCTTCGGCCAGAAACAGCCCCTCGGCCTTGCGATATTTCTTTTCCCGCAGCGATCGGACGCGCTTCACCAGCGGGTTGGAAAATCCGGTGATTTCGCGTGCCACTATGTCTGCTGGTCCCAAAGAGCTGAAGGAAGCGGCCTCTCTACCGGGCGAATCGGCAAAAGGACAGGGGAAAGCCGATGAGGATCGTTAGCCGATGGATTTGGATCGCGAATTTTGCCAAGAAACGCGCATGGACACCCAACCGCCCCCACCGCCGCTGAATGTCACGCCCAAAATCGAGGATGGCTTCTTCCTTGGCGTCGTGCTGGTCGTGTCGATCGCCTTTGCGCTGGTCATCGAGCCTTTCTTTGCCGCGGTGCTGTGGGGTGTGATTGCCGCCATCGTCTTTGCGCCGCTCAACCGGCGGATATTGGCGGCGATGCCCAGGCACCGCAATGGCGCGGCGCTGATCACCCTGTTCCTGATCCTGGCGGTGGTGATCGTCCCGGCATTTGTGCTGGGCGGCGCGCTGTTGCAGGAGGCGGCCTACTTCTATGGCAAGATCCAGTCGGGCGAGATTAATTTCGTCCGGCTCTTCTCCGAAACCATCGCCAGCATGCCCGATTGGCTGCGCCCCTATTTGCGGCGGCTGGGCCTGGGCAATTTCTATGCCGCGCAGGAATTGGTGACGAAGGGCGTGACCAGCAGTTTCCGCACGCTGGCGGCGCAGGCGTTTCAGATCGGGCAAAGCGCCTTCAGCTTCCTGGTGGGGCTGGGCGTGATGCTGTACCTGACCTATTTCCTGCTGCGCGACGGGGAGACGCTGTCGCAGCGCATTGCTGCCGCCGCGCCGCTGCGGCCCGGCCAGCGGCAGGCGCTGATCGAACAGTTCGTCATCGTCATCCGCGCCACGATCAAGGGCAGCATCGTCGTCGCCATCGTGCAGGGGCTGATCGGCGGTCTGGTCTTCTGGGGGCTGGGCATTCAGGGCGCGTTGCTGTGGGGCGTGCTGATGGGGGCATTCTCGCTGTTGCCGGCGGTGGGGACAGGGCTGATCTGGGTGCCGGTCGCCATCTATCTGTTCGCGACCGGTGCGGTCTGGCAGGCGGTCATATTGGTGGCGTGCGGCGTGCTGGTGATCGGCATGGTCGACAATGTGCTGCGCCCGATATTGGTCGGCCGCGATACGCGCATTCCCGACTATGTCGTGCTGATCTCCACGCTGGGCGGGATCGAATTGTTCGGTTTCAACGGCATCATCATCGGCCCGGTGATCGCGGCGCTGTTCATTGCGACCTGGAACATCTTCACCCGCATGCGCGGCGCGGAGGAGGCCGCAGCCTGATCAGGCGCGGCGCAGGCGATCGTCGGTGGCTGGTACGGCATGGGGCACGGCCAGCGCGCGGCGGACGCAGACCCGGTTGCGGCCCTTTTCCTTCGCTTCGTAAAGGGCGCTGTCGGCCCGCGCGATCGCATCATGGATCGACGGATCGGCGCGGTGCAGCGTGGTGAGGCCGAAACTGGCGGTGAGCGGCCGGGGCAGGCCAAAGCGGGCGGCGGCCTGCTCGGCGAAATGGGTGCGCACCGCTTCGGCAATGCCGGCGGCGCTCGCGGCGTCGGTGCCGGGCAGGAAGAGGATGAACTCTTCTCCGCCGAAGCGCGCGGCGACGGCGTCGGCCGGGGCAAGGGTGCGCAGCATGTCGCCCAGCACCACGATCACCCGGTCGCCCAGCCCATGGCCATGTTCGTCATTGACCCGCTTGAAATGATCGATGTCGCAGGCGATCAGGCTCCCACCCCGACGATGCCGGCGCGCGACCGCTTCGTCAAAGCCGCGCCGGTTGAGCAGCCCCGACAGCGGATCGACATGGGCATCGTGGCGATAGCGCGTGATCAGGTCCAGCACGCAGGCGGCGAGCGCGGAAAGGGCCAGGAACAGGCCGAACATGCAGGCCAGCGCCTGCATCAGAAAGGCGTAATCACTGTCGCGAAAGGGCACGCCGCTGGGCAGGGTGAAGGACACGGTGCTGCCGCGCACCAGATTGTCGAGCGACACAAGGATGGCGGCGGCGTAAAGGGCGCGGTCGGGCCAGCGGCGCAATTGTCCGCGTGCGGCCACCAGCGGCAGGGAAATCAGCAGGAAGCAGCCGAAATCGGACGACACCAGTTCCAGCGGGACATGATCGATCAGGACGGCGAAGGCGCAGAGCGCGACCGATCCGCCCCAGATGGCGAAGCGCAGCGACAGCAGCCAGCCTGGTCGCCAGCGATCGAGCAGCGCCTGGCTGAACAGCAGGAAGCCGGTGGCGAACAGCAGGTCGGCGACGATGCCCCACAAATGGGTCGGCAGCGCCTGAAAGGCGACCGGCACCGCAAAGCCGCCCGCGACTGAAAAGAAAGCGCCGCTCCACCAGCCCGCGCCGCGCGCGCCCCAGCCCCAGACGATGAGGAAGGCGACGCCGAAACTGGCCATCATGATTGGCAGGAAGAAAGCGAAATTCTCACCCACGCTGGGTCATTGTCCTTGAAGCATGATGGATGGGGGCGATGACGGCGCATCGTTCCGTGGCGCAGCAGCCTAGAGGAAGGATGCTTAACAAAGTCTTCGGCGATGCGACGAGCCGAGCGGTTTGGGAGGGCGCGGCCGGGTGAGCAAATTCGGGCGGGTTGGAACCGGGCATCGGCGAAAATTCTCTAACTTCTCGCATATCGCATATGGAAAGTCGGGCCATAGCCGCGTGTGGGCGTGTAGGACAGGGAAGCGGGGTGGCGGGTGACGGCCGTTTGTTGCCATCCGCTCAACCCTTTTTGCATCCCGAAACCGGTCATAGATAGGTTGTCCAGCGGCAAGGTTCGAACTTGCAATCTGCCGAGGCAGGGCGGTTGTGACCGGCGGGTCTACCAATTCCCCAACGCTGGACGCCGTCCTTCTAGGCGACGATATTCGGATTGCAAAGCTGCCGATCCCCGAACGACCACAATGCGCCCTTGCATAGATCGTCACCCTGAACTTGTTTCAGGGTCCATTTCTCCCAACAGAGCAAAGGATTGTAGGCACGATAGATGCTGAAACAAGTTCAGCATGACGTCGGTGGAATGGCAGGAGTCCACCCCCCTCGGACATGATTTATCCCGTCACCCCGGACTTGATCCGGGGTCCCGCTTTTCGTTTGCACACTACGCCCCGCTTCAGGCAGCGGGACCCCGGGTCAAGCCCGGGGTGACAAAAGGAGAATGTCCCTTATCCACCCTTTCAAGCCACATTGCCGCTTGCGAGCTTATCCGCGCAATTTAGAAATCCGGGCGGCGCTTTTCGCCGAAGGCGGTTACGCCTTCGGCGAAGTCGGGGAGGGTGAAGGCGTCGCGGAACAGGGCCAATGTGGTCGCGTCGTCGTCGGCCTGTCCGTCGAGGATGCGGCGGACGATCGCCTTGGACGATCGCACGCTATGCTGGGCATTGGCGGCGATGGTGCGGGCGAGCGTGTCGGTGGCGGCCAGTGGATCGGCGGCGATTTCCTCGATCAGGCCGATCGCCAGCGCGTCCTGCGCGCCGTGCAGCGCGGCGGTGAAGAGGATGCGTTTCGCCCGCGCCGGGCCGACCAGATCGACCAGCAATTTGGTGTCGAACAGTGAATAGACGATGCCCAGCTTCGCTGGCGTGATGCCAAGCCGCGCATGTGGCGCAGCGATCCGCATGTCGCAGGCGATGGCGAGGCCGCAACCGCCGCCGATGCAATCTCCGTCGATCGCGGCGATGACCGGTTTTTCGGCATGGGCCAGCGCATAATGGCTGGCGCGGATCGCCGCCTGATTGGCGATGCGCCAGTCTGCATCGCCCGAGCAGGCGGCAAATTCGTGGATGTCGGCGCCTGCGCAGAACAGGCCGGGCGTCGCGGATGACAGGATGAGGACGCGGACGCTTTCGTCCGCCATGGCCTGTTCCACCAGATGGGGCAGCGTCTGCCACATCATCTGGTTCATGGCGTTGCGCCGGTCGGGCCGGTCGATCAGCAGCCGGGCGACCGGGCCGTCCCGCTCCAGTCGCAAGGTCATGCCGGCCAGCGCTCCAGCAGGGGCAGCAGTTCATCGAAATGGTGGATCACCGCGTCCGCCTCCAGATTTTCGACCGGGCCGTCGAGGAAGCCGAAGCTGACGGCGATATTGGCGACGCCGGCGTTGCGCGCGCCGGCAATGTCGTTGATCGTGTCGCCGATGAAGATGGTGCGGCCGCCGCCTGCGCGTGCAATCATCTCGCGGATCGGGGCAGGGTCGGGCTTGGCGACGCCGACCGTGTCGCCGGCCACGATGCTGGCGAAGCGATCCGACAGGCCCAGCTGATGCATCAGCGGAATGGTGAAGCGTTCCGCCTTGTTGGTGCAGATGGCCAGCTTCACGCCGCGCGCAGCGAGTTGTTCCATCGCGTCGATCAGGCCGGGATAGGGGATGGAGTGGATGGCGAGATTCTGTTCATAATAATCCAGCAGGACCGGCAGCAGCGCCAGCAGCGTCGCTTCGTCATAGCCGCCCGAAGCGTCGAGCGCGCGCTGGAGCATCACCCTTGCCCCCTTGCCGACGAAGGGGTGGATCGCCGCGACGGGGAAGGGCGGGCGGCCGATGGTGCCGATGGCGTAATTGACCGCCGCCGCCAGATCGCCGCTGGTGTCGATCAGGGTGCCGTCCAGATCGAATCCCACAATATCGAAGGGAATCGGGAGGGGCGTTGCGGGGTTCGGATTTGTCGCGGCCATGCTGCGCCATGCCGCGCCGATGGTGGCAATGGCAAGTCAAACATGGCAGAGGACAAGTCTGTTCACCGCTTCTAATCCGGGATTTGTCGAAAGTGACCGCCAACCGCCCCCTCGCCGTCATCATTCTTGCCGCCGGGCAGGGAACGCGCATGAAATCCGCGCTGCACAAGGTATTGCACCCGATCGCCGGGCGGCCGATGCTGCTGCACCTGCTGGCCAGCGTTGGCGAACTGGCGCCTGAGCGGCAGGTCGTCGTGGTCGGTGCGGGGCGCGATCAGGTGGAAAAGGCGGTGGCCGGCACCGGCGCGATCGTCGCGGTGCAGGAACAGCAGCTGGGCACCGGCCATGCGGTCGCCCAAGCGCATGATGCGCTGGCGGGGTTCGCGGGCGATGTGCTGATCCTCTATGGCGATGTGCCGCTGGTAAGCAGCGCGACGATGCGCGCGATGCTGGATCGCCTGAGCCGGGGCGATGAGCCGCGCGCGGTTGTGCTGGGCTTCCGCCCCGATGACGCCGCCGCCTATGGCCGGATCATCGCCGACGGGCAGGGCATCATCGAGAAGATGGTGGAGTTTAAGGACGCGAGCGAGGCGGAGCGCGCCGTGACCCTGTGCAACAGCGGGCTGATGGCGGTGCGGGCGACCGACCTGTTCGTGCTGCTGGACCAGATCGGCAACGACAATGTAGCGGGCGAATATTATCTGCCCGATATCGTCATGCTGCCCGGAGCCACCAGCGCCGTCATTGAAACGGACGCCTGGGAAGTGGCGGGGGTCAACAGCCGGATCGAACTGGCGGGCGTGGAGGCGATGTGGCAGGCGCGTCGCCGGATCGAGGCGATGCGCGAGGGCGTGACTTTGGTGGCGCCGGAAACCGTCTTCTTCTCGCATGATACGGTGTTGGGGCGCGATGTGGTGGTGGAGCCGAACGTCGTTTTTGGGCCGGGCGTCACCGTGGCGGATGATGTGACGATCCACGCCTTTTCCCATCTGGAGGGCGCGACCGTCGCCAGCGGCGCAGACATTGGTCCCTATGCCCGGCTGCGGCCTGGCGCGGACATTGGTCCCAGGGCGAAGGTCGGCAATTTCGTCGAGATCAAGAAGGCGACCTTGGGCGAAGGCGCGAAGGCCAATCACCTGTCCTATATCGGCGACGCCAGCGTGGGGGCGGGGGCCAATATCGGCGCGGGCACCATCACATGCAATTATGACGGCTTTTTCAAATATAAGACGGAAATCGGCGCGGGGGCCTTCATCGGCTCCAACAGCGCGCTGGTGGCCCCGGCGGTGATCGGCGACGGCGCGATCGTGGCGGCGGGCAGCGTGGTGACGCGGCCGGTGGAGGCGGATTCGCTGTGTCTGGTGCGGGCCGAACAAATGGGCAAGGTCGGCTGGGCGGCGGCGTTCCGTGAACGGATGAAAGCGAAGAAGGCGGCCAAGTGAAGGCCGCAACGTGACGGTAGCGCGGATGCTCTGCACGGCATGAGGCTGTGGCATACATTGTTGCGGACGGCGCTGGTCCTGCTGTTGCTGGCGGGGGGCATGGGCCTGTGGATGTTCCTGAACGCGCGCGCCATGCCGGTGGTGCGGCGCAAGGAGATTGCGCTGCCCTTTCCCGCGGGCGCGCCGCGCAAGGCGATGACCGTCGCGCTGCTGACCGACACGCATCTGTCCGGGCCGGATAACAGCCCGGAGCGGATGGCGCGCATCGTGGCGCAAATCAATGGGCTGAAACCCGACCTCATATTGCTGGGCGGCGATTATCTGGGCGATCGCAAGGGTGGGGCGATCTATGATGCGCGGGCCAGCATCGCGCCCCTTGCCGGGCTGCGCGCGCCGCTGGGTGTGGTGGCGGTGCTGGGCAATCATGACAGTTTCAGTTCGCTCAACCGCCGCGCCCTGCGCAAGGAGGCGTGGCGCGACGCCTTCACCCATATCGGCATCACCTTGTTGCAGGATGGCGCGGTGCGGCGCGGGCCGCTGGCGATCGGCGGGCTGCGCGACATCTATACCCGGCATATCGACCTGCCCGGCACGCTGGCGGCGATGCGCCGGGTCGGCGGCGCGCCGATCATCCTGTCGCATGGGCCGGATGTGTTCCCGCGCCTGCCGAACGGGCCGTCGCTGACGTTGGTGGGCCATACCCATTGCGGGCAGGTGGCGTTGCCCTTCGTCGGTGCGGTTTATGTGCCGTCCAAATTTGGCGTCCGCTATGCCTGCGGCCTGTATCGCGAAGCGGGCAAGACGATGATCGTCGCGGGGGGCGTGGGCACCAGCGGCCTGCCGATCCGGCTGTTCGCGCCGCCCGACATCTGGATGATCACCATTCGTCCCCGATGAATTTCTTTTCATGGTCAGGCCATGGCGCTGTCGTGCCGGCCGCGTTAATGGCATGGCGATAAAGCCGCCCTATATGGGCGCAATCTCATCTGTTCGACGGGGCTTTCCTTCATGTGCGGCATCATTGGTATCATCGGCAAGGACGACGTTGCGGAGCGGCTGGTCGATGGCCTCAAGCGACTGGAATATCGCGGCTATGACAGCGCCGGCGTCGCCACCATCCATGATGGCGCGATCGATCGCCGCCGGGCCGAGGGCAAGCTCAACAATCTGGTGAAGGAACTGGTCGTCGCGCCGCTGCCCGGCACGACCGGCATCGCCCATACGCGCTGGGCGACGCATGGCGCACCGACGACCAGCAACGCCCACCCCCATGCCACGGGCGAAGTGGCGCTGGTCCACAATGGCATCATCGAAAATTTCAAGGCGCTGCGCGAGGAGCTGATCGGGCGCGGCCGGGTGTTTGACAGCCAGACCGACACCGAAGTCGTCGCCCATCTGGTGAGCGAACTGGTGGAGCAGGGCGCCAGCCCCAAGGATGCGGTGCGCCAAGTGCTGCCGCGCCTGCATGGCGCCTTTGCGCTGGCGATTGCGTTCCGCAACCATCCCGACATGCTGATCGGCGCGCGGCTGGGATCGCCGCTGGTGGTGGGCTATGGCGATGGCGAAACCTATCTGGGGTCCGATGCGCTGGCGCTCGCTCCGTTGACGCAGCGTATCGCCTATCTGGACGAAGGCGACTGGGTCGTTATTACGGCCGGCGGCGCTGAGATTTTCGACAAGGATAATAACCCCGTCGATCGCCCCGTGACGATCAGTGGCGTGTCCGGCGCGATGATCGACAAGGGCAATCATCGCCATTTCATGCAGAAGGAAATTTACGAGCAGCCGGTGGTCGTGGCCCAGACGCTCAAAGCCTATCTGCAACGGATGGACGATCGGGTGTCGCTGCCGATCCCCGATTTCGACCTGTCGGCCATTCGCCGCGTCACCATCGTCGCCTGCGGCACCAGCTTCTATGCCGGCATGGTCGCGCGCTACTGGTTCGAACAATTTGCGCGCGTGCCGGTGGATTTGGATTTCGCGTCCGAGTTCCGCTATCGCGAGCCGGTGATGGAGGAGGGCGGCCTGGCCCTGTTCATCAGCCAGTCGGGCGAGACGGCCGATACGCTCGCCGCGCTGCGCTATGCGCGGGCGCAGGGACAGAAGATCGCCGTGGTCGTCAACGTTCCCACCAGTTCGATGGCGCGCGAAGCCGATCTGCTGTTGCCGACCCATGCCGGGCCGGAAATCGGCGTGGCGTCGACCAAGGCGTTCACCTGTCAGCTGGCCGTGCTGGCGGCCTTTGCTGCGAACCTGGCCCGCGCCAAGGGCAAGCTGAGCGCGAAGGACGAGAAGGAAATCGTCCGTCACCTGGCCGAAGCACCCGCCGCGATCAACGGCGCGCTCGCCTATGACGAGGCGATCGAGGCGATGGCGCATCATATCGTGCCGGCGCGCGACGTGCTGTATCTGGGGCGTGGCACCGATTATCCGCTGGCGCTGGAAGGGGCGCTGAAACTCAAGGAAATCAGCTATATCCATGCCGAAGGCTATGCTGCGGGCGAAATGAAGCATGGCCCGATCGCGCTGATCGACGAACTGGTGCCGGTGATCTGCATCGCGCCATCCGGGCCGTTGTTCGAAAAGACCGTCAGCAACATGCAGGAAGTGCAGGCGCGCGGCGGCAAGGTGGTGCTGATTTCCGACTATGATGGCGTGCAGGCGGCGGGCGAAGGGTGCCTCGCCACCATCACCATGCCCAAGGTCCATCCGCTGATCGCGCCGATGGTCTATGCCGTGCCGGTGCAATTGCTGGCTTACCATGTCGCGGTGCTGAAGGGCACGGACGTCGATCAGCCCCGCAATCTGGCCAAGAGCGTCACGGTCGAGTGAGGCCGGGGCGGTTGCGTCCGTTGCGGCAGCGGCCTATCCTCCCCTCGATACCGGGTGAAAGGCCCCTGCATTTCGCGGCGTCGGAACGGCAAGGAGTGCGTCCGCGTTTTTCTCATGATCAAGTGATTTGAGGGCCGCCATGATGGATTATAGCGACACGAGCGAACCGAAATCCGCCGACGTCGATGGGGTCGACGCCTATGATGGCCCGGCGGGCGGGTGGGGCGCGCTTGGGGCCGTGGCGGCGGCCGTTCGCGAACAGATGGGCGCATCCGCCAACACCCGCGCCCTGCTCCAGATGAACCAGCCGACGGGCTTCGATTGCCCCGGCTGCGCCTGGCCCGACCCGCAAAAGACGTCGTCCTTCGAATTTTGCGAAAATGGCGCGAAAGCCGTGACATGGGAGGCGACCGCCAAGCGCGTCGACCTGGATTTCTTCGCCCGCCACAGCGCGAGCGAACTGTTCGGCTGGTCCGATCATGCGCTGGAGGATGCCGGGCGGCTGACCCATCCGTTGCGCTATGATGCGGACACCGACCATTTCGTGCCGATCGCATGGGACGAGGCGTTCGAACGGATCGGAGCCGGGCTGCGCGCGCTGGAAGATCCCAATCAGGCGGAATTTTATTGTTCGGGCCGCGCCTCCAACGAGGCCGCCTTCCTCTATCAGTTGATGGCGCGCGCGTTCGGCACGAACAATTTCCCCGATTGTTCGAACATGTGCCACGAAGCGACCAGCGTGGGACTGCCCAAGTCGATCGGCATCGGCAAGGGCACGGTGACGCTGGAGGATTTCGATCTGGCCGATGCGATCTTCTGCATTGGCCACAATCCGGGCACCAACCATCCGCGCATGTTGTCGACGCTGAGCGCGGCGGCGCGGCGCGGCTTGCCGATCGTGGTCGCCAATCCGATGCGCGAACGGGGGCTGGAGCGCTTCAAGTCGCCGCAGCATCCCACGGAAATGCTGACGCCTTTTTCGACGCAGCTTGCATCGGCCTATCATCAGGTGCGGGTCGGCGGCGACGGCGCGATGCTGAAGGGCATGATGAAGGCGCTGTTCGAGGCGGACGCGGCCGATCTGGCGAACGGCGGGCCGGGGCTGCTGGACCGCGCCTTCATTGCCGAACACACGATCGGGCTGGATGCGCTGGCCGACGATATTGCGCAGACAGGCTGGGACGAGATCGTCGCGGGATCGGGCCTGTCGCGCGAGGCGATCACCAGCATGGCGGAAACCTACTGGCGGGCCGAGCGGGTGATCCTGTGCTATGGCATGGGCATCACCCAGCACGCGAATGGCACCGCCAATGTGCAGCAACTGGCCAATCTGCTGCTGCTGCGCGGGAATATGGGCAAGCCGGGCGCGGGCATCTGTCCGCTGCGTGGCCATTCCAACGTGCAGGGCGATCGCACCGTCGGCATCACCGAAATCCCGGGCGAAGCGATGCTGGCGCGGCTCGACGCCCGTTTCGGCATCGCCAGCCCGCGCGCTCATGGCCATGCCGCGGTGGAGGCTTTGCAGGCGATGCGGGAAGGCCGGTCGAAGGCGATCATATCGCTGGGCGGCAATCTGGCGGTGGCGATGCCCGATCCCGAAGCCTGTTTCGACGCTTTTCGCAAGCTGGACCTGTCGGTCAGCATCCTCACCAAATTCAATCGCACCTGCCTGTTGCTGGCGAAGGAGACGATAGTTCTGCCCTGCCTTGGCCGCACCGAACTGGATGTGCAGGCCGGCGGCGACCAGTGGATCACGGTCGAGGATTCGATGTCGATGGTCCATGCCTCGCGCGGGATGCTGAAGCCTGCCGCGCCGGACCTGAAGTCCGAACCGGCGATCGTGGCGGGCATTGCGAAGGCGACCCTGCCGCATGGTGCGATCGACTGGGATGCACTCGTTGCCGATTATGACCGGATTCGCGACGCGATCGAGGCGGTGTTCCCGGATTTTCGGGATTTCAACCAGCGCGTTCGCAAGAAGGGCGGGTTCCGCCTGACGGTCGGCGCGTCGGAACGCCAATGGGGGACGGCGTCGGGCAAAGCCTGTTTCCTCGTCCATCCGCTGACGCCGATCGCGTCGGCCGAACAGGCGCTGATCCTCACCACGATCCGCAGCCATGATCAGTATAATACGACGATCTATGGCATGAACGATCGCTATCGCGGCATTACCGGCCGGCGCGACGTGATCTTCGCCCATGCCGACGATCTGGCGGCGCGCGGCCTGGCGCATGGCGATCGCGTCGATGTGCGCACAGGCGACGGGCGGGTGCTGGAAGGCTATACGGTCGTGGCCCATGCGATCGCGCGCGGATCGCTGGCGGCCTATTATCCCGAGGCCAATTGCCTGATCGCGCTGGACGATCATGACCGGACGAGCGGGACGCCGGCCTATAAATCGGTCAGCGTGACGCTTACGCCCGCCGTCTGACCCGGCATTTGGGAGGGCGATAGTCACCGCCTCGACCACAAGAAAAGGCGGCCCGGAAGCCCGGACCGCCTTTTTCATTCTCTTGTCCCTGAACCGGATCAGTTCGCGGCGGCGACGCCCTGATCGGTCATCAGCTGCTGCAATTCGCCCGCTTCATACATTTCCATCATGATGTCGCTGCCGCCGACAAATTCGCCCTTCACATAAAGCTGGGGGATGGTCGGCCAGTCGGAAAAGGTCTTGATGCCCTGACGGATCGCCTGATCCTGCAACACATCGACCGTGTCATAACCCACGCCCAGATGTTCCAGGATGGCGATGGCGCGGCTGGAAAAGCCGCACTGGGGAAAGAGCGGCGTGCCCTTCATGAAGAGCACAACGTCATTGCCCTTGACGATGTCTGCGATCCGCTGCTGCACGGCGTCGGTCATGGTAAAACTTCCAGTCCTGTCTGGCGCCCGGCGAAGGGGCGCGAAAATATGATGATGCGTTAATTGGGAACGGCGGTGGTGAGTTGCAAGGCGTGAAGCACGCCCCCCATCCGGCCGCCCAGCGCGGCATAAACGGCGCGCTGCTGCGCGACGCGGCTCATGCCCCGAAAGCTTTCCGCCACCACCTTTGCCGCATAATGATCGCCATCCCCGGCAAGATCGGTAATTTCGACCTGCGCATCGGGAATGGCGGTGCGGATCATGTCCGCAATGTCGTCGGCAGCCATCGGCATCGTGCGGGCGCCTTACTGCGCTTCGATGAACATGCGGCGGGCGATCACCGCCTGCTCGTCCAGCGCGGTGCGCACGCCGGCTTCGTCAATGTCGATCCCGGCAGAGGTCATGTCGCCGACCAGCTTGCGAATGACGTCTTCGTCGCCCGCTTCCTCGAAATCGGCCTGCACGACAGCCTTGGCATAGGCGTCGGTTTCTTCCGGAGTCAGGCCCATCTTGGCGGCCGCCCATTCGCCCAGCAGGCGGTTGCGGCGCGCCTGGATGCGGAATTCCATTTCCTGATCATGGGCGAACATATTTTCGAACGCCTTTTCGCGATCGTCAAAGGTGGTCATGCGTCAAAAGCCCTGTTGCAAGTCGGTGCCGGACCAAAAGATAGGCAGAAGCGTGAAATTACGCAACGGCGGCGGGTGCGATCCACGGACGATCCTGCGCGACCTTGGCTTCATAGCTGTCGATCACATCCGCTTCGCCCAGAGTCAGGCCGATTTCGTCCAGCCCGCCCAGCAGGCAATGTTTGCGGAAGGGGTCGATTTCGAAGCTGAAACGATCCTGAAATTGCGTGGTGACGGTCTGCGCTTCCAGATCGACATGGATCGGATCGGTCTTCGCCACTTCCAGCAGCCGGTCGACCGCTTCCTGCGGCAGGACGACGGTCAAAATGCCGTTCTTGAACGCATTGCCGGAGAAGATGTCGGAAAAGCTGGGGGCGATCACCACCTTGATGCCCAGGTCGCCGAGCGCCCAGGCGGCATGTTCGCGGCTGGACCCGCAGCCGAAATTGTCGCCTGCGATCAGGATCGGGCTGCCGGCATAGGCGGGATCGTCAAAGACGTTGCCCGGTTCCTTGCGCAGCACTTCGAACGCGCCCTTGCCCAGCCCGTTGCGCGAAATGGTCTTGAGCCAGTGCGCGGGGATGACGATGTCGGTGTCGACATTCTTCATCCCGAACGGATAGGCGCCGCCTTCGACGGTCGTCAGCTTTTCCATCAATTCGCCTTCTTCACCTGCGCGGGCGGCGTGTCTTCGGCCCGGCCCAGCGTTGCGGCCATCGCTGCGCTGGCCAGAGCGCCCAGCGTCAGCAGCCAGAAAATCTTCTTCATGCGACCAGCCCCTTTTTTGTCTTACGCCGTAACCGGATTGGATAGAAGTTCCCGAACGTCGGTCAGCCGGCCGGTAATGGCCGCCGCCGCCGCCATTTCGGGCGACACCAGATGGGTGCGCGATCCCGGACCCTGACGGCCCATGAAATTGCGGTTGCTGGTCGATGCGCAGCGTTCGCCCGCAGGCACCTTGTCCGGGTTCATGCCCAGGCATGCCGAACAGCCCGGTTCGCGCCATTCAAAGCCGGCGTCCAGAAAGATGCGGTCCAGCCCTTCGGATTCGGCCTGTTCCTTGACCAGGCCGGAACCGGGAACGACCATCGCATGCTTGATGCCGGCGGCGATATGCCGGCCCTTCAGCAGGGCAGCGGCGGCGCGCAGATCCTCGATCCGGCTGTTGGTGCAGCTGCCGATGAAGATATGTTCGATCGCGACGTCGGCCATCTTCTGCCCGGCGGTGAGGCCCATATAGTCGAGCGACTTTTGCGCCGCCGCCTGCTTGGACGGGTCGGCGAAGCTTTGCGGATCGGGGACCACGCCGGTCACGGCCACAACGTCCTCCGGGCTGGTGCCCCAGGTGACGGTGGGGACGATATCGGCGGCGTCGATCACCACCGTCTTGTCGAAGACGGCGCCTTCGTCGGAGACGAGCGTCTTCCACCAGGCGACGGCGGCATCGAAATCCGCGCCCTTGGGGGCCATTGGACGGCCCTTGATATAGGCGAAGGTCTTTTCATCGGGCGCAAACAAGCCGGAGCGGGCGCCCGCTTCGATCGACATGTTGGCGACGGTCAGGCGCCCTTCGATCGACATGTCGCGGAACACGGAGCCGCGATATTCCATGACATAACCGGTGCCGCCCGCCGTGCCGATATGGCCGCAGATCGCCAGCGCGACATCCTTGGGCGTGACGCCGGGCGCCAGTTCGCCGTCGACCACGACTTCCATCGTCTTCGATTGCTTCAGCAGCAAAGTCTGGGTGGCGAGCACATGCTCGACTTCCGACGTGCCGATGCCGAAGGCCAGCGCGCCCAGCGCACCATGCGAACTGGTGTGGCTGTCGCCGCATACCAAAGTCGTGCCTGGCAGGGTGAAGCCCTGTTCCGGCCCCACGACATGGACGATGCCCTGTTCCCGGTCTGCGTCGCCGATCAGGCGCACGCCAAATTCGGGCGCGTTCTTCTCCAGCGCGGCGAGCTGCTGCGCGCTTTCCGGGTCGGCGATGGGAATGCGGTTGCCATCCGCGTCGCGGCGCGGGGTGGTTGGCAAGTTATGATCGGGCACCGCCAGCGTCAGATCGGGCCGGCGCACCTTGCGGCCGGCAAGGCGTAGCCCCTCGAACGCCTGCGGCGACGTCACTTCATGGACGAGGTGCCGGTCGATATAGAGGAGGCAGGTGCCGTCAGGACGCCGTTCGACAACGTGCGCGTCCCAGATCTTTTCATATAATGTGCGTGGCTTTACCATAATCATCACCCCCTAGACCCGTAATGCCTATGGGAAAAGGGGGTGCGCGACCGATTTAACCTGTTTTTCCTTTCAACCGGGCAAGAATGTTACAGGCTGGTTGGCTCACCGCACCGGCCCGCACCCCCACCCGACCTCCCAGACATGGTATCCTGATGGGCGGTCGGGTGGGGTTCAAACGAGTCACGTGCCTCGTTTGAAGGTTGGTGCCGCATCGAAAATGCGCTCTTTCGCGCATTTTCCGAAACAGGGTTTATATGGCCCGATAGTCTGCGATGATCTTGCCCGCCGCTCCGATCTCCGCCTCATGGCTGTCCTCGCGCCATGTCTCGGCGAGTGCCTCTGTTTCCCATATCTGCATAGCGGGGTGGGCCAGCATATGATCGACCCATGCCTGCGCCGTCGGACCAACGTCGAGGCCATAGGTGCGCACGCGGAAGGCGACGGGCGCGTAGAAGGCGTCGATCGCGGTGAAGGTGCGGCCGGCAAGGAACGGCCCGCCGAAGCGGTCCAGCCCCTGTTCCCACAGTTCGCGCAGCCGGGCGATGTCCCGGTTGAGAGCGGGGGAGTGGATATGTGGTTCCACCCGGACGCCGACATTCATGGTGCAATCGTTGCGCAGCGCTGAAAAGCCGCTGTGCATTTCTGCCACCGCGCACTGGGCAAAGGCGCGTGCGGCCTCGTCCGCCGGCCAGACGCCGGGATGGCGATCGGCGAGATAAAGGGTGATGCCGAGGGAGTCCCAGACCGTGCGATCCCCATCCAATAGCGCGGGCACCTGCCCGGTGGGCGAGAAGCTGCGAAAGGCGGCATAGTTGGTCGCGGAAGCGAAAGGTTCGATCCGGTCGTCAAAGGGAAGGTTCAGCGCCTTCATCAACAGCCAGGGGCGCAGCGACCAGCTGGAATAGTTGCGGTTGGCGGTGATCAGCGTGTAGGCCATCGACATTCCCCTTCTGTAAAGCTTGCGCGTCCTATCGCAGGAAGAAACGGCGTTACAGCCGTAACGATCCGTCACGCTCACAAGCTGGGCTTATGCATGCGGGATTGCCTGTGTCGGGGCTAGCCAAGCTGTTGAACGACCGTCAAAAGAGCGCATCGCAGGCGGCGTTATGACCGCCGTTCCCTTCCATGGAGTGCCTTGTCGTGAACCGACGTCAATTTCTTGCCACCAGCGGCGCGACCGCCGTCGCTGCCGCCACGCCCGGCGCTTTCGCCCAGTCGAACGCGGCCGATGCGCGTTTTCGCGCGATGCTCGACGGCTTCTTCTACGAACGACTGGATGAATCGCCTGAACAGGCCACCCGGCTTGGTCTGGACACGGGCAAGCGGGCGGCGCTGCGCGGCAAGCTGTCGGACACGAGCGCTGCGGGCGCCGCGCGCGATCTTGCCCGGACCAAGGTGCAGGTGAAGCAGCTGGCCAGCGTGGATCGCGCCAAACTCAGCCCCGCCAGCCAGCTCGACTATGATGTCGTCGCCTATCAGCTGGATCGCGCCGTGGGTGGCGAGCGGTTCGGCTATGGCGAGACGGCGGGCCGCTATGCGCCCTATATTCTGAGCCAGCTGACCGGCAGCTATCGCGAAGTGCCCGATTTCCTCGATTCGCAGCATCGGGTGAAGGATGCGGCGGATGCCGATGCCTATCTCGCCCGTCTGGAAGCTTTCCCCGCCGCGCTGGACGGCGAACTGGCCCGGCAAAAGGCGGACGCGGCCAAGGGTGTGTTCGCGCCCGACTATATTTTGGACACGACGATGAAGATGCAGGCGGCGCTGCGCGATCAGCCTGCCGCCCAGACCGTGCTGGTCACGTCCTTCGTCAAGAAGCTGGCCGCCGCCGGCCTGCCGCCCGAGCGCGCCGCGCAGGCCGAGAAGATCGTCGCGGAGAAGATTTTCCCCGCCGTCGATCGCCAGCGCGAACTGGTGGCGCAGCTGCGCGCCAAGGCCAGCCATGATGCCGGCTGCTGGCGTCTGCCCGATGGCGAGGCTTTTTATGCCGCCGCCGCCGAAGCCGCGACCACGACCCGGCTGACCGGCGATGAAATCCATCAGATGGGTCTGGATCAGGTCGCCAGCATCTCTGCCCGGATCGACGTGATCCTGAAGGGCGAGGGGATGAGCCAGGGCAGCGTCGGCGACCGCCTGGTCGAGCTGAACAAGCGACCCGACCAGCTTTACCCCAACACCGATCCGGGGCGCGAGGCGCTGCTGGCGCAGCTCAACAGCCAGATCATCGCCATGCAGAAGCGTCTGGGCGAAGCGTTCAACACCGTGCCCAAGGCCCCGGTCGAAGTGCGCCGCGTGCCAGTGACGATCCAGGCGGGCGCGCCGGGCGGCTATTATCAGAACGCCTCGCTCGACGGATCGCGGCCGGCCATCTATTTCATCAACCTGCGCGACACGTTCGATCGGCCGAAATTCGGTCTGGCGACGCTGACTCATCATGAAGCGGTGCCGGGCCATCATTTGCAGGTGACGGTGGCGCTGGAATCCGATTCGATCCCGATGATCCGCCGGCGCGGCTTCTACAGCGGCTATTCCGAAGGCTGGGCGCTCTATTCGGAGCAGCTGGCCGATGAAATGGGCATGTATGAAGGCGATCCGCTGGGGCAGGTCGGCTATCTGCAATCCCTGCTGTTCCGCGCGACCCGGCTAGTGGTGGACAGCGGCATGCACGCCAAGCGCTGGAGCCGGGAAAAGGCGACCGATTATCTGATCGCCACCACCGGCATTGCGCGCGGCCGCAGCCAGGGTGAGATCGACCGCTACACCGTCTGGCCGGGTCAGGCGTGCAGCTACAAGATCGGCCATACCGTCTGGACGCAGCTGCGCGACGAGGTGAAGGCGAAGCAGGGCGATCGCTTTGACCTCAAGCAGTTCCACGAGGTGCTCACGCTGGGCGCGATGCCGCTCGACATATTGAAGCAGGCGGTGCGGCAGCGGGCGGGGATAGCCTAATCTCTCACCCCGTTCGGGCTGAGCTTGTCGAAGCCCCTTCCTTCTAAAGAAGAACAGCCCTTCGACAGGCTCAGGGCGAACGGATTTTGGGTTAGTTGGCGCGCACAAAAAACGACCCGGCGGTGGGCCGCCGGGTCGTCCAGTTTCCTTCCACCCAAACACGCGAAGGGAGTGTCGAAATCCCCGCGAGTTGGCTCTTGTCACAATCCGCGGCCTGCACGCCGCAGACTGGATTTCAGTCCACCCGCAGCCTTTAGGCTGCGAATTGATTCATCGTATTGTGGACGCCGCCGGCCTTCAGCGCGGCTTCGCCGGCGAAATAATCCTTGTGATCGTCGCCAATGTCGCTGCCCGACATATTCTGATGCTTCACGCAGGCGATGCCCTGACGGATTTCCTTGCGTTGCACGCCCTCGACATAGCCCAGCATGCCCGCCGCGCCGAAATATTCCTTGGCGAGGTTGTCGGTGCTGAGCGCCGCCGTGTGATAGGTCGGCAGGGTGATGAGGTGATGGAAGATGCCGGCCCGCGCCGCCGCATCCTTCTGGAAGGTGCGGATCTTCTCGTCAGCCTCAAGGCCAAGGTCGGTCGCGTCATAGTCCGCGCTCATCAGCTTCGCCCGGTCATAGGCGCTGACATCCTTGCCGGCCTGCGCCCATGCATCGAACACCTGCTGGCGGAAGTTCAGCGTCCAGTTGAAGCTGGGCGAATTATTATAGACCAGCTTGGCATTGGGGATGACTTCGCGGATGCGGTCGACCATCGATGCGATCTGCTCGATATGCGGCTTTTCCGTCTCGATCCACAGCAGGTCCGCGCCATTTTGAAGGCTGGTGATGCAGTCGAGGACGCAGCGATCCGCGCCCGTGCCTTCGCGGAACTGGAACAGGTTGCTGGGCAGCCGCTTGGGCTTCAGCAGCTTGCCGCCGCGATTGATGATGACGTCGCCATTGGCCTGCGCAATGTCGCTAATCTCTTCGCAATCGAGGAAGCTGTTATACTGGTCGCCAATGTCGCCCGGTTCCTTGGAATAGGCGATCTGCTTGGTCAGGCCCGCGCCCAGCGAGTCCGTCCGCGTGACGATGATGCCATCGTCGACGCCCAGTTCCAGGAAGGCGTAGCGGCAGGCGCGCACCTTCGCCAGAAAGTCCTCATGCGGCACCGTGACCTTGCCGTCCTGATGGCCGCACTGCTTTTCGTCGCTGACCTGATTTTCGATCTGGAGCGCGCAGGCTCCGGCCTCGATCATCTTCTTGGCCAGCAGATAGGTCGCCTCCGCATTGCCGAAGCCTGCGTCGATATCCGCGATGATTGGAACGACATGGGTTTCATAATTGTCGATGGCGTGGGTCAGGCGCTGGGCCTCGACTTCGTTGCCGGTTTCGCGCGCTTTGTCGAGATCGCGGAACATCATGCCGAGTTCGCGGGCGTCGGCCTGCTTCAGGAAGGTGTAAAGTTCCTCGATCAGCGCGGCGACGCTGGTCTTTTCATGCATCGACTGGTCAGGCAGCGGGCCGAAATCGCTGCGCAGCGCGGCGACCATCCAGCCGGACAGATACAGATATTTCTGCTTGGTCGTGCCGAAATGCTTCTTGATCGCGATCAGCTTCTGCTGACCGATGAAGCCGTGCCAGCAGCCCAGCGACTGGGTGTAGTTGGCCGGGTCCAGATCATAGGCGGCCATGTCGCGACGCATGATGCCGGCGGTGTACTTCGCGATGTCGAGGCCGGTGTTGAAGCGGTTCTGCAACTTCATGCGGGCGACGGATTCGGCGTTGATGCCGTCCCATGTGCCGGGGTGGCTGCCGATGAGGCTCTGCGCCTGTGCGATGCTGTCCTGATAGGTCGTCATGGCCTAATGTCCTTCATGATCGGGATGAGCGGTTGCTCCCGCCCTAGGCCCGGCTTTTGCAGTGCGGCAGTCCTCCTGAAGTTCAGTTGTCGATCTTTACAAAAATCTGCTGTAAAGTTGTAAAGCCTGCACAGGAGCATGAATCATGGCCAAAGATCGCCCCGTCTATATGGGGCCGCGACTGCGGCGGTTGCGGCGCGAGCTGGGACTGACGCAGGCCGACATGGCGGCCGATCTGGAAATCAGCGCCTCCTATGTCGCGCTGTTGGAGCGCAACCAGCGGCCGCTGACCGCCGACATGTTGCTACGGCTGGCGCGCACCTATAAGCTCGACATGGCGGAAGTGGCCGGGGATGGCGGCACGGAACAGACGGCGCGGCTGCAGGCGGTGCTGAAAGATCCGATGTTCGCCGACATCGACCTGCCGGCGCTCGCGACCGGCGATGTGGCGGTCAATTATCCCGGCATTACCGAAGCTTTGTTGCGGCTCTACACCAGCTATCGCGAGGAGCATCTGGCGCTGGCCGACCGCGGCGCAGGGCCGGAGCCGCAGGAGGATGCGGGCGACCCGGTCGCCGAATCCCGCCGCTTCCTGGCCGCGCGGCGCAACAGCTTTCCGGCGCTGGACGATGCTGCGGAGAAGCTGGCGGCGGAGGCGGAGGCGGAGGGCGGCCTGACTGGCTGGCTCAAGGCCCGGCATAATCTGCGCGTGCGGCGGCTGCCGACCGATGTGATGGCGGGATCGATGCGGCGGCTGGACCGGCATCGCGACGCGGTGCTGCTGGACGACACGCTCGACAGCGCCAGTTCGCAATTCCAGCTGGCGCTCCAGATCGCTTATCTGGAAATGCGCAAGCCGTTCGACGCATTGCTGAAGGACGGCCAGTTCAGCGGGACGAGCGGCCAGCGGCTCGCCCGGCGCGCGCTGGCCAGTTATGGCGCGGCGGCGATCCTGATGCCCTATACCGCCTTCGCCAAGGCGGTGGAGGCCAAGCGCTATGATGTGGAGGCGCTGGCCCGCCAGTTTGGCGCGAGTTTCGAGCAGACCGCGCATCGGCTGACCACGCTGCAAAAGCCGGGGCAGGAGCGGGTGCCCTTCTTCTTCCTGCGGGTCGATCCCGCGGGCAATGTCAGCAAGCGGCTGGACGGGGCGGGCTTTCCCTTTGCACGCCATGGCGGCTCTTGCCCGCTCTGGTCGGTGCATCGGGTGTTCGAAACGCCGCGCGAAGTGGTGACGCAATGGCTGGAACTGCCGGATGGTCAGCGTTATTTCTCGGTCGCGCGCACGGTGACGGCGGGCGGCGGCGGCTGGGGCGCGCCGCGAGTGGAGCGCGCCATTGCGCTATGTTGTGCGGCCGAACATGCTCATCGGCTGATCTACACGCAGGATGCCCCAGCGGTGGAGCCGACGCCGATCGGCGTCACCTGTCGCCTGTGCCACCGCGCCCAGTGCATGGCCCGGTCCGCCCCGCCGATCGGGCGCGACATGCTGCCCGACGATTATCGCCGGACCCGCGCGCCCTTCGGCTTTGCTGATGGGTGATCAGCCGGCGGGCGCAGCCTGCATCTGGGCGGCGACCTTTTCGGCGGCGGCCATCACGCGCAGCACATTCTCGCCCGCCAGCTTGGCAATGTCCTTGTCGCTCCAGCCGCGACGCATCAGTTCGGCCAGCAGCGCGGGATAGGTCTGCACGCCCGACAGGCCCTGCGGCAGAGAGCCGACGCCGTCGAAATCGCTGCCCAGCCCGACATGGTCGACGCCCGCGACCTTGGCGATATGGTCGATATGGTCGGCGACTTGCGCCAGGGTCACGACGGGTTCGGGATTGGCCTTCTCCCACGCCGCCAGCGCCGTCTTCGCGCCGTCGGGATCGCCGATATAGAGGCCGCCAAAGGGCGGGGCGTTGTAGCGGGCCATTTCCGCGCTGCGGTTGGCGCTCCAGATGCGGCGCGCTTCGGATACATATTGCGGCGCATAGTTGACCATCACCACGCCGCCATTGGCCGCGACCTGTTTCAGCACCGCGTCGGACACGTTGCGCGGCGTGTTGCAGATCGCCCGCGCGCTGGAGTGGGAAAAGATGACCGGCGCTTTGCTTACCCGCAGCGCGTCCAGCATCGTGGCTTCGCTGACATGGCTGAGATCGACCAGCATGCCCAGGCGGTTAAGTTCGGTCACGACGCTTTCGCCGAACGGGGTCAGCCCGTCATGCTGGGGATTGTCGGTTGCGCTGTCCGCCCAGGCGATGGTGCGGCTGTGGGTCAGGGTCAGATAGGATGCGCCAAGGTCGTGATAGGCGCGCAGCACGGCCAGGCTGCCGTCGATCTGGCCGCCGCCCTCGACCCCGATCATCGACGCGATGCGCCCCGCCTTGTGCGCGGCGCGGGCCTGCGCGGCGGTGGTGACGAAGGCGAAGTCTTTGGGATAGCGGCGCGCGAAGCTGTGGGCGAGGTCGATCTGTTCCAGCGTGTCCTGTACCTGTTGCAGTTCGGGCAGGTCGGCCGATACCCAGACTGACCAGAATTGCCCGCCGACCTGCCCCGCGCGCAACCGTTCAATGTCCGTGTGGAACTGGCCGGGGTCCAGATGGCGCAGATCCATGGTCCAGCGCGCGTCCTTCATCTTGTCGGTCAGCGCTTCGGGCCAGTCATTATGCCCGTCGATCAGCGGCGTGGCTTTCAGGACCTTCGCGATCCGCGCGGCATAAGGATCAGCGTCGGCGGCATGAGCAGACGGGACGGCGAGGAGGAGTGGCAGCAGCGCCAGAGGCAAAGTCTTCATGGCGCGGGAAGCTAGGCGGGCGACCGGGCAAGTCAATCTACGGACAGGCTTTTCCCCGGACAATTACCTCGTTTGCGCTACCCCAGGTTATGACAGGCGCAAGAAAAGGCTGGGCTGGCCTGTCTGGATCGCATTTTTTGTAAAAACCCGTTCCCGTTTTCCTCCGCCATGCTCTACCTCTGTCCATTCCATGATGATCGATCCGCTCGTCCTGTTGCAGGCTTATTCCATCGGGGTTTTCCCCATGGCCGACGATCGCGATGCGCAGGAGGTCTATTGGGTCGAACCCAAGCGCCGCGCGATCCTGCCGCTCGATGGGTTTCATCTGTCGCATTCGTTGTCCAAGGTGATCCGGCGCGACCGGTTTCGCGTGACCGCCAACCGGGCCTTCGCCCGCATTCTGGCGCTGTGCGCCGAATCGGCGGATGATCGACCGTCGACCTGGATCAATCACGCGATCGAACGTGCCTATCGCCACCTGCATGAAGCGGGCTTCGCCCATTCGGTGGAGGTGTGGGAAGGAGAGGAACTGGTCGGCGGCCTCTATGGCGTGGCGCTGGGCCGGGCCTTTTTCGGCGAATCGATGGTGTCCCGCCGGACAGATGCGTCAAAGGTGGCGCTGGCCTGGCTGGTGGCGCGGATGCGCTTTGGCGGCTTTACCCTGCTCGATTGCCAGTTCATGACCGATCATCTGCGTAGCATGGGCGCCGTGGAGATCAGCCAGCGCGACTATCTTCAGTTGCTGGGTGGTGCGGTGGCGGGGGTGGAACTGGGCGCGGGGGCCGCGCTGTCGGGTTCGGGCGCAGCGGCGTCGCTGGCGTTCGATCCGCTGGCGCTGGAGCCGGCCGCGGCGGGTTCGCCCTTGCCGCCGATCTTGACCGTATCGGGTCCGGTTTCGGGCCATTCCATCGCACAGCTTCTGACCCAGACGTCATAGACCGGGTGCTGCACGACGTTGCGGTCGGGCCGTTCGCGGAAGATCCAGCCGGAAAAGGCGCGCCGCCATTTGCCGTCGGCGCTGGAGCGGACGTCCAGTTGCACGAAGGCGCCAGTGTCCTGCACATTTTCCCACGGAGCAGTGGTTTCGCACGCTTGCAGGCGGACGATCGCGTCGCCCACGCGCAGCGCTTCGCCCGGCTTCATGGTGAGGTCGCGAGTCAGGCCGTTGCGCTTGTTCAGCAGGCCGATGACGGCCGTGCGCTGCGCCATGGGCGTGCCGGGCAGCGCGCCATTATCGGCGGTCTGGATCGGGCTGCCTTCCACCTTCACCGGGCCGGATTGATTGCCGGCCGGCAGGTCATTCTTGCCGCAGCCCGCCAGCGCCAAAGCGCAGCCGAGCAGGGGCAATATGGGCAGGATCGGCGGGAAAACCCCCGCCGGACGCCGGGTCATGCCGCGTCGGGGCTCCAGGCTTCATAGTCGCCGGTCGCCTTCTGGCGCTGGCCGCCCTTTTCAAGCGAACCCGACGGGCGATAGGCGTTGGGCGTGCCGGTCAGGTTGACGCTCGATTCCTTTTCCCAGATGCGCGGCGGTGGCAAATGGCTTTCGGGCGCACCCTCGATCGAATGATGCAGCCAGCCATGCCATTCGGCCGGCACGCGGCTGGCGTCGTTGGAACCATTATACATCACCCAGCGGCGCGTCAGGCCATTGGGGTCGATGCCGCCTTCATAATAGACGTTACCCTGATGGTCCTCGCCCACTTTCTTGCCCTTGCGGGCCGTGAAGAGCCAGGTGCCGAAGGTGGCGCCATTCCACCAGGTGAAGATGTTTGCCAGGATTCCCATGGGCCAAGCGCTTAGCGCCGATGGCAGGGCATTGGCAAGGGCGCTTGTGCCGGTGCGATCAGGATTTCGGGCAGAAACTCAATTGGTCCCACGCCTCGTCCGGCCGGGGCGATCCGATGGCGCAATTGCCCCAGCTGACCCGGTCCCCCTCCGCTATGCCAAGCTCCGCCGCGCGGCCGCCGCGAAGTTCCAGCACGGCCGCCACCGGCACGCCGGCCGACACCGGGATGCGGGAATAGGGCTGCGCTTGCGATTTGAGGAAGGCGATCGTGCCGTCGGTGTGAATGAACAGCATGTCGAGCGGGATCAGCGTGTCCTTCATCCAGAAACTCGCCGTGCGGGGCGGGTCCATGGGGAAAAGCATGCCGCCATTGTCGGCCAGTGACTTGCGGAACATCAGCCCCTGTTCCTGCTGCTGCTGGCTGGCCGCGACTTCTACGTCGAAGCGATGCGCGCCCTTTGCGCTGCGGATGACGACCGGCAGGGTCGCGGTGGCGGCCTGCGCCTGCGCGCTATTGTCCGCGGCTGGCGGGGACGAGGAACAGGCAGCCAGCAGGGCGATGGCGAAAAAGGGGAGCGCACGGATCATGGGCGCATGCCTAAATGCATTTGCGGGCGGAGGGGAGGGGGAAGTTGCCGGCACCGTCCCCCTATTGGGCGGTTTCGCCATCGCCCGCGTGGAAGGCGATTCGCAGCGCTTCGGCCAGGCTCTTGACCTCCAGCTTCTGCATCAGGTTGGCGCGGTGAATTTCCACCGTGCGCGGGCTGATCCCCAGATCATAGGCGATGCTCTTGTTGGGTAGCCCTTCGACCAGCCCTTCCAGCACATCGCGCTCCCGATCGGTCAGTATGTTGAGTCGCGCCTGGGCCTCCTGCGCCCGTGCGCTGGCCCCGCGCGCGGCGACCGACTGTTTGCGGGCCGCCTCGATACAGGCGAGCAGCGATTGTTTGTCGAACGGCTTTTCGATGAAGTCGCTGGCCCCGGCCTTCATCGCCGCGACCGCCATGTCGACATCGCCATGGCCGGTCATGATGACCACCGGCAGCATCACGCCGCGCGCGCGCAGTTCGCGCTGCACCTCCAGCCCGTCCATGTCTGGCATGCGCACGTCCAGCAGCACGCACCCCTGCGGCAGGTCGGTAGCGTCCTTCAGGAAGGAAAGGCCACCGTCGAACAAGGTTACGGCAAAGCCGCTTGTCTTGAGCAGGAAGGACAGCGATCGGCGGATCGCCTCGTCATCGTCCACGACATAGATGGGGTAAGCTTCGCTCATTCTTCGTCCGCGCGGTCCAGGGTGAAATGAAAGGCGGTTCCGCCCCAGGCGGACGGTGTCGCCCAGATGCGGCCGCCATGGCCTTCGATAATGGTCTGGCTGATCGACAGGCCCACGCCCATGCCGGTCGCCTTGCTGGTGGTGAAGGGGGTAAAGAGCGTGCGCGACATGGCGGGGTCAAGCCCCGGTCCCGAATCAGCCACCACCACTTCCACCTTGCCATCGTCGACCGGCGTGGCGGTCAGGCGCAGGATGCGGACGGGCCGGCCCTCCATCGCTTCCACGGCATTCTTCACCAGATTGATGATGACCTGTTGCAACTGCACCCGGTTGACCAGCACCTTGTCTATGGCGCGGTCGACCTGCGTATCCATGTCGATGCCCCGGCTGTCGGTGCCGATGAAGGCCAAAGCTGCCCCTTCGGCGAGCAATGCGCGCATCGGTTCGGGCTGGCGGATGGTTTCGCCGCGCCTGATGAATTCCCGCAGCGACCGGATGATCTCGCCCGCGCGCAGCGCCTGCTTCGCGCTTTCGTCCATCGCCTCGCCCAGCATGTTGCGGTCGACCTCACCGGGCATGGCCAGCAGGTCGCGCGCAGCCTCCATATAGTTGGCGATTGCGGTCAGCGGCTGGTTCAACTCATGCGCCAGCGCCGACGCCAGCGTTCCCATCGCCGTCACCCGGCTGGCATGGGCCAGTTCGGATTGCAGGTCGGCGACGCGCCGTTCGGCCTGCTGCCGTTCAGTGAGATCGCGGATGAAGCCGGTGAACAGCCGCCGCCCCTGATCCTGCACTTCGCCGACGGACAATTCGATCGGAAAAGTGGAGCCGTCGCGCCGCCGGGCGCTGGTCAGACGGCCCACGCCGATGATCCGCTTTTCGCCGGTGGCCTGATAATGTTCGATATAGCCATCATGCCGTTCCCGATCCGGGGAGGGCATCAGCATCGAGATATTTTCGCCCAGCACATCGCTTTGCGCATATTGGAACATGCGCTGCGCCGCCGCGCTGAACGACACGATCCGCCCGCGCATGTCGATCACGATCAGCGCATCGGGCACCGTCGCCAGGATCGATCCCAGCAGCGCCTGTTCCAGACTATGCGCATCGGTCAGCGCTTCAGTGTCGTCGTCCGTTACGCCCATGCGCTTTCCATGCCGCCCTTTCAGTGCGCCAGCAAGAGCGGTACGGGCGCGGTGCGCAGCAGCGAGCGGGTGACGCCGCCAAAGATCAGTTCGCGCCAGCGGCTATGGCCGAACGCGCCCATCACCATCCAGTCGGCGCGCAGCGTGGCGATCGCGTCCCGCAGGGCGATTTCGGTCGGCCGGTCGGCGCGGGGCCAGCTGTGCAGTTGCGCCTTTATGCCGTGACGGGCCAGATATTCGGGCGCGTCGGTGGCGGGGAAGGGCGCCTCGCTATCTTCGACCGTGACGATCTCCACCGCCTCAGCCAGTTGCAGTAGCGGAATGGCGGCGCGCAGCGCAGCGGCGGCGGCATGCGACCCATCCCAGGCGACCAGCGCGCGGCCGGCGACGGCAAAGCCCCTTGCGGACGGCGGCACCGCCAATACCGGGGTTCTGCCGCCCATGGCGAGGTCGGCCGCGATGGGCAGCGGGTCCTGCGCGCTGCTGCGTCCTGCTTCGGGCAGGCTGGCGACGATCAGGTCTGCGAGCTTCGCCGCATCCAGCAGGCCGGGCAGGCTGTCGCCATGGCTCTGGCGCCAGTCCCAGGCGACATCCTCCTGCGCGAAGCGCGCCTCGATCCGGGTGCGGAAAGCTTCGTCTATCGCATGGAGTTCGGCCGCAATGACGGGCGAAAAGCCCAGCCCGTCCTGCGCGCCCGCCGCGATCATCTCCGGCAGGGGCGTCACCTGAACGCACTGGACATGGGCGCGGGCGGCGCGGGCCAGGTCGCAGGCGGCCTGCAACCGGCTTTCGGCGCCCAGATCGTCGTGGATATGCAGCACTATGGTCTTCATGGCACGGCTCCGTTCGTTCTCGACCGGATTAGACCTTCCCCCCGTGCGACCACTATCCGGGATAGTCCTTATAGCATTTCCGGGCTTGAAAAGGGATTGAAACCGGCATGACGTGGACCACGATACGCCTGGAACTTGCCCGCACGCCGGCCTTTCCCAATGGCTCCGCCGCGCGCAGCTATGTGCTGCGGTTGCCGCTGGAGCCGGACGGCCGGATCGACGAACAGGAATATCGCCACCATCCCGAATATGCGACCGTGCGCCGTTTCTGGCCCAATGAGCCGGATCGCCACGGTTATCTGTTGCGCACGGCCGAAGGCTGGGCCTGTTCCTATCCGCCGGATCAGGCGCCGTTCCGGCTGGAGACTGCGGAAATACGATCGGGCAGCCGGCTGATCCTGACGCAGGCGGATGGCGAAAATCTGCCCTTTGAAGTCAAGGCGCTGGCGGCCTGATACGGCAAGGGGGGGCGGTGATCCGACCGGATCGCCGCCCCTTTTCTGTTACAGCCGGAAGCCGATGCCGACGCCGAAGACCAGCGGGTCGAGGTTGATCCGCACCTTTTGCACGCCCGCCGCCGTGGTGGACAGGCGCGCCGTGGTGTCGATGTCGATATATTTGACGTCCAGGTTCAGGAACATCTTGTCGTTGAGGTCGATGTCCACGCCCGCCTGCGCCGCCCAGCCGAAGCTGTCGGACATATGCACCTTCGTTTCGCCGACCGCCCCTTCCAGCGCGCCCGAGGGCTTTTCATTGTAGAACAGCGTATAGTTGATGCCCGCGCCGACATAGGGGCGCACCTTGGCATCGGGCAGGAAATGATATTGGGCCGTCAGCGTGGGCGGCAGCACCCAGGTCGACGCCAGCTTGCCCAGCGATCCGGTGGTGCCGGTGCGGCCGCTGGCCGAATGTTTGGTGGTGGCGGCGATCAGCTCGAACCCGATATGGTCGGTCGCCATATAGGTGACGTCGACTTCGGGCGTCACCGCATTGTCGACGCTGGCCTTTTCGCCGGGGAAGGCGGGCAGGATGCTGCTGCTCTTTTCATTGGGGGCGACCATGATGCCGCGCACGCGGATCAGTATGTCGCCTTCCTTGGCCATGGCCGGGGTGGCCAGCACGCCCGCGCCCATGACGGCCGCAGCGCCCATCGACAGGGCCTTGATATGCATAGGGGTTCTCCTTCCCTCTGGGTGGTGAACCGCCTTTGCGCCCTGCGCCGGCCCACGGCATTGATCGAGCGCAACGGGATTTTTGACATGGCGCAATGCGCCGGAGGCTAAGCGATGCGATCGTCCGGCCATGTGGACCTATCACCCCGACCTGCTGGCCCGGCCGGTGCCGCGCTACACCAGCTATCCCACCGCCGCGCAATTTGGCGACGATGTCGGCGCGGCCGATTTGGCCGCGCGGCTCGACGCGCTGCCGGCCGATGCGGCGCTCTCCCTCTATGTCCATATCCCCTATTGCCACGACATATGCTGGTATTGCGGTTGCAACACCGGCGCGGCGAACAAGGCGCAGCGCCTGTCCGCCTATGTCGAGGCGCTGGAGCGCGAGATGGCGATGATCGCCGCGCGGCTGGGCGGGCGGGGACGGGTGACGCGCATCGCCTTTGGCGGGGGCAGCCCCAATAGCTTGCCGTTGGTTGATTTTATTCGCCTGCTCCAGCAACTGACGCTTTGCTTCGAGACGCGGGATGCACAGATTTCGGTCGAACTGGACCCGCGCCGGCTGGATGGTCCGTGGATCGACGCGATGGCGGCCATGGGCGTCGGCCGGGTCAATCTGGGTGTGCAGACTTTCACCCCCCATGTGCAGGCGCGGATCGGTCGGGTGCAGCCGATCGACATGGTGGAGCGTGCAGTCGAGGGGTTCGCCCGCGTCGGCATCGCGACCGGGTTCGACCTGATGTACGGCCTGCCGGGGCAGACGATGGACGATCTGCTGGCCACGCTGGACGCCAGCGTGCGGATGGCGCCGGCGCGGATCGCCTTGTTCGGATACGCCCATATGCCGCGCCTGTTGCCGCGCCAGCGTCGGATCGATGCGGCGGACCTGCCCGATCTGGCGACGCGCTTCGCCATGGCGGCGGCGGGGCATGAAAGATTGCGGGCGGCGGGCTATGACGCGATCGGCTTCGATCATTTCGCGCTGCCCGGCGACGGGCTGGCGATTGCCGCGCGACAGGGGCAGTTGCGGCGCAATTTCCAGGGTTTCACCGATGATCCGGCCGATGTGCTGCTGGGCTTTGGCGCGAGCGCGATCAGCCAGTTTCCCGATCTGATCGTCCAGAATGAAAAGCGCGCGGGGCCATGGCGCGAGCGGATCGACGGTGGCCAGTTGAGCGCCGTGCGCGGCACGCTGCGCACGGCCGACGATCGCCGGCGCGGGCGGGTGATAGAGGCGCTGCTGTGTCGGGGCGAGGCGCAACCGGGCGAAGGCATGGTCATGCCCGACCTGGCGCGGTTCGAGGCGCTGGGGCTGTTGCGGGTAAGCCCCGGCCGGGTGGCGCTGACGCCGCAGGCTTTGCCCTATGCCCGCGCCATCGCCGCCTGTTTCGACGCCTATCTGCAACCGGTCGAACAACGGTTCAGCCATGCGGTGTAGCGGTCTGATGCTGCTGGGGCTGGTTGCTGCCGCCATCGCGCCGCATGCCGCGGTAGCAACGCCGGGGGCGATGCAGGCGGGATTTTGCGGCTCGCCGCCGCCGGGCTGGACCCCGCCTGGCAAGCCCAGGGAGCCGGGACGGGGCGAGCCAGATGCGGCCTGCCACCTGATGGCGTGCGACCGGCGAAAGGCGGATCGCAAGGCGTGCGTGCCCGTCTGATCCCCCGATAGCTTTTCTGTCCGAAACGCCAGCATTGCTTGCGCGCCGATACTCTATAGTATCGGTAGATAAGCCGTGCGAATCGGTCGAGAGGACATATGCAGAACGATTTTGAACAGGATGGGCTTTTTGCCCGCTGGCGCGCCCGTCTGTCGCAGGCGTTGCTGCGCGAGCCTGCCATCGTGCTGCTGGAGCGCGATGCCGACGCCCTGACCGCAGCGCGCGAAGAGCCTGTTTCGCAAGCCGCTTTGTGCGAAAGCATCGGCTGACCACTTCGCATTTGCGGTAAAGCGTCTAGATGGGGCAGGCTTACCGTCGCAACAGCCTTTCAGGAGAAAGCATGGCCACCAATCCCCGCGCCGTCACGCGCGCTGTCGACACCCTGTTCCTCGATCGTTGGTCGCCCCGCGCCTTTGATGGTTCGGCCATCCCGCAGGCTGATCTCGACACGATTTTCGACGCGGCCCGCTGGGCGCCGTCCGCGTTTAATTACCAGCCCTGGCGTTTTCTCTACGCCCATCGCGACAGCGCCGACTGGCAGCGTTTTCTGGAAGTGTTGCTGCCCTTCAACCAGAGCTGGGTGCAGCATTCCGGCGCGATCGTCTTCATCCTGTCCGACACGCTGATGGCCGCGCCGGGATCGGAAGATTATAAGCCGTCGCACAGCCACAGTTTCGATGCGGGCGCGGCCTGGGCTTTGCTGGCGTTGCAGGCGACGCGGCTGGGTTATCATACCCATGGCATGACCGGCGTCGATTTCGACAAGGCGCGCGCCGAACTGGGCGTGCCCGACCGCTTCCGCATCGAGGCGGCGGTCGCGATCGGCAAGCAGGGTGACAAGGCAGTGTTGCCCGAAGCCCTGCAGGCGCGCGAATTCCCCAGCGATCGCAAGCCGATCGAGGACTTTGCCTTCGCCGGCAACTTCCCGGGTTGATTTCAGCCGCTTGCGGCTGACGTCCAGATTGGGCAACATGATGAAGGGCGCTGCGTCCGCAGCGCCCTTTTTCGTTATCCGGTGCCCTTGTCCATGTCCCTGTCCGAAATGATCGCCGGAAGCGCCATGGCGGCGGTCATCACCAATCCGCGCCTGCCCGACAATCCAATCGTGGAATGCAATGACGCCTTCATCGCGCTGACCGGCTATGCCCGTGACGAGATTATCGGGCGCAATTGTCGTTTTCTGGCGGGCGGTGACGCGGAATGCGCGGCGACCCATCTGATCCGGGCAGGATTGCGCGACGAACGGCCGGTGCTGGTCGAACTGCGTAATTTCCGCAAGGATGGCACGGCTTTCCGCAATGCGGTGATGATCGCGCCGATCTTTGCGGCGGACGGCAGCGTCGATTATTTTCTGGGCTCGCAGGTTGCGGTGCAGGATGGGCGGACCGATGATGCGCGCGACCGGATCGCGGCGCTGACCGATCGTCAGCGCACCGTGCTGATCGCGATGGCGGAGGGGCGGCTGAACAAGCAGATCGCCTTCGACCTGGGCCTGACCGAGCGAACGGTGAAGATGCATCGCGCCGCGATGCTGCGCGCGCTGGATGTGCGCACCGCGGCGGAGGCGATTCGCCTCGCGATCGAAGCGGGGCTGTAACGCGATGGTGCTGCTGGGCATCGTGATCATCGTCGCGGGTTTCCTGCTGCGCTTTCACCCGCTGCTGGTGATCCTGGCATCGGCCATCGTCACCGGCCTTGCCGCCGGGATCGATCCGCTGGCGATATTGTCGGCGCTGGGCAAGGCGTTCAACGACGCGCGCTATGTTTCGATCATCTGGATCGTGCTGCCGGTCGTTGGCCTGCTTGAAGCCAATGGCCTGCAGGAGCGGGCGCGCGGCCTGATCGGCAAGATGCGCGGGGCGACCGCCGGGCGCTTCCTGACCCTGTATCTGCTGCTGCGACAGGGACTGGCGGCGGTGGGCCTGACATCGGTTGCGGGCCATCCGCAGACGGTGCGCCCGCTGGTCGCGCCGATCGCGGAGGCCGCCGCAGAGGCGCAGGCGGGCGATCTGAACGATGCAACGCGCGAGGAAATCCGGGCGATGGCGGCGGCGACCGACAATATCGGGCTTTTCTTTGGCGAGGATATCTTCCTCGCCATCGGATCGATCCTGCTGATCAAGGGGTTGCTGGAGCAATATGGCGTCGTCCTTGAGCCGCTGCAGCTGTCGGTCTGGGCGATCCCGACCGCAGTCGCCGCCTTCCTGATCCATGGCTTCCGCTTGTGGCGGCTGGATCGCAGGCTCCGCCGATGATCACATTGCAGTGGGTCTATGCATTGGCCGGCGCGGTCTTCGCTGCCTATGCGCTGCTGGGCATGCGGGAACGACCGCTCAATGCCGCCTTCTGGGCGCTGCTGGCGCTGTCCATGTGGGCGGGCGACTGGTTGGGCGATCTGGGTAATGGCATCCTCGTGCTGGGGCTGGTTGGATTAGGATCGGTTGGCCGGTTGAGCCGGGGCGAGGGTGGCGTGCCGCCCGAACACAGGCAGGCGCGCGCCGAACGCTTTGGCAACAGGCTGTTCGTCATCGCCCTGATCATCCCGGCGACGGCGCTGGCGGGCACATTGTTGTTCAAGCAGATGCCTGTATGGATTGACGGGAAACAGGCGACCTTGATCGCGCTGGCGCTGGGCGTGCTGATCGCCCTGCTGGCCGGGTGCCTGTGGCTGCGTGCCGGGGCGCTGGTGCCGTTGCAACAGGGGCGGCGGTTGATGGACTGCGTCGGCTGGGCGGCGATCCTGCCGCAGATGCTGGCCAGTCTGGGCGCGGTGTTCGCGCTGGCGGGGGTGGGCGATGTCGTGGGCGGCATCGTGCAACAGGCGATCCCGAACGGCAGCCTGCTGGGCGCGGTCATCGCCTATGGGCTGGGCATGGCGCTGTTCACCATGATCATGGGCAACGCCTTTGCCGCCTTCCCGGTGATGACCGCCGCGATCGGTATTCCGTTGCTGGTCCGCACCTATCATGGCGATCCGGCGATCATCTGCGCGATTGGCATGCTCGCGGGCTTTTGCGGCACGCTGATGACGCCGATGGCGGCCAACTTCAACCTGGTCCCCGCCGCGCTGCTGGAACTCAAGGACAAGCATGGCGTGATCAAGCGACAGGTCGGCACCGCCGTCCCGCTGCTGATCGTCAACATCCTCCTCATCTATTGGCTGGCCTTCCCATGACCCTGTTGACCCATGACATTGCCGGGCGGTTCGCGGCGCTGACCCTGTCGCATCTGGGGCGGCGCTATCCCTTCAAGATGGATCTGGTCTGGGCCGGGCCGGACGATGCGCGGGAGCCGGCCGAACATCACCCGATCTTTCACGGCAGTTTCGACTGGCATAGCTGCGTCCATGGCTGGTGGCAGGTGATGCGGCTGATGCGTCTTTATCCCGACATTGCGGCAGCGGCGGAAATCCGCCAGCGCGCGGACGCGATGCTGACGCCGGAGAAGGTGGCGGGCGAACTCGCCTATCTCGATCGGCCACTCAGCGCAGGGTTTGAGCGGCCCTATGGTTGGGCCTGGCTGCTGGCGCTGCATCGCGAACTGGCGCAGCATGACGCGCCCTGGGCCGATGCTCTGGCGCCGCTGGCGCGGGCGTTCGCCGCGCGCTTCCACGCCTTCCTGCCCAAGCTGACCTATCCGCTGCGCGTCGGCACCCATTTCAACATCGCCTTTGCGTTGACATTGGCGCTGCGCTGGGCGGACGATCATGATCCGGCGCTGGTGGCGTTGATCCGCGACCGGGCGATCGGCTGGTTTGGGGAGGACCGGGGCTGTCAGGCGTGGGAGCCGGGCGGCGACGAGTTTCTATCTTCGGCGCTGACCGAGGCGCTGTTGATGAGCCGGCTGCTGCCAGCGCCGGATTTCGCCGACTGGTTCCATGGCTTCCTGCCGGATCTGGAGCAGGGGCGTCCGGAAACCTTGTTTACGCCGGCCACCGTGTCGGATCGTAGCGACGGCAAGATCGCGCATCTCGACGGCCTCAACCTCAGCCGCGCCTGGTGCTGGCGCGGGATCGCCGCCGTGCTGGGACCGGCCGATCCGGTCAGCGCCCTGGCGCGTGATGCCGCGCGCGTGCATATCGAAGCCAGCCTGCCCCATGTCGCGGGCGACTATATGGGCGAACATTGGCTCGCCACCTTCGCGCTGCTGGCTTTGGAATAAGCCGTCAATTGGTGACGGGGTGGACGAACATATAGCCTTCGTTGCGGATGGTGCGGATGACCGGGCCTTTGAGGCCGTTCGCTGACAGCTTGCGGCGCAGCCGGCATAGCTGGACGTCGATCGACCGATCGACATGGTCGCTGGTAGCACCATAGACCTGATCGAGCAACTGTCCGCGATCCAGCACCTTGCGCGGATGCTGAATGAAGACGCGCAGCAGCTGAAATTCGCCATCGGACAGGGCCACCGGCGCGCCGATCGGCGTAAAAAGCTGTCCGGTGGTCAGATCGACGCGCCAGCCTTCGAAGGAGGCAATGGAGCAGCCATTCGCAGCGTCACAGGACATGGTCATCGGCGTGCGGCTGCGCAGGGCGGTGCGGATGCGGGCGAGCAATTCGCGCGGATTGGCGGGTTTGCACAGGCAATCTTCCGCCCCCATTTCCAGCGCGGCGATCCGCTCCCCGTCGGTGCAGGCGGTCGAATGGACGATCACCGGCAGGCGGCGCTCGATCGCCAGATCGCGCAGCACGGCCGGCGCTTCGCCCGGCACGCTCATTATGTCGAGGATCACCAGCGCATAATCCTGCCCCGCCAGCCGATCACGCATCTGGCCGGCGCTCGTCGCGGCGTCGAGTCTGAAACCATAGGGGGCGAATTCATCCGCCAGATTGGCCGGCAGGGCGGGGTCCTTATCGACGATAAGGAGGCGACTATAGGAGCCTGTCATGCAGCTGTAGACGCTGCCGTCACGGCGATGCCGTCTCAGGCATAGGGGCGGCGCATGGTCGCGCCGCCCGAAGCAGAATTTAGTCGCGCAGCAGTTCGTTGATGGCCGTCTTCGACCGGGTCTGGGCGTCAACGCGCTTGACGATCACGGCGCAATAGAGGCTGGGACCGGGCGTGCCGTCGGGCAGAGGCTTGCCGGGCAGGCTGCCGGGCACGACGACCGAATAGGGCGGGACTTCGCCAATGAAGACTTCGCCGGTGGCGCGGTCGATGATCTTGGTCGACATGCCGATGAACACGCCCATCGACAGGACCGAACCCTTGCCGATGCGCACGCCTTCCACCACTTCGGAACGCGCGCCGATGAAGCAGTCATCTTCGATGATGACGGGATCGGCCTGCAGCGGTTCCAGCACGCCGCCAATGCCGACGCCGCCCGACAGATGGACATTCTTGCCGATCTGGGCGCAGCTGCCGACCGTGACCCAGGTGTCGACCATCGTGCCTTCATCGACGAAGGCGCCGATGTTGACGAAGCTGGGCATCAGGATGACATTCTTGGCGATATGCGCGCCGGCGCGGGCGAAGCTGCCCGGCACGGCGCGGAAACCGGCGGCGCGGAAGGCGGCCTCGTCCCAGCCGGCGAACTTGCTGGGCACCTTGTCCCACCAGTGGCCAGCGCCCGGGCCATTGTCGATCATGGCGTTGTCGTTCAGGCGGAAGGAGAGCAGCACGGCCTTCTTGGCCCATTGATTGACCTGCCAGCCGCTTTCCGTCGGCTGCGCGACGCGCAGTTCGCCGCTGTCGAGCAGGGCAAGCGCGGTGTCGACCGCCTGACGGACGTCGCCCTGCGTCTGAAGGTTGACGTTGGCGCGGTCTTCCCACGCGGCGTCGATGGTGGTGATCAGCTCTTGGCTCATGGTTCAGTCCCCAATGATGTCGGCCAGAAATGGCGTCAGATGGTCGGTTTCGAAATCGATGAAATCGGGATGATGGCCGTGATCGCCGGCTTCGGAGCCGTTGTTGACCCAGATGGTGGTCATGCCGATCGCTTTGGCGGGCTTCAGATTGCGGGCCATATCCTCGAAAAAGGCGGCGCGGGTCGGGTCGACGCCATGCACGCGGCACAGTTCCGTATAGCCCGACGGATCGGGCTTTGGCACATATTGGCAGGCGTGGATGTCGTGGATCAGTTCGAACGCGCCGGTCAGGCCCAGCCTGTCGATCACGCGCCCGGCATAAGCGGCGTCGCCATTGGTGAAGATCAGGCGGCGGCCGGGCAGCGCAGCGATGCAGGCGTTGAGATCGGCGTCGACCGTCAGCCGATCCATCGAAATGTCATGGACATAGTCGAGAAATTCGCGCGGCTCTATCCCATGATGGTGCATCAGCCCCGACAGGGTCGTGCCATGTTCCATGAAATAGCGCTTCTGGGTCTGGCGGGCGATGACCGGATCGCAGCCGAGCAGACCCTGAATATATTCGCCCATCTTCACGTCGATCAGCGCGAACAGGTCCGCTTTCGCCGGATAGAGCGTATTGTCCAGATCGAAGATCCAGCTGTCGATATGGGCCATATCCGCGCGCATGGCCGCGCCCTAGTCTGCCGGGGCGGGGAGGGCAAGGGGACAGCGCGCGGAAGCCGTCCGGCGGATCAACAGCCCGGCGCTTCGCTGTCCTGATAGAAACGCTGGACCGCGGCCCAGGCATCTTCGGCGGTTTCGACCCAGGTGAGGAGGTTGAGGTCGCTCGGCGCAATCACGCCTTCATCGGCCAGCGCTTCGAAATCGACCACCCGGTTCCAGAAATCCTTGCCGAACAGCAGGATCGGGATCGGCTTCATCTTGCCGGTCTGGATGAGGGTGAGCAGTTCGAACATCTCATCAAACGTGCCGAAGCCGCCGGGGAAGACCGCCAGCGCGCGGGCGCGGAGCAGGAAATGCATCTTGCGCAGCGCGAAATAATGGAACTGGAAGCTGAGTTCCGGGGTGACAAAAGGATTTGGCGCCTGCTCGTGCGGCAGGACGATGTTCATGCCTATGGTCGTCTGGCCGACATCCTGCGCGCCGCGATTGGCCGCCTCCATGATCGAAGGACCGCCGCCCGAACAGACAACGAAGTGGCGGCATCCCGCCTCGTTCACCGGATATTGGGCGGCGATGCGGGCGAGTTTGCGCGCTTCTTCATAATAGACCGCTTTCTTGCCCAGATTTTCGGCGATCCGCTTTTGCTGGGGCGTCGTGGCGGCGTCGATCCGCGCCTGGACCTGATCGGGCTGGGGGATGCGGGCGGAACCGTAGAAGACGAAGGTCGATTCGATCTTCGCTTCGTCCATCAGCAATTGGGGCTTGAGCAATTCCAGCTGAAAGCGGACCGGGCGCAGATCCTCGCGCAGCAAAAACTCGGCGTCCTGAAAGGCCAGCTTGTAGGCTTCACTGCGGGTTTGTGGGGTGCCGGTCTGCTTGGCGGCGTCATCGGCCTCTTCGCGGGCCGGGCGGAATTTGCGTTCTTCAATCTCTTTTTTCGTCATTCGCACCAACCTAGTGCGCGCAGGTCATAAAACCAAGGGCGGTTCGCCCCATTATTCCCTGTTAAAATGATCTAGCGCAATCGATATGGGGCGGTGTTTCGATCATCCTCTTTGCAGAAAGGCCCCTATCCTCGTGGCGACCCATTTCTCCAAGCGCGACGCGATCCGGCTGTTGGGCGCAGCGGCTGTCCTACCGCTCGCTGGAGCAGCCCGTGCCACGGGGGCGGTGCGGATGCGCACGATCATCGACAATGATTTCGGCGGCGATCCCGATGGGTTGTTTCAGCTCGCCCATCATGCGCTTAGCCCTTCGGTCGAGATTCCGCTGGTCATTTCATCGCACTTGCACCCCAATGAAAGCTGGATCGGGGACAAGCAGGTGGCCGCCGGAGGAGCGCGAGAAGCGAACGCGCTGCTCGATCTGCTGGCGCTATCGCGGCGTCCGACCGTCATTGCCGGAGCGGAAGCTGCCATCGCTGGCCGGTCGCAATGGAAGCCGAGCGCGGCGACCGCCGCCATTGTGCGGGAAGCCATGCGCAGCGATACCACGATGCCGCTTTATTATTGCGCTGGTGCGAGCCTGACCGAGCTGGCGCTTGCCTGGCTGGTCGAACCGCGCATTGCTTCGCGCATGATTCTGGTGTGGATCGGCGGCGGCGAATATCCCGGCGTTGCGACGCCTGCTGCCGGGGCTGCAACGGCCGAATATAATCTGACGATCGATACCATCGCTGCGCAGATCATCTTCAACGAATCGGATTTCGACATCTGGCAGGTGCCGCGTGACGCCTACCGCCAGCTGCTCTTCAGCAACGCCGAACTGGCCGAAGTGGGGGCGGCAGGCAAGGTGGGCGCTTATTTGAATGAACGGGTGATGCGTATCCCGGCGCTTTTGGACAGAAAATCAAATGGCAAGATGCCAGGATTGGGCGAAACCTATATCATGGGGGACAGTCCGCTGGTCACATTGACGGCGTTGCAATCCTCGTTTCAGCCCGACCCTTCGTCCAGCGACTATGTCCTCACGCCATGCCCGCGCATTACCGACGACGGGCTGTACCAGGACCATTCCGCCGGGCGGCGCATCCGGGTCTATCGGCGGATCGACGTCCGGCTGACCTTCGCCGACATGATCGCCAAGTTTCGCAAGGCTGGCTGAACGGGCGGAGCAGCGCAGCCATGCAATTATTGCGCGGGATCAGCGGCAAAAGCCGCCACGCTTTCGATTTCGCTTGGCGGCGAAAGTCGCCGCGGCCGCTTCAGCGGCCAAAACCTCTATGCCCGCTTCAGCGGCAGAAGCCTCCCCGCCCGCCCATGTCGAAATGAAAATGGTCGTGATGGGCGGCGTTGTAATTGGGGCTGAGCACGGTGTTGAACCGTTTGCAGGCGCTGGCATGGATGGCGGCCAGAAACTGCCGCGTCTGCCTGTCGCCGTTCCAGTCTTTCTGGATACTGATGCGCCGCCCGTCGGACAGGACAAAGGCGGACACATCGATCGCATTGCTGTGCGCATGTTCGCTCAATTTGCCGCTGCCCGCGATCGGCCGGCAATTATAGGTGCCGAACGTCTCAATCTTTTCGATCTCCGCGCCCAGGATCAGCCGCGCGGCCGGTTGCACGCCATAGCGCGCCCAGGCGGCGAAATTGGCGGCGAGGTTGCAGGTCATCGCGCCAACCCCGCTGGTGGGCACGCCGATATCGGTCAGCTTGACGCTGCCGATCGCGCTGCACCCGCCCCCAAAATTCCGGTCGGGCAGGGGGGTGAAGGAAACGGATTGCGATTCGAGTTTCGCGAAACATTGCCGCGTTTCCATCGCCGGTTGGGCTGGCGCGCGTACCGGCTTCGACGCTTGCGCCACCCGCCCGCGCGGGACCAGATCGCCACCGCACGCGCTCAGCATCATTGCGCTTAGCACGGCCAGGGCCGCGCCGCGCAGAAACCCCGTTTCTATCACCCGCTCTTCCATGAATCGGATGTTTACCATCGCAAATCTTTACGAAAGTTAACGAACGCCACCATTCGTCGCATTTTCACATTCGGCTTGACTCTTTTGCCGGCGACATTAGTGCGGCCGACGGGCCACGCGGTCCCAACGCCGCGCGTGCTCTCTGTAAGGAGACGCATTACATGACTGATTTGACTGCCGTTGACGCCACCATTGCGCCTGTCGCAAAGCCTGCTAGCCGTCCGGCCCGCCCCTTTTTCTCTTCCGGTCCCTGCGCCAAGCCTCCGGGCTGGGACGCCGCCAAGCTGGCCACGGAATCGCTCGGCCGATCGCACCGCGCCAAGATCGGCAAGACCCGCCTCGCTTATTGCATCGACCTGATGCGCGAGCTGCTGAACCTGCCCGACACCCACCGCATCGGCATCGTGCCGGGTTCGGACACCGGCGCCTTTGAAATGGCGATGTGGACGATGCTGGGCGCTCGCCCGGTCACGACGCTGGCCTGGGAAAGCTTTGGCGAAGGTTGGGTGACGGACGCCGCCAAGCAGCTGAAACTCGATCCCACCGTGATCCGCGCCGACTATGGCCAGTTGCCCGACCTGTCGACCGTCGACTTTTCGAACGACGTTCTGTTCACCTGGAACGGCACGACGTCGGGCGTGCGCGTGCCAAACGCGGACTGGATCGCCGCCGACCGCGAAGGGCTGACCTTCGCCGACGCGACCAGCGCCGTCTTCGCCTACGAAATCGACTGGACCAAGATCGACGTCGCCACCTTCTCCTGGCAGAAGGTGCTGGGCGGCGAGGGCGGCCATGGCGTGCTGATCCTTGGCCCCCGCGCGGTCGAGCGTCTGGAAAATCACACCCCCGCATGGCCGCTGCCCAAGGTGTTCCGCCTGATGGCGAAGGGCAAGCTGGCCGAAGGCGTGTTCAAGGGCGAAACCATCAACACCCCGTCCATGCTGGCGGTGGAAGATGCGATCTTCGCGCTGGAATGGGGCAAGTCGCTGGGCGGCCTCAATGGCCTGATCGCGCGCAGCAACGCCAATGCCGCCGCGCTGAACAAGATTGTCGAGGAACGGGATTGGTTGGGCCATCTCGCGACCGACGCCGCATCGCGTTCGACCACCAGCGTCTGCCTGACGGTCGAGGGTGCGGACGAAGCCTTTATCAAGGCGTTCGCCGCCCTCCTCGAAAAGGAAGGTGCAGCCTATGACGTCGCGGGCTATCGCGACGCTCCGGCGGGCCTGCGCATCTGGTGCGGCGCGACCGTCGAGACGGCGGATATCGAAGCGCTTGGGGGCTGGCTCGACTGGGCTTACGCGACCGTCAAGGCCGCCGCTTAACTCACTTCTTTCCTTTATATACCCGTCATCCCAGCGAAGGCTGGGATCTCGGGCCTCCAGGTTCAGCCTGGCCGCCTGAGATCCTGACTTTCGTCAGGATGACGAATTGCACAGAAAGGCAATTCGTCATGCCCAAGGTACTTATCAGCGACAAGATGGACCCCCGCGCCGCTGCGATCTTCAAGGAACGCGGCGTCGAAGTCGACGTCATCACCGGCAAGACCCCCGAAGAACTGATCGCGATCATCGGCGACTATGATGGCCTGGCCATCCGCAGCTCGACCAAGGTGACGAAGGCGATTCTGGACGCCGCCACCAACCTGAAGGTCATCGGCCGCGCAGGCATTGGCGTCGACAATGTCGACATCCCCTATGCCAGCTCCAAGGGCGTGATCGTGATGAACACGCCGTTCGGCAACTCCATCACCACCGCCGAACATGCGATTGCGCTGATGTTCGCGCTGGCCCGCCAGCTGCCCGAAGCCAACGCCCAGACGCAGCAGGGCCTGTGGCCCAAGAATGGCTTCATGGGCGTGGAAGTCACCGGCAAGACGCTGGGCCTGATCGGCGCGGGCAATATCGGTTCGATCGTCGCCAGCCGCGCGCTGGGCCTGAAGATGAAGGTCGTCGCCTTCGACCCGTTCCTGACGCCCGAACGCGCTGTCGAAATGGGCGTGGAAAAGGCCGATCTCGACACGCTGCTGGCCAAGGCCGACTTCATCACGCTGCACACGCCGCTGACCGACCAGACCCGCAACATCCTGAGCCGCGAAAATCTGGCCAAGACCAAGAAGGGCGTGCGCATCGTCAACTGTGCGCGTGGCGGACTGATCGATGAAGCAGCGCTGAAGGAAGCGCTGGATTCGGGTCAGGTAGCGGGCGCTGCGCTCGACGTGTTCCAGACCGAGCCGGCCAAGGAATCGCCGCTGTTCGGTACGCCGAACTTCATCTGCACCCCGCATCTGGGCGCGTCCACCGACGAAGCGCAGGTCAATGTCGCGCTTCAGGTGGCCGATCAGCTGTCCGACTATCTGCTGGATGGCGGCATCACCAATGCGCTGAACGTGCCGTCGCTGTCGGCTGAAGAAGCGCCCAAGCTCAAGCCCTATATGGCGCTGGCGGAAAAGCTGGGCAGCCTTGTCGGCCAGTTGGAAGGCGACGCCATCACCGGCGTTGCCGTGGAAGTGGAAGGTCATGCCGCCGAGCTGAACCAGAAGCCGATCACCGCCGCCGTTCTCGCTGGCCTGATGCGCGTCTATTCGGACACGGTGAACATGGTCAACGCGCCGTTCCTGGCGAAGGAGCGCGGCCTTGACGTGCGCGAAGTGCGCCATGATCGCGAAGGCGATTATCAGACTCTGGTCCGCGTCACCGTCAGCACCGCGAACGGCGACAAGTCGGTCGCCGGCACGCTGTTCGGCCATGCCCAGCCGCGTCTGGTCGAACTGTTCGGCATCAAGGTGGAAGCCGATCTCGACGGTCAGATGCTCTATATCGTCAATCAGGACGCGCCGGGCTTCATCGGTCGTCTGGGTTCGACGCTGGGCGAGGCGCAGGTCAATATCGGCACCTTCCATCTGGGCCGTCGCGATCAGGGTGGTGAAGCCGTGCTGCTGCTGTCGGTCGACGGCACCGTGGCGGAGCCGCTGCGCTGGGAAATCTGCAACCTGACCGGCGTGAAGACGGTAAAGCTGCTGCGCTTCGCATAAGCACGTAAAAGCCCTCTCCCCGCCGGGGAGAGGGTTTGGGATGGTCTAACCCCAAAATTCCGCTAAAGGGCCTGTCCCATGACCATGATCCCGCCCGGCCTTCTTCCCGAAGGATTATCCGACCGCCTGCCGCCGCAGGCCGAAGCTTCTGCGCGTCTGGCGCGCCGCGTTCTGGATACGGTGGCGACTCATGGTTATGAACGGGTCATGCCGCCACTCGCGGAGTTTGAAGATACGCTGACCCAGCGCCTCAAATCGATGCGCGCGCAGGATCTGGTCCGCGCCGTCGATCCCGTGTCGCAGCGCACGCTGGCCTTCCGCCCGGACATGACGGCGCAGGTCGGCCGCATCGCCGCCACGCGCCTGGGCGCCGCGCCACGTCCGCTGCGCCTCTCCTATGCCGGGCCTGTGATCCGCCAGAAGGCGAGCCAGCTGCGCCCGGAACGTGAAAAATTGCAGTTGGGCGCCGAGCTGATCGGCAGCGACGGCGCCGCCGCGGCGGTCGAGATCGTCAATATCGCGATCGAGGCGCTGCAGGCCGCTGGCGTCACCGGCATCACCATCGACTTCACCTTGCCGGACTTGATCGACGCGCTGGCCGCCGGGCCGCTGCCGCTGGCCGCCAATGAGGTGGAGGCGGTGCGCACCGAACTGGACGCCAAGGATGCCGGCGCGCTGGTGGCGATCAGCCCGGCCGCCGCCGCCTATCTGCCGCTCATTGAGGCGACCGGTCCCTTCCATGCGGCCATGGCGCGGCTGGAGGCGTTCAGCGCCAGTATCGGCGGTGCGATCGACAGCCGCATTGCGGGCCTGCGCGCCATCGCCAAGCCGATCGGCTGGGACATCACCCTGACGCTCGATCCGACCGAGCGCCATGGCTTCGAATTTCAGAACTGGTTCGGCTTTTCTATCTTCGCCGAAGGGTTCATCGGCGAAATCGGCCGTGGTGGCAGCTACGCTATTGCGCGGGCCGACGGGGCGGATGAGCCGGCCATGGGCTTTTCGCTCTATCCCGATCCGCTGATTGATGCGGGCTTTGGCGGCGAAAGCCCCAAGCGCCTGTTCCTGCCGCTCGGTCATGACGCTGCGCGCGCCGCCGCACTGCGGGCAGAAGGCTGGCACAGCGTCGCCGCCTTGTCCGAAGGCGAGGATGGCGCGGCCCAGCGCTGTTCCCACTGGCTGGATGGCGCGGAACCGCGCGCTTACTGATCCGGCTTCAGCGTTCGGCCAGCTGGCGGCGTATCGGCGATAGGGTGGCGCAGGCCGGGGTTCCATCCTTGCCGGTGCCGTTCACGGTTATCGCGATGATCCCCTGTGTGTCGATCGCCTGCGCCAGCAGCGTCGGGTCCAGATCATGAATGTCGATCTTCATCCGGCGCGACCAAGCTGATCCCGGATCGCCGGCAAGCTGGCCGATGCGGATGTAGATAAAGCGCCGTATCGGCCCTTCGCGGCGCACATGGTCGCCGAAAAATTTCGGGCCGGGCGCGACACGGATCGGCAGGTCGAAAGACAGGGCTTCGCCATCGATCGAGCTTTTCGGATCGAGCGGCTGATCATCTTTCGCCTGCAAGCTGTGGCGCACGCCGATTACCGGCTGCTCAATGATGATCCGCAAACCGATTGCGATCTGATCTGCCTTCGCCATGGATTTTTATAACGTGCGCGGCGATTGATGGCGAGGGGGCTAGCCAAACAGCCTTTTCAGCCAGGCGTCGACCATTGCGGTTCCCGGATAGGCGGGATCGCCCATCGACCGGTTGATCTGCATATGACCGCGCAGGCCGCGCCCTTCCAGTGCATGGACCTCGACCGGAGTGCCGGCTTGTTTGAGGGCGGCGGCGAGTGCATTGGACTGAGCGGTTCCGTCCGTCCGGTCGACATGCAGGATCAGGAAGGCGGGGGCGTTGGGCCTGACCGCATGTAGCGTCGGCGAGAGCGCCTTTTGCCGGGCCGGATCGGCGCCGAAGGCTTGTTCATAGGTGTCGGCCATGACGCGGCCGCCCTGCGCCATCTGTTTCGGGACGTCATAGGCTGCGCCGTCTAGCGGGATGACGCCCTTTACCGCGTCGGGTTGCAATCCGGCTTTCGCGAAATAGCGCATGTCGGTGCCGACCAGCGCGACGAGATGCGCGCCCGCGCTATGGCCCATCAGCACGATCCGGTCGGGATCGAAACCCAGCGTGCCGGCCTTGCTGCGCAGGAAGGCGACTGCGTCCGCCACATCCTGCGCCTGCTCTTCGACCGTGGCGTCGGGCACCAGCCGGTAGTTGATGGATGCGAAAGCATAGCCAAGGCCGGTATAATGATCGACCTTCGTCGCGCCGGTCGCATTGTCCTTGTCGCCGCGCTTCCAGCCGCCGCCATGGACGAAGAGGATCAGCGGCGGTTTTGCGCCCGTGCCGGGCCAATAGTCGAGCGTCTGGAGCGTGTCATTCCCATAGGCCATGGCCTGCCCGCCGGTCGCAGGCTGCTGCCCCTGCGCCATGCGCGCGCGCCAGCGTTCGCGCAGCGTCTGCGCGTCGGCCACGCCCGCCGTCAGCAGGGCGGGGATTAGCAGCAGGGCAAATCCTTTGTGCATCATGCTCTTCCTCATGTCCCGCCCGGCGTCCATGATCCTTTGGCTGCACGCCGTCGTAAACCCGCTATGCTGTATCAAAGTGTAATGGCCCTCTCGCCTTGACGCGCCGCGCCCACGCGGGTAACGCGCGCCCCGCATAGGGTGCTGCGGCGCCCGCTCTATCCCACCGGCATGCCGAGTCCCGTCGAAGGGCATGGCCGGTCCGCGCGGCGGGCGGAGGACTGTATCCATGGCAAATGTAACCGTGATCGGCGCTCAGTGGGGCGACGAAGGCAAAGGCAAGATCGTCGACTGGCTGTCGGAACGCGCCGATGTCGTCGCCCGTTTTCAGGGCGGCCATAATGCCGGCCACACGCTGGTCGTTGGCGAGAAGGTCTATAAGCTGTCTCTGCTGCCGTCGGGCATCGTGCGCGGCACGCTGAGCGTCATCGGCAATGGCGTGGTGCTGGACCCTTGGCATTTCCGCGATGAAGTGGCCAAGCTGAAGGGGCAGGGCGTCGAAATCACGCCGGCAAACCTCCAGATCGCCGAAACCTGCCCGTTGATCCTGCCCTTCCACCGCGACTTGGACGGTCTGCGCGAAGATGCGTCGGGCGCCGGCAAGATCGGCACCACCCGCCGCGGCATCGGGCCAGCCTATGAAGACAAGGTCGGTCGCCGCGCCATCCGCGTCTGCGATCTGGCCCATCTGGACGACCTCGACCTGCAGATCGATCGCCTGACCGCGCATCATGACGCGCTGCGCGCTGGCTTTGGCGAAGCGCCGATCGACCGCGCCCAGTTGATGGCGGACCTGACCGAGATCGCCGAGTTCATCCTGCCTTTCGTCAAGCCTGTCTGGCTGACGCTCAACAAGGCGAAGGCCGAGGGTAAGCGCATCCTGTTCGAAGGCGCGCAGGGCACATTGCTCGACATTGACCATGGCACCTATCCCTTCGTCACCTCCTCCAACACGGTGGCGGGCACGGCGGCGAGCGGCACCGGCCTTGGTCCCAATGGCGCGGGCTTCGTGCTGGGCATCGTCAAGGCGTACACCACGCGCGTCGGCTCCGGCCCGTTCCCGACCGAGCAGGAAAATGACGTCGGCCAGCGTCTGGGCGAGCGGGGCCATGAATTTGGCACCGTCACCGGCCGCAAGCGCCGCTGCGGCTGGTTCGACGCGGTGCTGGTGCGCCAGTCGGTCGCCGTGTCGGGCGTGACCGGCATTGCGCTGACCAAGCTGGACGTGCTGGACGGCTTTGAGGAACTGCAAATCTGCGTCGGTTACAAGATTGGCGACCAGACGTTCGATTATCTGCCCGCCCATGCGCAGGATCAGGCCAAGGCCGAGCCTATTTACGAAAGCATTGGCGGCTGGAGCGAAACCACCGCCGGCGCGCGCAGCTGGGCCGAACTGCCGGCGCAGGCGATCAAATATATCCGCCGCATCGAAGAGCTGATCGGTTGCCCGGTCACACTGGTTTCCACTTCCCCGGAACGCGACGACACGATCCTCGTCCGCGATCCGTTTGCGGATTGATGTTTTTGGGTTTCAGCTGAGCTGAAACAGATCGGCACCGGCCCTCTCCCCCACCCGACCACCCATATGATACTGCCGTTGGGTGCTCGGGTGGGGGAGAGGGCCGGTGCGACGACAAAGGAAAAGTTATGGCGGGTGATCGTTTCGAACGGCACAAGCAGCCCTGGACTCAGGAGGAGATCCAGAAGCTGCACACGCTGGCCAAGAAGGGCATGGCGCTGAAGGCGATCGCCAAGGCGCTGACCCGCAGCGAGGAATCGACCAAGGCCCGCGCCAAGCAGGACGGGCTGAATATCGCCAAGCTGCGGTAAGAGTGGACGTTTCCAGGCGCCGATGCGACAAGCCTTCCCACCACATCAGGGAAGGCTTGGCATGGCGCTCGATATTCTCGTCCTCTACGGCTCCTATCGGCGCGGCCGGCTGGGCATCCGTCTGGCCGACTATCTGATCCGGGGTTTTGAAAGGCTGGGACACAAGGCGCAGTTGGTCGACGCCAAGGCGGTTGACCTGCCCATGCTGGATTTGCGTTATAGCGACTATCCCGCCGGCCAGGCCCCTGCCGCCATGGCGCAACTGGCCGATCGCCTGTCCGCCGCCGATGCCTTCGTCTTTGTCGCGGGCGAATATAATCGGGGCATGCAGCCGGGCCTTAAAAATCTGGTCGATCATTATCTCAAGGAATTTGACCGCCGCCCGGCCGCCATCGCCAGCTATTCGGCGGGGCGCTTTGCCGGGGTGAACAGCCATGCCGACTGGACGGTGACGCTGTCGGCCATGGGCATGGCCATCGTGCCGGAGCGGTTGAGCGTGGGCCAGATCGGGCAAACGCTGGACGAACAGGCGCAGCCGCAGGGGGAGGGCGGCGCAGCGCTGGAGCGCGGTTTCGCCGGCTTTGCAAAGAGCCTTATCTGGTGGGGCGAAGCCGCGAAGGCCGCGCGCTAAGCTGTCGGTCGATCCAGACCAAAGCATGGCCCGCGATCACGAAGGCAATGGCGATCATCAGGGCGTTCGCCAGCACCTGCCCTATGCCCAGCTTTGCGACGTTGATGAAGGGATAGGCATAGATGCCCTCCATCACACCGCGCAGCAGGGCATAGGGCAGGTAGAGCGCAGGAAACAACGTCCATATCCAGGGATCGGACCGGCGCAGGCGGCCTTTATGTGCGAACCCCAGCCACCAGCACAGCGTCAGCAGCGGTGTGGCCTTGTGCAGTAGCGTGTCGGCCAGCAGGGCTGTGCCGTCGAGGTGTAGCAGGCCCCGCAGCAGCGTTGCCGCCACGATGCCGACCAGCAGGATCGCCAATATTATCCCGCCGGTCCAGCGCGGCGTCACCCGTTGTCCGGCCGCCAGCGCCATTAAGGTCAGCGCCACCACCATGTTGGTGAGGATGGTGAAGAAGCGGACCAATATCCACAGCGTCGCGCTGACCGATCCGGTTTGCCCGTGGGTCACACGAAACTGGATGATCAGGCCCGTCAGCGCGGTTAGCGCGACGATGGCGGCGGCGATCCGCGCCATCATGCCCGGGCAGCCTGCCGCCCGTCATCCTCGCCCGCCGATATGACTGTGGCCGCCACCAGATCGCCCGTCACGTTGAGCGCAGTGCGGCACATGTCGAGGAAGCGGTCGACGCCCAGCACCAGTCCGATGCCTTCGGGCGGCACGCCGACCATGCCCAGGATCATCGCCACCACCGGCAGCGATCCGGCCGGCACGCCCGCCGTGCCGACGCCGCCCAATATGCACACCAGCATCACCATCAATTGCTGGCTAAGCGACAGGTCGACGCCGAAAAATTGGGCGAGGAAGATGACCGTGATGCCTTCGAACATCGCGGTGCCATTCTGGTTGGCGGTCGCGCCGATCGTCAGGACGAAGCGGGCGATGCGGCGGGGCAGGCGCAAATTATCCTCCGCCACGCGAATGGCGGTGGGCAGGGTGGCGTTGGAGGAGGCGGTGGCGAAGGCCATGACGCTCGCCTCCTGCACGGCCGCGAAGAAGCGCAGCGGCGACCGTCGCGCCAGAAAGGCGATCAGCAGCGAATAGACGCCGAACATCTGGAGGCCGAGCGCCAGCAGCACTACGCCGACATAGGCGGACAGGCGAAGAAGCAGATCCCAGCCGAAATGCGCGGCCAGGTTGAACATGAAGCAGGCGATGGCGACCGGCGCGATGCGGATGACGATGCCCATCAGCCGCATCGTCACTTCGAACAGGCCCTCCATCGCGCTCAGCAGCAATTGCGTTTCCTTCGTCTGCACCAGCACGAGGCCGATGCCGAAGAAGAGGGCGAAGACCATCACCGCCAATATGTCATTGTCGGCCATGGCGCGGACGATGTTCTGCGGAATGATGTTCAGCAGCGCCTCCATACCCGACGGCGTTTCGCCGCCGCGCTCGAGGATCGCCTTCGCGCCCTGACCGGCGTCGGCCAGCAGCGCCTGCGCCTGCGCGGGATCGACGCCGCCGCCGGGCTGCAGCATGTTCACCAGCAACAGGCTGACCGCCACAGCGATGCCCGACACGATCAGCGTGTAGATGAGCGTGCGCACGCCCACGCGGCGCAGCGAGCGCAATTCGCCCATTTCCGCGATGCCCACGATCAGCGCCGACACCAGCAGCGGAATGACCAGCATGAACAGCAGTCGCAGGAAAATCTGTCCGATCGGTCCGGTGACATAGGTGGTGATGGCGTCGACCCAGCGGGCGTCGGGCGCGGTCATGTAGACGATCAGACCCACGATCAGTCCGGTCAGGAAACCCGCCAGCATCTGCCACTGAAGCGAGAGCGCCGCCTTCTTCTCACCATCTTGGGGTTGATCGTCGGTCATGGGCGTCTCCGGCTGAACTTTTTGTCAACGAGCCACCAGCGCCCAGGTTGCGTGCGCTGCAATATTTCGTTTCGCTATGGCATCAAGGGAGCATTGCCGGGCCTTTAGGCGTTGCCCCGGTTCATTCATCAGGAGTTTTGCATGATCGTTGATGCCGTTCCCAGCATGCGCCGGATCGCATCCGAAATATGGAAGCCGCTGACAGCCCTGTTCGTCTGGGATTGCGCGGTGACGATTGCCTATTATGTTTTGCCTTTCAAAGCGCCCTCGCTGCCGCTGACCATCTTCGGTTCTGCGCTGGCGCTGTTTCTGGGGTTTCGGTCCAACAGCGCCTATCAGCGCTGGTGGGAAGCGCGGACCTTATGGGGAGCGATGATCAATGCGTCGCGCAGCCTGTCGCGCGCCACGCGCAATTTCCTGCCCGATCCTCAGGCCAGGGATATGAAGCGCGAAATCGTCAAGCGCCAGATCGCCTATGTGAACGCGCTGCGATATCAACTGCGCCGTCAGCCGATCGACGATCAGGTTACGAAATTCCTGCTGGAACGGGACAAGACCCATGCGCTGGCCCGGTCCAACCCGGCCAACGGTCTGCTCGACAGCACCGGCCGGCGGATCGATATGGCACGGCAGGAAGGCTGGATCGACACTATCCAGCAGGCCCAGATGGAGCGCGTGCTGGTCGACATCGCCAATGCGCAGGGTGGCATGGAACGGCTGAAGAATACGCCGCTGCCTTTCCAATATCGCTTCATCCCGACGGCCTTCACCCATTTGTTCTGCATCCTGCTGCCGATCGGGCTGGTGGAATCGTTGGGTTTTGCGACGCCATTGGGGTCGACGGTCGCGGGCCTGATGTTCATGGCGGTGCTGCGCATCGGCGACGACCTGACCGATCCTTTTGCCGACAGCGTGCATGATGTGCCGCTGACCGCCATGTGCCGCACGATCGAGATCGACCTGCTGCAATCGATCGGCGATCCTGCGCCCGAACCGGCCAAGCCGGTCCGTGGTGTGCTATGGTGAAAGGAAAAGAGCCTCCGTTCGATGGGAACGGAGGCTCTTTTCCTTTCCGGGAAGGGGCCGGTCGTCAGCCTTTCCGATTTTCGTCCACCATGTCGGACGCCAGCTCCAGCCCGGCGCGGCCATGCGCGGCGGTATGGGACGGCGCCTTGGGATGGGGGACGTCGATATCCTCCTCGACCTCCAGCATGCCTTCCCATTTGGTGATGACCGATGTGGCGATGGCGTTGCCCAGCACGTTGGTCGCGGTGCGGCCCATGTCCATGAAATGATCGACCGCCAGGATGAAGGCCACGCCCTCGACCGGCAGGTCGAACTGGCCCAGTGTCGCGGCGACGACGACCAGCGATGCGCGCGGCACGGCGGCGATGCCCTTGCTCGTCACCATCAGCACCAGCAGGATCGTGATCTGCGTCGCGATCGGCAGGTCGATGCCATAGGCTTGCGCGATGAAGATGGTGGCGAAGGTCGAATACATCATCGACCCGTCGAGGTTGAAGCTGTAGCCGAGCGGCAGCACGAAGCTGTAGATGCGGCGCGGAATGCCGAACCGGTCGAGCTGTTCCAGCATCTTGGGATAGGCGGCTTCCGACGAGGCGGTCGAGAAAGCGATCAGCAGCGGTTCGCGCACATAGCGGATCAGCTTCACCATCCGCTTGCCCAGGAAGATGGCGCCCGCGCCGAACAACAGCAGCCACAGGCAGAAGAGGGCGATGTAAAATTCGCCGACCAGCGCGCCATATGTCTTGAGCACGCCCAGCCCCTGCACCGTCACGGAAGAGGCAAGCGCGCCGAACACCGCGAAGGGGGCGACGCGCATGACGTACCCCGTCACCTGCAGCATCAGTTCGACCATCGATTCGATGACGGTGATGATCGGCTTGCCCTTGTCGCCGATAGCGGTCAGCGCGACGCCGACGAACAGCGAGAAGACGACGATCTGGAGGATCTGGTTATCCGCCATCGCGCCGATCATCGATGTCGGGAAGACATGCAGGATGAAGTCGCGGAAATTAAGCCCTTCGGTGCTGACGCCCGAATCCGCGCCTGACCGGACGAGGTTGAGGCCAGCGCCGGGTTCAAAGAAATTGACGAAGATCAGGCCCAGCGTCAGCGAGATCAGGCTGGCGATGATGAACCAGGCGAGCGCGCGCCCGCCGATCCGCCCCAGCGCCGCGCTGTCGCCCATATGGGCGATACCGGCCACCAGCGTCGAAAACACCAGCGGGGCGATGATCATCTTGATAAGGTGAAGGAAAATGTCCGCCAGCAGGTGGAAATAGCCCGCCACATCCTTTGCCAGCGTAGCGTCGCCACCGACCATCTGATTGGCCACGAAGCCCGTGAGCACCCCCAGCACCATGCCGATGAGGATGAAGGCCGTCAGTCTGTTTCGCATCAAATTCCTCATGGGCTGCGCACGGCAAGCCCCCACCTATTGTACGTCTGTCAGGCTGACACCTAACAGGCGGCCGGGTCCCCCGCAATCGGCGCGCGACCCAAGCCTCATCTGGGAAGACGAAGCAGGGCCGTGTTTCCGCCTGCCATTTTTTGCGACTGTGCCGGCGTTAACGGCAATATTCAGGGGTAGAGCAGACCTTCGGCCCAGCCATTGGGCGTGCGTTCGAACAGGCGGCGTTCATGCAGCCGATGTTCCCGATCCTGCCAGAATTCGATCCGATCGGGCGTGAGGCGGAAACCCGACCAATGGGGCGGGCGTGGCACCGGGCCGCCTGCAAAACGGTCGCTGACCGCATCGAAACGGTCCATGAAAGTCTGCCGGTCGGGCAATGGCCGCGACTGGTCCGACGCCCAGGCGCCTAGCTGGCTGTCGCGGCTGCGCGTCGCGAAATAGGCGTCTGCGGTGGCGTCATCCACCGGGCCGACAGCCCCCTCGATGCGGATTTGACGCCGTAGCGATTTCCAGTGGAACAGCAGAGCGGCATGCGGATTGGCCAGTAACTCGCCCGCCTTGCGCCCTTCGAAATTGGTGTAGAAGATGAAACCATCGGGTCCATGGCCCTTGAGCAGTACCATGCGCACCGATGGACGGCCCTGCGCATCGGCCGTAGCCAGCGCCATGGCGTTGCTATCATTCAGTTCGGTTTCGCGCGCCTGCGCGTACCATTCGTCGAAAAGGGCGAAGGGATCGGTCATGCCCGTTCTTTAGGCGCAGGGGGCAGGCGTGTCGATACGGGGAAGCCCGATGGCATCTGCGTCTTGAATGTCCGCTCCGCATCGTCCACATAGTCCACAAGTGATGCTTTTGTGCAACAGGTAGACGAATGGCCGATCCTTATTCCACTCTGGGCGTAGCCCGCAACGCCAGCGAAGCGGAGATCAAGTCCGCCTATCGCAAGCTGGCCAAAGAGCTGCATCCCGACCGGAACAAGGATAATCCCAAGGCGGCGGAGAAATTCTCGGCCGCGACCAACGCCTATGACCTGCTGTCGGACAAGGACAAGCGCGCGCGGTTCGACCGGGGCGAAATTGACGGCGACGGCAATCCGACGGCGCCCTTCGGCTTTGGCGGCGGCGGGGGAGGCGGCGGCTTTCGCGGCCAGCCCGGCGGCGGTTTCGATAGCGGCGGCGCGGATTTCGGCGATATTTTCGAAGGGCTGTTCGGCGGCGCCGGGCGGCGCGCGGGCGGCGGCGGGGGCTTTGGCGGCTTCGGCCGGCAGGCGCCGCCGCAAAAGGGCGCGAACGTCACCTATCGACTGGCGGTGCAATTTGTCGACGCGGCGGTGCTGGCGCCCCAGCGCATCACCCTGCAGGATGGCAAGACGATCGACCTGAAACTTCCCGCCGGGGTGGAGAGCGGGACGCAGATGCGCCTGACGGGCAAGGGGCAGGCGGGGCCGGGCGGCGCGGGCGACGCGATCGTCACCATAGAGGTCAGGGCGCATCCTTTCTTCAAGCGGGATGGCGACAATGTGCTGCTCGACCTGCCGATCACGCTGGACGAGGCGGTGAAGGGCGGCAAGGTCAAGGTGCCGACCGTTGATGGCCCGGTGATGCTGGGCATCACGGCCGGCGCGACGTCGGGCAAGACGCTGCGTCTGCGCGGCAAGGGCTTTACCGGCAAGGACGGGCAGCGCGGCGATCAGCTCGTTACGCTGCAGATCGACGTGCCGGCCGACGATCCAGCCATCCGCGCGCTGGTGGAAGAATGGCAGGACCAGCGGGCTGTGCGCGCCCATCTGGGCGTCTGATGCGTTAGGGCGCGAATGCCGATGCCTTCGCCCCTGTCGCCCGAGCAGCGCCGCCAGATGGCGCAGGAGGCGCGCGAGCATTTCCATCGCCAGATGGATCGGGTGCGGCCGGGGTCGCATGTCTTTGAAGTGGCGAAGCGCGTGGCCGTGGGCACATATAGCGACGGTTTCATCCATGCGGGCAACCTTGCCTATCTGTCGCTGATGACCCTGTTTCCCTTCTTCATCGTCGCGGCGGCGGTGGCGAGCATCTTTGGCCGCACGCAGGATGGGGTGCAGGCGGTCAACGCCTTTCTCTATACCGTTCCGCGCGGGGTGGCCGATGTGGTGCGCCAGCCGATCAATGAAGTGCTGACCGCGCGCACCGGGCCGTTGCTCTGGCTCGGCGGTCTTGTCGGCCTGTGGACGGTGGGCAGCCTCATTGAGACGATCCGGGATATCCTGCGGCGCGCTTATGGCACGAAGAGCACCAAGCCTTTCTGGCGCTATCGGCTGGGCGCGATCGGCATCACGCTGGCCAGCGTCTTTGCGGTGATGTTCGCCTTTTCCTTGCAGGTGGCGATTACCGGCGTCGATCAGTTCCTGCACCAGATACTGCCCTGGGCGGATGAGGCGATCGGGCTGGTCGCTTCGGCGAAGCTGGTGCCGATGGGGATTACCTGCATTGCGCTGTGGTCGCTGTTCGTGGCGCTGACGCCCACCGCGTACAAGTCGCGCCGTTTTCCCAAATGGCCAGGGGCGGTGGCGACATCGCTCTGGTGGTATGGCACGACGATGCTGTTGCCGCCGACTTTATCGCTGCTGGGCGGCTATGGTCGCACCTATGGCAGTTTGGCGGGTGTGATGATCACCCTCATTTTTTTCTTTCTCGTTGGGCTTGGCGTGGTAATTGGCGCGGAATTGAACGCGGCGCTGGCGGAATTCCCCGAAGAGGAAGCAGCAGCCGACATGCAGGACAAAGGGAACGGAACGACGATATGACAGGCTTGATGACAGGAAAGCGCGGGCTGATCATGGGCCTGGCCAACGACAAGTCGCTGGCCTGGGGCATCGCCAAGCAATTGCACGCCCAGGGCGCGGAACTCGCCTTCGCCTATCAGGGCGATGCGCTGGCCAAGCGCGTGAAGCCGCTGGCCGAGCAGTTGGGGTCCGATTTCCTGATCGAATGCGACGTGTCGGACATGGACAAGCTGGATGCGGCCTTCGCCGATATCGAGGCGCGCTGGGGCAAGCTGGACTTCGTCGTGCACGCGATCGGCTTTTCCGACAAGAATGAGCTGCGCGGCCTCTATGCCGACACCAGCCTCGACAATTTCCTGATGACCATGAATATTTCGGTCTACAGCTTCGTCGCCGTCGCGGCCCGCGCGCGCAAGCTGATGAAGGAAGGCGGCAGCCTGCTGACGCTGAGCTATTATGGCGCGGAAAAGGTGATCCCCCATTATAACGTGATGGGCGTGGCCAAGGCGGCGCTGGAAACCAGCGTCAAATATCTGGCGATGGATCTTGGCCCGGAAAATATCCGCGTCAACGCCATCTCCGCCGGGCCGATCAAGACGCTGGCCGCCAGCGGCATCGGCGACTTCCGCTATATCCTCAAGTGGAACGAACTGAATTCGCCGCTGCGCCGTAACGTGACGATTGACGATGTCGGCGGCGCCGGCCTGTATCTGCTGTCCGATCTGGCGGCGGGCGTGACCGGTGAAATCCACCATGTCGACGCGGGCTATAATGTCATCGGCATGAAGGCCGAAGACGCGCCCGACATCGCGCTGGACAAATAAGCGTTAACGCGACCGGAATGGGAATTAGATGAGTTTCAACAGTTTTGGTCGCGTCTTCCGCTTCAGCACATGGGGCGAAAGCCATGGTCCAGCGATCGGCGCGGTGGTGGATGGTTGTCCTCCGGGGCTGGAACTGAGCGAGGCGGACATCCAGCCCTGGCTGGACCTGCGCAAGCCGGGCACTTCGAAATTCACCACCCAGCGGCGGGAGGCGGACGAGGTGCGCATCCTGTCCGGCGTGTTCGAAGGAAAGACCACCGGCACGCCGATCAGCCTGATGATCGAAAATACCGACCAGCGGTCCAAGGATTATTCCGACGTCGCCAAAGCCTATCGCCCCGGCCATGCCGATTATGCCTATGACGCCAAATATGGTTTCCGCGATTATCGCGGCGGCGGGCGATCATCCGCGCGCGAAACCGCCAGTCGGGTGGCGGCAGGCGCGGTCGCCCGTCAGGTGATCCCGGAAGTCGACATCTTCGCCTATGTCAGCGAAATCGGCGGCGATGGAATCGACTATGCCAATTTCGATCCCGCGCAGATCGGCCAGAATCCCTTTTTCTGCCCCGATGCCGAAGCTGCTGCGCGCTGGGAGGAACTTGTGGACGGTGCGCGGCTAGACGGATCGTCGCTGGGCGCAGTGGTGGAATGCGTCGCATCGGGCGTGCCGGCGGGCTGGGGCGCGCCGCTCTACGCCAAGCTGGACAGCGAACTGGCGAGCGCGATGATGAGCATCAACGCGGTCAAGGGCGTCGAGATTGGCGACGGGTTCGCCGCCGCCCGCCTGCGCGGTGAGCAGAATGCCGATCCGATGCGACCAGGTAATGACGGTCCGATCTTTCTGGCAAATCATGCCGGCGGCATTGCCGGGGGCATTTCCACGGGCCAGCCGGTCAAGATCCGCGTCGCCTTCAAGCCGACCAGTTCGATCCTGATCCCGGTCGAAACGGTCACGCGCGAAGGGCGGGCATCCGATATCATCACCAAGGGGCGGCATGATCCCTGCGTCGGCATTCGCGGCGTGCCGGTGGTCGAAGCGATGATGGCGCTGGTGCTGGCCGATCAGAAGCTTCTGCATCGCGCCCAATGCGGCGAATGACGCGCCGAAGCGAAGCCAGGGACTGCGAAAGAGCGAGACGACTCGCCTCTGTTACGATAGTATGACTGTCATCGCCCGCGGGAGGGCGAGCGGCAGAGCGTAAGCCTTGGGAGCGTCATCGCGCGTCACAGCGTTTTTCCTGAAAAACGCTGTGCTTAAAAAGCACGGATTGACGGTCAAAACGTCCCCTCAAAGCCGCGACACGGGCCAGCCATGCAACCATGGCTGGCCCATTTCGTTTCACCTTCGTCAGGGACGCGACTGCGCGACCTTTCCGGGGGGCAATCCATGCATTTCATCACCGCGCTTCTGGGCATCTATCGCGCGGAAATCGGACTGATCATCCTGGCCTGCATGTTCGTGGCCTTCGTGCGCGAACGCTATTCGCCCACGGTCGTCGCGGTGGTGGGGGCCTGTGCCTATGGTGTGCTGGGCCTGCTGGATGAAAAGGCGATGTTCTCGGTCTTCTCCAACAGCGCGCCGCTGACGGTGGGGGCGATGTTCGTGCTGTCGGGCGCGCTGATCCGCACCGGCGTTATCGGGCGTATCGCAGACCTCATCATGACGCGGGCGCAGCGCCATCCCAGGATCGCGCTGGCTGAAGTGGCGCTGGGCACGCTCGCTCTGTCGGCCTTCCTCAACAACACGCCGGTCGTGGTGCTGCTGATCCCGATCATGTTCAAGCTGGCGCAGGCGACCGGCTATCCGGTCAAGAAACTGCTGATCCCGATGAATGTGGTGGCGGTGCTGGGCGGTTGCCTGACTTTGGTGGGCACATCGACCAATCTGGTGGTCGCGGGCATCGCGGCCGAACAGGGCATGGCGCGTTTCGGCATATTCGACATAGCGCCCTATGGCGCGGCGGGTGCGGCGGCCGGCGTCGTCGCGCTGTTTTGCCTGTCCTTTCTGTTGCCCAGCGATCCGCCCTCCATTGCGGGCGAGGATGGCGGCGCTGTGCAGGACTATCTGACCGAACTGGTTGTGCCGCAGGAGAGTGACGATATTGGCGAGCCGATCGGATCGCTGGGCCTGTTTGGCCGGTCGGTGCAGTTATTGGGCCTGAAGCGCGCGGGGGAGGTGCGGCGGACCGGGCTGGAAGAAGAGGAGCTGCATTCAGGCGACCGGCTGATCGTGCGGGCCGACGGCGCTACCATCATGACGCTGCGGGAATCAGGCCGGTTCGATCTGGGCGTTGCGGCCGATTCCCGCACCAGCGCGCAGGAAGGCACCGTGGTCGAGGCGATGATCGCGCCCAGCCATCCGTCGATCGGTGAGCGGCTGCTCGACATTCCCTTTCTCCACGCGCTGCGGGTGCGGATCATCGGCATTCATCGGGCGCGTCATTTGCCCGGTCCCGATCTGGCCGATACGCGCATTCGCGGCGCGGACCGGCTGCTGGTGGCGGGCGGGGACGACGCCATGCGCGCGCTGAAAGACAATCCCCACCTGATCGGCGTCGATGTCAGCCGCACCCGGGCTTTCCGTCCGCGCAAGGCATGGATCGCCATCGCGGCTATGGCCGGCGCGGTGTTGTTGTCGGCCTTCGATGTTGTCGGCATCGGTCTGGCCGCCGTCATCGCCGTGGGGCTGATCCTCGTCACGCGCTGCATCGACCCGGAAGAGGCATGGGGCGCGATCGATGGCGACACGCTGATCCTGATCTTCGCCATGCTGGCGGTCGGGCTGGCGCTGGAGCAGGCGGGCAGTGTGGCGCTGATGGTCGGGTGGATCACGCCGCTGATGGAAATCGCGCCCGGGTGGAGCCTTGTCTTCATCGTCTATTTTGCCGCGTTGATCCTGTCCGAACTGCTCAGCAACAATGCGGTGGCGGCGCTGCTGACGCCGATCACCATCGCGCTGGCGCATCAGCTGGGCGTCGATGCCCGCCCGCTGGTGATTGCGCTGATGATCGGCGCGTCGGCCTGTTTCGCGACGCCGATCGGCTATCAGACCAACGCGCTGGTCTATGCGGCGGGCGATTATCGCTTCGCGGATTTCGTACGCATCGGCGTGCCGATCAATATCGTGGTGGGGCTGGCGGTATGTAGCGCGCTAGTGCTGCTGGGATAGCCAATGGCGCGCGGCCGGCCCTGTTCGCGCCGGTGCAGGCCCGGCATCAGGTCGCAAACGACAAGGATATGCCCATGCCCAGCCTGCCCTTCACCCAGGTCGACGCCTTTGCCGACGCGCCCTTCACCGGCAACCCCGCCGCCGTCATGCCACTCGACGCCTGGCTGGATGACGCCACGCTTCAGGCCATCGCAGCGGAGAACAACCTCTCCGAAACCGCCTTCACCGTGGCGACGCAGGACGATGCGGAGGCCGACTATGAACTGCGCTGGTTCACCCCGGCGGTGGAGGTTAAGCTGTGCGGCCATGCGACGCTGGCGAGCGGCCATGTGCTGATGGGGGAGCGGGACGCTGTCCGCTTCCGCACCCGCCATGCCGGCGTTCTGACCGTGATGCGCGATGGCGATGGCTATACGCTGTCGCTGCCGGCATGGAGCATGGCGGAAAAGGCGATGCCCGAACTGGCGGCCGGGCTGGGTGGGCCGGTGCAGGCATCCTGGTGGCGCGATGGCGGATACGCCTTGTTCCTCTATCCCGACGAAGCGGCGATCCGGGCGCTGACACCGGACTTTGCCGCGCTCAAGGCGCATGGCGACCTGTTGCTGATGGCCAGTGCGCCGGGCGCGGACAGCGATATCGTCAGCCGCGTCTTCGTGCCCGGCGGCGGGATCGACGAAGACCCCGTGACCGGATCGGCCCATTGCCTGCTGACGCCCTATTGGGCGGAGCGGCTGGGCAGGACGGTGATCAGCGCGGTGCAGGCGTCCGCGCGCGGGGCGCGGCTGGGCTGTACGCTGGCCGGCGATCGAGTGATCCTGACCGGTGCGTGCCGCACGGTGATCGAAGGGCGGTTTTTCCTCTGAAGTGATTTGCATCACCCAATTTCCGTTCGGGCTGAGCCTGTCGAAGCCCTGTTTTTTCTTTGCGGTGCTGGGAAAAGTGCAGCCCTTCGACAAGCTCAGGGCGAACGGATTATATCTATAGAGAGGGCGATCTAACCCGGAAACAGGCCGATCAGCTTGGCCAGCGCCCCGCGCACCGCGCGGCGCTGGTCCTTGTCGGGCGACATGCCGATCCGCACCACGGTCAGCCGTTGTGACGGGGAAATCAGGACATATTGGCCATTATGCCCGACGCAGCCGAACAGGCTGGCGGGGGCCTGCCCCGGCATCAGCGCGCTTTCACTGCTGTCGCGGTTCAGCCAGACATGCAGCCCATAGGCGGCGTTGCGCGCCGACGGGGTGGTCATCAGGTCGATCCATTTTTCCGGCAATATCTGATGGCCGCTGGGCGAACGGCCCCGACGGCGCAGGAGGTCGCCGAAGCGGCCATAGTCGCGCGCGGTCATGTGCAGGATGCTGCCGCCGATCATCGTGCCGTTGGCGTCATATTCGGGCGTCAGGCTTGGCAGGTTGCCTGGCGCCTTCAGCCGCCCGTCGATGAACATCTGCATCGCGCGCCGGCGCACATCGGGATGCGGGCTGTTGGTCAGCATCCGCGTCATCAGGTCCGACAGGATCATGCTGCTGCCAGTCGAATAGGCGAAGGCGGCGCCGGGCGCCTGCGCCAGCGGCTTGGATTCGGCATAGGCCGCCATATCCTGCGCGCCGTCGGTGAACAGCATGCGCACCGTGTCGCCATGGGGCAGGGGATCGCCATCCTCCACATGGTCGAGGCCCGAACTCATGGTCAGCAATTGCCGCAGGGTAATCTGGCCGCGCGGATCGCCGGGTTGCCGCCAGGCGTCGACCGGCACCGGCGCATCCAGCGCCAGCCGCCCGTCCGACACCATCAGGCCCACCAGCACCGACGTCACCGTCTTCGCCATCGACCAGGACAGCAATTTCGTGTCCGGGCCAAAGCCGGGAGCATAGCGTTCGGCAATCACCTTGCCATCGCGCATCACCAGCAGCGCGCGGGTCTGGCCCATGGACTTGTCATCGAACAGCGGGTCGATCGCGCCGCGCAGCGCGCTGGCGCTGACGATGGCGTCCGATGCGACATTGTAGACCGGATCGGGCGTCTGTTGCGCGCGGCCGGCCAGTGCGCCCGCGACCACGAGCGCAAGGATACCCGCGCCTGCGCCAAGGCGCTTTACGATTCGGCTGTCAATCTGCATAAGCCGGCGCCCTTACATGGAGGCGTGGGAAAGAGCCATGGCGGTTCGGCGGAAATGGTGGATTGGCGCGGCGCTGTTGTTGCTGGCGCTGCTGGGCGTGCTGGCATGGCACTGGACGTCGCTGAGCGCGCAGGCGCGGCTGGGCACGGCCTATGGCGCGCGGATCGGCTGTTCCTGCCGCTATGTCGAGGGGCGGGCGATGGGCAGTTGTCAGGACGACAAGGAGCCGGGCATGGCGATGGTCCGCCTGACCGACCTGCCCGAGGAGCGGGCCGTGAAGGCCAGCGTGCCCCTGATCGCCAGCCGCACCGCGCGGTTCAAGCCGGGCTGGGGGTGTCTGCTCGATCCGGTGGGGTAGGGTTGCCTGCATGTTCCCCTCGACGAAAATTCTCTAACTTCGCGCATATAACCTATGGAAAGTCAGGCCATAGCCGGACGCCGGCGTGTAGGACAGGCGCGCGCGGGATGACGGGGCGGGCCGGGCAGGACGAGAGGGTGATGACTGCTGACGGCCAAAGGCAGACATAATTAGCCCCTCCCTTTCAAGGGAGGGGGTGGGGTGGGTGCGAGCGCAGCGAGCTTACAATCTATCGGTGTAAAGCGTCGCTGACGCGACGCTCCCCACCCCAACCCCTCCCCTGAAGGGGAGGGGCTTATGGTAGGAAACCACCCCAAGCCGACATTCCTCAATCCACCTCATCGCGTAACGGGCTGGCCCCGTCGTGTTCCAGTCGCTAAGGCCGCCTGCTATGGCGCGCGACATTCCCACGCTTCTGCATGATATTTTCGGCTTCACCCGTTTTCGCGGGGTGCAGCAGCAGGTGGTGGGCCGCGTCATGGCGGGGCAGCCGACGCTGGCGATCATGCCGACCGGCGCGGGCAAGTCGCTTTGCTATCAATTGCCCGCCGCAGCGCTCGATGGCTGCTGCGTGGTCGTGTCGCCGCTGATCGCGCTGATGCATGACCAGTTGCGCGCGGCCAATGCGGTGGGGTTGCGCGCGGCCAGCCTGACCAGCGTGGACGCGGACTGGCGCGAGACGCAGGACCGGTTGCGCAATGGCGACCTGGACCTGCTCTATGTCGCGCCGGAACGGGCCAGTCAGGAAAATTTCCGCAACCTGTTGCGATCGACGAAGGTCGCGCTGTTCGCGATCGACGAAGCGCATTGCGTGTCCGAATGGGGGCATGATTTCCGCCCCGACTATCGGCTGTTGCGGCCGTTGCTGGACGAATTTCCCGATGTGCCGCGGCTGGCGCTGACCGCGACGGCGGACGCGCATACGCGCAAGGACATCCTTGTCCAGCTGGGCATACCCGATGATGGGCTGATCATATCGGGATTCGACCGGCCCAATATTCGCTATGCGGTGCATCCGCGCGACGGGCTGACGCGGCAATTGGCCGATCTGATGTTGAGCGAGAAGGGACCGGGCGTGGTCTATGCCCAGACCCGCGCGGCGACCGAGAAGCTGGCGGAGACGCTGGGGCGGGGCGGGCGGCCGGTGCTGGCCTATCATGCCGGGATGGACCCGGCGGTGCGTGCGCGCAATCAGGCCGCCTTCATCGCCAGCGAAGATATGGTGATGGTGGCCACCGTCGCCTTTGGCATGGGGATCGACAAGCCGGACGTGCGCTTCGTCGCCCATGCCGGCCTGCCCAAGTCGATCGAGGGCTATTATCAGGAATCGGGCCGGGCGGGGCGCGATGGCGAACCGGCGGTCGCGCATCTGTTCTGGGGGGCGGAGGATTTCGCCCGCGCGCGGATGCGCATCGCCGAACTGGAGCCGGCGCGGCAGCAGGGCGAGCGGGCGCGCATATCGGCGCTGGGCGCGCTGGTGGAGACGGCAACGTGCAGGCGGGCGATATTGCTGCGGCATTTTGGCGAAGACCCTGCGCCGACCTGTGGCAATTGCGATAATTGCCTGACCCCGCCGGCCAGCGTCGATGCGACCGAGACGGCGCGCAAATATCTGTCGGCGGTCTATCGCACCGGGCAGAGTTTTGGCGCAGGGCATATCGAGCAGGTGCTGAGCGGGGCGACGACCGACAAGATTCGCGAGCGCGGCCATGACAAGATTTCGGTCTATGGCATTGTCGACGGGGAGGAGACGGGGCTGTTGCGGCCGGTGTCGCGCGCGCTGCTGGTGCGCGATGCGCTGGAGACGACGGAGCATGGCGGGTTGATGCTGGGGCCGAACGCCCGGCCGATCCTGCGCGGCGAGGAAGAGGTGCGCATCCTGATGCCGCCCAAGCGGGAGCGGCGCAAGCGCAGCGCCCGTAATGGCGCGGACGCCAATCCGGTCGGAGATCCGCTGTTCGATGCGCTACGGGCCTGTCGCCGCGAACTGGCGCAGGATCAGGGGGTGCCGCCCTATGTCATCTTCCATGATTCGACGCTGCGGGAAATGGCCGAACAGCGCCCGTCCAGCATCCGCGAGATGAGTCATATCAGCGGGATCGGCCAGAAGAAGCTGGACGCCTATGGCGATGCTTTTCTGAGCGCGATCCGGCCGTTTCTATAGCCCCTCTTGCAACCCGCCGCTGTCCAGAGCATGGCTCGCGGCAAAGGAGAAGCCGATGTTCCGCAAGCTTACCGACCGCATCCTCGTGTCCCCGCAGATCAGCGTCGATCAGGTCGCTGAGGCCAAGGCGCAGGGCGTGACCGTCATCATCAACAACCGGCCTGACGACGAAGAGCCGGGGCAGGTCAATGGCGCGCAGATTGAAGCGGCGGCGAAGGAAGCGGGCATCGCCTATGTCGCCGTGCCGGTCGCTCATGGCGGCTTTGCCCCCTGGCAGCTGGACGGCATGGCCGGGGCGCTGGAGCAGGCCGGGGAAGGCAAGGTTCTGGCCTATTGCCGGTCGGGCACGCGCAGCACATTGCTGTGGGCGCTGACCCGGGCGCGGGCGGGCGACAATGGCGATGTGCTGGCGGCGCAGGCGGCGGCAGCCGGATATGACATCAGCCCGGTCCGCCAGATCATGGATGCGCTGGCGGGGCAGTAAGGCCACATCACGGCTTAACTTCGCATATTTCCCGCCGAATGCGACATAGTCGAACAAAGTTCGGTAATTTTGTTACGCGACTGGTGGGGGTGTGGACGGTGGGAAAGAGCTGGTTCGCACCATGGCAGGATGGGGGCGAATAGGACAGGAGCGGGTGGGTTGAATCTGCCCTCGCTCCGTTCGGTTCGAGCTTGTCGAGAACCATGGGGCGCTGACTTCTCGACAGACGGTTCTCGACTGCGCTCGAACCTGCTCGCAGCGAACGGATAAGATTAAGGGGTGCTGCCCTAGCCGCACTCCACCGTCACATGCTCCATGCGGGGCAGGGCGCGGACGCGCTGGCGGACCGCGGGGCCGTCGGCGCCCGGGGCCAGGCTGATGATGGCGGCATGGGCGTGGGGGCCGATGCGCCAGACATGAAGGTCGCGGATAGTGGCGCCTTCCGCCTCCACCAGCGCGCGGACGCGGGCCATCAGCGCGGGTTCGGCGGTGTCCAGCAGGATGGCGGCGGTGTCCTTCATCAGGCCCCAGGCCCAGCGCGCAATCACCACCGCGCCTAACAGGCCGACGGCCGGGTCCAGCCACCACCAGCCGAGATACCGGCCCGCAAGTAGCGCGCCGATCGCCAGCACCGACGTCAGCGCGTCCGTCAGCACATGGATATAGGCGGCGCGCAGATTATTGTCGGTATGGCCATGCTGGTGGTCGCCCCCATGGTCATGTCCGTGTCCGTGATCGTGGCTGTGATCATGGCCCAGCAGCAGCGCGCTGATGATGTTGATGATCAGGCCAGCGACCGCGACCAGCGTTGCCTCGCCAAAGGCGACATGGATCGGCTGGAAGAAGCGCAGCGTCGATTCGACCGCGATGAACAGCGCCGTCAGGCCCAGCAGCAAGGCGGAGGCAAAGCCCGACAGGTCGCCGACCTTGCCGGTGCCGAAGGTGTAGCGCGGGTTGCGGGCGTGACGCCGGGCATAGGCATAGGCTGCCGCTGCGACCGCGAGCGCGCCCGCATGGGTCGCCATGTGAAAGCCATCGGCCAGCAGCGCCATCGATCCGGTCAGCCAGCCGAAGAAGATTTCCACCACCATGGTCGCGGCGGTGAGCCAGACGACCCAGAGCGTCCGCTTCGCATTCTGATCATGCCCGGCGCTGAGGTAGATATGGTCGAAATAATGGCTTTCCTCGCCATCGCCGGACAAGGCGGGGGCGGGCGCATGGCCGTGATCGCCATGATCATGATCGCAGCCATGATGATGGTCATGCCCCTGATGCCCGTGGCCCTGATGATCATGCTTATGGTCGTCGTGCATCGTCATTTCCCGTAACGGCGGATCAGGGCCAGCATTTCTTCAGTCGCGGCGGCGCGCGCTTCATCGGTCAGACCGGGGCGGGCGACATGCTCGCGCATATGCTGCTCGATCAGTTCCTCCATCAGGCTGCCGACTGCGCCGCGCACCGACGCGACCAGTTGCAGCGTTTCCGAACAGCCCGCATCGCCCATCAACTGGCGTTCGACGGCGGCGACCTGTCCCGCAATCCGGCGCACCCGCGCCAGCAATTTGTCCCGATCGGCGATAATGTGCATAGGATACCCCCCTATACTATATTTGGTGGGGATCCAAGGGGTGGATCGATTGGGGCGATCTGGCTTAACAGGGTGGGATGACGGACAATCTGGACTGCAATCTGGCGATTATCGGCGGCGGCCTTTCGGGCGGGCTAATCGCACTTGCCTTTGCGGCGCTGCGGCCCGAGGTGCGGTTGTTGCTGGTGGAGCAGGGCGACCGGCCGGGCGGCAATCATATCTGGTCCTTCTTCGATGGCGATGTTGCGGCGGCCGACCGCTGGCTGGTGGAGCCGCTGATCGCGCATCGCTGGCCGCAGGGGCATGCGGTGCGTTTCCCCGATTATGAGCGGCGTCTGGACACGCCCTATAACAGTGCGACCAGCGACCGGCTGGCGAGCGCGCTGGAGCGGCAGCTGGGCGATCGGCTGCTGACCGGGGCGGAGGTGGAGACGGTGGCTCCTGATCGGGTGACATTGTCCGATGGCCGGGTGATCCGCGCCGGGGCGGTGATCGATGCGCGGGGGGCGGGCGACCTGTCGGCGTTGCGATGTGGATGGCAGAAGTTCGTCGGTCATGCGCTGCGCTGTGATGCGCCGCATGGGATCGACCGGCCGGTCATCATGGACGCCACGGTCGATCAGATCGACGGCTATCGCTTCGTCTATCTGCTGCCCTGGGACGATCGGACGATCTTTGTCGAGGACACTTATTATAGCGATGCGCCCGATCTGGATGCGCCGGCGATCGATGCGCGGATCGCGGCCTATGCGCAGGCGAAGGGGTGGCGCGCGGAGATGATCCACCGCGAACAGGGCGTGTTGCCGGTGGTGCATGGCGGCGATTTCGATCTCTATTGGCCCAAGGATGATCCGGTTGCGCGGGCGGGCGTGCGCGGCGGGCTGTTCCAGCCGATGACCGGATACTCGCTGCCTGATGCGGTGCGATTCGCGCTGTGGCTGGCGGGGCAGCCGCTGGGCGGGCTGGCGGGGGCCACGCGCGCCCATGCAAAGGCGCATTGGCAAAGGGGTGGCTATTATCGGCTGCTGGGCAAGATGTTGTTCGGCGCGGCGCGGCCGGAGCAGCGGTGGCGCATCTTTGCGCGCTTCTATGCTCTCAATCCGGCGCTGATCCAGCGTTTCTATGCCGGGCGCTCGACCATCGCCGATCGCATCCGCATCTTGTGCGGACGACCTCCGGTGCCCATAAGGGACGCCATGCGAACATTGTGGAACCCGCCCGCCTGATGAACAGGCCAAATCCCCAACGCGCGATCGTCATTGGTGCGGGCTTTGGCGGGCTGGCGCTCGCCATCCGTCTGCAATCGGCCGGGATCGACACCACGCTGGTCGAAGCGCGGGACCGGCCGGGCGGGCGCGCCTATATGTGGGAAAAGGACGGCTTCACCTTTGACGCGGGGCCGACCGTCATTACCGACCCCGATTGCCTGAGCGAATTATGGCGTCTTTCGGGGCATGACATGGCGCAGGATGTGACGCTGATGCCGGTGTCGCCTTTCTATCGGCTCAACTGGCGCGACGGCACCAATTTCGATTATTCGAACAATGAAGCGGCGCTGCGGGCGGAGATCGCCAAGCTCGATCCCAATGACGTCGCGGGCTATGATCGCTTCTGCGACTATGCGGCGGGCGTCTATGAAGAGGGCTATCGCAAGCTCGGGTCGGTCGCCTTCCTCGATTTTGCGTCCATGATCAAATCGGCCCCGGCGCTGATGAAGCATCAGGCGTGGCGATCGGTCTATTCGGTGGTCGCCAGCCATGTGAAGAATGAGAAGCTGCGCGAGGCTTTGTCGTTCCACACCCTGCTGGTCGGCGGCAATCCGATGAAGACCAGCGCCATCTATGCCCTGATCCATAAGTTGGAGAAGGATGGCGGGGTGTGGTTCGCCAAGGGCGGCACCAACCGGCTGGTGCAGGCGATGGCGACGCATTTCGAGCGGCTGGGCGGCACATTGCGGCTGGGCGATGCGGTGACGCGGATCGAAACTTACGGGGACAAAGCGACGGCGGTGCATACCGCATCGGGATGGCGCGGGGAGGCGGATGCGATCGCCACCAATGCCGACCTGATGCACAGCTATCGCGACCTGCTGGGCCATCATCCGCGCGGGGCGAAGCAGGCCGAGAGCCTGAGCCAGAAACGCTGGTCGCCCAGCCTGTTCGTCATGCATTTCGGCATCAAGGGCAGCTGGCCGGGCATTCCGCACCATATGATCCTGTTCGGGCCGCGCTATGAAGGGTTGCTGACCGACATTTATGATCATGGCGTGCTGCCTCAGGATTTCTCGCTCTATCTGCATCATCCGACCGTCACCGATCCGTCGCTGGCGCCCGACGGGCATTCGACATTCTATGCGCTGGCGCCGGTGCCGCATATGGGCAAGCTGCCGATCGATTGGGACCAGTTTGCGCCGGCCTATGCCGAACGGATATTGGACGAGATTCAGCATCGGCTGATCCCCGACATACGATCGCGCATCGTGACGCGGTTCCATTATGCGCCGAGCGATTTCGGGCGGGATCTGAACGCCCATCTGGGCAGCGCCTTCAGCCTGGAGCCGTTGCTGACGCAGAGCGCATGGTTCCGCGCGCATAATCGCGACGATGTCATTCCCAACCTCTATCTGGTAGGGGCCGGGACCCATCCCGGCGCGGGCATCCCCGGCGTGGTGGGCAGCGCCAAGGCGACCGCGGCGCTGATGTTGCAGGATTTGGGTTGAAGATATGAAGAGACTGGCTGTGTATTGTGGTTCGGCGACGCCGGCGGACCTGACCTATATCGACGCGGCGCGCCATGTCGGGCGCACGCTGGCGGAGCGCGGCATTGGCGTCGTTTATGGCGGCGGGCGGCTGGGCCTGATGGGCGCGGTGGCGGATGCGGTGCTGGAGGCGGGCGGCGAGGTGATCGGCGTGATCCCCGAAGCGCTGGTCGGTGCGGAAGTGGCGCATCGCGGCTGTACGGAGCTGCATGTCGTGCAGACCATGCACCAGCGCAAGCAGCAGTTCACCGACCTGTCGGACGGGTTCGTCACCCTGCCGGGCGGCGTGGGCACGATGGATGAGCTGTGGGAAGCGATCAGCTGGGCGCAGCTGGGCTATCATAGCAAGCCGGTGGGGTTGCTGAACGTGGCGGGCTTTTATGACCAGCTGATCGGCTTCAACCGGCAGATGGTGGAGGCGGGCTTCATTCGCGCCCAGCATGCCGGCATCTTGATCCATGAAGACAGTATCGAAGGGCTGGTCGACGCGATGGCGGCCTATCAGCCGCATGAGACGATCTTCGCGATGAAGGCGGCGCGGCTTTGACTCTGCTCTCCTCCCGCTTGCGGGAGGGGCCGGGGGAGGGCATGTCCAGCTCTATGGACATAACAAACCCTCCCCTAACCCCTCCCGCAAGCGGGAGGGGGATTAAAGACCGCGCCGCCCTCGTCACCCATGCCCGCGACAGCATCGCGCGCGGCTCCAAAAGCTTCGCCATGGCGTCCAAACTGTTCGACCGGGTGACGCGCGAGCGGGCCTGGCTGCTCTATGCCTGGTGCCGCAAATGCGACGATATCGCAGACGGGCAGGACCATGGCGGCGCGATGACCAGCGTGTCCGACGCGCAGGCGCGGCTGTCGATGATGCGGGTGCTGACCGACAAGGCGCTGCGCGGTGAGCCGACCGGCGATCCGGCGTTTGACGGCTTTGGCGTGGTGATGCGCGAATGCGCGATCCCGGCGCGCTATGCCCATGACCTGATTGAGGGATTTGCACTGGACGCGCGCGACTGGCGGCCACGCAGCGAGGCGGACATGCTGCGTTACTGCTATCATGTCGCGGGCGCGGTGGGGTGCATGATGGCGGTGCTGATGGGGGTCGACCCGGATGACGGGGCGACGCTGGATCGTGCGTGCGATCTGGGACTGGCGTTCCAGCTGGCCAATATTGCGCGCGACATTAGCGAGGATGAGGTGGCGGACCGTTGTTACCTGCCGGTCGAATGGCTGGTGGAGATGGATATTCCGCCCGGCGAGCATATGAAGCCGTGGGTGCGGCCGCGTCTGGCGATGCTGGCGCGGCGGCTGGCGGACATGGCGGCGGCCTATGAGGCGAGCGCGCGCCATGGCACGGGCGCGCTGCCGCCGCGCGCGGCCTGGGCGGTGCTGGCGGCTGCGGGCATTTATGGCGACATTGCGCGTGAAGTGGCGCGCCGGGGCGAACATGCCTGGGACCATCGGGTGGTGACGCCCAGCCGAGAGAAGCTGGGTTGGGTAGCGCGCGCAGGGTTGCAGGTGCCGGGGCGGGCGCGGCGCTGGCCGGCGGGGGCGGCGCGGGCTGACGGGCTATGGACGCGGCCGGGGTGAGGGATTCCTGCCATTCCCCTCCCGCACGCGGGAGGGGTAGCGAGACTTAATGAGCGTAGCGAATTTAGTCGCAGCGGGGTGGGCCAGCGCAACGTCAAGCCCACCCCCTTGATGGGAGGCGCGTGACTCCCATCAACCCCTCCCGTTTACGGGAGGGGGAACATGTCCGAACTTGGCCGATAGCGGCCATTTCTCCTGCTGCTTTGCCGGGCTTGATCTGGCCCCGCTTGGCTCCGAGCGTGTCAGAAAAAGCGGGATCCCGGATCAAGCTGTCCTGAGCCTGCCGAAGGGTCCGGGGTGACGGAAGTGCGTGCGTTTTAGCCATTTAATCCTGCAGCCATAAAAATAGGGCCGATACTTTCGTATCGGCCCCAAGGCATGTTCGCAGGAGGAACATCGGTAGGCGGGCGGCGGATGGGCCGCCCGGCCAATTTGGTGAAACTTACGGGTTGTAGGCACGCTCGCCATGTTCGCCGAGGTCCAGGCCCTCATATTCGACTTCCTGGCTCACCCGCAGACCGGTGACGGCCTTGGCGATGAAGATGGCGATGGCGGTGCCGATCGAGGCCCAGACGATGGTGGTCAGAACCGCTTCGATCTGAACGATCAGCTTGGCGCCGATTTCATAGTCTTCCGCGCCGGGGCCACCGAAGGCGGGCGAGTAGACGATGGCGGTGCCGATGGCGCCGATCATGCCGCCAATGCCATGGATGCCGAAGGCGTCGAGGCTGTCGTCATAGCCGAGCTTCGGCTTGAGGACGGTAACGGCGTAGAAGCAGACGATCGAGGCGACGGCGCCCAGGATGATCGCGCCGAACGGGCCGGAGTTGCCGGCGGCAGGCGTGACGGCGACGAGGCCGGCGATGATGCCCGAGCAGAAGCCCAGAGCCGAACCCTTGTGGCCGTTGATGCGCTCAGCCAGCATCCAGAACAGACCGGCCGAAGCGGTGGCGACGAAGGTGTTGATCATCGCAAGAGCAGCCGAACCATTGGCTTCCAGCGCCGAGCCGGCGTTGAAGCCGAACCAGCCAACCCACAGCAGGCCGGTGCCAACGCCGGTCAGCGTCAGGCTGTGCGGCGGCATGGGCTCCTTGGGATAGCCGATGCGCTTGCCCAGGATGATCGCGGCGACCAGCGCCGAAACGCCGGCGTTGATGTGGACCACGGTGCCGCCCGCAAAGTCGAGCGCGCCCGCCTTGAAGAACAGGCCGCTGGCAGCCCAAACCATGTGCGCGATCGGGAAGTAGACGATCGTCAGCCAGATGGCGGCGAACACCATGACGGCCGAGAATTTGATGCGTTCCACGACCGAACCCAGAACCAGCGCGACGGTGATCGCAGCGAAGGTCATCTGGAAGCTGATGAACACATATTCGGGGATTTCGACGCCGGCGGTGAAGGTCGCAGCCTGCGATGCCGGGGTGACGCCCTTCAGGAACGCCTTGTCGAAGGTGGAGATGAAGTTGCTGAGGCCGCTGGTGTAATCGGGACCGAAGGCCATCGAATAACCATAGATCACCCAGATCAGCATCGCGAGGCAGGCCACCGCGCCAATCTGCGTCATGACCGACAGCATGTTCTTGGTGCGGACGAGGCCGCCGTAGAAGAGGGCCAGGCCCGGCAGGATCATCGCCAGGACCAGCACGGTCGAGGTCATCATCCAGGCGACGTCGCCCTTGTCGACCGTGGCGGCGGGCGCCGCCGCGTCCTGCGCCCAGGCGGGCAGGGCGGCGAAGAGCGAAAGGGCCGTTGCCCCCGCCACGCCGCCAAGTTTCTTGGAAAAGGTCATCATTCCCCCCTTCTTACAGCGCGGTTTCGCCGGTCTCGCCGGTGCGGATGCGCACGGCCTGACCGACATCGAGGACGAAGATCTTGCCATCGCCGATGGCGCCCGAGTTGGCGGCCGCCTGGGTCGCTTCCACGACGCGCGGCGCGAGGTCGTCGTCGCAGACCACCTCGATCTTGATCTTCGGGACCATGTTCGTCGAATATTCGGCGCCGCGGTAGATTTCGGTCTGCCCCTTCTGGCGGCCGAAGCCCTTCACTTCGCTGACCGTCATACCTGCGATGCCGAGCGAGGAGAGTGCCTCGCGGACATCGTCAAGCTTGAACGGCTTGATGATAGCCATGACAAGTTTCATGTCGCCCCCTTGATTGGTGTGCGGACGACTACCAGCAAGAGGCGTGCCAAATTGCTAATGGCGGGTTAATGCGGGGTTTGTGAGGGTTGGCCTATGGTGCATCGCCAAAAAAATGGGCAGGCGCGCGAAGCTGCCTAAAAAATGGGCAGGAAATATCTACCAGCGTGCGCCTTCTTCCGCCGCCGCCGCTTCTTCGGGCAGGGTGGCGCGGCCAAGCGCGGCGTTGCGGTGCGGGAAACGGCCGTAGCGCGATATGGTTGCATGATGTTCGCGCGCAAAGGCGAGCGATTGTTCATCCCCGGCCCCTTCGAACAGGGTGAGGGACAGGTCCTGATCCTCCAGCGCCTCGCTATGCTGGAAGGGCATGTAGAAAAAGAGGCGGCCGGCTCCGCCGATCTGAATGTCATAGCCCTGCGCGATCGCGCCGCGCGCAATTTCTCTGGCCAGCGGATCGGTCGAAAAGGCGATGGCGCCGCCACGGAACATGTTGCGTGGCATCTGGTCGAACAGCAGGATCGCGGCGAGGGCATCGTCGGCGCGGTTGAGGAAGGTTTCGGCGGGAAATGCCTGCTTCTCGTTCCAGAGTTGCTGGAAGCGGGCGATGCACTGTTGATCGAGCGCGGGATCATGGCTCCACCAGCCTGCTTCGCCCACCTGGTTGAACCAGAAGTCGAGCAGGGCGGCGGCCCAGTCGTCCGTCACGGCGTCATGGCTGTCGGTCAGCATGTTCATGTACGCCCAATGAACGGACGAGCCGGGCGGTTCCGCAATTCATGCCGCGAAGCGCTCGGGTCGCCGCGTGATCGCTGCGCGCTGTCAGGTCGCGGTGCCGCCGACCGTCAGCCCTTCCAGCAACAGCGTGGGCTGACCGACGCCTGCGGGCACGCTCTGACCGCCCTTGCCGCACATGCCGATGCCTTCGTCCAGCGCCCAGTCATTGCCGATGCCGACCACCTTGGTCAGCGCGGTCGGGCCGTCGCCGATCAGGGTTGCGCCCTTGATCGGATCGGTCAGCTTCCCATTCTCGACCTTATAGGCTTCGGTGCAGGAGAAAACGAACTTGCCCGACACGATGTCGACCTGACCGCCGCCAAAGCTTTTGGCGAAGATGCCGGACTTCATGCGGCTGAGCAGCTCTTCCGGGTCGTCATTGCCGCCCTTGATGAAGGTGTTGGTCATGCGCGGCATGGGGGCGTGGGCGTAGCTCTCGCGGCGACCATTGCCGGTGGGGGCGACGCCCATCAGCCGGGCGTTCAGGCGATCCTGCATATAGCCTTTGAGAATGCCGTCCTCGATCAGGATATTTTCCTGCGTCGGCGTGCCTTCATCATCGATCGAGAGCGACCCGCGACGGTCCATGATGCTGCCATCATCGACCACGGTGACGCCCGGCGCGGCGACGCGCTGACCGATGCGGCCGGAAAAGGCGCTGGTGCCCTTGCGGTTGAAATCGCCTTCCAGGCCATGGCCGATCGCTTCATGCACCAGCACGCCGGGCCAGCCGGAGCCGAGGAGTACGGTCATTTCGCCCGCTGGGGCGGCGATCGAGCGGAGATTGACGCGCGCCTGCGCCAGCGCTTCGTCTATGGCGCGGTTCCAGACCGCCTTGTCCATCACCTGATCATAAAGATAGCGGCCGCCAATGCCGAACACGCCGGTTTCGCGGCGGCCATTTTCCTCCAGAATGACGGAGACGTTGAGGCGGACCAGCGGCCGGATGTCGGTTGCGGTAAAGCCGTCGGCGCGGACGATCTCTACCACAGACCAGCTGCCGGCCAGGCTGACCGACACCTGCGCGACGCGCGGATCGCGGGCGCGTGCGGCGGCGTCAATCTCGGCGCAGAGCGACACTTTTTCGGCGAAGGGGACGATCTCCAGCGGGTTGGCGTCGGTATAAAGGTGGCGATTGGTGCGCTGGGGCGGCGGGGCGGGCTGGCCCTTGGCCGGATCGAGCAGGGCAAGCGTCTGCGCCGCTTTGGCGATGGCCGCTTCGCTGATGTCGTTGGCATGGGCGAAGCCGGTCATTTCGCCCGAGACGCCGCGCAGGCCAAAGCCCGCATCGGTGGAATAGTCGGCGGTCTTGAGCCGGCCATCGTCGAAACCGAAGCTCTCGCTCGCGCGATATTGCAGATAGAGTTCGCCATCGTCGCAGGCGGAAAGCGCCTGCGCGGTCAGGCGGCGCGCGCCATCGGGATCGAGCAGGCCCGGGCGATAGAGAAGGCCGCGGGCGTCAGTGAATTGCGAAGCGAGATCGGTCATGCCGTCCGATATAGGGACGGCGCGACACAAGCCCAATCAAAATTTTTGCGAGGAGGGTTAGAGGCTGGCGCCCGATGCGATGTCGGGCTTTGCCGCGACGTCCGCATTGTCCGCCGCGCCGCCGATCAGCACGAAGCGGCGATCGCAATAGCCGCAATCGGCATAGCCATGTTCGTCAATCTCCAGAAAGACGCGCGGATGGCCGAGGGCGGCGGGAATGTCCCCCGACCCGTCGCAGGACACGCGGGACTTGGAGACTCGGATGATTTCGGGCGGCTGGATCATGGGAAAGCGGTTAGCAGCGGCGCGGTTGCGCTGCAATATGCGCCTTCACATCAGCGGCAGGCGCTGGCGCGTGCAGGGCTGGGGCGAGTATTGCGCGGCCGGGCGGGCATGTGCGCCATCATGTTTCGCCGCCATCACCGCAAAGGGGGACAGCATCAGCAGAACCGGCATCAGCGTGCCGCCAAGAAGGCTTGCAAATGGCATGCAGTAACAATGCGCTGCCTATGCTTGCTGGAGCATGAACATTTCGGGCGCGTATCGGTGGGTGTGAAAGACGGCTTTGGAGCTTTGTCCGGCGGGCTGTCTTTAGAGGCAAAGGCACCCCTCGCTGTCGCTCGGGAGTTTTTTGGCCGCCCGTCCCCCGGACGGGCTTTAAAAGCCAAAAAACTGGTGGGCGATGACGGGCTCGAACCGCCGACATTCTCGGTGTAAACGAGACGCTCTACCAACTGAGCTAATCGCCCTCTCGTTGAGGAGGCCGCCTATTGGGGGCAAAAGGCGCGCCGGTCAAGCGGGCAAAGTCAGATCGTGAGGAAGCGGCGGCTGGCGACGAACCAGCGCAGCAGCGCGTCGGTGGCGTCCTGCGCCAGGCTGATGAAGATGCGGCGGCCATCCTGCGGATCGGCTTCCCGCTCCACAAGGCCCTTGTCGCAGAGCGTGCGAATCCAGCGCAGCGCCGTGGTTGGCGGCACGGCGGCGGCGATGCACAGGCTGGAGACGGAGACGCGCTCCTGTTCCAGCCGGGCGGCCAGCAGATCGAGCAGCATGTCCCAGGCCGGATCGGCGAACAGATCGCCGGGCAGGAAATCGGCGCGAATGCGGCGGGCGCGGAGCAGATCGCGCACCTGATTGGCGGTTACATCGGACATGGCGGAGGCCGGCGCGGCGCCCAGCGGGGACAAAGCGGGCATGCCGAAATAGTCGGATGGCCGGTCCGACATGCGCGGCGCAGGCTCGAAGCCGGGCGCTGCGGAGAGGCGCGTGCGCTGGGTCAGTGCGTCGATGGTGCGGGCGAGGCGGCCGACCTCCTCGCTCAACTGCTGGAGGCGCATGCTGTCCCGATCGCGGTCATGCACTTGCCCCGACAGCGGGCGATGTTCGCCAGCGGCCACCAGCGCCGCAGCCAGTTCGGTGCGGTCGGGATCGCAGAGCAATTGTGTATGGGGGCTGCGCAGGCAGGCGAAGGCCAGTTCGACCGTGTCCCATCCGGCGACCAGTATGACCGCCATGCCGGTCTGGATCGCCTGCGTTTCCACCTGCACCAGCAGTCGTTCGAGCAGCGGCGTGGCCGAGGGGCAGAAGAGCAGCAACGTGTCGCACTGGCTTTGCTGATCGAGCCGGGCGGGCGCATCATCCGTACCGATCGTGCCCAGCAGACGAAAGCCCGCCGCATGGGCGACGGGTTCCAGTTCCTGCCGGTCGATCCAGTCGGCAATAACCAGCAGGCCCGCGCGTTCATCATGCGGGGCGATCGGATCAGCGCCCAGCGAGGCGGGCGAGGAATAGGAAAAATCTTCCATCATGGTCCGAATCCTGTTCTATCTTCGTTCTGGAGAATAAAGCAAGAACGGATTGGATCAGCCCGATACCCGACCATATTGGAGGAGAAACGGAGGCAGTGGTCGGTCGCCAGTCTTTCACGGCCCGATCTGGCCCGTCTTTTCTTCCGCTATGGCTGCAAGATTGCGCCATAGCGGAGGCATTGGTGGAGGGATGGGCAATCCCTCCATTATGGAGTCATTTTCAAACGCCGGTGGCGCGGGCGAAAGCGATGTAGAGATCGCGCAGGCGGGTGGCGACCGGGCCGGGCGCGCCATCGCCGATCGGCTGGCCGTCGATCTTTACCACCGACAGGCAGAAGGTCGATGCGCTGGTGATGAAGGCTTCCTTCGCGGCGCGCGCTTCTTCAACGGTGAAGGCGCGGCGGATGACGGCGATGCCGCTTTCCTCCGCCAGCGCGGTCAGCGCCGATCCGGTGCAGCCGGCCAGCACCGACTGGCTGTAGGGGCGGGTGATAATGCCTTCGTCGGTGACGATGAAGGCGGTGGAGGAGGCGCCTTCGGTCACGATGCCGCCGTCTTCGGTCATCCAGGCTTCCTGTGCGCCGGCGTCCTTTGCAGCCTGTTTGGCCATGGCCTGGGCGAGCAGGCCGACGCTCTTGATGTCGCGGCGCGCCCAGCGCAGGTCGGGCATGGTCGCCACGGCGATGCCGGTTTTGGCGGCGGGCACGTCAACGAAGCTCTTGACCTGCACGAACATGAACAGGGTGGGTTGCAGGCCGGCCGGGGCGATGAAATCGCGGGTCGTGTCGGCGCCGCGGGTGATCTGGAGATAGACGAGGCCCTGCGTCAGATCATTGCGGGCGACCAGTTCCTTCTGCGCCGCCTCAATCTCCGCCAGCGTCAGCGGCAGGGCGATGCCGATTGCGGCGGTGGAGCGCTCCAGCCGGGCGAGGTGGCTGGCGCTGTCGACCAGCTTGCCGTCAATCACGGCGGCGACTTCATAAATGCCGTCGGCGAACAGGAAGCCGCGATCGAGCGGGGAAATGCGGACTTCGTCCAGCGGCAGGTAGCTGCCGTTCAGATAGGCGACGGACATGGGAGAAGGGCGATCCTTATCGGTGGTTTCGGACGCTGCTTTTGCCGCTCGGGCGGGCGCGGTCAAGCGGCGCGCGGGGTGATAGGGGACGCAATTTTTGGAATGGGATGGAGGCGGAAAGGGTGGACGGCGTCATGATAGTCTGGCCGCATTTGTCCTCCGGAAAGCGCTTGCTTGTCGCGGACCCGCGGTGTCGATTTCAAGATAGCGCCATGCGCCACCCTCGACCGTGATGGCGTTATAACTACTTCTGTATCCTTAATAATATGGAAAGACATGTGACAATGTCGGTCATCTTCATTCCTAAGTCGTAACAATATTGATGTCACGAGTCTGCTTGATAGCTTGCCGGGGTCGGGGGACGAATCAGGAGATGACAATTGAACGCCAAAAAATTGTTTATGATTTCAGCGATGTTCGCAGCTCCTCTGTTTGCAAGTTCCGCAGCCGCAACCGATTGGGATGCTCTTGACGCAGCTTATGAGCAATGCACTGAGCGTTATGTAAGGGACGGATTCGGCAATCCTGATCAAGCCGCCGCTTGGTGTTATCCTCGCATTTACGGCCCTGAAGAAACCGGTGGCGGGCCGCCCAACCAAATCCCTCTCCCAATGCCCGGAACGCCTTGCTACGGTAGTTGTGGTTTCAACTGATCTTTCTATTTAGATTAGAGGCAGCGCCAGCCAATGCAGCTGGCGCTGTTTTTCATCCATTTTGCGGTATTCTGCCTGTCGGGAAAATCTCGGTCCTTGTTGGACGGAGAAGCTGTCGCCTTTTCGCCGTTCACGTAATCTCGCAATATAGAGCATGCATCTCTGCCGCTTTGACTTCCTTTTCCTACTCCATCTTCAAAGCTTCCGCGAAAAATGAATCATACATAGGACAGGCGCGCGGTCAGGCCGCTTTGCCCTTGAGCGCCTTTTGCCGGCGGCGCTGGACCGAGGAGCCGATGCCCATCGCCTCGCGATATTTCGCCACGGTGCGGCGGGCTATGTCCATGCCCTTGGCCCGCAGCATGTCGACCAGCGTGTCGTCGGACAGGATCGCCTGCGGATCTTCGGCTCCGATCAGCGCCTTGATATGGCTTTTGACCGCTTCGGCCGACACCGCGCCGCCTTCTCCGCCAGAGGCCGCCACACCGCTGGAGAAGAAATATTTGAGTTCGTAGAGGCCGCGCGGGCAGGAGAGATATTTGTTGGAGGTAACGCGGCTGACGGTGGATTCATGCATGCCGATCGCGTCGGCCACGGCCCGGAGCGTCAGGGGCTTCAAATGCGCGACGCCCTGGCGGAAAAATTCTTCCTGCTGGCGCAGGATTTCGCTCGCCACCTTGATGATCGTCTTTTGCCGCTGGTCGAGCGCCTTCACCAGCCAGTTGGCGCTGGCGAGGCAATCGGCCAGCCACGCCTTGCTGTTCCGATCCTGCGGGCCGGTGGACAGTTCGACATAATAGCTGCGGTTGATGAGGACGCGGGGCAAAGTGGCGCTGTTGATTTCGATCGCCCAGCCTTCCCGCGTGGCGCGCACGAACAGGTCGGGCGTCACGGGCGCTGCGCTGTCATGCGCGAACTTCAGGCCGGGCTTGGGATCATAGCCGCGCAGTTCGGCGATCATGTCGGCCATATCTTCCTCATCCACGCCGCAGATGCGACGCAGCTGGGGCAGGGCGCCGCGCGCCAGCAGATCGAGATTGGCGAGCAGGCGGGCCATGCAGGGATCGTGGCGGTCAGCCTCCTTGGCCTGAAGCGCGAGGCATTCGGACAGGGAGCGCGCGCCGACGCCGGTGGGATCAAATGTGTGGATGACGCCGAGCACGCGCTCCACATCATAAAGCGGGACGCCCATGCCATGGGCGGTCTGGAGCAGGTTCGCCTCCAGATAGCCCGCTTCATCGATCTGGCCGATGAGTTGCGCGGCGATGACGATATCCATACCCGAGAGCGCGGCGCGGGCCTGATCCATCAGATGTTCCTGAAGGCCGATGTCGGGCGCGGCGAAACTGTCGAAATCGGGCGCGTCCTCGCTATAGCCGCCCGACAGCATGTCCATGCCGCCGCCGCTGCCGCCGGCGCTGACCCCATCTGTGGCCATGCGGTCGCCCGGACCATCATCGATGAAAGTGTCCGCGCCATGATCGACATCGAGCGGGCTGTCCGTACCGCCCAGCCCCTGCGCGATCAGATCGTCGCTGGCGCCGGTTTCGGCGGAGAGGGCCGGGCGATCCTCCGTGCGGTCGACGCCGTCGGGGGCGGGCTGCGTATCGGGCGCGCCACCCGATTCGAGCAGCGGGTTTTTTTCCAGCTCGCCCGCGACGAACGCTTCAATCTCCAGATTGGAGAGCGCCAGCAGCTTGATCGCCTGCTGGAGCTGCGGCGTCATCACCAGAGACTGGCTCTGGCGAATGTCGAGACGCGGGCCGAGCGCCATTATGGCGCTCTTTCGCCAAAATGCGCGAAAGGGCGCATTTTGGTGCGGCACCGGCCCGCGCCCCCACCCGGCCGCCCATAGGCTACTGACGTAGGACAGCCGGGTGGGGGTGCGAGCCGGTGCAGTATGGAAGGAGCGCCCCCTATCATCTTACAACTGGAAATTCTCGCCCAGATAGAGGCGGCGGACGTCGGCATTGGCGACCAGTTCGGTCGGGCTGCCGGCAAAAAGCACCTGACCACCATAGATGATGCAGGCGCGGTCGACGATTTCCAGCGTTTCGCGGACATTATGGTCGGTGATGAGCACGCCGATGCCGCGCGTCTTCAAATCCTTCACCAGATCGCGAATGTCGGCGATGGAGAGCGGGTCGATGCCGGCAAAGGGTTCGTCCAGCAGCACGATCGAGGGATTGGCGGCCAGCGCGCGGGCGATTTCGCAGCGGCGGCGTTCACCACCCGACAGCGCCATCGCGGCGGAATCGCGCAGGCGGGCAAGGCCGAATTCGGACAAAAGCTGTTCCAGCCGCGCTTCGCGCGCATCGCGATCCGGCTCCGCCAGTTCCAGCACTGCGCCGATATTCTGCGCGACGGTCATGCCCCGGAAGATCGAGGTTTCCTGCGGCAGATAGCCAAGGCCCAGGATCGCGCGGCGATACATGGGGAGGTTGGTGATATCCTGCCCGTCCAGCACGATGCGGCCATGGTCCGGGCGGACGAGGCCCATCACCGAATAGAAGCAGGTCGTCTTGCCCGCGCCATTGGGACCGAGCAGGCCGACGACCTCCCCCTTGCCCACGGTCAGCGACACATCCGACAGCACGACGCGCTTGTCATAGCTTTTGGCGATCGAAATGACTGACAGGCCGTCGCCTACCTCCTGCGGGATTTGGGGACGGGCGTTGGCCGTCCTGTCCGGGGTCATCACATCATCCATGCATCTATCCTTGCAGCCGTAAGACTAAGCACATCTTAAAATTGGAGCGCCCACGGCAATTGGCAAGCTTTGTGCATGGGATGGCGGCGGGGGCAAGGGGAAAATGATCATGGGATGGCTGGGCGGGCCGGGTGGGCGGTGGGGACCAAACCGGTCTTATCCCAACTTCCGTTCGGACTGAGCCTGTCGAAGCCTCGTCCTTTTCCGATGATGCTTAAGAAAAGTGCAGCCCTTTCGACAGGCTCAGAGCGAACGGATTATGGTGAATATAGGCTTTTTAGCGATCCCAGTCGGTCAGTGCCGATCCCAGCGCGGTTTCCAATGGTCCGAGCCAGGCGGCGAAATGGCGCCATTGATCGAGGCCATCGGTAAAGATGGGGCGGCGCACCTGTTCGGAACTGGCGGTGCGCACGGCGCGCTTGTTGCGCCAGAAGGACAGGCATTCCTCCTCGAACGGGAGGCCCATATGATCGAGCAGCCGCGCCACTTCGCCCGGCGTGTCGGCGACCATGCGTTCATAGAGGACGCGGTGGACCCGGCCGGGAAGGGCGGCGTCGATCGCCGCCATATGCTCCACATAGGTCCGATAATAGCGACCAATGTCGGTGAGGTCGTAGGTGAAGGACTGGCCGCGCGCGAAATGCTGTTTCCAGCCGGAAAAGCAGCAGCCCATCGGATGGCGGCGCGCATCGATGATCCGGGCATTGGGCAGGATCAGGTGGATCAGGCCGGCATGCTGCCAGTTATTGGGCAGCTTGTCGATGAAATGGGGTTTGTCGCTGCGGCGATGGATGCGGGTGCGGTCGAGATATTCCTCGCCCAGGCGGGTGCGGTCCGCCGGGCTGAGCGCGCGGAGCATCGCGTCGAAATCGGCGAATTCGCCTTCATCCACGCGCGATTGCAGCCGGCCGGCGATGGCCATCATGTCGGGCAGTTCCATCGTGCCTTCGACCTGGCTGTGGCTGGACAATATCTGTTCGACCAGCGTCGATCCCGCGCGTGGCAGGCCGACGATGAAGATCGGATCGCGCGCGGGGCAGCCGCCATCCTCGCGGGCGGCGAAGAAGGGGGCGGTGAAGCTGCGCGTGGCGGCGGCGACTTCGGCGGCGAAGGCGTCGGCATCGTGCAGCACCATGGCGCGGCGCAGGCGGTTGCCGCGATCATAGTGGCTGAAGGCGGCGGGATAGTCAGCCGCATCCTCCAGCGCCTTGCCCAGCGAAAAATGGAGGTGGAAGATATCCTCCCGGCGGGCTTCGGCGTCGGGTTCCAGTGTGTCGAGCGCCTGTTGCATCACGCCGATATCGGCCGGATCGAGCGTGACGGTCTTGAGATTGGCGAGGCTCCACCAGGCTTCGCCCATGGTGGGTTGATGCCTGACCGCTTGCCGATAGGCGTCGACCGCCTCCGCCTGTTCCCCCAGCGTCTTGAGCGCATGGCCGAGATTTTGCCAGACCTGCGGCTGCTCCGGCCTGGCGGCGAGCAGGGCCTCGTAAATGGTGCGTGCGCCCTGTTGATCGCCCAGCCGCACCAGCACCGACGCCTTGAGCAGGGCGTAGCCGGGATTGCGCAGCGGCGACCCCTGAAGATGATCGGCATGGACAAGCGCCTGCGCCAGATCATTGGTCTGAAGCAGCAGGCGGACGAGGAAATCGCGGGCGAGATCGAAGCCGGGGGCGGTGTCGACCGCGCGCTGCACCAGCGCCAGCGCCGCCGTCATGTCGCCCTGACGCCAGTGGATTTCGCCCGACAGGCGCAGCGCTGGCGGATCGTCGCGCCCATTCAGCAGGGCCTGCGCCGCATCGAACCGCTCGTCGCGCATGGCGATCGCCGCTTCGAGCAGGGTGAGGTCGCGCGTCGCGGCATGGACGCCCGACAGGTCGGCGCGCCAGCCATCCTGATCACGCCCCGCTTTGCGCAACTGGCCGGCCAGCAGGAACCAGCCGCCCGCCACCGCCGGCTGCTGCGCCGTCAGCCGTTCCAGTGCGGCAATCGCCTGATCGGTCGCGCCTGTTTCGCTGGCGGTCTGCGCCAGTTCCCACAGGACGGCGGGAATGTGCGATTGGGTGCGGGCGAGCGCGGTCAGCCGGCTGAGCGCCGCCTGCGGCTGGCCGAGACGACGCAGCGCCTGCGCGGCGATGAGCTGGGCGGGGGGCAGGCCGGGAGACTGGCGCAGGATCGCTTCGGCCTGCGCCAGCGCGGCGGCGGGATCGGCGTCGAGCAACTGCGTCGCGCGGGCAAGCGCCTGACCCACGGCTTGATCAGGCGTGGCGGCGCGGGGAAGGGGACTGGTCATCGTGCCGGCGGCGGCCATGGGCTGTCCTAAATTCCTGTGTCGGACGCAGCATGACGGGGTTTTTGCAGATGCGCAATGATAGTTGTGCGCTGCCGCAACTAAGCAGTTGACTCCTGATTTTGTTGCCGCATTATCAAAGCTGGACAATCGTCCTGAATGGATTGGGTCCAAGGGGTTTATAGTTGGAAATAGGGAGCTGCGCCGGCGCGCGGCATGTCCGGTGGCTATGGTGCTTCCGGCCGTGGACCTTTGCGCGCTGGTGTCGGTTTCGGTTCGCCTGTGTCCGTTAGGGCATGGTGCGGTGCGTCAACGCCATGCGGGCAAACCGTGGGCGACAGTTGGGAGAGCGAGGCGGGGGCGTTGTTTCTTCAGGGGGAGTCCAACGGAATGAAAATCCAGTCTCATCGCCGGTCGCATTTGATGAAGATACTGGGGGTGACAACCATCCTGGCGGGGCTTGCCTCCCCCGCATTTGCGCAGACGGCGCCCGCCGATGCCGCCGCAGCGCCTGAAGAACAGGGCTTGAGCGAAATCGTGGTGACGGCGACGCGCAGCGCGCAGAGCATCCAGAAGGTGCCGATCTCCATGCAGGCGCTGGGCGCGGAAATGCTAGTCGAACGGCAGGTGAAGGGCCTGACCGACTTTGCCGCTTTGCTGCCATCCGTGTCGTTCGAAGGCATCGGGCCGGGCCGCAACACCGCCTTCTTCCGCGGCATCGTGCCCGCTGGCGGCGCTTATGCCTCGGTCGGCTATTATCTGGACGATATTCCGATCACCGGGACCGAAGTGCCCGACATTCACGCCTATGATCTGGAGCGCGTCGAGGCGTTGTCCGGGCCGCAGGGGACGCTTTATGGCGCGGGTTCGCTGTCCGGCACAATCCGTCTGATCACCAACAAGCCCAAGCTCGACAAGTTCGAGTTCGGCTATGACGTCGAAGCCAATAAATATGGCAAGGGCGATTTTGGCGGGCAGCTGGAATCCTATATCAACGTGCCGATCAGCGATACGCTGGCGGTGCGGGCCATGGGCTATTATCGGCGCGACGGCGGCTATATCGACAATAAGCCCAATAATGGCAGGCTGAACAATGGCGACCCGGCAGTCTACAATCTGGGCGACGACAACCCGCTGACCTTCTACAATCTCGACAATAGCGACATCGCCAAGGACGATTACAACAATATCAAGGAATTTGGCGGGCGGTTGCAATTGCTGTGGGAGCCGGTTGACGGATGGTCGTTCAACCCGTCCATCACCGCGCAAAAGCAGGTCGCCAATGGCTATTTCGGCTATGATCCGCGGGTCGGCGATCTGGAAGTCCATGACTATGACCAGACCAAGAATGACGACCGCTGGTATCAGGCGGCGATGGCCATCCATGGTCATATCGGTGATTTCGACGTGGTTTCCGCCACCGGCTATTTCAAGCGGCGCACCCGCACGCTGAACGATTATACCTATTACACCGTCACCTATGACGGCTTTGGCGGCGGTTACGAAAGCTATCTGCAATTTTTCGATGCGGCCGGGTGCAGCGGATCGGGCGACAATCTGCGCTGCACCACCTTGCTTGATCCGACGCAATATTATCATGCCGATACGCATCGCAATAAATTCACGCAGGAACTGCGGATCAGCACGCCCAAGAGCTGGCCGTTCGACCTGACGCTGGGTGGTTTCTATCAGCGGCAGAAGAATGAGACGAACACCTTCTATGCGATCCGCGGCCTGGAAAATGCCGTCGGCTACACCGCCGGCTGCGCCTATTCCGGCGAGGATGCGGGGTGCGATGGCAACACGACGACGCTGGACGGTTTCGGCATCCCGGAATCGGCGGGTGGCACGATGGTTGTCGGCAACCCGGCGGTGAAGGGCGACGGCTATTATATTACCGAACAGAACCAGCTTTATCACGACAAGGCGATTTTTGCCGAAGGCCATTACAATATCACCCCGACGCTGAAGCTGACGGGCGGCATCCGCTATTTCTGGACCGATTTTAAGGTTGTGGGCTTTGGCGGCGTGGCGGCTTCGGCGCAGGCGTTGGGGTGCGAAACGCCCCTGCCGGTGGACCAGCGCCTCACCTGCCTGAACACCAATCCCGCCGCTGCGGACGGGACCGGGCGGTATAAGGAAGATGGCGAAACGCACAAAATTGCGCTCGACTGGCAGATTACGCCCGACAAGATGGTCTATGCTAACTATTCGACCGGCTTCCGTCCCGGTGGTTTCAACCGGCCGCTGCGCATTCGCGCGACTGAAACCAGGCCATCCTTCCTGGCCGAAGTTCCGCCGTTCGAGTCCGAAACGCTGACCAATTACGAACTGGGCGTGAAAACGACCTGGAACAATATCTTCCGCCTGAACGCGGCGGTCTATTTTGAGAAATGGAACAACATCCAATATGGCGTCGTCGTTGCCGGCGCGCAGGGCGCGGGCATGACCGGCAATGCCGGCAAGGCGGAAGTGAAGGGCATAGAATATGACGCCAGCCTGAAGCTGGGCAAGATCACCATCAGCTCTTCCGGGGCATTTAACGACGCGAAATTGAAGGGCGATTTCTGCAACTTCGCGGTCAATGCCGAAACGCAGGCCATTTCGCAATTGGCGACCTGCGCACAGGGCAGCTTTACCGAAGGCAACCCGCCGATCCCGACCGTGGCGGCAGATGACGGCACGCGCCTGCCGCGCCAGCCCAGGTTCAAGGGTACGACGTCGATCCGGTACGACACGATGATGGGCGGTTTCGACGCCTTCCTGCAGGGGGCGGCGCTGTATCAGACCGGGGCGACGCAGGATCTGAACGTCAACGCCAACGAATTGCTGGGCAGCACCAAGGGCTTTGTCAGCTTCGATTTTTCCGGCGGCATCAAGAAGGACAACTGGAATCTCAGCTTCTTCCTGCAAAATGCCTTCGACAAGCGGGGGCAGCTGACCAAGAACACCTTCTGCTCGATCGACTTCTGCGCCAATTCGTCGCGCACCTTCACGATCAAGCCGCAATTTTTCGGCATCCGCTTCGGTCAGAAATTCTGATCGATCGGTAACGGGAAGAAGGAAAGGGCCGCCGCTGAATCCGGGAGATTCGGCGGCGGTCGCCATTTCAGCGGAAAATGCCGAATCGACGGGCCGTGGTGATGTGGCGGCCAGCCGAAAGGGTGTTTTCGGGTCGGGTTAATCGACAATTCAGGTCGGTTTTTGGCGGAATTGCGTGCTTTTCCACTTTGCATCAACTCAACTGGCGGGATGCACAGCCGGTCAGAATCTCATTGTCGGAATTTCCGCGCTCGGCTTCGTCTGTTGCGGCAATGTTACCGATAAGGAGAATAAGATGTCGCCGTCTCTGACCAAATTGGCCCCGCTGGCCGTCGTGCTGGTGGGTTCCATGGCATTGGGTGGCTGCGCCACTAAAGGGTTTGTCCGCGAACAGGTCGCGACCGTGAATCAGCGCGTCGACGCCCTGGATTCGAAATTGCAGACCACCGATGGCACCGCGCGCCAGGCGCTGGCCGAAGCCCAGTCGGCATCGGGCCAGGCGCAGCAGAACAGCCAGCGTCTCGACCAACTGAATGGCCGTGTCGACAGCGTCGAGCAGCGCATGGTGGAAGCGCAGCGCAAGCGCGCCCGCAACTGACGATTGCTTTCATAACCAAAAGATCACGATATCCTGCGTCGGCGCCCTTTTCCCTTTTCAGGCGCCGACGCCTTTCCCCGAGTATCCCCACGCATGATCAGAATTTTCCCGGCGCTGGCCGGGTTCGCGCTGCTGACGGTTGGAGTGGCCGATGCCGGGCAGGCCGCGCCGGTCGCAGCCAAGGCGCAGACGAAGAAGGCGCCTGCCAAGATGTCTGCGGCGAAAAAGGCTCCGGCAAAGAAGGCTTCGGCGAAAAAAGCTGGAGTGAAGCAAAAGCCGGCTGCGGCGGCGGACGCTGCGCCCGTGCCGCCGGTCGTGCGCTCGGCCGAAGCCGATCAGGTCGCCCAGTGGGTCGATGCGTCGCACGACAATCGCGGCCTTCCCTATGTCATCATCGACAAGAAGAATGCGCACGCCTTTCTGTTCGACGCCAAGGGGAAGCCGCTGGCTGACGCGCCGGTGCTGATCGGCATCGCGCCGGGGGATGATGCGACGCCGGGCGTGGGCAGCAAGTCGCTGGCCGAGATTGGTCCCGCCGAAAAGACCACGCCGGCCGGTCGCTTCATCGCGAAATTCGGCGTGGCGGCGGGCAAGACGCGGGTCTTGTGGGTCGATTATGCGACCTCCGTGGCGCTGCACACCATTCCGCCGGGCAGCCCCAAGGAAAAGCGGCGCGAACGCATGTTGTCGCCCGCGATCGATGACAATCGCATCACCTTTGGCTGCATCAATGTGCCGAAGGTTTTTTATAATCAGGGGGTCAGCCCGCAGTTCAAGCGGAAGGGCGGGGTCGTCTATATCCTGCCCGACATCAAACCGATCGAAGAAGTATTTCCCCGACTGCGGGTCCAGCCTTTCCTGAATGCGGCGGCAGAGCGGATGAAGGATGGGGCGAGCGATGTAGCGGCTGCTGCGCCGGAATAAGTCTGCGACGTGGCGGCGGATTATTGGGCTTGGATGGGGTAGGGAGCGGCCTGGCGGCTTTTGTGTCCGACCCCGCATAAACAGACTTCCGAGTTACAGTTGCTCCAACTTCAACACCCAATCCCGCTGGGCTTCAGTGTCAGGGATCGGCAAACGTCTCGCTATCTGGATTGCTGACAACGCGGCAATGGGGTTCAACGCCGCTGCTGATTAGGACGGCGGCTGCCATCACAGACGAACGACCAATGCCAGCCCGGCAATGGATCGCGATAACGGCATCCTTGTTCGCAATGCTCGCGGCAAACCGCATGGTTTCAGTGGCATCGTTAGGGATGCCCCGGTCAGGGATTGGGAAAGAAAGATATCGGATGCCATTCTGCTCGCAAAGAGCGGCTTCCATTGCCAACCCGAGATCATCAATCTCCTCACTCTCAAGGAGGCTAACCACAAGGTTTACGCCGGAACGCCTCCAATGCGCGATCTCATCCTCCAGCCAGTCGCCAGAACGCGGGCGCGCCATAATTCCCAGTTTGAAGATGCTGGGGGCATCTATCCAATAAAGTTCAGATAGCATTTCCTCGGTTATCCCAATGATAGCTGGCAGGAGATCACCTGACCGCCTTAAACAGCGGAAATGGTCGATTGATGCCAGCGGCGGGGGATCGAACCCGCCCCCTCACACAATTAGGTGAGGATCGCTGTAGCGATACGTCTACCAATTCCGTCATGCTGGCTACCCCTTTTGCCCCGGATAGAGGAGGCGCAGGGAGGCGGGGGCGCCGCATTGGCGGATGGCGCTGTCGACCTGGCGGGCGCGTTCGGCCTTGAGCATGGTGGTGGAGAGCGCCTGCATCCGTTCGCGGGCAATCTCTTCGGCGGTGAAGGGCTTTGATCCCGCTGGCGCGCTGGCGCCGCCCAGCCCGAACACGACATAGTTCATCATGTCGGCCAGTTGCTGATTATCCTTGATCCGGCTGTGCGCGACATTGGGCAGGCGGATCAGATAGGCGCGGGCTGCAGGCGTACAGAGAAACCAGCCGACCCGACCGCGCAGTTCGGGCAGTTGGGCGGGCGCGGTGCTGCCATTGACGCCATGGCAACCGGCACATTGTTCGACATAGTCGGCGCGGGCCATGTCGGGATCGGTGATGGTGGCGGGCAGCAGCCCCATGGGCGGCAGCGCCGCGCGCAAGCCGGCGGTCGCGCCCAGCAGGAGGAGGGCGGTGCAGAGGATCTGGCGGAAGCCGCGAGGGAGGTGGGCTGGCATGCGTGTCGCTTACTTAGGCTGAGATGCGTTTACCTCGACCCGTTCTTTTCAAGCGAAGTCGATCAACGCAAGTGCAGCACTATCCGCTTCTCGACCTTGTCCTGTCCTGCGCGCCTGCCTTGGCAGGCAGTCGAAGGGCTCGAAGCGAACGGCTATGGTTGGAGCAATCTACGGTCACGATATGAGACTCAACTCGCCGCGCCCACCATGACGGCGGTGGAACAGTGATAATCCATGCTGCTGGTGCCGAAACACCAGATCACGTCATTGTTCAGCTGAGGCATGTAAAGCTGGGTTTCGCGGTCGGTATTGTCGCAGCCGCACTGGCCGCAGGCGGGTTTGCCGCAACAATCGCGATAGGCGATCAGATAGGCTTTGCCATCGTCCGGGTTGATGCAGGTGCCGACCCAGCTGACCGGCGAAGGCTCTGCGCCGGGCGGGCAGCTGTGAATGCCGCCGCCGCAGCAGGTGCACAGCGCGCCGTCGATCGCACAATAGCGCCAATAGTCGCATTTTGTGTCGTCCTTCGTCTGCGCGGTGCGGGCGAAGAAAGTCTTGGCTTCGGGCGATCGGTCGGGCTTGGCGGCCTCGGCGCGGCTGACGGGCAGCAGCGGGAAGGCGGGCGCGGCGACCAGCGCGGCCCCCAGCCGCGTCAGCATCGACCGGCGTGAGGAGCCGCCGGCGAAGGTGCGCAGCAGCTTTTCCCCAAGGGCGTCGGCGTTGAACTTCTTCATCTGTCGTTCCCCCAAAATCGAATTTTACGCCGCCTGCGCCTTCAGGCTGCCGATATAATCCTGCACTGTGCGGATGCCCATTTCATGGGCGACGATCAGGCTTTCGAGATGCTCGCGGCTGTTGACCAGCCCCTTGGACAAGATCGCGCCTTCGGCGTCGAGCAGCACGGCGAAGGGCAGCTTGGCGACTTCATAGGCTTGGCCGACCTCGGGACCGTTGACGAAGGCGTAGCTTTCCAGTCCATGCTGGGCGATCATCGCGCGCTGGGCGGCGACATCATCATCGCCCACGAAGGTCAAAGCGACGCGCTCGGCATGGGCGAAGCTGGTCGCCATCGGGATCACCGCCTTGCAGAGCGGGCATTGCGCCGACACGAACAGCAGCAGGCGCAGCGATACGCCATGGGCGTGGCCGCCGATCGTTACCGGCCTGCCATTGAGGTCCTGCGTCACGATCGGCCCGGTGCTGCTGCCCACGGACGGCCCGCCGCTGGTGGCGAGCGCGCCGGCCGGGGCGACGCGAATGTGCAGCACGCCCACCTGCCGTGCCAGCGCCAGCAGCGCGACGACGAGGCCGATAATGACGATCCAGGAGACGATCTGCGAAATGATGAGCGAGGTCAGCATATTATCTCCGATGAGCGGGCGACGCGGCGAGCGCCGTCAGCGACTGGAACAGCAGGCAGAGAAGCGCGATGGCGATGCCGCCGGCGATCGCGGTGGCGATATCCATCGCACCGAAAGCCGGGGCGGGCAGCAGGCGCAGGCCGAGCAGCGCGGCGAGCGCGACATTGCGGGCGACCAGCGGCCAGCCGATCGGATGACGCAGTGCGCCATGGCCGCAACCGCAATCGATATGGCTACGTCCGCGCACGATGTTGATCGCCATTGCGCCTGCAAAGAGCAGCAGCAGCGCCATGGCGACGACGACCGCCAGCGGATGCAGGCCGATCAGCAGTGCGACGCCGGTCGCGACCTCCGCCAGTGGCAGAGCCGTGGCTGCCGATCCGACCAGCGCGGCGGGCAACAGCCGGTAATTGGCGATCACGCCGGGCAGCAGGGCGCGGTGCCGCCATTGGGCGATGCCGGCGGCCAGAAAGAGCAGGCCGACGGCGATCGAGACGGTCAGGCCGAACAGGGCCAGCGCCTGCTCCACCAGCGCTGACATGGTCAATAGACCTCCGGCACGGTGATGACGCCGCCGCCGGCTTTTTCGATCTTGTGCTTTTCCTCACCCGTGGCGACGTCCAGCACCAGCGCCTCGCCCTTTTCGCCGTTCATGTAGAGCAGCGGCTTGTCAGTCTGCGACACCTCGATATTGTTCATCGGGTCTTTGAGCGTGAAGCGCTTCACCACCTTCTGGGCGGCGACATCGACCTGCCACACTTCGTCGCCCGATTCCTTGTGCGACCAATATTCGCCCTTGTGCATCAGCACGAACAACATGCCGGTGGCGCGGTGCAGCGCCATGGGCTGGCGGCCGCCTGGATACCAGTTGACCTCCAGCGGCTTGGTTTCACCCACGCGGATGCCGGCCGCCGTCTGGATCGAAAAGGGCGCGGCGACGGTCGGGCTGGCGCTGATCTGCGCCACGTAAATCTGGCCGGTATAGGTCAGGAAGGTGGTGGTCTTCTTCTTCCGGTCATAGGCGAAATTGTCGAAGATCGGGTCGTTGGTCGCGTCGAAGAAGGGGGCGGTGTGGGTGATGTCGCCCTTCGCGCCCTTGACCGCGACGGTGGCGATCGATCCGTCCGAACAGAGCGCCGAAAAGCCCACGCCCGGATTGGGCATCAAGCTGGCGCAGCCGGGTAGTTCGATCGCGGCGGTGAACTTCTTTTTCGCCAGATCGACGATGTTCACGCCCGACGTCGGGCTGAAATCATAGACATAGGCTGTCTTGCCATCATCGCTGACGATGAAGTTGTTCTTGCGCGATCCGATGAGGATGCGGCCGGGCAGGGGAATTTCGGTGACGAGGTTCAGCGTCTTGCTGTCATAGACCGTCACCATATCCTGCCGGGTGCCGCGATCGACCTTCGACCAGATGGTTTCGGCGACATAATAATATTGGCCGGCCGGATCGATCGCCATGTCGGCGAGGCGGCGGGTTTCGACCATGCCCTTCATCTTGCCGCTTTCGCCGTCGAAGATGCTGGTGCCCGGCATGTCCCACCCGCCGTCGACATAGAACCATGTCGGTTTGGGCGGGTCGATGGTCATGACGTCCGATTCTTCGGGTTCCAGCGCGGCTTTGGTGTCGGCAAGGTCGGCATGGGCTATGCCGGCGCTGCCCAGCAACAGGGCGGAGAAAGCGGCGGCGAAAATCCTGCGTGTGGCGGTCGACATGCTGGCTGATCCCCCTTGGTGCCTGCTGCGTCTGTGACAAGGTTTGACACCTGTCCAGATTCGGTCAAGGGGGTGAAACGGTCTGGCAACAAATAAATGTTGCGGCGCGATAGGTTTAGGGTCTTTTTGAAAATGCGCGGAAGAGCGCATTTTCATTGCGGCACCGGCCCACACCCCCACCCGACCTCCCAGACATGGTATCCTGATGGGAGGTCGGGTGGGGGTGTGGGCCGGTGCGGATGCGCCGCAGGCGCATTTTCAAGAAGGCTTTCAGGCCAATTCCGGCTCTTTTGCAGGGGCAAGAGCCGCGATGTCGCTCGATGTCGCGGTGCGGGCCAGCGTCACCAGCGACTGAACGGCGAGCGCGGTGAAGGCGGGCATCTTGTCGGCCCAAGGCTTGCCATGGCCAAGGAAGGGGGTGGCCCCCTCCATCGTCGCGCTGATGAACAGGGCGACGGTGCGCACATCTTCTTCCGACAGGGCCGGATTGATGGCGGCGACATAATCGCCAATCACGCCATGCACCCGCTCGTAAAAGGCGCGGACGCGGTCGGCGACGAATTCATTATGATTGGCCAGCGCCCACAGTTCGGTGAAGAGATGGGTCGTCCGCTTCGATCCGATATCGTCCAGGCACAGGATGATGACCAGCTTCAGCCGTTCTTCCGCGGTCAGACCCGGCTTGCGCACGACATCGTCGAGCATCTTGCCATAGCTGTCGACCAGCTCGTCCAGAAGCACCTGGATCAGCATTTCCTTGCGGGGAAAATGATAGCTGACATTGCCCACCTTCATGTCGCAGCGTGCGGCGATGCGGCGGATAGTAAAGGCATCCGCCCCTTCGTCAATCAGCACGTCCAGCGCCGCCTTCAGGATGGCGGAAACCGTTTCGGTGCCTCTGGCATAAATGCCGGGACGGGAAGGGGCGAGTATCTGCGTCATTTGACTTATTTGGCGGTGTATCACTCCTTTCTAGCGGTGGCCAGCAAAGATGGCGCGGGGGGTGGCGGGTTTTCATCCGTGCTTCGTTGTTCATACCCCAAAGAGTTTGAATTCGGCGAGGCGCGTGGCTTTGCCCGCCGGCTGGGTAAAGATCAGGCGGACCTTGCTGGCCTGAAGCTGCGGCCAGCGGATATCGGTTACGCCATTGGCGACGGGGCTACCCTCTGGTGTGGCGACGTCGCGCCAGTCGCCATCGATCCAGGTTTGCAGGCGGTAGCTTTGCGGGACGGCAAATTCCTTGCCATCGGCGAAGAAGGCGAGTTCGGCGCGAGCGAGGGGCGTGGCTTTGCCCAGATCGATCGCATAATATTGCTGTGAGGCTGCGGGTGTGGGCGCCGAAGACCAGCCATTGGGCAGTTCGGGGAAGAACCAGACGCGGCCGTCGATCGCATCATGCACATTTTCCGGCGCGTCGTTGCTGGAGGCGGAGCCGATCGGAAACTGGCCGCGCACCAGTTGCACCGCCAGATTGATCGGACGGGCGATGGCGGGCGTGGCGGCGCGCGCGACGGGGACTTCGATGCGGCCGAGCGTTTCGCGCCGGGCGACTTCGCGGCCGTCAACCTCGATCGACAGCCCCTTGCCACGTCGGTAGTGGCGGCCGTCCGCATCCCATGTCACCGCGACCTTATGGCCATGATAGGGAATGTCCTGGGCGCGGAACCAGGGGAGGGCCTGGCTGTCGCCGGCGGCGGGCAGCAGCGGGTTCACTTCCAGCACATTATCGGCGCGGGGGCGGATGCCGACCAGGCCGGTCAGGATCAGATCGTTGAAGCCGGAATGGAAATAATGATGGCTGCGGTCGAGGCCGACGATCGGCTTACCGGTTTCGGGGTGATAATCCTCTTCGATATCCAGTCGCCGATCCTTGCCGCCGCCCTGATAATGAAGCGCGGCATATTGGCGCAGCAAGCGCATATAGGCGCTGCGGGTGACGGGACCGTCGGCTTTATAATGGTCCAGCAGATTGGCCATGGCGTGCAGCACCTGCGTCGTCTGATAGGGCCAGATCGGGCCGTTCCACTGGCATTCGGGCGCTTCGCCCAGATAGCGATATTGCCGCATATAATATTCGTAACTGGCCTCGACCGTGCGCATGCCAGCCTTGCCGGCGAGCGAGGCGGGGTCGAGCAGATGCGTCCATGCAGCCGCATATTTCGCATCGTCGGGGACGAGGTTGAACATCCACGGCAGATAGCCGACCAGTTCGCGATTGCGGATCGGATCCCAGTAATTGACGAAATCGGTCTTCGACTGGTGGCGGTCGATGAAGTGGGTGAGTTTGTCGCTCCACAGGTCGGTCAGGACGCGCTGCTTGAGAGCGTCGGCGCGGGCGGCATAGTCGGCCGCCATGGCCTTGTCGCCGGCCATCTCCGCCATTTTGGAGAGGGCGCGGGCATTGGCGAACATATAGCTGTTGACCGAGGGGCGGAAGGCTTCACCGCCCCGAAACCCGTCCTTGCCGCCCGAAGCGTCGATCGAGGAGACGGTATATTCGGTCGCGTCGAGCAAAGGCTCCACGAAATAGAGGCCCTTGTCGAAGTCATATTTATCGTCCCACAGGCGATAGATATGGTTCATGACCGGCAGGTGCTTCAGCGCATCGGCGCGGTCGCCGTCGACCAGATAGCGGCCCCACACGCTGTCGGCCATATGATCGGTGAAGTGGCGGTCATTGCCGCCGCTGCCATACATGAAGTTGATATAATCGTCGGTGAAGCGGCGATCATTGAGCCAGCGCCCTTCGCCGATGTGGAAGCCGCTGGCGTCGTTCAGGCTGGCATAGGGATGGCGCTGCCAGTCGACGTCGTCGAAAAATTCGGTGGTGATATAGCCTTCCGCGCCCAGATCGCGCTGATGCCCGCGGAATATCTGCCAACGATAATAATAGACGGCGTCGATGGTCGGATCGGCGGATTCGAAGAAGGGGATTCGATCGCGATACCAGGGCGCGTCATTGCCGAAGCGCTGGGCGGCGATGGCGGCCGTGTCCATCACGGGCGTACCGATCGTGGGTGAGGGAGGCGAGGCGGCGCCGATCCCGGCAAAGGCGGCCCCGGCCAGCAGCAGCATGTTGATCGCACGCATCATCTTCTCCCTGTAATCCACAAACAAATATGGCGGCCGCAGCGGGACTGGAGAGCATCCCGATACGGCCGCCATGTTATGGAGCGCGGCGAGGAGACGCCGCGCTCCATGGGCACACTTATTTGAAGGTGTAGCGGACGCCCAGCGCAAAGGTGCGCGCGATCAGGGTGGTGCCGAGGTTGAACTGCTCGGGGCCGCCGACATCTTCGAACTTATAATAGGTCTGCTGCTTCGACTTGGTGAGATTCACCGCGTCGAAGGTCACGCCGAGACGGTCGTTGAGGTTCCAGGTGAGCTGGAGGTCCAGGCTCTTTTCCGGGTTGCGCCACACGCCGATCGGGTTGGCGAACAGGCGTGCTTCGTTGTTCGCCAGGAACTCCTTGCGCCAGATATAGGACAGGCGCGCGCCGATCGGGCCGTTATCATAGGCCAGCGTGGCGTTGTAGCTGAGGTCCGACACGCCGAAGAAGGACGAGGTGGCCTGCCCGGTGATTTCTCCGGCCGAGTTGGACAGCGGGATATTCTGCTTGGAGTCGAGGACGGTGACGCTGCCCACGAAGCCAAGGCCGTCAAGCGGACCCGGCAGATAGCTGGGGAAGTAGGTCAGGCCCAGTTCCAGTCCCTTGAGCACGCCGTTGGAGGCGTTGACCGGACGGGTGATGGAGAAATAGTCCGTCGCGCCGGCTTCGATGCCGTTGTTCGGGATATATTCGCGGATCGTGAGCGGAACGACCAGGCCGTCGATCTTGCGACGAAAGGCGGTCAGCGTGATCGCACTGTTGCGTTCGAAATACCATTCCAGCGCCACGTCGATATTCTTCGAGTGGGTCGGCGCCAGATTGGCGGTGCCGGCCGAGCCGCTGCCATAACCGACATTGGTAAGGTCGCCGGTCAGGCTGTAGTTCGGGTTGATGTCGCCAAAATTGGGGCGGCGCAGCGTTTCGCCATAGTTGAAGCGCAGGCGCAGATTGTCGAAAATCTCGTAGCGGGCGGTGAAGCTGGGCAGCCAGCGATCCGAACCCTGCGACACGCCGGTATGGGCGCCATTATTGTAGCGGTCGAAGAAGTTGTAGTCGGTGTCGACGGTGACATAGCGCGCGCCGGCCTGAAGCTTAAGCGGGCGACCGAAGATCGACACTTCGCCGTCGACCTGCAGGTACATGGCGATGGTGCTTTCATCGATGTCGAAGGTCTTTTGCAGCGACAGCTGGTCCGACGTCGGCAGGCCGTAAAGGGCGCGCACCGCATCGGCATTGTCATAGAGCCAATAGCCATTGGCCAGCGTCCAGCTGGTCGGGACGTCGGCGCGGCCCTGGTAGAAATCCTTGTTGGTAAAGGCTGCGCCTTCGCCCAGGCCGGCCAGGTTGGTGGCCACCAACGGCGCGCCGCGATCCTGTGTGCGCACGGCGTTGGACGCCTTGCGCTGGTCGATGCGGATGCCGGCCTTTACCTGACGGATGAAGCCTTCATCCCAGGTATAATAGCCATCGAGCGTGCCGGTGATGGCGCTGCCCTTGTCGCGATTGGCATTGTCGTAAAGCTGCGCGACGTTCCAGACGCTGGTGTCGTTCAGCAGGCTGTCGTCATCGAAATGATAGGAGGCGATGCCGCCGCCAGCGTTATAATCGACGTTGATCGAGTTGGCGACGCGATCGGTGCGCATGGCGATGAAAGAGGATTTCACCGTGCTGGTCTGATAGGCGATGTCGCCGATGATCTTGCCGCGATCGCCCAGATCCCATTTGCCGTTCAGCGCATAGACGAAGCTGTCGGTCTTGGACTTGCTATAGTCGCCGCTGTTGAAGCCATAGACGCTGTTGGCGGTGCGCGATTTGACGATGTTGGTGCCGTCATAGAGGGTGGGGGCGACCGGGTTGGCCCAATAGTCGACGAAGCTGAACTGCAGGCTGTTGAACGTGTCGCCACGGAAGCCGGCATAGAAGACTTCGGCGGTGTAGACCGAGCTGCTGTTGGGCGCCCATTGCAGCGCGACATTGAAGGAGGGGCGTTCCCGCTTGCCGTAAAGGTCCGAGCTGAAGGCGGCGTCGCGCGAGAGATAATAAGGAGTTTCCACGCCGTTGACGAGCATGGTCGAGCCGGCTGCGGTCGACAGGCCGCGGTCAAGGCCGGGTTCCCACGCGCCCAGTGTCGGCGCAACGACATATTCGCCGGTGATCGGGTCTTTGGCGGCCGGGAAGATGCGCTGGAACGCGCTGAGGCCGGTGCCGGCGGTCGGGTTCATGTCGGCGAAGGGCACCAGCGCGCCCGACGTCACGGTCTGGTCGCGATATTTGGTGCGGGTGTAGCTGCCGTTCACCAGGATGCCGATGTCGCCGATGCCGGTTTCCCAGCGGTTGCTGACCAGCAGCGCGACGTTGGGGTTATAGGTGTCGGCCTGCTCATTATAGATGCCGCGGGCGAGGCCCGAAATGGCAAAGCCGTCAAAGTCGAACGGGCGACGGGTCTGGACGTCGACCTGACCCGCAAGGCCGGTTTCGATCTGGTCTGCCGAGCGGGTCTTGAACACGTCGACGCGGTTGACGAGGTTCGCCGAAATATCTTGCAGCGAGAAGGACTGGCCGGCGGCGGTGAAGATGTTGCGGCCGTTGAGCGTGGTGAGCGCGTCGGGCAGGCCGCGGATCGAGATGCCGGCCGCTTCGCCGCCGGTGCGGTTCGTGACCTGAATGCCGGTGACGCGCTGGAGGGCTTCGATGACGTTGTTGTCGGGCAGTTTACCGACGTCTTCGGACACGATCGAGTCGACGATCTGGGTCGATTGCTTGCGGACGTTGAGCGCGCCGACGATCGAGGCGCGGACGCCGGTGACGACGATGTCGGCGGCTTCATCATCGCTCTGGGCGACCTGCGGCGCGGTGGCGGGCGCTTCCTGTGCGTGGACGGCGCTGGCGAGCATCATCGCGACCATGGACGCAGAACCGAGTGCGAACGGCTTATAAGCCATCTGGATATCCTCTCCTGGGGCTGGCGCGGTTACGCCATGCATGAATTACTCGGACTAATTATTGCTCCGACAAATGAATCGCAAGCGCTATTTTGTGGGCCTGGCTGACAAAATGCACGCTGTAGTGACATTATTGCCGCACCCAGGAAATCCCCTATTTTCGGGTGATGTCGCCGATTGGCAGGCATGAAAATCGGGGCGGCCCACTGATTGCGGTCCGCCCCGATGCCATCCAATTGTCAGACTTGGTAATTGTGATCAGTCGGCGTGGAAGCGCGCCCGGGGATCGCGGCTGCGCACCAGCTTCACCTGATCGCCGTCGATGCCGATCGCTTTGCCAGGCGCGGCGATGGCGACGAAGCGCACCGCGCCCTGATCCTCGAAACGGACGAACTGGCTGCGCAGCGCGAAATCGGCGGTCTTCCGGTCCTTTTGCAGGGTAAGCACGCCATCCTTGTCCGCGACCAGAAAATGATCCGGCAGCAGAATGGGGGACAGCATGACGCTACGCGCACCGGCGCGGCCGGGGGTCTGGCGAAACTGGGTCTGGGGCAGCAGCGGATTGCCCGCGATCAGCCGGTCGCCATCATGCGCCAGCAGGCGCTTGGGGTCGGCGGCCGAAATGAAGCGTTCAGGCGTCGGGCCATTGCCGACCGGCACGCCGAAATCGGGGGTGCCATCGGCGGTATAATAGAGGCGCTGGACGCGGGTATGGCGGTCCGGGTTGAACAGCGGGTCGCCCTGGATCGCTTCATAGTCGCGGCCATGATAGACGAGGATGTCGCGGCCCTTTTCATCGACGGTGAAGCTGTTGTGGCCGGGACCATAGACGCTGGTGGCGCTGTTGGTGACGAACACTGGCTGGGGTGACTTGGTCCAGCTGCTGGCGTCGAGCAGGTCGGCATTTTCATCCGCCGTCAGCAGGCCCAGGCAATAGCGCGCATCGGTGGCGCTGGCCGAATAGGTCATGAACAGGCGACCGTTGCGATGCAGGACGGCGGGGGCTTCGGCGACCTTGTACCCGCGCACTTCCCAGTCGAGTGTGGGGACGGTGAGGCGGGTCGCCTTGCCGGCCAGCTTCAGCGGGGATTCCAGCTTTGCGATATAGAGGTTGCTGTTGGTGTCGATGCCTGGTTCGCGCTGCGCCCAGGCGAAGTAGCGGACGCCCTTGTGCACGAAGCTGGTCGAATCGAGGTTGAAACTGTCCCAGGGCGCCTGAAATTCGCCCAGCACGCGCCATTTGCCGGTCATCGGATCGGCGCCGTCGCACACTATAGCATAGGTGCGGATGCGGAACACATCGTCCCCGCCGCCGCTGGGACCGGCGGCGAAATACATGATCCACTTGCCGTCGATCTGGTGGAGTTCGGGCGCCCAGATGAAGCCGGAACGCGGGCCACTCGCCTCATGCCGCCACAGCACGGCTTCTTCTGCGGTGGAAAGGCCGGCGATCGTCTTCGACCGGCGCAGGACGAGGCGATCATATTCGGGGACGGAGCCGGTCATGTAATAATAGCCGTCGTCATGCCGGAAGACCTGCGCGTCGGCGCGCTGGCGCACCAGCGGATTGACCGGCACCGGGGCGGGCGTTTCGGCCGAAGCGGCGCGGGCGATGGCTGGCGCGGCCGAAAGCGCGGCGGCGCTGCCGATGAAGCCGCGGCGGGACAGGGCGAGGGGCATTGGATTTTCTCCAGCTTCAGTCTGACTAATTAATATTCGGCTTGCGGCCAGCCGTCTGCACCCCAGCGGACCGGCGCGATGCGCAGGGTGGGGGCGCCGTTCGCCTGGCGATCATAGGCGTGGTAGACGACATAGTCTTTGCCATCCTTGTCGTGCAGCCAGCCGGCATGGCCGGGGCCACGGAAACGCTGCTGTTCCTGCAGGTCGGCGCGCAGGAAGATGGTGCCACCCCCTTCCATCAACGGGCTGCCATCCTTGCCCAGATAGGGACCGGTAATCCCCTTTGATCGGCCCATGACGGTGTAATAGGTGCTGTTCACGCCCTTGCAGCAATAATCATAGCTGACCATCAGCCAGTAAAAGCCGCCATGATCGATGATGAAGGGCGCCTCCACCGGGGCCGGGCCGCCGGCGGGGGCGGGGCGGCGGGCGATGGAGAGGGGCTTTGCCTTCGGGTCCTTGGGCTTGCCGGTCTTGCGGTCCAGTTCGAACAGCTTGATGCCGGTCCAGAAGCTGCCCAGGGTCAGCCAATGGCGGCCATCCCGGTCGATGATGAAATTGGGGTCGATGGCGTTGTAGTCGTCATCCTTCGTGGACAGGACGACAAGGCCCTCGTCACGCCAGCCATAATTTTTCGCCTTGGGGTCCAAGGTCGGGCTGGTGGCGAGGCCGATGGCGGAGCGGTTCGATCCGAAGGTCGAAACGGAATAATAGAGGCGATAGCGGCCGTTCACATAGCTGATGTCGGGCGCCCACATGCCGTCGCTGCCGGGGATTGCCTGCTTGGCCCAATCGGGCAGGGCGGTGAAGATCGGATCGCCCGCCGTCCAGTGGATGAGGTCGGGCGAGGTGCGCGTTTCGATCAGCCTTTTGCCGTGGCCGGTGCTGAAGACATGATAGGTGTCGCCTTCGCGGGCGATGACCGGATCATGGGTGGGAACGAGATCGCCAGTGAGGCGATCGTTCAGCGTCGTTCCGGCAGGCTGCGCCGCCGGTTGCGCGCAGGCGGGACCGGTCAGAAGGGCGAGGCCCAGCAATGTCACAAGCGTCTGCCGCTTCATGCGGGCCTCTCCATTCATCATCGCATCAGGGGATGGAGTGGGCGGTAATTCCACCCACCGCCCGCTCCAAACAGGGTGTTATTGCAATTCCAGCACGACCACCGACTTGGCCGGCAGCGTCACGGTCAGCGTGCCGCCGCTGACCTGCGCGCCGGTGAAGGCGACGGGCTTGACGGTTTCGGGCGCGTCGAAACTATTGTGGGAATTGATCGCCGGCGCGGTCAGGATGCGGCCGGTGACGGTTGCGGCATTCAGGCCATCCAGCTTCACGGTGACGGTGTTCGACTGGTTCGGGTCCAGGTTCGACAGGCCGACATGGACCTTGCCATCCTTGCCCTTCACCGCCGATCCGCTGACCGCCGGCATGGTGAACTGATCCTTCGCATACCAGGGCGTCTGGATGTCGATCGGCAGCACCGTCGCATCCTGCCAGGGCTTGTACATTTCGAAGACATGATAGGTGGGCGTAAGGACCATCTTCTTGCCGTCGGTCAGGATCATCGCCTGCAGCACGTTCACCATCTGCGCGATCGCGGTCATGCGGACGCGGTCGGCATGCTTGGCGAAGATGTCGAGATGGATCGATGCGATGAGGGCGTCGCGCAGCGTGTTCTGCTGACGCAGGAAGCCCGGATGCGTGCCCGGATCCTGCGCATACCAGGCGCCCCATTCGTCGACCGCCAGGAAGACGCGCTTGGCCGGATCATATTTGTCCATGATCGCGCTATGCTTGGTGATCAGCTCGTCCATGTGCCGCGCGCCGTTCAGCGCATCAGCCCAGCCATTTTCGTCAAAGTCGACGGCGGGCGCACGCGGCGGCCAGCCGCCGGCGGGATGGACATAATAATGGAGCGACAGGCCATCGAGCCGATCGCCCGCCACCCGCATCATCGTTTCGGTCCAGTTATAATCATCGACATTCGCGCCGGATGCGATCTTCAGGATCTTGGTGCCGGCAGGGGCTTTGACGAAGGTCGCGTAACGGCGCGTTTCATCGGCCGCAAATTCCGGGCGCATATTGCCGCCGCAGCCCCATAGTTCGTTGCCGACGCCGAAATAGGGCACGGCCCAGGGTTCCTTATGGCCGTTCTTGGCGCGCAGATCGGCAAGCGTGCCCGCGGGGGAGGTCATATATTCGACCCATTCCGCCATTTCCTGCGGCGTGCCGTTGCCGACATTGCCGGCGACATAGGCTTGCGCCCCGACCTGACGGATCAGTTCGAAAAATTCGTGGGTGCCAACGCTGTTGGGTTCGGTCACGCCGCCCCAATGGGTGTTGATCTTGACCGGGCGGTCCTTTTTCGGGCCGATGCCTTCGCGCCAGTGATATTCGTCGGCGAAGCAGCCGCCGGGCCAGCGGATGATCGGCACCGACAGATTGCGCAGCGCCGAGATCACATCGTTGCGGAAGCCGTTGGTGTTTGGGATCGACTTGTCATTGCCGACATAGAGACCGCCATAAATGCCGGTGCCCAGATGCTCGGCGAACTGGGTGAAGATCGCCTTGTCATAGACGGCGCCAGGCTTGTCGGCATGGATGGTGGCGGTGGTCGGCTTGCCGCTGGTGTCGGCATGGGCCGGCTGCCAAGCCAGCGCGCTGGCGCAGAGCAGCAACGCAGTGGCGGTGCGGCGCAAGGTTTTCGTCATGTCCGTCCTCTCCCTGTGGATAAAATTGTGAATGAAATTGTGGATAAGTCAGTCGTGAAAGGCGTCGGTCGTCTCTCGCGTGCCGCGCAGGAAGGCGTCGGCAACCAGACGCAACGGGCTGGTGTCGACATCCGACCGGCCGCCCCGGATCAGGCTGGCGAAGCGGGCGTACAGACCGGCATATTCGATGTCCTCGCCATGCTCCGTCCCGCTGGGAAGGGTCAGCACCGCGCCGCCATGGCTGAGTTTCAGCGTGCCGGCGTCGGTTTCGACCAATATGTCCCAGCTTTGCGGGCCGGTCTGACGCCAGTCGAGATCCATATGGATCGGCGCGCCCGCCGTGTCGCGGAAGGCGATGTCGGCGGCGATCGGCGCGGCGCGATTTTCCGGCAGCACCAAAGTCGCGTCCTTCAGGAAGAAGGGGCGGGGCAATATATGGGTGACGATCGACAGGGCGTTGATGCCCGGATCGAACACGCCAAGCCCGCCGGGTTGCCAGATCCATGCCTGACCCGGATGCCAGACGCGGACGTCCTCGCGCCAGATGATCGAGACTTTTTCGATCTTGCGTTCGGCCAGCCATGCGCGCGCCGGGGCGACCCCGGCGGCGAAACGGCTGTGCCAGGCGGCGAACAGGCTGACGCCGACCTTGTCGGCCTGGGCCTTCAGGGCTTCCACCTCCGCCAAAGTCGCGCCGGGCGGCTTTTCGAGGAAGAGGTGAACGCCCTTGGCCAGCGCCTGCGACGCGAGATCGTAACGGACCTGCGGCGGGGTACAGAGCGCGATCGCGTCGACCGCCGGCCCTTCGGCGAGCAGCGCGTCCAGACTGGCATGGTGCGGTACGCCGTCCAGACCCGCATCATGCGGGCTGACCGTCGCCGCCAGGCTGAAGGCGCTGTTGCCCCGGATCGCCGGCACATGCTGATCGCGCGCGATCTTGCCGATGCCGACGATCGCGATACGGATCGGGTCCATGGAAATCAGAGCGCCTGAACGGCGACCTGAACAGCTTCGGCGCGCTTCAGGGGGTTGCGCACCGGCAGGGTGAAGGGCGCGGCGATGATTTCGAACACATCGCCTTCCTGTGTCTGCACGCCGTCGCTGAACGACAGGGTGGCGGTGCCGAAGAAGTGGACATGGACGTCGCCGGGGCGGCGGAACAGATCATATTTGAAATGATGATGTTCCAGATTGGCGAAGCTGTGCGACATATTGCCTTCGCCCGACAGGAACGGCTTTTCCCAGATCACGTCGCCGTCGCGCAGGATGCGGCTGGCGCCTTCGATATGCTCCGGCGGGGTGCCGACCAGCAGTTCCGGGCCAAGCGACGCCTGACGCAGCTTGCTATGGGCCAGCCACAGATAATTATGGCGTTCGGTGACATGGTCGCTGAACTCGTTGGCGAGCGCGAGGCCGAGGCGATAGGGGGTGCCGTCTTCGCCGATCAGGTAGATGCCGGCCAGTTCCGGCTCTTCGCCGCCATCTTTGGCGAAGGCGGGCATGGTCAGCGGATCGGTCGGGCCAACCAGCTGCGACCCGTCGCCCTTGTAAAACCATTCGGGCTGCTGGCCGGTTTCGCCGGCGGCGGGCTTGCCGCCTTCCAAACCTTCCAGAAACATGCGCATCGAATCGGTCTGCTTTTCGGCAGCGGCGGCTTCGCGGTGCATCTTGTCGCGGCCTTCGGCCGAACCCAGGTGGGTGAGGCCGGTGCCGGTCAGTTGGACATGGGCGGCATCGTCATGATCGATCGGCGCGAGCAGGCGGTTGGCTTCAAATTCCGCTGCGATGTCGACTGCATCGCCCTTGCCGGCGGCGTCTACGGCGGCGGACAGGCTGATCTTCTGCGCGATGGCGTGCAGCGCCAGGGCGCGGATGGTGGTGAAGCCCGGCACGAAATGGGCGGCGTCGCCCTGCGCGGCGATGACGGCCCGTTCGCCAGAGTCCGAACGATGCTGCAACAGGCGCAATGTCATGAAAATCTCTCCTCCCGCACGCCCGGCCGGGCGCCGTACACATCAAAAGCCGTTTCCCCGCACACCAGAAAAAACCGTCCCGGATGGAACGGCGGCGGTGCAGTGAATCTTCTAATTACTCCGACATATTACAGGATGGTGGTAATGGCAATGCTTCTATTGTAGCGAAGGGCATGCCTTGTTGGGGAAAGGCGATAGGAGCGGCAATGGTGAAGGAAAATCCGTCTTTGCAAGATGGTGAGACGGACAAGGAAGGCAGCGTCAGGCCGGTTCGCGGACCGGGGCGCAGGCTGCACGGCGCGATCGCCCACAAGCTGGGCATGGCGATCTTGTCGGGGCAATATCAGCCGGGCGACACGCTGTCGGGCGAAGTCGCCTTTGCCGAGGAGCTGGAAGTATCCCGCAGCGCCTATCGCGAAGCGATTCAGGTGCTGACCGCCAAAGGGCTGGTCGAAAGCCGGCCCAAGGCGGGGACGCGGGTGCTGCCGCGCAATCGATGGAACCTGCTGGACCCCGAAGTGCTGGCCTGGGCCTTTGCCGGGGAACCGGATGTGCAGTTTGTGCGCGACCTGTTCGAACTGCGCGCGATCGTGGAGCCGGCTGCGGCGCGGCTGGCGGCGCAGCGGCGCGACAAGGATGATCTGAAGCTGATGAAGGACGCGCTGGCCGCGATGCGCCGCCATACGCTGGCGACCGAGGCGGGGCGGGCGGCGGATCGCGATTTCCACAATGCGATATTGAACGCGACCCGCAATGACGCCTTGCTGACCCTGACCGCCAGCATCGGCGCGGCGGTCAACTGGACGACGCAATATAAGCAGCGCGCCCGCGCCCTGCCGCGCAATCCGATCCCCGACCATGTTCGCGTTTATGACGCGATCGCGGCGGGCGATCCGGTGGCGGCGGCTGAAGCGATGGGCGTGCTGGTCGATCTGGCGCTGGAGGATACGGCCAGCGCGATGCAGGGATAGGTTTTCAGGTCAGCATATGGTTGGTCGGTGCGATCGGCGGGGGCAGGTCGCTTTCACCGAGTGCGGCCAGCATTTCCCGCTCCACCGTGCGGACCATGGCGTCGATCGGCAGGTCGTTGGGTTCCAGCCCGAACGGATCCTCCAACTGATCGCCCAGCGCATCGAGGCCGAAAAAGGTGTAGCTGACCAGCAGGGCCGGCAGCAGCGTCCACCAGCCCAGCGATCCGGCCAGCGCAAAGGGCAGAGCGAGGCAGAAGATCGTCGCCGTGCGATGCAATAGCAGCGAATAGCTGAAGGGCAGCGGGGTCAGCAGGATGCGCTCGCACCCGGCCTGCACCTGCGCCAGCAGGTGGAGTTGTTCTTCGAGCAGGCTGTGATGGATAGGAGTGATTCGGCCGTCCTGCGCGCGTTGCAGGCAGAGCCGGCCCAGTTGGCGCAACAGCGCGTCGGGCGGATTGATCGCGTCCCGCCAGGGACCATCGCCGCAATGCTGTGCGATCGCCGCCTGTTCATCGCCACGGCGCAGGCGCGCGCCCAGCCCCGCGGTGAAGCCGCACAGGCCCTTGAGCAAAACATCCCTGTCCGCGGCCTCCAGCAGGTCGATCCGGCGCGCAAAGGAGCGGCAGGCGATGATCAGCGATCCCCAGAGTTTGCGCCCCTCCCACCAGCGATCGTAACAGGCATTGTTGCGAAAGCTCATGAAGATTGACAGGGCAAGGCCGATCAGGGTGAAGGGGATGGCGCTGATCTGGCCGAAAATGCCGGGATGGTGCCGGGCGGTCAGGATGGCCGTCAGGCTGAGCAGCGCGATCACCGCCAGTCGCCGGCTGACCTGCGGCAGCACCGATCCACGCACGGCGAAGGCCAGGTCCAGCAAGGTGGGCTTGGGGCGGACGATCATCGGGCGCGGCTTTCCATGTCGCGCGGAATAGGCCGTTGCGCCGCCCGTGCAAAGTCCCATGCAGAAAGGGGCCGGAGCGGTATGTCCGCTCCGGCCCCTTTTCAGGTCATCATGATAGGTGCCTGCGCTTATGCCGCAATCTGCTGATCGGGCAGGGCGTGGGTCGTCTTCGATCCCCACAGGGCGTAGAAGAGGATGTAGAGTTCGCAGGCGGCGGTCAGCAGGAAGCTGGTCTGCAGACCATAATGGTCAGCCAGCCAGCCCTGCACGATGACCAGCGATCCGCCGGCAATCGCCATGATCAGCAGGCCCGAACCTTCTTCGGTCAGCGGGCCGAGGCCCTTGATGCCCAGGGTGAAGATGGTCGGGAACATGATCGAGTGGAACAGGCCGACCAGAATCAGCGCCCACATGGCGGCCGGGCCGGTGGCGAACACGGTGATCATCATGACGATGAAGGCGCCGACCGAGAAGGCGGCGAGGACATGGCCGGCATCGAATTTCTGCATGATCGCCGAACCGGCGAAGCGGCCGACCATCATGCCGCCCCACAGCAGCGACAGATAATTGCCCGCCTGCTCATGGGTCAGATTGGCGATGTCGGGCTGGCTGGTGAAGTTGACGAACAGGTTGGCGACGCCGATTTCCGCGATCAGATAGATGAAGATGGCGGGAATGCCGAACACCAGATTGCGGTGGTTCCAGAGCGAATATTTCTTGCGCTCTTCCTTATTGTGGCGCTGCGCCGCCGCGCCCATGGCGGGCAGGGGGAAGCGGGCGATGATGATCGCCAGAACCACCAGCACCGCCGCGACCAGCGCATAGGGCAGGACAACCGACTGTGCGTCGGCCAGGCGTTCGGCCTGCGTCAGTACGGTTTCGCCCTGCGCGGTGCCGCCCTTCGACCGGCCCAGGATCAGATAGGCGCCGAACAGCGGGGCCAGCATGGTGCCGGCCGAGTTCATCGCCTGCACCAGATTAAGGCGCGAGGAGGCGGTTTCGGGCTTGCCGACGACCGCGACATAGGGGTTGGCGGCGACCTGAAGCAGGGTGATGCCGCTGGCGATCACGAACAGCATGACCAGGGTCACGCCATAGGAGGGGATCGACGCGGCGACCGTCATGCCCAGCGCGCCCGCCGCCATGACGAGCAGGCCGATGACCATCGACTTCTGATAGCCCACCCGTTCGATCAGCTTGGCCGAGGGGATGGAGGCGAAGAAATAGGCGATGAACCAGACCGATTCGATCAGGGTCGTCTGGGTGTAGCTGAGGTCGAACACGCTGCGCAGATGGGGCAGCAGCGTATTGTTGATGACGGTGATGAAGCCCCACATGAAGAAGAGGCTGGCAAGCAACGCGAGCGTAGGGCCGTAGCGCGTGCCGGGGTTATGCGGTGCGACGGGCGCAGCGCCTGACGAGATCGGTCCTGCCATTCATCCTTCTCCAGTGCAGTTCCAGCAGCGGACGGCCCGAACAAGGGTTGCGTCCGCAGAATTTGTCGGAGTATATCCGCCTACACCGCCCGTCAATGGGGGCGGCATGGGAGGACGTCCATGCGAAAGGTTGCATATATGAAAACAGCGTTGTCATACGCATTGGCCTTCACTCTCGCAAGCGGAACGGCGCTGGCGGCGGAAGCCACGCGCGCGCCGGCCGGCACGGCCGATGGCGCAGCGGTGGAAACGATCACGCTGCGCAATGGCGCGGGCGTTTCGGCGAAGATCCTGACCTATGGCGCGACGCTCCAGTCGCTGGTCGGCCCGGGCAAGGACGGCAAGAGCGCGGACGTGCTGCTGGGCTATGATGACCTGAAAGATTATGTCGAGCATCCCAATTTCTTCGGCGTGACCGTGGGCCGCTATGCCAACCGCATCGCCGGCGGCAAGTTCAGCCTGGACGGCAAAAGCTATCAGCTGCCCCTCAACGACAAGGTCAATTCGCTGCATGGCGGCGGCAAGGGCTTTGACAAGCAGGTGTGGAAAATCGTGTCCCTGAAGAATGGTCCCAGGGCCAGCGTGGTGCTGGGCCTGACCAGCCCGGACGGCGATTCGGGCTATCCCGGCAAGCTGGACGTCACCGTCACCTATACGCTGGACGAAAGCGGCAATCTGGGCATCGCCTTCGACGCGAAGACCGACAAGCCGACCATCATCAACATGACCAACCACGCCATTTTCGATCTGGGCGGCGAAGGATCGCCCGATGGCGCGATGGGCCATATGCTGACCATTCCGGCCAAAGCCTATACGCCGGTCGACGCGAACCTCATTCCCACCGGCGAACTGAAGCCGGTCGAAGGCGGCGTGTTCGATTTCCGCAGCGCCCGCCGCATTGCCGACGGGCTGCGCGACGGTCGCGACCCGCAGATCATCGCCGGGCGCGGCTATGACCATAATTTTGCGCTCGACAAGGGGCTGACCAAGACGCCGGAACTGGCCGCGCGGCTGGAAGATCCGGTGTCGGGCCGCGTGTTGGAAGTGCTGACGACCGAACCGGGCGTGCAATTCTATACCGGCAATTTCCTGGACGGCACCTTCATCGGCAAGGGCAGCCATGTGTACCGCATGGGCGACGGCATTGCGCTGGAGCCGCAGAAATTCCCGGATTCGCCCAATCAGCCAAGCTTCCTGTCGGCCCGCGTCGATCCCGGCAAACCCTATCATCATGAGATGATCTATCGCCTGTCGGTGGCGCGCTGATGCCCGAATGGCGGCTCATTGAACGCGGCGTCGCCGATACGCTGGGGGAAGGCACGCTCTGGTCGGCGCGCGGCAACGCGGTCTATTGGGTGGATATCCTGGCCCCGGCGCTCAATCGCCTGTCTTTGGATAGCGGTGCGATTGAGCGCTTCGCCATGCCCGAGCCGTTGGGCTGGGTGGCGGAGCGGGAAGCGGGCGGCTTTATCGGCGGCTTCCAGACCGGCTTTGCCGAGATCGCACTCGATCCGCTGACCATCACCCCCTTTGGTGATCCGGAGCCGCATTTCCCCGGCAATCGGATGAATGACGGCAAAGCGGACGCGCAGGGGCATATCTGGTGCGGCACTATGGACATGGGTGAAGAGCATGATCGCGGCGCGCTCTATCGCCTGGCGCCGAACCGCAGCTGGAGCGTGATCGACAGCGACTATCGCGTGCCCAATGGTCCCGCTTTCTCGCCCTGCGGCCAGTGGCTCTATCATAGCGATACCGCCAAGAAGCAGATGTATCGCTTTCGCCGTACCCAGGATGGCGCGACCGAACGCGAGCCGTTCATCCGCTTCGGCGAGGAGGATGGCTATCCCGACGGCATGACCGTGGACGCGGAAGGCCATATCTGGGTCGCCCATTGGGGTGGCAGCCGGATCAGCCGCTTCACGCCTGAGGGGACGCTGGACCGCGCCATCGCCATGCCGGCGCGGCAGGTGACGAACATCAGCTTCGCCGGGCCGGATCTGGACCGCATGTTCGTCAGTTCCGCTACCATAGGGCTGGACGATCCAACACCCTATGATGGCGGCTTCTTCGAGGTTGATTGCGGGGTGCGGGGCCTGCCGACCCATCTCTACGCTGGTTGATCCATCGGATATCCGGCTTCGAAAGGGCGCGGTCGCAAGGCTGCGCCCTTTCTTTTTACCGCCGACAACAAAGCAGTTGCACTGATGGCGCGAATCTTTTATTTGGCCGGGACAGCGTTGTCATACCTCTCCAAGTAAGGCGACGCTGCGATCCCGGACGGCCCACTGGCGAACTGCACGCGTCATGGTCGTCCGGGACATTTTTCTCCTTACATCGACAGATTTGCGGCGGCTTCAATCCGTCGTAGCACAGGCGTCCAGCGCGAGCGCGAGCGCGATCGTGCCCATCGGCCCCGCCTGATCGCCCAATACCGGCGGCCGCACGATCGTCGCCACGCTTTGCGCGGTAACGAACGGCAGATAGCCGGCAAGTTGGTCGACCAGCATGTGCCGCACCCGATCCAGCAGGTCCGCGCGACCCATGCCCACGCCGCCGCCGATCAACACCTGCCGCGCGGCGGTGGTGAGCAGGATCGTGCCGACCAGCTGGGCGATGTCATGGGCGACATGGTCCCAGCGTGGATCATGCGGATCGATCTGGTCGCCGGGTGCGCCGAACCGCTGCGCCAGCGCCGGGCCGCTTACCAGCCCTTCGATGCAATCGCTATGAAAGGGGCAGACGCCAGCAAAATCGTCTCCGGGCGCGCGACGGGTGAGGATATGGCCCATTTCCGGGTGCATCGCGCCGTGTAGCGGCCGACCATGAAAGGCGAAGCCGCCGCCCAGGCCCGTCCCGATTGTAAGGTAGCAGAGGCAATCGGACGCCTCGCCATCTTCATTCCCCGCGCCCCAGCGTAGCTCGGCCAGCGCCGCGCCATTGACGTCGGTGTCGATCGCGGCGGGGCAGGACAGCGCGCCGGCCAATGCCCCGTAAATATCCGCGCCGCTCCAGCCCGGCTTGGGCGTGGGTAGCATATGGCCGAAATCCGGGGCTGCGCGGTCCAGTCGCAACGGGCCAAAGGAGGCGATGCCAAGTGCGGCGAAAGCGGCTTCGCCTTGCCACTGGCGTAACTGATCCGCGGCGCGACCCAGCGTTTCGTCGGGCGTGGTGGTGGGGATCGTCACCCGGTCGAGAATGTCGCGCCCCCGCGCGCGCAGCACGACGACCTTGGTGCCGCCCAGTTCGACGCCGGCCAGAAGGGGAGAAAGAGACGATGCGGAGGTCATGGCGATGCTGCAACCGAAAGGAGGAGGAGGGCGTGAACGGCTATTCTCGCCGCAAGCGCCGGATGAGGGACACGCCCAGAAAGCCGCCGCCCACCACCGCCGCGATCGCGCCGCCAGCCGACGCCAGCGCCCATGCGCCGGCGGCCAGCAGGCCCGTCAGAAAATCGACGATGATCAGGGTGAGGTGGATCATGACAGGAACAAGACGGCGCTAGGCGCCAAGTTCCTTGGCTTCCTGATATTTCAGTTCCAGAAAACGGTTCTGCGTCGCCAGCTTGTCGAGATCGCCGCTCGCCAGCGTTTCGGTCATGCGGGCGATTTCGGCGTCGATGACGTTCAATCCTTCGACCAGCTGCTTTTCCGGCACGCGACCATTGCGCTCTTCGCGCCGCAGTGGCTCTGGAATCGATTGATAGCCCGTCACCAGTTCGGTCAGATGATCCGACAGCAGCCGGCGAATTTCCTGTGCTGCCGGTTCCTGCTCGTTCAGTCGCTCCAGCTGCGGCGCCAGCGTTTCCAGCCGCACGCCGATACTGTCGATCAGGGTAACGGCGGGTGCGGGCAGGGCCTTGCGCTGATTTTCCAGCCAGATTTCGGTCTTGAGCGGCAGGGCGGCAATGTCGGTCTGCGCCAATGCCTCGGTGCGCACCGGGCTTTCGCCGGGGATGAGTGCAATCAGCAGCAGAGCGGCGATGATGACGCCAAGGACGATCATCACCCCGGTCACACCCAGCGGCAGGATGAAGCCCGCCACTGCGCTGCCCAGCAGGATCGTCAGCACTGCCCAGAAAGCATATTTAACCTTACGCATAAGGCCGGCATTGCGCCGTTGCCGCGCGCGCGTCGACAGGCTGCGGCCGCGATCGCTGTGGCGGCGCAGCACCGCTTCGGCATCGGCCAATACGCGATCGGAACGGCTCATGCACCAACCCCTGCAAGCCGTTCGCCCTGAGCTTGTCGAAGCCTGTCCTGAGCGACGCCGCAGGCGGCGTCGAAGGGGGCTGCACTTTTCTTCGGAAGAGAAGGGCGGGGCTTCGACAGGCTCAGCCCGAACGGGTGGGGAGGGCGCATCAAGATCACCCCTCGATCGCGCTCAGCAGGGGATTGTCCGCGCGCACTTCCTTGGCGGCCTGCGCCTGTCCTTCGGCGCGGGCGATATAGCCTTTGGACTTTTCGACCTCGCCCGACAGCGTGTTCACCGTCGTCTTCATATTTTCCAGCGCCTTCATCTTGAAGGTGTCGATGCTGTCCATCGTGTCATAGATATTCTGGAAGGCGCGCTGGAGCGTTTCGACCGGGATGGTGCTGGACGCCGCCTGTTCGTGGATTTGCGCGGTCTGGCTTTTCAGCAATTCGCCGGTGCGGTCGATCATGTTGGCGGTGGTGGTGTTGAGCGCGCTGATCTGCTCCAGCACCAGCCGTTGCCCGGCCAGCGCCTGCGCGACCGTTACCGCCGTGCGCAGGGCCGCGACGGTGGTGGTGCTGGCTCTGTCCACGCCCTTCACCAGTTCGACATTGTTCTTTTTCACCAGGTCCAGCGCCAGATAGCCCTGCACCGTGACCGCCATCTGGGTCAGCAGATCCTGCGTGCGTTGGCGGATATAGAAGAGCGCGCTTTCGCGGATCGCCTTGGCCTTGGCCGGATCGGTCGAATCCAGCTCTAGCGCCTTGTCTTCCAACCGGGCGTCCATCGTCTTGCTGATATGGATCATCTGTTCCAGACGACCCATGGTCTGCCACATATTCTGGCGTTCGACGTCGATCGCGGCATTATCCTTGATCAGCACATCCTTGCCGCTGGCTAGCGATCCCAGGATCGAATTGATATGGCCCTGCGCACTCTTATAGCCGTCAAAATAGTCGCGCATCCTGTTGCCGAAGGGGATGATGCCGAACAGCTTCTTGGGCGCCAGCAGATTGCCGCGTTTGCCGGGATCGAGATCCTCTACCGTGCGGCGCAGTTCGGCGAGGTCCGCGCCGACCTTCGTATCGCTGTCCATCGCGCGGACGGGGCGATCGAGGAAGCGGTTGGAGTGGCCCGCAGCCTCCGATATTTCCTTGCGCCCCATATTGGTCAGCTGATCGACGCGCTGGCCGAATTCGGGTGAATTGGCGTCCTGCGCGACCAGATCGGCGACGAAGGCGTCAACCTTTTCATCCAGCTTGGACCGCTTCTCATTGTCGATCGGGACAAGGCCGGACGCCTTTTCGGGCGCGACCACAGGCACCGGATCGGGCGGCGTGAGGTTCAGCGTGTCAGCGGTAGCGGTCGGCGCGGTCGAAGCCATGTCATCTCCCAGAAGCCAAATGTCGGCCCTTCACTGTCATATGTATATAGAACAGTCAGGCTGCAAGTCTGTCCTGCCGCTATAAAGCCTCCGCCCGCGCCATTGCAATCGCTCCGCGCCCGGTTAGCATGGCGCAAAAGGCAAAGGAGAGCGGATGGCCCGGACGGATGAGGATGCGCTGGTCGCGGCGGTGGCGGCCGATCCGCGCTATATCGCGCTGGTGGCGCGACGCGCCCGGCTGGGCTGGTGGTTGTCCGCCATCATCTTTGGTGCCTTCGTCGCCTATCTGTTGCTGATCGCGTTCGACAAGGCGTTGCTGGGCGCGCCGATCGGGACGGGGGTGACATCGATCGGCATTCCGATCGGGCTTGGCCTGATCCTGCTCGCGATTTTCCTGACCGGCCTTTATGTCGCCCATGCCAACCGTCATCATGATGCGCAGATGGCGGCCATTCTGAAGGATCATGGGGCATGAGGGCGCTGATCGGGCTGATCGCCCTGTTGCCCGCGCCTGCCTTCGCCGCCGCGCTGGAGGGGGAGGCGGAACGCCAGCCGATCAACTGGGTGGCGATCGCCATGTTCATCGCCTTTGTCGGGCTGACGCTGTGGATCACCAAGGCGGCCGCCGCGCGGACTCGCACTGCGTCGGATTTTTACACGGCGGGCGGTGGGATCAGCGGGTTCCAGAATGGCCTCGCCATGGCGGGCGACTATATGTCCGCGGCATCCTTCCTCGGCATATCGGCGCAAATTTTCAACGACGGCTATGATGGCCTGATCTATTCCACCGGCTTTCTGGTGGGCTGGCCGATCCTGTTGTTCCTGATGGCGGAGCGATTGCGCAATCTCGGCCGCTTCACCTTTGCCGACGTCGCCTCCTACCGTTTCGCCCAGCCGCCGGTGCGCAGCTTTGCAGCGGTTTCCACGCTGCTGGTCGTCAGCTTCTACCTGATCGCGCAGATGGTGGGGGCGGGGCAGTTGATCAAATTATTGTTCGGCCTGCCCTATGCGCTGGCGGTGGTGATCGTCGGCGGCCTCATGATGCTTTATGTCCTGTTCGGCGGCATGCGCGCGACGACATGGGTGCAGATCATCAAGGCGGTGCTGCTGCTGGGCGGGGCCAGCTTCATGGCGCTGATGGTGCTGGCGCAGTTCGGCTTTTCGCTGGAGACGTTGTTCGCCCGCGCGGTGGAGGTGAAGACGCAGGCCGCGCTGGCCGACGGAGCGGGCGCTATAGAGGCTGCCGAACGGGGCCGCTCCATCATGGCGCCGGGCAATTTCATCAAGGACCCGGTGTCGGCCATCTCCTTCGGCCTTGCGCTGATGCTCGGCACGGCGGGCCTGCCGCACATATTGATGCGCTTCTTCACCGTCCCCGATGCAAAAGAGGCGCGCAAGTCCGTCCTCTGGGCGACCGGCTGGATCGGCTATTTCTATATCCTGACCTTCATCATCGGTTTCGGCGCGATCGTGCTGGTGGGGACGGATGCGGGCTATCTCGACGGGCAGGGGGCCTTGCGCGGCGGCGGCAATATGGCGGCGATCCATCTGGCCCACGCCATCGGCGGCAATGCGTTTCTGGGGTTCATCTCGGCCGTGGCCTTCGCGACGATCCTTGCGGTCGTTGCCGGGCTGACGCTGTCGGCCGCGTCGGCGGTCAGCCATGACCTTTATGCCACGGTGTTCAAGCAAGGGCAGGCCAGTTCGGCGGACGAACTGCGCGTGTCGCGGCTGACGACGCTGGCGCTGGGCGCGCTGGCGGTGCTGCTGGGGCTGGTGTTCGAAAAACAGAATGTCGCCTTCATGGTCAGCCTGGCCTTCGCGCTGGCCGCTTCAGGCAATTTCCCGGTGCTGATCCTGTCGCTGCTCTGGAGCGGCTGCACCACGCGCGGCGCGGCCTGGGGCGGGACGATCGGGCTGCTGACGGCGTTTGTGCTGACATTGCTGTCGCCGGCGGTGTGGACCACTACTTTCGGGCTTGGGATCGCGCCCTTCCCCTATAGTTCGGCGGCGATCTTTTCGGTACCCTCAGGCTTCATCGCCATCTGGCTGATCTCCCGCCTCGATCGCTCCCCGCGCGCGGCGGTGGACAGGGCGGGCTATCGGGCGCAGCGGGTGCGGGCGGAAACCGGCATCGGGGCATTTGCGGCCAGCGATCATTGAGCGTTGTGCGTAAATTGGGATCGTTCAACCTCCGTTCGGGCTGAGCCTGTCGAAGCCCAGCTCTCCTCTTATGCGAGTTAAGGAAAGTACAGCCCCCTTCGACGCCGCCTGCGGCGTCGCTCAGGACAGGCTTCGACAGGCTCAGGGCGAACGGATCACAATTATTCTAAAAACAAAGGGGCGGTGTATCGCCACCGCCCCGGTTCGTTTCAGCGCGCGCCTTCGGCGTAGTAGCGCTCCATGTCGAGCCGCATCTGGTGCAGCGCTTCCGGGTTCAGATAGACCATGTGGCCCGCCGGATAATATTTGAACTGGAGGTTCTGGCGCAGCTGCGGCTCCAGCATCATGTGCTTCAAATCCCGCTCGGTCGAGAAGAAGGGCGTCGCCATGTCATACCAGCCGTTGAGCGAGAGCACGCGCATATGCGGGTTGGTGCGCATCGCGGCGCTGAGGTCGGCGGTCACGTCCGCGACATTTTGCTTATAGCCTTCCGGCGGCTGATGGCTCCAGTCCCACCGGAAATCGCCGCCCTCGCGCGCGCTCAGGCGATAGTCGAGGTCGGTCTTGTAGCCGATCTTGTTGGTCAACTGATCGAGGAAGCTGCCGACATAGAGGCCGGTAATGCCGGTGCTGGAGGGGTCAAATTCCGGTTCCTCGCCCGCTGCGTCGGCATCGATGCCTTTGTAGCGGCTGTCGAAGCGGCCGATCGTCTCATGCCCGTCGCGCAGCAATTCCTTGCGGAAGCGCGACAGGCTGACGCGCAGATTGGCGCGCTTCAAATAATCGACCGACAGGCCGGTGAAGCGGCTCAATTGCTGGGCGATCTGGTCCGTCTCCTGCGCGCTAAGGTCAGACCCCTTGAGCAGCGCCGTGGCATAGGGACCGTTGGCAAAGATACGGGCTTCCTCGACAAAGGCTTCCAGACTGTCGGGGCGGCCGCCGGGCACGCGGTTATGATACCAGGCGGTCGCGGCGTAGGTGGGCAGATAGCCGACATGGATCGCATCGAAGCCCGACTGGCGGATGCCGTAATTCATGATCGACGACAGCAGCACCACGCCGTTCAGCGCCAGCCCGCGATCCTCCAACTGATAGGCGAGCGCGCCCGACCGGGTCGTCCCATAGCTTTCGCCGAAAATATATTTGGGCGACGCCCAGCGGCCATTCTTCGTCGTGTAGCGGATGATCGCCTTGGCAAAGGCGTCGACATCGCCATCGACGCTGTAGAAGTCCGACGGCTTGGCGTCGCCCAGGATGCGCGAATAGCCCGATCCGATCGTGTCGAGGAACACCATGTCGGTGCTGCCGATCAGGCTGTCATTGTTCGGGCCGACATCGAAGGGGGCGGGCTTGACCGCTTCGGGATTGGTGGTGCGGACATGTTCGGGCGCGAAGCTGCCCATGCGCAGCCACAGCGATGAGGAACCGGGGCCGCCATTATAGAAGAAGGTGACGGGGCGGTTCTTACCTTCGGCCGTATAGGCGGTGTAGAACATGCTGGCGACCGGCTTGCCCTGCGCGTCGCGGATGGTGAGCGTGCCGGCGGTCTGGGTGTAGGGGATCGCCTTGCCATCGACGTGGGCGGTGCCCTTGCTGCTCTGCGTCACTTCCTCGACCGGGGCGCTGGCCCAGTTGGCGGCGACGTCACCGGCGATCTTGTCGGCATGCTGTTTGGCGGCGTCGGGCGCGTCCTTCTGCGCGAGCGCCGGGGTGGCGAGGGCGATGAGAGAGGCGAAAGCGAGGGTGGCGGGCAACCGCATCTGGGCAGGCTCCTTGGGAAGGATATGGTATATTATTGGCGATGGCGCGCACCATAGAAAGGTCGGCCTGTGGGGCAAGGGGTTATTGCGCTTTTGTAAAGCAGGGGCGGCTGCGAAGGGATGTTGCCGCCATTTAAATCCGTTCGCCCTGAGCCTGTCGAAGGGTGTTTTTTCTAAGAAGTACAGGGCTTCGACAGGCTCAGCCCGAACGGGTCTCTTATGTCGGACAGTGGCGGATAGCGGCTCCTACCCTGCGCGCAACCCCTCGATCACCGCGGCCACATCATCATCGCTATTGTAGATGTGCGGGGAAAAGCGGATCGCGGCTTCATTGCCGACCTTCGATGCAGCGGTGGCGATCCGGGCCTGCCACAGTTTCGCGCGCAGCGCCGCGACGTCGCGGCCGGGGAAGGCGATGGTGACGACCGGTCCGCTGATTGCCGCCGTTCCGCTGCCGAAGGGCTTTGCGCCCGCCACGCCGGCCAGCGCCTGTCGCATGGATGCGCCCCGATCGCGCGCGGCCTGTTCAATCGCGGCTTCGCCCATGCCGTCCAGCACATCGAGCGTCGCGTCCACCGCCATCAGCCGGGGATCGTCGCGTTGGCCCAATATCTCATATTTCTGGGCCGTGTTCAGATTGGCGGGATCGGTCAGCCAATAGCCATGGCTCATCATGATAGGCTGGAGTTCGACCTGCCGTTCCCGTTTCACATAGAGTACGCCGCCCTCCAGCGGTCCCATCAGCCATTTATGCGTGCTGCCCGAATAGCTGTCCACGCCCAGCGCGGCGAGATCGAGCTGCATCCAGCCGAAGGTCTGCGCGCCATCAGCATGCAGCCAGATGTTCTTCGATCGCGCCAATTTGGCGATCTCCGCCACCGGATAGACGATGCCGGTGATATTGCTCATGTGGGACAGGAAGATCGCCTTCGTGTTCGGCGTCACGGCGGCGGCGATGCCATCGAACAGCGCCTGCGGCGTCTTTGCTTCGACCGGCACTGGCACGACATGCAGGTCCAGCCCCTCCCGCTCCGCCCGCAGCTTCCAGCTGTCCCAGGTCGAAGGATGATTATGGTCGGTCAGGATGATCCGGTCGCCGGCCTTGAGCGCGAGGCCGCGTACCGCCACCGTGTTCGCCTCGCTGCTATTGCGGACCAGCGCGATTTCCTGCGCCGTGACGTTCAGCCTTTTGCCCAGCCGCGCGCGCAGCGCATCGGCGGTCCTGGGATAGAGGGCGCGCCGCTCGATCGACGGGTCCATCTGGAAGGCGCGGGTTTCCGCCTCATGCACCGCCGCCACGCTGCGGAAAGTCGGCGCGATGTTGGCGGCGTTGAAATAGCGGATGGCGGGGTCGAGCAGCATTGCGGCGCGCAACGCGGGCTTGCCGGCCGCGCTCAGCATCTGCGGCGTCAGCGCCAGCGGAGCGGCGATCGCGGCGGCCTGCATCAGGGTGCGGCGGCTGATCAATGGACTGTCGGTCATGGCGCTTCCTCCTCGTCTTTTCCGTTCGACGGATCGCGCCCTGCAATCCGCCAGTCCGTGCGCACCCTTGCCGCATCGCGTCATTTCCTGTAGGGGCGCGCCCGATAGTCCTGGGCAGGCGCGGTGCCGGCCGGGGAAAACCATATCCCAAAGGCACAACATGTCCCTGCGTAATATCGCGATCATCGCGCACGTCGACCATGGCAAGACCACCCTTGTCGACCAGCTTTTCCGCCAGTCCGGTACGTTCCGTGAGAATCAGCGCGTCGAGGAACGCGCGATGGACTCGAACGACCTGGAAAAGGAACGCGGCATCACCATTTTGGCGAAGCCCACCTCGGTCGAATGGAACGGCACCCGCATCAACATCGTCGACACGCCCGGCCACGCCGACTTTGGCGGCGAAGTCGAGCGCATCCTCTCGATGGTCGACGGCGTGATCCTGCTGGTCGATTCGTCGGAAGGCGCAATGCCGCAGACCAAGTTCGTGACCGGTAAGGCGCTGGCGCTGGGCCTGAAGCCCATCGTCGTCGTCAACAAGGTCGACCGTCCCGACGAGCGCATCCAGGAAGTGCTGGACGAAGTGTTCGACCTGTTCGTGACGCTGGACGCCACCGATGAACAGCTCGACTTCCCCGTCCTCTATGCGTCGGGCCGCAACGGCTACGCCAATGACGATGCCTCGCTGCGTTCGGGCACGCTGGAGCCGCTGTTCCAGAAGATCGTCGACCATGTGCCGCCGCCGTCGCTGGATCAGGACGCGCCGTTCAGCTTCCTCGTGACGCTGCTCGACCGCGACAACTTCCTGGGCCGCATCCTGACCGGCCGCGTCCAGTCGGGCACGGTCAAGGTCAACCAGCCGATCCACGCGCTGGACGCCGAAGGCAATGTGATCGAAACCGGCCGTGCGTCGAAGATCATGTCGTTCCAGGGCCTGGACCGCGTGCCGGTGGAAGAAGCCAAGGCAGGCGACATCATCTCGCTCGCCGGTCTGACCGTCGCGACCGTGGCCAACACCATTGCCGATCCGCAGGTCAGCGCGCCGATCAAGGCGCAGCCGATCGATCCGCCGACCCTGTCGATGCGCTTTGCCGTGAACGATTCGCCCATGGCGGGCCGTGAAGGCAGCAAGGTGACGAGCCGTATGATCCGCGATCGTCTGGCCCGCGAAGCCGAATCCAACGTCGCCATCAAGGTGACGGAATCGGACGACAAGGACAGCTTCGAAGTCGCCGGTCGTGGCGAACTCCAGCTGGGCGTTCTCATCGAAACCATGCGCCGCGAAGGCTTTGAACTGGGTATCTCGCGTCCGCGCGTGCTGTTCGGCGAAGACGAGAATGGCGGCAAGACCGAGCCTTACGAAACCGTCGTCATCGACGTGGACGATGAATTCTCGGGCACGGTCGTCGACAAGATGAACATCCGCAAGGCCGAGATGACCGACATGCGTCCCTCGGGCGGCGGCAAGACCCGCATCACCTTCTCCGCGCCCTCGCGCGGCCTGATCGGCTATCATGGCGAATTCCTGTCCGACACGCGCGGCACCGGCATCATGAACCGCCTGTTCGAGAAATATGGTCCCCACAAGGGCAAGATCGAAGGCCGCAAGAACGGTGTTCTGATCTCGAACGGTGCGGGCGAAGCCAATGCCTACGCTCTGGGTCCGCTGGAAGATCGCGGCATCCTGTTCGTCGGCGTGGGCGAAGCCCTCTATGAAGGCATGGTGATCGGCGAAAACGCCAAGCCCGAAGACCTTGAAGTCAACCCGATGAAGTCGAAGGCGCTGACCAACTTCCGCGCCAGCGGCAAGGACGACGCCGTTCGCCTGACCCCGCCGAAGAAGATGACGCTGGAACAGGCGATCGCCTATATCGACGACGATGAAATGGTCGAAGTGACGCCCAAGACCATCCGTCTGCGCAAGCGTTACCTGGATCCGAACGAGCGCAAGCGCATGAGCCGTTCGAAGGCCGCCTGATGTTTCAGGGCGGCCTCTTAAAGGCCGCCTGATTTTCGGGTAGATAGATTTCGAAAGGGCCGGTGTCGCGAGGCGCCGGCCCTTTTCCGTTAGAAAGAAGTGAGATCATCATGGCCGATCTTTATCTCAAGGCGCTGACCGCCGAGCGCCGTTCGCTCTGGGCCGAATGCCGGCTGAAGGGGCTGCCCAAGGATACGCCCCAGCGCCAGAGGATCGTGGAAATCGATGCGCTGCTGGCCGCCCACAAGGCGAAACAGGAAGGCGCGAAGTCCAAATCCTGATGCATGCGCTTTTGCTCAACTCATAACGGGCCGAGCATAACGCATTGGAGCCGGGCGGGGTGATGCGCCTAGCTTTCGATCCATCATCGGATCGAAAGGCAAGGATCATGACAGAGCAGCGGCATATCAAACTCGGCTTCATCCTGCATGGCGTCGGGCGGACCTGGAACGACTGGCGGCATCCCGATCGCGATGGGAGCGCCAGCACTAGCCTGGCGCAGTATCAGCGGCAGGCCGCGACGGCGGAACGCGGCAAGTTCGATTTCCTGTTCGTGGCCGACAGCCTGTCGATCAACGAGAAATCCAGCCCCCATTATCTCAACCGGTTCGAACCGATCACGATATTGTCGGCGCTGGCGGCGACCACATCGCGCATCGGTCTGGTCGCGACGCTGACGGTCAGCTATTCCGAGCCCTTCAACGTCGCGCGCCAGTTCGCATCGCTCGATCATTTAAGCAGCGGGCGCGCTGGCTGGAACGTCGTCACCAGTTGGCTGGGCGATACCGCCGCTAATTTCAGCAAGACCGAACATCCCGCCCATGCCGTGCGCTATCGCATTGCGGCGGAATATCTCGATGTGGTGCAGGGGCTTTGGGACAGCTGGGAGGAAGGCGCGCATGTAGCGGACAAGGAGACGGGACAGTTTGTCGATCCCGACAGGCTCCACCGTCTCGACCATAAGGGCGAATTTTTCCAGGTGCGCGGGCCGCTCAACATCAAGCGCACGCCGCAGGGTCAGCCTGTCATCTTTCAGGCCGGCGCGTCGGACGACGGCCGCAGCTTCGCCGCACGCCGGGCGGAGGTGATCTTCACCCACGCCCCGACGCAGGAAGAGGGGCAAGCTTATTATGCCGATGTGAAGGCGCGGGCGAAGGGCTTTGGCCGCGACGCCGACCAGCTGTTCATCCTGCCCGGCATCGCCCCGATCATCGGCGATACCGACGAAGAGGCGGAGGCGCGCTATCGCGAACTGGCTGCGCTCGAATCGATCGACACCGGCCTTGGCTATCTGTCGCGCACCTTCAACGACCATGATTTCCGCCAATATGACCTCGACGCGCCTTTCCCGGATGTCGAACATATCGGCCTCAACAGTCAGCAGAGCGGCACGCTGCGCATCCTGGCGGAAGTGCGTGCGGACAATCTGACCCTGCGCCAGATCGCCGAAAGGCTGGCCACCCCGCGCGGCGCCTTTGTCGGGTCGCCGCAAACCGTGGCGGATCGATTGCAGGCATGGTTCGAGAGCGGAGCGGCGGACGGCTTCGTCATCTTCGAGCCATTGCCCGGACAACTGGAGCAATTTGTCGACAAGGTGATTCCCATCCTTCAGGCGCGCGGGCTGTTCCGCACCGATTATGAAGGCGCCACCTTCCGCGAACATCTGGGGCTGGCGGTGCCCGATAATCGCTACACGACGGCGCGGGAGGCCAAGAACGCCGCCTGATTGCCAATCTTGTGCATGATGAAGGCCGGTGCCGCGAGGCGCCGGCCTTTTCTGCTTAACGCCATCCTCATTGCGCATTCGCGTCCCATCATGCCACTTAAGGTCTATAGGCGAACCGAATCGCAACCTTGTGTCGACATATGTGAAATGGGTGGGCTGGGTTCCGGGTCGCCGGTCGTGGGTTGACCGGCAGGAACCTGTTCAGGAGGAATGACGGACGTGGCGGATACCCTTCCGGCCTTGAGCGAGGGGGAAAAGCAGTGCCTGCGCCTGGTGGCGCAGGGCTTCAATTCCAAGGAAATCGCGCGCCAGCTCCATGTGTCGGAGCATACGGTCGATCAGCGCGTCCGCACCAGTCTGCGCAAGTTCGGCGTGCCCAATCGGAAGGAAGCGGCCCGCTTGTTCGTTTCGGTCGAACAACGCCCGCCCCAAATCGACACATATCAGCCTTTGATATATCAGCCGCAGCCGCTTGCCTCCGATCCCGAACCTGCGTCATCCATGGATCAGCCGGACAGGCCGGATGCGCAGAAGGAGCCAAAGACGCTCCTACGCCGCATCCTCGCCTTCGGCCCGCCGCTAGGGGGATCGACCAATGAACTGAGCATCGATGGCCGCATATTGGCGATGATCCGCGCCGCCGTTCTGACCGGCGCTGGTGTCGTCACATTGCTGCTGCTCATCAGTGGGGCCTTCAGGGTCCTGGGTTGATCCTACCCAAATCGCCATGCTGAAAGACGCACCGCCCGGGGTAGGGCGCGTGTGAAGGAGATGACTTGTGCTCAACCTCGATCCGATCAAGACCCAGGCCGTCGCCGACCAGACCCGCCAGGCTTTCGCCGCGCTCGACAATGCGCTGGTCGACGCCGCGCAGCTGACCACCGCCTTCCTCACCGCGTCGCAAGGATCGGGCCTGACCGCCAGCGAAAGCCAGCGCATCATCAAGCAGATTCACGACAGCGCGACCAAGATCATCGAAGGCCGCAGCGACATGGTGCGCGCCACCGCGCTGCTCACCCGCTGCATCGAACGCAGCCAGCATGAAGTGACGGCCTTTGGCTGCCCCATTGGGCTGGAACTGGAACAACGCGAAACCGCGCGTCACCTGACCCTGGTCGCCTGACCGGGTGGAAGCCGTCGGCATCCGCATGACCTTTGGCCCCCCTCTCAATCGGAAATGCAGATGCTGGCGGCTTTCTTCTGGCTGTTGATGATCATGACCTGCGCCTTCGCCGTCTGCTTTGGCGGACGCGAAGGACGGTTGCTGGTCCTGATCTCTGTCGCAGCGGCGCTGCTCACCATCCCGGCGCAGTTGGCCGGGTCGTGGCACGCCACCCAATTCTGGCTGTTGACGGTCGATCTTGGCGCTTTTTGCGGTCTGGTTTGGCTGATGCTGAACAGCCGGCGCTACTGGCCGATCTGGACGGCCGCCTGTCAACTGATGACGGTGCTGACCCATGTCGTCACACTGATGCTGCCCCATTTTTCAGAGATGATCTATGCAGGGCTGAGTACGGTCTGGGTCATTCCGTTGATGCTGTTTGCGATCATCGGCATCGAACTCGACCGGAAGGCGACGCATGACCGCGCATATCCCGCCTGACCGGAGCGCCCCCAATCAGGAGGCGGTCGATCTGGTGGTCGCCCTGCAACGCTGCCTCATCAATTTCCACGCCCGCAAGGAAGAGCCGGCGATATTGGACGGCGAAGGCGCAGAGCAGATCGCCGCGATCAACCGCTATGCCGAAGCGCGTCGGGTTCGGGCGATGCTGTTCGGGCAAAACCTGTTTTCCGACCCCGCTTGGGACATATTGCTGGCCCTCTATCAGGCCGAACTGGAGGGCAAGGCGCTGACGCTGGAGCAGCTGAGCGAAACGCTGCGCCTGTCGCTGAGCATCGTCGTCGGGCAGGTGGGCGTGATGGAGCGACGCGGCCTGCTGCTGGAACATCGCACATCCCCCAATAGTCGCCGTCGAAGCGCCCTGCGTCTGTCGCCTCTGGCGGTGGACGCAATGGCGTCCTGGTCCTCCATCGCCTTTTCGGGCGATGACTAGAGCATTTTCGAAGCAGATGGCACCATCTGCTGGCTCGGAAAATGTGGAAAACAAAAGAAAAATAGAGCGTGATCTGATTCAGTATGAACGGATTACGCTCTAGGATCAGCGGTCCAGCGGCAGGGTCAGGGTTGCGCGCAATCCGCCTTCGGGCTGATTGGCGAAGGAGAGGGCGCCGCCATGGCTGTCGGCGATGGTCCGTGCGATTGACAGGCCCAGCCCCACACCGCCTGTTTCTCGATTGCGTGAGGCTTCTCCGCGATAAAAGGGTTCGCACAGCTGATCGATCGTCGCATCCGGCACGCCCGGTCCGTCATCCTCGACCGTCACGGCCACATGCCGTCGCGCCATGGTGATGGCGATGCGCGCCGAGCCGGCATAGCGCACCGCATTTTCCACCAGATTGCCGACACAGCGCCGCAACGCCACCGGATCACCCAATATGACGGCGCGGGCGCTGTGCGTTACCGCCACATCCTGTCCCATGTCGGCCAGATCGTCGGCCAGCGTCTCGACAATGGCAGACAGGTCGATCCGCACCCGGGGCGCGCTGTCCGTTCCTTCGCGCATGAAATCGAGCAGGGTCGTCACCATGGCGCGCATTTCCTCGACATCGGCCTGCGCCTTGTCGCGGTGACTGTCGGGCAATTGCTCCAGACGGAAAGACAGGCGCGTCATCGGCGTGCGCAAATCATGCGCGATCGCCACCAGCATCGCCGTCCGTTCGCTCAGATAGTCGGCGATCCGCATGCGCATCTGGTTATAGGCCGCGCCCACCGCGCGCACTTCAGGCGGGCCGGTCAGGGGCAGAGGATCGGCACGTTCGGGCCGCTCGGTCGCCGCTCCTTCGGCCAGCAGGCGAATGGGCTGGGTGATGCGCCGCGCCACCCAATAGGCCGGCAGCAGCAAGAGGATGAAGATCCCCGCCATCAGCGACAGGGTGATCGCATACCAGCTGCTGTTGGCGCCCTGCCGTGCCTGAACCACCAGCCATCCCGCATCGGTGCGCCGCGCCAGCAGGAAGGCGCCGTGGAGCATCATCCGGTCTGGACCGGGCTGTGGGAACAGCGTCATCTGCGCGTCGGGCATCCGTGCCGGCGGCGCTTCTTTAAATAAGCGAATGTCGGCGGACGGCGCGCCCAGCAGGCGGGCAATTTGCGCGGCGGCGCGGCGGTCGTCTTTTTGCCCCGGTTCGATCAGGGGCGGCGGATCGGATCGATAGCGGGTGATCGTCCAACTGCCCGTCGGGGTCGCGCCGCCCTGCATCAGGGCGGCCGCTTCGCCCAGCATCATCGGCCGGGCATGGGGCGGGGGACCGCGAAAGGCGACCAGCATCATCGCGCCCAGGGCCAACAGCAAGGTGGCCGCCAGCAGGGCGACGATGCGCGTCAGGATCGACGGATTGAACCGGTCGAGGCGCGCGCTCACGCCGGGCGGACCTCGGCGGTGAACATATAGCCTTCGTTGCGGATGGTGCGGACCAGTTCGTCGCCGCCTTCGCCTTTCGCGCTGCGCTCCAGCTTGCGGCGCAACCGGCTGACCTGCACGTCGATCGCCCGGTCATAGCTTTCGCTGTCATTGCCTGCCGAATAGTCGAGCAGTTGGTCGCGGCTCAGCACGCGGCGCGGATGCTCGATAAAGGCGCGCAGCAGGCGGAATTCGCCATCGGTCAGCGTCACCACGACATTGTCGGGATCAGTTAGCAGGCGCGCGCCCATATCGATCTGCCAGCCGACAAAGCGCAATTTGCGGCCATTGAGTTCGGGCGTTTCCCGTTCCTGCCGGCGATGGCGGCGCAGCACGGTGCGGATGCGCGCCAGCAATTCACGTGGATTGCAGGGTTTTGGCAGATAATCCTCCGCCCCCATTTCCAGCCCGACGATCCGGTCGATATCGCTGCCGATGGCCGACAGCATGATCACCGGCAATCCGCCACGCGCGGCCAGCCGGCGCAGGATCGACAAGCCGTCTTCGCCCGGCATCATCACATCCAGCACGGCTATGTCGAAATCCTGCGTGGCCAACGTGCGGTCCATCGCCGCGCCGTCCGCCGCCGTCGTCACGGCAAAGCCATGCTGTTCCAGAAAATCGGAAAGGAGCGCGCGGATATCCGCGTCATCATCGACCACCAATATGCGCGAACCGTCCATCGGCGGCAGCATATCGGCGGAAAACGCTTCCTGCAAAGTCATCCGTGCGCCCTTTGTTCAGATCGCTACGCCGACCGTCACCGTGCCGGTATAGCCGTTGGTGGTGTCGCCGGTCATGCTGACGGTCATGGCTTCCTGTTGCGCGGTCGTGTTGTCGCCGAACACATTGTCGCTGCTGATGCTCTCTCCCGCGAAATTGGATTTACTGCTGCTATAGGCGCTGGTGGCGTAGACCGTGTTGCAGGTGGCGGCCGGCATCGCGAATTGCGAACAGAGCACCCGGTTGGCGTAGGTGGTGGCCCGCGCCAGGCTGGGATAGACCTCGAAATGGATATGCGGATAGCGTCCGTCATAACAGCCGGGGAAGATGGTCGTGAATGTCACCTGCCCATTGGCGTCGGTCACGCCCACGCCGCGCAGGAAATTTTCCGCCGGATAGTCATAGAGCGAATATTTGCCGTTGATGTCGCAATGCCAGATATAGATGGCATAGCCTTCCAGCGCGGCGCAGCTGCCATTGGTGTTGACCAATGTGATCGTCAGCGTGGTGTAGAGGCCGCTGGCGGTCGTGGTCGACGATCCGAAGCTCGATCGGATGTCGCTGCGTACGATGCCGCTGTCGTCCAGAACATTGACCACGCTGCCGCTGCGGCTGTTGGACCCGTCGGCCGGGTAGGGACCGTTGGTTTCCTCCGGGTCCGTAACGCATGTGCCGGTCGGTGTGGGCGTGGGGGTTGGAGTGGGTGTCGGGGTTGGCGTCGGCGTGGGTGTCGCGGTCGAGGCGTCGGACGAACCGGAGCCGCCGCCGCATGCGCCCAGCAAAGCCGCGCCGCTCGCCGAAAACAGCAGCCGCAACGTCCGTCGGCGGCCGATATTCTCGCGCGCCAATGCGCGCATCCGTTCCAGATCGTGCATCAACCCGTGGTCGTGCGCCTGATCGTTAAGCTCGCTACCCTGTGTCATCCCGTTTGGCCACTTCCTGCATATCGTCGGACCCTCGATCATGCGGATTAGGCGGCGGACATGTCCGGGCGATTGCCCAATGTAGCGGCTTTGTAGCGCTGGCTCAGGCTGTTGGACGCACGGGTGCGCGAAGCGGCTGGCCATGGGCGTGCCGCGCTCATATAGTTGCGCGGTTTGTCATTTCCCGCGAAAGCGCTTCATGCATCTTCTCATCGGCCTTGCCGGCATTCTCCTGATCCTTGCCATCGCCTTCGCCCTGTCGTCCGATCGTCGCGCCATCAAGCCGCGCGTGGTGGGTGCGGCCTTCCTGTTGCAGGCGGGGATCGCGATGCTGGTCCTCTACGTCCCGGCGGGGCGCGCCATCATCGGCGGCATGTCCCATGGTGTCGCCAATCTGCTGGGCTATGCGCAGGCGGGCACCAATTTCATCTTCGGCCCGCTGGCCAAGCCGGAAATTGGCGGGGCCAGCTTTGCCATCGCTGCGCTGCCGGTGATCATCTTCTTCGCCAGCCTGGTGTCCATTCTTTACTATCTGGGCATCATGCAGTTCATCGTCCGCTGGGTCGGTGGCGCGATCGAGAAGGTGACGGGCGTGTCCAAGGTGGAAAGCCTGTGCGCCGCGGCCAACATCTTCGTTGGGCAGAGCGAAAGCCCGCTCGTCATCCGTCCCTATCTGGCGGGTCTCAATGGGCCGCAACTGTTTGCGGTGATGACCAGCGGCATGGCGGGTGTCGCCGGCACCATCCTGGCCGCCTATGCCTCCATGGGCATCAAGATCGATTATCTGCTCGCCGCCAGCTTCATGTCCGCGCCCGGCGGCCTGCTGATGGCCAAGATCATGATGCCCGACCAGCCGGAGCGCGAACCCGAACTGCCGTTGGAAGACGACATCCACCTGCCCGAAGCGCGGCGCAGCGCGGCGGTGTCGCAGGCGCTGAACGCGGAAACCACGCCGGGCGAACCGATGCCGGTCGCCACCCATGATGAGGAAAAGCCCGCCAATATTATCATGGCCGCCGCACAGGGCGCGCAGACGGGCGTCAAACTCGCTGTCGCAGTGGGCGCCATGGTGCTGGCCTTTGTCGCGCTGGTCGCGCTGGCCAACGGCATATTGGGCGGCATCGGCGCGTTTTTCGGCTATCCTGACCTGAGCTTCCAGATGCTGCTCGGCTATGTCTTCTCGCCGGTCATGTACCTGCTCAACATCCCCTGGAACGAAGCGCAGATCGCCGGTGGCCTGTTTGGCACCAAGGTCGTGCTCAACGAATTCGTCGCCTACATCAACCTGGGTCAGGTGCAGGGCGCGTTGTCGCCCGCGACCATCGCCATCATCACCTTTGCGCTGTGCGGTTTCGCCAATTTCAGCTCGATCGCGATCCAGATGGCGGTGACGGGCAATCTGGCCCCCAACCAGCGGCCGATGATCGCCAAGCTAGGGCTGAAGGCGCTGGTCGCCGGCAGTCTGGCCAATCTGATGAGCGCGGCGCTGGCCGGACTGATGCTAAGCCTTTGATCCCAATCAGGACGCGGGTCTGACAAGGACTCTACCGCTATCGATGCGGATGCGTTATGGTTAACCCATGGGGACAAAAGCTTTTTTCCTTGTCGCGTTGACGGCAATGGGTTGGCCCGCCTTGGGTGCTGCGCAGACGGCTGCGTCGGGCGCGCATATGGGCGTGCCGGCGCCTACGCCTGGCGCACTGGAAACCTACAAAGACTGGACCATCGGTTGCGACAATCGCAACCGATGTGAGGCGGTGTCGTTGTTGCCCGATGGCGGCACATGGCCGGATAATCCTGTGATGGTCGGCGTCGTGCGCGAAGCCGGGCCGGATGCCGCCGCAGAAGTGTGGGTCAGCCGCGACGCCAAGGGCGGCGGCGATGTCAGCTTCCATGTCGACGGGCGCAAGGTCGCCAGCGCGCAGAGCCGCGATGGCGATGCGACGCTGCGTGGGCCGCAGGCGGCGGCGCTGGCGATCGCCATGGCGCGCGGCGGCGTGCTGGAAGTGCGATCGGGCAATCGCCTTCTGGGCCGGCCTTCGCTCGCCGGATCTGGCGCGGCTTTGCGGTACATGGATGCGCGACAGGGCCGGGCCGGCACCAGCACGGCGCTGGTCGCGACCGGGGCCATGGGGCCGATTGCGGTGCGGGCCGCGCCCGTTGCGCCAATGGTGCGGCGAGTTGTCGTTCCGGGCGGCGCTGCGCCCGCCGGTCTGTGGCGTGAAGAATTGACGGCGCTGGGCAAATTTACCGGCTGCGACGGAGAAATGCGCGATAGCGCACAGACGCCAGACCTGCATCGCCTGTCAAAGACCGAAACGCTGATTCTGGTGCCGTGCGGCAATGGGGCCTATAATTTCACCGCCGTTCCGGTGATCGCGACCGGCACGCCCGGCCGCCGTATGTTTCACCTTGCGACTTTCGATCGTAAGCCCGGCTGGAGCGAGGAAGAAGCGCGGCCGATGCTGGTCAATGCCGGCTGGGTTGCGGAGAAATCCGAATTGTCGAGCTTCGCCAAGGGGCGGGGTATTGGCGATTGCGGCGGCAGCGAAACCTATGTGTGGGATGGAACCCGCTTCCGCCTGATTGAAGCGACGGCGATGGGCGAATGTCGCGGCGCATGGCGCTGGATCAGAACCTGGTCGGCGCAGGTGACGGAATAGGCTTGTTCACATGGGCAATTGCGTGGGGACTATAGTCCGCGCAATTGCCCTGCCACGCTTTGCAATGGAATTTGCATCATGCGCCCTCATATTGACGGCATGGCAACCGCATATCGTCCCTCCGCTCCAGCCCCTTCCACCCTGCCGGACCCGATCCGCGCCGTGATTTTCGACATGGACGGCACGCTGCTCGAAACCGAGGCGGTGCATCGCAATGCCTTTGCGCAGACGGCGCAGGCGCTGGGCTGGCCGATGTCGGACGCGCTATTGCTGTCGATGGTGGGCATTCATCGCGACGAGAATGAGCGGATGCTGGCCGAACATATGGGGCCGGATTTTCCGCTGGCGCGCTTCTATGCCGATAGCGACGCGCTGTTCGAGGCGGCGGTTGATGCTGGCATTCCGCTGCGCCCGGGCGCGCTGCTGCTGCTCGATCATCTGGCGCAGGCCGGCATTGCAATGGCGCTGGCAACATCCACCGCCGCGCCCTATGCGCAGCAGCGGCTGGAGAAGACCGGCCTGCTTCCCTATTTCGATGTGATTGTCACTCGTAGCGATGTGGAACGGCCCAAGCCGCATCCCGAACCCTATCTGCTGGCGGCGCAGCGGTTGGGCGTCGATCCGGCGCATGCCGTTGCAGTGGAGGACAGCTATGCCGGCGTTCGGTCAGCCACGGCCGCCGGAATCGCGACGGTGATGGTTCCCGATCTGCTGCCACCTACTGAGGAACTTGTGCTTGCCTGCGCGCAGGTGCTTCCCAGCCTGACCGATTTGCGCGACCTGCTGCTGGCGACGGATTAGAATATTATCCGATTAGATTGAATCGGATAATATTCTAATTTTCTTTTGTTTTCCGCATTCTGCGAGGCGTCGGCTGTTTCAGCCGACTTCAGAATGCTCTACCCGCTTTCGCCAGCACCAGCGCGAACAGCCCATCCGGGTCGGTCCATCCGCGCACAGGCTCCCATCCGCCGGCGCGCAGCAACAGCCGTTCGTCCCGCGCGCCATATTTATGGCTGCTCTCGGTATGGATCGTTTCGCCGGCCGCCATGCGGAAGCACTGGCCCGCGACATGAAAATGGAGCGGACGCACCGCCTCCAGATGCATTTCGATCCGCGCCTTGTCGTCGTTCCACAAGGCGCGATGGGCAAAGCCGTCGATCGGCAGGTCGCCTTCCAGTTCGCGGTTGATGCGCGCGATCAGGTTCAGGTTGAACGCGGCGGTCACGCCGGCATCGTCGTCATAGGCGGCGACCAGCCTCTGCCGATCCTTGATCCGGTCCATACCGATCAGCAGCATGGATGCGTCGCCCAGCAAATGGCGCATGGCGCGCAACAGATCGACGGCGGCGTCAGGTTCCATATTGCCAATGGTCGAACCGGGGAAGAAGCCCAGTCGTGGCAATCCGTCGATCGCCGCCGGCAGGTGCAATGGCCCGTTAAAGTCGCCGACCAGCGGCAGCACTGGCAGGTCGGGGAAGACCCTGGCCAGTTGCGCGCTGCTGGCGTGGAGAAAGTCGCCGCTGATGTCGATCGGCACATAGGCCGCTGGCTGGATTGCGCGCAGAAGATGCGGCGTCTTGCGGGCGCTGCCTGCGCCAAACTCCACTACCGCGCGCCCTTCGCCGACCGCCTTGGCGAAATCCTGTCCATGGGCTTGCAGCAGCGCGGTTTCGGTACGGGTGGGGTAATATTCGGGCAGGTCGGTAATCTGTTCGAACAATTCCGACCCGCGCCGGTCGTAAAACCAGATCGGCGGGGTGGCTTTCGGGCTGCGCGACAAGCCGTCGATGATGTCGCGGCGAAATGCGGGATCGATCGCGCGCCGGGCGGCGGGCGCTTCGTCAGTCAGCAGCATGATGTCACAGATCCTTGGCCAGCCGCAGCCCCGTGAACTGCCAGCGTTGATGGGGGTAGAAGAAATTGCGATAGCTCGCCCGCACATGGCCGCGCGGCGTGGCGCAGCTGCCGCCTTTCAACACGAACTGGCCGGACATGAACTTGCCATTATATTCGCCGACCGCGCCCGCCGCCGCATGGAAGCCGGGGTGCGGGCGATAGGCGCTGCCAGTCCATTCCCATACGTCGCCGAACATTTGCGTCAGGGTGGCGCCATCCGTTGCCGGGACCGGGCGAGGGCAGGCGGGGCCATCCAACTGGTTGCCACTGATCGACGCGATATTCTGGGCCGTGCTTTCCCATTCAGCCTCGGTCGGCAACCGTGCGCCCGCCCAGCTGGCATAGGCGTCCGCTTCGAACAGGCTGATATGGGTAACGGGCGCGGCGGGATTGAGCGGTTGGCGGCTGTCCAGCCCGAAACGGGTCCAGCCCTGTTCGCCCTGCTTCCAATAGAGTGGCGCTTCGATCCCCTGGGCCTGCACCCAGGTCCAGCCGTCCGACAACCAATGTGCCGCATGGCGATAGCCGCCATCTTCGATGAAGGCGATCCATTCGCCATTGGTTATGGGTCTGTGCGCCAGCGCGTGCGGGCGCAGGACAGCCTTATGCCGTGGCCCTTCGCAATCGAAGGCGAAGCCGGTGCGGCCATCCTCGCCAATTTCGACCAGTCCCTCGCGCCCTTCGATCCAATGGAGGGGGCCGGGCAGGTCGACCGGCGCGGCGCTGGGCGCGTTGAACAGCGCGGGTTCCAGCGGGTTGAGCGAAAAAAGATGGAGCAAATCGGTCAGCAGCAATTCCTGATGCTGCTGTTCATGGTGCAGCCCCAGCGTCACCAGCGCCCGGCCGGCCTGCGGCAGCATGCCCAGCGCATCGATCAGCGCCGTGTCGACATGGCCGCGATAGGCGCGCACATCGGCCAGCGTCGGCCGGGTGAGCATGCCGCGCAAGGGCCGGGCATGGCGTGCGCCCTCCGCCTCATAATAGCTGTTGAACAGATAGGCGTAGCGCGGATCGAACGGCCGATATCCCGGCACATGATCGCGCAGGACGAATGTTTCGAAAAACCAGCTGCTATGCGCCAGATGCCATTTGGCGGGGGAGGCGTCTGGCATGGACTGGACCGTGGCGTCCGCGTCGGACAGGGGCGCCGCCAGCGCTTCGCTCAGCGCCCGGACCGCGCGGAAGCGCTCTTCCAGATCATCCTGCCGGGCGTCCATCCAGCTTCTGGCCATGCCTGCCCTTTCCGATACGGTTGCGCCGTTCTCTCTGGGACAAGCGCATGAAAGCGCATGGAGTTCCGGTCAGTCTGTCGGTTCGGGGATGTCTGGAAACAGGCGTCTGCACCTATTTCCAGACATATTCTCAAACCTCCTGCAACAGCGATGGCGCCCGGGCGATGCGGTCGCGGCCCGATTGCTTGGCGTCGTAGAGCGCCTCGTCCGCACGGGCGAGGGCGTCTTCCAGTTCGCCGCCGTTCCAGCGACAGATGCCGGCGGAAAAACTGATCGGCCGGCCATGAATATCGCCGATCGGGTGGGTGCGCATCCGGCTGGCGATGCGCGCCAGCGACCAGCTTGCCTCATCCTCGATGCAATCCTGGAAGAAGATGGCGAATTCCTCGCCGCCCCAGCGCGCGACCAGATCGACGCGGCGCACCAATGCGGACAGGCGGGTGGCGAAGGCGGCCAGCACGCGGTCGCCCTCCTCATGTCCCATCAGATCATTGACCCGCTTGAAATAGTCGATGTCGATGATGGCGACGCAGCCCCTGCGGCGATCGGCCGGCAGGGCGTCCAGTTCCGCCAGAAAGCCGCGCCGGTTGGCGATGCCGGTCAATGGATCTTCATGCGCGGCCTGATGCAGGTCGTCGATACGATCGCGCGCGCGTTGGACGCCAGCATAGAGCGTCTGGATAACGTCGCCCACGACAGGCAGAACCGGGGCGTCATCCTTCCCTTCATGCAGCGCCTCCGCCAGCGCATGGATCGGGTTGAGCAGCGCGCCGATGCCGAACAGGGCGATGCCAGTGCCGATAATGGTGGCCAGCGTCAGCAGCACGAATTCGGCCAGGGCGATGCGCCCGGTGGCAAGGCCCCAGACCAGATAGCCCAGCAGCGGCAAATGGGTGGCGACGAAACAGAGGGTGAAAAGGCGTAAGCGCAACGAGCGCGGAAAGATAAAGGATGTGGCGAGATAGAATTGCACGGCCTTCCCCCGTTATGATGCGACTGCGAACCGCATTTCCGGGCGCGCGCCTAAACGCAGCATGAAGAAACAGGGTTAATCCTGCGGTGGCGGATAGACCGTGCTACAGGAGAGTCGAGCCGTGTTTCCCAATTGTGGCCGGATTTTCAACGCGAAGCGCCCGGCACCCATTTGACGTCGCCCGCACCATTATCATTCACGCGCCGCGCCAGCACGAACAACAGGTCGGACAGGCGATTGAGATAGGCGAGTGCCTGCGGGTTGAGCGCGACCTCAATCGCTGCCGCCGTGGCGCTGCGTTCTGCGCGGCGGGTGATGGCGCGGGCCAGATGGACGGCGGCGGCGGCGGCCGATCCGCCGGGCAGGATGAAGCTGTCCAGCGGGGCGAGGTCCGCATTCATCAGGTCGATCTCGCCCTCCAGCCGCTCCACCTGTTTGGCGACGATGCGCAGCGCCCATGGTTCGTCCGCGCCGTCCGGGATCGGCGTGGCAAGATCGGCGCCCAGATCGAACAGATCATTCTGGATGGTGGTGAGCCAGCGCGTTTCGGGCCGTGCGCCCATGGCGATGATGGCCAGACCGATGGCGCTGTTCGCCTCGTCCACATCGCCCACCGCCTGCATGCGCGGCGCGTGTTTGGGCAGGCGCGATCCATCGACCAATCCCGTCGTGCCGGAGTCGCCGGTGCGGGTGTAGATTTTGTTCAGCTTGACCATGGGGTCGGATTCCTGCGTTCAGCCGTGCCCCTTGGCCATCAGCAATATGGCGACGATGATGATCGCCGCCGCCTGAAACAGGATGCGGTTCATCATCATCTTGTTCTGCTTGAGGCGCGCGGGGCTGGGGCCGCTGCCTTCGGGGGCATTCAAATCCTCCTTGGTCGTCTGGAGGAAGGCGATGATGCCACGGATCAGCGCCACCAGCGTAGCGATCATGGCAAGGATCAGCAGGATGACCAGGAAGGTTTTCATGGGGCGATGCTAGGCCCTTGCGGGCGCGATGCCAATGGGAAAGCGCCCGGCGCGCAGGTCGGCCGCCAGTAGCGCCGGGTCCATCCCCTGCGCGCGCAGATCGGCCAGGGCGATCGACCCGTCCCGCTTGGCGAGGCGTTTGCCATCCGGCCCGACCAGCAGTGGATGATGGATATAGGCGGGCGAGGGAAGGTCGAGCAGCGCCTGCAACAGCCGATGAATGTCGGTTGCGCCGCGCAGGTCATCGCCGCGCAGCACATGGGTCACGCCCATCGCGGCATCGTCCAACGTGCAGGACAGATGATAGCTGGCCGGCGCATCCTTGCGCGCCAGCACGACGTCGCCATGAAGGAGAGGGTGGGCGATGACCTGTGTCTGGATATCCCGGACGGGAAAGGGCAGGGCGCTCCAGTACAGCGGACCTGCCCGCGCCGCCGCCTTGCCCATGTCGATACGCCAAGCATGCGCCGCTCCGGCCGCGATTCGCCCCGCGCTTTCCGCCGGGGGCAGCGTGCGACAGGTGCCCGGATAGACCGGCCCTTCGGGACCATGGGGCGCGGACAGGCTCGCCTGAATATCGGCGCGCGTGCAGAAACAGGGATAGAGCAGCCCCTGGGACCGCAGCTGTTCCAGCGCCGCGTCATAACGATCCAGCCGTTGCGACTGGAAGATGATCTCGCCATCCCACTCCATGCCCAGCCAGCGCAGATCCTCGATAATCCCGGTCACATGCTTGGGCCGGCTGCGCGTGCCGTCTATATCCTCGATTCGCAGCCGGAACGCGCCACCGGCGGCGCGCGCCATGTCCATCGCCAGCAACGCCGACCAGCCATGGCCGACATGCAGCCTTCCGGTGGGGCTGGGGGCGAAACGTGTCACCATATGCAGTGGTGCGGCAGGCGGAGTCATACAGGCTCTTGACGGATGATATTCGTTAATGCTGTCATGCGGATGTCACGTTGTTGGTGGATCAGCAGCGTCGACCAGGGGGAAGAAGGTTTTTATGTACCATCCCGACCTCATACGACACCCGGAAAATTGTCCGGCGCTGGTGTTGAACGCCGACTATACGCCGCTAAGCTATTATCCCCTGAGCCTCTGGCCCTGGCAAACCGCCATCAAGGCGGTTTTTTTGGATCGGGTGGACATCGTCTCCAGCTATGAACGACATGTACACAGCCCCAGCCTGGAGATGAAAATCCCCTCGGTGATCGCGCTGAAACAATATGTGAAGCCGTCCGAACATCCCGCCTTCACGCGCTTCAACCTGTTCCTGCGCGACAAGTTCGCTTGCCAATATTGCGGTTCGCCCCATGACCTGACGTTCGACCATGTCGTGCCGCGTCGGGCTGGCGGGCGGACGACATGGGAAAATGTCGCGACCGCCTGTTCGCCGTGCAATCTGCGCAAGGGCGGGCGGACGCCGCGCGAGGCGGGCATGCAGCTCTATGTCCAGCCGATCCGGCCGACCAGCTGGCAATTGCAGGAACATGGCCGCGCCTTCCCGCCAGGCTATCTGCATGAAAGCTGGCACGACTGGCTCTATTGGGATGTCGAGCTGCTGGCGTGAGGCGCGCCCTCGCGCTCCTGTTGCTGCTGGCGCCCAGCGGCGTATGGGGGCAGGAGGATCATAGCGGCCTGACCCGCGCCAAATATGTGCGCAACTGCCTGATGTGCCACAATCGCGCCGCGCCCGAAGGCGTGTCGCCGGCCATATTGACGGGCCTGTATCCCGAACGCGGGCTGACCCCGGCGCTGGCCATGCCGGGCGTCAGCTGTTGGCGGCGCTGCGCCACCTGCTTCCCACCCGATCGCAAGCCGGGGAAGTAGAATCAGCCGACCGGCAGCCAGTCCAGATCCATGTCCTTATGCCGGTTGGTGTAATGGCCGATTTCCTCCAGCCGCGCCATTTCCAGCAGGGTGATGCGACCGTTGGAGCGGCTGATCAGCCCCTCCTGCTCCATCTGCCGGATCATGCGGTTCACATGGACGGATGTCAGGCCGATCGAATCGCCGATTTCCTCCTGCGTCAGCTTCAGGTCGAAACTGTCCGTTATGCTATCGTCGGTGACGCGCAGCCGGTCGAACATGTCGAGCAGGAAGGAGGCGACCCGCGCCTTGGCAGAGGTGCGGCCCAGCGCCGCGAGCCGATCGGTCATTGACACGCGCTCCGCATTGGACAGCAGGAACAGCAAGGCGGCGACGCGCGGATATTCATCCAGCAGCCGGCGTAGCGCATGTTTGTCGAACGGACAGATGATCGCATCCGACAGGGCGACCAGCGATTCCGGCGCCTTGCTATAGATGGTGCTGGCCGATCCGATGAAATCGCCGGGGAAGTAGACGCGCAATATCTGTCGACTGCCGTCGGGCAGGATGACAAAGCTCATCACCCGGCCTTCGCGCAGCACGAACAACTCCGTCACGGTCTCGTTGACGCGCTGGATCATGGCGCCGCGCTTCACCTTGCGGGGATTTTCTTCCAGTCGGGCCAGCGCTTCCTTTTCCGCTTCCGACAGCGGCACTTGCTTGGCCAGCCTTGCCGCGAAACAGCTTGTTGCCACCAAAAACACCTTTTTCCAAAATTGTCGTTACGATGGCAAAACGCCTGACCTGCCTTTTGGCTGCATTTTCAGAATCTGCACTAAACTCGATCAAGGGATGCCGCCGCTTTGCAAATATGTTGCATGGCGTGCGCCAGGCGCGGTTAACTATGCCAGATGGCCATCGAGCCGCCTTGCACGGCGCGCGGGAGGCGTTATGAACGCTGTCCAATGGACCGTATTCATATTCGCGGCGGTAAAGCCCTTTCCGGCCGCCTTCCCATCTCCGGCGCCAAGAACGCCGCCCTGACGCTGCTGCCCTGCGCGTTGCTGACCGATGAGCCGGTGACGCTGCGCAATCTGCCGCGCCTGGCGGATGTCGACAGCTTTGGTCATCTGCTCAACCAGTTGGGTGTGTCGACCATGATAGAGGGCGCGCGGCCGGAGGATTTTGGCCGGGTGATGACGATGCGCGCGGGCCGCGTCACATCGACCGAAGCGCCCTATGACATTGTGCGCAAGATGCGCGCGTCGATTCTGGTGCTTGGCCCCTTGTTGGCCCGTGCTGGCGAAGCGCGGGTGTCGCTGCCCGGCGGCTGCGCCATCGGCAATCGCCCGATCGACCTGCACCTGAAGGCGCTGGAAGCCTTTGGCGCGGTGATCGAAATCACAGCCGGCTATGTCCGCGCCAGCGCGCCCGATGGCGGCCTGCCCGGCGGCGCTTATACTTTCCCGGTGGTGTCGGTCGGCGCGACGGAAAATGCGCTGATGGCGGCCTCGCTCGCCAAGGGCGTTTGCGTGCTGGAAAATGCCGCGCGGGAACCGGAAATCGTCGACCTGTGCAATCTTCTGGTCGCCATGGGGGCGGAGATTGAAGGCATTGGCAGTTCGCGTCTGGTGATCCACGGCAAGGATCGTCTGCACGGCGCCACCTATCGCGTCATGCCCGACCGGATCGAAGCGGGCAGCTATGCCTGCGCCGCGGCGATCACCGGCGGTTCGCTCGACCTGATCGGCGCCAATGCAGAAGATATGCAGGCGATCCTGTCGGCGCTGCGCGACGCGGGCGTGCAGGTGGATGTGCACAAGGACTTCATTCGTGTCGCGTCCGACGGCAAGCTTAAGCCGCTGACGCTGTCGACTGCGCCCTTCCCGGCCTTTCCGACCGACATGCAGGCGCAGTTCATGGCTATGCTGACGCTGGCCGACGGCGCGTCGGTGCTGACCGAGACGATTTTCGAGAACCGGTACATGCATGTGCCCGAACTGGCGCGCATGGGGGCGGACATCGGCGTCAATGGCCGCACGGCGATCGTGCGTGGCGTCAGCGGTCTGGTCGGCGCGCCAGTGATGGCGACCGACCTGCGCGCATCAATGAGCCTGATCCTGGCCGGCCTTGCCGCGCAGGGCGAGACGCAGGTCAACCGCGTCTATCATCTCGATCGCGGCTATGAGCGGCTGGAGGAAAAGCTGTCCGCCGTGGGCGCCGATATCGAGCGGGTCAGCGATGGCTGAGCGGCGTGATGGCTGAGGGGCGGGGGCTGGCCACGGATCGGGCGGCGCTGCTGGCGCTCTACGATCTCGACACTGGCGGCTTTCGCACGCTTGACGATATTACCGCTTTTGCGGCGCAATTGTGCGATGCGCCGATCGCGCTGGTCAGCATCGTGGAGGATGTGCGCCAGCGCTTTCTGGCGCGTACCGGGTTGGATGCGGAAGAAACGCCACGCGACGTCTCCTTCTGCGCCCTCGCCATGCTGGGCGACGAGATTTTCGTCGTGCCTGATGCGACGCGCGATCCCCGTTTTGCCGACAATGCGCTCGTCACCGGTGCGCCGTATATCCGTTTCTATGCCGGCGCGCCGTTGACCGGCGCAGATGGCGAGCCGCTCGGCGCTCTCTGCGTCATCGATACGCAGTCCCGCGACGATCTCACTCCCTTGCAGCGGCAGGGGCTGACCCTGTTGGCGCGACAGGTGATGATGGAACTGGAAGGGCGGCGGCGCGATCGCGATACGATCCTTCAGCAACGGCTGGATGCCGCCGCCGTCGCCGACAGCGATCGCATGTTCCGCACGCTGGCCGACACCATGCCGCAAATGGTCTGGTCGACGCTGCCGGACGGCTATCATGATTATTATAATGCCCGCTGGTATGAATATACCGGCGTACCGGCCGGATCGACCGATGGCGAGGCGTGGAACGGGATGTTCCACCCCGATGATCAGGCCCGCGCGTGGGAAAAATGGCGCCACAGCCTCAAGACCGGCGATCCCTATGAGATCGAATATCGGCTGCGCCATCGTAGCGGCGACTATCGCTGGACGCTGGGCCGCGCGCTGCCGATCAGGGATGCCGCTAGCCATATCGTGCGCTGGATTGGCACCTGCACGGACATTCATGAGCAAAGGCTGATGATGGAAGAGCGCGAGATGATCGCGCATGAACTGTCGCACCGGATCAAGAATATCTTTTCCGTCATTGCGGGCCTCATCGGCCTGTCGGCGCGGCAGCACCCCGAAATTGGCGATGTGGCGGAAGATTTGCGCGACCGCATTCTCGCGCTGGGCCGCGCCCATGATTTCGTGCGTCCGCACAGCGCCGAATCGGCGCCACAGGTCGGGCAGGGGCAAGGGCATCTCTGGGGCATTCTGGAACAGATTTTTGCCCCCTATCGCACCAGCGCCGGTTCACGCATCCTGCTGTCGGGCGATGATCCGCGCATTGACGATCGTTCTGCGACGCCGCTGGCGCTGCTGTTTCATGAACTGGCGACCAATGCCGCCAAATATGGCGCCTTGTCGGTGGCCGATGGCCGGGTCCACCTGCATGTCGCGATCGAGGGGGACGATGTGCGGATCGACTGGCGCGAAGCGGGCGGTCCTGCGGTTGCGCCATCGGGTGCGGAAGGATTTGGCAGCCGGTTGATGACGCTCAGTGTCGAACGGCAATTGGGCGGGCGCATTGTACGCGACTGGCAGGCGGACGGTCTTCGTCTTAACCTCTCGATTCCATCCCGTTCCATGAGCCGGGCGGCGGGAAGGGCGTAAAGCCGGCAATCTCGGCCGCCAACAGGTCGGGTGTGTCGCTCGCCGCCAATTTCAATGCCGCGGAAACGCTGTGCGCGCGGAATGGCTTGGTGATGACGCCCAGCGCCGCGACGGAGGCATCGCCTATCTGCGCCGGATTGGCCGTGACATAGATGACGCGGATGCCATGTCGGCTGGCCAGTTCCATCCCGATCTGAGGGCCGGTCGGTCCGTCACGCAGGTTGAGGTCGACAAGGGCGATGTCGCAGCTTTCCGCCGATTCGAGCGCGGCTGCACGATCGGCCGCAATCGCGCCCACCGTGAAGCCGGCGTCTTCGACGATCTGCTCTATTTCCAGTGCGACGAAAATCTCGTCCTCTACGATCAGAACTTTCTTGCCCATGCCTTCAGCCTGCAGAACTTGGAGAATGTAAAATCCGTTTGCTGCTTTGGGTTCCCGCATTTGCGAAAAAAAATGACGGGATTTGTCATACGGCGTGTTTCAGGCGGGGACATTGGTCCAGACGGTGTCGAATGTCGCGCCCTGCATCAGCAGAACCGATGCGGGATATCCCGCCTCTGTGGCCTTCTGCGCCGTTTCGGTGGCGCTTTGAATGGCCTGCGTCTGGGTCGGGAAGGGGCCATAATATATGTTGTCGAGGTTGATCTTCCAAACGCCCTCATGTTCCAGGACGATGTAGCGGGCATGGGGGAGCTTGGCAGTCATGGTTACAGTACCTCGGTGTTATAATGGTGCCAGGCCATGATCGCGGCGGCGCCGCGATGGGGGCGCCAGGCTTCGGCAAGGGCGCGGGTCAGTTTTTCGCTGGGGCGTTCGGGCAGGCCCAATATGCGGCCAATCTCGATCTGCACCGCCAGATCGCCGGCTGGCCAGATGTCGGGGCGGCCTTCTGCGAACAGCAGATAGATTTCCGCCGACCAGCGGCCAATCCCCTTGATCTGCACCAGTTGCGCGATCGCTTCTTCGTCATCGGGGGGCAGGGCGTGCAAATCCAGCGCGCCCGATAAGACCAGTTCGGCTAGGCTGCGGGCATAGCCCTGTTTCTGGCGAGAAAGGCCGCAGGCGCGTAGCGTGTCGAAGTCACGCGCCAGCAGGGCTTCGGGTGCGCAGCCTTCGCCCAGTTCCGCCTCCAGCTTGCGCCACACGGCGGCGGCGGCGGCCACGCTCACCTGCTGGCCGACGATCGTGCGCAACAAGGTTTCATAGCCTGGCGCACGCACCCGCGGCGTGGGATAGCCCACGCGCCCGATCGCCGCCACGAAGCCTGGCTCCAGCGCGGCGATCGCGTCCAGGCTGATCCGCAATTGATCTGCTGTCGTAACCATTGGTGTTTCGGTCCGGCCCTTGATTTCCCGGCGTCTGTCGGTCACAGCGGCGGAGAAAATTCGAGGGGTTGGATAGATGCCGAAGCTGATTGTGGTCAACCGTGCGGGTGAAGAACAGGCCGTTGATGGCGACAATGGCCTGTCGGTGATGGAAGTCATTCGCGACAACGGATTTGACGAGTTGCTGGCGCTGTGCGGCGGTTGCTGCTCCTGCGCGACCTGTCATATCTATGTGGACCCGGCCTTTGCCGATATTCTGCCGGCGATGACCGAAGACGAGAATGATCTGCTCGACAGTTCCGATCATCGCAATGACGCCAGCCGCCTGTCCTGCCAGCTGGTGCTGAACGATGGATTGGACGGGCTGCGCGTTACCATCGCCCCGGAAGACTGATCGCCGGAAGCGCCCGTTACGGCTTCACCCGCAGCGTGGCTGCGGGGGCGTCGCTGGTCAGGGGGGTAATCGTCCAGGCGATGCGTCTGCCCTGCGGTGTGGTTTGCGCGCCCTCTTCCTGATTCTGGCTGATGATCTCTGCATCGGTGGTCAGGGTGAAGGTGCCGTTCAGCGCCTTCGCCGCCTCATCTCCCGCACCGGCCGGTCCCTGGCTCTTGTCGAAGCTGTTGGCAAAGCCTGGCGCCTTCACTCGCACGCGATCTGCGCCGCGCATCTCCACCGCGACGAAAGGCAGCACGATCTGCGCATCGATGTTGAAGGGAAAGAGAAAGGCGTGGGTCAGCGTACCGTTGATCGCATAGTCGATCTCGAACTTGTGATTGCCGACATAGCGGGCGGAGCGAAACCCCTTTTCCTTCGACAGGGCGGTGGCGATCGCCTTCATCTGGGCCTCGTCGCCCGCTGTGGAAGAATCGCTGAAATCCTCCTCCTGCGCTGCGATTTGCATGAGCGTCGGGCTATTTTCCGCTTCGCCCTCCTGCGATCCATCCTCGCTATCGCCGGTTCCACCGGTCAGGGCGTTCTTGCCCATGTCCGACGCCAATATTTCGCCCTTGTAGGTGAAGGCGAAGCTGCGGTCGGCGCGAATGTCGAGGGTGGATTCGAATCGGCCCGGCGTCACCAGGCAGGCGGAGAGCGCCAGCAATCCCATAAGCGCCCCCAAGGTGCGATACAGGCGGTCCATGGCGTCTCTCCTCCCTTTTTACTTGCCCCTGTCAGCCGACCGTGGCGGCATAGAGCGCGATCGCTGCGGCATTGGAGACGTTCAGGCTCTCCATGCGCGGGCTGATCGGCAATTTGGCGATGATGTCGCAATGAGCAATCGTATTATGGCGTAGTCCTTCGCCCTCGGCCCCCAGAACCAGCGCGACGCGCGATTCGCCGATCGCTTCGCCCAGCGTCGCATCTGCGTCGCCGTCCAGCCCGATGCGCCAGTAGCCAGCCTCGGCAATTTCCTCCAGCGCGCGGGCCAGATTGACCACGCGCACCCATGGCACGCTTTCCAGCGCGCCTGATGCAGCGCGCGCCAGCACGCCCGATTCGGGTGGAGCATGGCGGTCCTGCGTGACGATGCACAGTGCGTCGAACGCAGCGGCGGAGCGCAGGATCGCGCCCACATTATGCGGGTCCGTCACCTGATCCAGCACCAGGATAGGGCGCTTGTTGTCCTGTCCTTCCTCCAGAATCTCGCCCAGCCAGACATCGTCCAGCGGCTCGACTTCAGCGACGATGCCCTGATGCGGCGCATCGGACGGCACCATGCGGCCCATGTCGGCGACGTCGGAATAGACGATCGGCAGCACTGGAGGCAGATCCAGCTGGGCCAGCGCTTCGCGCGTGCCCCAGATCTTGCGCACGATGCGGTTGGGATTGGCGAGCGCCGCGATGACGGCGTGACGCCCGTAGAAGCGCGGGAAGGCGCCCTTGGGCTTGGCGGAACGATGACCTTTTTTCATGTTTGCGCTCTTTTCACATCAAGGCATTGACAGGCAAGTCTCCATTCGCCATTAGGCCGCCTCCAGCGCGGCGGGGAACACAAATTCCTCACCGGGTAGGGCACTGGACAGGTGGCCGAGTGGTTAAAGGCAGCAGACTGTAAATCTGCCCGGGTTTCCCGTACGCTGGTTCGAATCCAGCCCTGTCCACCACTGCATCAGGCCATGATGCAGGCGATCCCACAGGATCGTGACGAAGGCCAGTGTGGACGCATAGCTCAGTTGGTAGAGCAGCTGACTCTTAATCAGCGGGTCCTAGGTTCGAGCCCTAGTGCGTCCACCATTTTCCTCCCTATAGTGTGACATTTAGCCCGGCCATCGCAGGCGCGGGGCGATATGTCGCAGCATCTTTGCTGCGGCGCAACAAAATGCGGAGGCATGGGTTGGTTGGACAAGTTCCGTTCATCCTTACCAGGCTATCCCTTTCCCCGCATGATATTAGACCGTCGCGACCTCATGATCCGCACGCTGGGCGGCGCTCTTGCGCTTGGCGTTTCCCCTCGCGCGCTGGCGCAGAGCGATGTGGAGCGTGTCGATGCTCTGATCGCGAAGATGACGATCGAGGAAAAAGCCGGGCAGATGACCTGCCTTGCCGACAGTTTTCGGCCCTTCAATCCGCCCAATCCGCAAGTCGGCATTCAGGACGAAAAGCGTCTGTCGGACGAAGTGCGAAAGGGGCGGGTCGGTTGCCTGTTCAACGGCATCGGCGTCGCGGGCGCCCGCCGTGCGCAGGACATTGCGGTCAAGGACAGTCGGCTTGGCATACCGCTGCTGTTCGCGGGCGACGTGATCCATGGCCTTAAGACCATATTTCCCGTGCCGCTGGGCGAATCATCCTGCTTCGATCCGACCATGGTGGAGCGCACCGCCCGCGCCATGGCGATCGAGGCGACAGCCGCCGGCCTGCACCTGACCTTCGCGCCCATGGTCGACGTTGCCCGCGACCAGCGCTGGGGCCGGGTGGTCGAAGGGGCGGGGGAGGACGTTACCCTGACCGGCCTGCTGTCCGCTGCCCGCATTCGCGGTTTTCAGGGGCGCGATTTGCGCCGTGACGACAGTCTGCTTGCCTGTCCCAAACATTTTGCTGCTTATGGCGCCGTCGCCGCCGGGCTTGAATATGGCAATGTCGACATCAGTGAGGAGACGCTGCGCGAAACGCATCTGCCGCCCTTTGGCAAGGCGTTCGCGGCCGGCGCGCTGACCACCATGGCCGCCTTCAACGAGATTAATGGCGTCCCCGCCACGGCCGACAGCGAATTGCTCACTGACATATTGCGCGGCGAGATGCGGTTCCGTGGCTTCGTTTTTTCCGACTATACCGCCGACGAAGAATTGGTGGCCCACGGCTTTGCCGAGGATGATCGCGACGCAGCCCGCCTCGCCGTGCTGGCCGGGGTCGACATGTCGATGCAGAGCGGCCTCTATATCCGATATCTGCCCGAGCTGGTGAAGAGCGGCGCGGTGCCCATGGGCACGATCGACGTCGCCGTGCGCCGCATTCTCTATGTGAAATCGGCCATCGGCCTGTTCGACAATCCCTATCGGTCGCTGAATGAGGAAGCGGAAAAGACCCGCATCTATACATCGTCCCATCGCGCCCTTGCGCGGGAGTCGGCGGCGCGATCGGTCGTGCTGCTCAAAAATGATGGTGTGTTGCCGATCGATCCGGCGAATGGCCAGCGCATCGCCCTGATCGGGCCGTTCGCGGAAGATCGCGCCAATATCTATGGTCCCTGGGCCTTTTATGGCGATCCGGACAAGGGCGTCGACATCGCCACCGGTCTGCGCGGGGCGCTGCCCGACGCATCAAAGCTGAGCGTGACGCGCGGCAGCGACATCAGCGGGGCCATCGATGGCGGCATCGCCGCCGCAATCGATGCGGCAAAAGCGGCGGACATCGTCCTGCTCGCCATCGGCGAATCGCAGGCCATGTCGGGCGAGGCGCAGTCGCGCACGATGATCGAAATCCCCGCCGCGCAGCAGGCGCTGGCCGATGCCGTGGTCGCCACGGGCAAGCCTGTCGCCGTCCTGCTGCGCCATGGCCGCGCGCTGGCTTTGCATGATGGCGTCGCCAACGCCAATGCCATCCTGGCCACCTGGTTTTTGGGGAGCGAGGCGGGGAACGCCATCGCCGACATCGTGCTGGGGGCGGTCGACCCATCGGCAAAATTGCCAGTCAGCTTCCCATGGGAAAGCGGGCAGGAGCCTTTCTACTATGATCGCAAGTCGACCGGCCGTCCGGTCGTGGACAATGGCAGCAGCGAATATAAGGCGCGATACGCCACCACCGACAACAGCGCCCGTTTTCCCTTTGGCCATGGTCTTAGCTACACAGAATTCACGCTTGACCAGTTGAAGCTGTCCGACATGGCGTTGCGCTGGGACGCGGCGATCGAGGTGACGGCGCGCATCACCAACAAGGGCGGCCGCAAGGGTAGCGAAGTCGTCCAGCTCTACACGCGCGACCGGGTCGCCAGCCGCACCCGCCCGATCCGTGAGCTGAAACGCATGGAGCGCGTTACTTTGTCACCCGGCGAGAGCAAGATCGTGCGTTTCTCGCTATCCCGCACCGATCTGGAGTTTGTGGGCGCGCGCAATCAGCGTGCCGCGGAGCCGGGCGTCTTTGATCTATGGATCGGTCAGTCCAGCGTGGGCGGCCTCCATGCGCAATTCACTCTCTATGCCGAAGTAAAGGGGTAAAGGGGACTGCTTCATTGTAGCGGAATGTTGCAGATGTAGCGCAAATATGACCGGATTGGCTGACCGGCCTGCCTGATCATGCCTTAACTGTAAGAAATCATTGCCGACAATGCTGGGCGCACTCGTTCGATTGACCACCCCTGACAGCATCATCACAGGCAAGCTCATCTAATGCGACTTAGTCGCGTTCTTATCTGCATGGGGGTCTGTCATGTCTGCTGCATCCGTTACGCGCGCGTCCTTGCTGCGCGCCAGCCTGTTCGTCCTTGCCGCCGCCACGGCCGCGCCAGCCTTTGCCGCAGAGGCGCCCGCACCTGAAGCAGATGATCCGTCGAGCAGCGCCATCGTCGTCACCGCCGCTGGTTACGAACAGAATATTACCGAAGCGCCCGCCAGCATCACCGTGCTGGGCCGCGAGGAATTGCAGGAAAAGCGGTTCGGCAGCCTCGCCGAAGCGTTGCAGGATGTGCAGGGTGTCGACGTCGGCGGCGAAGCGGGCAAGACCGGCGGTCTCAACATCTCCATTCGTGGCATGCCCAGCGACTATACGCTGGTCCTGATCGACGGCCGCCGCCAGAATGCGCCGGGCGGCGTCACACCCAATGGCTTTGGCGAAACCTCCACCAGCTTCCTGCCGCCTTTCTCCGCCATCGATCGGATTGAAGTGGTGCGTGGCCCCATGTCCACCCTGTACGGTTCGGATGCGATGGGCGGCGTCGTCAACATCATCACGCGCAAGGTCGGCAATCGCTGGGTTGGCACCGCGACTGCGGAAAGCACCATTCAGGGCGATGACCGCTTCGGCAATATTCAGTCGGTCAACGGCTTTGCGCAGGGACCGCTGATCCAGAATTTGGTCGGGCTGACCCTGCGGGGCAGCGTATTCCACCGTGCGGGATCGAACATCGAAATCCCCGGCGATCCGGCGCTGACGCTGGGTCGCAATCCGGTGGAATCGGATATCTACACCTATGGCGGGCGGCTGAGCATCACGCCCCATGCCGATCATGATCTGTGGTTCGAATATGACCGCAACGAACAGCGTTATGACAATAGCCGGGGGCAACTCGGCACGCTGGGGGCGGGCGGCTATGCGCCTGAGCAGCGTTTCAATCGCAGCAATTATGTCGTCGCGCACAGCTGGCGCATGGGCTTTGGGCAACTCGACACCACGCTGACCCGCAACGAGACGGAAACCATCGGCCGCCTGATCCCCAATGGCACGCCGGGCGCGGTGCCGGGTAGCCCGCGCACGCTGGAAGCGCGCAACGACATTCTCGATTCCCGTTTTGCCGGCAAGTTCGGCCCCCTGGCTTTCACCGTGGGCGGCCAATATTGGAAGGCGCGCATGGTCGAGGGCGTGGCCCCCGAACCGTTCAAATTCACTCAATGGGCCGGATTTGCCGAAGCCACGCTGACCGTGACCGACGGGTTCAACATCACCGGCGGCGCGCGTTATGACGATCATTCGACCTTCGGCAACAAATGGTCGCCGCGCGCCTATGCGGTGTGGAACATGACCGATGCGATCACGCTGAAGGGCGGCGTCAGCCGTGGTTTCAAGACGCCGCGCGTCGAACAGATTGCCAGCGGTATCATCGGCTTTGGCAGTCAGGGCCGCGTACCGTTGCTGGGATCTCCCGGCCTGACGCCCGAAACCAGCACCAGCTATGAAGCGGGCCTCTATTTCGACAATCAGGGCTTCTTCAGCGGCAACGTCACCCTGTTCAACAATGATTTCGATGACAAGATCGCATCCGGTCCCGGTGTGAACAATTGCACCTTCTCGGGCTTCCAGGGACAGCCGCCCGCCGGTTGCGTCGATGTCGGCAATTTCCCCAATGTTGAACAGTTCAGCCAGTCGATCAACATCGACAAGGCGCGCACCCGCGGCGTCGAGGTCGCGACGCGCTTCGCCTTCACGCGCAGCCTGTCGTTGTCGGCCAACTATACCTATACCGAAACCGAACAGCTCAGCGGTGCGGAAGAAGGGCTGCCGCTGATCGGCATGCCCAAACATATGCTGAACGGCAATCTGCGCTGGAAGCTGGATGACAAGGCCAGCGTCTGGGCGCGCGCCGAAATCCGCTCCAGCCGCTATCGCGGCGCCAATGCGCAGCAGACCGCCGTGGGTGATTTCCGCAGCTATGAAGTCTTCCATCTGGGCGGCAACTATCAAGTCACACCGGCCTTCCGCCTGTCGGCGACGCTCTACAATATTCTCGACACAGACTATGCGGTCTATGTTCCCTATCAAACCAGCCCGACTGTGACGGCCTATACCCCGGCCTATTCGATCAATCAGGAAGGTCGCCGCCTCTGGCTGTCCGCCACGGTCGATTTCTGACCGTGCAGCACTGATCCCGCCTTCAGCGCCGATTGACGCGACGCAACATCGCCGTCAGTTACGAGGCAAAAGAAGGCGGGGTAGATGCGAATCGTCATCATCGACGACAGCGGCTTGCGCGCGACGGTCCTGGAGGAAGGGCTGCGCGAGGCGGGCTATGACGATATTCATATCGTACCCCCGCGCGGCGCCTTCGTCGCGCGGCTCGAGCGGATGGCGCCCGACGTCGTGCTGATGGATCTGGGCAGCCCCAGCCGCGATACGCTGGAAGAAATGCTGACTGTCAGCCGTGCGTTGGCCCGACCGATCGCCATGTTCGTCGACCAATCGGATGAGGCGATGATCGGCGCGGCGATCGACGCCGGGGTGTCCGCCTATGTGGTGGATGGGTTGCGCAAGGAACGGGTGAAGCCAGTGCTGGAACTGGCGGTGCGGCGCTTCAACGCCTTTGCAAAGATACAGGCGGAACTGGACGAGGCGCGCACGGCATTGTCCGATCGCAAGATCATCGACCGCGCCAAATCCATTTTGATGAACCAGCGCAGCCTGACCGAACAGGACGCCTATGCGCTGTTGCGGTCGAGCGCGATGAATCAGGGCAAGCGCATTGTCGATGTGGCGCAGGCGCTGATCACCGCCAGCGACCTGTTGGGAGGAGGGCTATGACAAGCAACTTGAAAATCGCCTTCCTGCCGCTGAACGACGCCGCCGTGCTGGTCGCGGCGCGCGAACGGGGCTTTGCGGAAGAAGAGGGGCTGGCGCTCGATCTCGTCCCGACGACCAGCTGGGCGACGTTGCGCGACCGGCTGGTCTATGGGCAGGTGCATGCCGCGCAGATGCTGGCGCCACTGACCGTTGCGGTGACGCTTGGCCTCAGCCAGCAGCCCGCCGCGCTGGCCGCCCCCTACAAGCTGAACGTCAACGGCAATATGCTGGTGATGGCGACGGATTTCGCCAAGGCGCTGGAGCAGAACGTCGCTGCGCGGCTGGCCGATCCGCTGGGCACCGCGCATGACTTTGCGGCCGCGATCGGCCTGTGGCGGCGCAAGCCGGTCATCGGCGTGGTCCATCGCTTCTCCAGCCACGCGCTGATGCTGCGTTACTGGCTGGCGAGCGCAGGGATAGATCCCGATCGGGACGTGGTGCTGCGCGTATTGCCGCCATCGCTGACGGTGGAGGCGATGCGCGCGGGCGAGATTGACGGCTTCATTGCGGGCGAGCCTTGGGGCACGGCGGCGGTCGAGGCGGGCTTGGCCGAAACCGTGGCGATCGGCGAACGCATATGGCAGCGCGGGGTGGAGAAAGTGCTGGCCTTCCGCGAAGCGTGGATGGAGGAAAATCCCGATACCGTTGATCGGCTGCTGCGGGCGCTGGCGAAGGCGGCGCTATGGTGCGACGATCCGGCCAATCATCCCGCATTGGCCGATCTGCTGTCCGATCCGCGCTATGTCGACCAGCCCGCCGACCTCATCCTGCGCGCCCTGTCTGGTCAGATCGTGGCGCGAGCGGGGGAGGCGGCGATCGCCAGTCCCGATTTCATGCTGTTCAGCCGGGAAGCCACGCCTTTTCCATGGCGCAGCCAAGCGCTGTGGATCTATTCGCAACTGGTGCGCTGGAACATGGTGGAGCATGACGCTGCGACGGCTGCAAAGGCGGCGGCGGTGTTTCGTCCCGATATATTCCGCCGCGCGCTGGCAGACAGCGACATGCCGATGCCCGGCGCGAGCATGAAGGTGGAAGGCGCGGTTGACCTGCCGCTGGCGGTGGGATCGCGCCGGGGTGAGTTGACGCTGGGGCCGGATCGCTTCTTCGACGGTCGGGTGTTTGATCCTGAACGGATCGATGATTTCCTTGCCGGTTTTGCGGCGCCGCGTTGAATCGACGCAGAATTTTGTGCCTTGCAACATGATGCGATTCGCGAGATAACATAGAGGTCGCGCGACGAAGCGCGCTATCTGGATGCGCCGTCCCAAGGGTGGGGCCGCCATCCTCACCATATATCGCAGCAAAGCCGCTGACCGGATCATCCCAAGGGATGCTGTCCGGGCTGCGGCTTTTTTCGTGTCCATTTCCGTTTATTGGGGACGTATCATGGCAACTGCTTATTGGGATCGCGAAGGACAGGACGCCGCATCTGCGCCCGCGACCAGCTTCTGGAAGGCCGGCCACGCGCCGACCCTGATCGCTGCCTTTCTTTATTTCGACCTTGCCTTCATGGTGTGGGTGCTGCTCGGCCCGCTGGCGCCGATGATTTCCAAGACGCTGGCGCTGACCCCGGCCGAAAAGGGCCTGATGGTCGCCACGCCGACGCTGGCCGGCGCGTTGTTGCGCGTCGTCAACGGCCTGCTGGTCGACCGGATCGGGCCGAAATTGTCGGGCGCGATCAGCCAGATCATCGTCATCGCCGGCCTGTTCACCGCCTGGGTTGCGGGGATCGACAGTTTTGGCGGCACGCTGGCGCTGGGCGTCATTCTTGGCTTTGCCGGCGCCAGCTTCGCGATCGCGCTGCCGCTCGCCAGCCGCTGGTATCCGCCAGAGCATCAGGGCAAGGCGATGGGCCTTGCCGGCATGGGCAATTCGGGCACGGTGCTCGCCTCGCTCTTTGCGCCGGTGCTGGCCAAGATTTTCGGCTGGAATGCGGTTCTGGGTCTGGCCTGCATCCCGCTGGCGATCGTCTTCGTCCTCTACATGATCATGGCCAAGGACGCGCCCAATGCGCCCGCACCCAAGAAGATCGTCGAGTATTTCCAGCCTTTGAAGCAGGCTGATGCCTGGTGGTTGATGGCTTTTTACGCCGTTACTTTCGGCGGGTTCGTGGGCCTGGCCGCCAGCCTGCCCATCTATTTCACCGACCAATTTGGCCTGACGCCGATCGTGGCGGGTTATTGCACCGCCGCCTGCGTCTTCGCCGGGTCGCTGGTGCGCCCGATGGGCGGCGCGCTGGCCGACAAGATCGGCGGGTCGAAGGCGCTGATGATCGTCTATGTCGTGGCGGCTATCGCTCTGGCGGGCGTCAGCCAGGCGACGAGCCTGCCCGCCGCCCTTGGCTGCTTCGTGCTGGCGATGCTGGCGCTGGGCACCGGTAACGGATCGGTGTTCCAGCTGGTGCCGCAGCGTTTTCAGGCCGAAATCGGCATCATGACCGGCCTTGTCGGCATGGCGGGCGGCATTGGCGGCTTCTATCTCGCCAGTTCGCTGGGCCTTGCCAAGCAGCTGACGGGCAGCTTTGCACCCGGCTTTCTGATCTTTGCCGGGCTGGCGATCGTCGCCCTCCTGGGCGTGACGCTGGTTAAGGGCAAATGGCGCGCGACCTGGAAGACGGGCGCCCGCATCTGATCTGGAGAGGAGGGCGGCGGCAATGACCGCCGCCCCGTTCGGGTTGCATCTTATCTCGTCCGAGGGGGGACGTGCTTTCCATGAAATATCTTTTAGCATCGGCGGCCATGCTGGCCGTCGCAGGGCCGGCTTACGCCCAGCAAATCAGCCTGAAACCCGTCGCCGAAGCGCGGCTGCGCTACGAACATGCCGATCAGGATGGGCTGGCCGAAGAAAAATCCGACGCTCTCACCTTGCGCGCCCGCGCCGGGCTGACGGCCAGCAGCGGCGCATTGTCGGCGACGGTCGTGGGGCAGGGGACGCTGGCGCTGGTCGACGATTATTATGACGGCGTGAATGGCGCGGCCACCCGGCCGATCATTGCCGATCCTGAAAATATCGCCCTCTATATCGCCCAACTGCAATATAGGACGAAGGCGCTGACCCTGACCGGCGGGCGGCAGAAAATCGCGCTGGATGACGAGCGTTTCGTCGGCAACGTCGCCTTTCGCTACAATGGCCAGACCTTCGATGCGGTGCGTGCCGAACTGGCCCCGGCCAAGGGGTTGAAGCTGGATGTCGCCTATGTCTGGTCGGTGCGGACCATCTGGGGTTTTCAGGGCAGGGGCGCGCGGCAACAGGCGGTCGGCGGCGACAATATCTTCGCCAACCTGTCCTATGTCACGCCCCTCGGCACGCTGACCGGCTTTGCCTATCTGGTCGATCAGGACGAAGCGGCCGTGCAGGCGTTCCGCCTGTCCAGCCAGACCTATGGATTGCGGCTGGCCGGCGCGCAGTCGCTGTCGAAGGCGGCGAAGGTCAGCTATCAGCTCAGTTACGCCCGCCAGTCGGACTATCACCGCAATCCCAACGGCTATAGCGCCGATTATTGGCTGGCGGACGCCACGCTGGACGTCAGGGGCTGGAAGCTGAATGCCGGCTATGAAGTGCTGGGCGCCAGCAGCGGCGCGCCCTTCACCAGTTTTCAGACGCCGCTTGGCACCAATTTCAAATTTCAGGGCTGGGCCGACAAATTCCTGACCACGCCCGCCAATGGCATCCGCGATCTCTATGTTGGCGGGGGCTATGGTTGGAAGCAGCTGGGACCATTGTCTGGCGTTTCATTGCAGGCAGTCTGGCATCGGTTCGACAGCGACCGGCTGGACCAGCATTATGGCAATGAACTCAATCTTCTCGCGTCCGCGAAGGTGAACAAGACCACGCTGTCGATCCGCTATGCCGATTATGATGCAAAGAGCATGGCGACCGATACGAAGAAATTATGGGTGCAGGCCGACTGGACCTATTGATGGAAAGCCATGACGGAATCGCTTGAGCCGATCGGCGATTCCGTTTATGGTGCAGTGCAAGGGACAAGGTTGTCCTTCTCTACATAGTCGCGATGGTTCAGGGACGGGCCATCAAGACGCAGATGATGGCAAGGCCGCCATCCAGACTTTCGGTTTTTAGAACCGGGGGTCTGGATGGCGGCCTTTTTCTTTTCCGAAAGGACCGGGGATGGAATTGCAACTCAGGGGTGACGGTCGGGCCGAAGCGCAGGGCGATGCTCTGGTGCCGTTCGAGGATGTCCGCGAACATCTGGTCGTGGTGGGCAATGGCATGGCCGGCTGCCGCGCGGTCGAGGAATTGCTGGCGCGGGACAAGCCGGAAAAGGGAGGGGGGCGCTATCGCGTCACCATCTTCGGCGCAGAACCCTATGTGAACTACAACCGCATCATGCTCTCGCCGGTATTGGCGGGGGAAAAGAGCTTCGACGATATCGTCATCAACACGCGCGAATGGTATGCCGATAATGGCATAGAGCTGATCGCGGGGGATCCCGTGACGGCGATCGATCGGGCCACGAAGACCGTCAAGAGCCAGTCGGGTCGCACCATGGGCTATGACAAGCTGCTGATCGCCACCGGGTCGGACCCCTTCATCATCCCGGTTCCCGGCAAGGACCTGCCCGGCGTCATCAGCTTCCGCGACATGAAGGATGTCGACACGATGCTAGCGGCCGCCGAAGCGGGTGGCGATGCGGTGGTGATCGGCGGCGGTCTGCTGGGGCTGGAGGCGGCGCATGGCCTGACCCTGCGCGGCATGAAGGTGACGGTCATCCACCTGATGGACACGCTCATGGAGCGGCAGCTCGATGAAGCGGCGGGTTGGCTGCTCAAGACCGCGCTGGAAGGACGCGGCCAGACCATTCTGACCGGCGCCAATACGGAGGCGATTTATGGCGAAGGCAAGGTCGAGGGCGTCCGACTGAAGGATGGCCGCGAAATCCCGGCCAGCCTGGTCGTCATGGCGGTAGGCATCCGCCCGTCGACCGCGCTGGCTCGCGAAGCCGGGCTGGCGGTCAATCGCGGCATTCAGGTCGACGATCATATGGTGACGAGCGATCCCGACATATTGGCGGTCGGCGAATGCGTGGAACATGACGGCAATGTCTATGGCCTTGTCGCGCCGCTGTGGGACATGTGCCGCAGCCTGGCCGACGGCCTGACCGATCAGCATAGCGGTTACAAGGGATCGGTTACGTCGACCAAGCTGAAGGTTGCCGGGCTGGACGTCTTTTCCGCCGGTGATTTTTCGGGCGGGGCGGGGTGCGAGGATATCGTCCTGCGCGACGCCTCACGCGGGGTCTACAAGCGGGTCGTGGTGAAGGACGGCCGGATCGTCGGCGCGGTGCTCTATGGCGATACGGTCGATGGCGGCTGGTATTTCGATCTCCTCAAGCGCGAGGAAGATGTCAGCGAAATCCGGGAACGGTTGATCCTGGGACAGGCTTTTGCGTCGGGTGGCGGCGCACTCGATCCGCTGGCGGCGGTCGCCGCGTTGTCCGACGATGCGGAGATTTGCGGCTGCAATGGCGTCAGCAAGGGGCAGGTGGTGTCCTGCATCGAGGCGGGCAATTGCAGCCTCGACGCGGTGCGCGCCGGGTGCAAGGCATCGGCCAGCTGCGGCAGCTGCACCGGCCTTGTCGAAAATCTGCTGACTGTCGTGCTGGGCGATGAGGTCAAGTCCGGTCCCAAGACGATGTGCAAATGCACCAGCTTCACCCATGACGATGTACGGCGTGAGATCGTGGCGCAGAATATGCGCTCCATCCCCGAAGTGATGCAGTTGCTGCACTGGTCGACGCCCGATGGCTGTTCCTCCTGCCGTCCTGCGCTCAACTATTATCTGCTGTGCGCCCTGCCCGGCGAGTATCAGGACGATCAGCAGAGCCGCTTCGTCAATGAACGGATGCACGCCAATATCCAGAAGGATGGCACCTATTCGGTCGTGCCGCGCATGTGGGGCGGCCTGACCAACCCGCGCGAACTGCGCGCGATCGCCGATGTGGTCGAGAAGTTCAATGCGCCGATGGTCAAGGTGACGGGCGGCCAGCGGCTCGACATTTTCGGCATCAAGAAGGAAGATTTGCCTGCCGTCTGGGCTGACCTGAATGCCGCGGGGATGGTGTCTGGCCATGCCTATGGCAAATCGCTGCGCACGGTGAAGACCTGCGTCGGGTCCGAATGGTGCCGCTTCGGCACGCAGGATTCCACCGGCCTTGGCGTCAAGATCGAACGGATGACATGGGGTTCGTGGATGCCCCACAAATTCAAGATCGCGGCGTCGGGCTGCCCCCGCAACTGCGCCGAAGCGACGATCAAGGATTTCGGCGTGGTCTGCGTCGATTCCGGCTATGAACTCCATGTTGGCGGCAATGGCGGCATCCATGTCCGCGCCACTGATTTGCTGTGCAAGGTCGCGACCGAGCAGGAGGCGCTGGATTATTGCGCCGCCTTCATCCAGCTCTATCGCGAGGAGGCGCGCTATCTGGAGCGGACCGCGCCGTGGATTGAGCGGATCGGCGTCGATTATATCAAGCAGCGGATCGTGGAGGATGAAGCCGGTCGTGAAGCGCTGCGCGCGCGCTTCCTCTATTCGCAGAGCTTCAGCCAGGATGATCCCTGGGCCGAGCGTGCGGCCGGCCAGCATGCCGAACTGCACCAGCATCTTGAACCCATCGCTATCGCCGCGGAGTAAGATCATGACCGATTGGATCGACATTGGCACGCTGGCCGACATTCCCCAGCGCGGCGCCCGCACGGTGCAACTGGCGGGGGAGAAGGAAATCGCGGTATTCCGCACCGGGGACGATCATGTGTTCGCGCTGATCAATGAATGCCCGCACAAGAAGGGACCGCTCAGCCAGGGCATTGTTCATGGCCACAGCGTCGCCTGTCCGCTGCACAACTGGAACATCGCCCTGAAAACGGGCGAGGCGCAGGGCGCGGACGAAGGCTGCACGCCGACCATCGCGGTCAAGCAGGAAGGCGGCCGTATCCTGATCGCGCGCCCGACCGCGCTGCAGGCGGCGGCATGATCGCGCCGGGCGAGGTCTGGCTGGTGGGGGCGGGGCCGGGCGACCCGGACCTGCTGACCCGCAAGGCCGAAAAGCTGATCGCGGCGGCACAGATCGTCTTCTACGATGCGCTGGTCGGGCCGGGCGTGCTGGACCTGATCCCGCCCGGCGTCGAGCGGGTGAGCGTCGGCAAGCGATCCGGCCGGCACAGCAAGGCGCAGGAGAGCATCAATGATCTGCTGCTGGCGGCGGCGAAGGCGGGCAAGCGGGTCGTGCGGCTGAAGGGCGGCGATCCGTCGGTATTCGGCCGGTCGGCGGAGGAAATGGCGCATCTGGCCGCTGACGGCATTCGTTTCCATATCTGCCCCGGCATCACCACCGCCAGCGCGGCGGCAGCGAGCGGCTGCGCTTCGCTCACCCTGCGCGGTGTGGCGCGGGGGCTGACTTTGGTGACAGCGCATATGAAGGCGGGCGAACCGCTCCGGCTCGACTGGGAAGCGCTGGCGCGGCCGGGCGGCACGCTGGGCATTTATATGGGCCGCGCGGCGGCGGGCGAGATCAGCCGCAATCTGATCGCGGCCGGGCGCGACCCTGAAACGCCCGTCATGGTGGCGGTCAATGTCTCGCTGCCCCAGGAAAGGCTGATCCGGGGGAAGCTCAGCGCGCTCGCCTTTCTGGTGCAGACGATCAGCGACGAAGACCCCACGCTGCTGCTGATCGGCGAAGCGGTGGCGGGCGGCCATTGTCCAGTGGAAGCGACGGCGAGCCTGGTGCTTTCCGTCTGACCAACGCAAGCGAACGCCGTTATGCCAACGCGGCCAGATCCTCCGGCCGGTTGATGTTGGGCAGCATCAGTCCCGGCATTTCCACCGTTTGGGCATTTATGCGCTCCAGCCAGCCATGGATGGAGCGATTATTCTCCTCGCCCAGATGCGCATCCAGTTCGAACGCCAGGGTCGCCGGCCACCAGCCGAGCAGTTGCTGGCCCTGTAGCACGGCCGCCTTGTCGCCGATCAGCGCGGCGGGCAGATCGCCGGGGTAGAAAGGCATGTCGCAGCCGGTGGTCAGCACGCCGACAAAGCCATGGCTTAATGCATGATGCAGCGCTGCGTTGAGACCGCCCAGCGGTCCCATGTCGGGATGCGGGCGATCCGCCAGTCCGCCGTCGCGTCCGCATATCACCACCTCTGCGACATGGGAGGCGAGGGCGGCTATCGCGTGGTCGAGCAAGCTTTTCCCATCGAGCAATGCCAGCGCCTTGTCGCTGCCGAAACGGCTGGAGCGTCCACCGGCAAGCACTGCGCCCAATATCGGTCCACCGCGCATATCCGCCTCCATCATAAGAGCGACCTGATCATAGCAGATTTTCGCCAGATCCGCTGCATCAAGCGTGGTGCAGAGGACGCATTGCGACATGCCGGGTCACACAATAAAATATGGATATGAATGATGAGAATGTAGTCCTGCCGTCGGATGGCGGCCTGACCTTCACCCGGCTGACCCCCGATGGTGCGGCCACGCCGGTCGATCGCCAATTGGCGGAGGAAGTGCCGGTCGCGATCGAATATAATGGCGCGGGCTATGCCGTGCTGATGGCCACGCCAGCCGATATGGACGATCTGGTGCAGGGTTTCAGCCTGGCCGAACGGCTGGTGACGCGCGCGGATGGGTTGCTGGACGTCGACGTGCATCGCACCGACAGCGGCGTCATCGCCCGCGCGACATTGCCGCCGCACCGGACCGAGGGCTTGCTGGAACGGGTGCGGCATCGCGCGTCGGACAGCAGTTGCGGCCTGTGCGGCATCGAAAATCTGGAGCAGGCTATCAGGCCGCTGCCGAAAGTCACCACGACGTCACTTGCCGATCGCGGGGCTATCTTCCGCGCGCTGGAGGCGCTGCGCGATCATCAACCGCTGAATGCCGCCACTGGCGCCGCCCATGCCGCCGCGCTGGTCGGCGTGGATGGCGGCATCCGGCTGGTGCGGGAAGATATCGGACGGCACAATGCCTTCGACAAGCTGATCGGGGCGATGGCGCGGCAGGACATGGACTGGGACGGCGGGTTCGCGCTGCTTTCCTCCCGCTGTTCCTATGAACTGGTGGAGAAGGCGGCGCTGGCCGATTGTCCGCTGCTCGTCACCATTTCCGCGCCGACCCGGCTGGCGACCGAGCGCGCGGCGGCGGCGGGGTTGCCGCTGGTTGCGCTCGCTCGCTCCGACGCGCTGTTGCACTGTGGCAACGCTGTGGCGCTTTAATCGCGCCCTGCTTGGATTCGCCCCCGCTTTCCCCTACAGCGCGGCGCGTGGGGAGGGGCTGTTCTTTCCCTGCAAACAGATCGCGCCGGTGCCCGCAAGGGCTGAAAACGGGAATGCGGTGCGGGTGCGTGAGCGCCCAATTCCGTGGCTGTCCCTGCAACTGTAAGCGGATAGCGCGATGCATGGGGGTCGAAAGACCGGCCACTGGAGTCAATCCGGGAAGGCTGATGCATCGTGCCATGACCCGCGAGCCAGGAGACCTGCCGGCGCTTGGTCGCTCTGCTTTGGTCCAGGGGATGGCCGGGGCACGGTGGGTTTTCCGTCGAGCGACGCCGTGCGGCCGGGGCCGCATCGGGTTGCGGACGGGACATGGCGTCATCCCTCCAATATCCGACCGCCTGCGCGGACGCCCCGGCCCTGACAGTCGCAATGCGACGCCATAGGGGCTTAATATGGTAAGAATGGGAATATCGCTCGCGGCCTTGCTGGCTGCGACGCCGGCGCTGGCGCAGGTGGATGACGAAATCATCGTCACCGCCACCGGCATCGAGCAGCCGCGTGACGAAGTCGGGCAGGCGATCACCGTCATCGACACAAAGACGATCGAGCAGCGGCAGGCGACCGACATTGTCGATCTGCTGGCGACGACGCCGGGCGTGCGTTTCAACCGCAACGGATCGACCGGCGGCGTGACCAGCGTGTCGCTGCGCGGGGCGGAAACGACGCAGACGCTGGTGCTGATCGACGGGGTGAAGGTGAACGACCCCAGCGGCATTGGCGACGGCTATGATTTCGGCCATTTGCTGACCGCCAATATCCGCCGGGTCGAAGTGCTGCGCGGGTCCAACTCGATCGTCTATGGCAGCCAGGCGATCGGCGGCGTCGTCAACCTGATGACCGGCACGCCGGCCGAGGGCTTCGCCGGCAACGCCTCGATCGATTATGGCTATGCCGATACGCTTAACGCCAAGGCCGATGTGTCCGGCACGGCCGGTATCGCGTCCGGCGGGATCGGCGCGGCCTATTATCGTACGGACGGCATTTCCTCGGCCGCTGGCGGCACCGAGCGGGACGGCTATGAGAATATCGCCACCAATGCCCGGCTGAAGCTGGCCTTCACCGATAATCTCAGCCTCGACCTGCGCGGTTACTATATTCACGCCGATCTCGATTATGACAGCTTCTTCGGCGCGCCCGCCGACAGCGCCGATGTGTCGAAGGTCGATCAATATGTCGGCTATGCCGGCGTCAATCTGGCGCTGCTGGACGGCAAGCTGACCAACCGCGCGGCCGTCACCTGGATGCGCAATGACCGCGACTATTATTTCGTGCGCGGCACCGACCCGGATTATGGCTATTCGGGCACCAATCTGCGCTTCGAATATGAGGGCGTCTATGCCCCGGTCGATCAGGCGAAGCTGGTCTTCGGCTATGAGCATGAACGGCCCGATTATGATTATTTCGGCTTTGGCGACACGGCGAGCGCGAAGATCAACATCGACAGCGTCTATGGTCTGGCGATCGTGAAGCCCTTCACGGGCCTGGCCGTCACCGGCGGCCTGCGCCATGACGATCATAGCCAGTTTGGCGGCGCGACCACCTTTGGCGCGAACGTCAATTATACGCCCAATGCCGGCGCGACCAACATCCGCCTGAGCTATGGCGAGGGGTTCAAGGCCCCCTCGCTCTATCAGCTGTACGACACCTATAGCGGCAACCGTGCGCTGACGCCCGAACGGTCGAAAAGCTATGATATCGGCTTTGACCAGAGCCTGGACGGCGGCCGCGCGACCCTGTCGTTGACGGCGTTCCGGCGCGATACCCGCAACCAGATCAATTATGACAACGCCACCTTCACCTATGGCAATCTGGATCGCACGCGGGCCAAGGGCGTGGAAGCATCGGTTGCGCTGAAGCCGGTCGACGCGCTGACGGTGACGGGCAGCTACAGCTATGTCGATGCGCGCGATCGTTCGGCTGGAGCGGCCACCTATGGCAATCGCCTTGCCCGCCGGGCCGCCAATGCGGTCAGCGTTTCGGCCGATTATGACTGGTTCTTCGGCCTGTCGACCGGCGCGACCGTCACCATGGTCGGCGACAGTTTAGACGATGCGGCGAACACGCGGCGGCTGGACGGCTATGCGCTGGTCGGGCTGCGCGCGTCCCTGCCGGTCGGCGATCATCTGGAAGTCTATGGCCGCATCGACAATCTGTTCGATGAAGGATACGCCACGGCCTATGGCTATAACACCTTCGGCCGCGCCGCTTATGGCGGGGTGCGTGTCCGTTTCTGATCGTTACAGGAAAGGGCGGGCGTGATGCCCGCCCTTTCAGCGTGGCGCGTTGAGGCGCGCTATGATCGCGCGCGCGGCCTGCACATAGGCGGGGCCGCCGCACACGGTCCAGCTTTGCGGCAGGCTGATGCGCGGGATGCGGGCCAGCGCAGGATGGTGCAGCATTTCCGTCCCCTGATCGACCACGTGATCGGTGGCGCTTTCCACGATCAGCCAGTCGGGCCGGGCGGCGACCATTTCCTCCAGCGACACCTGCGCCAGCGCGGGCTTGCCGAGTTTCGCGGCAAGGTTGGTCAGGCCGACCCGATGCATCAGATCATCGATCAAGGTGCCGGTGCCGGTCATGTAGCCGCGCCGCTGATAATAGGCCGCAACGCCGCCGCGTCGGGCCTTGGGCAGGGCGGCAAGATCACGGTTCATCCGGGCGATCAGCTTTTCGCCGCGGTCGATATGGCCCACGGCGCGCGCGACCTGCCTGATCTGGTCCAGGATCGCGCCGTAGCTGTCGGCACTGGCGACGCCCAGCGTGCGCCACTGGCCGGGCGGCGCGCCGGCGACCGCGCCCGGACCCAGCGGGAAACCGACCAGCAGATCGGGCCGGATCGCCAGCACTTCTTCGGACGGACGGCGCAGCGTGCGATAGCCGCGCGCCTTGTCCGCCGCTGCCGACAGTTCGGGGTCGCGCGCATTGCTGCTGAGCGCGGCAATCTGCCCCGGATCGGCCAGCGCCAGCAGATATTGGTCGGCACAGACATTGAGCGAAACGATTCTGCGCGGGGCCTGTGGCGCTGCCGCACCGGTCAGCAGGAACAGCGCGGTCGCCGCAAGGGTCAATGGCCGGATCATCGCCAGCGGCTTAGCAAGACCATGAGCGGAGGCAAGTCATGACCGCGCGCCGCCATCATCCCCTGCTTCTGCCCGGCCTGTTGCTGTTGATGATCCTCGCGGCGTTCGGATCGGTTATGCTCGGCGCCGTGTCGCTCAGCCCGCAGCGGATCGCTGCCGTGCTGACCGGCGGGGGAGACGACATCGCCCGTGCCATCATCCTGGACCTGCGCTTGCCGCGCATGCTGCTGGGGCTGATCGTCGGCGCGATGCTGGGCGTGTCTGGCGCGGCCTTGCAGGGCTATTTGCGCAATCCGCTCGCCGAGCCATCGGTGCTGGGCGCGTCCAATGCGGCGGCGCTGGGCGCTGTGTGCGCGCTCTATTTCGGGCTGGCGCAGCTGCATCCGCTGGCGTTGCCGGTTCTGGCCATCAGCGCCGCCCTGATTGCGATCGGCGCGTTGTTCCTGCTGTCGGGATCGGCGGAAAGCCCGCTGACCCTGATTCTGGCCGGCATTGCGGTGGCGACACTGGCGGGGGCGGGGATCAGCCTGTCGCTGAACCTGTCCCCCAATCCCTTTGCCGCGATGGAAATTATGAGCTGGCTGATGGGGAGCCTGGAAAATCGCAGCTATGACCATGTCTGGATCGCGCTGCCCTGTGTCGCGATCGGCGCGGGGCTGCTGATCGCGGATGGACGGACGCTGGACGCACTGACCTTGGGGGAGGAGGGCGCGCAGGCGCTGGGCATCAACCTGTCGACCGCGCGGTTGCGGATGATGCTGGGCGTGGGCGTAGGCGTGGGCGGCGCGGTGGCGGTGTCGGGTGCGATCGGTTTCGTCGGGCTGATCGTGCCGCATCTGGTGCGGCCGCTGACCGATCGGTCGCCTTCGGCGGTGTTGCTGCCTTCCCTGCTGGGCGGTGCTGCGCTGTTGACGCTGGCGGATATTGGCGTGCGGCTGATCCCCACCAGCAGCGAACTCAAGCTGGGTGTGGTGACGGCGCTGCTGGGCGTGCCGGTCTTTCTGATCCATCTGATGCGGGAGAAGCGCCTGTGGTGACGTTGCGCGCAGACAATCTCTCCGTCCGCCTTGGTCGCCATGCGGCGGTGCGCGAGGTGGATGTGACGCTGACGCCGGGTGAACTGGTCGGCATCATCGGTCCCAATGGGGCAGGCAAATCGACGCTGATCCGGGCGCTGCTGGGCCTTGCCAAACCGCAGGCGGGACAGGTGACGATTGACGGGCAGGATGTGGCGCGGCTCGATCGACCGGCGATCGCACGCGCCATCGCCTATCTGCCGCAGGGCCAGACTTTGCACTGGCCGCTCAGCGTCGAACGGCTGGTGGCGCTGGGGCGGCTGCCGCATCTGGGACCACTCTCCCGCCTGAGGGCTGAAGATGAAGCGGCGATCGAGGCGGCGATGGCGCGCGCCGATGTGCTGCACCTCAAAGGCCGGGTTGCAACCGAATTGTCGGGCGGGGAACGGGCGCGGGTCTTGCTGGCGCGGGCGCTGGCGGTGGGCGCAAGGGCGCTGATTGCCGACGAGCCGCTCGCCGCGCTCGATCCGGGGCATCAGATCGATGTGATGGACCTGCTGCGCGATGAGGCGCGCGGTGGGGCGCTGGTGGTGACGGTGCTGCACGACCTCAGCATGGCGGCGCGCTATTGCGACCGGTTGCTGCTGATGGAGGGCGGCGCGCTGGTGGCCGATGGCGCGCCGATGGATGTGCTGACGCCGGATGCGTTGGTCCGGGTCTATGGCGTCACCGCCCGGATCGAGCAGGCGGACGATGGGCTGATGATCCTGCCAATGGGGCGGGTTCGATAAACCCGCCCCATGGCGGAAATATCAATCCCCGAAACCGCGTGGCGCGGGATCGACCACCGTGGATGCGCCCGCGCCCACTTCATTCACCTCCAGCGCGCGTTCAGCAACACCCTGCCGGTTGAAGCGGAACGCGCCGTCAATGCCGGAAAAGCCGCCCGCATCGCGCAGTCGCGCCGCAGGGAATGGCGTGCCCGGTTTCCAGTCCTGCGCGATCCGCACCGTCAGCAGCACCGAATCATAGCCGAGCGAGGACAGGCGGAACGGCGCTGCGCCATAACGGGCGCGATATTTGGTCGCGAGCTGGCGATAGAGGGTGTCGGACACGCTGGCGAACCATGCGCCACGCAGCACCGGGCTGGCGGCTAACGATGTGTCCGTGTTCCACAGCTCCGTGCCCAGCAGGCGGGCGGTGGCCCCGCCATTCTTGCGCACGATCGGCGCGACCTGCAACGCCACCCGGCCGCTGTCCGCGATCAGCAGCGCGTCATAGCTGGACGACGCCTGCAATTTCTTGACGGCCGCCGTGATCGATGCGGGCGACCGGTCGAAGCTTTGCATCGACACTACGGTTGCGCCGGCCTGTTCCACTGCGCGCAGCAGCGCATTGCCGGCCCGTTCGCCATAGACGCCGCGCGGCACCAGCGCACCGAAGCGGGTCAGCCCCTTGTCCTTGGCGAAGCTGACGACCCGGTCGATCGACTGGGCGGTGTTATAGCCCAGCACATAGACGCCGCCGCCAGCAATGCCGGCATCGTTGGAAAAGCTGATGACCGGCACATTGGCGCGCGCCGCGATCGGCCCGATCACGCGGGCGTCTTCCGCCAGCAACGGACCCAGGATCAGGCGATTGCCGTCGGCCAGCGCTTTGTTGACGGCGGCGGCCGCACCCAGCGCGGTGTCATAGGTGGTGATGCGCACCCGGTCCGTTTTCGTATCCAGCAGCGCCAGCGTGGTGGCGTTGGCGATCGACTGGCCAACCCCGGCATTGGTGCCGGTCATCGGCACCAGCAATGCGACGCGATGGCGTGTGGCGTCGGACGGCAGGCCCTGAACAACTTCGGGACCAGTCGGTTGGGCGGGGCCGGTCGGCGTGGTCGGCGCTGGCCCCTTGGGCACGATCGACTGACAGGCGGCCAGGAACAAGGCCGCCCCCATGAAGGCGATACGCGCGCCCCTTTTTGCGGCGGCGAACATGTTTGCTTGCCGGGGGGCATCCGTCTCTGTCATCTGGCGTCCTTATGGAAACTGAACCTTCAGGGCTTGAACCCGGGCTTTATATCGTGGCTGGGCCGATCGGCAACCTTGCAGACCTTACGCCGCGCGCGGCGCAAATCCTGCGGCTGGCCGATGTGGTCGCCGTGGAAGATACACGGGTGAGCGCGCGCCTGCTGCGCCATGCCGGCTCCGACCGGCCGATGCTGCCCTATCATGATCATAGCGCCGATCATGTCCGCATCCGCCTGATCGAGCGGATGGCGAGCGAATCGGTCGCCCTGTTGTCGGATGCGGGGACGCCGCTGATTTCCGATCCGGGCTATAAGCTGGTGCGCGATGCGCGGGCGGCGGGGCGCAGGATCACGACCCTGCCCGGACCCAGCGCGGCGATCGCGGCGCTGACTTTGTCGGGCCTGCCGACTGACCGTTTCCTGTTCATGGGCTTCCTGCCGAACAAGGCGAAGGCGCGGGGTGATGTGCTGGACGAGGTGGCGGCGCTGCGGGCGACGCTGGTCTTTTATGAAAGCGGGCCGCGCCTGTCGGAAAGCCTGTCGGCCATGGCGGCGCATCTGGGGGATCGCGACGCGGCGGTCAGCCGGGAAATCAGCAAGGCGTATGAAGAGACGGCGACCGGCACGCTGTCCGAATTGTCCGCCCGCTATGCAGACGCGCCGCCCAAGGGCGAGATCGTCGTGACCGTGGGGCCGCCGGGCGAAGCGCCGCCGGCCAGCGCCGAAGATGCCGACGCCGCCCTGCGCGAAGCGCTGACCCGTCTGCCGGTGTCGAAGGCGGCCGGCGAAGTGGCCAAGAAGCTGAGCCTCGATCGGCGGGCGCTGTATGATCGGGCGATGGAATTGAAGGCCGCGGAATCCGAAGAATGAGCCGGCAGCAGGCGGAGAAGCGCGGGCGTCAGGCCGAACGCATCGCCGCCTGGTGGCTGCGCCTGAAAGGCTGGCAGATTGTTGGCCGGCGGCTGCGGACCCCGGCCGGCGAGGTCGATCTGGTCGCGCGGCGCGGGTCGATGATCGCCTTTGTCGAGGTGAAGGCGCGGGGCAGCGATACCGACCTTGCCCTCGCCATCGACGAAAGGCGGCTGGCGCGAGTGGCCGCCGCGGCCGAAATCCTGTGGCATGATCTGGCAAAAGCGGGGGATGACATGCGAATCGACGTCATCCTCCTTGCGCCCGGCCGCCCGCCACGCCATCTGGCCAATGTCTGGCATGGGGGGTGAAATAACACTCCCCGTTCGGGCTGAGCTTGTCGAAGCCCAGCCTTTTTTCTTGAAGAAAAGTACGGCCCTTCGACATTCGGGCAAGACAAGTGGCTTGCTTGAACGGGGCGAACGGAAAAGGAATGACGATGACCACACTCAACCCCCTGACCGTCGCCGTGCAGATGGACCCGATGGAAGGGATCAAGATCGGAGGCGATTCGACCTTTCACATCATGCTCGCAGCGCAGGCGCGGGGGCATCGGCTCTATCATTATCTGGCGCCCGACCTGACGTTCCGTGACGGCCGCGTTCTGGCCAAGGCGCGGCCGGTGAATGTGCAGAAGGTTGAGGGCGATCATTTCGCCTTTGGTCCCGAAGAGATGCTCGACCTTGGCCGCGACGTGGATGTCGTATGGATGCGGCAGGACCCGCCATTTGACCTCAGCTACATCACCGCCACTCATTTGCTGGAGCGGGTGCAGGATGAAACGCTGGTGGTGAACGATCCCGCCAGCGTCCGCAACGCGCCCGAAAAGCTGTTCGTGCTCGATTATGCCCGGTTCATGCCGCCCACCATGATCACCCGCGATCTGGCCGAGGTGAAGAGCTTCCTGGCCCAGCATGGCGAAATCGTGGTGAAGCCGCTTTATGGCAATGGCGGCGTGGCGGTGTTCCATGTCGGCAAGAATGGCGCGAACCTGTCGTCGCTGGTGGAACTGTTCAAGGCGTCGTGGGTCGAACCCTTCATGGTTCAGGCGTTCATCCCCGGCGTCGCGGAAGGCGACAAGCGTATCGTGCTGATCGATGGCGAAGTCGCCGGCGCGGTCAACCGGATCCCCGGTGCGGGCGAAATCCGGTCGAATCTGGCCGTGGGCGGATCGGCCGCCAAGACGCAGCTGACCGACAAGGAGCGGGAAATCTGCGCCGCCATGGGACCGGAGCTGAAGGCGCGCGGCCTGCTCTTCGTGGGCATCGACGTGATCGGCGGCGAGTGGCTGACGGAAATCAACGTCACCTCACCGACAGGGATCGTGTCGATCGACGCCTTCGACGGCACTGATACCGGCGGTATGATCTGGGACGCGATCGACGCGCGGCTGGCGCAGCGGGCTGTGGCCTAATCGCAATATTATCCCGAAATCCGTTCGGGCTGAGCCTGTCGAAGCCCTGTTCTTTTCCAGAAAAGAGCGGCCCTTCGACAAGCTCAGGGCGAACGGGGGAGAGAGGCGCGTTGTTATGTATAAGCGCACCTTGGAGATGAGCATTCCATGACCGACTGGGTTCTCCGCCTGATCGATGCGGGGGGATATTGGGGCATCTTCTTTCTGATGATCCTGGAAAATATCTTTCCGCCGATCCCGTCAGAACTGATCATGGGCATTGGCGGCATCCGCGTCGGGCAGGGGCGGATGGATATGGAATGGCTGCTGCTGGCCGGCACCATCGGCACCACCATCGGCAATTATTTCTGGTATCTGGTCGGCCATATATTGGGCTTTCATCGCCTGAAGCCGCTGGTCGACCGCTATGGCCGCTGGGCGACGCTGGAATGGCGCGATGTCGAGGCGCTGGACCATCTGTTCGGCAAATATGGCCAGATCGTCGTCTTCGTCTTCCGCTTCATGCCCGCGTTCCGCACCATGATATCGCTGCCGGCCGGACTGTTCCGCATGGGGCATGTCCGCTTCCTGCTGTGGACCACGGCCGGGGCGTTGGTGTGGAATGTCATCCTGGCCTATGCCGGCTATGTGCTGGGGCAGAATTTTCGCCATATCGACCATTATGTCGGGCCGGCCGCCACCGCCTGCGTGGTGGGGGCGGTCGTCATCTATCTGTGGCGGCTGGCGACCTGGCGGCCGCGCGGCTGACGGGTCAGAAGGGCAGCTTTATTCGCACCATCACCCGCTGCGATGTGGTGCCGTTGCCGAAACTTTGACTGTCGACATGCACATCGCCCTTCGCCTTGCCGAACAGCCCGAATTCGGCGCGGCCCAGCGGCGGTTCCATGTCTTCGGGCAGACGTTCGATGCGCTGGCTCTGTTTGCGTGCGGTGACGACGATGGCGTTGGCGTCGGGCGAGGGCTTCACCTTGGCCAGATCGAAATCGGGCGGAATTTCGCCTGCGCCGACACTCTGCAATATCAGAATCAGACGCAGCATGATGGTCGTCCCCTCGGTCGGGTGAGGGGCACAGGCTTGCCGTTAAATGCGGCGGATATGAGGCCCTTTCAGGCTCGAGGGTGGGCGTTGCGATAAATGTCGAGCAGATGGGCGGCGTCGACCTGGGTATAGATTTGGGTCGAGGACAGGCTGGCATGGCCCAGCAATTCCTGAAGGCTGCGCAGGTCCGCGCCACGGCCGAGCAGATGGGTCGCGAAACTGTGGCGCAGCGCATGCGGCGTCGTCCGGTCCGACAGGCCCAGCCGGCCGCGCGCGCCCTGCACCGCGCGGCGGATCAGCGCGGCGGACAGCGGACCGCCGCGCGCGCCGCGAAACAGCGGTGCGTCGCGCGCGGGGGGGTAGGGGCACTGGTCGACATAGGCGTCGATCGCCTGCCGCACCTGCGGCAGCAGCGGCACGATCCGCGTCTTATTGCGCTTGCCGGTAACGCGCAGCGTGTCGCCCAGCGGGACGATGTCGCCGTTAAGGCCCATCGCCTCGCCAATGCGCAGCCCCGCGCCATAGAGCAGCAGCAGCACCGCCCAGTCGCGCGCGCCGATCCAGTCCTCCCGCGCGGTTTCGGCAATGTCCTGCGCCAGCGCGACCGCTTCGTCCGGGGAAACGGGGCGGGGCAGGCCGCGCTTGACCCGCGGGCCTTTGAGCTGAGGGATGCGGGCGTCATCGCCGCCGACAAACTTCAGGAAACCGCGCACGGCGGAAAGTTCACGCGCCGCCGACAGGTTGCCGATCCCGTCCATCCGCCGGCTGGTCAGGAAGGCGCGCAGGTCCGCCTGATCCAGTCCGGCGAGCGTCGACGCGCTGACCCGTTCGCCGCGATGCTCTTCCAGAAAGGCGATCAGCCGTTCGGCGGTGGCGACATAGGCGCGCACCGTATGGACCGAGCGCCGCCGGTCGAGGCTGAGATGCTGACGCCAGCGTTCGGGGAGGGGGGCGGTCATAGAGTGAGGCCCACGCTTAACTTCGCATATTTCTCGCCGAATGAGACATTTTGGAACAAGATAGTGAAATTTTGTTGCGAGGTGGCTGGAGTGAAGGAGGGGCGCGGCGCGGTCATGCTGTGAGACTAGCAAGATGGCGGAACATAGGACAGGCCGATGGCCGGGATGGGTTGTTTCCTGCCATAAGCCCCTCCCCTTCAGGGGAGGGGTTGGGGTGGGGAGCGTCGCGTCAGCGACGCTTTACACCGATAGATTGTAAGCTCGCTGCGCTCGCACCCACCCCACCCCCTCCCTTGAAAGGGAGGGGCTAATTATGTCCGACCTTGGCCGCAACCCGCTCTTGTCGCTTGTCACCTCCTCACCGGAACACCCATTGCCGGTTCAGGCCGAACACCAGAACCGGCGTGACGAAAATCATGGCGGGGATGGGCGACCATTCGGGCCAGCGCATATGGGTGACGCACAGATAGACCCACAGTGCGTTGAGGCTGTAGCTGACCAGCGAGACGAGGATGAATTTGACGCCGCGCGCGCCGTGGCTGGCATCGCCGCCATGGCCGCGAAAGGTGAAGAGGCTGTGGCTGACATAGCCGATCATGACGGCGGCGAGATAGCCGATGCCATTGGCGATCTGAGGGTGCAGCCCGACCGGGGCCGCCAGCGTCCAGTAGATCGCCGCCTGACAGGCGGTGACGAACAGGCCGGTCACGCCATAGCGCACAATCTGCCAGAACAGCGCGCCATGCTCTGCATAAAGTCGTGACAGATAATTCATGACGGCCCCGGTTGCGCTTTGATGCGGAGCGTTTAATCCACCGCCATGACCTTGCCTAGCCGCGATATCCTGCGCGCCCATGCCCTGCGTAACCATGCTCTCCATTGGGCGCCGATCCTGACCGCCTATGCCCAGCGGCACTGGAAATGGCTGACCTTCCTCATCTGGATCATCATCGCCGTGTCGATGGTGGCGACGCGCTGGCCGGCGATCCACTGGCTGGTGCTGAGCGACACCGACGACAATATCCGTTATGTCCAGGTGAAGGATTGGCTGGCCGGGCAGGGCTGGTATGATCTGCGCCAATATCGGCTCGATCCGCCGGGCGGGGCCAATATCCACTGGTCGCGGCTGGTGGACATTCCGATCGCGGGGCTGATCCTGTTCTTCCGCGCGTTCGTGGATCAGGGGCTGGCCGATCGGCTGGCCTGCGGCATCGCGCCATTGCTGCCGCTGCTGCTGCTGATGCTCTCGCTGGGCTTCATCGGGCGACGGCTGGCGGGGCCGCATGGCTGGTTCCTCGCCATTCTCGGCCCGCTGGCGACGCAGATGGCGCTGGGCATGTATGCGCCGATGCGGATCGACCATCATGGCTGGCAACTGGCGCTGGCGCTGACGATGCTGGCGGGGGTGATCGACGAAAATCGCCTGCGCGGCGGATTGATGGCCGGGATCAGCAGCGCATTGTCGATCGCCATCGGCATGGAGATGATCGTCTATCTGGCGGCGGGCGGCGCGTTGATCGCGCTGCGCTGGGTATTCCGGCCGGGGGCGGAACGGCGCTTGCTGCCCTATGGCCTCAGCCTCGCGGGGGCGACGTCGATCCTCTATCTGCTGTTCGCCAGCTATGCCAATCGCGCGATGGTGTGTGACGCGATATCGCCCATCTGGGTCGCGGTGTTCGGCGCGGCGGGGGCGGGGATGGTGATCCTGTCGATCGCGCCCCTACGCGGATGGCCGGTGCGGATGGCGGCGGGCGCAGTGGTGGGCGGCGCAGTTGCGGTCTTCTTTTATCTCAACTGGCCGCAATGCCTGACCCCCTATCAGATTTCGCCCGAGCTTCAGAAGCTGTGGCTCGCCAATATTCGCGAGGCCAAGCCGATCACGGCGCAGGCGCAGTCGATGGTCGTGCCGCTGCTGGCGGTGCCGGTCGCCGGGCTGATCGGCCTGATCTGGGCATTGTGGGATGCGCGGCGCGATCCCGAACGGCTTTGGGCCTGGGCCACCGTGGGGCTGATGATGCTCTTTTCCACGGCGCTGCTCTTCTGGCAGCTGCGCGCCGGCCCTGCGGCGCAATTGCTGGCGATCCCGCCCGCCGCCTGGGCCGCGCATCGGCTGGTCGTCGCGATATTGATGGGCAGGCGCGCCGTGAAGATCGCCGCCGGGGCGGGGGTGGCGCTGCTGGCGGTGATCGCCTGCGCCTATCCGCTCTATCCGCAGATGGTGACGCTGTGGCAGCAGGCGACCGGCACCGTGCCAAAGCCCTGGCGGCCATCCGCCATTGCGCGGAACGATTCGATCAAGAAGGCCAATGGCCGTTGCCGCACTTTGCCGGCGTTGCAGGTGCTGGATCAGTTGCCGCCGGCCACCATCTTCACCATGGTCGATCTTGGCCCGCGCCTGATCGCCACCACGCACCATAGCGCGCTGGCCGGTCCCTATCATCGCAATGGCGCGACGATTCTGGACATTCACCATGCCTTTGACGGTCCGGCGCGCGATTTCCGCGCGATCGCGGCCAAGCATCACGCCACCTATTTGCTGGTCTGTCCCTGGTTCCCCGAAGGCACCATCTATCAGTCGCGCAGCCCCGGTGGCTTCTATGCCGGGCTGATGCGGGGCGACCTGCCCAAATGGCTGGTGCCGGTGAAGCTGGAGACGGCGATGACGCTGCCTTACCAGCTCTACAGAATAGATTATTCAACGCCGGGCGAGGAAAAAGTCGCGCAACAGCGTTGAGGCTTCGGCCTCGGCCAGTCCGCCATAGACGTCGGGCCGGTGCAGGCATTGCGGTTGGGCGAAGAGGCGCGGTCCTTGTTCGATCGCGCCGCCCTTGGGATCCCCCACCGCATAATAAAGGCGGGCGATCCGTGCGTGGGATATGGCGCCCGCGCACATCGGGCATGGCTCCAGCGTCACCCACAGGTCGCAGCCTGTCAGGCGATGGTCGCCCAGCGCCGCCGCCGCCGCGCGCATCGCGACGATTTCCGCATGGGCGGTGGGATCATTGTCCCGGCGGTTGCGATTTTCGCCTTCGCCGATGATCGCGCCATCCTTCGTCACCACCGCGCCGATCGGCACTTCGCCCGCCGCCTGCGACGTGCGGGCGAGGTCGAGCGCGCGGCGCATGGGCATGGGGAGGGGAAAGGGGGGCGGAGCCATATCCGCCCGTTACAGGATGATTTGGCTGTTAGAAAGGATCAGGGCTTCTTCACGTCCACCGTGGGCACGTCGACCGTTTCCTTGCGGGTGCCGACCTGCACCTTGGCGACGCTGGCTTCATATTTGGGCAGCGCGCCCTCCTTCACGGCGATTTCGGGCAGGCGCCCTTCCTGCGTCTTTTGCAGGTCGATGAAGCCCGTGGCGATGCCGCCGGCCAGAACGAGCAGGATAATCACCAGCAATCCACCAATGACTCGCATTTGTCCCTCCTTTGGGTTAGTCGCGCTTTCAACGCATCGGGTCGCCAAAGGGTTGCGATCCTGCTTCGCTGCGGGTTGACGGGAGACACGAATCCCGTTATCGGCGCGGCTTTCCGAACGAACCCGAATTTCAAAGGTTGATTGACTATGTCGCGCATTTGCGAGCTGACCGGTAAGGGTCGCCAGGTGGGTCACAATGTTTCCCACGCCAATAACAAGACCAAGCGTGTGTTCCTGCCCAACCTGCAGAACGTGTCGCTGATCTCCGAAACGCTGGAAACCACCGTGAAGCTGCGCGTGTCGACCCATGGCCTGCGTTCGGTCGAACATAATGGCGGCCTGGACAACTGGCTGGTCAAGACCAACGACGACAAGCTGTCGCTGAAGGCCCGTCGCCTGAAGCGCGACATCGTCAAGAAGAAGGCTGCCGCAGCAGCCTGATTCCGCTCGATTCGTTTCGGCATAAGGAGCGGCCCCTCACCGGGCCGCTTTTTTGCGTTTGAATCTGGTTCAGGACGGCTGCGCCAAAGGCGCATTTTCAGACAGGCGTTCAATTCAGGCCGAATTTCAGCAGCAGCGTGCGCTGGAAAAATTCGTGATTGTCGTCCGATACGACCCAGATGATCGTGCGCCCCCGTTCGCGCGTCACCGCCATCCCTTCGAAATTATCGGCCAGCAATGGCGGGGCGAGCCGAGCCAGCGTGCGGGACTTCAAGTCCGTGCCGGGTGTCGGCCGTTCGGGCAACTCGACCATGGCGATCGTGGCGGTGAACAGATCCTCTATCGTCAGGCGGCGATTGAGCACCAGCACATGGCGGTCGTCGATCGCGACCGCATCGGTCGGGCGATAGCCCTTTGGCGGGGTGTAGCGCAGATGGACGGGGGCGGGCGTGCTGGTTTCCGCCGGGTCGCCGGCGAAGAGCAGGCTGTCATGCTTGCCATCGGGCGTCATGCCCATTTCACCAATCGCCAGAAAGCGGCCATCGGGCAGGCGGGCGAGCGATTCGATCGATCCGGTCTTGGGCCAGGCCATGATGTCGGGCCAGGTGCGGCATGCCTCCACCCGGGCGAAGCCGGGGCTGTAGCGGCAGATCGCCTGTTGCAGTTCAAAGCCGACCCAATAGCGGTCGGTCGCCGGATCATGCGTCATGGATTCCGAATCCCATGCCCACCAGGGGCGGAACCGGTCCTGCCGGCGCACCGGCAGCGGGGCGATGAAGGGGCGGCGGGCCGCGTCCCCCGGCCCGACATGAAAGCCCATCAATATGCCTGAATCGCTCAGGCCCAGCACATCGCCCTGCGGCGTCGCCAGCAGGGCGGATATGCCGCCAAAGCCGGGATTGTCGCTTTCCAGCGACCATCCACCCAGATAGTCGAGCGCGCCGACGCGGCGCAGGGCGGGATCGACGCTGCTGAGCGGCATGGCGCGCGCCGTCACCAGCAGCGCGCCGGCCTGAACGGCTTCGGGTTTTCCCGGATGGGGCGCCGGCAACAGCAGGATTGCAAGGGCGAGGACGATCAGGATTCGCTGCATCGACCCTGTCCTAGGCGAATATTCGGCAGGACGCAGCAGGGCAGTGGCGGGGCGATCGCATCTGAACGGGGGCTGTCACCCCCATTCAGGCTCGGCTCAAGCCGACTCCGGCATAAGCAGGGCAATCGATGGGCAATCCCGTTCTTTTCAGCGGCCGCCCAAGAGGATGGCAATTGAGGAGCAGAGCCATGAAGATGAAGTTTCTTGTGAATATGGGTGCGGCCCTGGCCATGGGTGCGGCATCGCTGGCCGTCACCGCCACCCCGGCGATGGCGCGCGACCATTATCGCGGTTATGATCGTGGCGATTATTATCGTGGCGGCTATGACCGGGGCTATCGCGGTTATGACCGTGGCTATTATAACCGGGGCTATCGCGGCGATTATTATCGCGGCTATCGTGGCGACGGCTATTATCGCAACAATGGCTATCGCGGTTATCGGGGCGGCTATCGCTGTCGGGATAACGGCACGGGCGGCACCATCATCGGCGCGATCGCCGGCGGCCTGCTGGGTAATGAAGTCGGCAAGGGTTCAGGCCGCTATGGCCGCCGCGGCGACGGCACGACCGGCGCGATCATCGGCGCTGGCGTGGGTGCGCTGGCCGGCCGCGCGATCGACCGCAACTGCTAAAAAATTGGCGATATGCCGATCTGGAAAGGCCGCTCCGCATGGGGCGGCCTTTTTTATGGCTGGCCTTCGGGGCGGGGAGCGGTCCGGTTCCGGTCGGCGCGGGCGGCGGCGGTCGCGGCGGGGTTCAGCGCTGGCGCGTCGCTATGGGCGGCGCCGGCCTGTGCATCGAGCCGCGCGGCTGCTGCGTTCAGCGCCCTGGCTTCGCCCGCGCTGACGCCGCCGACGCCATCCTGATCGCCCGATCCACAGGCGGCCAGCGCCAGCGTCGCCAACAGAGGCAGGGGCAGGCGGGGGCATGTCATCACTTGATGCTCCAACAGGGACAGGACCAATAAAGAAAGGGGCCGCGCCGTTGCCGGTGCGACCCCTTTCGAAATTTTTTCGCGTAAAGCGAAAATTACATCGCGTTCGCGGCGTTGTTGGTCGCGTTCGACGCAGCGTTGGCGGCGTTGTCGGCGGCGTTCAGCGCAGCGTTCATGGCGTTGTCGGCAGCGTTCGAAGCGTTCTCGGCAGCGTTGGCAGCGTTGTTGGCGGCGTTTTCATGGCCACCCGAGCAAGCAGCCAGGCCGAGCGAAGCGGCGAGAACGAGCGAAAGAGCAATCGACTTGGTCATGGGCTAAAACCCCTCTCTGAGAAAAAAAAGATGCAGACCACTCTCGGAGAAAAGCTCACCCCCCATTGCGCCTGCGCGCCGATTCGTAATGCTTTGAGCGATGCAAGGCAATCCCATTCATGCGATTGACACTATGTTAGAGGGGTGTAGCTGCCTGCGAAGCGCGAAAATGAACGGCCATTGACGCATATAAAGATTTCTTTATATGATGCTTTCATGCATGCGGCACTCGACATTTTCCGGGCACTTGGCGACCCGACGCGGCTGCGCATCATCCATTTGCTGCGCGCGATGGAGCTGGCCGTGGGCGAAATTGCGCAGGTCGTGGGGCAGAGCCAGCCGCGCGTGTCGCGCCATGTCCGTATTCTTGCGGAGGCGGGGCTGGTCGAACGGCGCAAGGAAGGCAATTGGGTGTTTCTGCGGCTGGGTCGCGATGCCGGCGTCGCGCCGTTCCTGGCCCTGTTCGACCGTCTGGAGCCATCCGACGGCGAAGCGCTGTGGCAGGCGGCGGACCTTGCCCGGCTGGCGGCGGTTCGTGCGGACCGGGCGCGGGCGGCCGAAACCTATTTTGCCGAACATGCCGAACAATGGGATGCTATCCGGTCGCTCCATGTCGCCGAAGCCGAAGTGGAGGCGGCGATGCGGGCGCTGCTGGCGCGTGAGCCGATCGGCCATTTGCTGGACATTGGCACCGGGACCGGGCGGATCATCGAATTGTTCGGCGAAGCGGCCGCGCATGTGACCGCGCTGGACCGCAGCCCTGACATGCTCCGTCTGGCGCGCACCAAGCTGCCGCCGGACGCGGGCGACAAATATGCGCTGTTGCTGGGCGATTTTCTGGATCTGCCGCTGGAGCGGGACAGCGCCGATACGGTGGTGCTGCATCAGGTGCTGCATTATGCGCAGGCGCCTGAGGCGGTGATTGCCGAGGCGGCGCGGGTGACGCGCAACGACGGCCGGGTGCTGATCGTCGATTTCGCCGCACATGAGCGCGAAGAATTGCGCACGCGCGATCAGCATGCGCGGCTGGGCTTTTCCGACGAGCAAATGGACAACTGGTTCGTTGCGGCGGGGCTGGCGCTGGAACGGGTGGAGACGCTGCCCGGACAGGAACTGACGGTACAACTCTGGCTGGGGCGCCGCAGGACGGCGCGCATCCTGCCCATCGATGAACGGATTTCCGCATGACCCTGAATGATCCCGCCACCCCTCTTTATGCGGATCTGGCCGGCGACTGCCAGGTCAGCTTCGAATTCTTCCCGCCCAAGACGGAGAAGATGGAGACGCAGCTGTGGTCGGCGATCGAGACGCTGACGCCGCTGGCCCCCAAATTCGTGTCCGTCACCTATGGCGCGGGCGGCTCCACGCGGGAGCGCACCCATAATACGGTTGCGCGCATCGCGCAGGAAACGCCGCTGGCCGCCGCCGCGCACCTGACCTGCGTGGCCGCGAGCAAGGCCGAGATTGGCGAGATTGCCGACGCCTATTGGGAAGCGGGCGTGCGCCATATCGTCGCCCTGCGCGGCGATCCGCCCGAAGCGGGCGGCACGTTCGAGCCGCACCCGGACGGCTATACCGGCGCGGCCGATCTGGTCGAAGGGCTGATGCAGCGCCATCCGTTCGAGATTTCCGTTTCCGCCTACCCGGAAGTACACCCCGAAGCCGCGAGCGCACAGAGCGATCTGGATAATCTGAAGCGCAAGCTGGACGCCGGGGCGACCCGCGCGATCACGCAATTCTTCTTCGCGCCCGACACCTATTTCCGCTTCATGGACAAGGTGCTGGCGGCGGGCATCAGCGCGGACATCGTGCCGGGCATCATGCCGGTCGGCAATTTCGCCGCGACCCAGCGCATGGCCGCCATGTGCAATACCGATGTGCCGCAATGGATGGGCCGCCTGTTCGAAGGGCTGGACGATCACCCGTCCGCCCGCCAGCTGGTGTCGGCGACGATCGCGGCGGAATTGTGCCGCAAGCTGTATGAAGGCGGCGTACGCGATTTCCATTTCTACACGCTCAACCGGGCGGAACATAGCTATGCCATTTGCCATCTGCTGGGGCTAAGGCCGCAGGTGCATGTGGAGGCATGAACCTTTCATTTCCGTTCGCCCTGAGCTTGTCGAAGGGCTGTACTTTTCTTCAAGAAAGGGCAGGGCTTCGACAGGCTCAGCCCGAACGGGGTTTTCACGATGACTGCTGAACAGAAATTGCGCGCCCTGGCGGCGGAAAAGATCCTGATTTTCGACGGGGGCTATGGCACGTCGATCCAGAAACATGGCCTGACCGAAGCGGATTATCGCGGCGATCTGGACCTGACCAAGGACCAGAAGGGCAATAACGACCTTCTGTGCCTGACCCGCCCGGACATCGTGGAGGGCATCCACACCGCCTATCTCGACAATGGCGCGGACATGATCGAGACGAACACGTTCAGTTCGACCAAGATCGCGATGGCCGATTATGGTTGCGAGCATCTGGTGTGGGACATCAATGTCGCCGCCGCGAAGATCGCCCGCGCCGCCTGCGAGAAGGCGACGGCCAAGGACGGAAAGCCCCGTTTCGTGTGCGGTTCGATCGGCCCGACCAACAAGACGCTGTCGATCTCGCCGGATGTCAACGATCCGGCCTATCGCGAGGTCGATTATGACACGCTGAAAGCCGATTATCGCGAACAGTGCGATGCGCTGATCGCGGGCGGGGTCGATTTCCTGCTGATCGAAACCTGTTTCGATACGCTCAACGCCAAGGCCGCCGGCATGGCCGCGCGGGAAGCGGAGGCGGCGTCGGGTCGCCCGGTGCCGGTGATGCTCAGCTTCACCATCACCGACATGTCGGGCCGGAACCTGTCGGGCCACACGATCAACGCCTTCTGGTATTCGCTGCGGCATTTGAAGCCGCTGACCATCGGCGTGAACTGCGCGTTCGGCGCGGACCTGTTGCGGCCCTATCTGTCGGAATTGTCCAAAAATGCCGACACGCTGATCCTGGCCTATCCCAATGCCGGCCTGCCCAACGAATTGGGCCAATATGACGAATTGCCGGAAACCACCGCCAGCCTGATCCGCCAATGGGTGGACGAGGGCCTCGTCAACATGGTCGGCGGCTGTTGCGGCACCACGCCGGCGCATATCGGCGCGGTGGCGAAGGCGCTGGCGGGACACAAGCCGCGCCAGATGCCGGAATTGCAGGTCGTGACCCGGCTCGCCGGCCTCGAACCGATGCATATCGCGGCGTAAGAACAATATGTCATCCCAGCGAAAGCTGGGATCTCGTGCCTCTTGGGGCGCGCTCTAAATCGGGAGACCCCAGCCTTCGCTGGGGTGACGAACAAAAGATGACCCAGCAATCCACCGCCACTTTCGTCAACATCGGTGAACGCACCAACGTCACTGGCTCCGCCAAGTTCAAGAAGCTGATCATGGCGGGCGATTATGCCGCGGCCATCGATATCGCGCGTGAACAGGTCGAAAATGGCGCGCAGATCGTCGATGTGAATATGGACGAAGGTCTGCTCGACGCGGTCGAGGCAATGACCACCTTCCTCAAGCTCATGACGTCGGAACCGGATATCAGCCGCGTGCCGGTGATGATCGACAGCTCCAAGTGGGAAGTCATCGAGGCGGGCCTGAAATGCGTTTCGGGCAAGCCCGTCGTCAACTCGATCAGCATGAAGGAGGGCGAGGAGGCTTTCCTGCATCATGCGAAGCTTTGCATGGCCTATGGCGCGGCGGTGGTCGTCATGGCGTTCGACGAAACGGGGCAGGCCGACACGCAGGCCCGCAAGGTCGAAATTTGCGAGCGCGCCTACAAGCTGCTGATGACGATCGGCTTTCCGCCCGAAGACATCATCTTCGATCCCAATATCTTCGCCGTGGCGACCGGGATCGAGGAGCATAATAATTACGGCGTCGACTTCATCGAAGCCTGCCGCGAGATCAAGAAGCGCTGCCCGCACGTCCATATTTCGGGCGGCCTGTCGAACTTCTCCTTCTCCTTCCGCGGCAATGAACCGGTGCGCCGGGCGATGCACAGCGTCTTCCTGTACCACGCCATCCCCGCCGGTCTCGACATGGCGATCGTCAATGCCGGGCAGCTCGACGTCTATGACGCCATCGACCCCGCGCTGCGCAAGGCGTGCGAAGATGTTCTGCTGAACAGCGATCCTGAAGCGGGCGACCGCCTCGTCGCGCTTGCGGAATCCTTCAAGGGCAAGGATGCCGCATCGGAAAGGGCGGCGCAGGAATGGCGTGGCTGGCCGGTCGCCAAGCGGCTGGAACATGCGCTGGTCAAGGGCATCGACATGTATGTGGTGGAGGATACGGAGGAATGCCGCCTTGCCGCCGCAAAGCCGATCGAGGTGATCGAAGGTCCGTTGATGGACGGCATGAATGTCGTGGGCGACCTGTTTGGCGCGGGCAAGATGTTCCTGCCGCAGGTCGTCAAATCCGCCCGCGTCATGAAGAAGGCGGTGGCGCATCTGCTGCCCTATATCGAGGCGGCGAAGGAACCCGGCGCCAAGGGCAAGGGCAAGATCATCATGGCGACCGTGAAGGGCGACGTGCATGATATCGGCAAGAATATCGTCGGCGTCGTGCTTCAGTGCAACGGCTTCGAAGTCATCGACATGGGCGTGATGGTCCCCTGGCAGGACATCATCAAGGCCGCGAACGAGAATGACGCGGACATGATCGGCCTGTCCGGCCTCATCACCCCCTCGCTGGACGAGATGGTGACGGTCGCCGCCGAAATGCAGCGCGCCAATATGACGATGCCGCTGCTGATCGGCGGCGCGACGACGTCGCGCGTCCATACCGCGCTGCGCATCGATCCCGCCTTCACCGGCCCGGTCGTCCATGTGCTGGACGCCAGCCGCGCCGTGGGCGTGGCGACGGCGCTCGTCAGCGAAACGCAGAAGGATGATTTCGTCCAGAAGACCAAGGACGATTATGAACATGTCCGCGTCGCCCGCGCCAACAAGGGGCAGAGCGCGCTGATCAGCATTGCCGATGCGCGCGACAATGGCTTTGAAATGGACGAAAGCCTGAAAGCGCCCCGTCCGCGCCTGCCGGGCGTTCACACCTTCAAGGATTGGGACCTCAAGGATCTGGTCAATTATATCGACTGGACGCCCTTCTTCCGCGCGTGGGAACTGGCGGGCAATTATCCCGCGATCCTGGACGATGAAATCGTCGGCGAAAGCGCCCGCAGCCTCTTCGCCGATGCGCAGAAGATGTTGGACAAGATCGTCAACGACAAATGGCTGACCGCGCGCGGCGTCGCCGGCCTGTGGCCCTGCCGCCGCGAGGGCGATGACATCATCGTCCATGTCGAGGATGAAAAACATGTCCGCCTGCCGATGCTGCGCCAGCAGATCCAGAAGCGGGAAGGGCGCGCGAACATGTGCCTGGCCGACTTCATCAGCCATGATGGCGACTGGATGGGCGGTTTTGCCGTGTCGATCCACGGCATCGAACCGCATCTGGCGCGCTTTAAAAATGCGATCGATGATTATTCGGATATCCTGCTGAAGGCATTGGCCGATCGTCTGGCCGAAGCCTTTGCCGAACGGCTGCATCATTATGTCCGCACCGCGCTCTGGGGCTATGCCGAGGGCGAGCAGCTGACCAATGAGGCGCTGATCAAGGAGCAATATCGCGGCATCCGCCCCGCGCCCGGCTATCCCGCCTGCCCGGAACATAGCCTGAAGCCGATCCTGTTCGACATGCTGGATGCGCATCACGCCACCGGCGCGACCCTGACCGAAAGCTTCGCCATGCTGCCTACGGCGGCGGTCAGCGGCTTTTATTTCGGCCATGCGCAGGCCGAATATTTCGGCGTCGCCCGCGTCGGCCGCGACCAGCTGGAAGATTATGCCGCCCGGCGCGGCATCGATCTGGAAACCGCCGAACGCTATCTGCGGCCCAATCTGGATTGAGGATTTTCGCGCGCCACGCCCCTCCCATAAACTGGAGGGGCGTGGCGTAAGCGTCCCACCCATGCGTCATTTGACGTAGAGGGCGCCGCCCCATGGATCGTCATAACCGGCAGGAACGCCCGGCCTGCCGGGCGGGGTGTGAAAGGGTTTGCGCTGATGCGCCGTGTGATGACTTCCCTGCGCGGACTGTTGCTGTCGCTGCGCGGCTGGGCGGACCGTGATCCGTTTATCGTTTTCCTCTGCGTCGCGGGCGTGATCTTCGCGCTCTACTGGGCGGTCAGTGCCCGGCATCAGGAGATCGACGTCCCGCTTTCCGTCCAGAAAAGCCTGTCCGACGATTATGAGATGATGGCCGGCAAAAAGCCCGATGCGCAGGCAAAGGCGAAGCTGATCCACGATTATGTCGCCGACGAGCTGCTGTTCCGCGAAGCGGTGGAGCGCGGCATGCACATGACCGACAAGACCACTAAGCAACGGCTGATCGACCGGGTCCGCTTCATGATCGCGGGTGCGCCGGCCGACCCCAGCGAGGATCAGCTGATGGGCTATTATGCCAGCCATCGCGACCTCTACCGCGCCGAACCGCGCCTGTCGGTCGATCATGTGTTTTTCGAACAAAAGCCCGGCAATGCGCCCGCGCTGCTCGCCACGCTGCAATCGGGCGGCAGCGTGAAGGGCGATGATTTCTGGATGGGCCACGACCTGAAGGATTATGGCGAATCCATGCTGCGCGGCATGTTCGGCCAGCCTTTCCTCGACACGCTCAAGAAGACGCCGGCCGGCCAGTGGATCGGCCCGCTGCAATCGACGCGCGGCTGGCATTTCGCCCGCGTGCGCGATCGTGGCGCATCCGCCATGCTGCCCTATACCGATGTGCGCGATCAGGTGAAGCAGGACTATCTGGCGGCGCAGACCGGCGCGCTGGTGGAGCAGGAAGTGCAGAAGCTGGAGGCCGGATACCGCATCAAGGTGGAGCAGTAACATGCTGCGCCGCCTGTTGCTGATCCTGATGCTGGCGGTTGGTTGTGCCGCCCCGGCGCAGGCGGACGTGTTTCGCGTCGGCGATTTCGTGATTCAGCCGGGCATCGACCCCGGCAGCTTCGACCTCAGCGCTTCGGTGCCCTCCGTCCTTGCCAGCGACAAGGCGCTGGGCCTGCCCGAAGGCTGCCGGGAAACCAGCCGGGAGAAACTGACCGAAACGGTGATGACCCGTTATGCCATCGGTATCGCCTGTGACCGGGCGCTGGCGGCGGATGACGCCATCGTCACCCCCTGGGCCGTCGATGGCGGCACCTTCCTGTCCACCGCCACCGGCGCGCGGGTGCAGCAGGCGTTGCAGCCCGATGGCGACACATTGTCCCTGCCGATCGGCGAGACGGCGGCGCGCACCCGCGCGCTGCCCGTCATCGCGGTGGAATATACCGGGCAGGGGATCGTCCACATATTGGGCGGCTGGGATCATCTGGCCTTTGTCCTGTGCCTGTGTCTGCTGGCGCGCGGGCGTTTCCTGCTGGCGCTGGTGACGACCTTCACCATCGGCCATTCGCTCAGTCTGGCGCTCGCCTTTTTCGACATCATCACCGTGCCGGTGCCCCCGGTGGAGGCGGTGATCGCCCTGTCCATCGCCTTCATGGCGCGGGAGGCGATCCGCGCGAAGGAGGAGGATGGGGCCGATCCGGCCAAGCGCCGCCGCCAGCTGGCCGTGGTTGCGGGCTTCGGCCTGCTCCATGGCCTGGGCTTTGCGACCGTGCTGCGCGAACTGGGCGTGGCGCCGCAGGAGCGACTGTCGGGTCTGCTCTTCTTCAATGGCGGCGTGGAACTGGGCCAGCTGATCTTCGTCGCCTGCGTGCTGGCGGTGATGAAGATCGCCGAGATCCTTGACCGCGACCGGTGGGTGCGACAGGCTGCCCTCTATGGCGCTGGCATCATTGGTTGCTTCTGGATGATCGAACGGGTGGCGGGCTTCACTCTGGGGCAGGCATGACGCTGGCGGCGCAGGCGCGCGCGGCGCTGGCGCGGGGCGATCTTCCCGCTGCGGCGCAGGCGGCGCAGCGGCTGGCCATGGAACAGCCGGAGCAGCCCGACGGCTATTTCCTGCTCGGCATGGCGGCGGTGGAGGCGGGGCAGGTGGCCAAGGCGCTGCCCATGCTGGAACATGCGCTGGCGCGCGGGCGCGATGCTGAACATCTGGCTCAATATGCCAAATTGCTGATCCTGCTGCGGCGCGATGGCGATGCGGCGCAGGCGGCGCGCGATGCGATGGCCGCCGGAACGCAGGATGCGCGCACGCTCGACACGATCGGCTGCGTGCTGGCGCGGCTGGGCGATCATGAAACATCGATCGCACCGTTCGAAGGGGCGGTCGCGGCGGAACCGGACAATCTCTCCTATCGCTACAATCTCGCCGCCGCCTGCGGCTTTACCGGGCGGGTGGAGGCGGCGCGCGACCATTATGAGACGATCCTGAAGGCCGATCCGGGCGATTCCCGCGTTCATTATGCGCTCGCCATATTGTCGCGCCAGAGCGTGGAGGTGAACAGCCTGCCCCGGCTGGAGGCGGCGCTCGCCCGCGCGGCCCAGCCCGAAAACCGGCTGCGCATCCGCTATGCGCTGGCCAAAAGCCATGAGGATATGGGCAACGGGCGCGAAGCCTTCACCTATTTGTCCGCCGCCAATGCCGATCACAAACGCACGATCGGCTATGATTTCGCGCAGGACCGGGCGATTTTCGACGCGATCGAGGGGCTGTTTTCCGATGGCGCGCCTGCCGCCTGGGGGGCGGGGCTGGAAGAGTCTGCGCCGATCTTCATCGTGGGCATGCCGCGCACCGGCACGACCCTGGTCGATCGCATCCTTTCTTCCCACCCGTCGGTCGGGTCGGCGGGCGAATTGCAGGCGATGCCGCTGGCGGTGAAGCAGTTGACGGCCACGTCCTCCCGCCTTGTCATCGATCCGGAGACGATCGCCGCCAGCGCCACGATCGATCCGCTGGCCATCGGCCGGGCCTATATGGCGCGGGCGGAGCATCACCGGCCAAAAGGGACGCCGCGCTTCATCGACAAACTGCCGGCCAATTTCCTCTATGTCGGCCATATCGCGCGCGCACTGCCGCAGGCGCGGATCATCTGCCTGCGCCGTCATCCGATGGATACGGTCTGGAGCAACTACAAGAATCTCTTCGCCAGCCAGTCGACCTATTATGCCTATAGCTATGACCTGATGGATACGGCGCGTTATTATGCGCGCTTCGACGGGTTGATGGCGCTGTGGGACCGGCTGTTTCCCGGCCGGGTGCTGTCGCTCTCTTACGAAGCGCTGGTCGCCGATCAGGAAGGGCAGACGCGGCGCTTGCTCGATCATTGCGGGTTGGACTGGGATGCGGCCTGCCTGTCCTTCCATGAGAATAAGGCCGCCGTCGCCACGCCCAGCGCCGCGCAGGTGCGCCGGCCGATCAATGCCGATGCGGTGGCGCGCTGGAAACGGCACGCGGCGGATCTGGCGCCGGTCGCACATTGGCTGGCGACGCAGGGCATCGCGGTCGATTAGGTTGTCGTGGACAAAGGGTATCCAGTTTAGGTCAGCGAGGAGACTGACGAAGCCAAGGTAGAATTCCTTGGTTTTGTCGTATCGGGTGGTTATGCGCCGCCAGTTTTTGAGTTTGTTGAACAGGTTCTCCACGAGATTGCGCCAGCGGCATTTTGCGCGGTTGTGCAGGATAGGTTCGCGCCGATTGCTCTGGGACTGTCAGGATTTCCGTGTGTGGCCGGGCGGTTGATCATCAGGCCGCCATGGCTCTGATGAAACGTTCGCCGAAGATCACGGCAAATGGGACTGTCAGGATTTCCGTGTGTGGCCGGGCGGTTGATCATCAGGCCGCCATGGCTCTGATGAAACGTTCGCCGAAGATCACGGCAAATTGCGCCTTCGCCATGGTCCACTCACGTGGTGGCATC
>JAJZTH010000030.1 GCA_021849075.1 Pseudomonadota bacterium | reverse complement strand
CTTCCCCGTTGGGATAGCGGCGCAGCGCATGTTCACCACGGAAACGCGGCGAAATCGGGTTCTTCTCATAGGGATAGTTGATCGTCGCCTTGGGCTTGAAGAAATACTTCAAGGTCAGCCAGTGCGCTTTCACAAACTCCCAGAGGGTGAAGCTTTTGACGTAATAGCCAAGGCTCATGTCACGAATACCTTGTCAGCATGAGGAAGCCCGAAACCAGGAAGACGAACAGCAGCGAGGTCGGCAGGAAGATTTTCCAGCCCAGCCGCATCAGCTGGTCGTAACGATAGCGGGGCACCGTCGCCTTCACCCAGGAGAAGACGAAGAAGAAGAAAGCGATCTTGAGGAGGAACCAGATGATGCCCGGCACCAGATAAAGCGGCGCCCAGTCGAACGGCGGCAGATAACCACCCCAGAACAGGATCGCGTTCAGGCCGCACATCAGGATCACGTTGGCATATTCACCCAGCCAGAACAGGGCGAAGGCCATGGACGAATATTCGGTCTGATAGCCTGCAACCAGTTCGGACTCCGCTTCGGTCAGGTCGAACGGCGCGCGCGCCGTTTCCGCCATGGCCGAAATCAGGAACATGATCGCCATCGGGAACAGCAACGGGTTGACGAAATTGCCGTTGACGAAGCCGTAATAGCCCTTCTGGCTTTCCACGATCGCCGACATGTTGAAGCTGCCGGCCCACAGAACCACGGTGATCAGAATGAAGCCGATCGAGACTTCATAGCTGATCATCTGCGCGGAGGCGCGGATCGCGGAATAGAAGGGATATTTGGAGTTGGACGCCCAGCCCGACAGCACCACGCCGTACACGCCAAGCGACGAGATGGCGAGAATGTAGAGCAGGCCGACATTAATGTTCGACACCAGCACACCCGCACCGAAGGGGATGACGGCCCAGGCCATCAGCGCCACGGTGAAGGTGATGATCGGCGCGATCAGGAACAAGGTCTTGTTCGCGGCCGACGGAACGATGGTTTCCTGAAGGAATACCTTCAGGCCGTCCGCGAAGGACTGGAGCAGGCCGAACGGACCAACGACGTTGGGACCACGGCGCAGCGCCATGGCTGCCCAGATTTTGCGGTCGGCATAGATGATCATGGCGACAGCCAGCATCAGCGGCAGCGCGATGACGAGAATGCCGATGATGGTGGAAAGCAGCCAGGCGCCTTCGAACGGCAGCCCTAAACCCTGGAAAAATGCGGTCACTCTGCGGCCTCCGCGAACTCAACGCCGTGGACCAGTTCGGCCGAGCATTGCTGCATCGTCGGGCTGGCGCGGCAGATGGCGTTGGTCAGATAGAAATCCTTGATCGGCGAACCCAGTTCGCCGGTCGCGCCGGTCGGCAGCAAAGGCACGGACCAGCCATAGTCGGCCAGACCTTCGACGCCCAGCGCCGGCACCGCCTTGGCCATTTCGGCGCGCAGCTGTTCGAAGCTGTCGAACGGCAGCTTGGCGCCCAGCGCGTCGGAAAGCGCGCGCAGGATCGACCAGTCCTCGCGGGCGTCGCCCGGCGCGAACACGGCTTTTTCACCGAACTGCACGCGGCCTTCCAGATTGACGTAGGTGCCCGCCTTTTCGGCATAGGTCGCGCCCGGCAGGATCACGTCGGCTGCACGCGCGCCCTTGTCGCCATGATGGCCGACATAGACTTTGAAGCTGCTGCCGAAGGCTGAATAATCGACTTCATCCGCGCCCAGCGAGAAGAGCAGCTTGGGGGCGGCCTCAGCCACCGCCTTGATGCCGCCCTTGGTCGCATAGCCCAGCATCAGGCCGCCCATGCGCGCCGCCGCGAAGTGCAGGACATTATAGCCGTTCCAGCCATCCTTGATCAGGTCCAGCGTCTCGACCAGCGCCAGCGTGTCGCCATGCGCGCCGTCCTTGGCCAGCACGCCGCCACCGACGATCATCGCCGGACGGGCAGCGCCCTTGAAGGCTTCGACCACAGCTTCCGGCAGCTTGGCCAGCAGCGACGCATCATTGCCCAGCCATTCAACCTTGTAGGTCAGATCGAATTCGGGACCGACGGCAAAGACCTTCGCGCCCTTCTTGATCGCCTTGCGGATGCGGGTGTTCACCAGCGGCGCTTCCCAGCGCAGGTTGGTGCCGACCAGCAGGATGACGTCTGCGGTTTCCAGATCGGCCAGCGGCGTGTTGAACACCACCGACGACAGGCTCGACACATCATAGGACAGGCCGGTCTGACGGCCTTCCAGCATGGTGCCGCCCAGCTTTTCGACCAGCGCCTTGCCCGCGAACATGGTTTCGCAGTCGAGCAGGTCGCCCGCGATCGCCGCGACGCTACCGCCATGCTGGACGGCGGCGACGGCGGCGAAGGCTTCCGCCCAGGTCGCCGGAACCAGCTTGCCATCCTTGCGCACGAACGGCTTGTCGAGACGCTTGCGGACCAGACCGTCGACATTGTGCCGGGTCTTGTCGCTCGCCCACTCTTCATTCACATCGTCATTGATGCGCGGCACGGCGCGCAGCACCTGACGACCACGGCTGTCGAGGCGAATGTTGGTGCCCAGCGCATCCATCACGTCGATCGCATGGGTCTTCTTCAATTCCCACGGGCGCGCTTCGAAGGCGTATGGCTTGGCGGTCAGCGCACCGACCGGGCACAGATCGACCACATTACCCGACAGCTCGCTCTTGGCGGCATGTTCGAGATAGGTGGTGATCTGCATATTTTCGCCGCGATAGATGGCGCCGATTTCCGGCACGCCCGCGACTTCTTCCGCAAAGCGCACGCAACGGGTGCACTGGATGCAGCGGGTCATGACCGTCTTGACGATCGGACCCATATTCTTCTCGGTCACGGCGCGCTTGTTTTCGTCATAGCGCGACGAACCACGGCCATAGGCGACCGACTGATCCTGAAGGTCGCACTCGCCGCCCTGATCGCAGATCGGGCAATCGAGCGGGTGATTGATGAGCAGAAACTCCATCACCCCTTCGCGGGCCTTCTTGACCATTTCGCTGTCGGTGCGAATTTCCTGGCCTTCGGTGGCCGGCAGCGCGCACGAAGCCTGCGGCTTGGGCGGTCCGGGCTTCACCTCGACCAGGCACATGCGGCAATTGCCCGCGATGGAAAGGCGCTCATGATAGCAGAAACGGGGGATTTCCTTCCCCGCCTGCTCGCAAGCCTGAAGAACGGTCGCCCCGGCCGGGACTTCCAGTTCTACGCCGTCTACTTTGACCTTCGGCATGGTTACTCCGCTGCCTCCATGACGGGGGCGCTACCCTTGTTTTCGTTGATCCGGCGCTCGATTTCCGGCCGGAAGTGCCGGATCAGCCCCTGGATCGGCCATGCCGCCGCGTCGCCAAGCGCGCAGATGGTGTGGCCTTCGACCTGCTTGGTCACATTGAACAGCATATCGATTTCGCTCTGGTCGGCGTCGCCGGTGCGCAGACGCTCCATCACGCGCCACATCCAGCCAGTGCCTTCGCGGCATGGCGTGCACTGGCCACAGCTCTCATGCTTGTAGAAGTAAGAGAGACGCGAAATGGCGCGGACGATGTCGGTCGACTTGTCCATGACGATGACGGCGGCAGTGCCAAGGCCGGAACCCAGCGCACGCAGACCATCAAAGTCCATCGGCGCGTCCATGATCTCCTTGGCAGGAACCAATGGCACCGAGGAGCCGCCCGGAATGACCGCGAGCAGATTGTCCCAACCGCCACGAATACCGCCGCAATGACGGTCGATCAGTTCGCGGAACGGGATCGACATGCTTTCTTCGACCACGCACGGCCTGTTCACATGGCCGCTGATCTGGAACAGCTTGGTGCCACGGTTATTCTCACGGCCAAAACCGTTGAACCAGGCCGCGCCACGCCGCAGGATCGTCGGGCTGACCGCGATCGATTCCACATTGTTCACGGTCGTCGGGCAGCCATAGAGACCTGCACCCGCCGGGAAAGGCGGCTTCAGGCGGGGCTGCCCCTTCTTGCCTTCGATGCTTTCGATCTGCGCGGTTTCCTCGCCGCAGATATAAGCACCAGCGCCGCGATGGACGAAGACGTCGAAATCATAGCCCGATCCGCAGGCATTCTTGCCGATGAAGCCCTTTTCATAGGCTTGCTCGACGGCAGCGAAGAGAACCTTCGCCTCATAGATGAACTCGCCACGGATATAGATATAGGCGGCGCGCGCCCGCATCGCGAAACCGGCGATCAACGCGCCTTCGATCAGCTTGTGCGGATCGTGGCGGATGATTTCGCGGTCCTTGCACGAACCCGGCTCGGATTCGTCGGCGTTGATGACGAGGAAGCTGGGACGGCCATCCTTGCTTTCCTTGGGCATGAAGCTCCACTTCATGCCGGTCGGGAAGCCGGCGCCGCCACGGCCGCGCAGGTTCGACGCCTTGATGGTGTCGATGATGGCGTCCTGCCCCATCTCCATCAGCTTCTTGGTATTGTCCCAATCGCCGCGCTTCATGGCGGCGTCGATGCCCCAATCCTGGAAGCCATGGACGTTGGTGAAGATACGGTCCTTGTCGGCCAGCGGGCCTACGAAGGGAGCCGGTGCAGCGGGTGCGTCGGTCATGCCCAATCCCCCCGATAATCGTGATTGTCGCTGACCATGTCCTTCAACGTGGTCGGGCCGCCTTCGGGCGCGCTCGTCTGACGATCGATCTGCGGACCGATCTTGGGCTGACCGCCAGCGGCCAGCGTCTCCAGGATGGCGACCGTGCTGTCATAGGTCAGATCTTCGAAATTATCGTCGTTGATCTGGACCATCGGCGCGTTGGCGCAGGCGCCAAGGCATTCGACTTCGGTCAGCGTGAACAGGCCATCGGGGGTCGTGCCGCCCTTGACCAGGCCCTTGTTCTTGCACGCGGCGAACACATCGTCCGACCCGCGCAGCATGCATGGCGTCGTGCCGCACACCTGCACATGGTAACGGCCGACCGGCGCCAGATTATACATGGTGTAGAAGGTCGCGACTTCATACACGCGCATATACGGCATATCGAGTTGACGCCCGATATATTCCATCACCGGCACGGGCAGCCAGCCATTGGTCTGCGTTTCGGCGCCAACCTGACGCTGGGCCAGATCGAGCAGCGGCATGACGGCCGACTGCTGGCGACCGGCCGGATAGCGCGCGATGACCTTCTTGGCCTGTTCGGCATTTTCGGCGGTCCACTCGAACGCGCCCCAGCGCGCGCGGGTTTCGGCCTCATCGGGGATATGAACTGCGTCAGCCATTATCGGTCACATTCTCCGAACACGATGTCCATCGCGCCCAGTACAGCGGTGGTGTCGGCGAGCATGTGGCCCTTCATCATGAAGTCCATTGCTTGCAGGTGCGAGAAAGCGGTCGGGCGGATCTTGCAACGATAGGGCTTGTTGCTGCCGTCGCTGACCAGATAGACGCCGAATTCGCCCTTGGGGCTTTCGGTCGCCACATAGACTTCGCCCGCCGGGACATGGAAGCCCTCGGTATAGAGCTTGAAGTGGTGGATCAGCGCTTCCATCGACCGCTTCATTTCGCCGCGCTTGGGCGGCGAGACCTTGCGATCAAAGCTGGCGATCGGCCCTTCGGGCATTTCATTGAGGCACTGCTTCATGATGCGCGCGGACTGGCGCACTTCCTCGACGCGGACCATGAACCGGTCATAGCAGTCATAGGCGGTGCCGACCGGAATATCGAATTCCATGCGGTCATACACATCATAGGGCTGCGCCTTGCGGATATCCCAGGCGATGCCCGAACCGCGCAGCATGGGACCGGAAAAGCCCCACTTGAGCGCATCTTCCTTGCTCACGATCGAGATATCGACGTTGCGCTGCTTGAAGATGCGGTTGTCGACCACCAGGCTCATCGCGTCTTCGAACAGACGCGGCAGGCGGGTGTCGAGCCATTCGGCAATGTCCGTCAGCAGCTTCAGGGGAACGTCCTGATGCACGCCGCCCGGCCGGAAATAGGCCGAGTGCATGCGGGCGCCCGACGCGCGCTCAAAGAAGTTGAGGCAATCCTCGCGGATTTCGAACAGCCACAGGTTTGGCGTCATCGCGCCCACGTCCATCACATGCGAACCAAGGTTCAGCATGTGATTGCAGATGCGGGTCAGTTCCGCGAAGAACACGCGCAAATATTGCGCGCGCAGCGGCACTTCCAGGTTCAGCAGCTTTTCGACCGCCAATACATAGCTATGCTCCATGCCGAGCGGCGAACAATAGTCCAGCCGGTCGAAATAGGGCAAAGCCTGCATATAGGTTTTGTGCTCGATCAGCTTTTCGGTGCCGCGATGCAGCAGACCGACATGCGGGTCGCACCGCTCGACGATTTCGCCGTCCAGCTCCATGACCAGACGCAGAACGCCGTGCGCCGCCGGGTGTTGCGGGCCGAAGTTGATCGTGTAGTTCTGGATTTCCGTATCACCATAGGCCGGGTCGGCCGCATCGGTGATATGGTCCATCTTTTCCAGATAGTCGGACATTACGCCTTGTCCTCCGGCTTGGCTGCGCCCTTGCCTTCATCGGTTGCAGCGGCGGGCTTGGCCGGCGCTTCGGCAGACTTTTCTTCCGCCTTCTTGTTGGTGGCGTCGCCCGCGCCGGTGTCAGCCTTGGTTTCGGTCGCCTTGGACGTCGGAGCAGCGGCGGGCGCAGCCGGAGCGGCAGCCTTTTCATCGCCGGGCAGCACATATTGCGCACCTTCCCATGGCGACATGAAGTCGAAGCTGCGGAAGTCCTGCGCCAGCTTCACCGGCTCATAGACGACGCGCTTGTCCTCCTCGGAATAGCGCAGCTCGACATAGCCGGTCAGCGGGAAGTCCTTGCGCTGCGGATGGCCCTTGAAGCCATAGTCGGTCAGGATGCGGCGCAGATCCTTGTTGCCGTCGAACACGACGCCATACATGTCGAACACTTCGCGCTCCAGCCAGCCGGCGACCGGCCACAGATGCGTGACGGTCGGCACCGGCGTATCCTCGTCGGTCGACACCTTCACCCGGACGCGGTGGTTCCGCGTGACGCTCAGCAGATGATAGCAGACCTCGAACCGCTCGGGGCGATCGGGATAGTCGACGCCGGCGATTTCCATCAGCTGCTGATAATGGCCCATGTCGCGCAGCGCGACCATGGCATTGGCCAGATCCTCGCGCACGACGGCAAAGGTCAGTTCGTCGGCATGATCGACGGTTTCGACCAGCATGCCACCCAGCAGCGCGCCGATTTCCTCGGCAATGCCTTCAGGGTTCACGATCTTGGGTGCAGAATGGCCCATATTAACGCTCAATCGTCCCGATCCGGCGGATCTTCCGCTGCAACTGCATGATGCCGTAGAGCAAAGCTTCGGCAGTGGGCGGGCAGCCCGGCACATAGATGTCGACCGGCACGATGCGGTCGCAACCACGAACCACGGAATAGCTATAATGATAATAGCCGCCGCCATTGGCGCAGCTGCCCATCGAAATCACATATTTCGGGTTGGACATCTGGTCATAGACCTTGCGCAGCGCCGGGGCCATCTTGTTGCACAGCGTACCCGCAACGATCATGACGTCCGACTGACGCGGAGACGCGCGCGGCGCGGCGCCGAAGCGCTCCATGTCATAACGGGGCATGTTGACGTGGATCATTTCCACGGCGCAGCAGGCAAGGCCAAAGGTCATCCACCACAGCGAGCCGGTTCTGGCCCACTGGAACAGTTCCTCGGTCGATGTGATCAGGAAGCCCTTGTCATTCACTTCGCTGTTCAGCGAGTCAAAGAATGCCTGGTCGGGCTGCGTCCCCATCGGCGGCATGGTGCCGGGAATGGGGCTGGTCAGTTCTACTCCCAATCGAGTGCTCCCTTCTTCCACGCATAGACGAGGCCGAGCACCAGCTCCGCTATGAAGATCATCATCGTCGCCCAGCCGGCCCAGCCGATCTGGTCGAGGCTAACCGCCCACGGAAACAGGAACGCCGCTTCAAGATCGAAGATGATGAAGAGAATGGCGACCAGATAGAAACGCACGTCGAACTGACTGCGCGGCTCTTCAAAAGCGGGAAAGCCGCATTCATATTCGGAGAGCTTGGCAGGGTCGGGCTTATGCGCGCCGGTCAGGCGGCCCACCAGCATCGGCAGAAAGACGAATGCTGTGGAGAGCAGCAAGGCGATCCCGAGAAAGATCAGGATCGGCAGATATTGGGCGAGGTCGACCAATGTTATCCCCTGGGACAATTTGTCATCGTTGGGGGCGCTTTAGGCCCGCTGCAGATGCGAAGCAAGGGGCCAAGGCCCTGAGAATGATTCGCAAGAAATCCGTATGTTAGCGGTAGCGGCGCATTGGCCCGAATGCGGGTTCAAAGAGGCCGGAAATGGGCGCAGCGCAGACCGGTATAGCCGATATTTTCCAGCGCCTTGTTGAGGATTGCGCGGATTGCGCAGAAGTTTTGCACAGCGCGCGCACATCGCGGCGCGGCGGTAAAGGACCGCTGGCTAACGACCCGTTGCAACTCCGACTCCGCCAGCAACAGTGCAGATGCAGCGTCGCAACAAGATGGTGGACGCCATTACCGAAAAAGCCGGCGACCGGACGCCCCTTCCCCTTCGGATGGACGCCCGGTCGCCGGCTTTTCAAACGACTCGCCCCCAGCCCTTTAGCGGCAGTGGGCAGAGGCGGTATTGCCGGGTCTTAGCGCAGCGCGCCGGCCACCAGCTTGTGCAGCTTGCTATGGATCGCATCGTTACCGGCGATCACTTCCTTGCGCTCGATCGGCTGATCGCCGCCGCGGAAGTCGCTGGCGAACCCGCCCGCCTCGCGCACCAGCAGCAGGCCGGCGGCGACGTCCCAGGGCTGAAGACCGCTTTCCCAATAGCCGTCATAGCGGCCCGAAGCGACATGGGCGAGGTCGAGCGAAGCCGCGCCAAAACGGCGAATGCCAGCGACCGAAGGGGCCACCGCGCCGAAGATGCGGGTCCATTCGGCCATATTGCCATGGCCCATGAACGGAATGCCGGTCGCGATCACACAATCGGCCAGGTCACGGCGGGCGGACACGCGCAGCCGCTGGTCATGCCGCCAGGCGCCCCGGCTCTTTTCCGCCCAATAGCTTTCGTCGGTGACGGGCTGATAGATAAGGCCGGTCGTCACTTCGCGCTTCGATCCACCGAACAGCGGTTCTTCCACCGCGATCGAGATGGCGAAGTGCGGGATGCCATGCAGGAAGTTGGTGGTGCCATCCAGCGGATCGATGATCCAGCGCGGCTTGGTGGGATCGCCTTCGATCACCCCGCCTTCTTCCAGCAGGAAGCCCCAGTCGGGACGCGCCTTCTGCAATTCCTCGACCAGAGTGCGCTCGGCCTGCTGGTCGGCCTTCGACACGAAGTCGGCCGGTCCCTTGCGGCTGACCTGCAAATGCTCGACCTCGCCAAAGTCGCGGCGCAGCTTGCTGCCTGCCTTGCGCGCGGCGCGCTCCATGACGGTGAGAAGGCCGGAATGCGATACCATGTTCTTTTCTCCGCCGCCCGGATGCGGGCGGCCTGCTGGGTTATTTCTTCGGTGCGGGCTTGGCGGCGGCGGGCGCCGGACGATAACCGCATGTGCCGGCGATCACCGCCAGCATCTGCGACGCATCCTTGCGATCGACCTTGCCGGCATTGGCGGCGATCACCTTGTCCGTGGCCGCACTGATCTCACCGATCGAATTGGAATAGAGGCAGTCGAACAGCGCGCTCTTGACCGGCTGGCCGACCTCGCTCGACTGAAGCGCGCTCATCATGATGCGCAGCGTCTGGGCCGCGCTGTCGAGTTGCGCCTTGGTCGGCGTGGTGCGCGGCGCGGCGGCCTGGGCCAGCGCCGGAGCGGGGAGCGCAGCCGGCAGCACGCCAGTCGCCAGAAGGACGGCCCATGCCGCCGCGCTGCGCCCCGACCGCATCAGTCGGCCCGCTTCACATATTCGCGCGCATAGACATCGACCACGATGCGCGTGCCGCTAACGATGTGCGGCGGCACCATGACGCGCACGCCATTGTCGAGGATCGCCGGCTTGTAGCTGGCAGATGCGGTCTGCCCCTTCACCACGGCGTCGGCTTCGACGACGGTGGCTTCGATGGTTTCGGGCAGCTGGACGCTGATCGGGCGTTCTTCATACATTTCCAGAACGACCATCATGCCGTCTTGAAGGAAGGCCGCTGCGTCGCCCAGCAATTCGGACGGCAGGTTGATCTGCTCATAGCTTTCCTGATCCATGAAGACGAGCATGTCGCCTTCGGCATAGAGATACTGGAAATCCTTGGTGTCGAGGCGGATGCGCTCGACGCTTTCGGCGGAGCGGAAACGGACGTTGTTCTTGCGGCCGTCGATCAGGTTCTTGAGTTCCACCTGCATATAGGCGCCGCCCTTGCCGGGCTGGGTGTGCTGAATCTTGACAGCGCGCCACAGGCCGCCCTCATATTCGATATTGTTGCCGGGACGAATGTCCACGCCGCTGATCTTCATGGGAAGAGCCTGCCTATATGTCTGAATGTGGAAAAGAGCCGGCCTCTTTGAGGCTGGCCGCGCCTTTACAGCGCTAAGGGGCTAAGGGCAAGAGGCAGGCCCGCCGGCGCTTAACTTCGCACTTTTCCCGCCGAATTAGACATGAAATTTCCTGTTCGGGACATTTCGGGAAAGGCGCGCTGCATTGCTGCCTATTTTACGGACATGGATATAGCATGCGCCCCACCCTGTAGGACAAGTCAGTGGCGCACCAGCAACGGATAGGGATTGATCGGTCGGCCGCCATGCCAGGGATCGCCCGCCGCCATGACGTTGACCGCGAAATGCAGATGCGGGGCGGCGGGATTGGCATTGCCAGTGCTGCCCACGGTCGCGATCCGCTGCCCGCGACGCACTGCCTGCCCTTCGCGCAGGCCCGGCGCATAACCATCCAGATGCGCATAATAATAGATCAGCCGGCCATCGGCGGATCGCTGATACAGGGTGCGACCACCCTCCGCGCTCCAGAACAGCTTTTCGACGCGGCCATCGGCAGCGGCCAGCACCACCCTGCCCCGCGCGGCCATGATATCGATGGCGTCATGCGGCCGCGCGCCGCCAGCCCGCGCCTGTGTGAACGTGTCGGTCAGGGCCGATGCCGGCACGCCCTCCACCGGGATCAGCAGCGGGCCATTGTCGGCGGGCGTCATCGCTGCCGGTTGTGACGGAGTGGATGGCGCATCGGCCGGCACGATGCGCACGCAATAATGGGCGAAGGCGACGCAGAGCAGCAGCGCGACCGCCCCGCCACTCCACAATCGCCTGTTCACGCCTGAAACCGCGCCTTGACCCCGCTCTTCACCATCTGGGCCAGACGGGCGGCGTCCCAGTTGGTCAGGCGGATGCAGCCATGGCTTTCGGTGCGGCCGATCGTCTGCGGCTCGGGCGTGCCGTGGATGCCATAATGATCCTTTGACAGGTCGATCCACACCACGCCGACCGGACCATTGGGACCGGGGCGCAGCAACGCTTTCTTGTCGATGGCAGAAGCGTCCCAGAAGAGATTGGGATTATAGTGAAAATCAGGATTGCGGCTGACGCCCTTGATGGTCCATTCGCCCAGCGGCAGGGGATCATGCTGCGATCCGGTCGTCACCGGGAACTGTGCGATCAGGCGATTGTCGGCGCTATAGGCCCGCAGCAGCCCGTCCGACTTGTCCACCACCAGATGATCGGCCTGCGGCTGATCCTTCGCGACCGCCAGACTGGCGAGCGTTTCGCCCCAGCCGCGTTCATCCCCCGCGATCCGGGCGACCGGCTGATTGTCGATCGCGGGCACGCGGATCGTCGCGCCGGCCGCCGCCTTCGTGTTCGGCGGGTTGAGCGCGATCAGCGCTTCGGGCGTGGTATGGAAACGCTCGGCCAGCTTTTCCAGCAGATTGCGATAGGTCAGCGCCGGCAGGCTGGCCTGTTCGTTCAGCCCCTTGGGAATGGCGAAGAAGGGACCACGGGCAAAGCCGGCCGGGATTGTGACCAGCCATGTGGTGGGCCGCGCCTCCCCCTCCAGCAGGGCGACGGAGGTCTTCTGGTCGTAAACCCCGGTCACTGGAAGCGTGTTCGCTTCCTGAAAGCCGCGCAGCGCCGCCTTGAAGCTCATGCCATCCTTGCCATCGATCACCCCGGGCGAAAAGCCGGCACGGTTCAGCGCGACCTGCGCCTGCAAAATTGGGTTGGGTTGCCATGGCTTACCGCCCGGTTCTGCCACAATCTGGAAAGCATAGTCGGCGGATGGATCAGGCGCGGCCTGCGCCTGATTACCGGGCGTCTGATTGGCTGGCGCGGCTGGCGCGCTGTCATTGGCGTCGGTGACGTTCACATTGCAGGCCGCGCATGACAGCGTCAGAGCGAGAAGGCGATATTTCAAGGTGATACTCTCCCGGATCAGGAAGAGACAACGCACGGATGCGCGGAAAGCTGCCTTGAGTGGCGCATAGGGTGTTTGAAGCTGGAGGCGGACACATATTCTCCCCTCCCTTTCAAGGGAGGGGCCGGGGGTGGGTACGCCGCGTTAGCGGCGTCCTCTCCTCGATAGATCACAAGCTCGCTTCGCTCGCACCCACCCCAACCCCTCCCTTGAAAGGGAGGGGCTTATCCCTCGTTTTCCCAGCCCAGCACCGCTGCAAAGGCCGCAACGCCCGCCTTCGGCCCGTCGGGATGGTTCCACACCGCCCCGCTGACGGCCAGAAAATCCGCGCCGGCCGCCACCAGAGGCGCAGCATTGTCCGCCGTGATGCCGCCGATCGCGACGCAGGGCAGTTCGAACAGGGTCGTCCACCAGCCCAGGATCGACGGATCGGGGCGATGCGCCGTCTCCTTCGTGGTGGTGGGATAGAAGGCGCCGAACGCAACATAGTCCGCGCCCGCCTCGCCCGCTTCCATCGCCAGATGGCGGCTGTCATGACAGGTGATGCCGATCTGCACCTTTGGCCCCAACAGCCTGCGCGCGGCCTTGGGATCGCCGTCGCCTTGCCCCAGATGCACGCCATCCGCGCCCAGACGATGCGCCAACTCGGCGCTGTCATTGATGATGAAGGCGACTTCCCGTTCCGCGCACAGTTTTTGCAGCGGCGCTGCCGCCTGCGCGATCGCCTCTTCATCCAGTCCCTTCAGACGCAACTGGAACGCCGCGACCTTGCCGCCGTCAAAGGCGGCGGCGAGCGTTTCCACGAATGTTTCGTCGATCGTCGGCGGCGAAATCAGGTAGAGCTGACAGGCGGGGCGAAAGCCCTGTTCGAACTGGTCGGCAAAATGCGGGTCGAGCGCCAGCTCTTCATCGGTAAAGTCGGTCATGCGCGCCTTATAGCCACTCTGTCGCGCGCGCCAAGAGCATGGCGAAGCGCCTGACGGGCTGATAGACGAAGCCGTTCAGACTATTGGGAAAGCATCATGCGCCACGCCATCGCCCTCCTGTTGCTGCTGTCCGGTGCGCCGCTGGCGGCGAAGGAAGCCGCGCGGCCGCGTGCGCGCGAAGCCGGTGTCAGCGTGGGCATCCTCTCCCCCGGCCCGCTCAACGCGATCACCGATGTTGCCGGAGTGAAGGTCGGTCAGGTGACGCTGCCGCGCAGCCATGACGTCAACACCGGCGTTACCGCCATCCTGCCCCATGGCGGCAACCTGTTTCAGGACAAGACCCCGGCGGGCTTCGTCGCCTATAACGCCTTTGGCAAGTTCATGGGATCGACCCAGGTCGCCGAACTGGGCGAGATCGAGACGCCGATCCTGCTGACCAATACGCTGAACGTGGCCGAGGCCGCCGCCGCATCGGTCGAATGGACGCTGGCGCAACCGGGCAATGAAGAGGTGCGGTCGGTCAATGCCGTGGTTGGCGAAACCAATGACGGCATGTTGAACGACATTCGCGGCCGCCATGTGACCATCGCCGACGCCCGCCGCGCGATCGAGAGCGCAAAGCCCGGCCCGGTGGAGGAAGGCGCGGTCGGCGCAGGGACCGGCACCGTGGCCTTTGGGTTCAAGGCGGGGATCGGCACGTCGTCGCGCAAATTACCCGCGTCGCTGGGCGGCTGGACCGTGGGCGTGCTGGTGCAGGCCAATTATGGCGGCGTGCTGACCATCGCGGGCGTGCCGGTGGGCGTGAAACTGGGCCAATATGATTATCGGCAACAGGTGGAGGAAAAGAAGGCCGACGGATCGGTCGTGATCCTGATCGCCACCGATGCGCCGCTGTCCGACCGCAATCTGCGCCGGGTTGCCGAACGCGCCTTTGGCGGCATCGCGCGTACCGGCTCCAGCTTCTCCAACGGATCGGGCGACTATGCCATCGCCTTTTCCACCAGCGCGGCGGTGCGGCGAACGGCGGCAAAGCGGGAGGCCGTGGCGGCGGTGGAGGATCTGCCCAATGACCGCATGTCGCCCCTGTTCCAGGCGACGATCGAGGCGACCGAGGAAGCCGTCCTCAACGCCCTGTTCAGGGCGCAGACGGTGGAGGGCCATCGCGGCACGGCGCAGGCCCTGCCGCTCGACAAGGTGCTGCCGATGCTGAAGGCGGGGCGTTAATCCCCCCATCCCGTTCGGTTCGAGCCTGTCGAGAACCATCGCGCACGGACTTCTCGACAGACGGTTCTCGACTTCGCTCGAACCTGCTCGAAGCGAACGGATCAGGTTAAGGGCGCGATAATATGCGGAACCGGGGCCTCGATCGCCCGCGTAAAACCCGCCGGATCATCCAGCCTATGGGCCAGATAGCGGATCGTGCGACGCCCCATCCTGACCGGCGGGTCCAGCGCGACGACGATGTTGGGATGGGCGATCAGCGCGCCGTTGAAGACCCCCGCCTTCTCCAGATCGGCCAGCGTCCAGTCGTGGCGCAGCCCCGCAACCTGCGAACGCGGCACGGTGACGCTGCGCATATGGCCGATGCGCCAGATCAGGTCCGTCGGGCCGATCCATATCGGGCATCGCTTGAAGGATCGGATGAACAGCAGGAACCAGCCAAGGATGGCAAGGCTGACCAGCGACAGGGCCAGCGCTGCGCGGCGGCTCCAGAGCGCGAGCAGCAAATGGCCGACCGCAATCTCTATGACCATCAGGCCGGCCAGCACCCACAGCATCGGGGCGACCGCCCGATGGTAGGAAAAGGCAGCGCCGGGACCAGCCTCAGCCGGTCCGGCGCCGCCCGTCATATCAGGCCGCGACCGGCTGCTTGGCGACCGATGCGCCGTGGATTTCGTCGATCGCTTCGCCCAGCGATGCGTTGAACTCATCCTCGGTCATCTGGTGGCGCAGATCATTCAGCAGCGCGCGGCTGAAGCTGGCGATGATGCCGCGATTCTTCGCCAGCTCGGCGCAGGCTTCGGTGCGGCTGAACCCGCCCGAAAGCGCGACGACGCGCAGCACCTTGGGATGATCGACCAGCGGGTCGAACAGGCCGGCCTTGGCGGGCAGCGACAGCTTGAGCATCACCTGCTCGCCTTCGGGCAGGGCATCCAGATTCTTCAGGATTTCCTCCAGCAGGATTGCGTCCGCCTCGGCGCGTTCGGGCGACTTGATGTTCACTTCCGGCTCGATGATCGGCATCAGACCGCCGGCCAGCACCTGCTTGCCGATTTCGAACTGCTGCGCGACGACGGCGGCGATGCCTTCGGCGTTGGCCAGGTTGATGACCGAACGCTCCTTGGTGCCGAATACGCCCAGACCCTTGGCGCGGGCGAGCAGCGCGTCGAGGCCCGGATTGGGCTTCATCAGCTGGACGCCGTTCGCTTCATCTTCCAGACCCTTGTCGATCTTGATGAAAGGCACGACGCCGCGCTCGATCAGCGCGGTCGGGGTCGGCTTGCCGTCGACGGTGCCGTCCATGGTGCGTTCGAACAGGATCGCGCCCAGAACCTTGTCGCCGGTGAAGGGCGGCGCGGTGATGACGCGGCTGCGCATCGCGTGGATCAGGCCGAACATTTCCTCTTCGCTGCCCCAGGCGCCTTCTTCGATGCCATAGCCTTTGAGCGCTTTGGGCGTCGAACCGCCGCTCTGGTCCAGCGCGGCGATGAAGCCGTTGCCGTCTGCGATCTTCTGCTTCATGTCCTGATCCAGCATCTGCACATACCTTCTCTTGCTTGCGGCGCACCATGCACGGGTGCGCGAAAAATGGAGTTCGACAGATGCTCCATCATCTGCCGGCCGGGAGCGACACGCTGTTATGATCGCCGGTCTACCGGCTGTTAGCCAGTCCCATGCCGCACCGCAAGAAACATCGGGGCGTCCCAGAACGGGAACGGCCGCGCCTGACTGTTATCGACGGGACCGGGGGTTGAAAGGTTGCGCTTCAAGACCCATTAGGCGTCCCATGACCAGCACCACCGCCCCTTCCGCCCATCCGGTCGACCTGTCCGCCGCGAAAATCCTGCTGATGGCGGTGGCGTGCGGCGTGATCGTCGCCAATCTTTATTATGCGCAGACGCTGATCGACGTCATCGGCCCGGAAATCGGCATGTCGGCCAGCGTCGCGGGGCTGATCACGACCCTGACGCAACTGGGCTATGGCCTGGGCCTGTTCCTGATCGTGCCGATCGCCGACCTGTTCGAAAATCGCCGGATCATCGTCGGGTCGATCCTGCTGACCATCGCAGGCTGCGTCGGCATCGCTTTGTCCGCCGGGCCGACCAGCTTCCTGATCGCATCGATCGTCACCGGCATCGGCGCGATCGGCGCGCAGGTGATCGTCCCCCTCGCCTCGCACCTCGCCACGCCCGAAAAGCAGGGCCGCGTCGTCGGCACGGTGATGAGCGGCCTGTTGTTCGGCATCATGCTCGCCCGCCCGATCGCCAGCTTCCTGGCCGGATCGGTCGGCTGGCGCGCGACGTTCATCCTGTCGGCGGTCGCCATGGGGATCGTAGCAATTGCGCTGCTGGCCGCCTGCCCCCGGCGCACGCCCAAGGGCGGCATGCATTATGGCGAGGTGTTGGCGTCGACCTTCGCGCAGTTGGTGAAGCATCGGGTGGTGCGGATGCGCGCTTTCTATCAGGCGCTGATGTTCGCCGCCTTCAACCTGTTCTGGACCGCCGCGCCGCTGGCGCTGATCCGCGACTTTCATCTGAGCCACACCGGCATCGGCGCTTTCGCACTGGCGGGCGCCGGCGGCGCGCTGATCGCGCCAGTGGCGGGCTGGCTGGCGGATCGCAAGCTGACGCGCCCCGCCTCGCTGATGGGCCTTGCGGGCCTGACGATCGGTTTTCTGCTGGCGGACTGGACGGTGGCGGCCGGCAGCCTGATCGGCTTCACCATCATGGCGGTGCTGATCGACGCGGCAGTACAGATGAGCCAGATCACCGGGCAGAAGCTGATCTTCTCGCTCGATCCGCATGCACGCGGCCGGATCAACGCCGCCTATGTCACGGTGATGTTCGTCATCGGCGCGCTGGGATCGGTGATCGGGTCCGCCACCTTCGAAGCGGGCGGCTGGTCGGCCAGCGCCATGGCCGGCGCGGCGATCGGCGGCATCGCCACCCTCGCCTTCCTGCTGTTCGACCGGGGCGCCAGCGTTGCGCGCTGATCTTGTTCGCCTGCGGCGAAAGCGGCACCGGCCCACGCCCCCTCCCGACCTCCCATCCATGATATTGGCATTGGGAGATCGGGAGGAGGCGTGGGCCGGTGCAGTCTATCCCTGTGACAAACGCAGGATCAGACAGTCAGCGCCTTCACGCCCGGCAGTTCCTTGCCTTCCATCCATTCGAGGAAGGCGCCACCGGCGGTCGAGATGAAGCTGAAATCGCTGCCCACGCCCGCATGGTTGAGCGCCGCGACGGTGTCGCCGCCGCCAGCCACCGACGTCAGTTGCCCTTCCTTGGTCAGCGCCGCCGCCGTCTTGGCCAGCGCCACCGTGGCCGTGTCGAAGGGCGCAATCTCGAATGCGCCAAGCGGGCCATTCCAGACCAGCGTGCGGCAGTTCTTCAGCGCGTCGCCCAACGCCTCGACCGCGGCCGGGCCGACGTCCAGGATCATTTCGTCTTCCGCGACTTCATGCACGTTGCAGGTGCGCACCGACGGCGGGTTGGCGGCAAATTCCTTCGCCACGACGACGTCATAGGGCAGATGGATGATGCAACCGGCGGCTTCCGCCTTGTCGAAGATCGCTTCGGCCGTCTCGCTCAGATCCTTTTCGCACAGCGATTTGCCGACATCCACGCCGCGAGCGTAGAGGAAGGTGTTGGCCATGCCGCCGCCGATGATCAGATGATCGACCTTGGCGACCAGGTTGTTGAGAACGTCCAGCTTGGTCGACACTTTCGCGCCGCCCACGACCGCCGCGACCGGCTTCACCGGCGCACCCAGCGCCGCCTGAAGCGCATCCAGTTCCTTTTCCATCGATCGGCCGGCAAAGGCGGGCAGCTTGTGCGCCAGTCCTTCGGTCGAGGCATGGGCGCGGTGCGCGGCGGAAAAGGCGTCGTTGACATAGAGGTCGCCGATCGCCGCCATCGCTTCCACCAGCGCCGGATCATTCTTTTCTTCGCCGGGATGGAAGCGGGTATTTTCCAGGATCGCGATGTCGCCGTTGCGCATCACCGCAATGCCGTCGGTCGCGGCTTCACCCTGACAGTCGGGGATGAACTGCACGTCGCGGCCCAGCACCTGCGTCAGCGGACGGGTGATCTTCGACAGCGAATATTCCGGGTTCTTCTGCCCCTTGGGGCGGCCGAAATGGGCCAGGATCAACACCTTGGCGCCGCGGTCCGCCAGTTCCAGCACGGTCGGCATCGCCGCGCGCAGGCGGGTGTCGTCGCTGACCGAACCGTCCTGCATCGGCACGTTCAGGTCTTCGCGCACCAGCACGATCTTGCCGGTGATATCCCCCATGTCATCGAGCGTCTTGAAGGGCTTGGTCATGTCTTTTCCCCTGATCCTAACAGACGTCATCCCAGCGAAGGCTGGGATCTCCCTTCATTCCCCGCGCGGAGGACGAAAACGAGATCCCAGCTTTCGCTGGGATGACGAAAAAAGAGGGGCAGGATAGCCTGCCCCTCGCAAACATTACAGATACTTCGCGACGACGCCGGTGGTGTCGATCATGCGGTTCGAGAAACCCCATTCATTGTCGTACCAGCTGAGCACGCGGACGAGGTTGCCTTCGATCACGGCCGTTTCCAGGCTGTCGACGGTCGAGCTGCGCGGATCGCCATTATAGTCGATCGACACCAAAGGTTCGTCCGAATAGCCCAGCACGCCCTTGAGCGGGCCGGCTTCCGAAGCAGCCTTCAGCAGGCCGTTGACTTCTTCCACGGTGGTCGCGCGGCTGGGGATGAACTTCAGGTCGACGACCGACACGTTCGGGGTCGGCACGCGCACCGACGAACCGTCCAGCTTGCCCTTCAGCGCCGGCAGAACTTCGCCCACGGCGCGGGCGGCGCCGGTGGTGGTCGGGATCATCGACAGGGCGGCGGCGCGGGCGCGGCGCATGTCCTTGTGGATCTGGTCCAGCGTGTTCTGATCGTTGGTGTAGCTGTGGATCGTGGTCATGAAACCGCGTTCGATGCCGATCGCGTCATGCAGCACCTTCGCCAGCGGGGCGAGGCAGTTGGTGGTGCAGCTGGCGTTCGAAATCACGATGTCGTCGGCGGTCAGCGTGTCATGGTTGACGCCGAACACGACCGTCTTGTCGACATTGGTGCCCGGAGCCGAGATGACGACGCGCTTGGCGCCAGCGGTCAGGTGGGCGCTGGCCTTGTCCTTCGTGGTGAAGATGCCGGTGCATTCCAGCGCGATTTCGACGCCCAGTTCGCCATGCGGCAGGTTGGCGGGGTCACGCTCCGCCGTCACCTTGATCTTCTTGCCGTCGACGACCAGATAATCGCCATCGACGCTGACGTCGCCGGCCCAGTTGCCATGCACCGAATCCCGCTTGAACAGCAGAGCATTGGCCTGCGCATCGCCCAGATCGTTGATGCTGACCAGTTCAAGGTCATGGTCGGTGCGCGACAATATTGCGCGCGCCACCAGGCGGCCGATGCGTCCGAAACCGTTAATTGCTACCTTCGTTGCCACTGCACTAGCCTCCTGAGGTGTGTTTGTTCGGTTGGGTTATCGTGAATGTCAGCCTGTTGCACGCCGCCGGCCAGTCCGGACGACGGCGTGCAAAGGATTTTTAGAGAGCGGCCGCGATTTGCGGCGCGATCTTGGCGGCGGTCAGGCCGAAATAGTCGTAAAGATCTTCCGCCGGGGCCGAAGCGCCGAAACCGTCAATGCCAAAGCGCAGGCCGTCGAGGCCGGTGTAGCGTTCCCAGCCAAAGGTCGTACCCGCCTCGATCGAGACGCGCAGCACATCGGCGGGCAGGATGTCGGCCTTGTAAGCGGCGTCCTGCGCATCGAAATGGGCGAAGCTGGGCATGGAGACGACGTCGACGCCGATGCCCTGTTCTTCCAGCGCCTTGGCGGTGGCGACGGCGATTTCGACTTCCGATCCGGTGGCCAGGATCACAGCCTTGCGCGCGGCGGTGGCGGCGACGAGGCGATAGGCGCCCTTGGCCGACAGGTTCTCGCTCTTTTCCGTGCGCAGCTGCGGCAGGTTCTGGCGGGTCAGCGCCAGCACCGACGGGCCGGTCGCATCCTTGAGCGCCAGTTCCCAGCATTCCGCCGTCTCGACGATATCGGCCGGGCGATAAACGTCCAGGTTCGGGATCATGCGCATCGACATGACATGTTCGATCGGCTGGTGGGTCGGGCCGTCTTCACCCAGACCGATCGAGTCGTGGGTCAGGACATGGATGACGCGCTGCTGCTGGAGCGCAGCCAGACGGATGCCGGCGCGCATATAGTCCGAAAAGACGAGGAAGGTGCCGCCATAAGGGATCACGCCGCCATGCAGCGCCATGCCGTTCATGGCGCAGGCCATGCCGAATTCACGGATGCCATAATAGACGTAACGGCCGCTATAATCGTCCTTGGTCAGCGGGCCGGTCGACTTGGTCTTGGTGTTGTTGGAGCCGGTCAGGTCGGCCGATCCACCCAGCGTTTCGGGCAGCAGATCGTTGATCGCGCCCAGCGCCAGTTCGCTCGCCTTGCGGGTCGCGACCTTTTGCGGGTTGGCGATCAGCGTGTCGATATAGGCTTCGAGCGAGAAGTCGGCCGGCAGTTCGCCAGCCATGCGGCGGGTAAATTCCGCGCCCTTGTCGCTGCTTGCCAGGCGACCTTCCCATGCGGCGCGAACGTCGCGCCCCTTGGCGCCAATCGCCTTCCAGGCGTCGGCAATGTCGGCCGGAATGACGAAGGGTTCGGCGGTCCAGCCAAGGAACTCGCGCGCGGCAGCGACTTCGGCCTCACCCAGCGCGGAGCCGTGAACGCCCGACGTGCCGGCCTTGTTCGGCGCGCCATAGCCGATCTTGGTGGCGCAGGCGACGATCGACGGGCGCGGATCGGCGACCGCCTCGGCCAGCGCGCGGCGGACGTCCGCGACATCATGACCGTCGCACGACACGACATGCCAGCCGGTGGCGGCATAGCGGGCCAGCACATCTTCGCTGCTCGACAGGTCGACCGCGCCGTCGATGGTGATCTTGTTATCGTCCCACAACACGTTCAGGCGGCCCAGACCCAGATGGCCGGCAAGGCCAATGGCTTCATGGTTGATGCCTTCCATCAGGCAGCCGTCGCCGGCGATCACCCAGGTCCGGTGATCGACCAGATCGTCGCCGAACTGCGCATTCAGGTGACGCTCGGCAATCGCCATGCCGACCGCGGTGGCCAGACCCGAACCGAGCGGTCCCGTGGTCGCTTCCACGCCTGCCAGTTCGAAATTCTCCGGGTGGCCGGCGCAGGGGCTGTGCAACTGGCGGAAGTTTGCAATGTCCTCGATCGTCGGCTTGGCATAGCCGGTCAGGTGCAGCAGTGAATAGATCAGCATCGATCCATGACCGGCCGACAGGACGAAACGGTCGCGATCGGCCCATTTCGGCTGGCTCGGGTCGAACTTCAGATAATCGCCGAACAGGACGGTCGCGACGTCCGCCATGCCCATCGGCATGCCCGGATGGCCGCTATTGGCGGCCTGCACGGCGTCCATGGAGAGCGCCCGAATGGCGTTGGCGAGCGACTTTTCCGAAACGGTCATAGGGGGCGAGCGTCTTTCCTGAAGCATGCATAAGGACAGTGCCCGCGCGCGTGCAGGCGAGTCGAGATCGCGCCCCCTTTGTCGCGTCAAGCCCCATGCGTCAACCGCATGTCACCTTGAAAGGCCGGAAAACAGCGGCCGCCTGCACCAAAGACCGCTTTTGCGCCGCGCAGAGTTTCGCTATGAATGGACGATGGCAAGCGACCGCATGATGCAGGCGATCGGCACGCTGGAGCGTGCAGTGAGCCGGCTTGAACAGGATGTGGGCCGTCTCGTCGAGACGCCCCTGGCTAATTCCTCCCAATCCCTTGATCCCATGGCCGCGCGCGCTGCGTTGCGGTCGCTGGACGAGTTGATCGACACGTTGAAGGGACATGCCCATGGCTGAAATCATGTTGCAGATTGCCGGACGCCCCTACCCGATACGCTGCCGCGACGGGGAGGAGGCGCATATCACGCATCTGGCCAGCATGATCGATCAGAAAGCGCGGCAGGCGCAACAGGCCACGCCGGGCCTGACGGAGGTGCGCGCGCTGCTGTTTGCGGGCCTGTTTCTGGCGGACGAACTCAATGATCTGAGGCGCGAAGCGGCCGGGCGACAGACGCGCCTGCCGCTGGACGGCGACGATGAACCCAGCGTCCGCGCGATCGAGGCGCTGGCCAGCCGGATAGAAAAGCTGCGCGACCGACTTGCCGCGAGCGCCCCGGACGCCTAGATTGGCGGCGACGGGCACTGCGCGGCACGAGCTTTAGCGAACATCCCTGAGGCGATAATCACATCCAAGGGGGCTGTCCCTGGGCGGGTTCAGGCCCGTTCTACATGGTCCCCACCTGACGTTGAGGCGTCAGAGGATATTCCAGCAAACGACCGAGGCGGTCCCGTCACCCTCCTCCCCTTTCAGGCCCCCAATATCTTTAGGACCGCCATGAGCGACGACAGCATAGCGCCCGACAAGACCAGCCTGCGCGCCCTTGCGCGGCAACGGCGCAGCGCCTTCGTCACCACGCTCGATCCGCTGGCGCACCGGCTGGCGTTCAAGGTGATCCCCTCCCCCCTCGCCCGGCGAATCGCGGACGCAAAGATCGTGGCGCTCTATATGGGGCTGGATGATGAAGCCCCGGCCCAGCGCATGGCCGCGCAACTGCTGACGATGGGCAAGATTGTGGCGCTGCCGCGCGTCCTCGACCGGCTGGGCAGCATGGATTTCCTGAACTGGCGGCCGGAAGACACGCTGATCCCCGGCCCGTTCCGCACCAGCCATCCTGAACCCGGCGACGGTCCGGTGACGCCGGACGTCATCATCGCGCCGCTGGTCGGCTTTGATCGGGCGATGAACAGGCTGGGTCAGGGCGGCGGCTATTATGACCGCGCCTTTGCCCGCTTCCCCGATGCGCTGCGCGTCGGCGTGGCATGGTCGGTGCAGGAGATGGAGGCGGTGCCCGCCGATCCCTGGGATCTGCCGCTGGACATCATCATGACCGAAGTCGAACTGATCGAAGGCGAGGATGGGACTGCATGAGCATCGATCCGCGCCATTATCATCAGCCCAGCTGGCGCAAGCCCGTGGGGATGCTGACCATCGTCGGGCTGATCATCGCATGGGCGGTTCTGGTGGGCAGCCTTTCGCCATGGATCGGCATGCTGCCGGTGTGGGCGCAGGTGCCCGTCTATGTCGCGCTGGGGATCGTGTGGATCTGGATATTGCCGCTCAAACGGCTGCTCGCCTGGATGGAAACCGGGCGCTGGCGCTAATCTATTCCCACCGCTTCTTCATGAGCGGTGGCGCGAGTGACGGGGCTCGAACCCGCGACCTCCGGCGTGACAGGCCGGCACTCTAACCAACTGAGCTACACCCGCGTAAGGCGCTTGCATCCTTCCGGCCGATCAAGCCGCCAGACGATGCATATCTGGGGAAATTCACCTTCCGGTCAAGGAAGGTGGCGCGAGTGACGGGGCTCGAACCCGCGACCTCCGGCGTGACAGGCCGGCACTCTAACCAACTGAGCTACACCCGCGTTTGGTGTGGAGCCGCCGTCTATGAGCGTCCTGCGATGCTGTCAACCGTCCGTAACATCAGTTTCTCCATTCTCCGCATTTTCTTTGCGGCGCGGCACGGTCAACGTGCCCTGCTCGAACAGGAAACCGGCGATATCCGGGGTTCCCGCTGCGCTGACGACGGTCTGGATGATGATCAGCAGCGGCACCGCCAGCAGCGCGCCGGGCGTGCCCCACACCCATCCCCAGAAGGTCAGCGACACGAGAATCAGCAGCGGGTTCATCGTCAGCCGCCGCCCCAGCAGCATTGGCGTCACGACATTGGCCTCCACCAGATGGAAGGCGACCTGCAACCCGGCAGGCAACAGCGCAACATAGACGTCGTCAAACACCATCAGGCCGCCCAGCCCCAGCAGCACCGCCGCCAGCATCGGCCCAAAATAGGGCACGAAGTTCAGCAGCGCGACGATGCCGCCCCACATCAGCGGCGATGGCATGCCGATCACCGACAGGGCGATCGCCACCGCCAGCCCCAGGCACAGGTTGATGGTGGCGATGGTGATGACATAGGCGGACGTCGCGTCGACCACATTCTGGATCACCCGCGCCACCGCCATGGCCCCGTCGAAACTGCCCCGGCTGTTGATCGTGCGGCGGCGCAATTTGGTCCAGCCGGCCAGGAAGAAATAGATGATGAGCAGCGCAAACACCATCTGGATGATCGCCGAAGGCGCGGACGTCGCGGCAAACTGGAGCAGCGATCGCGGCGCCTCCACGGCGGACGCCTGCGCCGCCGCCACCGGCCCGGTCGCCAGCATCTGCACCGTTTCGTCGACGAATCGCTGAAGGTTGGAATAGAAATCAATGAGCGGCGCCAGATTGGCCTGAATCTTGGGCAGGCGCTGGGGCAGGATGCGGAACCAGTCGGTCGCCGGCACGATGATCAGCACCAGTGCGGTATTGGCCACCAGCAGGAAACCGACCACCGCAATCAACGCCGACAGGCCCGAAGGGATGCCCCGCCGCTCCATCCATTCCAGCAACGGCACGAGCGCAATGGCAATAACCAGCGCGGCCGTCAGCGGCAGGAAGAATTCCGCCCCCGCCCGCAAGGCAAAGGGCAACGCCAGCATCAGGCCGATGCCTGACGTCAGCGCAATCGACGCCAGCAGCCGGTCGCGCCGCCGGTTGATCTCCTGCTGTTCATTCGCTGTCACGCTGCGCCGATTCCCCGTTCTTTCCCGTCCGATGTGCGCGCGCCGCGATCCAGCGTCAATTTGCAAAGCCGGCCCTAGCCCGCCAGAACAGGAAAAACAGCAATTTAACCAAATATTCGCGCTCTGCCGTTAAGCAGGCCGACGGGGACGCCAGAAACGGGGAATGGTATGAAAGGGGTGCTTGTAACGCTGACCGCCCTGATGGCGGCGCAGGCGGCAGGCGCGCAGCAGCCGCTGCGGCTCGATACGCAAATGTTCGTGGAGAAGGTGACGGTCGACCTCAATGGCCGGTCGCGCCGCACGTTGGCCATGGCGGACCGCGCCGCGCCGGGCGAGACGGTCGTCATGATCCTCCACTGGCGCAATGACAGCGGCCGGCCGGTGCGCGATTTCGCCATCACCCGCGCCATGCTGCGCGGCGCCAGCCCCGATCTGACCGATCCGGCGGTGCAGGTGTCGATCGACGGCGGCAATCACTGGAGCCGGTTCGATCAACTCTGGCTGCCGACGCCGCTGGGCGGCATCCGCCGCGCCGTGACCGAGGATGTGACGCACATACGCTGGCTGCTCCCTGACGTCGCAGCCCCCGGCCAGACCGGCAGGCTCAGCTATCGCAGCACCGTTCGTTAATCCACGAACAGAAACGCCGGGGCCTCCAGCAGCTTCTTCACCGCCTGCACGAAACTGGCCGCATCCCAGCCATCGACCACGCGATGGTCGCAACTGATCGACAGGTTCATCAGCTTGGCTGCGACGATCTCCTTGCCGCGAAAGACGGGCCGCTCGATTACGCGATTGGGACCGATGATCGCCACTTCGGGCCGGTTGATGACCGGCGTCGTCGCAATGCCGCCCAGCGGCCCGAGCGACGTCAGCGTCAAAGTGGAGCCGGACAGTTCCTCCGACTTCGCCTTGCCGGTCCGCGCGGCTTCGGCCAGGCGGCGGATCTCTGTGGCCAGTTGCCAGACATTGCGGTCCTGCGCGTCGCGGATCACCGGCACCATCAGCCCGGCGTCGGTTTGCGTCGCCATCCCCAGATGTACCGATCCATGGCGCGTCACCACGCCCGCCTCATCATCATAGCGGGCGTTAAGCATCGGAAAATCGGGCAGCGCCTTGCACATCGCCACGATCAACAAAGGCAGCATTGTCAGCTTGGGCCGCGCCCCCCGCCCGGCGTTGAGCTGCTCGCGCAGCGCCTCCAGCGCCGTGACGTCGATTTCCTCGACATAGGTGAAATGGGGGATATGCCGTTTGGACGCGGCCATATTCTCGGCAATGCGACGGCGCATGCCGATGACCTTGACCTGCTCGTCCGCGCGCCTGGCGCTGCGCCCGGCGGGTCGATAGCCCTGCCCCTGCCCGTAGAGCAGGAAAGCGTCGAGATCCGAATGGCGCACATGATCGCCCGCCGGCTTCACCTGCGCCAGATCGACGCCCAGTTCCTTCGCCCGCGCACGGACGGCGGGGGATGCGAGGATGGGTTCGGCGCGAATAGATGGCTCATCCCTTCCACCGTTCGGGCTGAGCTTGTCGAAGCCCTGCACTTCCTCTTTCTCAGGCTCGGCAGAAAAAGACGGCGGTTGACCTTCGGTCGCCTGCGGCTCGACAGGCTCAGCGCGAACGGATGTGGGCACCACTCCCTCACTTGGCAAAGGCGCCACCACAGCAGGCGCCGTGGTGGCCGACGCCGTGGCTTCGCCTTCGCCTTCACCCTCAACCTCGATCTCCACCAGCATCGACCCGATCGACACCTGATCGCCCGGTTCGCCGGCCAGCCGCACCACGGTCCCCGCGACCGGGCTTTCCATTTCGACCGTCGCCTTGTCGGTCATCATGTCGGCGATCGGCTGGTCTTCCTCGACCCGATCGCCGACCCTGACATGCCAGCCGACGATTTCGGCCTGTGCAATGCCTTCGCCGATATCGGGCAGCTTGAACGTGAAAAGGGCCATCTTACTCTCCGTTCGTGTCGAGCGAAGTCGAGACACGCTTGTCATATTGTGGCGCTTCCGTTTCTCGACTTCGCTCGAAACGAACGGAAGGGGTGCGGGATGCTCAGTCCCGCATGATCTTGGTAATGGCCTCGCGGATACGCACCGGGCCGGGGAAATAGGCCCATTCCAGACTGTGCGGATAGGGCGTGTCGAAACCGGTGACGCGCTCGATCGGCGCTTCGAGATGATAGAAGCAACGCTCCTGCACCTGCGCCAGCAATTCCGCGCCAAAGCCGGACGTCCGCGTCGCCTCATGCACGATCAGGCAGCGGCCGGTTTTCTTCACCGACGCCTCGATCGCATCGATATCCAGCGGCACCAGACTGCGCAGGTCGACAATCTCGGCATCGATGCCCATGGCGGCGACCGTATTTTCGACCACATGGACCATCGTGCCATAGCATAGGATGGTCAGCGCCTCCCCCGCCCGCGCGATCCGCGCCATGCCCAGCGGGATGCGGTAATAGCCGGTCGGCACCTGCGCATCTTCATGCCCCGCCCAGCTTTTGGCCGGCGTGTCATAATGGCCATCGAACGGGCCATTATAGATGCGCTTGGGTTCGAAGAAGAGCGTGGGATCATTATCCTCGATTGCGGCGATCAACAGCCCCTTGGCGTCATAGGGAGTGGACGGGATCACCGTCTTGATCCCCGAACAATGGGTGAAGATGCCTTCAGGCGACTGGCTGTGCGTCTGGCCGCCGAAAATGCCGCCGCCAAAGGGCGAGCGCACCGTCATCGGCGCAATAAACTCGCCCGCCGAACGGTATCGCAGCCGCGCCGCTTCGCTGACCAGCTGGTCCAGCGCGGGATAGATATAGTCGGCAAACTGGATTTCCGGCACCGGCCGCAGGCCATAGGCCCCCATGCCCACCGCCACGCCGATGATCCCGCATTCGGTGATCGGCGTGTCGAATACGCGGTTCTTGCCATATTTCTGTTGCAACCCGGCGGTGGCGCGGAACACGCCGCCGAAAAAGCCGACATCCTCGCCCATCACGACCACATCGGGATCGCGCGCCATCATCACGTCCATGGCGCTGTTGATCGCCTGGATCATGTTCATCTGGCTGGTGTCTGTTTGAGCCTCAACAATGCTGTCAGCCATGAAAAACCTCCGTCATGCCAGCGAAGGCTGGCATCTCTCTTTCTGGAGAGGTCGCGCAGAAGAAAAATGAGATCCCAGCTTCCGCTGGGATGACGGCAAGAATGCGGCTCACGCTCACAGCCCGGCCGCCTTCCATTCGTCGAGCATTTGGCTCTGCTGTTCCTTCAAATGCCGGGGCATCTCCTCGAACACATCCTCGAACATGCTTTCCATCGGGTGATGCAGGCCGTGACCAAGGATGCCGTTCTTCTCCGCCTCGCGCGCAGCGTCGCGGACCAGTTCAGCCAGTTCCCTGTCCATCGCGGCGTGACGTTCCTCGTCCCAGATGCCGAGCGCAATGCAATGCGCCTTCAGCCGCGCGATCGGATCGCCCAGCGGCCACAAGCTGCTTTCCTCGGCGGAGCGATAGGCGGTCGGATCATCCGATGTGCTATGCCCTTCGACGCGATAGGTGAAATGCTCGATCAGCGTCGGCCCGCCATTGGCCCGCGCCCGATCCGCGGCCCAGCGCGTCGCGGCATAGACCGCCAGCACATCATTGCCGTCGACCCGCAGGCCCGCAATGCCATAGCCGATCGCGCGGGCGGCAAAGGTGGTCGATTCCGCTCCGGCGAAACCTGAAAAGCTGCTGATAGCCCATTGGTTATTCACGACATTCATGATGACGGGCGCGCGATAGACGCTGGCAAAGGTGCAGGCCGAATGGAAATCGCCCTCCGCCGTCGATCCTTCGCCGCACCATGTCGCCGCGATCCGGGTGTCGCCCTTGGCCGCGCTCGCCATCGCCCATCCCACCGCCTGGGGATATTGGGTGGTCAGATTGCCGGAGATGGAGAAGAATCCAGCCTCCCGCGCCGAATACATGATGGGCAGCTGGCGGCCCTTCAGCCGGTCGCCCTTGTTGGAGTAGATCTGGTTCATCATGTCGATGATGGGCCAGTCGCGCGCGATCAAAATGCCCTGCTGGCGATAGCTGGGAAAGCACATGTCATCGCGCGACAGGGCCAGCGCCGCGCCGATCGACACCGCCTCCTCACCGGTGGACTTCATGTAGAAGCTGGTCTTGCCCTGCCGCTGCGCCCGGAACATGCGCCCGTCGAACGCGCGGGTCAGCGCCATATATCGCAGCATCGCCAGCAATGTGTCGGTCGGCAGCCGCGGGTTCCACGGACCGACCGCCTGGCCATCCTCATCCAGAACGCGCACCAGGCCATAGGCCATGTCGCGCATGTCGGCGGGCTGCGCAGCCTCATCCGGGCGCGGCTGCGCGCCGGCGGTGGGAATGTCGAAATGGGTGAAGTCGGCGCTCTCGCCCGGCCGCGCCGGCGGCTCGGGCACATGCAGTTTCAGCGGCGGCAGATTACGCCCCGCCTGTCCTTCCATGCCCGCGATTCCATCGGGATCGCTCATCCTGCCTCCTATGATGCATTGCAATAATATTGCTTACCGCAGATATTATATTTCAACGCGCCACAAGGCAAGCCTTGCTGTCCCAATTTCCTTTCTACTGGTGCAACTGCTGTCGCATCAGACCGCGACAGGCGCGGAAATATGGGCCTGCGGCGCATAATCGACCACCTCGAAATCCTCGATCCTGTAATCGAAAATGCTCGAAGGCCGCCGATTGATCCGCAGCTTTGGCGCGCCGGCGGGCGCGCGACTCATCTGCGCCTCCACCAGTTCCGCATGGTTCAAATACAGATGGACGTCGCCGCCCTGCCAGACCACCTCGCCCGGCTCCAGATCGCATTGCTGCGCGAGCATCCGGGTGATCATCGACAGGCCGAAAATGTTGAAGGCTTTTCCGGTCACCCTCTTTCTCCTCCGAATCACTTCACCTTCCGTTGGCACAGTCCCTAGGCCAACTTCGAGTAAGGCAGGGTGAGGCGCTGAGCCTTCAACTCAGCGCGGCGCATCACCCTGCCATGCGCAACGGAAGCTGAGAGAACCTTGGACCCGGCGCTCTGCGCCGGGCCCGCTCAGCCCGCAGAATCAAGCTATGTTTGCGAGGCTTCAGGTTCAAGGTCCACCGAACCAGGCTGACAATCTTTGAGCTCGATCTCTCCGAGGATCTCGGAAGGCTTCACACCCAAGCCGGCCGCTAATGCAAATAGGACGTTGAGCGAGATGTTGAGCTCCCCTCGCTCGATACGTCCGTAACGAGCGCGTTCCACGTTTGCGAGTTGCGCGAATCGCTCCTGAGAAACGCCTTTGGCTTCTCTAAGGCTGCGAATGGTCGCCGCGAGTTTCTTTTGGGCCGTGCTGTACACTTGGCCGTTCAACGAAATACTTGCAATCACGGCAACGCCATATATAGCCACGCCATATATGGCGCTATGTGTTAGCACGCTCGATAGGCAGGTCGGACCGACACTTCCTAGAGAATAGCCTCACCCCCACGCTCGTTTGGGAAGGGGCGTTCATCGTGCTGATCCTCATGGGCCGTAGGGAATGTCGGCCATCGCTTCGAAAAGCCGACGCAACGGAAAATAGTGGGAGGCTCAAGATGAATCTCGTCGCTGACACGTCTCAAGACAAACGCCTTGCGCACGCATCGTGGGGGCCCTCCTCCAGTTTGGCATTCTTGATGCCTGAGGCGACGCGCCGCACATTCAGGTCCACGCAATGAAAACCGACTTTTTAAGTTACGAGTACGTGACGTCGCCTTTCAGACCGGATGGGGTCGGAGCACTGCCTCCGGGCGCAAAGATCGGCCTCATAACTGTGAGAAGAAACAGTCAGCGGCTCGTCTCGGAAATTAGTTGGGGGACGCTCGACGATGCTGGAAGCGTAACGTCCGGGACCGTCACCATTAAGTGGAGGAACCTAGAATCCAGTCCGACAAGTGAGGCGGAAAAGCTCCGCCTTTATCGGAATGCCGCGAACGCCCTGAATCGGCGCCTCCGCGGCGTGGTCATAGAGAAGACCGACTATCGACCACGTAGTAGCCCAGAAACGTTATTCCATGAGGAGGCCCAGGTTAAGCCTTCTTGGCTTCGCGCGGAAGGCGACGCGTATGCACTCTTCGACGAACTTCGGATTGAGGTGGCTGAAGGCATCGGCTTCAAGACCTTCCTTCGACGATGGACGGAGAGTTCTGCAGAGGGACAGATAATTGCTATGCTGGAAGCGTTTCGCACCCTTCGCGAATTTCGCCGACAAGTCACAGCAGAGGTATTTGCTCCGGATTTCAAGCGAGTAAAGCCGCCAAAGAGTTTCAGCGACGTCATTCCAGGATGATGGTCGTGCGGATTGAAATTTGGCCGGGCGGTGACGAGCAGGCAGCGTTCGAGCTTGGTCGCATGGATGTGACCAACGTCAGCACCGTGGCTGATGTCGGGTCTTATACTGCCTCCATCACGCAGAGGGAGACTCCGACCCTTCGCGTGCCGAGTTTCGTCCGAAATGTAAGGGTCGCATCCCATCCCCGTGGGGATGGCCCTTGGGCGCTTGTTGCTAGGGTGCTTGGCGAAGTTACCGCAAAGCCCCTCGATAATCCGAAATCGTCGACCGATGTCTAGCGCAGGTAAAAACCGCACCTCCAAGTCGGGCGAATATGACGCTGACCTCGATGATTGGACGCCAGTCTACTCGACAGCATGTTTCGATCCAACTCGGCCACAAGTCCGGCTCGTGGGGCTAATTTCAAATGATCGCCGGCAGCGTTTCCCTGACGGTCGATCCGTTTGCACCTCCACGGTCCGTTCTTCACCCAGCGCTATCGCCGAGGGGGCAATCGTGCAGACGGATAATACGCGCTACCGGCTGCTGAAGCGCAGCTCTCGGTTCGCATTCGTAACGGAGTAACTCAGACCCAGGCAGGTCAATCATGAGTGCTTAGGCATTGGAATTTGGCAGCTGGATGGCGAGGATGGGAAGGCAGCAATGCACCCATTAGCGGTCAGTCCGTTTATGACCGGGCCTGGGACATTTCTGCCGTTCACCGGCGACATGGCAAATGGCGGGTCTTATCAAATGCCGACGTTCAGGGATCGCGCCTGTTTATCTCATGGGGCGACTGGGATGGCCGATAGGAGAACGCCCGCGTCCGATGCGACATGTAAGGTGGGTTCAACGGGTGGCGGCAACACAAGCTTGAAAACGCTCAGCGGGCGTTTGATATTCGAGCGTTTTCCTTGGTCGTTCGTTGAGTTGCCGTGCGACGGCACTCAGCTTGGCCTGGCTGTATAGCGACAGATCGGTTCCTCTGGGGAAATATTGTCGCAGCAGGCGGTTGGTGTTTTCGTTGGAGCCACGCTGCCAAGGCGATTGCGGGTCGCAGAAATAGACTTCGACATCGGTAGCCAGTGAGAGGCGCGGATGATCGGCCAGTTCCTTGCCGCGATCCCAGGTGAGCGACTTGTAGAGTTCGCGCGGCAGGCGCTGCGTCTGCCTGATCAGCGCCGACACGACGCTCCTGGTGTCCTTGTTGGCGACCTTGACCAGCATCACATAGCGCGAATGCCGTTCGACCAGCGTGGCGATGTAGCTGTTCTTCACACCTCCGATCAGATCGCCTTCCCAATGGCCGGGAATGGCGCGGTCCTCGACCGAGGCGGGCCGCTCACTGATCGACACGGCATCCTTGATCTGTCCCAGCCCGTTGCGCTTGAGGCTGGCGTGCCGCGACCTGCGGATGGTCCGTCGGGCGCGCAGATGCTCCAGCAGTTCTTTCTTCAGAACCCCGCGCGCCTGTATGTACAGGCTTCTGTAGATGGTCTCGTGCGACACCTGCCTATGGGGCTCCTTGGGAAAGCTGCGCCTGAGCCACCCCGCAATCTGTTCCGGTGACCATTTACGGCGCAGCTTGGCCGATACTGCCTGTGCCAGTGACGGCGAGCAAGCCAGCTTGCAGGGCTTGGGCCGCAGAGCACGATCCCATGCCGCCTGATCGGAGGTGGTGGCACGATACCGTGCCACACCACCATTACGCCCGACTTCGCGACTGATCGTCGAGGGCGAGCGACCCAGTCGCCGTGCTATCGCACGCAAGGGTTCCCTGACGCTCAGGCCTCGCGATATCTCCTCCCGCTCGGCAAGGCTCAGCGCACGACTGCCACGCTTGCGATCGGCGGGCCGGATACCGCCGGTCGGCGAAATTACCGAAAATACCGACGATGACTCTCGATCAAACCTTCGCCCGATCGAACTCATCGATTCCCCGCGCTGCCAGCGATCCCATATCTCCGCTCGCTGGCTGGCCGTGTAATAGATCCGACGACGCTGCTTCATCGCGACACTCCATCTTCCTCAAAAGATTAAAGTGTTGCCGCCACCCGTTGAACCCACCAACTTTAGCGGACGTTCAAGCGGAGTAGGCCACCGGGCACATCCGGCCAAGAGGAATAGTCGCTAGCGGCGTTCCGCCGGTACGTCCTCGGCTGGAGAAGGTTTCATTTCGAACCGCCGCGACAGTCCATGATAGAGCCGTTCCTTGCACACGAGCTGCGCGGCGAAGTCGGCGATCAGCGCGGTGGCGAGGAGTGGCAGCAGTAGTCCGCGGCTCGCCGTGGTCTCCGAGATAATGATCACCGCGGTGAGCGGCGCTCGGACGACACCTGTGAAATAGGCGATCATGCCGAGCAGTACGATCGCACCCGACGGATAGCCCGGAAATACCGAGCGCAGCATGTCGCCAATGCCGGCGCCCACCGACAGCGACGGCGCAAAAATACCGCCCGGGAGCCCCGAGATGGCAGTTGCGAGCGTCGCGACCAGCTTGGTGCCGCCAAACCACAGGGGAACGTCGGCACCAGCGATTACCGCGTTAGCGGTCTGATAGCCCGTGCCCCAGGTGAGGCCCGTCGCGACGCCGGTGATGGCCACGACCAACCCGCACGCACTGGCAAGCAGCACGGGCCTCTTGCGCAGCCGCGCCATTGGTGCCCACGCCGTTGCGCCTGCAGCGAGCATCAATCGCGAAAAGGTTCCGCCGGCGAGCCCACCCAGGCAACCTGCCACAGGCGCTGCGATCATCGCTTCCCGCACGCTCAATGTTTGGCGCATGACCCCGAAATAGACATAGTCGCCCGCGAGTCCGAGGCTCACCATGCCGGCGATGAGCACGGCCGCCATCACCAGCAGCGACATGCGCTGTTCATAGGCCGCAGCAAGCTCCTCGATCGCGAAGGCGATCCCGGCGAGTGGTGTGTTGAACGCTGCGGCAACACCGGCCGCCCCACCGGCAATATAGACCGAAGCGCGCAGTGGGATGGCGAGCATCCGGTGTGCATAGCCCATGATTGCCGCCGACAGCTGGACGGTCGGCCCCTCGCGCCCGACCGAGGCGCCGAACAGCACAGCCGCGATGGTCAGCACGAACTTGACGATCACGGTGCGCGCCGAGATAAGCCGGTCGAGGCCGTGATCGGGATCGCGCGATGCCGCCATGACCTGCGGCATGCCCGAGCCGGCGGCGGCCGGTGCGAGCCGCCGCGTCAGCCACACGATACTAGCGAACCCGAGCGGGCTGGCGATCAGGGGCGCCCACCACCATCGTGCGATGATGTGGAGAAATGTCTCGCCAGCAAGATCGGAAAGATGCGCGAAAAGCAGGGCCACGAGCCCGGTCAGGATCGCTCCGGCGAGGATGGCAACCCGCCGCCGCCAGACCAGCGCCTCGGGGCCGTGACGACGCATCAGGGCGCGGATACGGCGGGGCGTGAGCGAGCGTATGCGCACCGATCAGCCCTCAGCCGATGCGCCGACCAGCGTCGCGACTAGGCAGATCAGCCCAGCGATGGCGAAGCCGGCGAACGTGAGCCACAGTGTAGGAAGGATGGCGGTAGCAAGCGCCGCGATGGAGATCAGCATGACATTTCTCAAGTAAGTTGGTGTTAGCCAACCGCCGATGATCTTTCGATCGATCGCTCCTCGCGATGCCTTGAAAATGTCAGATCATTGCCAGCTGGCCGTTGATACAGGCGCAGCCCGAACTCGGGGAGGATGGCAATCAGGTGGTCGAATATGTCGGCCTGTATGCCTTCATAAACGGCCCAAGCGGTTGTGCTGGTGAAGGCATAGATTTCGAGTGGCAGCCCAAATTCACTCGGTGCCAATTGCCGCACCAGCAGGGTCTGGTCGTCGCGGACATTCGGCTGCGCGGACAGATAAGCGAGAACATAGGCGCGAAATGTACCGATGTTGGTCAGCCGACGGCTGTCCAGCGCATTATCGTTGGCGAGATCCAGGTTCCAGCGTGACAGATCCTCCTGCTTGTCGCGAAGATAGTCCCGAAGCAGGCCAAAGCGCGAAACCGCCGCCAGCCCTGCTTCGTCGAGAAAGGCGACGCTGCCCTGATCGATCATCAAGGCGCGCATGATGCGACGGCCACCCGACTCTTGCATGCCGCGCCAATTGCGAAAACTTTCGCTGATCAAACGATGCGTCGGGATGGTGGTGATCGTCTTGTCGAAATTCTGAACCTTTACTGTGTGCAGAGCTATATCGACCACGTCGCCATTTGCATTGAGCTGCGGCATTTCGATCCAATCGCCCACCCGGATCATGTCGTTGGAGCCGATCTGGACGGATGCGACCAACGACAGGATCGTGTCCTTGAATACCAGCATCAGCACGGCGGCCATCGCCCCCAGCCCCGACAGCAACAGCAAGGGCGACTGGTCCATCAGCGCCGCGATAATCAGGATGCTCGCCGCTCCGTAGATTAGTAGCTTGGCCACCTGCACATAGCCCTTGATCGGCCGGTTCGCGGCATCAGGGCGGCGCTGATAAAGGTCGTTGCCAAGCGTCAGCAGGCCGCTCAAGGCGATGGCCAGCGTCAGGATGATGAAGGCGGCACACAGTCCGGCGATGAAGCTTGCCAGCCTGGCAGGCAGATGCGGGACAGCGACGATCCCCGACTGGATGATCAGCGCAGGCACGATGTTGGACAAACGCGCGACGACGGCGCCGATATGCCTGGACTCGATCCGGAACGGCAAATGACCGATCAATCGCAGCAGCAGGGTCAGGACAATACGCTTGGCGACCCAGTTAGCCACCCAGGCCAATACAGCGAGCAGCAGTAATCCGGTCAGCGCCTGCAGCCAGCCATGCTCGACATAGCCACGAATAAGGGTCTGAAAGCTGTGCGGGGCTATGGAGAACGGGCTGGTCATACAGTAGCGCCCACCGCGAACGGATCGTCGTGGAGCGATCGACCGGCCGTTTCCGGCATGAAGCGGAGCGCTATCAGGCCGATGATGCAGCCTGCCATCATGTAGAAGGCCGGCATGAGTTCATTGCCGGTCGCGCCGATCAGCGCGCTGCCGATCGCCGGCGCGGTGCCGCCGAACAGCGACGTCGACAGATTATAGGCAATGGCGAAGCCGGCGAAGCGCGCGGCGGTGGGAAACAGCGCCGGGAAGGTTGCCGAAATCGCCGCCAGTTGCGGTACATAGAGCAGGCCGAGTAGGACGAAGCCGACGATCGCACCGATCAGCCCCGTCGCCATCAACATGTAGAGCGGGACCACACCGACCAACAGGCCGATCAGCGACAGCCGCCACATCGGACGCCGGCCCACCCGATCGGACATATGGCCGGCGATCGGCAGGAAGAGCATCATGAAGAGCATGCCGATGATCGGCACCACCAGCGCCTCGTCCGGAGACAGGCCGATGCGGCGCTGCAGATAGGTCGGCATGTAGCTGAGCAGCGTATAGTTGACGACGTTGAGCGCAACGACCAGCCCGCCCACGACCAGTATCGGCCGCTTATGGTCGCGCAGCAGCCGGGCGAGCGGTGGGGATCCGCTGCCTTCGGCCGCCTGTTCGCGAAAGACCGGCGTATCCTCCATTCTCGAGCGCAGATACATCCCGATCAGGCCCATGGGCGCGGCCACGAGGAAGGGAATGCGCCAGCCCCAGGCATGCATCGCCTCATCGCCCAGCAGCAACGAGAAGCCCAGCATCAGCGCTGCGCCGAAGGAGAAGCCGGCGAGCGTGCCGAATTCCAGAAAGCTGCCATAGAAGCCGCGCCGGTCATCGGGCGCATATTCGGCCATGAAGGTCGCGGCCCCGCCATATTCGCCGCCAGTGGAAAAGCCCTGTACCATGCGCAGGAGGATGAGTAGCATGGGCGCCGCCCAGCCGATCTGCGCATAGGAGGGGATAAGCCCCACGGCCAGCGTCGCGCCCGACATCAGCAATATGGTCAGCGCCAGCACCGACTTGCGCCCCAGCCGGTCACCCAGCGGTCCCCAGAACAAGCCACCGAGCGGTCGGACAAGGAAGGAAATGGCGAAGGTCGCCAGCGCAAACAGAACGGCATCGTCCACCTCGCCCGGAAAGAGCGCTGCGGAAATATAGGTGACACCATAAGCGTAGATGCCATAGTCGAACCATTCGGTGGCATTGCCCAGCGCCGACGCGGCGATCGCGCGACGCAGGGTTGCTTGGTCAGCCTGCGCCGGGGCAGGGGTGGTGGAAATGGCGGAAGCGGTCATCAGGTCTATCCGTCTACGGTATTGGGATCGAGCAGCGAGGCCATCGGCGTAGTGCGCGGCACGATCTGGAATTCCTGCTGGTCGGGCACCGGCACAGGTGGGGTCGCCGCCTGGCGCCAGAAGCCGAAGGCCAGGGTGGCGCCGGCGCACAGGGCGATGAAGAGGAAAAGCCCGCTCGTCGGTGTGAGGCTCATCAGCAGGGCAGCGCCGAGCGGGCCGATCGCCGCGCCAACCGAATAGAGCAGCACCAGCCGCCCGCTCGCCGCAACCCGCTCGGTCGCCAGCAACCGGTCGTTGCAGTGCGCGACGCAGAGCGGGTAAAGGGCGAAGCTGAGGCCGCCAAACAGGGCACCAAGCGCCAGCAGCAGCGGGCCACCTGACGCCAGCATCGCCAGCGCCGTGCAGACAGCCAGCGTCGCGGCGAAGCAGCCGACGATCACCCGGCGCCGGTCGAGCCGGTCCGACAGGCGCCCCAGCGGCCATTGCAGCGCGACGCCGCCCAGGATGACGATCATCATGAAACTGGCGGTCGCGCCAAGATCCAGCCCCAGCCGGCGCACATGCACCGCCGCCATGCCATAGAAGGCGCCGAGCATCAGCCCGGTCGCGACCGAGCCGACCGTGCCGAGCGGTGAGGCGGCATAAAGGGCGCGGATGGTGAAGGCTTGGGCATCGACCGGCGCGGGCGCGCTGCTGCGGGTCAGGCAGAGCGGGATGATGGCCAGGGAAATGAGGATGGAGGCGATCTGGAATGGCACCACCGGCAACGCACCGCTGGCGCCCAGCAGCAATTGCCCGACCGCCTGCCCCGAA
>JAJZTH010000058.1 GCA_021849075.1 Pseudomonadota bacterium | reverse complement strand
GCGCAATTTGCCGTGATCTTCGGCGAACGTTTCATCAGAGCCATGGCGGCCTGATGATCAACCGCCCGGCCACACACGGAAATCCTGACAGTCCCGCGCAGCGAGCTTACAATCTATCGGTGTAAAGCGTCGCTGACGCGACGCTCCCCACCCCAACCCCTCCCCTGAAGGGGAGGGGCTTATGGCAGGAAACCACCCAAAGCCGCCAGTTCCGCCGCCCTGTCCTATTCGGGCGTCTCGCGCTATCCTTGCGCCCATTCGCTTCGAGCGCAGTCGAGAAGCGATCAGCCCCCCGACCCAACCAAACCCCGCGACATAAAATGTCCAGATTTTGTTCTGAAATGTCCAATTCGGCGGGAAATGTGCGAAGTTAAGCGCTCCGCTCCATGTCCACCACCCGGCCACCCCGGACCCGATAGGTCCAGCCGCCCCAGATAATCCGGTTCGACATCGCCGCCATCAATTGCACCGCCAAATGCGCCCATGTCACCGCAAAGGGCGCAACCATGTCCCAGACCAGCGACCGCCGCGCCGCGTCCGCCTGCGCCGGCTCCAGCACGCCGGCGATAATCAACCGCCGGGCCAGCGCCCGCCCCCACGCCACGCCATAGCCGACGGCCACCGCCGGCCAGCCGCCCGCCAGCAACGCCCAGCTCCAGGCCATCGACTGGACCGCCACCACCCCGGTCGCCAGCGCCCACATGCCGATGCTGTTGGTCGCGATATGCCGATATTGCCGCACGCCAAAGCCCAGCAGATCGGCCGTCCTCCCCGCCAGCGGACTGGCCACCAGCAAATCCCGCACCGGCCGCAGCCGCAACTTCGCGCGCCATCCCGCCAGGCCGATGCTCATGTCGTCGGACAATCGCCCCGCCAGCGCGGCATCCAGATCCAGCCGGTCCGCCACTGCCCGCGTCAACGCCATCGCCCCACCCCAGGGCATGGTCGCACTGGCAAGGCGCGGCAAAGTCGCCAGCTGCATCTCCACCGCCCCGACCAGCGCCGCCATCATGCCCCGCTCCGGCAACAGCAGCCGATATCCGGTGGCGATATCCGCCTTCCCCCGCACCAGCGGAAACAGCAGCCGCCCCACCAGCCGCGCCGGCGGCTCTATGTCCGCATCGATGAAGACCAGCCACTTGTCGTCGGGCCGCAACGCCCGCAGCGCCGCGCGCAGTTTATGGACCTTCTGCCCCTCGTCGCACGCGATTCCCGCCGCGACGATCTGCACCCAGCCGCCTTCCCGCGCCGCCAGCGCCTCCGCCGCCGGACACGCCCCAGACGTCGCGATCACCAGCCGGAAAACCGCACCCTGCGCCTTCAGCCGGGCGATCAGCGCCGCGCCGTCCTCCCAGTCGTCCCGCACGCTCAGGATCACGACCACGCCGTCGGGTGCCTCCTGCCGGCGGTCGCTCGGCAGATGCCGCCAATAATTGACCACGCCCAACAAGGTCAGCGCCTGAAGGCCGATCCACACCCACATCATCGCCGTCACCTGCGCCCCTTTACCGCCTCACCCGCTGCTGTATGACGCTTGGACGATGCTCTCCAACCCCTTTCTCTTCTTCCTGATGCGCCACCTGCCTGCGCCGATCGCTTCCTGGCTTGGCGGCTGGCTGTCCGCCAACATCGCCCGCCCCACGATGAAGCTGCGCGATGCCCGCGCCCGCGCCAATCTGGCGATGCTGCGGCCCGACCTGCGGCAAGCGGAGGCCGAAGCGATCCTCACCCGCCGCTGGGTCAATATCGGCCGCACCATGGCCGAACTCGCCAATATCGACCGGCTGGTGAACGACGCCCATGTCACCGTGATCGACAAGGCGGCGTATCAAGCGGTGCTGGACGGTCCCGGCCCGATGATCGCCTTCACCGCGCATCTGGGCAATTGGGATCTGCTCGCCGCCCATATCAAATGGTCGACCGATCGCCCCGGCCTTGGCGTTTATGAAGCGCCCGAAGATCCGAAAACCGCCGCCCAGCTCAAGAAGGCCCGCTCCAGTTACATGGGCGAGGCGATCGGCGGTGAAGGCGCAGCGCGCGGCGTGCTCAAGCATCTGACCCAGAAGGACCGCGCCACCCTCTATATATTGGCGGACGAACGGCGCGACCGGCAGGTCTGGTTCCCGACCTTCGGCCGACCGCTGGAGCCGTCGGGCAATCTGTCGATCGCCCTGCGCCTCGCGCGCAAGGTCGGCGCGCAATTCCTGCCCTTCTACCTCGTCCGTACCCATGGCCCGCATTTCGAACTTCATTGGCACGCACCGCTCAATCCCGCAACGATGAGCGACGCGCAGATCATGGCCACGCTGGATGATTTTCTGGGCAAAGCCTGCATCACGCATGCCGACCAGTGGTTGGCGCTGCACGACATGGACCTGACCCAGCCCATTCCGATCTCGCCGGCCATATGACTTCCCCGCCCTTCGCCGCTAAAGCCCCAGCCATGTCCCGACTCGCGATCAAGATTTGTGGCCTTTCCACGCCCGAAACGCTGGGCGCAGCCGTTCAGGCGGGGGCGAGCCATGTCGGCTTCGTCCATTTCCCCAAAAGCCCGCGCCATGTGGAGCCGGACCAGATCGCAGCGCTCGCCGCCGCTGTTCCCGCCCATGTCGATCGGGTCGCCGTGGTGGTCGATGCGGACGATGCGCAACTCACCCGCCTCGCCGACACCGGCGCGCTCAGCGCCTTCCAGCTGCATGGTAAGGAAAGCCCCGAACGCGCCGCCGCCATCCGCCAGCGTTTCGGCCTGCCCGTCTGGAAGGCGATTTCGGTCAAGACCCGCGCCGACATCGATGCTGCCAATGCTTATGTCGGTGCGGTCGACCGGCTGCTGTTCGACGCCAAGACGCCTGATGGCGCGGCGCTGCCGGGCGGCATGGGCCTTCGCTTCGACTGGACGCTGCTGCGCGGCCTTGCCATTCCCGCGCCATGGGGCCTGTCCGGCGGCCTGGGCATCGACAATGTGGCAGAGGCCATCCGCATCACCGGCGCGCCGCTGATCGATGTTTCTTCGGGCGTGGAAAGCGCGCCGGGCATCAAGAGTGTGGACAAGATCATGGCCTTCTGCAAAGCGGTTCAGCCATGTTGACGCTGAACGCCCCTGCCGTGCGCATCGAAGGACGATGGCGCTGATCGCTTCCCGAACCGAAAGCGAACGCCCCATATTGCCCTTGGAAAGATAGTCATGACCGATACCGTAACTCTGCCCAACAGCCTGCGCAGCCAGCCTGACGATAATGGCCATTTCGGCGCATTTGGCGGCCGCTATGTCGCCGAAACGCTGATGCCGCTCATCCTGGAGCTGGAGAAAGTCTATAAGGAGGCCAAGGCCGATCCGGCCTTCGACGCCGAATTTGCCGAACTGCTGCGCACCTATGTCGGCCGCCCCAACCCGCTTTATTATGCGGAGCGGCTGACCCAAGCCCTGCGCGCCAAGGCCCCTGCCGGCAAGGGCGCGAAAATCTACCTCAAGCGCGAGGAACTGAACCACACCGGCGCGCACAAGATCAACAATTGCATCGGTCAGGCGCTGCTCGCCCGCCGCATGGGCAAGAAGAAGGTCATCGCCGAAACCGGCGCGGGCCAGCATGGCGTCGCCACCGCGACCGTCGCCGCCCTGTTCGGCATGGAATGCAAGATTTTCATGGGTGCCAAGGATGTCGAACGGCAAAAGCCCAACGTCTTCCGCATGAAGCTGCTCGGCGCAGAAGTGATCCCGGTCCATTCCGGCTCCTCCACGCTCAAGGATTCGATGAACGACGCGCTGCGTTACTGGGTGTCGAACGTGCATGACACATTCTACATCATCGGCACCGCCGCCGGCCCGCATCCCTATCCGGAACTGGTCCGCGATTTTCAGTCGATCATCGGCAAGGAAGCCCGCGCCCAGATGCTGGAGGCGGAAGGCCGCCTGCCCGACATGCTGATCGCCCCGGTGGGCGGCGGCTCCAACGCCATCGGCCTGTTTCACCCCTTTCTGGACGACCCCGAAGTCGCGATGATCGGCGTGGAAGCGGCCGGCGAGGGCCTCGACAAGAAGCATGCCGCCAGCCTTGCGGGCGGCGTGTCTGGCATCCTGCATGGCAACCGCACCTATCTGCTTCAGGACGAAGACGGTCAGATTACCGAAGCGCACAGCATTTCGGCTGGCCTGGACTATCCCGGCATCGGCCCGGAACATAGCTGGCTGCACGAAATCGGCCGGGTGAAATATATGCCGATCAAGGATGACGAAGCGCTAGAAAGCTTCCAGACCCTCTCCCGCCTGGAAGGCATCATTCCCGCGCTGGAATCCGCCCATGCCGTGGCCGCTGCCGAGCAGGTCGCGCCGACGCTGGACGCCGACAAGATCATCATCGTCAATCTTTCGGGCCGGGGGGACAAGGATATCTTCACCGTCGCCGATGCGCTGGGAGTGGAGATGTGACGTTCAAGCCTCGAAAGGGCTTGCTAACCGCGGCAATCGGATTTCCGATATTCCTGACAGCACGATTTATATTGGAAGCTGTAATGGGTAAATCGTCCGACATGCGGCAGATTCTGATATGGGCTGGCGCGATGGCAGTGACTTTTGCGCTGATCGCGACGTTTCAACGAGACAAAGCTATATGACCGACCGCCTCTCCACCCGCTTCGCCGCTTGCAAGGCGCAGGGCCGCGCCGCGCTGATCACCTTCGTCACCGCCGGCGATCCCGACGTCGCCGCCACGCCCGCCATCCTCGACGCGCTGGTCGCAGGCGGCGCGGACATCATCGAACTGGGCATGCCCTTTACCGATCCCATGGCCGATGGCCCCGCGATCGAACTGGCGAACCTGCGCAGCCTCGGCTCGGGCACCAAGACCAAGGACGTCTTCGCCCTCGCCGCCGATTTCCGCACCCGTCACCCGGAAACGCCTTTGATCCTGATGGGCTATGCCAATCCGATGCTGGTGCGCGGGTCGGCCTGGTTCGCCGATCAGTGTCAGGCCGCCGGCGTCGACGGCGTGATCTGTGTCGATATTCCGCCGGAGGAAGACGCCGAACTCGGCCCAGCCCTGCGCGCGGTCGGCGTCCATCTCGTCCGCCTCGCCACCCCGACCACCGATGCGGCGCGCCTGCCCACCGTCCTGAACGGCGCCAGCGGTTTCCTCTACCATGTTGCGGTGGCCGGCATCACCGGCAAGCAGCAGGCGGCGCAGGCGAATATCGAAATGGCGCTCGCCAAGCTGAAGGCCGCCACCGATCTGCCGATCGCCGTCGGTTTCGGCGTGCGCACGCCCGAACAGGCTGCCGCCATCGGCCGCATCGCCGACGGTGTCGTCGTCGGCTCCGCCATTGTCGACATCATCGGCAGCCATGGCGACGCCGCAGCACCCTTCGTACAAGAATTCGTCGCGTCGCTCAGCGCCGCCCTCGCCACTTCTATCCGGGAGACCGCCGCATGAGCTGGATCAACCGCGTTCGTAACGCCCTGCCCTTCACCAAGAAGGAAACCACCGCCGAAACGCTCTGGCATCAATGCCCGTCGTGCAAGGAAATGGTCTTCATCAAGGAATGGGAGGAAAATCTTTCCGTCTGCCCGCGCTGCGACCATCATGGCCGCATCGGCCCGGATGCGCGGTTCGAACAGATACTCGACGCCGGCTTCATCCTGTTGCCGACGCCGCATGTACCCGAAGATCCGCTCAAATTCCGCGATTCCAAGCGTTATCCCGACCGGATCAAGGCCGCCCGCGCCTCGACCGGCGATCAGGACGCCCTCATCAACGCGCGCGGCGCGATCGATGATGTGCCTCTGGTCATGGGCGTGCAGAATTTCGCCTTCATGGGCGGATCGATGGGCATGGGCGTGGGCGCGGCCTTCATCCAGGGCGTGAACGACGCGATCGCGCATAAATGCCCCTATGTCATCTTCACCGCCGCCGGCGGCGCGCGCATGCAGGAAGGCATCCTGTCCCTGATGCAGATGCCGCGTTCGACCGTGGCGATCCAGAAGCTGCACGCGGCCGGCCTGCCCTATATCGTCGTGCTGACCGATCCGACCACCGGCGGCGTCACCGCCAGCTACGCCATGCTGGGCGATATCCAGATTTCGGAACCCAATGCCCTGATCGGTTTCGCCGGCCAGCGCGTCATCGAAAGCACGATCCGCGAAAAGCTGCCCGAAGGATTCCAGCGCGCCGAATATCTGCTGGACCATGGCATGCTCGACATGGTGGTCCACCGCAGCGAACTGCGCGATACGCTGGCCCGCGTAATCGGCTATCTGACGCCGCGCGCCGCCGCCTGACTGACACATAAAGCGCGATAGGGGGAGTTGCGCGCATGGCCGACCACGCCGTTTCGGATGATCCGCAGGTGCAGGCGCAACTCGATCGGCTTTGGTCGCTTTCCCCCGGCGCGGACGTGCTGGGGCTGGAGCGCATCACCCGACTGCTGGAGCGGCTGGACGATCCGCACCGCGCCTTGCCCCCGGTCTTCCATGTCGCCGGCACCAATGGCAAGGGGTCGACCTGCGCCTTCCTGCGCGCGGCGATGGAGGCGGATGGCAAAAGCGTCCATGTCTTCACCTCCCCCCATCTGGTGCGCTTCAATGAACGCATCCGCGTATCCGGCCAGTTGATCGGCGACGCCTCCCTCGCCCGCTATCTGGAGCGGGTGCTGGACATTGCGGAGGGCGTGAACGCCAGCTTCTTTGAAGTCACGACCGCTGCCGCCTTCCTCGCCTTTGCCGAACATCCGGCCGACGCCTGTATCATCGAAGTCGGGCTTGGCGGCCGGCTGGACGCAACCAATGTGCTGGTCGACCCGGCGGTGTGCGGCATCGCTCAACTCGGCATCGACCATCAGGCATTTCTGGGCGACACGCTGGAAAAGATCGCCGCAGAAAAGGCCGGCATCGCCAAGGCCGGCGCGGCGCTGGTGACGCAGCGCTATCCTGAAGCGCTCCACCCGATCATGCAGGCTGCGGCCGACAGCGCCCGCACCCTTTGGATCGGTCAGGGCGAAGGCTGGGACGCCGCCGTCTATCGCGACCGGCTCCATTATCGCGACGATCTGGGCCGGCTCGACACGCCGCTGCCCCGCCTTGCCGGGGCGCATCAGGTGCAAAATGCCGCGCTCGCCTTTGCGATGCTGCGCCATCAGGACGCGGTGCCTCTGCCCGAGGCTGCGTTGAAAGCCGCCCCCCTCTGGGCGCACTGGCCTGCTCGCCTCCAGCGGCTGGATCATGGCCCCCTGCTCGCCCCCCTGCCCGAAGGCAGCACTGCCTGGCTCGATGGCGGGCATAATGCCGGCGCTGGCGAGGCGATCGGCGCCTATTTCACCGCCGACCGGTTGGAGGGGCAGAAGCTGCACCTGATCATCGGCATGCTGGCGAACAAGGAAGTGGACGCCTTCCTTGCGCCGTTCGCCGGCAAGATCGCCCATATCCACGCCCTGCCGGTGCCGGGTCATGAACATCATCCGGCCGAACGCTTCGCCGCCATTGCCGGCCAATGGGGCATAGGCTGCACCGCTCATGCCGAACCGGGCGAAGCGATCCGCGCCGTCACGAACGCCGCCGGCGGCACGCCGGTCAAATTGCTGATCGGCGGGTCGCTCTATCTGGCGGGCGAGATTTTGCGACTGAACGAGCAATTACCGGACTGAATAAGACTTGCGAGTGACTCGCAATAGCGTATTGTGCGTTGACCGACCAACGCAGAAGGCGCGATTCTATGGCTGCTTATGGAGAGACCTCCCCCCTCGACCTGCCCCGGCCCATTCCGGGCGGCTATGGCAATCGCCTGTTCCTGTTCGTGATGCGGCGGATGGCGACGGCGGGCGTGAATGACGCCCATGCCGCCAATGCGATGCTGGGCGCGTTCGGCCGCAGCTATCGCCGGCCGCTGGTGCTGATGCGCGCAATGATGCTGGAACTGGCGCGCGCATCGAGCCGCAAGATATTGGTCGCCCCCTGCTGCTGCGCGCGCATGACCGCCGACGAGGCGCTGATGATGCAGGCGACCGGGGAAGCGCTGCGCGATCCCAATGCCGCCTATGACCGGGTTAGCGAATTGCTGGGCAATGATCATGCCCTGGGCGCGCTGACCTGCCTTCAGGCGGTGGCCCAGGCCCATAATGATCTTGGCCGCCCGCTGGATATCTACGCTGCGGGTTAAGGCATTTTGAAGTCATCTGGAACAGATGGCGGCTCGCAAAATGCGGGAAATCAAAAAAGATAGAGCGGTCGATCCGATGCAATCGGATCACAGACCGGGAGATCGG
>JAJZTH010000029.1 GCA_021849075.1 Pseudomonadota bacterium | reverse complement strand
CCCGTAGGGGTCACCAGCAAGATCAATGACTTGCGGAATTGATCAAAAATCGATCCGCATCAGATAATACCTCCGCTCATCTGCCTGCAGAAGCGGCGATTTGACGTTCTTTTGCGCGCCCTCATAGCCCCATGTTCCAGCACGAACGTCGCCTCAACGCCGACGAACGGATCATGGCCACCCATGGACCCACAGCGGCTGCGCAAAGCTGACGCGGATGCCGATGAGGCCAAGACCCGATTCAGGAAAGCACAACTTTCCGTTTCACAGCGCCACTTTGTCACTATCGCTTGCTTGACAAAACGTCTCTTGTCTAGAGAGCCAAGGTCATCGAATCGGGGGATTTTAATGCGTTACAAGGGTTTGCTGGCATGCACTGCAATGATCGGATTGCTGTCGGCCTGTGGCGGCGGGGGCGAATCGGTTGGCGGCATACCGGCGCCGGCGCCTAGCCCGACGCCAAGCAACAACTCGCTCGCAGACCTCAGATATAGCCAGAGTTTCGCGAATGATGCGGCAGCTATGTCGGCCGTGTGGGATCGCGCTACCGGCACCGGCATCAGCGGCAGCGCCAAATCCGCCACGATGGCGATCGCCTATAATGCGAACACCAATGGTTACAGCATTTCGGTTGACGGCTATTCGCAGACATTCCTTCCGGCAGACCAGACGTCCACGGATGATTATGACGCAATCTACTCCAGCAATGGCGCAAGGCTGACGCTGATCGCCAAGGGCTATGATAATAATATTGTCACGCAATATGTCCGCATGGGGCTGTTGCAACGCAACAATAGCGGCGGTTCGACGCAGGACACGGAGTTGACCAGCTTCACTTACGGCCTGCCGACAGATGCGGCAATGCGGCCACGCACGGGCAGCGCCGCCTACAACACTCAGGCTTTCGGCGCCGTCAGCGCGCCGGGCGTGGAACCCAAGGCATTCCAGGGCAGCGGCCAGGTCGACATCGATTTCGCGCTGGGTGTGTTCAGCGGTCACAGCTATCTGACCGAATATGGCCTTGTGAACGGCGGCGGCGCTTCAGGCGGCGGCATCGAACTGACGACGGTCGGCCAATTGTCTTCAACCAACGCCGCTCTCACCGGCAGCGCCATCTATGGCGGCTGGGACGGCACGGTCACAGCCGACCTGAGCGGCAGCCTCTACGGCCCTTCCGGGCAGGAACTGGGCGCAACCTTCAGCGGTCAGAATGCCGGCGGGATGAGCGTGACTGGCTCGATCGTCGGCCAACGAGACAGCACACTCACTCCGGCCAACCTGTCGTTCGCCAACATGACCCAGCAACAGACTTTCTACACCCGCATGTCGGAATATTCGGGCGGCAACCTGACCTGGCAGAATAGCGAGACTTTCCTCTATTCGGGCTATTCTTCGGATGAAGCGGGCGGTCAGTTCACGATTGCCGACAAAGTGGCGGGCGCGGCGAACTTCACGACCTATCGCAAGACCTTCAACAGCGCCTATTACGGCACGCAGGATGTCACGCTGGAGCTTTACCAGCCGGGTGTCAGCAACACCGAACTGCCTTTGACCTATGCCAGTTTCGGGCATTGGCAGGGTTCGCTTCCCGCCAGCTACGGCGGTGCGGTGAATAGCCGATGGTTCGTCTATGGCTTCACCACGCCAAACTATGCCCTTGCCAACCGAACCGGCTCGGCCAGTTATGAAGGCATTGCTTATGGCACCGGCCTTGGCGCCAGCGGCCAGCGCTACGACCTCAACGGCACGTCGAGCCTGGCCGTCAATTTCGGCTCCGACACCTTTACCGGCGCGCTGGCGCTGAGTGGCCGCAACACGTCCACCAGTGATTTGGTCGACTTCGGATCCACGGCCTTCTCGGGCGTCATCAACAACCGTTCCAACATATTGACGGGCGATTTCAGCGCGGGCGGCGCAATGGGCAGCGCCATCTATGGCCAGTTTTACGGTCCGCAGGGGCGAGAAGTGGCGGGCACCTTCGTATTCAATGCACCGCAGGGCGGCGCGGCAGCCGGAACCAACCTGAGCGGCGCCTTTGCAGCTACGCAGAAATAATCACGGTCGCCCGGCGTGATTGCCTGTCTAGCGGCTGCCGCCGCGCCATTGGCGCTGGCGTCCGCACCATCTCCCGCAAGGTCCGCCGCCGCCCCGGCGCCCTCGCGGGAACTTTCCGCCATCGAGGTTTTCGCCGTTGCCGAGCGGTTCCAGAGCGCAGGGCGCAATGAGGAGGCGATCCGTCTCTACGACGCCCTGACCCAGGACCGCGATGCCGATGTGCGCGCCGAAGCCCGATTCCGCAAAGCCATGCTGCTGGCCAGCCTGACGCGCTATCGCGAGGCCGCGACGGCCTTGCGCGCGCTGCTCGACGAAAAGCCCGATGCAGCCCGCGTCCGGTTGGAACTGGCCCGCGTCCTGGCGCTGATGGGCAATGATGGCGGCGCCCGGCGTGAGTTGCGTCAGGTGCAGGCGACCGGCCTGCCTGCGGAGGTGGCCCGCGCGGTCGGCCAGTTCGACACGGCGCTGCGCTCGCACAAGCGCGCAGGATTGAGACTGGAATTTGCACTCGCGCCCGACACGAATATCAACCGGGCAACCGAGGTTCGCACCCTGGATACCGTCATCGCGCCGCTGACGCTCTCCCGCGATGCCCGGGCGCAGTCAGGGGTCGGCATCCATTTGTCGGGCGAGGGATATTGGAAAATCCCGGTCGGCGCCGGGATCAACCTGACGCCCCGGGTCAACAGCCTTGCCACCTTATACGGCAAGAGCGCCTATAACGACGTCACGGTCACGGCCCTGATGGGGCTGGAAGTGCAGCGCCAGCATGACCGGTTCAGCCCTTCGGTCGGACATGGCTGGCGCTGGTACGGCAAGCGATCCTACATGCACACCGATGTCGCCACCCTGGACTGGATTCATGCGCTGGGCCAAAAAGCGCAGCTGAGTGCTTCGGTGAGCGCGGCCACAACCGACTACCAGCTCAATGACCTGCAGGATGGTGCGCTCTATTCCGTCAGCCTGGGTGTAGAGCGGGCGTTATCGGCGCGCAGTGGCCTGAGCGTGTCACTCAACGCCGCGCGCCAGACCGCACGCGACCCCGGTTATGCGACGGCATCGGGGGGCATCCGCCTGCTTGGCTGGCGGGAAGCTGGCCATACCACCTTGTTCGCCTCCGCCGCGCTCCAGCGGACCGAAGGCGACGCCGCGCTTGCGCTCTTCGGCACGGCTCGTCGTGAATGGTTTGCCAGCGTGCGGACGGGGGCCACCCTGCGGAGCCTGACGGTGCACGGCTTCGCCCCCTATGTGCGGATCGGCTATGAGCGCAATGGGTCGAACGTCGCGCTGTACGATTACCGACGCTTCACCAGCGAGTTCGGCATCACCAGCGCTTTCTGACCTTTGCCGGGAGCAGGGGTTGATCCGGCGCGCGCAGCCGTTCCTTCACTGCTGAACGGCCATGCTGGCAAGCGGCCCGCGACCCACTATGTCTTATGGTCAGAAGCAATTGCGTCGCGCTGGCGGGATGCTGCGAAAGCCTGTGGGCAGCGCAAGAAGCTTTGCAACCGCCGGTATGGCTGTCTTCGGGAAATGGGAATTATCGCTCTTGTCGATTTGTTCTTTTTATGTTCTCATGCCCTATGTCCGCTATCCATGGTCGCGGCGCGACCCAGAACCAGACCAGCACCCGCTTCAACCTCACGCACAATGAGGCCGATGGCGATTGGCTCGATGCCATGGAGCAGATTGACGGTCCCGCGCCGAAATTGCGGACGATCGTTACCGCGCTGACGCCCAGAACGATCATATCGCGCAATGCTTCGCCGGACATCGCCTTCTCTCAATCGATCAATGCCTATGTCGGATGCGAACATGGCTGCATCTACTGCTTCGCGCGGCCCAGTCATGCCTATCATGACCTGTCGCCCGGTCTGGATTTCGAAACGAAGCTGTTCGCCAAGCCCGACGCCGCCACATTGCTGCGCGCCGAGCTGATGAAGAAAAATTATGTCGTCAGCCCGATCGCCATGGGCACCAATACCGATCCCTATCAGCCGATCGAGAAGGACTGGCGGATCACGCGGCAGGTGCTGGAGGTGCTGGCGCAGACCCGGCATCCGACCTTCATCACCACCAAGTCCGACCGCATCCTGCGCGACATCGACCTGCTGGCCGATCTGGCGCGCGACACTCTGGTCGCCGTGATGATTTCCGTCACCTCGCTCGATCCGAAGATCGCCCGCACGCTGGAGCCGCGCGCGCCGCATCCCGAACGGCGCCTGGCCGCCATCACGCGCCTTGCGCAAGCTGGCGTGCCGGTGTCGGCCAACATGTCGCCGATCATCCCGGCCATCAATGATCATGAGATTGAGAGCGTCGTGGCCCGCGTCGCCGCCGCCGGCGCGCGCGACATCAGCTATATCCCCGTGCGCCTGCCGCATGAAGTCGCGCCGCTCTTCCGCGCCTGGCTGGCGGACCATTATCCCGATCGGGCGGGGAAGGTGATGGCCATGATCCGCGATCTGCGCGGCGGCCGCGACAATGATCCCGATTTCGGCAGCCGCATGAAGGGTCAGGGCGTGTGGGCCGACCTCATCCGCACCCGCTTTCGCCACGCCCGCCGCCGCGCCGGCCTGGGCAGCGATCGTCTGGTCCTGCGCACCGACCTGTTTCAACCGCCAGAGGGCGCGCAGATGCGGTTGTTTTGAAAGTCCCTCAGCGGCTCAGCCGATCATCGTCATAATGGCTGAACCGCTTGCCTTGGCGACGGTTGCGGCATGCTGTCCATCGCGAAAATATGAGCATGCCAATGGGTGGCAACAGAGCCAACGGCCAATAGCGCAAAGGCAGGTCGATATTCGCCATCGCGGCAAAGGTGCCGGTCGTGACAGCCGCCACCATGCCCCATTCAAAACGCCACTGATGCAGATCATTGTCGGACCGAAAGGCTGGCGCCTCCGCCTGCCGGGTATCGTCCGATGCCACGCGCGGCCGCCTGCGATACGCCCAGCCTCTGCCCTGTTTCTCTTTCACCCGACCAGCCGCATGCCCGATCGCCGCGTCCGCGTCTTATATCCGTCCGCCTTCACGTCCATCCGCTCGAAGCGATGGATCGACAGGCCGGCGATGGTCGCGATTGCATCCACCTGATCCGCGCCCAGACTATAACGGTCGCCCAGAAAAACGCGCGCGGCCTGTCCGTCACCCACCGGCGCGCGCAGGAACACTTCGCTGCGACCTCCGCCCGCGCTCGCCAGCAGCGCCGCCAGCGCCTCGACCGCCTGCGTCGTTTCGATATCGACGGTCAATTCCATTCGCGATGCGCTGGCGATCGCACGGAACGGCTCGACCCCGCGCACGGTGACGCGCGGCGTTTCCTCGCCCGGCAATCGGTCCAGTTCCACGATCAGCAGCGCGCAATCGCCGTCCGCCGCCAGCAGTTCGATCGCCTTGCACGCTTCCTCATCGAAGCAACTCGCCTGAAACTGCCCGCTCTGGTCTGAGAAGGTGGCGTTGGCATAGCGCGCGCCGCGCTTCGTCTCACGCCAGCGCACATCTTCGACCATGGCGGCCATGATCGTCATCGCCCGCCCTTCGGCATTGGGCGCGGGCATGGGTGACTGGCAGACGAGGCCATAGCTTTTCGCCCCGCGCGCATCGGCCAGATGCTTGTAGCGATCGACCGGGTGGGCCGAGAAATAGAAGCCGAACGCCTCCTTTTCCTGCGCCATCCGGTCCGCCACGGTCCACGCCTGATGCGGCGGAATGCGCACATCGGCATGGGGCGTTTCGACGTCGCCGAACAGGCCGCCCTGCCCGCTCTCGCGCGCCGCCGCATTGCTGGACGCCACCGACAAGATCGTTTCCGCCGCCGCATGCACACCCGCTCGGTCGGCGTGAATGCCATCGAACGCGCCCGCCGCCGCCAGACTTTCCAGCTGCCGCCGGTTGAGCAGGCGCGGTTCGATCCGGTCGGCAAAGTCGTCCAGTGACTTGAACGGCCCACCCTTGTCGCGTTCCTCGACCAGCTGCTCCATCGCCTTTTCGCCTACACCCTTGAGGCCGCCCAGCGCATAGCGCACGGCAAAGCCCAGCCGGGCGTCCTCGCCCTCGAACGGCACGGCTTCGACGGTGAAGTCCGCCTCGCTGCGATTGAGGTCGGTCGGCAGGCAGCTCAGCCCCATGCGCCGCATATCGTCGACGAACACGGTCAGCTTTTCGGTCAGGTGGATATCGAACGCCATCGACCCGGCATAAAATTCCGCCGGATAATGGGCCTTCAGCCACGCCGTCTGATAGGCGAGCAGCGCATAGGCCGCCGCGTGGCTCTTGTTGAAGCCATAGCCGGCGAACTTGTCGATCAAGTCGAACAGTTCGTTCGCCTTGGCCGGCTTGATGTCGCTCTGTGCGCAGCCCTCCACGAAGCGCGAACGCTGCGCGTCCATCTCCGCCTTCACCTTCTTGCCCATGGCGCGGCGCAGAAGGTCGGCGTCGCCCAGCGAATAGCCGGCCAATATCTGCGCGGCCTGCATCACCTGTTCCTGATAGACGAAGATGCCGTACGTCTCTTCCAGGATCGGCTTCAACAGGATATGAGGATATTCAATCTCTTCCTGCCCGTTCTTGCGACGGCCGAACATCGGGATATTGTCCATCGGGCCGGGGCGATAGAGCGACACCAGCGCGATGATATCGCCGAAATTGGTCGGGCGCACGGCGGCCAGCGTCTTGCGCATGCCTTCCGATTCCAGCTGGAACACGCCCACCGTGTCGCCGCGCTGGAGCAGGTCGTAGACCGCGCTGTCATCCCAGGCCAGCGTATCGAGATCGACGGTAACGCCGCGCGCCGCCAGCAACTGCACCGCCTTCTGCAAGACGGACAGCGTCTTCAAACCCAGAAAGTCGAACTTCACCAGCCCCGCGCCCTCGACATATTTCATGTCGAACTGCGTCACCGGCATGTCCGATCGCGGATCGCGATACAGCGGCACCAGCTGGCTCAAGGGCCGGTCGCCGATCACCACGCCCGCCGCATGGGTGGAACTGTGGCGAGGGAAGCCTTCCAGCTTCATCGCATAATCGATCAGGCGCTTGACCTGATTGTCATTGTCATATTCCGCCTTGAATTCGGACACGCCGTTCAGCGATCGTTCCAGGGTCCAGGGATCGGTCGGATGGTTGGGCACCAGCTTGGCCAGCCGGTCGACCTGCCCATAGCTCATCTGGAGCACGCGGCCAGTATCCTTCAACACGGCGCGCGCCTTGAGCTTACCAAAGGTGATGATCTGCGCCACATGGTCCGCGCCATATTTCTGCTGGACGTATCGGATCACCTCGCCCCGCCGCGTTTCGCAAAAATCGATGTCGAAGTCAGGCATCGACACACGTTCCGGGTTCAGGAAGCGTTCGAACAGCAAGCCCAACTGCAACGGATCAAGGTCGGTAATCGTCAGCGCCCACGCCACCAGCGACCCCGCGCCAGAACCACGGCCCGGCCCCACCGGAATATCATGGTCCTTCGCCCATTTGATGAAGTCGGCCACGATCAGGAAGTAGCCGGGAAAGCCCATCTGGATGATGATGTCCGTCTCGAACTTCAGCCGGTCGAAATAGGGCTGGCGCGCTTCCGCGCCGATGATCCCGGCCTTCTCCAGCCGCATCTCCAGCCCGGCCGCCGCCTGCTCGCGCAGCATCACGCCCTCACCCTCGATATCGCCGGCCAGACTGGGCAGGATCGGCTTGCGCTTGGGCGCGGCAATGGCGCAACGCTGCGCGACGACCAAAGTATTGGCCAGCGCTTCGGGCAAATCCTCGAACAGGCGCTTCATTTCGCCCACCGGCTTCATCCACGCATCGGGCGAACTGGTGCGGCGATCGGGCGTCTCGACATAGGCGCTGTCGGCGATGCACAGCATCACGTCATGCGCTTCATGGAAATGCGGCTCGGCAAAGCAGGTCGGGTTGGTCGCCACCAGCGGCAGGTTGCGATCATAGGCCAGGTCCAGCAAATGCGGCTCCGCCTTGCCTTCCACCGGGTCCAGCCGTCGGCAAATCTCGATATAGAGCCGATCGGGGAACAGCGCCTCCAGCCGTTCGACATAGGCGGTCGCCGCTTCGGGCTGATCCTCGGCGTACAGCCGCGCCAGCGCGCCCTCGCCACCCGCCGTCAGCGCGATGACGCCGTCGGTTCGCCCCTCCAGCATGTCGATGGTGACATGCGGCACTTCCTCCACCGGCCGGTCGAGATGCGCCATGGAAACAAGCGCGCAGATATTGTCATATCCGCCGGCATCCTGCGCATAAAGGGCGATCCAGTCATGCACGGGCGGCGCATTGGCGGGCCGCCCCGGCCGCAACAGGCCCAGCATCGCGCCGATGACCGGCTGCACCCCTTCATCCTTGCACCCGTCGGAAAAGGCCATGGAGCCATAAAGCCCATTGCGATCCGTGATCGCGGCGGCCGGAAAGCCCAGCGCCTTGGCCTGTTTCGCGATCTTCTTGGGATCGATCGCCCCTTCCAGCATGGTGAAGGAGGAAAAAACACGGAGCGGAACGAAGGCGGCATGAGGCATTGTGTCAATCTAGGGATGCGTCGCGATTCGGCCCAGCCCCAACCCCCAAGAAATCTGTGGGTAAGGTCGCGAAAAAGGCGCAGCCTATCCCTTAACAAATTGCAAACCATGCGGCGTGTAAAAGGCGGGGATCATGCGTCTGTCCACGATCACCAATTGGGCCTATGGGGCCACCGTCGCGCTCACCCTTGTCTCGGGCGCCACCATGTTGCTGGCGTCCGGCGCGGAGGAAACGGAACGCGCCGCCGTGGCCCAGCGCGCCACCTTCGACCAGTTGACCGCCAGCCTGGAAGAGGATGTCTATCGCCTGACTGAGCAGGCGCGCGGCTACGTCATCAGTGGCGATCCCAGCCATCTGATCGTCTATCGTCGCGAAAAGCAAACGCTCAAGTCGGTCGAAAATCGCATCGCCCATCTGCGCGACGCCGGCGCGAACGAGGGCGAACTGGCCGCCCTGTCCCAGGCTTTGCACTGGGCCGACGCCCTGACAGACGAGCAGGATGCGGCGATCCGCGCAGCGGAAAAGGGCGATGACAGGACCGCCCGCACCATCTTGTTCGGCGACGAATATGGCCGCGAGTTGGATCGGGTCGCGGCGCAGGTCGGCAAATTCCAATATATGCTGGACCAGCGGACCGACCATGCCGTGATCCGCGCCACCGACACCGCCCGGCAATGGCGTAGCGTGTCGGAAATCATGCTGGGCATGACCGCCCTCCTCTTCCTGTGCGTCATCTATTTCGTGCTGAAACAGCGCATATTGCGCCCGGTCGTGCGGCTGAGCGATGTGGTGACGCGCCTTGCCGCACAGGATTTCGCGGCGATCCCGCCCGAATTCAGCCAGGTCGATGAAATTGGCGACATGGCGCAGGCGATCCGCATCTTCCGCGAAAACGGGCTGGAACGGCAAAGGCTGGAGCAGGAGCGCGACGCGGACCGCACCATGCGCGACCTGCTGTCCCGCCTGACCCAGCGTTTGCAGGGCTGCGATAGCACATCCGATCTGGTGGAGGTGGTCCGCCGCTTCGCGCCCGAAATCGCCCCTGATTTTCCGGGCCGCCTCTATATCCACGACACCCGCCGCAACGCGATGGCGCAGGCGTGCGACTGGCTATCCCCCGCCTATTCCCGCTCCGAATTTCCGCCATCGGCCTGCTGGGCTTTGCGCCGGGGCCAGACCCACCGCCCCGCCGGCGACATGGTCGACATTCCCTGCGAACATCTGGGCGCGGCCTCCACCGTCAGCACCATCTGCATCCCGCTAGCCGCGCAGGGCGAAAGCATCGGCATGCTCTATTATGAGGAGCCTGTGGAGGCGAGCGCAAACCGGCTGGAGCGCACGGGCAAATATCTGGAAATGCTGGCGGAAAATATCGGCCTCGCGCTCGCCAATCTGCGCCTGCGCGATGTGCTGCGCGACATGGCGATGGCCGATGCGCTGACCGGCCTGCCCAATCGCCGCCAGTTCGACATCATGCTTCAGACTTTGGTGGGCGAGGCGGATCGCAACGCCACGCCGCTCGCCTGCCTGATGGTCGATATCGATCATTTCAAGCGGTTCAACGACAGCTATGGCCATGATGCCGGCGACGCCGTGCTGCGCGCGGTCGGTACGGTATTGGGCGACGCGCTGCGCGAAAATGGCCATGCCTTCCGGCTGGGCGGCGAGGAATTCGTCGTGCTGATGCCCGGCTTCGACCTTGATCAGGCGCTGGGCCGCGCCGCGCAGATCCAACGCCGGATTCAGGATTTGCGGATCGAGCATCGCGGCAAGGAACTGGGCGCCGTCACCGCCAGCTTTGGCCTGGCCGTCTTCCCCGACCATGGCCGCGCCGACCGCCTGCTGCAGACCGCCGACGCCGCCCTGCTGCGCGCCAAGACCGAAGGACGCGACCGCATCCTGGTCGCCACCACCCGCGACGGTGCATCGGCGGCGGCCTAAGATTGACCGACATTCGGATGATGACGGAGCGAAAATGGTGATTTTTCGCGACCCTTGAAACGAGTCACGTGCCTCGTTTCAACGCAGCGTACTAAAAGTACGTGAGCACCGGAAGCGCGGAAAGTCGCCATTTGCAGCCCGTCAGGGCCGAATGTCCGCTTCCAGAACCCCTTCGTGCAGGCGCACGACCCGATCCATCTTCTGCGCCAGCCGCTCATTATGGGTGGCGACCAGCGCCGCCGATCCTTCATGCCGCACCAGCCGCAGAAATTCGGCCAGCACGACGTCGGCCGTGCGCTCGTCCAGATTGCCGGTCGGCTCGTCCGCCAGCACCAAAGCGGGCCGGTTGGCCAGCGCCCGCGCCACCGCCACGCGCTGCTGCTCGCCGCCCGACAACTGGCTCGGCCGATGGTCCAGCCGATGGCCCAGCCCCAGCGCGCTCAGCAGCGATTCCGCCCGCGCCTTGGCCACGCCCATCTCCACATCGCGGATCACCTGCGGCAGGATGACATTCTCGGTCGCATTGAAATCGGGCAGCAGATGGTGGAACTGATAGACGAAGCCCAGCGCATCGCGCCGCAACCGCGTCCGCCCGTCATTGTCCAGCTTCGCCGCTTCCTCGCCTCCGATACGGATCGATCCGTCAAACCCGCCCTCCAGCAGGCCGACCGCCTGCAACAGGGTGGACTTGCCCGATCCCGATGGTCCCAGCAAGGCAACGATCTCACCCGGCCCGACCGAAAGGTCCACGCCGCGCAGCACCTGTATCGTCACCTCGCCCTGCGTAAAACTGCGGGCAAGGCCCGTGACTTTCAAAACATCATTCATAGCGCAGCACCTGCACGGGATCGGTATTGGCGGCCTTGAAGGCCGGATAAAGCGTCGCAAGGAAGCTGAATAGCAGCGCCATGACACAGATGACGGTGATTTCCACCGGATCGGCCTTGGCCGGCAGGTCGCTCAGGAACCGCACCGACGGGTCCCACAAATTCTGCCCCGTCACGAACTGAATCGCTTCGACCATCGACTGGCGGAAAGCCAGGAAGGCAAAGCCCAGCACGATCCCCGCGCCCGTCCCCAGCGCGCCGATGGTGACGCCCACGGTCATGAAAATTTTCACCAGCCCCGACCGACTGGCGCCCATCGTCCGCAAAATGGCAATGTCGCGCGTCTTGGCGCGCACCAGCATGATCAGCGACGACAATATGTTGAACACGGCGACCAGCACGATAATCGACAGCACGACGAACATCGCCACCCGCTCCACTGCCAGCGCCTCGAACAGCGAACTGTTCATCTGCCGCCAGTCGGTGATGACCGCCCGGCCGGCAACCTTGGCCGCCAGCGGCTCCAATATCTGGCCGACCTTGTCGGCATTGACCGTCTCCACCTCGATCATGCTGACCATGTCGCCCATCAGCAACAGGGTCTGCGCATCCTGGATCGGCATGACGACCAGCGCCTTGTCATAATCATAGATGCCCACTTCGAAGATGCAGGCGACCTGATAGCCCACTTCGCGCGGAACGGTGCCGAACGGCGTCGCCCGGCCCGCCGGGTTATAGACGGTCAGCGTATCGCCGACCTGCAACCCCATATTCTCCGCCAGACGCGATCCGATCGCGATCTTGCCGCCACCGGGCGTCAGCGAATTCAGATTGCCGGCGATGATCTTCGCCTTCATCGTCTTGTTGTCGCGAATGTCGGCCACGCTCATGCCGCGCACCAGCGCCGGCTCGAACCGCCCCTGGAATATGCCGGCCAGCGGCTGCTCGATCATCGGCGTCGCGCTGGTGACGCCCGGCGTCGCCCGCGTCTCCTTCAGGATCGACTGCCAGTCGGGCAGACGCCCGCCATAGCCCTGCACCACGGCATGGCCGTTCAGGCCGACGATCTTGTCGAACAGTTCCGCACGGAAACCGTTCATGACGCTCATGACGATGATGAGCGCGGCGACGCCAAGCATGACCGCGACCAGGCTGATGCCGGCGACGAGGAAGATGAAGCCCTCCCCCTTGCCCGGCAACAGGTAGCGCTTGGCGATCATGCGTTCGTAACGGGATAGAATCATGTGGCGCGAACGGCCCTTCGATAGTGACTGGAGGAAATGTCTAGGGATGCACCTGCATAACGGCAAGCACTGCCCAATTGTTGCATCGCCGCCACAGGGGCTGACCGAAAATCACAGCGCCCGGATTTTGGCCGTGACAGCAGCCTGCACCAGTCATAGCAAGGCTTTCGGAAGCACAGGTGAAAGGCCGTGGTTCAGGGATACTGCATCCCGCTTCGAGCTTAGGGGGCTAAGAAGCGGTTGAGGCAGGCCAAGGGGGAGACGAGCAATCGTCCATTAAGCACCCGGATCGTGAAAACACGGTCCGGGTGCTTTTTTGTTACGCTGTCCTATCCCGCATTTTTCGTCCATGGTCCCCGCATCGCATCGTTCATTCCAACTTTGCGATAGGATCAGCCACGCGCAACATCATGTCTCATTCGGCGGGAAATATGCGAAGTTAAGCGCAATTTTTCCAACGGCCCCATGCCCTTGAAACGGTCGGGACGACGACCATATCAGCATCGTCCGGTCGCCATCTGGGGCCGGACGCTCTATCGCCGGATGCCAAATACCGGGTCCGGCAGGTTCATTTTGCTCTTTTGGAGATTATGACAATGCGTGGTTTTGACCTGACCCCCTATCGCCGTTCCACCGTCGGCTTCGATCGTCTGTTCGACCTGATCGAAAACAACGCCCGGCTGGCGCAGGGCGACAATTATCCCCCCTTCAATATCGAGCGCCTTTCGGAAGACCGCTATCGCGTGACCCTGGCCGTCGCCGGCTTCCGCCCGGAAGAAATCGACATCACCGCCCAGCAGAACCTGCTTCAGGTGATCGGCCGCAAGGATGAAGGCAGCACCGACCGTTCGAAATTCCTGCATGTCGGCATCGCCAACCGCAGCTTCGAACGCCGTTTCGAACTCGCCGATTTCGTGCGGGTGGAAAAGGCTGATCTGGCCGACGGCCTGCTGACCATCGAATTGCTGCGCGAGGTTCCCGAAGCGATGAAGCCCAAGAAGATCGCCGTCAACGGCGGTCAGCTGGTTGACATCAACAAGGATCGCGACGCCGCCTGAACTGCGGCAAGATAAGATTGACGAAGGGCGCGACCGCAAGGCCGCGCCCTTTTTGCTGTCCTATCTGGAAACGATGACCGATGATTGTTCCACCTTCAACGGTGTGAACTTCGGCCCATGCGATCAGATTTCGACCTGACTGCCCAGTTCGACCACGCGATTGGTGGGCAGACGGAAAAACTCCATCGCGCTTTCCGCGTTGCGCAGCATCCAGGCGAAAATCTTTTCCCGCCACAGCGGCATGCCCGGCTTGGCCGACGGCAACAATGTCTGACGCGCCAGGAAGAAGCTGGTGTCCATCATCTTGAACGCCTGGCCGCAGCCGGTCACATTTTTGAGCGCGGCGGGCACATCGGGTTCCTGCATGAAACCATAATGCAGCACCATGCGGAAGAATCCCCGGCCCAGATCCTCCAGCTTGCACCGCCCGTCATCCTCCACGATCGGCACGCCCTTGATCTTGACCGTCAGCAGGATGACCCGCTCGTGCAACACCTTGTTGTGCTTCAGGTTATGGAGCAACGCATGGGGCACGCCGTCGGGCGTCGACGTCATGAACACTGCCGTACCGGGCACCCGCACCGCGCTGTTGGCGGCGGACGCCACAAACACCGGGATCGGCATGGCCGCTTCGCGCAACCGGTCCTGCACCAGTCGGCGACCGCGCGACCAGGTCGTCAGCAAGGTGAAGACGACGAAGCCGATCAGCAGCGGGAACCAGCCGCCATCGGGCACTTTGGTCAGGTTGGCGGCCAGATAGGCGCCATCGACCAGGAAGAAAATGCTCAGCAACGGCGCGGAATAATACCATTTCCATTGCCACAGGCGATACAGCACCACCGTCAGCAGCAGATTGTCGATGAACATCGCCCCCGTCACCGCGATGCCATAGGCCGCCGTCAGGTTGGACGATGTCTGGAACACCAGCACCAGCAGGATCACCATCACCATCAACCCCCAGTTGATCAGGGGGATGTAGATCTGGCCCGCCGTCGACGCGCTGGTATGGGCGATGCGCAGACGCGGCATGAAGCCCAGCTGGATCGCCTGTTGCGTGACGGAAAAAGCGCCGGAAATCACCGCCTGGCTCGCGATGATCGCCGCCAGCGTCGCCAGCACGATCAGCGGCAACTGCCCCCATTGCGGCGCGAGATTGTAGAAGGGACTGCGCAGCGCCTCCGCGCCGTCGCGGAACAGCAAAGCGCCCTGCCCCATATAGTTGAGCATCAGCGCCGGCAGCACGAAGAACAGCCAGGACACCCGGATCGGGCTGCGGCCGAAATGGCCCATATCGGCATAGAGCGCCTCCGCCCCGGTCACGGCCAGCACCACCGACCCCAGCGCCAGAAAGGCGGGCAGCGGATCGGTGACGAAGAACATGAACGCCCAATAGGGATTGAAGGCAAAGAGAATGCCCGGCGTCTTGATGATGGACAGTACGCCCAGCGCCGCGATCGTCACGAAATAGAGAAGCATGATCGGGCCAAAAAAGGCCGCGACCCGGTTCGTACCCAGCCCCTGTATCCAGAACAGGCCCAGCAGGATCAGGATCGCCACCGGCAGGATCGCGGGCGCCAGATTGGGGTTATAGACCGCCAGACCCTCGACGGCCGAAAGGACCGACACCGCCGGCGTGATCATCGAGTCGCCATAGAAGAGCGCCGTCGCGAACACGCCCAGCAATACGATGCCGCGCGACCAGCGCTGCGTCTTGGTCTGGCCGTTGATTAGCGCCAGCAATGCCAGGCTGCCGCCTTCGCCCTTATTGTCCGCCCGCATAATGATGCTGACATATTTCAGCGTCACCACCAGCATCATCGACCAGAACATCAGGCTGATGACGCCCAATATATGGTCGGGGTCCAGCGTCAGATGATGGTGGCCATGGAATGTTTCGCGGAAAGCATAGAGCGGGCTGGTGCCGATATCGCCGAACACGATGCCGATCGCGCCGACGACCAGTTTCAGCGTCGCCTTCTGCCGCGCATGATCATGGCCGCCATGCTCATCTTCGCCCGTTGCCGGCGCAGTGTTGGGAAGAAGATCAGCCATGGAAGGAAAACCGCACGGTCATCGGGCGCCAGTCGCGAATATACCGGACGAACATGGACCGGGTTGGAAAGGATATGTCATACCCTGCATAGCGCCGCGCCCTATCACGCCTCCAGACGGGGCGCAATCATCCGCGCTGCGGCGCATCATTGCGAGACAGGATCACCATTGGCGAGCATGGCGTCGATACGCGCGATATTGGCTTCCAGTTCCGCCTTCACCTGGCTACCGGCCGGTGCGCCGGCGGCCAGCGGCGCCCACATGTCGCGCGCGCCCTGCAACTGGTTGTTCCGCGCCAGCGCCAGGCCATAGAAATAACGGGGCGCCGGTCCCGTCGGATCAATCGCCAATGCCCGGCGATAGGCGAACTGCGCGCCGGGAGAAAGGACGCCGTCGGCATGATTGACCAGCGCATTGCCCATGCCCAGCCACAGATTGGCGTCATCCGGGCTGTCGCGCAGGCCCGACAGCAGCACATTGGCCGCTTCCTTGCTCTTGCCCTGCCGCGCCAGTCCGTCCGACAGCATCATCCATTGCGCCGCCGGACCGAATCGTTCGGCCAGGCCCCGGCGCTTCTCCGCCTGCTCCTCGTCAAAGGCGTCGCCCTTGGTTTCCGCCACGGCGCGCGGCGCGCCAGCCATCCCCGGATGCCCTTGCCAGGCATAGCCCGCCAGCCCCAGCAGCAGCGCCGCCGCCGTCACTTCCCGCGCCGCACGCGGGATGCGCCCGATGAACAGCATCGCGACAAAGGCCAGCGCCGCCAGCGCAAAAGCGATCACCCAACCGGTCATGGCGTCTTCCTCCGCTTGATGCGTCCGCGCAGTAGCAACAGGCCAAGCCCCAGCAACAGCAGCGGCGCTGCCCAAAGCGGCCACAGGATCGGAGCAGCCGTCGGTTCATAGCTGACCCAGTCGCCATAGCGGGAAATCAGCCAGCTGCGGATCGCCTCGGGCTGCTCCCCCGCCATGATCCGCTCGCGAATCTGCGACCGCATGTCGCCCGCCATGCTCGCGCCCGAATCGGCGATCGACTGGCTTTGACAGGTCAGGCAGCGAATGGTTTCCATCAGCGCCTTGGCCTTGCGCTCCTGCGCCGCGTCCGGGATCTGCCGGTCGGCCCAGGGCGCGGGCGGCAAGGCAGTCTGCGCGGAAGCGGGCACGGCGACCAGCGCCAGTAGAAAAGCGAGCAGCACCCTCATTGCGCGTCCCTCAACCGGTCGAGGATCATCGGCACATCATCGGCGCGAATGTCGCCGATATGCTGATAGGCGATGCGCCCCTGGCCATCGATCACGAACGTCTCCGGCACGCCGGAAGACCCGAGCGCCATCTGCACCGCACTGCGCGCATCCAGGCCGATCCGGGCATAGGGATTGCCGTAGCGTTTCAGAAACCCGTCGACATCTGGCCGGGCGTCGCGAATGGCGATGGCGTCAATCTCGACCCCTGCCTGCTTCAGCGCCATCAGTTGCGGCGCTTCCGCAGCGCAGGGCACGCACCAACTGGCGAAGATGTTGAGCAGCCGCGGCTTGCCATTGGCAAGACTGGCGCTGGCCAACGCCGGCCGATCGCTGGCGCCCGCCGGCAGGGTGAAGGCCGGAAGCGGCTGCCCCACAAGGCGTGAATGAATGATGCGATCATCAGGCTGAAAAAGGCCGCTGGCGAACAGGCCGATAAAGGCCAAGAACAAGGCGAGCGGCAGCCAGATCCAGAGCTTCCTCATGCCAGCGCCCTCCGCGCCCGCCATTTCATCAGCCAGCCGCGCCGCTCGCGGCCCACCAGCGCCAGCGCACCGCCCAGGGCGATCATAACGCCGCCCAGCCAGATCAACGTGACGAACGGCTTCCACCAGATGCGCAACTGCCAGCGGCCGCCCTCAACCTCTTCGCCCAGCACGACATAAAGCTGGCCATCCCAGCGCGTCAGCAGCGCGGCTTCGCTGGTGCTGGTCGGCGGCGAGGCGAAGAAGCGCGACTGCGGCCTGATCAGCACGGGCGTCCCGCCGCGATCGACCCGCATATCGGCCTGAAGCGCAGTCCAGTTGTCCCCGGCCACCGGCATGATCTGAATGAAACGCAGCGTCCAGCCCGCAGTCTGGATCGTGTCGCCGGGGCGCGCCGCCACCAGCTTTTCGACCGTAAAGGCCGAATCGCACGCCATGCCCGCCAGGCTGACGGCGCAGCCCAGATGGGCGATCACCATCCCCCAGGTGAAGAGCGGCGTGCGCAGCAAATTGCGCTTCCACAGCGGCGCGATGCTGGCCGCGCCGACGGCCACCGCAATGACGAGGCCCAGGAACGGCAGAACGCCGATCCGCCCCCAGGCGAAAGCGGCCAGCACAGCTACCGCCACAAGCCCGACTACAGCAGGAACCAGCAGGCGCTTGCCAACCGCACCGGCGCCGTCGCGCCGCCACCGCACCATCGGCCCGATCGCCAGCGCGATCATCAGCGCCAGCGCGATCGGCCCGGCGATCCGGTCAAAATAGGGCGCGCCGACCGACACTTTATGACCAAAGGCTTCGGTCATCAGCGGATAGAGCGTGCCGATCAACACGATGCCCAAAATCACCGACAACAACAGATTATTGACGACCAGCATGGTTTCCCGGCTGACCAGTTCGAACGGTGCGCCTTCACGCACCGATCCGATCCGCCAGCCGAACAGCGCCAGCGCGCCGCCAATGTAGATAGCCAGCAAGGCAAGAATGAAACTGCCCCGCGTCGGATCGACAGCAAAGGCGTGAACGCTGGTCAGGATGCCGGAACGGACGAGGAAAGTGCCGACCATCGACATGGAGAAAGCGATGACCGCCAGCATGATCGTCCATGCGCGCAACGCATCCCGCGTCGCCAGAACCGTCACGCTATGGAGCAGGGCCGTCGCCGCCAGCCAGGGCATGAGCGAGGCGTTCTCGACCGGGTCCCAGAACCACCAGCCGCCCCAGCCCAACTCATAATAGGCCCAATAGCTGCCAGCCGTAATGCCCAGCGTCAGCAACACCCAGGCCGCCAGCACCCATGGCCGCATGGCGCGGGCGAAGGCGGCATCAACCTGCCGCGTCAGCAGCGCGCCGATCGCAAAGGAAAAGGCGACCGACAGTCCGACATAGCCCAGATAGAGGGTCGGCGGATGGAAGGCCAGACCGGGGTCCTGCAACAGCGGATTCAGCCCCTGCCCGTCCGCCGGCGGCTGGGCGATCCGCGCGAAGGGATTGGAGGAGAAAAGCAGGAAGGCGTAGAAACCGAGCGAAATCGCCGCCTGCCCGCCCAGCGTCGCCATATGCGCGTCCCGCTGAAGGGCGCGCTCGAACAGGGCGACTGCCGCGCCGGCGACGCCCATCACCGTCACCCACAACAGCATCGACCCTTCATGATTGCCCCAGGTGCCGGCGAATTTATAGAGCCAGGGCTTCATCGAATGGCTGTTGGTCGCGACCAGCAACACCGACATGTCCGACCGCAAAAACAGGATGATGAGCAGTGCGAAAGCGGTCGCCGTCAACAGCCCCTGCGCCACTGCGGCAGGGCGGACGGCGGCCAGCAATTCGGACTTCCCGCCCTTCAGCCCCGCAAAGGCGAGCAGCAATTGGAGCAGCGCCAGCGACGCAGCGAGCCACAGAGCGGCAAGGCCGGTTTCCGCGATCATGCTTTCACCCCATCCTCATTCCCGTCATGCCAGCGAAGGCTGGCATCTCTCTTCCTTTGCCATCGCGCCGAAGAAGAAATGAGATCCCAACCTTTGTTGGGATGACGGAGGCGAAAAGTATGAATCACCGCTCCGCCTTCATTTCATGGGTGCTTTCATTATAGCTCATGCCTTCGAGTTCGCGGGGCATGTAGCGTTCGTCATGCTTGGCCAGCAGATTGGTGGCGACGAATGTGCCCTTGCCGTCGAACGCCCCTTCCGCCACGACGCCGCTGCCTTCCTTGAACAGGTCGGGCGCGATGCCGCTGAAGGTGGCGGGCACGGTCGCCTTGCCGTCGGTCACATCGAACCGAATGGTGACTCCGTCGGCCGCGCGCTTCAGACTGCCCTTGACCACCATGCCGCCCAACCGGATCGCCTTGCCCGGCTCGACGCCCTTGGTCTTTACGTCGCCCGGCGTGTAGAAATAGGCCGCCTCATCCTTGAGCGCCGACACCGCCAGCAAACCAGCGCCGATGATCGCGACCAGCGCGGCCAGCGCCAGAAACAGACGTTGATGCTTTGCTTTCATGACCGATTCGACAATTTTTCGGCGGCGCGTTCAGCGCTGCGCATCGCCCGCCAACCCAGGATGCTGACAAGCCCCGTCCCGATGGCCGTCACCGCATAGGCGGCGATCACGAAAGCCCACTGGTTCATCCTACCCTCTTCGGCCTTATCCGCGCGCAAGGCGCTGCATGCGCGCCTCAACCTTGTTCTGCGCCAATATCGCCCGCATCCGCATGAGCACGATCGCCCCGAACCACAGCGAAAAACCCAGCAATGTCAGCCCAAGCGGCCAGAGCAGAGAGCCATCGATGCTGGAACCACGCAGCGTGATGCTCGGCCCCTGATGCAGGCTGTTCCACCACACCACCGAACGATTGATGATCGGAATGTTGACCGCGCCGACCAGCCCGAAAATGGCGGTGACGTTGCTCACCCCGCCCTGACCATCCCGCGCACTGGCGTTGGCCAGCGCGATATAGCCCAGATACAGGAACAGCAGGACCAGCATGGACGTCATGCGTCCGTCCCATTCCCACCATGTTCCCCAAGTCGGACGCCCCCAGATCGATCCCGTCATCAGGCAGATGGCGGTGAAAAGCGCGCCCGGCGCAGCGATTGCGCGGCCGGCAATGGCGGCAAGCGGGTGACGCCAGACCAACTGCATCAGCGCCGCGACCGCAATGCCGGTCCAGCCGCCCATGCCCAGCCAAGCCGCCGGCACATGGATATAAAGGATGCGGACCGTATCCCCCTGGAGATAATCAGCCGGGGTGACGAACAGGCCGCAGGCGCTGCCGATCAGGATCAGCGCCAGCCCCGGCCAGAAAAGCCAGCCGGTCAGCGGACGCGCGATCTTCAGGAAGCGGGCGGGATTGGCGAAACGATGCATCAGGGCTGCGTATGTAGCGGCGCATGATGCGCAGCGCCAGTAGGGCATTTTGCCGATGGAGCGATACCCGATTCGCCCCTCATCCCGCTTGACAAGCGTGCGGCCATCGGTCGATACGCATCCGTATCGGGCTGATGCGGACGCCCGGTCAGGCGACATTCGCCCAAGTCCGCTCCATTCGCCGCATCTGCGGCGCAAAGGGGCGTTACCATGACCGATATTGCCGATGCCGCGCGCATCCCGCCGACGTATAGCGTCCAGATTAGCCTGATCGCGCTGTTCCTTAAATTTCTGCGTTTTGGCGCGCTCGCCTTTGGCGGGCCGGTGGCGCAGATTGCGATGCTGCGGCAGGCGCTGGTCGAGGAAGAAAGATGGATCGAGCCGCGCCGCTTCAACCGGCTGCTGGCGGTGCTTCAGCTTTTGCCCGGGCCGGAAGCGCATGAACTGTGTGTGCATATGGGCATGATCGCGCGGGGGCGGATCGGCGGACTGCTTGCGGGCCTGGGCTTCATGCTGCCCGGCTTCGCGCTGATGCTGGTGGCGGGCTGGCTTTATACAGGCTGGATCGCAGGCAACCGGACATTGGCCGGGCTGTTGCTGGGCGTGCAGATCGTCGTGCTGGCGATCATCCTGCGCGCCGTCACCCGCATTGGTCAGCATATCATCGAAAGCCGGCTGTTGGCGACGATCGCCATCATCAGCCTTGCTGCAACTTTACTAGGCATTCCTTTCTGGGTGCCGCTGGCCGCCGCCGCGCTCGCCCACGCGCTGGCTGATCGGCCATGGCTGGCCGCCGCCATCATGCTGGCCATGACGATCGGCGCGGGATGGGCGCTGACACTGATGACGGTTCCGACGATGACCGCGCCGATTGCGACCATTGGCGCGCCGGCAACGCTGGCCATGCTGTTCATTGCGGGCCTGAAGGGTGGGCTTTTGACTTTCGGCGGCGCCTATACCGCCATCCCCTATGTGCGGGCGGATACGGTGGGGCGCGGCTGGATCAGCGACGCAGCCTTTCTAGACGGGATTGCGCTGGCCGGCATATTGCCTGCGCCGCTCGTCATCTTTGCGACCTTCGTCGGCTATGTCGCTGGCGGCCCCATCGGCGCTGCGGCCATCACGGCGGGCATGTTCCTTCCCGCCTTCGCTTTTTCCATGCTTTTCTTCGAACGGCTGGAGGCGATCGTGGAACACCCCGCATTGCATCACGCATTGGCCGGCGTGGCGGCCGCCGTCGTCGGCATCATCGCCGGCACGTTCATCGACCTGGCGCGGACCACGGCCGGGCATGTGCAGACGCCCGCAATCGCGCTGCTCCTGTTCGCCGTCGCCCTCGCGGTCGCGTGGCGGGTCAAAGGAGCCTGGGTCACGCCGGCGATCGTGGCGGCCGGAGGACTTTTGGGATGGCTGGCGTTGCCATAGGCGGCCGGGAAAGGCGGGTCATGTCACGTAAAGACCCAGAGACAGTGGGTTTCACCGGCATATCCTGCCTTTTTTGTGACAGGGAGGCGACAAACCGACCTTTACCGACTATATGCGCGCACAAGAGACGCCCCAGGGTCGCACCGTGGGTCGTCAGGAACGGCTATGGAACCGCTCACACCCATGATTACGACCAATCCCTTCGACGACGACAAGTTGCGCGAGGAATGTGGCATTTTCGGCGTTTCCGGTGGGGAAACGGCGTCAGCCATCGTCGCGCTCGGCCTTCATGCCCTGCAACATCGCGGACAGGAAGCCGCCGGCATCACCAGCTGGGACGGGCATGATTTCCATACCCACCGGGCGATGGGCCATGTGGCGGGCAATTTCGACCGTGACGAGGTGATTCGCGGCCTGCCGGGCGACGCAGCCTGCGGCCATGTGCGCTATTCCACCACGGGCGAAACATCGTTGCGCAACGTCCAGCCGCTTTATGCAGAGCTGAACTCGGGCGGCTTCGCCGTCGCCCATAATGGCAATATCTCCAACGCGATGAAGGTCCGCCGCGAACTGATTCGCCGCGGCTCCATCTTCCAGTCGACCTCCGATACCGAAGTCATCATCCATCTGGTGGCGACCTCCAGCTATCGCACCCTGCTCGACAAGTTCATCGATGCCTTGAAGCAGATTGAGGGCGCCTACTCCCTGATCGTGATGACGCCCGAAGGCATGATCGCCTGCCGCGACCCGCTGGGCATCCGTCCGCTGGTGATGGGCAAGCTGGGCGACGCGGTCATTTTCGCATCGGAAACCGTAGCGTTCGACGTCGTCGGCGCGGATTATGTCCGCTCGATCGATCCGGGCGAGTTGGTCATCGTCACCAAGGATGGTGAAATTCGTTCGCACCGCCCCTTTGGCGAGACGCATGCCCGCCCCTGCATCTTCGAACATGTCTATTTCAGCCGCCCCGATTCGATCATCGACAATTCCAGCGTCTATTCGGTCCGCAAGGCGATCGGCGCACAGTTGGCGATCGAAAACCCGGTTGAGGCCGACTATGTCATTCCGGTGCCCGACAGCGGCGTACCGGCGGCGATCGGCTATGCGCAGCAATCGGGCATTCCGTTCGAACTGGGCATCATCCGCTCCCACTATATCGGCCGCACCTTCATCCAGCCGGGGGACAAGGTCCGCCATCTGGGCGTGAAGCTGAAGCACAATGCCAACCGCGCGCTGATCGAAGGCAAGAAGATCGTGCTGATCGACGATTCGATCGTGCGTGGCACCACCAGCCTCAAGATCGTGCAGATGATGCGCGAGGCGGGCGCTGCCGAAGTGCATATGCGCATCGCATCGCCGCCGACCAAGCATAGCTGCTTCTACGGCGTCGACACGCCCGAACGCACCAAGTTGCTGGCGCACAAGCTGGACGTGGGCGGCATGCAGGACTTCATCCACGCCGACAGCCTGTCGTTCATTTCGATCGACGGCCTGTACAAGGCGCTGGGCGAAGCAAAGCGGGCCGATATTCGTCCGCAATATTGCGACGCCTGCTTCACTGGCGACTATCCCACCAAGCTGACCGATCAGGACGACGCGGTGGTGACGAACCAGTTTGAACTGCTCGCCGAGCGCGTGGTCTGACAATCCTTTGGGCGGCCCGGCGTGGCCGCCCTTTCCTTTTCCGACATATAAAGGCTTCGACGACCGACCGAAGCGATGGGAGTAGCATGTCCGATCTTCCCCTTTCCGGCAAACTGGCTCTGGTGACGGGCGCAAGCCGCGGGATCGGCGCGGCGACGGCCGTGGCGCTGGCGGCGGCCGGCGCGCATGTCGTGCTCACGGCGCGGACCAGCGGCGGGCTGGAAGAGGTGGAGGAACGCATTCATCAGGCCGGCGGCCATGCGACCATCGCCCCGCTGGACCTGACCGATGGCGAAAGCATCGGACGCCTGGCGCAGGCGATCGGCGGCCGCTGGCAGGCGCTCGATATTCTCGTCCTCAACGCAGCGACGCTGGGATCGCTGGCGGCGGTGCAGGCGATCGACGCCAAGGAATTTGCCCGCGTCCTGACGCTGAACGTCGGCGCGCCACAGGCGATGATCGCCGCGTTTGACGGCATGTTGCGCGCCAGCAGCGACGCGCGGATCGTGGCCCTGACGTCTTCCGTCGCCGTGTCGCGTGCCTATTGGGGGGCCTATGGCGCATCAAAGGCGGCGCTGGAAACCTTGGTCGGCGCCTATGGCGAGGAGGTGAAGAACATCTCCGCCATCCGCACCCATATCGTCGATCCCGGCGCAACCCGCACCGCCATGCGCGCCCGCGCCTTCCCCGGCGAAGATCCGGCAAGCCTGAAAGCGCCGGAGGTGGTGGCCGACGCCATTTTGACGCTCGTCACCGCCGACACGCCAACCGGGCACAGAATGCGCGTGGACGGCTGAGCATCGTCAGGCGGGCCTGACGAGCGTCACCTGCGCGACGTCGATCCCGCCACCGCGAAAACCGCCTTCACAGTACATCAGATAATAGCGCCATAAGGCCACGAAATGCTGGTCGAAACTGGCCGGCAATTGGCCCTGTTCGATCACCCGGTCAAAGCGTTCGCGCCAGCGCCGCAGCGTTTCCGCATAATGCAGGCCAAAGCGGCGCACATCGCCCCATTCCAGCCCCTGCGCCTGCGCCAAGGCCCGGAACCGGCTTTCGGAAATGAGCATGCCGCCGGGGAAAACATAGGTCTGGATGAAGTCGGCGCCGCGCGCATAGCCATCGAACAGGGCGTCATCGATCAGGATATACTGGATCGCCGCCTTGCCACCGGGCTTGAGCAGGCGATGAATCGCTTCCAGATAGGTGGGCCAATAAAGCTGCCCTACGGCCTCCACCATTTCGACGCTGGCGATGGCGTCATATTGCCCCCGCGCATCGCGATAATCGGTCAGCAGCACTTGTGCGCCCGACCCCAACCGGTCCCGGGCGTAGGTCGCCTGTTCGATCGACAGGGTCAGCCCGGTATAGGCGATCGCCCGCCTTTCCATTGCCTGCTCCGCAAGACCGCCCCAGCCGCAGCCTATTTCCAGCAAAGCGTCGCCGTCCTTCAGGTCCAGCCGATCTAGAATAGCATCCACCTTGCGCCGCTGCGCCTGCTCCAGACTTTCGATCCGACTGTCAGGGTCAAGGAACAAGGCACTGGAATAATGCATATTATTGTCCAGCCAGAGGCTGTAGAAATCATTTCCCAGATCATAGTGAAAGGCGATGTTGTCGCGCGATCCGGCGCGATTGTTGCGCCGCGCCCTGTGCATCGCGCGGCCAATCCAGCGCGCCGGGCCATGGGCGCGCGCCACCTGCCCCAGCGACACGGCATTGTGCATGAACAGGGCAAAGAGCGGCACCGGATCGGGGCTGGACCACTCCCCCGCCGCCCAGGCGCGATACCAGCCGGCCGACCCGCCAGTCGCCAGACGGATCAGCGCGCGCCAGTCATACAGGTCCACCACGCAGGTTGGCCCATCCGCGCGCCCGCCCAGCAAGCGATGCGTGCCGTCAGGCAAATGGGCTTCAAGTGCCCCCTGTTCCAGCCCCCGGTCGATCCGGTCGAGCAGCCGGTGAAAAACCGGTCCCAGCCATCGCGCCCATCGACCGGGTCGCTCGCTCCGAACCGGTTGCCGGATGGACAGGGTGCGCCGCCCATTTCGGGGCGTGCGCCGGGGATCGATGGCGTTCATGTCGCCAATCCTGCAACAAGGTGAACGCCGCCGCAATCATCCCTTCATGCGGCGATAGGCGGCCAGCGCCCGCTCCCTGCCTTCCCTATGCCCGATGATCTTGGCCGGATAGGCGGGCGGCCGCGCGCCATGCTCGTCGGGATCGTGAATGACGGCGTCGGACAGTTCCGCCAGTTCGGGCACCCATTGGCGGATATAGTCCGCCGCGTCGAATTTTTCCGACTGGCTTAAGGGCGCCATGATCCGGGTGAAAAGATTGGCGTCCACCCCGCTGCCGGCCACCCATTGCCAATTGACGCTGTTATTGGCGTAACTGGCGTCGACCAGAGTGTCCCAGAACCAGCGCGCGCCATGCCGCCAGTCGATCAACAGATGCTTGATCAGGAAGCTGGCGGCGATCATGCGCACGCGGTTATGCATCCAGCCGGTCGTCCAAAGCTGCCGCATGCCGGCGTCCACGATGGGATAGCCGGTCCGTCCGGTCTTCCAGGCAGTAAAATCTGCCCGCGCCTCGCGCAGATCGCGCCAGGGCAGCGCATCGAACGCCTCACGCGCATTGGCTGATCCATAGGTCGGAAATTCCCACATCTGAAGATGCGCATAATCACGCCATATCAGTTCCTTGTGGAATATTGTTGCATCATGAACTGAAGCTTCCGCGCGGTGCCAGACATAGGCGGGCGACACCTCGCCAAAGTGGAGGTGGGGCGACAGGCGGGATGTGCCTTCGATCGACGGCAGGTTGCGCGCCGTCGGATAGTCGCCGACCTCATCAATGAAATTGGCGACGTTGCGCCTCGCCCCCTCCTCGCCCGGCGTCCAATCGATGGCGAATCCCTTCGCCCAATCCGGCTGCGTCGGCAACAGCCCCCAGTCATCGATCGATTCGCTCGCGGGCCAAGCCTTGGGCGCACCGATGGCATGGGGGGCGGGATGCGGCGATGCCGGCGGCATATGCTCCATCACCGCCCGGGCAAAGGGCGTGTAGATGCGATATGATCCGCCGCTGCCAGTCCGCACGGCGCCCGGCGGCAGCAGCAACCCGCCGTCATGCAGGCACAGGTCGATCGCCTTGCCCACCGCCTTTTCCGCATTGCGCCACCAGGGTTCATAATGATGCAGCGCATGCACGCGCCGCGCGCCCGTTTCCGCGGCCAGTTGCGCCAGCACATCGGCGCTGCCGCCCCGGCGCAGGATCAGGCGCGATCCTTTGGCGCGCAGGCTTTCATCCAGTGCCAAAAGGCTGTGATGCAGCCACCAGCGCGATGCGCCGCCCATCGCCCAGGCGCGTGGCGCCGCATCGTCCAGAACATAGACGGGGATGACCGGGCCTTCGCCGGCGGCCGCTGCAAGCGCGGCCTGATCGGAAAGGCGAAGGTCCTGGCGGAACCAGAGCAGAACGGGATCGGACATATCCGGCCAATGCGCCCGCCTGCGCAGGGTTCCAAGCGGCCCTAGGGGCATATTGCCATCATCGCCTCGTCGCAAATCGCCACCTTGACGATTCGTCCGATGGACGCGGCGCATCCCCCCGCCTATTCTCGGGACGGCGCCGGGCTTCGGCGTCGGGGGTCGGCCATAGGGGTAATGGCCACCAGCACCAATTTATGGGGACAGAATGGCTTCGACGCCGAATGAACGGGAATTGGCATACCGGCCGTGCGTCGGGATCATGCTTGTAAACATGGATGGAAAGGTGTTTGTCGGCCAGCGACTCGATAATGTCGTGGAAGCCTGGCAGATGCCGCAGGGCGGCATCGATGAGGGCGAGGACGCCAAGACCGCCGCGTTGCGCGAATTGCGTGAGGAAACCGGCATTGGCCGCGAGCATGTCGAAATCATCGCCAAGGCGAAGGATGAGCATTTCTACGATCTGCCGCCCGAACTGGTCGGCAAGCTGTGGGGCGGCAAATATCGCGGCCAGCGCCAATATTGGTTCCTCGCCCGCTTCCTGGGTCAGGACGCAGACATCGACATCCAGACCAAGGACCCGGAGTTTCGGGAATGGAAATGGACCCTGCCCGAAACGCTGCCCGACCTGATCGTGCCGTTCAAGCGCAAGCTGTATCGTGACATATTGCAGGAGTTCCGGACGCTTATCTGACCAGATAGACGTTTTGGGGGCTTAAAATTCCCGTTCGGGTCGGTATGACGGGGGCATGCGTCCCTGTCTGATCCCCCTGTCATTGCTGATCGCAACCCTGCCTGTCGCGGCCCATGCCGCCGATGGCGCGCTGTTGCCGCCGGCGGTGCGGGAAATGATGGAAGCCGCGATCGCCAACGGCAACGAAACCGATATCGCAACCGTCGCCAAGATCGCCAAGCAAACCAATCCGGCTTCGGCCGATGAAATCCAGCGCATGGTCAACAGTTGGAAAGAGCGGACCAAGGCGACCCATGACACGGTGATTCGCGAAGCCCGCTTCACCGAATTGTGGACCGGCCGCATCGAAGCCGGCGGCTTTCGCTCCACCGGCTCCACCAGCGAAATCGGCATCAGCGCGGCGGCGACCGCTACGCGCACCGGTATCCAATGGACCCATAAGCTGACCGCCAGCGCCGATTATCGCCGGGCCAATGGCGTCACTTCGCGCGAACGCTATTTCGGCAGCTACGAACCGCGCTATGAATTTGATTCCCGTGGTTTCGCTTATGGCCTCGCCCAGTTCGAACGCGATACGTCGATCGGCTATGACGAACGCTACACCGGGTCGGTCGGCGTGGGTTATAAGTTGATCATGTCCAAGCCGGTCGATCTGTCGGCAGACATCGGCCCGTCCATCCGTCATGCCAAATATATCATTGGCGATCGTGAGACGAAGCTGGGCGTTCGCGGATCTATGGCGCTCGCCTGGCGCGCCACGCCCACTTTGACGGTGAAGCAAACCGCTTCGGGCTATGCCGAAAGCGAAGTTTACACGCTCAATTCGCTGACATCGATCGAAACCAAGGTCAGCACGCGCTGGTCGGCGGCCCTGTCCTACAATGTCCAGTATGAATCGGAAACGGTGCTGGCGGCGCGTGATTTCGACACGCTCAGCCGCCTGACATTCACCTACGACTTTTAACAAAGCGCTCCGACGCCTTTGACGCCGGCTTGCGCATTGGGCAGTTTCATCCGTTCGGCGGGGTGGAGGCACGATGCGCGGTTCGACAATAGCGATCATGGGAGCGCTCTTGCTCACATCTGCGCTGGGTGCAGCGCGCCCCGACTGGCGCTGGCCCGCCCTGCCCCACGGCATCGCTGCGCCTGACTTGCCGGCCGGCACAAGCATGTCCGCGGCAAAGGTCGCGCTGGGTCGACGTCTCTTTTATGACCCTATCCTGTCCCAGAACGGCAGCATGGCCTGCGCCGACTGCCATGTTCAGGCCCTTGGCTTCAGCGACGGCCAGCCCACCCATGTCGGTGTGACCGGGGAAATGGGGGTGCGCAATGTGCCGGGCCTCGCCAACGTCGCCTGGCGCAGCGGCCTGACCTGGACCGAAGCGGGCCTGACCACGCTGGAGGCGCAGGCCATGGTGCCGATGACTGGCGTCAAACCCGTCGAAATGGGCATGGCGGGCGACGACGCGGATCTGGCGCGCCGGCTGTCGGCCGACGCCTGCTACCGCCGCCTGTTCATGCAGGCGTTCCCGGGCGCGACGGACGGGCCGACCTATGCCAGAGTGACCGCAGCGATCGGTGCATTCCAGCGGACGATGATTTCCTTCGGCAGCCCCTATGATAGGGGGGCGATGCCCCCTCTGGCGCGCAAGGGCGCAGCGCAATTCGCCGCTTCGGGATGCGCCTCTTGCCATAGCGGCGCAGATTTTACCGACGGACAGGTCCATTATGTCGGCACAGCCGCCCCGCGTGAGGCCGACAGCAGCCTTTATGGCGGCAAGCCGCCCCCGCCCGGCTTCGAACCGCCGCCCGAGCAATTTCGCACACCCTCGCTGCGCAATGTCGCTGTGACCGGGCCGTGGCTGCATGACGGCAAAAGCCCCAGCATCGAATCGGCAATCCGGCGTCATGCCGCCGTCCAATTGGTCAATGTCGATATGCCGGCGCTCCTCGCCTTCCTTGATTCGCTCACGGATCGGGAATTTCTGACGAACCGAACGTTCGGCCCGCCGCCGGCCACCTGCCCCGCAGCAATCTGACCAAAAAAAAGACCGATCCAAATGGACCGGCCTGAAAGTTTTTAGGAGAGGATGCCTGAAAGGCCCGCTCTCTATGAAATGTTAGCGCCACCATCGCAAGTGCGAAATAAATTCACACGGTTGCAAATATTGCAACCGTGTGAAGGATGGCACGATCAGCGCGTCAGCTTCTTATAGGCAAGAGCCGTCGGACGATCGGCTGCGTCACCCAGACGGCGGCGCTTATCTTCTTCATATGCCTCGAAATTGCCTTCGAACCATTCGACATGGCTGTTGCCTTCAAAGGCCAGAATGTGCGTGGCCAGGCGATCGAGGAAGAAACGGTCATGGCTGATGACCACGGCGCAACCGGCGAAATTTTCGATCGCTTCTTCAAGGGCCGCCAGCGTTTCGACGTCAAGGTCGTTGGTCGGTTCGTCAAGCAGCAGCACATTGCCGCCACGCTTCAGCATCTTGGCGATATGCACACGGTTGCGCTCACCACCCGACAGTTTACCGACATTCTTCTGCTGGTCCTGCCCCTTGAAGTTGAAGGCGCCGACATAGGCGCGGGTGGACATGTCATGGCCGTTGACCTTCACGTAATCCAGACCGTCCGACACTTCTTCCCAGACATTCTTGCTGTCGTCGAGATGATCGCGACTCTGATCGACGAAGCCCAGACGCACGGTCGAACCGATGTCGATTTCGCCCGAATCCGGCTTTTCCTGACCGGTGATCAGCTTGAACAGCGTCGATTTGCCCGCACCGTTCGGACCGATGACGCCGACAATGCCACCGGGCGGCAGCATGAAGGACAGGTCTTCGAACAGCAGCTTGTCACCGAAAGCCTTGGAAATGCCCTTGGCCTCGATCACCTTGCCGCCCAGACGTTCAGGCACCTGGATGACAATCTGCGCCTTGCCGGGGGCGCGATTTTCCTGGGACGCGACCAATTGTTCGAACTTGGCGATACGCGCCTTCGACTTGGTCTGGCGGCCCTTCGGACCCTGCCTGATCCATTCCAGCTCGTCATTGATCGCCTTCTGGCGGCCAGTGGCTTCGCGGTCTTCCTGCTCCAGACGCTTGGCCTTCTTCTCCAGATAAGTGGAGTAATTGCCTTCGTAGGGGAAATATTTTCCGCGATCGAGTTCCAGAATCCAGCCGACGACATTGTCCAGGAAGTAACGGTCGTGGGTGATCATCAGCACCGACCCGGCATATTCCTTCAGGTGATTTTCCAGCCAGGTGACGCTTTCGGCATCCAGATGGTTGGTCGGTTCGTCAAGCAGCAGGATGTCCGGCTTCTGAATCAGCAGACGGGTCAGCGCGATGCGGCGCTTTTCACCGCCCGACAGGCTTTCCACCGACCAGTCGGACGGCGGGCAGCGCAGCGCTTCCATCGCGATTTCCAGCTGGTTGTCGAGCGTCCAGCCATCGACCGCGTCGATCTGTTCCTGCAGCGTGCCCATTTCCTCCATCAGCGCGTCGAAATCGACGTCTTCCGGCGGATCGGCCATGATCATGCTGATCTCGTTGAAACGATCCATCTTGTCCGCAATCTCGCGGGCGCCGTCCTTGACGTTTTCCAGCACCGTCTTGTTGGGGTCAAGCTGCGGTTCCTGCGGCAGATAGCCGACAGTCACATTTTCACCCGGCCATGCTTCGCCGCTGAAATCGGTGTCTATGCCGGCCATGATCTTGATCAGCGTGGACTTGCCTGCGCCGTTCGGGCCGACGATGCCGATTTTCGAACCGCGATAAAATTGCAGGTTGATATTGTTCAGCACCGGCTTCGCCGCGCCGGGGAAGGTCTTCGTCATGCTCTTCATGACATAGGCATATTGCGAGGAAGCGGACATGGGTTCGCGCAGCTCCGAAAAATCAGACGTTGAGAAATCGGGGCGGAGTTAGCGGAGGCGGAAGCCATTGGCAAATGGGTGATGGCTCGCTACGCCTTCATCCATGCAGAAAATCCGATCGGGCACGCTGGCCGCCCTGTTCCTTGGCAGCATTCTCAGCCCCGCTCTCTCTTATGCAGCGCCCGCAAGCGACGCCGCGATTCGCGAAGCGGCGCTGAAGGACGATGTCGCCTGGTCCATCACTGAAGGGCTGACGACCGAAGTCGGGCCGCGCCCCGCCGGCACAGCGCGCGAAGCGCTGGCGCGCGACTGGTCCGTCGCCAAGCTCAAAGCCCTGGGTTTTTCCAACGTCCGCGCCGAACCTTATATTATGCCGGTGTGGGAACGGGTGCGCGACGAAGCGCATATCGTCAGCCCCTTCCCGCAGAATCTGGTGATCGCCGCGCTAGGCAACAGCGGCACGACGCCTGAGCAAGGCATTGAAGGCGAGATCGTCTATTTCCCCTCCATCGCCGATCTTCAGGCCGCCCCCGACGCCAGCGTGAAGGGCAAGATCGTCTTCGTCAGTCATGACATGGTCGCCGCCCAAGATGGTTCTGGCTATGGCTATTATGGCGCCGCGCGCCGGCAAGGCCCCAGCATCGCCGCGAAGAAAGGCGCGATCGGCATTCTCGTGAAGTCTATCGGCACCGATCATCATCGCATCGCTCATACCGGCGTACAGATGTGGGCCGATGGCGTGACGCCCATCCCGGCCGTGGCGCTGAGCGTGCCCGACGCCGAACAGCTCGCCCGCGTGGTCGCGCGCGGCAAGCCCGTGCGCGTGCATCTGACCGCTGTGTCGAAGACGCTGAAGGATCAGCCATCGGGCAATGTCATCGCCGAAATTCCCGGCAGCGATCCCAAGGCGGGCGTCATCGTCGCCGCCTGTCATCTCGATAGCTGGGATCAGGGCACCGGCGCGATCGACGATGCGTCGGGCTGTGGCATTGTTGCCGCCGCTGCATTGCATGTCGGCAAGGCTGGCAAGCCACGCCGCACCATTCGCGTCCTGTTCGCGGGTGCGGAGGAAGTCGGCGGCGACGGCGGCCGCGCCTATTTCGCCGCTCATGGCAAGGAGCCACATGCGCTGGTGATGGAATCCGACTTCGGCGCCGACAAGGTGTGGCGGGCCGACTTCACCCTGCCAGCCGGACAGGAAGCGCTGTCTGCGCGGATCGGCGCCGCCCTCGCTCCCCTTGGAATCGTGCCCAGTCGCGACAAGGCGCATGGCGGATCGGATATCGAACCCCTTGTGGAAGCTGGCGTTCCGGTGATCGACCTGCAACAGGATGGCACCCGCTATTTCGACATTCACCACACGCCCGACGATACGCTGGACAAGGTCGATCCGGCGCAGTTGCGCCAGAATGTCGCCGCCTGGGCGGTGACGCTGAACCTTGCCGCAAATGCCCCAGAAACATTGGGCGTTAACTGAACTTTTATTGTAGACAACATTCCGTCGCGTGATTCCGTCGTTTCACCGGCGCAGAAAAGCATTGATTTGTGCAACGCACACGTTAATGCGGGTCGCTCGCGTAGGGTCACATTTGTAACGTGCCAGACGCGGCATAATGCTATGGGAGCCGTACACAATGAAGAAGATCGCTGTTGTTTTCGCTTCGGCCAGCCTGATGGCCCTCGCCGCTTGCGGTGAGAAGCCGGCCAACGAAACCGCGAACGCTTCGAACGCCGTCGTCGAAAACGTTGTCGAAAACGCCGCCAACGCTGCTGACAACGCTGCGAACGCCGCCAACGAAGCTGCTAACGCCGCCAACGTTGCCGAGAACGCCGCGAACGCGAAGTAATCTTCGCTCAGGCGAGATTTTCCGAAGGGCGGGCCGCATTCGTGCGGCCCGCCCTTTTCGCGTTTGCGCTTCGCAGATCGTGGAACATCAGGTCCATTGCGGCCGTTTCTTCTCCAGATATCAAAGGAGAAGGATCATGGGCAAAGGCATATTGTTGTGGCTGCTGGGCGTACCCATCCCCATCATCCTGCTATTGTGGCTTTTCTTCCACTAAAGCCGTGATTGCCAATTGACGGCGCGCGCCTTCCCCCGCTAAGGCCGCACTCCGTTCGGGGAGTAGCGCAGTCTGGTAGCGCGCCTGCTTTGGGAGCAGGATGTCGCAGGTTCGAATCCTGTCTCCCCGACCATTTTCCTACAATGGCGAGCCGTTAAGTCGACACCTGCAATCGGGATGGTTTTTTCCATCGCGATACGCTGGGACTTCACCATTGCGCTGCATTGCAACATCAACTGCTGTAATCGACCAGCATGTACGAACCCTACGCAGGTTCGCCATCACCCCCAAGCACCAGACTATACTTTTACCCTATCGCAAACATTGTTCCGTATACGAACCAAATTCATCGGTTAGGGAAGCGTCGTCGAATTGCCCCAAAACCGTACAACAGGGTCGTGTCCCCGGTGATGGTGTAGCTCGACGGTTAGCGAAGCTGACCGGACGCGCGCTCATCGAATAAGCGCAGTAGCGGCCGGTCAGTTTCGCGGGTGGCCATCGGAGATCTCGGATAGATTTGGGTTGCGAGACTCAAGCTATGGAGATCCCGATGACCAAGGAGATGATGGACGTTCAGGCCCTGCTGGGAAAGAGTGCCGACAGCGATTTTCTGCGTGAGATGATCGGCTTTGCCGCGCAGCGGCTGATGGAACTTGAGGTCGGTGGGCTGACGGGCGCCGCTTATGGCGAGAAGAGCGCGGAGCGGCAGGCGCAGCGCAATGGTTACCGCGATCGGGACTGGGAGACGCGCGCGGGGACGGTAGAGCTGCGCATCCCCAAGCTGCGCACCGGCAGCTACTTCCCCGGTTTCCTGGAACCCCGCCGGCTTGCGGAGAAGGCACTGACGGCGGTGATCCAGGAGGCATATATCCAGGGCATCTCGACGCGCTCCGTCGATGATCTGGTCAAGGCGCTCGGTATGAGCGGCATCTCCAAGAGCCAGGTGAGCCGGCTGTGCCAGGAGATCGACCAGCGGGTGAAAGCCTTTCTTGATCGCCCCATCGAAGGCGACTGGCCCTATCTCTGGGTCGATGCCACCTACCTCAAGGTGCGGCAGGCTGGCCGGATCGTCTCGGTAGCGGTCACCATAGCGGTCGGCGTCAACAGCGATGGTCGCCGCGAGGTACTGGGCATGGCAATCGGCGCATCGGAAGCCGAAACCTTCTGGACCGACTTCCTGCGCAATCTGGCGCGGCGGGGCCTGCGCGGAGTGAAGCTTGTCATCTCTGACGCGCATGAAGGCATCAAGGCAGCGGTATCGCGCGTCTTCAACGCCACCTGGCAGCGCTGCCGGGTGCATTTTGCCCGTAACGCCATTGCCCATGCCGGGAGGAGCCGGAACCGTGTCGTGTCCGCGCTGATCGCCACCGCTTATGCGCAGGAAACCGCCGAGGCTGCCTCGATCCAGTGGCGCAAGGTGGCTGATCAGCTCCGGCCAGCGGTGCCCAAGCTCGCCAAGCTGATGGACGACGCCGAGCCGGACGTGCTCGCCTACATGTCCTTCCCGCCGCAGCATCGCACGAAGTTACACAGCACAAATCCACTCGAACGCCTCAATGGCGAAATCAAGCGACGAACCGAAGTCGTCGGCATCTTCCCCAATGAGGATGCTATCACCCGCCTTGTGGGCGCTATCCTGCTGGAACAGAATGACGAATGGGCGGTCCAGCGCTCCCGCTACATGACACTGGAAAGCGTCGCCCAAATCGGCGATGATCCGCTCGTCACGCTGCCGCCTATGGCAGCATGATCAACCCGGCTCTCGCCGGAGATCGCTATGGCTATGCCGGCGAACCTACACCACGGGTTGGGACACGATCTACAACAGCGCAAACGCACAAAATTCTCTTTGCAAGCGTGATTGTTTCCAAATATCTTACGAATTCTTGAAATGTCGCCACAGTGGGATGGATAATCAAGTTGTCCCTTGATCCATCAACATGCGCGATGACGGGGTTTTAAGGAACTCTTCTTTGCATGTGGGCGCTCCACATTCTCGGGGGATGGAACGCAATTCTGGATGGGGGAAGCGATCATATGGGAAAGAAGGTCCTCGTAACGGGAGGAGCCGGTTTCATCGGTTCTCATATCGTTGATCGGCTGCTCAATCGCAGCGACATGGAAAAGCTGATCATCGTCGACAATTTCTGGACTGGTCTGGAAGAGAATCTGGCGCACATTTCCGACCAGCGGATGCACCTTGAACGGTGCGATGTGGAAAATTTCCACACGTCGGAAAAGTTTGACGAGATCATCCATCTGGCCTCACCTGCTTCCCCGCCCTGGTACATGCGTGAACCGGTGCGCACGATTAAGGCGAACCTTGTGGGCGCGCTCAACCTGATCGAGATGATCGTTCCGGGCGGCCGCATGAGCTTCGCGTCGACGTCGGAAGTATATGGCGACCCCCTCATCACGCCCCAGCCCGAAAGCTATCGGGGCCAGGTGGACTGCACCGGGCCGCGCTCATCCTATGATGAAAGCAAGCGCTGCACCGAATCGCTGTTGTTCGAAATGCGCCGCACCGCCGGCATCGACCTGCGCATCGTCCGCTTGTTCAACGTCTATGGCCCGCGCACGCGCCCCGATGATGGACGCGCCGTGTCCAACTTCCTGAGCCAGGCGCTGACCAGCGGCGAACTCACCGTCTATGGCGATGGCCTCCAGTCGCGTAGCTGGGGCTATGTCGACGACATCGTCGATGCGCTGGAGCGCTATTTCTGGTTGGACCAGATCGATTATCCCGGCCCGCTCAATGTCGGCAATGATCGTGAGATTTCCGTGCTGGACGTGGCGAAATTCATCGCCGAAATCGTGCCCGGCGCCTACATCAAAATGTGTCCGCCCATCCCGCAGGACCCCACCAACCGCCGCCCGGACCTGACGCTTTGCCGCCAGATTCTGCCGGGCTGGGAAGCCAAAATTTCCTACGAGGAAGGCGTGCGGCGCACATTGGAATGGTTCCGCGACACGTTGATGGGCGGCGCCAGTTCCGACGCGCCTGATCCGGTACGCCTGACCGGTTGAAGCGACACGCAAACGGCATAAAATTCATGAACATCGGGGTGGCGAAAACAATCGCCACCCCGATTTTTTCTGCCTCAGCCCGGCAAGCCCTGCCCCGCCCAGTCCAGCCTGCGAAGCCGGGCGAGATAGGCTTTCGAACGACGCGGCGCCCATGCGCCATCGGACTCCGTCACCCCATAGCTCAGGAAGGGCCGCATCGGCGCGGATGGAGCCTTGGGTGGTGCGAACATCGCCTGTGCATTGCGGATTTCCACCAGCACCGATCCCGGCACATGACGCGGACTTGTTTTCACCGCGCTGGCGAAAGCGCGCAAGGCTTCACTGATATTTCCTTTTTTCAACTGATTGCGCGACAGTTCGACCAGCAACTTGGTCTTGCGCCAGGCAATGACCTGGCGCGCCGCATTATTGCCCAGCATCTCGCCGTCCAGCACTCCGTACATTTGCAAATGTCCGCGCAACATATTCTCCGTCGCGCGGGACAAACTGTCGGGGCGATAGCGATAGCCCACCAGATAGGCTGGAATACATAGGAACCGATGCGTCTGCGCGATCCGCAGCTGAAACATATAATCCTCGCACCCCTGCAACAGCAGCGTGTCATATCCGATCGATCGGGCCAGGTCCGCGGGGATCATCGGCGCGCTGCCATTGGAAATAAAATTCCACTCCAGATGCTGGTGCAGCACTGGCCCCTCGATCCGGGGTGAGGACGATCCAGGAAAAACATGGTCATTGGCGTCGATCCGCCGATACCAACAATAGGCAAGGCCGGCATGCGCCGGCGCCTCGGTCAGTGCCTTGACCTGCACGGCCAGCTTTTCCGGGTGCCAGATATCATCGGAATCAAGCGTCGCGATGAACTGACCGGTCGCGCGGGCCATGGCGGCATTGCGCGCCGCCGCGACGCCGGCATTGGCTTGAGACACCAGATGGATGCGCGAATCCGCGGCACACATTTGCGCGACGATGCCGGGAGTATCATCCACCGAACCATCATCGACGACCACAATTTCCAGGTCTTTCAGGGTCTGGACCTGAACGGAGCCGATGGTTGCGGCAATCGTCGCCTGTGCATTATAGGCAGGTATGATGACCGATACGATGGGATTCATGCGTTGCCCTCGTTGAGATGCCAAAGCATAGAAGGTTGTCATGTCAATGCCTAGGGTGCTTGAACGCATCTGCAGACCATCCGGGGAAATGTGCGCGCTACAATTTTGACGATATGGGCCGGCAGCCTGCTGGTTGCTGGCTGTGGCGGCGGCTCCACGACGGGCGCCGAAACATCCCCGCTTCCCGTCCCCACTCCAACGCCGACGCCGACACCGACCTTTCCCTATGTCCCGATCGCAGCGGCAAGACCCACGACAGGGCCGGCGCTGCCGGTCGGCAAGTGCGTTAACATGGGTAACCAGTTGGAAATGCAGACTGAAGGAAGCGGCGGACGCAGGATCAGGCAGAGCGACTTCGCGATGATCAGGGCAGAAGGTTTCAGAACGGTCCGTCTGCCAGTGCGCTTTTACAGCCATGCCGACAGCCGCCCGCCCTATACCATCAACGCCAGCTTCATGGAGCGCGTGCGGCAAGTGACGCAATGGGCCACGGACGCCGGCCTCAACGTCATCATCGACATGCATCATTATGACGAAATCCTGGATGACCCCGCCGGCCACAAGGATCGATTCGTCGCGATGTGGCGCCAGATCGCGGAAACCTTCTTCAATGCGCCCAGTAGCGTCTGGTTCGAACTGCTCAATGAACCGAACAAGGCGCTGACAAACGCGACCTTGCCCGACATTTATGAGCCGGCGTTGGCCGCCATTCGGCAGAGCAATCTCGCCCGCCCGGTCATCATCGGCGGCGGCAACACCTCACAACTCGATTCGCTGCGCGACATGCCCATGCCGGATGACCCCTATGTCGTGCCGACATTCCATTATTATGATCCTTTCGACTTCACTCATCAGGGCGCGGACTATATCACACCCACGCCGCCGCTGGGCGCCACCTTTGGCAGCGCTGCAGACTATGCGCGGCTGGACGCGGATTTACAGACGGTTCGCGATTATATGAGCCGTACCGGTCGCGTGCCCTTCATCGGGGAATATGGCGCGATCCAGAATATCTCGCTCAGCCAGCGCGCAACTTATTATGGCGCGATCAGCCATGCATTCGCGTCTATCGGTATTCAGAGTTGTGCCTGGTCGTTCACCAACACTTTCCATCTGTCCAACAATAGCGGCTGGATCACCGACATCACCAGCGTCATTGCGACCACGACCGACTGATCACCACTACGCAAACGCAGCATTTTCATCATGACGGCAGTCCATTCGCCGCGCATTGCGCGCAATTGACCGATTATGAAACATATCTGTCAAAAGCCGGGTTACTGGGGTTGATCTCCGCCTTCCCAAGAGGATCAAGAATAGCTACTTGCAAGCCGGAGGAAATTTCAGTCAAATCCGGCACGTACACCTAAGTGCCGGATGCTTGTGGCGTAATGACGCTATGATGTTTCCGCAGGGGCGAGGCGATTTCCCATGATGCTGAGCGATGTAAGCCAATTCGTTTCCACGCCCGATCCGTCGCGCAAGATTCGAACGCATCGTCTTCGCGTTCGCTTGTATGTGCTGACGATGCTTATGGATCAGCTCTGCTTGATGCTGGGCTTTGGCATCGCAGAAATTATCCGGCGTCAGAGCCCGATCCAAAAGTTGTTGAGCAATACCAGCATGTTATGATTCACGCCGTCCTTGCGAGAGATGGAGTGATCAATGGCATGGACTGGCATT
>JAJZTH010000028.1 GCA_021849075.1 Pseudomonadota bacterium | reverse complement strand
GAAACCGTCCCCGCCGATCCCGGTCATATGTGGATACACAACCGCCAGACATGCAGCCACCGCCACGCACGCCTCAACCGCGCTCCCACCGTCCCGCAACACAGACAAACCCGCCTCGCTCGCAAGAAAATGCGGCGAAGTCACCATGCCGTTATGGCCCGATACGGTCGTCAGGGGCATCAGTTGGGCAACTCCGCGACGAAGGCGTGGACGACATGCGCGCTGTTGACCGAGGCGAGCGCCATGAAGGCGACCATCTGGTTCTCGCCAGCATCGCCGCCGGCAAGGTCGGACAGGCTGCGGAAGACGATCGCCGGTACGCTATTGGCATAGGCGACCTGCACGACGGCTGCGCTTTCCATGTCGAGCACGCGGGCCTTCCACGCGGACGCCAGATAGTCGCGAAACTCGGCATTGTCGGCGAATACGCCCGCCGAAACGCCGGTGCCGCCGAGCATGATCTTGGGATCATGCGGCAGGCAGGTGGAGGCTTCATTTTTAACGCAGCGCTCCAGTTTGATGTTGCCCGCAACCTTCTTCGCCAGAGCGAACAGAGCCGGATCGACGCCGAAGCTGTAATGGCGCTTTACCGCTTCCGTGGCATTGCCCATGCGCACGCCGCGCGGGAACATCATGCCCCAATTGGCGGGCGCTTCCGCATCGACCGCTTCGGGCACTTTCCAGCTATCGCCGGTCTTGCGGGCGAAGGAGACTTCCAGATATTGCGCCCAATCCTGCGGCACGATGACGTCGCCGATCGACAAGCCGGAATCGACGCCGCCGGCAATGCCGGAAAAGACGATGCGCCGGACGGTAAAGCGATCCAGCACCAACTGCGTGTTCATCGCGGCGTTCACCATCGACACGCCGCTCTGCATCAGCAGCACCGGCTTGCCCGCCATTTTGCCGGTCAGGAAGGTAAGGCCGTTAATCTTGTAGCTCTTCGGCTTGTCCACCGACTTGACTAGCGCGTCCCATTCGGGGGGGAAGGCGGTCATGACGACAGTGCGGGGCGTGGCGTCCAGTTTGCGCGCCAGCGCCGGGGTGGGCAGGGCGGCGAGCGCCAGCAGGGTGAAGGCGAGGATGCGCATCAGGCGGCTCCCATCCAGACGAAGCGAATGACGAAAAGGCCGGCGAGCAGGAAAAGAAACCAGTCCTTGCGCGTGGCGGTGCCGCGCAGCGCCTTGAGTGCGGCATGAGCGGTGATGCCGAAGGCCAGGCCATTGGCGATCGAGAAGGTCAGTGGGATCATGGCGACTGTCAGGAAGGCGGGGATCGCCGACATGGGGTCTTCCCACTCCACCTCGGTCAACGGCAGCAGCATCAGACCGCCGACGATGATCAGCGCAGGCGCTGTCGCGGCCAGCGGCACCAGTTGCGCATAGGGGGCGACGAACATGGTCAGAAGGAACAGGATGCCGGTGACGACGGCGGTCAGCCCTGTGCGCCCGCCCGCCTGCACGCCAGCGGCGCTCTCGACATAGGAGGTGACGGTGCTGGTGCCGGCCATCGATCCGACCACAGTGGCGATGGCATCGGTGGTGAGGATGCGGTTGAGGCCAGGGATGCGCCCCGCCGCGTCCATGATCCCTGCGCGCTTGGTGACGGCGACCAAAGTGCCGATATTGTCGAACAGGTCGACGAAGAGGAAGACGAACAGGATTTCAAGCAGGCCCAGACCATGGCTGCCGGTCAGGCCGAACACGCCGGGCAGGTCCAGTTTGAACGCCGTGCCGGTCAGCGCGTCGAGGCTATAGGGTTCGGGCTTCACCGTCACCATGCCGGTCAACCAGCCGACGATGGTGGTGGCGACGATGCCGATCAGCATCGCACCGCGCACATTCCAGACGGACAGGGTGCCGATGACCAGCAGGCCCAGCAACGCCAGCGCCGCGCCGGGGGCCTTGAGGTCGCCCAGCGCCACGAAGGTCGCCGGATTGGCGCCAACGATTCCGGCATTTTTGAGGCCGATGAAACCGATGAACAGGCCGATGCCGCCAGCGACCGCCGCGAACAAATAGGTGGGGATAACCGCGACGATCAGTTGCCGGACGCCCGTTGCGGTCAGGATCAGGAAGGCGACGCCAGAGAGGAAGACGCAGCCCAGGGCGATCGGCCATGGCACGCCCATCTGGCCGACGACGGTGAAGGCGAAATAGGCGTTAAGGCCCATGCCCGGCGCCAGCGCCAGCGGCACATTTGCCGTTAATCCCATCAGGATGGAGGCGAAGGCGGCGGCAAAGCAGGTGGCGGCGGCGACCGAAGCGACCGGCATGCCTGCCGCCCCTAGAATGGCCGGATTGACCAGCACGATATAGGCCATGGTTAGGAAAGTGGTGATCCCCGCCAGCACTTCCGTCCGCGCCGATGTGCCGCGCTGGCTGAGGCCGAAATAGCGATCCAACGATCCTGCGGGCGGCGCTGGCGCCTCCGTCCCCGCAACTTGCGGCTGCGTCATGCAATATCCCCCGAATATGTGCCGGTCGCCAGACTGACGCCGGTGATGCCCTTCTGCTCCAGTTGGGCCGCGAATTGAAACAGCGCCGGTTCGGCGCCCGGCTTGCCGATCAATTGCAGCCCCAATGGCAGTCGTCCGGGACGATAGAGCGGAACGGCGAGCGATGGGAAGCCGGTGAAGCTGATTGGCTGACTATGAATGCCCAGATCCGCACGCGCCGCGCTCATCGCGCCGTCGATCAGAATGCGCGGATCATCGACCAGCGGCGCGGTGCAGGGGGTGGCTGGTGCGATCAGGACGTCATAAGGGGCGATCAGGTCCAGCACATTGGCGCGGAAGGCGGTGCGGAAAGCCTGTGCCTTTTCATAAAGATCGTGAGGCAGCAAAGCGCCGGCGATCAGGCGGTCGCGCACCTGCGGATCGAACAGCATGGCGTTTTGCACCAAGGCTTCGCGGTGCAGATTGCCGCCTTCGCTGGCGGTGATCAGAAAGGCGGCGGAGCGGGCGCGGGCGATGTCGGGCAGGGTTACGACTGGGGCGTCTGGCGCGATCGCATCCATCGCGGCGACCTGATCGGGATCGACATTGTCGGCGAAACGCCCGCCGAGGCGCGCGACGCGAAGCGGCTGATCTTGTGCCACAGCCGACCGGCCGCTCAATATCTCCCAGAGCAGCACCATGTCCGCCAGCGATCCGGTAAATGGCCCGATATCGTCGAAACTGTCGGCAAAGGGGAAGACGCCGCCCATGGGCAGGTCGCCATGGGTGGGTTTGAGACCATAAAGACCGGTCAGGCTGGCGGGTACGCGGATCGATCCGTTGGTGTCGGACCCAAGCGAGAAGGGGAGCAGGCCCGCGGCCACGACCGCCGCCGATCCGCCCGACGATCCGCCTGCCAGCCGGGTCAGGTCATGCGGGTTGCGGGTGGTGCCATGCAGCGCGTTGATGGTTGCAAAGCCATAGGCGAACTCATCCATGTTGAGCGTGGCGGCCAGCACCGCGCCGGCATCGCGCAGCCGGCTGATGGCCTCAGCGTCGGTTGCGGCGGGTGGTGCGTCGGCATAAAGGCGTGACCCCGCCGTCGTGGGCAGGCCGGTGACGTCGAACAGGTCCTTCACGCCATAAGGCACGCCTGCCAGCGGACCTGGATCGCCGCCGGCGGCAATCACTGCGTCGACCCGCTGCGCCTCCTGCCGCGCGCGATCGGCCAGCATCCGCGTGACGGCGCATAGTGGCGCTTCCCGTTCGGCCAGTCCGATTAGACATTGTTCGACATTATCGACTGCGGACAGGCGGCCGCTGCGCACGGCCTGCGCGATGGCGATGGCTCCGGTCATGCCGCGCCTTCCCCGTCATTGGCGAGCAGGATTCCGCTATGCCGATCCAGCAGCGCCATATTGGCGACGACACCGGGCATGCAGGCCGGATCGATCGGCAGTCCGACGGCGGCAGCTGCGCGGATGATCTCCGCCTCGGATCGGGGTAGGGGGACAGGCGCGACGCTTTCCTCCTGCTGGCGGCGGAAGCGCATCGCGAGCGCGGCGCACAGGAAAAGCTGCAACTGGTGAAAGATCATCAGCGGCAGGATCAGCGGGCCGACCTGCGCCGCGGGGAACAAAGCGCCGGCCATCGGCACCCCCGACACCAGGCTTTTCTTCGATCCACAAAAGAGCAGTACGATCGCATCTTCACGGGGCAGGCGGAACAGGCGGGACACGCCGAAATTGGCGCCCATAATGATTGCGAGGATGAAGGAACTGAGCGCCAGCAGGATCAGCAGGTCGCCGATCCCGACCTGTGTCCAGATGCCGCCAACGACTGCTGCGCTGAAGGCGGAATAGACGACGAGCAGGATGGACCCGCGATCAACCGGCGCCAATATCCCCTTGTTGCGATCGATGAAGCCGCCGATCAGCGGGCGCAGCAGATGTCCTGCAACGAAGGGAAGCAGCAATTGCAATGCGATGCTCTGGATCGAATGGAAGGCGGCCGATCCGCCGCTGCCATTCACATGCATCGCCAACGCCACCCATAGGGGCGTCAGCACGATGCCGATCAGATTGGAGAGGGACGCGCTGCACACGGCGGCGGCGACATTCCCTCCCGCTATGGCCGTGAATGCGATGGAGGATTGCACGGTCGAGGGCAGTAGCGTCAGATAGAGCAGGCCGGATAGAAGGACGGGATCGACCCATCCCTGCAGCAGAAGCGACAGGCTTAACCCCACGATCGGAAACAGGATATAGGTGGAAGCAAAGACCAGCAGATGCAGGCGCCAGTTACCAGCGCCTTGACGAATGGCGTCCCGCGATAATTTGGCGCCGTGCAGAAAAAAGAGCAAGGCAATGGCGCAATCCGCCAGAATATCGACTGCCGCTGCCGCTTGTCCCCGAACCGGCAACAGCGATGCGCATCCGACCGTGGCGATCAGCCACAGCAGGAACGGGTCGATCCGTAAGGACAAGGGGGACGGGCGCGCCATGGCGGCCTTATGTACATCTTGCCCCTACCGATCCAATAGAATGACTTCAACGGAATGTTGCAAAAAATAGAGCGGGGCCGTCCGCTTGGCAAGCGCGCGCCGCCACGTTATGCCCGACTTCGGCCGATGGGTTCGCTCGTCGACCGCCGATCGCGCCGGTGCCTCGTGAGGGGCTTTAAAAGGGAATGCGGTGCGGGGGACTCGTCCCTCAAATCCGCGGCTGTCCCTGCAACTGTAAGCGGTGAGTGCGATGCATAGGCTCTTCTGAAAAACGAAGGGCAGCCACTGGGCCGGACGCTAAATCATGCGAGGCCCGGGAAGGCCATGCGTCAAGCGTTGACCCGCGAGCCAGGAGACCTGCCGGCGTCTGGTCGCTCTTGCCCTGGTCCAGGGGATGGCCGCGGCACGGTATCACTCCGTCTGAGCGACGAAGCAGCGGCGGGGGCCGCCTTGGAAAAGTGCGTCGGTCGCTCATGGCGTCCGGTCGATGCGCGCTGGCCCCTGTCTTGTCGCATGATGCCGGGGTGTTTCCTTTTCCCATGACTGACATGTCCAAATCTTCAACGCCGCGCCTGCGGCATCGCGTCACCGGATTGATGACCGCGCTGATCGTGGCGAATATCGCCGTCTGGCTGTGGGCGTTCGCCCAATTTCATGACCAGCCATTGATGCTGGGCACGGCGCTGCTCGCTTGGGGGCTGGGGCTGCGCCATGCGGTCGATGCCGATCATATCGCCGCGATCGACAATGTAACGCGCAAGCTGATGCAGGACGGGCAGCGGCCGATCACGGTCGGCTTCTGGTTCGCGATCGGCCATTCGGCGATCATCGCGATCGCGTCCGTCACTATTGCCCTGACCGCCAGTGCGCTGACCCGGTTCGAGCATTTTCGAGAGATTGGCGGCATCGTTGCGACCGGCGTATCGGCGACCTTCCTGTTCGCCATAGCCGCGATGAACCTGATGATCCTGCGATCGGTGTGGAAAAGCTTCGCCCATGTCCGGGCGGGCGGCGCCTATGTCGAGGAGGATCTGGACCTGCTGCTGGGCAATCGCGGGCTGCTGGCCCGCCTGTTCCGGCCGATGTTCCGGCTGGTCAGCGCAAGCTGGCATATGGCGCCGCTGGGTTTCATCTTCGGCCTGGGCTTCGACACCGCGACGGAAGTGGCGATATTGGGCCTGTCGGCCAGTCAGGCTGCAGATGGCATGGCGATCGGCACGATATTGGTGCTGCCTGCCTTGTTTGCCGCCGGCATGGCGCTGGTCGACACGGCGGACGGGGTTGTGATGCTGGGCGCCTATGAATGGGCGTTCGTGAAGCCGATCCGCAAACTTTATTACAACATCACCATCACCTTGATTTCGGCGCTGGTCGCAATCGTCATCGGCGGGATCGAGGCGATGGCGCTGATTGGCGGCAAGCTGGGGCTGGAGGGCGCGCCCTGGCGGATTGCGGCGGAATTGGGCGAGAATTTCAACAGTCTGGGCTTTGCCATCATTGGCCTGTTCATCCTCTGCTGGGTGCTGAGTTTCGGCATTTATCGCTGGAAGCGCTTTGACGAAATCGAAGTGCGGACAACTGGCTGAACAGCGTTGGCTTGGCAGCCGATTTGGTTTAGGGCGACAAATATTGATCGCGCCGGTGCCCCGCAAGGGGCTTCAAATGGGAATGCGGTGAGAGGGGCCAACCCCTCAATTCCGCGGCTGTCCCTGCAACTGTAAGCGGCGAGCGCGATGCGCATGCTCTCTTTGCGAGAGCGGCCACTGGACTTGTCAGTCTGGGAAGGCGCGTATCAAGCTTTGACCCGCGAGCCAGGAGACCTGCCGGCGTCTGGTCGCTCTTGCTCTGGTCCAGGGGATGGCCATGGCACGGTAGTTTCTTCCGTTTGAGCGACGAAATCGTGCGGCTGGGGCTGCACGGTGCGGGATGCCGGGCGCCCTGTCGCGTCCGCCCGTCGTCGCGCGTCGGCCGGCGTCCCTTGGGGATGCCGGCAAGCCCCGCCTGTCGTCGTTCGGCGCGCGGGAGAAGAATATGTCCGATCTGGCCAAGCTGCCGGTCACTATCGTCACCGGCTTTCTGGGCGCGGGCAAGACCACGCTGATCAGCCATCTGATCCGCAATGCGGGCGGGCGGCGGCTGGCGGTTGTCGTCAATGAATTCGGCACTTTGGGCGTCGATGGCGACATATTGAAAAGCTGCGCCATTCCCGATTGCCCGGCGGAAAATATCGTAGAATTGGCCAATGGCTGCATCTGCTGCACTGTCGCCGACGATTTCATCCCCACGGTCGAGGCGCTGCTGGCGCTGGAACCGCGCCCCGACCATATCCTGATCGAAACATCCGGGCTGGCGCTGCCAAAGCCGTTGCTCAAGGCGTTCGACTGGCCGGCGATCCGGTCGCGCATCACCGTGGACGGCGTGATCGCGCTGACGGATGCGGAGGCGGTGGCGGACGGGCGGTTCGCCCCCGATCTGGAGGCGCTGGAGGCGCAGCGGCAGGCAGATCCCGGCATCGACCATGAAACGCCACTGTCCGAAGTATTCGAGGATCAGCTTGCCTGCGCCGACATGGTGCTGCTGACCAAGGCCGACCTTGCCGGGCCGGAGGGCGTGGCCGCCGCCCGCGCAGTGATCGCTGCCGAAACGCCCCGGCCTTTGCCGGTCATCGAACTGGTCGACGGTGTGATCGATCCGCGCGTGCTGCTGGGGCTGAACGCCGCAGCGGAGGATGATCTGGCAGCGCGCCCCTCCCACCATGATGGGGAGGATGATCATGAGCATGAGGATTTCGACAGCATCGTCCTGACGCTGGGCGAGATCGCCGATCCCGCCGATTTGACTGTACGAATCGAACGACTGGCGCGTGAGCAGCAGATTTTGCGGGTGAAGGGCTATGCTGCCGTCGCCGGCAAGCCGATGCGCCTGCTGGTGCAGGCGGTCGGCGCGCGGGTACGCCACCAATATGACCGGCCCTGGCGATCGGGCGAGGCGCGCGCGACCGCGCTGGTGGTGATCGCCGAGCATGACCGCATCGATGAAGGCGCGATCCGGGCCGTGCTGGAAGGCTGAGCCACCCCGATGCACGTCATCTTCCGCGAGACCCACGATATCGAGGAAGCGTCTGTCCCACAGGATCTGGGGCAGACGCCCGCCGATCTTGTCTTCCTGTCCTTTTCGGACAGCGATCTGGCCGCATTCGCGGCGGGCTGGCATGGCACGCGCGGCGCATTGCCGACGTTGCGGCTCGCCAATCTGGCGGCGCTGACTCACCCGTTGTCGGTCGACACCTATATCGATCGGACGTTGAGTGGCGCGAAGGCGATCCTGATCCGGTTGATCGGCGGCGCATCCTACTGGACCTATGGCCTGCAACAGGTGGAGGCGCTGGCGCGGACGCGGGGAATCGCCCTGGCGGTGTTGCCGGGGGACGGGCGGCCCGATGTACGGCTGGAGGCGGCGTCGACCGTGCCGGTCGCGACGTTGAAGGAATTGGCCCGGCTCTGTGACGAAGGCGGCGCGGTCGCCGCGCAGGCGGCGCTGGGGTTGCTGGCGGGCGCTGGCGGGCTGGGCGGGGTGGATGCGGCGATCGCCCCCTTGCCGATGGTTGGAGTGTGGGATGGTGGCATACTATCTCCCGCGATTCCGGGTGGGGTGGTGGAACGGCCCCGCATCCTACTGGTGTTCTATCGTTCCTATTTGACCGCCGCCGATACCCAGCCGTTCGAGGCTTTGCGGGATGCCTTTGCCGTTCGAGGGTTCGATATGATCGGGCTGTTTGCGCCATCGCTCAAGCCCGCTGAGATACGCGAGCAGATCGCGCATTGGGTGGCGGAATATGCTCCCGCTGCGATCGTCAACGCCACCGCCTTTTCTGCGCGGAGCGAGGATGGAACGACCCCGCTCGATGGTGCGGGCGTACCGGTGTTCCAATTGGCGCTGGCCACATCGGGGCGGCAGGCGTGGCAGGAATCCGCGCGGGGCCTGTCCCCCGCCGATCTCGCCATGCATGTCGTGCTACCCGAAGTCGACGGGCGGCTATTTGCTGGTGTCGCCAGCTTCAAGGAAGCACAGGCGCGCGACGCGGCGCTGGAATTTGCGCGCGGCGCGCATCGGGCGGACCCGGAACGGATCGCCGCGATTGCTGATCGGGTGGCGGCATGGGTGCGCCTGCGCCAGCGCCCGATGGCGGAACGAAAGCTCGCGCTGATCTTGTCGACTTACCCCGGTAAGGCGCATCAGATGGCGCATGCGGTGGGGTTGGATGCGATCGCTTCGGCGGACGCGATGATCGATGATCTGGCCGGGGCAGGCTATGCGGTCGAGCCGGCCGGCGATTTGGTCGCGGCTCTTCAGGCCGAGCATTTGACTTGGTCGCTGACCGATTATCACTGCGCGCTGGCGTCGCTGCCTGCTGCTCTACGTGACGATCTATATGCCGCTTGGGGCCACCCCGAAGCCGATCCCGATGTGTGGAACAATGCTTTCCACTTCCCGGCAGTCTCGTGTGGGGCGATACTCGTCGCGCTCCAGCCTGAACGTGGCCTTAGTCATGATCGGGCCGACAGCTATCATGACCTGTCGCGCTGCCCGCGCCATGCCTATGTCGCTTTCTATCTGTGGCTGCGGGCGCAGGGGATCGACGCGCTGCTCCATATGGGCGCGCATGGCACGCTGGAATGGCTCCCGGGAAAGGCGGTTGCGCTGTCCAACGCCTGCTGGCCCGAAGCGCTGATTGGGCCGACGCCGGTCATTTATCCCTTCATCGTCAATGATCCGGGCGAGGCGGCGCAGGCCAAGCGGCGCATTGGCGCGGTGACGATTGGTCATGCGCCGCCGCCGCTCGCCCCTGTGCAACATGGGGCGGGATTGGGCCGGATCGAAACGCTGCTCGACGAATTTTCCAATGCTGATGGCCTCGATCCGGCGCGGCGGCAGCGGTTGCAGGCCGATATCGTGGAGGAAGCGCGCGCGCTGGGGCTGGAGGCTGATCTGGGTATTGATGCCGGCCTGTCCCCGGCCGAAGCGATCAGCCGGATCGACCGCTTCGTCTGCGACATCAAGGAAAGCCAATATGGCGACGGCCTCCATATCTTCGGCCGGGGTGAGCAGGGCGCGGCAGAGCGGGCCGGCCTGCTGACGGCATTGGACGGGCGGCGGGTGCCGCCGGGGCCATCGGGATCGCCGCATCGCGGGCGGACCGATGTGCTGCCAACCGGCCGCAACCTGTTCATGGTCGATCCGCGCGCAGTGCCTTCGCGCGCCGCCCATGCGCAGGGCATTCGGCTGGCGGAGGAATTGATCCGCCGGCATCTGCAGGATCATGGCGATTATCCCAAGGGGCTGGTGGTCGATCTGTGGGGATCGGCGACAATGCGCACGGCGGGCGAGGACTATGCCATGGCGTTACACCTGCTGGGCGCGAAGCCGGTCTGGGATTTCGCATCAGAACGGGTGACGGGGATCGAAATTCTGCCGCTGGCGATGCTCGATCGGCCGCGCATCGATGTGACCCTGCGCGTCTCCGGCCTGTTCCGAGACGCTTTCCCGACGCTGCCCATGTTGTTCGGGCAAGCCGTCCGCGCGCTGTGCGAGCGGGATGAGCCAGCCGATTGGAACCCCTTTGCCGGAATGGCGCCCGCCTCGCGCGTCTATGGTCCGCAACCTGGCCATTATGGCCTCAACATGGGCGACGCGGCGGACAGCTATACGGACGAAGCGCGCCGGGCTGCCGGGGAAGCGTGGCTTGCCGCCTCCGCTCAGGCGCTGGATGTGGACAGGCGGGATGAGGATGGCTTGCGCGCCCGGGTCGCCGCGGCGGACGCCTTCGTCCACGCGCAGGATCTGCCGGAAACCGACCTGCTGCTGGCTGCCGACTATGCTGCGCATGAAGCGGGCTTCGCCGCCGCGCAGGCGGTAGTTGGCGGCACGGCTGCCCTCTATCATCTCGACGCGCGCGATCCGGCGCGACTGGCGGCGCGTCCGTTGACCCAAGAAATTGCCCGCGTGGTCCGCGCCCGTGCCGCTCATCCCGGCTGGGTCGACGGCATGATGCGGCATGGCTTTCGCGGCGGAGCGGAACTGGCGGCGACACTCGATCATCTGGGCGCTTTCGCCCATCTGGCGGGCAGCGTACCCGATCATCTGTTCGACCTTTATCATGATGCAACGCTGGGACGGGCGGAGGTGCGCGCTTTCCTTGCCGACGCCAATCCCGGCGCGCTCGCGGCGATGGAGGCGCGCTTTGCCGCGCTTCATGCTGCGGGCCTGTGGCGCACCCGGCGCAATTCCATCCTCGCCAGTCTGGAGCGGACGCCATGAGCCTGATCAAGGGCTGGTGCCCCGACGCCTGGCATCCGATGGCGGCGGGCGACGGCCTGCTGGTGCGCGTGCGCCCCACGATGGGCCGCATCACCAGCGCGCAATTGCAGGGCCTGTGCGAAACGGCGTTGACCTATGGCAATGGCCTGATCGATCTGACCAGCCGCGCCAACCTCCAGATACGGGGCGTCAGCGAACAAGACTGGCGGCCCTTGATTGCGCGGTTGATTGCGCTGGAGCTGGTCCATGCCGATCCGGTTATGGAATCCCGCCGTGCGCTGCTGGTCACGCCTGACTGGCAAGCGGGGGATGATACAGCCTGTATCGCTGCCGAATGGATCGATCGACTGGGGGAGTTTCCCGATCTGCCCGCCAAGGTCGGCTTTGCGATTGATGCCGGGCCTACGCCCCTGTTGACTGGAAAGGCGGGCGATTTCCGGATCGAGCCTGGCGCGATGGGGGGATTGATTCTACGCGCGGCCGGTCGACCGACTGGCGTGGTGGTGACGCGGAGCGATGCCGTCGATGTGTTGCTGGCCATGGCCAACTGGTTCGTCGCCAGCGGCGGCTGTGACGCTGGACGGATGGTGCGCCACAAGGCCGCTTTGCCGGATTGGGCGCAGGGCGATTCCGTGCCGGCAACGCCGTTCTTGCCGCTGCGACCGGGTCGTCATCCCCTTGGCTTCATATATGGCGTGCCGTTTGGCCAGATCGATGCGTCGACCTTGGCGGAACTGGCGCCGCACGCCATAAGACTGACGCCGTGGCGAATGCTGATTGCCGAGGGCGCGGAAGGCGTCGCTATCCAGGGGCTGATACGGGATCCGACTGATCCGCTGCTGCGCGTCGATGCCTGCCCCGGTAAGCCCGCTTGCCCGCAGGCCAGTGTAGAGACGCGCGCACTAGCCCGGCAGATCGCGCCCTATGTGACGGGGCGTCTCCACATTTCCGGCTGCGCCAAAGGATGCGCGCGATCCACGCCAGCGGCGCTGTGCCTGACCGGGCATAAGGGCCGTTACGATCTGGCGCACCACGCCAGGGCCGGCGCGCCGCCGCAGCAGGCCGGCCTGACCCGTTCCGACATATTGGCCCATTTGGGAGTGACCGATGCCGCATGTCTATGAAACCGATGGCGCGGCCATCTATCGCCAGTCTTTCGCCATCATCCGTGCGGAGGCGGCGTTGGACCGCTTTTCGACTGAAGAGGAGCCTGTCGCTGTCCGCATGATCCATGCCGCCGGCATGGTCGATCTGGCCACTTATATCCGTTTTTCTCCCGGCTTTGCGCAGGCGGCGCGCGACGCATTGGCGCAGGGCGCGCCGATCCTGTGCGATGTGCGCATGGTGTCCGAAGGCGTAACGCGCGCGCGCCTGCCTGCCGACAACAGGGTCATCTGCACGCTGGGCGATGCATCGGTGCCCGAACGCGCGCGTGCCATGGGTAACACCCGTTCCGCTGCCGCGCTGGAGCTATGGCGGCCCCATCTGGGTGGTGCGGTGGTGGCGATCGGCAATGCGCCGACCGCGCTCTTCCATCTGCTCGACATGCTGGCCGACCCGGCCTGCCCGCGCCCTGCGGCGATCATCGGTTGCCCGGTCGGCTTCGTCGGCGCGGCCGAATCCAAGGCGGCTTTGTGGGAGGAGCAGCCCGTGCCCTGCTGTATCGTGGAAGGCCGGCTTGGCGGCAGTGCGATCACCGTCGCGGCTGTCAACGCGCTGGCGAGCCGCGCGGAATGAGCAAGATGCCCGGCACCATCCATGGCGTGGGCCTTGGCCCCGGCGCGCAGGATCTGATGAGCGTGCGCACCGACCGACTGGTGCGCGGCGCACGCCATATCGCCTATTTCCGCAAGGCTGGCCGCCCCGGTCAGGCGCGCCGCATTGTCGAGGGGATGCTGCGCCCCGATGCGGTCGAGATCGCGATGGAATATCCGGTGACGACGGAAATTCCGCTGAGCGATCCGCGTTACAAGCAATGCCTGTCCGCCTTCTACGCCGAATGCACCGACCGGTTGAGCGCGCTGGCGCAGGCGGGCGACGATGTGGTCGTGCTGTGCGAAGGCGATCCCTTCTTCTACGGCTCCTTCATGCATCTGCACAGCCGTCTGAAGGGCATGGTGCCGGTTCGGATCGTGCCCGGCATCAGCGGCATGGCCGGCGCATGGACCGCCAGTGGCGCGCCGATCACCTGGGGCGATGATGTGCTGACGGTGTTGATGGCGACGCTGCCCGAAGCCGATCTGGCCCGGCGGATCGCCGATACCGACGCGCTGGTGGTGATGAAGATCGGCCGCAACCTGCCCAAGCTGCGCCGCGCCGTCGCCGCTGCCGGGCGGGAGGCGGAAGCCTGGCTGGTCGAACATGCCGCTATGCCGGAGCAGAAAGTGACGCCACTGGCGCAGGCCGACAATGTCACCCCCTATTTCTCGATCCTGCTGATCCATGGACAGGGGCGTCGGCCATGAGCGGCTGGCTGGCCATTGCCGGGCTGGGACCGGGCAGCGAGGCGCTGGTGACGCCAGAGGTCAGGGTGGCGCTGGCGCAGGCGACCGACATTGTCGGCTATATTCCCTATGTCGCCCGCATTGCCCCGCGCGACGGGCTGACCCTGCATCCGTCCGACAATCGGGTGGAGGGGGAGCGGGCGGCCCATGCGCTGGAAATGGCGGCTGCGGGACGGCGCGTGGTCGTGGTGTCGTCGGGCGACCCGGGCGTCTTCGCCATGGCGGCGGCGGTGTTCGAGGCGCTGGAGGCGGGGCCGGAAGCATGGCGCGACCTCAGCATCAATGTGCTGCCCGGCATCACCGCGATGCTGGCGGCCAGTGCGCGGGCGGGCGCGCCGTTGGGCCATGATTTCTGTGCGATCAACCTGTCGGACAATCTCAAGCCTTGGGAATTGATCGAACGGCGGCTGCGGCTGGCGGTCGAGGCAGACTTTGCCATCGCCCTCTATAATCCACGATCGAAGGCCCGGCCGGAGGGTTTTGCAAGAACGATTGACCTGTTGCGCGACGTCTGTGGCGACGATCGCCCGATCCTGTTCGCCCGCGCCGTCTCTACACCGGAGGAGACGCTGACCATCGTGCCGCTGTCGCAGGCGACGCCTGACATGGCGGACATGCGCACCATGGTCATTATCGGCTCCAGCCAGACGCGGATTATTTCGCGCAGCGGCGCGCCGATCCTTTACACGCCCCGGTCGGCATCATGATCCAGCCAGCGCAGCACCGCGCCCGGATCATGGACCTCCAGCCGTTCGGGCAGGGCGGGACGATCGATCATCAGCACGGGAAGGCCCAGCCGTCGCGCGGCGATCAGCTTCGCCTGCGCCCCCGCGCCGCCGGCATTTTTACAGAGGATGAGGTCGATGCCATGATCCTGCATCAGGCGCATGTCCCCATCGGCATTGAAGGGGCCGCGATCGACCACCAGATGATGGTTTGGCAGCGTCGGTGGCGCGGTCGGCGCGTCAACGAAGCGCATCAGATAGAGATGCTGCGGCTGGGCGGCGAAGGCGTCGGCGTGCATCCGACCGAGCGCCAGCATGATGCGCCGGGCGGGACCATCCAGCGCGGCGATCGCGCTGGCGATGTCTGGCGCGCTGGTCCAGCGATCGCCTTCTTCCGCGCGCCAGGCCGGCCGCGTCAGCGCGATAAGAGGAACGTCGGTCTTTCGCGCGGCCATGACGGCGTTGCCGCTCATCGTTGCGGCGAAAGGATGCGTGGCGTCTATCAGATGGGTGACGCGCTCTCGACGCAAATAGGCGGCCAGCCCGTCCGCCCCGCCAAAGCCGCCGACCCGCATCGGCACCGGCTGCGGTCGGGGATTGTGGACCCGACCGGCATAGCTGAGCGTCGCCGTTTCGCCGCGTTCGGCCAGCAACCGGGCCAGTGCGCTCGCTTCGGTCGTGCCGCCCAGGATCAGGATGTTGCGCATGGCTGAGGGTCCGTTGGCTGAGGGCGCGATGGCGGAGGGACTGGCAGGGCGATGGCTGACGATCGTCGGCCTGGGCGAGGATGGATGGAACGGGCTGGCGTCTCCGGCCCGTGCGGCGATCGATGCGGCGGATCTGGTCATGGGACCGGTCCGGCATCTGACGCTGCTGGGCGAGCATAAAGGGCGCATGGTCGAATGGCCAGTGCCCTTTGCCGATGGCATCCCGCTGCTGCTGGCGGAGCGGGGGCGGCGCGTGGTTGTGCTGGCGTCGGGCGATCCCTTCTGGTTCGGGGCAGGGAACAGCCTGACGCGGCATCTGGAGCCGGGTGAGTGGGTGGCGCATCCCGCGCCATCGACCTTCACGCTAGCGGCGGCGCGGCTGGGTTGGCCGGTGCAGGATATGGCGTGCATCGCGCTCCACGCCGCGCCGGTGACGTGGTTGCGGCCGCATCTGGGGCCGGGACGGCGAATCGTGTCGTTGCTGCGCGACGGCGCGGCGGTGGAGGAAGTGGCGGCCTATCTCATCGATCAGGGCTTTGGCGCATCGACCATGCATATGCTGGAAGCGCTGGGCGGTCCGCGTGAGCGAGTCCGCGCCATATCGGCCGACGGTCCGATTCCGAACGACATCGCTCGTCCCGTCGCGATCGGCATCGATTGTGCGGGCGAGGGCAAAGTGTTGCCCGGCGCTTCAGGGATCGCAGACGACTGGTTCGACCATGATGGTCAGATTAGCAAGCGTCCGGTGCGCGCGCTGACCCTATCGGTGCTAGCCCCCCGGCCCGGCGAGTTGCTGTGGGACATTGGTGCGGGATCAGGATCAATCGGCATCGAATGGATGCTCGCCCATCCCGCCAATCGCACGATCGCGCTGGAGAGCGATCCGGTACGGGCGGCGCGGATCAGGACTAATGCCGATACGCTGGGCGTCGACCGGATCACAATCCTGACTGGCCGCGCGCCGGAACTGCTGCCCGATGGCATTCCCGATGCAGTGTTCATCGGCGGTGGGCTGTCCGAGGTGTTGCTGGACACGCTTTGGGCGCAATTGCCAGTCGGGCGACGACTGGTGGCCAATGCTGTCACGCTGGAATCCGAAGCGCTGCTTGTCCGCTGGCAGGCGGAGAAAGGCGGCCATCTGCTGCGGATCGATCTGGCCGAAGTCGTGCCGATCGGATCGCGGCGGGGCTGGCGCGCCAGCTATCCGCTGGTGCAATGGAGCGTAACCCTATGATCGTCGCCGGTTTCGGTTTTCGCAAGGCGGCGACCTTAGAGTCGGTGCTTCTGGCGCTGGAGGGCGCGCGGCACGGCCGGCTTTGCATCACGCATCTGGCCGCGCCGCAGGATAAGGCCGCGCTGCTGGACCCGTTGGCGCAGAAATTGGGCCTGCCCGTCATCGGCGTCACCCCCGAAGCGCTGGCCGCCATTGCGACCCCGACCCGATCCATCGCCAGCCTGACGGAACGTGGGGTGGGCAGCGTCAGCGAAGCCGCTGCGCTCGCCGCCGCCGGCGCTGGCGCGCGACTGATCGTCCATCGCTGCATCTCCCCAGATCGCATGGCCACCTGCGCCATCGCCCAAGGACCGACCCCATGACCATTCATTTCATTGGCGCCGGTCCCGGCGCGCCCGACCTGTTGACCCTGCGCGGTCGCGATCTGATCGCGGCGTCGCCCGTCTGCCTTTACGCCGGGTCGCTTGTGCCGGCTGCCTTGCTCGATCATTGCCCGCCCGGTGCGCGGATCGTGAATAGCGCGCCGCTTTCGCTGGACGATATCATCGCCGAAATGGCGGCCGCCCATGCCGCGGGGTACGATGTGGCACGGCTCCATTCGGGCGACCTTTCCATCTGGTCGGCGATGGGAGAGCAGTTGCGCCGCCTTAAGGCGCTGGGCATCCCTTTTGACGTGACGCCCGGCGTACCAGCCTTTGCCGCCGCGGCCGCCGTGCTGGAGGCGGAACTGACCCTGCCGGGTCTGGCCCAGTCGCTGGTGCTGACCCGCACGCCCGGCCGCGCCAGCGCCATGCCAATGGCCGAAAATCTGTCTGCCTTCGGTGCGACGGGCGCGACCCTCGCCATCCATTTGTCGATCCACAATCTGGCGCAGACGGTGGCGGACCTGATCCCGCATCATGGCCCGGATTGCCCGGTCGCGGTGGTATGGCGGGCGAGTTGGCCCGACCAGCGCATCATCCGCGCGACGCTCTCCACAATCGAAGCAGCCGTCGCCGATAGTATGGAGCGCACCGCCCTCATCCTCGTCGGCCAGGTGCTGGGTGCGCCGGATTTCGCGGAAAGCAGCCTCTATGCCCCGGACTATGACCGTCGTTTCCGTCCGCAATCGGCGGATTCGCGCTTTGCGGAGTCCAGCGAATGACTGTCCCTGGCCTGATGATCGCTGCGCCGGCTTCCGGCACCGGCAAGACGACGGTGATGCTGGGGCTGTTGCGGGCGCTGTCCGAAGATGGATTGACCGTTCAGCCCTATAAGAGCGGTCCCGATTATATCGACCCCGCCTTCCACCGCGCAGCCTGCGGCAGGGCCTCCTTCAACCTCGATAGCTGGGCGATGACGCCCGGCCTGATCGATGCCATCGCGGCGCAAGCGGCGGACGCCGGCCTTGTCATAGCCGAAGGATCGATGGGCCTTTATGACGGTGTCGCCAGCATTGGCGGGACCGGCCATGGCGCCAGCGCCGACATTGCAAAGCGCATGGGCTGGCCCGTCGTCCTGGTGATCGATGTGTCTGGGCAGGCCCAGTCCGCCGCCGCCACTGCGCTCGGTTTTGCGCGCTTCGATCCCGATCTGCCCTTTGCCGGCGTGATTCTGAACCGCGTCGCCAGCCCGCGCCATGAGCGGCTGGCGCGGCGCGGCATGGAGGCGGCGGGGATCAGGGTGCTGGGCGCGCTGCCCCGACGCGGCGATCTGACGCTGCCGGAACGGCATCTGGGGCTGGTGCAGGCGGTCGAGCATCCCGACCTTGATCGCGCCATCGCCGATTATGCCAGCTTCCTGCGCGCCCATGCCGATCTGGATGTCATCCGGCAGGCGGCGCAGGGGCAGGCGTCGGGGCAGGGGAGCGGTCTGCCGTCGCCGCCCGCCCAGCGCATCGCTCTGGCGCGCGACGAAGCTTTTTCCTTCACCTACCCCCATCTGCTGGAAGGCTGGCGGCGCGCGGGAGCGGAGATATTGACCTTCTCGCCGCTGGCAGACGAAGCGCCTGCGCCTGACGCCGATCTCGTCTGGCTACCGGGCGGTTATCCCGAACTCCATGCCGGGCGGATCGCGGCGGCGTCGCATTTCCTCGCCGGGCTGCGCCGCCATGCGCAAAGCCGTCCCGTGCATGGGGAGTGCGGCGGCTATATGGTGCTGGGAGAGGCGCTGATCGACAAGGCGGGCAAGCGTCATGCCATGGCCGGCCTGCTCGGCCTCGTCACCAGCTATGCACAGCGGCGAATGCATCTGGGCTATCGCCATGCGGCGCTGCTCGCCCCGGTCGCGGGCATGGCGGCGGGTACGGCATTGCGTGGGCATGAGTTCCATTATTCGACCATCATCGATCAACCCGATGCCCCATTGGCGCATGTCACCGATGCCGATGGCGCGGCCGTCCCGGAAACCGGATCGCATCGCGGGTCTGTGACCGGCACCTTCTTCCACATGATCGCGCCTGCCCGATGATCGACCTGACCCTGATCGGCATTGGCACCGGCGACCCCCAGCAACTCACGCTGGCGGCGATCAAGGCGATGAACGCCGCCGACCTGATCCTGCTACCGCGTAAAGGTGAGGAAAAGGGTGACCTGATCGTGGTGCGACGCCAGATATGCGCCGATGTGCTGACCGGCGCGACGCGGCTGGTTGAGTTCGACCTGCCGGTGCGCCGCGCGCAGGGCGATTATCTGGACGCAGTGAAAGACTGGCATGACGCCATCGCCGCCTGCTGGGCCGCGCAGATTGCGCACCATCTGCCTGATGGCGGCAGGCTCGCCTTGCTCGTATGGGGCGATCCGTCCCTTTATGACAGCACATTGCGGATCGCCGATCGGTTGCGCGGGCAGGGCATGGACCTGCGCGTCAATGTGGTGCCGGGCATCAGCAGCCTTCAGGCGCTGACCGCATCTCACGCCATCCCCCTCAATGCACTGGCCGAGCCGGTCGTCATCACCACCGGGCGGCAATTGCGCGACCATGGCTGGCCCGCACAGGCGGACAGCGTCGCGGTGATGCTGGACGGGGGCGGCGCGTTTCAGGCGATCGACCCGGCGGGCGTCACCATGTGGTGGGGCGCTTATCTGGGTATGGCGCAACAGGCGCTGATCGCCGGTCCTCTCAACGAAGTCACCCCGCGCATAATTACCGAACGGGCGGCGCTGCGGGCGCGGCATGGCTGGATCATGGATGTCTATCTGATGCGGAAGGAAGCAAGATGAGCGAAGCGGACGAGGCTCGCCACGCCGAAAAGATGCGCAAGAAACAGGCTGCGCAGGCGAAGATCATGGCCAACAAGACCCAGGAAAAGGGGCTGCTGATCGTCCATACCGGCAAGGGCAAGGGCAAGACCAGTGCGGCGCTGGGCATGGTTGTCCGCGCCATCGGCCATGGGATGAAGGTCGGCGTCGTCCAGTTCGTGAAGGGCGCGATGGCGACCGGCGAGAAGGCGGTGTTCGACGCTTTCCCGGAGCATGTCGAATTCAAGCCGATGGGCGAGGGCTTCACCTGGAACACGCAGGATCGTTCCCGCGACATCGCCAATGCGCGCGCCGCCTGGGACGAGGTGAAGCGAATGATCGCCGACCCCAGCTATGCCATGGTGCTGGCCGATGAACTCAATATCGTGCTGCGCTACGACTATCTTCCGGTCGATGAGGTGCTGGCCGTTGTGAACGCCCGCGACCCGATGAAGCATGTCATCATCACTGGCCGCAATGCGCCCGACGCGCTGGTCGAGGCGGCGGACCTCGTCACCGATATGGTGATGGTGAAGCATCCCTTTCGGTCGGGGGTGAAGGCGCAGAAGGGCATTGAATTTTGACCGATGGCCCGCCGGATTTCGATGCGGCTTTCGGGGAGCAACTCGACGCGCTGATGCGCTGGCGGCGGGACGTGCGTCATTTTCGTACCGATCCGGTGCCTGAACACGATATGCATGCGCTGCTGGACAGCGTCAGCCTGGCGCCCTCGGTCGGCCATGCGCAGCCCTGGCGGCTGGTGCGGGTGCGATCGGGCGAGCGGCGTGCGCGCCTTGCCGATCATGTCGATGCGCAGATAGTGGCGGCGGCGGAGCGCTATGCCGATCCCGTCCAGCGCGACCAGTATCACAGGCTGAAATTGCACGGCTTGCGTGAAGCGCCCGAAATCCTCGCGGTCTTTTCCGATGATCGGCCGGTCGCGGGCCACGGGTTGGGGATCGCGACCATGCCGGAAATGCTGCGCTATTCGACCGTGATGGCGATCCATGGCCTTTGGCTGGCAGCGCGGGCGCGGGGGATCGGTATGGGGTGGGTGTCGATCGTCGATCCGGCGGCATTGGCGGATATGCTCGATGTGCCGGCCGAATGGACGCTGATCGCGCTACTCTGCATCGGCTATCCGGCGCAATCATCTGATACGCCGGAACTGGAACAGCGCGGCTGGCAGGCGCGCGAACCGCTGATCGATCGCCTGTTCGAGCGATAAGGGACGGCCCGGATAGTCGGGCCGTCCCTTCATCCGGTCACACCAGCTTGTTGGTGCGCACCAGTTCGCGATACCAGTCGGCGGAGAGCTTGGGCGTGCGCTTCTGCGTTTTGAAATCGACATGGTGGATGCCGAACAGCTTGGTATAGCCATCCTCCCATTCAAAATTGTCCATCAGGCTCCAGACGAAATAGCCCTTGACCGGCAGCCCCTCGCGGGTGGCGCGCTGAAGGTGGGTCAGGTAATTGCGCAGATACATGACGCGGTCGGTGTCATAGACCTTGCCATCCGCAGCGACCTTGTCGTCGGCCGAACAGCCATTTTCGGAGATGTAGAGGCCCTTGGGCTTCCAATTCTCACTGATGGCGCGCATCCCCCAATAAATGACCTCGGGCGTGACATAGAGCCAGGGGGAGGGCATGCGGGGGGCCTGACCCGGATGGGGAAGGATCTTGTAGCCCGACGGCGTGGTCTCGTCGGCGCGGACGGTGTTGCCGGTATAGACATTGACCGACAGGAAATCGAGCGGCGCGCCGATCAGCTTCATGTCGCCTTCCTTGACCACCGGCGCATCCTTGCCCTGTGCGGTCAGGTAGCTGTCGATATAGCGGCCTTCCATGATCGCGGTCAGGAACATGGCGTTTTCTTCGCGCACGGCCTTCTTCACCGCTTCGATATGCTCGGGCGTCTCGATTGCGGGGACATAGATGTTGGGATTGTCGGCAATGCCGACCTGCGTGCCCGATTTGGTCGCCGCGCGGATCGCCTGTAGCCCCAGGCCATGGGCCAGCACGCCATGGTGGCGCACCTGATTGACTTCCTTCATCGGCAGCTTCAGGCCCGGCGCCTTGCCACCGGTCATGTAGCTCAAATCGGTGAAGCAGCGCAGTTCATTGAGCGTCATGAAGTTCTGCACGCGATCGCCCAGCTTGCCCGCCGTATAACCGGCATAGTCGGCGAAGGCATAGCTGGTGTCACGGTTCTGCCAGCCACCGGGCAGGGCATGGGGCAGATCCCAGTGGAACATGGTGACATGCGGGGTGATGCCCGCCGCGAGCAGACCGTCGACCAGCCGGTTATAATAATCCAGCCCCTTGGCATTGGGCTTGCCCCGACCATTGGGGAAGATGCGCGACCAGGCGATCGAGAAGCGATAGGCTTTGACCCCCAGCGCCTTCAGCAATGCGATATCGTCCTGATAGCGATGATAGCTGTCGCAGGCGACGTCGCCGGTGTCGCCATTGGCGACCTTGCCGGGGGTATGCGAAAATATGTCCCAATTGGTCTGGCCACGACCATCCTCATTCACCGCGCCCTCGATCTGATAGGAAGCGGTGGCGCAACCCCACAGGAAGTCGGAAGGGAAGGCGAGGCTGCCCTGCGGCGCGCCGGCGGCCGCGGCCTGCGCGTTCGCACCGGTGCTGCCGGCCAGGCCGGCGCCCAGCGCAGCGGCGCCCAGCCCCATGCCCAGTTGGCGGCGGTTGATACCCGTCATGTCTTTAGTCTCCTTATTGACCGACGATCTGCACCAGACCGGCGATCGCCTGGCCAGTGGGCAGTTTCGTCTTGCTCGTCAGCGTCTTTGCCTTGTCGTCCCAGACCAGCTCCGCCTTCATTCCGCCCTTGCGATAGGCATTGGTCGTGCCGTCATCGTCATAGAGGGTGAAGCGGGCATCGGCGCCGGGATAGACGCGGATGCTTTCCAATGCCTGCTTCTCGGCCGTGCTCTTCACCTGCACGCCCATCGGCACGATCGATCCCGCCTTCACAAAGATCGGCATGCGGTTGATCGGGGCGTCGACTTCGATCGTCTGGCCGCCTTCATATTTCTGGTTGGTCCAGTAATCATACCAGGCGGTGCCGACGGGCAGATAGACCGACCGCTTCGTCTGCCCCTGCTTCGTCACCGGAGCGACAAGGAAGGCCGGGCCGAACATATATTGGTCGCCGATATCGGAAACCTTGGGATCGTTCGGGAAGTCCATGAACAGCCCGCGCATGAACGGCGCGCCGGTGTCATAGGTGTGGCGGCCCAGCGCATAGATGTAGGGGATCAGCGTGTAGCGCAGGCGCAGCCAGTCGGCCAGGATCGGCTCGGCCGCCTGGCCATATTCCCACAGTGCGGTGCCGGGGCGCTGGCCATGGATGCGCAGCGTGGGCGTGAATACGCTATATTGGAACCAGCGCACGAACAGTTCGGGATAGTCGGGATAATCCGCGCCCATCGCCGTCGCGCCGGCCGGGTCGACCAGAATGGGATTTTCCGCCTTCGGGCCGCTCGGCCACTGCCATCCGCCAATGTCGCTGCCCCAATAGGCAAGGCCCGACGCGGTGAAGTTAAGGCCAGCAGGCACCTGCCGCTCCAGCGCTTCCCAGGTCGATTTGACGTCCGACGACCAGAACAGGCCGCCATTGCGCTGCGACCCCAGATAGGCGGCGCGTGCCAGGATCATGTTGCGGAAATTGGGGCGGTCGCGCTCCGATCCTTCGGCGACGCCGGTCGTGTGCAGCAGCGGGAACAGGTTGTGATAGCGGTCGCCCGACCCGATCGCATATTCATAGCCGTCCGGCACCAGATCCGGCTCCGTCTCGTCCAGCCAGAACCAGTCGAAGCCCTGGGCAGCGATATTGTCACGAATTTTGCCCCAGAACCATGCCCGCGCTTCCGGGTTGGTGCTGTCGATCAGCGCGCCGGCCCGGTCGGACCGCATCGGCAGGCCGTCGATCGGATTGCCGTCCTTGTCATGCAGGAACCAGCCCTTGGACTTTAGAAACTCGAAATAGCGGCCTTCGCGCTCGAAGCGCGGCCAGACGCTGATGATCGACCGCATGCCCATGGCGTTGAGCTGATCGTTCATCCCCTTGGGATCGGGATAATAGGTCCGGTCGATGTCGAGCTGGCCCATGCGGGTCCAGTAGAACCAGTCCAGCACCATGACATCGAGCGGCAGATTGCGCTGGCGATAGCCATTGGCGATATCGAGCAGCTCCTTCTGGCTCTCGTACCGCGCCTTGCTCTGGATCAGGCCAAAGCCGGCCTTGGGCGGCAGCGGCGTCGCGCCGGTCAGCTTGGCATAACCGGCATAGAGTTCGTCCGTGGTCTTGCCGGTGATGACGAAGAAGGAGACGCGCTCGCCGACCTGGCTCTGGAAGCGGGTCGTGCTGTGCAGGCCCGGCCAGACCAAAGTGCGGGCCGGATTGTCCCACACGATGCCATAGCCCTTGTTGGTGACGAGGAAGGGGACGCAGACGCTCTCGCCCGCCGGTGCATCATAGAAATGCTGGCAATCGATCTGCTTGCCGCGCAGGTCCATGAAGCCTTCCTGGTTCTGGCCCAGACCATAATAATGTTCGTCGGCCGGGGAATCGAAGCTGGCGCCGACCTTGAAGGTCTTTTCGCCATTGACCGTCACCGGGGACATTTCCCAGCCGGTCATCTTGGTCAGGACAGTGCCGCTGGCATCCTTCACCGACAGGCTGACCGGCGGCAGCGCCGGCGCGAAATAGCGCTCCATCTGGGTCGGCGCCTTGGGCCATGCCTTGGCGTCGATGGTCAGCGAAAGGGCGGAGGAAGAAAAGATGTCGCCGGTCGCGTCAGTGCGGTGGGTCCAGCCGCTCGCATCCGCCTTTGCATTGGGGCCTTCGCCCGGCGCGGCCGAGGCAAGATCGGGGTCCACCGCGATCGTCACGCGCACGATGTTGGGTGCATAAGGTTCGACTGCGACCCGGCTGCCATGGCGGTCGAGCAAGGCCATCGGTTCGGCAAAGGCGGGTGCGGTCATGGCAAGGCAGGACGCGCCGAGCGCGAAGGCGGTGAGTTTTCTTGCGATCATCCCTGTAAATCCCTGTTCTTAAACGAGGCCATGGCCGTCGATGCGGACGGCCGGCACGAAATTGACGCCATGCGGCATGGTGAAATGAAGGCCCGCGCTATCCTGTCGGAAGGCAAGCGGGCCACCGCCGAGCAGTGTCACCCGTTCGATTTGGCCGCCTGTGCGGCCGCGCGCCAGTGAGCGGATAGTCGTAGATCCCTGCGCCCGGCCCAGGAACAGCGCATAGAGCGCGCCCTTGTTGGTGGTGAAGCGAATGTCCTGCGCGGTGAAGGGCTTGGCCTTTTCCTCATTCTGCATGCCCGCGATCAGCTGCGTCGGCCCTTCGCCATAGATGCGCCATGGCCGCGACCCGAAGATCGCCTCCCCGCCATGGGTCATCCATCCGGCCATGCCGTCCAGCACCTTCTCTGTCTCGCTGTCGATGGAGCCATCGCCGGGCTGGGGGATAGAGAGCATCAGATTGCCGTTTTTCGACACGACATCGGCTAGGCGCTGGATGACTTCTTCCGCGCTCTTGTAGCTTTTGTCGTGCAGGCGGGCTTCATTGTAGAACCAGTCGCCGATGCAGGTATCGGTTTGCCAGGGTTCGTCCCACAGATGGTCGGTGAAGCCGCGCTCCACATCCTGCACCATGCCGAACCGGGCATAGGGTTTCAGCTGCTTGCCGGTCAGCACGACGTCGATCTTGCCGTGCCAGTCGATCGACCGGTTATAATAGTCCGCCGCCGCTTCCAGCCCTACGGGACCAAAGGGCAGTTCATGATCGTCCATATAAACCATGTCGGGCTTGTACTTCGCGACCAGATCGGTCTGGCGCAGCAGCCAGCGGGTGACATAGGCCGGATCGTCCTTCGGCCCGGTCTCGATCCACTGGCCGTTATTCGCGTCATGCCATTTGTCCATCGCCTCGATCGTGTCGATGCCATCGGGCAGCACGGCATGGCCGCCGGTATAGAGTTCGCGCGGATCGAGACCGTCCCACCATTGGCCCCTGCCGTCTTCCTTGCGCAGGCGGAAGGCGTCATAGCGCTCGCCCTTCTTCGGGCCGACCGGGTCATAGCCATAGGCCGGCTGATACCAGTGCCAGGCATGGGCGGCATGGTTGGACACACCGAATTTCATGCCTGCCTTGCGCGCCGCCTTTTCCCAGATGCCGACAATATCCTTCTTCGGCCCGACGCGCAGGCTGTTCCAGGCGTGATAGCGGCTGTCGTAGCAATCCAGATTGTCATGATGGCAGGCCAGCGCCATGAAATATTTGGCGCCCGCCTTCTGATAGCGGGCCATCAGCGCATCCGGCTCCCACTTGTCGGCAGTCCACAGATTCTGGATATCCTTCATCCCCGCGACCGACGGATGGCCGTAGGTTTTCAGGTGATGCGCGTACATCGGGTGGCCCTGCATATACATGAAGCGGCCATACCAGTCGCCCTGCGCCGGCACCGATTGCGGCCCCCAGTGCGACCACATGCCCAGCTTCGCGTCACGGAACCAGTCGGGGTAACGGTAATTGCTGACGAGCGAGGGCCAGCTTGCCTGCACCGGGCCTTTGGCCGTACCCATTGGGCTGGCTGCGCGGGCGGCATTGGCAAGGCCCAGCGCGGCCGCGCCCGCCAGGAAGGATCGGCGTCCGAAATTCTGCATCACTTTTCCCCCAAAGTCTTGGCGATCGCGGCTTCGGCCAATGGACGCATGATGGCATAGCCTTCCCTGGTCGGGTGGACGCCGTCGCTCGACAGGCCCGGCTTCATCGCGCCGTCGGGTTGCGCCATCGCGCTATGATAATCGACGAAGGTGAAGCCGTTGGCGCGGGCATAATCGGCCAGCCATGTGTTGATCGCGGCAACCTGCGGCGCGGGCGTCATGCCCGGGCTCCAGGGGAAGGCGGCGGTGGGCGGGACGGAGGCGATGATGACCTTGATGCCGTGCGCGCGGGCAAGATCGGCCATACTCTGAATATTGCCCAGCACGGTTTCCATCGTCGCCGCGCCGGTATTGCCGGCAATATCGTTGGTCATCGCCATGATGTGGACCGCCTGCGGCTTCAGCGCGATCACATCATTGCGGAAGCGCACCAGCATCTGCTGCGTCGTCTGGCCGCTGATGCCGCGATCGACCAGCCCGTTCTGGAACATGCCGGGGTCCAGGTTGATCCAGTTGTCGGTGATGGAATCGCCCATGAAGACGACGCGCACCTTTTGGCCTTCGATCGCCTTGTTGGCGGCGGCATAGCGGCACAGTTGCCCGAAATCGCGGGTCAGCATGTGCAGGTTCCAAAATTTCCAGCCGGCCTCATCGGTCGGCTTGGGATGGACCGGGCAGGGATCGGCGATGATGCCAACCGGATCGTCGGCATGGGGATCGCCCGGCACCTTGGTTTCCGCATGCGCGGCGCCAGCGATAGCCAGCGCGCAAAGAGCAGCCGTCAGGCGAAACATCCGCATCTCTCCCTTTCTCAGTTCTTTCGCAGCGCCCGGTCGATCGCTTGCTGTGCGATCGGGGCCATCACCGCATAGCCAGTGTCCAGCGGATGCACGCCGTCTTGCGTATAGGCGGCGGTCATCAGGCCGTTCGGATCGACCATCGCGCTATGATAATCGGCGAAGACATGGCCATGCTGCGCACAAAAGGCGCGCAGCCACTGGTTGAGCGCGACCAGTTCGGCAGGCTTGCGTTCCGCCACCACATCCTTCGCCGCATCCGTGTAGTTGTTGACCGGCAGGATCGATCCAAACACGACCTTGATATGATGGGCGGTGGCGATGTCGGCCATCGCTTCCCAATTGGCCTCGATTTGCTCGGACCTTTCCTGTTGCAGGAAGCCTTGCACGTCATTGATGCCGGACAGGATCATCACGACCTTGGGTTTGAGCGCCACGACATCCTGATGGAAGCGCAGCAGCATTTGCGCTGTCACCTGGCTGCCGATGCCGCGATTGACATAGGGCTTGCCGGGGAAACTGGTGGCCAGGTTCCAGCGATCGGTGATGGAATCGCCCAGGAACACGACACGCTGTTCGTTCGGCTTGGGCGTAGGCAGGGCCGCGTTGGCGGGGGCGTAAAGATAGCGTTCGCCAAAATCCTGCATCAGGCTGGGCACCAGTTTCGCGCGGAACGGGCCAAGCCATGGTCCCCAATCCTTTTCCGCCACAGTGCGTCGCTCGGGCGAACTTTGATAATCGCCGGGCGCGGCCAGTGCGCCGCTGGCACTGAGCGTTAGCAGCAGGGCGATCAGCCGCTTCATGCGGGGATCAATCCATGCTTTGCGGCGAAGGTCGTCAATAATTCCGGCCAGACCGCTGCCTGCATCTCCTTGGGCAGGCGCACGCCGAAGCCATGGCCGCCATCTTCGAAAATATGCAGCGCGACCGGGCGCTTTGCGGCCTCCATCGCCTGAAACAAGGCGATGCTGTTGGCCGGCGGGACCAGCCCATCGTCGCTGGCGTGGACAAGGAAGAGGGGCGGGGTTGCCGCATCGACCCGCAACTCGACTGATCGGTTGCGGCGCGCCTGCACATCGGCCCCTTCGCCCAGCAGTTTGTCGCGCGATCCGTCATGGGTGAAGGGCGCGTCCAGGCTGACCACCGGATAGATCAAGGCCGCCAGATCGGGCCGCGCCGCTTCGCGATCGGCGGCGTCGACGGGATCATAGACTTTTTCGCCATGGCGAGTGGCGATCGATCCCGCCAGATGACCGCCGGCGGAAAAGCCAAGCACGCCGATCCGATCCTTTGAGACACCGAACTGGACAGCTTTGGCGCGAATGATGCGCATGGCGCGCTGCGCGTCCTGAAGGGGGACGTCTTCCCGCTGGTTCCAGCCTTCGCCGGGCAGGCGGTAGAGCAGGATGAAGGCGGTGATGCCGCGTGCGTTGAGCCAGGCGGCCTGACTGGTCCCTTCATTGTCGTAGGACAGGAAACCATAGCCGCCGCCGGGCACCACCAGCATCGCTGCGCCATTGGGGCGGGCGGGGCGGCGCACCACCAATATCGGGCGATCGATGCCGGTGAGCCAGCGATCGGGCTTGGCCGGGTCTTTCGACTGGTCGTCGATCTTGCGGACGATGCGCGCGCCGGTGCCGCCAGGGGGCGGGCCGGGCCACAGGTCTATCACCTCGTCCGCGGCGGTGATCTGCGCGGTGGACAGGGAAGGCAGGGCGGCAAGCCCGGCAGCGGCGATCAGGGCGGCGCGGCGGTCGAGCAGGGTCATTGCGGACCCTCGCCATTTCGTACCGGTATCGTAACGAGGGGCGACATGGCCGTGCCGATCGCTTGGGCGGCGTCGCGGACCATCTGGCCGCACGCCTCCAGCGTTGCCCGGTTCGCAGCGCCATCGACAAAGGGCATGGTGAGCGCGGCGCGGGCGACGCCGCCGACCAATATCGGGGCGGACAGATCGGTAATGCCCTTCAGCATCGGGCTGGGGGAAATGGCGCCGCCGGCGGCGACGGCCGCATCCAGTCGCGCGATCAGTTCGGCTTCATCGAACAGGTCGCCGGTCGCGGAGATGTCCGCCAGCATGGCGGCGCGCGCGTCGGGCGACTGGAAGGCGAGCAGGATGCGGCCGCTGTTGGAACGATGAAGCGGGCGACGATAGCCGATACGCACGGCAAAGCCCGACAGGCCGGGCGCTTCGATCGCGATGATGACGACCATTTCGGCGCCCGATGCGACGGCGAGGTGACAGCTTTGCCCGGCCCGGCGCGCCAGATCCTGCATCACCGGCAGGGCGGTGGAGGCGAGGTCGCGAATCGGCGGCTGGCTCATGCCCAGCGCGAACAGGCGGTTGGTCAGCCGATATCCTTCTTCGGCGCGGGCGATATAGCCATGCTCTTCCAGCACTTGGAGCATGCGGAAGATTTCGCTAACCGACCGCCCCAGTGCGGTAGATATGTCTGACATGATCAATGGTTCGCTGGCGGAAGCGAGAAGCTCCAATATTTCCAGCCCCTTCGTCAGCGCCGGCGCTTGATAGCGCGTCTTGCCGGTCATGCTGATTCTCCCCCTTTGTTTTCGCTACCATCGTCAGCCAGAGCCGCCGTTGCCGATACGCCTCTACTAACTACCATCCACCCATGAAATCAATTTTTATATTTCATAATTTGAAATGTGGGAGTAATGGGAGCGCGTCTTGGTATCGCTCCCAAAGCGGCCCGGGACACAAAAGGGAAATGTTTTTGGCCGCTTTGCGCGGTCGCGAATCGATCAGCGCTCCGACCCAGGGGCCAGGGAGAGGAAGGGTTTCATGACCAAGATGATTCACATGCCGCGTCGCGCCGCGTTGATGGCGGGGATTTCGATCGCCAGCGTCGCGCTGGGGTGCAGCGCCCATGCGCAGGACGCCGCCGCGCCCGAGCAGGCAGCGCCCCCGGCCGAAGAAGGCGACATCGTCGTCACCGGCGTGCGCGCCAGCCTTTCCAGCGCCCAGTCGATCAAGCGCAATAGCGATGTGATCGTGGATTCGATCGTCGCCGAAGATATTGGCAAGCTGCCCGACCGCAACGTCGCCGAAGCGTTGCAGCGCATTACCGGCATCCAGATCCAGCGCAGCTTTGGCGAAGGTTCCTCGGTCGCCATTCGCGGCCTCAGCCAGGTCCGCACCGAAGTCAACGGTCGCGACGTCTTCACCGCCAATGGCGGCCGCACCTTGAGCCTGGAGGATGTGCCATCCGAACTGCTGGCGGGCGTGGACGTGTATAAGAACCCGTCGGCCGACTTGATCGAAGGTGGCATTGGCGGCCTTATCAACCTGCGCACGCGCAAGCCGTTCGATTTTGATGGGTTCAAGGCGTCGGCCAGCGCCAGCGTCAACTATTATGACATGTACGGCAAGTCGAAGCCGCAGGCGAACCTGCTGCTGTCGAACCGCTGGGACACCGGCATCGGCGAAATCGGCGTGCTGGTCGACCTGGCCTATCAGAAGACCGCCTTCCGTCAGGATCAGATCAGCAGCCAGCCCTTCTTCCTGCTCGATCAGTCGGTTGCGGCGAACGGCACACCCAATAACGCCACCGACTATGCGACTGCGCAGGGCCTTGGCCGCTTGGGCAAGCCGACCTACCTGCCCCATGGCGTGGGTATCGGCCAGTATCTGGGCGATCGTCAGCGTATCGGCGCCGACGTTGCGGTGCAGTGGAAGCCGACCGACACGCTGCTGGTGACGGGCGAATATGTCCGTTCGGATTACAAGTTCCAATATGGCGACTATAGCTTCTTCGCCTATACCGGCACCAATTCGATCACCCCGGATTACACCGCGCCCTTCACCTTCGACGACGACGGCAATTTCCGCAGCGGCACCTTCGTCAACGTCCCGATCGATTCCAACACCAGCTTGGAACGCCGCAAGTCGGTCACCAACGACTTCTCGCTGAACGTGAAGTGGAACCCGACCAGCAACCTGACTGTCACCGCCGATGGTCAGTTCATCCGCGGCGTGACCGATGGCCAGCGCTCCATCGTCATCCTCCATTCCAACGCCGAACGCCTCTATCAGGTCGTGGGCAATGGCGTGCCGACCATGGACATCCTGCCCGACAGCAATCCCGCCAACGGCAATGGATCGGTCACGGACATCGCCAACTATGCCCCATTGGGCGGCGGCTATCTGGACCATATCGATCATTCGGTGGGCAAGGAATATGCGGGCCGTCTGGACGCTGAATATAAGTTCGACGCCGGCATCATCCGCTCCATTTCGGGCGGTCTGCGCTATACGGATCGCACCGCCGTCACCGACAGCAGCACCTATGCCTATTATGGCACCAGCGCGCTGGCGGACAATCTGTATGAAGTGCATCCCTTCCGCGGCGATCTATATCGCGGCTATCAGGGCGTGCCCGCTGGCGGCGTGTTCTTCAGCCGGGGCATCGTGCTGGATTATGACGCCACCCGTCAGGCGCTGGCCCCTTATGTCGATGCGTCGCAGCGCCAGTCCCTGCTGGACGGCGTCAGCTATGTTCCCAGCGATCGCAACACCCAGGGCGAAAAGACCTATACCGCCTACGGCGTCGCAAAGTTCGACTTTGAGGAGGCCGGCTTCCCGCTGGACGGCAATATCGGCGTGCGCGTGATCAAGACCAAGGTCGCGACCGACGGCTTCAGCGTTCAGACGCCGCAGGCTGAATTGCCCAATGGCGAACCGACCAATGGTGCGATCAGCTATGTCCCGATCAGCGTCAATTCCAGCTATACCAAGGCGCTGCCGAGCCTCAACCTGCGCTATCACTTCACCGATCGCCTGCAACTGCGTCTGGCGGCGTCGAAGGGGCTGACGCGCCCGGACTTCTCGCAGTTGAACCCCAACATCAACATTGTCGAATTCAATCCCGGCAACGGCATCCGCACCTCCAGTTCGGGCAATCCCTACCTGAAGCCGCTGGAAGCCAAGCAGTTCGATGCGTCGCTGGAATGGTATTTCTCGCGCACCGGATCGCTCTATGCCGCCGGTTTCTACAAGAAGGTGGATGGCTTCATCGCCAACATCGCGACCGACGAAACCTATGATTTCGGCAATGGTCCCTTCACCGTGTCGGTCAGCCGGCCGCTCAATGGCGACAATGGCAAGATCAAGGGTTTTGAAGTAGGCGGCAACACCTTCTTCGACTTCCTGCCGGGCCTGTGGTCGGGCTTTGGCGTGCAGGCCAACTTCACCTATGTCGACAGCAAGGCGCCCAGCCCGGCGGCGCAGGACAATGAAGGCAATGCGCTGATCGTGCCGTTGGAGCAGCTGTCCAAATATAGCTACAATCTGATCGGCTTCTACGACAAGGGACCGCTTTCGGCCCGCGTCGCCTATAACTGGCGCAGCAAATATGTCGTCACCACGCGCGGCAATGGCAGCGGCGAATTGCCGATCTTCAATGCGGCGCGCGGTCAGCTCGATGCATCGCTGACCTACACGGTCAACGATCATTTCGGTCTGACGGTCGACGGCGTGAACCTGACCAACACTGAAAACCGGACCTATTACGGCATTCCCAGCCGTCCGCAGTCTTCGGTGCTCAACGATCGCCGGATCAGCATCACCGCGCGCCTGACCTATTGATCCATGGCGCGGGCGTTCATAGCGTCCCCCTCCTGGCGGGCCGGACCCATAAAGGGCCGGCCCGCTCTTTCAGGAAACAGAGAGGATGGCCTGATGCATATGCCGGGATCCGGTGTCGAACGAAGCAGCATAAGGGCGATGGTCCTGACCACGGGGCTGTTTTTCCTGTGGGGCGTGGCCAATAATCTCAATGACGTGCTGATCGCCCATTTCCGGCATGTTTTTTCGCTGACGGATTTTCAGTCGGGACTGGTCCAGTCGGCTTTCTATCTGGGCTATTTCTGCTTCGCCATTCCGGCCGCGCTGGCGGCGGAGCGGCTGGGCTACAAGGCGACGGTCATCCTTGGCCTGTTGCTGTTTGGCGCGGGCGCGCTGCTGTTCCTGCCGGCCTCTATCCAGCTAAGCTATGGCTTCTTCCTCTTCGCCCTGTTCGTGATCGCCAGCGGCCTTGCCTTTCTGGAAACCGCCGCCAATCCGATGGTGGCCGCGATGGGACCGGCCGAAGGCGCGGCGCAGCGGCTCAATCTGGCGCAGGCGTTCAATCCGCTGGGGTCGATTACCGGCGTGGCGCTGGGCGCCAGCCTGATCCTGTCCGATGCGCCACAGCAGGGCGCGGCCGGGGCCGCCGCCGTACAGCTTCCTTATCTGGCCATTGCGCTGATCGTCCTTGGCTGGGCGGTGGTGCTGGGCCTTACTCGTTTCCCCCGCGCCGCGACGGAGGCTTCGCATGGCGGCGGTTCGGTGCTGGCGGGCTATGGCGCGCTGCTGCGGCGGCCGCGCTATCTGGCGGGGGTGGCCGCGCAATTTTTCTATGTCGGGGCGCAGGTCGGCATCTGGAGCTATCTGATCCGCTATGCGCAGCAGGCGATGCCAGGCATCGGCGCGCAGAAGGCGGCCTGGCTGCTGACGCTGTCGCTGGCGATCTTCATGATTGGCCGTTTCGTCGGTGCGGCGTTGCTGGCCCGGTTCGACGGCGCACGACTGATGGCGCTGTTTGCCGGGATCAATATTGCGCTGTCGCTGGTCGCGGCATTGGTTGGCGGCGTCGTGGGCGTGGTGGCGCTGGTGGCGACCAGCTTCTTCATGTCGATCATGTACCCGACCATCTTCGCCCTGTCCTTGCGGGGGCTGGGACCGCTGACCAAGGCCGGGGCATCGATGATCGTCATGGCCATTATCGGCGGCGCGGTGCTAACCATGGCGATGGGCCTGCTGTCCGACCTGTCGGGCACGATCCGGGCGGCGATGCTGGTGCCGGCGGCCTGCTTTGCGGTCGTTCTGCTTTATGCGCGCGCCATGCGGGAAGGGGCGGCGGCATGATCCCCCATATTGGCATGGGCACCGCGCCGATCGGCAATCTCTACCGCGTTGTAAGCGACGATGAGGCGCGCGCCACGCTGGACGCGGCGTGGGACGCGGGCATTCGCTATTATGACAGCGCGCCGCATTATGGCTTTGGCCTGGCCGAACGACGGCTGGGCGCGATGCTGGCGGAGCGCGATCCTGCGGGCGAGGCGGTCATATCGACCAAGGTCGGGCGACTGCTGGTGCTGACCGATGCGCAGGGCGAACGGCACGGCTTTGTCGATGCCGATCCCTATGAGCCGCTGTTCGACTATGGCTATGACGCGGTGCTGCGCTCCTTCGAGGGCAGTCGCGAGCGGCTGGGGCGGGATCGGATCGACCTGTTGCTGGCGCATGATCTGGGGCGGCTGACCCATGGCGATGCGCATGACGATCATCTGCGCGCCTTCCTGAACGGCGGCTATCGCGCGATGCGCGACCTGCGGGATATGGGCGCGATCGGCGCGATCGGCATCGGCGTCAATGAAGTCGCGGTCTGCGACGAACTGCTCGACCATATCGAACTGGACATGATCCTGCTCGCCGGCCGCTACACGCTGCTGGATCGGAGCGGTGAAAAGCTGCTGGCGCGGTGCGCCGAATTGGGCGTGCAGGTGATTGTGGGCGGTCCCTATAATAGCGGCATATTGGCCCGCGACCTGCAAGGCCCGTTGCATTTCGATTATGGCGCGCCCAGCGCGGCGATCGTTGCGAAGGCGCAGCGCCTGTCCGACATTTGTGCGCAACATGGTGCGGCATTGCCTGCCGCCGCACTGCAATTCCCGCTGCGCCACCAGGCCGTCGTCAGCGTCATTCCGGGGCTGGTCGGCACGGGTCAGGTGGCCGACATGATGGCGCGTCTGGCCATGGCGCTGCCCGAACCGCTTTGGCCGGCACTCGACGCGGCCCTTATCAGGAAAGATCCTTCCATGCTTCAGGATGATGCGCGGCTGATCCTGCTGCATCCCGACGACAATGTCCTCATCTGCGTGCGCGCGATCGATGCGGGGGATATATTGCCGGCCTCTGGCGGCATCATCCCGGCGCGCGAGGGCATCGCCATCGGCCACAAGGTCGCCCGCGTGCCGCTGCGCGCCGGGGACAAGATCATCAAATATGGCGCGCCGATCGGGTCGATGACCGCAGACGCCGCCACCGGCGACTGGGTCCATATGCACAACATGAAGAGCGACTATATCAGCAGCCACACCCGCACCGCGCTGGAGCCGGAGGCATGATCCGCGCCTGGCAGAGGCAGGATGGGCGCAAGGGCATCCGCAATGTCGTAGCGGTCGCCTATCTGGTGGAATGCGCGCATCATGTCGCGCGGCGCATCGTGGACAAGGCGGACGATCCCGATGTCCAGTTGATCGGCTTTCCCGGCTGTTATCCCAACGCCTATGCCGCCAAGGTGATGGAGGCGATCGCCACCCATCCCAATGTTGGCGGCCTCGTCATCGTGTCGCTGGGGTGCGAGAGTTTCAACCGTGAGCGCCTTTTGGCCGTCGCGCGGGCGAGCGGGCGGGCGGCCGAACTGCTGGTGATTCAGGAAGCGGGCGGCACGGCGGCGACGATCGCGGCGGGGCAGGCGGCGGTGGAGCGGGTGCGCGCCGCCATCGCCGACGTTCCGCGCGTCGCCATGGGCGTCGAGGAACTGGTCGTCGGCACCATCTGTGGCGGGTCGGACGGGACCAGCGGCATCACCGCCAATCCGGCGGTGGGGCGCGCGTTCGACCGGCTGGTGGCCGATGGCGCGGCTTGCATTTTCGAAGAGACGGGCGAACTGGTCGGCTGCGAAACGATCATGGCCGACCGCGCGCGCACCCCCGAACTGGCGGTCGCGATCGAGGCATGCGTGCAGAAGGCGGAGCGCTATTACACCATCATGGGCTTTGGCAGCTTCGCGCCGGGCAATGCGGAAGGCGGTCTGACGACGCAGGAAGAAAAGTCGATGGGCGCCTATAGCAAGTCCGGCTCCTCCACCATCGACGGTATCTTGAAGCCAGGCGATGTACCGCCAACCGGCGGCCTCTATCTGCTGGACGTCGTGCCCGATGGCGAGCCGCGCTTCGGCTTCCCCAACATCTCCGACAATGCCGAGATCGTCGAGCTGATCGCGTGCGGCGCGCATCTGACTTTGTTCACCACCGGGCGCGGATCGGTGGTCGGATCGGCCATTTCGCCGGTGATCAAGATTTGCGCCAATCCCGATACCGGCCGCCGCCTGGCCGCCGACATGGACGTCAATGCCGGCCGCATATTGGAGGGGGAAGCAACGCTGGAACAGGTCGGCACGGAAATCTATGACAGGGTGCTCGCCGTTGCGGCGGGTGAACGCAGCATCTCAGAATCCCTTGGCCATCAGGAGTTTATTTTGACCTACAAGGCTTTCGATCCCATCGGTCCCGAATGTCTGCCCCAGAAAACCGGGACGAGTGTCCGCGCATGAGCGGGCGTCTGGAGGGCAAGGTCGCGCTGATCACGGCGGCGGCGCGGGGCATCGGCCGGGCGAGCGCAGAGCGTTTCGTGGCAGAAGGCGCGCGCGTGATCGCGACCGACCGGGATTTCGATGCGCTGGAGGGGCTGGACGGCTGTGAACTGCGCGCGCTCGACGCGACCGATGGCGCGGCGGTGCGGGCGCTGGCGGCGGAAGTCGGCCCGATCGACATTCTCGCCAATATCGCGGGCGTGGTGCATGCCGGCAGCATACTCGAATGCTCGCAGGAGGATTGGGATTTCGCCCTCTCCCTCAACATGACCGCCATGTATCACACCATTCGGGCCTTCTTGCCCGCCATGGTGGAAAAGGGCGCGGGATCGATCGTCAACATGTCCTCCATCGCCAGTTCGGTGAAGGGCATCCCCAACCGCTTCGCCTATGGCGCAAGCAAGGCGGGCGTCATCGGCCTGACCAAGGCGGTCGCCGCTGATTTCGTGGGGCAGGGGGTGCGCTGCAACTGCATCTGTCCCGGCACGATCGACACCCCTTCGCTGCAACAGCGGTTGCACGACACCGGCGATTATGCAGCGGCACAGGCCGCCTTCGTCGCGCGCCAGCCCATGGGCCGGCTCGGCCGGGCTGAGGAGATCGCCAACCTCGTCCTCTATCTCGCCAGTGATGAAGCCGCCTTCACCACCGGCGCGGTCCATGTGATCGACGGCGGCTGGATCAATTGATGCGGCATGTCCTGATGATCGATCTGGCCGACGATGCCGATGCCATCGCCCAATATGAGGCGTGGCACGCATCGGGCGCGCTGCCCCCGGCGATCGGCGCGAGTATCCGCGCGGCCGATATCACTGCGATGGACATCTACCGCAGCGGCAATCGCCTTGTCATGCTGATGGAAACCGGTCCCGCTTTCGATCCGGCGGCCAAGGCGGCGGCGGATGTGGCCGATCCGGCGGTACGGGCGTGGGAAGCGCAGATGGACGGCGTCCAGCGCCCGCTGCCCTGGGCCGTCTCCGACGCCAAATGGACCGAAACGACCCGCATCTTCTCCCTCGACGAACAGCCCTGAAAGGCCCGCTCATGACCCTTGCCCGGCTTCTGCTCGCCGCTACCCTTTTGTCTGCCACGCCTGCTCTTGCGCAGGGCGACGTTCCGCATCTTGAAACCAAGGCGGGCCGCCATGCCCTGATCGTGGACGGCGCGCCCTTCCTGATGCTGGGCGGACAGGTCAATAACAGCAGCAACTATGCCGCTCCGCTGGAAAAGGTCTGGGCGACGCTCGACCGGATCGGCGCCAACACAGTCGAAGTACCGATCGCCTGGGAGCAGCTGGAGCCGAAGGAAGGGACGTTCGATTATAGCTTCGTCCAGACCCTGCTTGAAGAAGCACGCAAGCATGACAAGCGGATCGTGCTGCTGTGGTTCGGCGCGTGGAAGAATACGGGGCTGGCCTATACGCCCGACTGGGTGAAGCTCGACAATCGCCGCTTTCCGCGCATGAAGACGAAGGACGGCAAGGATCATGGCGTCCTGTCCCCCCATGGCGCGGCCACGCTGGAGGCGGACAAGCGCGCCTTCCTGAAGCTGATGACCTATATCCGCGATCATGACGCCCAGAATACGGTGATCATGGTGCAGCCGGAAAATGAGGTCGGCAGCTACAAGAACCCGCGCGACTTTGCCCCGGCCGCGCAAAAGCTGTTCGACGGCCCGGTGCCCGCTACGCTGACCAAGGCGTTGAAGAAGCCCGGTGGCACATGGGCCGGCGTCTTTAGCGATCAGGCCGACCGCGCGTTCAACACATGGTACACCGCCCGCTATATCGAGGCGCTGGCGGCAGAGGGCAAGGCGATCAAGCCGCTGCCCATGTATGTGAACGCATCGCTGGGCGATCCCTTTGCCAAGCCCGATCCGATGGCGCTGTCCAGCGGCGGGCCGCAGGGCGACGTCATCGATATCTGGAAGGCGGCGGCCCCCTCCATCGATATTGCCGCGCCCGATATTTACGATCGCACCAGCCGCAACGTGTTCAAGCATCTCGACCTCTATACCCGGCCGGACAATGCGCTGATGGTGCCGGAAATCGGCAATGCGGCTGAATATGCCCGCTATTTCTGGGCGACGCTGGGGCGCGGGGCGATCGGCTTTTCGCCCTTCGGCATGGATGACACCGATTATTTCAATTATCCGCTGGGCGCCAAGAGCTTCGACGATGCGACGCTTCATGCCTTTGGCCAGAAATATCGCATTCTGGCCGCTGCACCCTGGGCGAAGATTGCCTTCGACCATCCGGTCTGGGGCGCGGCCAAGCCGGATGACGGCACGCCGCTCAGCACCACGATGGGCGACTGGACGATTACCGCCAGCTTTGGCCAATGGCAGTTCGGCCAGCGCGAATGGTTCCCCAAGGCGGACCTGCCCGCCTGGGCGAACGAGCCGACCGGCGGCATGGTGGTGGCGCAACTGTCCGCCAATGAATTTCTCTTCACCGGCGATCATGTCCGCGTGGAATTCGCCGCCAAGGAAGGCGGCGCGCCGGGCGGCATGATCGTCAAGGTGGAGGAGGGCCATTTTGACAAGGGCCAATGGGTCATGGAGCGCATCTGGAATGGCGACCAGACCGATTATGGCCTGAACCTGATCGACAAGCCGGTCTGGATCAAGGTGACGATGGGCCGCTATCGCTAAATATCATCTGATCCAGCTTTCAATTTTCTATCCAATGCGAGGGGGCGGTCCGGGGCAATCGGGCCGCCCCTTATGCTGTGGCGGTGGTGGACACAGGCTCGATTAAAGAACATAAGAAGAACAAATTGAACGAATCGAGATATGGCAGGCATTATTTCCCCTTGGGGCGGCCGTTCGGTGGGGCGGGGCACGCCATTGGCGCAAGCGGCGATGCCGGCGCTGGCGAAGGGACAATTGCATGAAATCCATGCGCAGGGCGCGGACTGGGCGGCGGCGCTGGCCTTCGCGCTGGCCATGGGAGAAAAGGCTCCGGACGGAGCGATCTTTGCGCTGCGCACGCCGCGTCGCCATCGCCTGCCCATGGTCTTTTCCGGGGACGGGCTGACGCTGCTGGGCATCCGGCCCGACCGGCTGACGATCGTCGAGGCAGGCAGCGAGAAAGACATGCTGCGCGCCGGGCTGGAGGCGGCTCGCTGTGGCGGGGTGGGAACCGTGCTGATGGAAAGCGAGGGGCGCTTTGCCGATTATGACCTGACCGCCAGTCGCCGGCTGGTGCTGGCGGCGGAAGCCTCGCGCGCCTGCGTGCTGCTGCTGCGCGGCGACGCAGAACCCCGGTCGAGTGGCGCGCAGACGCGCTGGTCGATCCGCAGCGCGCCTTCGGAAGCGTGGGAGGCGGGTGCGCCCGGCTGGCCGGCGATCGACGCCGAACTGCTCCGCTATCGCGGCGGTCCCGCCGGGGGACGCTGGCGGCTGATGTGGGACGAGGATGATGGACGATTTCGGGATTCAGCCCGGCCCCAGACGCTGCCTAGATCGGA
>JAJZTH010000027.1 GCA_021849075.1 Pseudomonadota bacterium | reverse complement strand
GTTCTTCGCCAAATCAAGGCCGATCGTGCTAATCTCCATGGTGGGTGGCTCCTTGCTCGGGTTGCATGACAGCAACCCATCTTGGCACTTAGATGCCGTGAGCGGGAGCCATCCACCTCATCCGCTATTCCGGCAGGGGTCGACCAATCCAAGTCGTTCGGGACGCCGACGCCGAATGGCTGCTCCGGACGAAAGCGATCAGTCGCCCGTTCTCGGCCAGGCGCCCAGTGTCGCCCGACCGAAAGCGAGTCGTCGCTCTCCCCTTCGCCCCCACACCGGCTGCTCGGGCACGGCATTCGCCAGTTCCATTTCTCCATCTTTCGGGGCGATTTCGGTGAAGAGCAAGCGCGAACAGATTTCGGGAAACTGCCGCATATAGGCACGGGGAAGACAACTGCGCTCGTCCTGTCCCGTTGGAGGTTCCAAATAGGAACACCAAGAAGTATGCTGCATCGGAGCCGATTGGTCGCGACGTGGCCGGCTTTGATACCGCGCCCGGAGACTGCCGCCGCCCCTGCAGGATAGGTCGTCAGATCGCACCGACCAGCAGCGCCACTATCTACTTCGTCATTTGGACATCTGTTCCCGCGAGGGAGTCTTCCCTCAGGATTATTTTGCGCAGTGACGTGCCAGCGCCCTATTGATCTTTTCGCGGAAACATAATGGTGCGCCGGATGGCAGAAACGAGCGGGGTACGCTGGCACCGAGGCGGAGTAGACGGGCCCGCCAGCGGCGGCAAGAACTGGCTCGAACTGCGTGCGGTATATGGCAACAATGGTAGGCCGCGAGCGGCCGATGGGGATCGGCTCCGCTCTCGATAGGGGATGCTAGGATGGCCAGTTCAGTCAACCGCCGCATGATTGCGCTTGCTCTAGGACCGCTCCTGTTGCTCGGACAGCCGTCATCGGCGTCCGCAGAGCTGGACCGGTCGCAAGCCGTCGATGCAGTTGCCGCCGTCCACGGTGAGGACGACCTGCTGGTTAAGCTGGCTAGGGCGATCGGATCGCAACCCGGGGAGGCGCCCGACACCGCGGGTGGGGCGGTGATCGCGGTTGCCGCCGGCGCAGTTCTTGCGCCCGCCGACCGTGCCGCCCTTCTTGGAGAGGAGGCAGAGCGACTCGACGCGGCCGGCATCGCGGCGTCTGCCGAAGCCCTCATCGCTCGTCGCCACGAGACCTATCTGGCGGGGAGCGGCGTCAGGGATGAGGTCTGGGCGCAGTTGGTGGATCACCAACGCCTATCATCCGCGTAACGGCCTCTACATCGTCATGGGCAAGACCGATCCGGCAGCGCCGCGCCATCTGCAACAATCGCAGATATTGGTGCCGCCCGATACGCCCGGCATTACCCGCATCCGTCCGCTGACCGTCTTTGGCTATCATGACGAACCAAAAGGCCATGCCGAAATCCTGTTCGACAATGTCCGCGTGCCCGCCGCCAATATCGTACTGGGGGAAGGGCGCGGCTTCGAAATCTCGCAGGGGCGGCTTGGACCGGGCCGTATCCATCATTGCATGCGCATCATCGGCCAGTGCGAGCGCTTGCTCGAACAACTGTGCCGTCGTTTGCTGACCCGCGTCGCTTTCGGGAAAGCGCTGGCAGGCCAGTCGCTATGGCAGGAGCGGATCGCCGAAGCCCGCACCCAGATCAACATGTGCCGGTTGCTGACCCAGCACGCCGCGCATCTGATGGATACGGTCGGGAACAAGGGCGCGCGCAGCGAAATCGCGCAGATCAAGGTCGCCGCCACCCGCATCGGCCAGTCGATCGCCGACATGGCGATTCAGGCGCATGGCGCGGCGGGCCTGTGCGACGATGATGGACTGGGTTTCGCCTTTGCGCGCATGCGCATGATCCGCATCGGCGACGGCCCGGACGAAGTGCATAATCGCACCATCGCCCGGCTTGAACTGGATAAATATCGTACGCCCCGCATTCGGGTGACGGCGGAATGACCGGCCGGCAGGAACAGTTCGCCGGTGAAGAAACGCCGCCCCCGCATCTGGTGATCGACCTCGACAGACTTGCCGCATGGCTGGGACCGCATCTGCCCGGCATGGATCATGACCTGTCGTTGACCAAGTTCCGTGGCGGTCAGTCCAACCCGACCTATCGCCTGTCCGGTCCTGCGGGCGACTATGTGCTCCGCCGCAAGCCGCCGGGACCGCTAGTGCCGTCGGCCCACCGGATCGACCGGGAATATCGCATCTTGCGCGCCCTGCGCGACAGCGGCGTGCCAATCCCCCGACCCCATGTCTATTGCGACGACGCGGGAGTGATCGGATCGGAATTCTACATCGTCGATCATGTTTCGGGGCACGTCTTCTGGGAAGCGGACATGGGATCTGCCCCGCCATCGGATCGCGCGCGCGTCTATGACGCGATGAATGGGGTTTTGGCGCGGCTTCACGCACTGGATCCCGCCGCCATCGGCCTGGCCGATCTGGCCCCGCCAGATGGCTATGCCGCTCGCAATCTCCAGCGCTGGTCCACCAACTATGCGCAATCCGCCATGGCGGTGATCCCGGACATGGATTGCCTGATCGATCAATTGCCCCGCCAACTGCCACAATCGGCAGAGACGCGCTTCATCCATGGCGACTATGGTCTCTACAATTTGATCATCACGCCGAACGCCCCCCGCATCGCCGCCGTACTGGATTGGGAAATGGCGACGCTGGGCGATCCGCTGATCGATCTGGCCCATCATTTCCGCGCCTGGTGGGATCTGTCCGATTCCGGCCTTGCCGCCACCAGCCTGCATGGCCGCGACTTGCCTTCACTCGGCATTCCGACGATGGACGAATATATCACGCTTTATTGCGCAAGACGGAATATCCCGGTGCCCGACATGCGCTGGTATCTGGCCTTCGCACAGTTCCGCTATGCCGCCATGGTGCAGGGCATATTGAAACGGGCGGCGGACGGGACAGCCTCCAGCCGGGTCATGGTGCATAGCCAGGATCGGGTCTGGCGGATCGCCGCCCTGGCCCGCACAACGCTGGAGGGCTGATCCGCCCTCCAGCCCCGGCCGTCACTCATCCAAGATTGTCCGGAGCGCCCGGCAGGAACGGCGTATAGACGCCCACCGTCATCCCGCCATCCACCGTGATTTCCGCACCGTTGACATAGGATGCTTCGTCGCTGACCAGAAACAGGCTGGTTGCCGCCACTTCTTCGGGTTCGCCAATACGCTGGATCGGCTGGCCGACATAATATTTGGCGAGTTCGGACGGTGCTTCGTTGGTGACATTGCCCATGACGGTGTTGATGCCGCCGGGGAAGACTGCGTTTACCCGCACGCCCTTATGTCCCAATTCCATCGCTGCCGTCTTGCTGATCCCGCGCAGCGCCCATTTGCTCGCCGAATAGGCGGTCAGGCCGTTCATGCCCCACAGGCCCGAACTGGAACAGATGTTGACGATCGCCCCCTTGCCCTTCGCGATCATGCCGGGCGCCAGCGCCTTGATGCCCAGCCATGCGCCGATCAGATTGATGGACAGGACACGCTCGAAATCCGCCTTTGTCAGGTCCAGCATGCTCGCCGGATGCACGATCCCGGCATTGTTGACCAATATATCGACCGCTCCCCAGCGCGACTCGACTGTCCGGGCGAGCGCAGTCCATTCTTCTTCGGCGCTGATATCGATCTTCAGGGCCATGGCATTGTCGCCAATGTCCGCAGCCACCTTTTGCGCGTCCGCTTCCAGCATGTCGGCCAGCACGACCTTCGCACCCTGCGTCGCAAAAAGCCGGGCCGTCGCCTCCCCCTGCCCGCGCGCTGCCCCGGTGACGACCGCTACCTTGCCGCTCAGTTTTCCGCTCATATCCTGCTCCTGTCGTGCATTGCTCTTGCGTGCCATCCATAATAGCATGCTATCAGACTGTACATATACTAACTATATGGAGAGAGACATGCGGCTGAATGGCAAGGTGGCGCTGGTGCTAGGCGCGGCGGGCAAAGACAATATGGGTCAGACGATTGCGCAACGCCTGGCGGCCGAAGGCTGCAAGGTTGTCGTGGGCGGTCGACATGCAGAGGAACTGGACCGACTGGCGCAGGACATCGGCGGGGCAGCGGCGGTGGTCGACATCACCGATCAGGCGCAGGTCGATGCCGCCGCCGATCTTGCCGTCGCGCGCTTCGGCAGGATCGACATCGGCGTCAACGCCACCGGCTGGGGCCTGCTCAAACCCACCCACGACACCACCGAAGCCGATCTCGACAAGATATTGGCCATTCAGTTCAAAGGGCCTTTCTTCTTCATTCAGGCGATGTTGCGGACGATGGATCGGGGCGGGTCGATCATCCAGATTTCATCAGCCACGGCGACGATCATGCTCGAAAATCACGCTGCCTATATGGGGACGAAGGCCGGCATCGACCATGTGATCCGCACGGTCGCCAATGAATATGGCGATCGGGGCATTCGCGCCAATTCCATATCCCCCGGCATCACCGAAACGCCGATGGCGGGCATGACCTTCCAGATCCCCGAAATGGTGGACGCCTTCACCCGCGAATATCCGCTGGGCCGGGTCGGCACGCGGGACGATATCGCCGCTGCCGTCGTCTGGCTGGGATCGGACGAATGTTTCATGACGGGCCAGAATTTGCAGGTGAATGGCGGCCTGACCCTGCGTCGCAACCCCAGCCTGAAGGAACTGGGCGCCGCCGCCGAACGCGCTACGGCCCATCTGCACAGCTGATCCGGGGCGGCAGTCAGCTTGACCAGCCTGCCGGCTTTGGCGAAAAAGGCCGCTTCCACATGGCAAGAAGGGGGATCATCACCATGGCAACCGCACAGGCGAAGGACCGCGCGAAGAAGGCCGTGCAGACGGATGAAGCCCCCTTCCCCCAGTTCAAGGAAAGTCTCGCCTATCAGGCGCAATTGCTCGCCCGCATCACCCAGAATGACTATATGGCGCGCATCACCGGCACCGGCATCGCCCCTGCCCAAGCCTATGTCCTTGGCGAACTCTGGTTCGACGAGCCTTTGTCGCAGGTGGAGCTGGCGCGCAGGCTGGATATCGGGAAGGCGACCGTGGGGCAGACCCTGACCCGGCTGGAGAAATCGGGTTTCATTGAACGGCGGCGGATCGCCTCGGACCGTCGGCTGATCATGGTGCATCTGACGGATAAGGGCCGCACCCTGCGAGAGCCGCTAAGGCTGGCGGCCATCGAACAGAATGATGCCTTGCAGGATCGCATCGGTGCGCAGCGCATGGAGCAGCTCAACGAAACGCTCAAGGCCGTGAACGCCCTGCTGGCCAGCGCTTGCCCACAGGCGATGGATGACTGACACATCCTCCTGAAGAGGGGGGGCATCCATTGGATCACAGCGCCGGCGGCGGAAAACGGCATGCTGGTGGAGTTGCTTTATGGTCGTGGCAACCCGCGCGGGGTCCCTGTTCAGCCATCGGTGCTGCGCCGTATAATCAACCGCGCCGGCAGCATGGCGGGCGGTGGCGATCCATCTTCCACCTGCGCCATCACCGTTTCGACCAGCAGTTCGCCAGCTCCTTTCATATCCTGCATGACAGTCGTGAGCGGCGGGCTGGTCAGGCTGGCGGCCGGAATATCGTCAAAACCAACAATCGCCACATCCTGCGGCACTCGCAACCCCGCTTCCGCCAGCGCGCGCATCGCGCCGATGGCGATCAGATCGCTGGCGGCAAAGATCGCATCGAACACCGCGCCACGCCTCATCAGCGTCCATGCTGCGGCATGGCCGGCATCCTCAGCCGTCAGAGCATCAACCTGAAGAATGGGATGTGGCGCGATCCCCCGCCCAGCCATCGCATCACACAGGCCGCGATACCGGTCGGCAAATTCGGGATAATGGTCATCGGCATGCCCCAGAAAGGCGATGCGTCGCCGGCCTGATACCAGCAGATGCTCGCCCGCCAGCCGCCCTGCACCGACATTGTCCGATCCAACGGTAGCGCCGATATTCGCGTCGCTCACCGATCCCCACCGCACGAAATGGGTGCCATGCCCGACCAGTTGCTCCAGCCGCTGCGTGTAGAGCGTATAGTCGCCATAGCCCAACAGGATCAGCCCGTCAGCGCGATGACTGTCCTGATAGCGGACATGCCAGTCATCCTCCATTTTCTGGAAGGAAATCAGCAGGTCCAACCCCCGCGCGGCGCATTGCCGCGTGATCGATCCCAACATCGACAGGAAGAAGGGATTGATGTTGGATTCGTCGGGCGTCGGGTCTTCGAAGAACAGCAAGGCGATCGTGTTCGACCGTTGGGATCGCAGCGACGACGCATTTTTGTCGACAGAATAGTTGAGTTCACGCGCGATCGCCTCGATCCGTTGGCGTGTCGCCATGCTGACCGATCGTGATCCCCGCAGCGCCCGGCTGACCGTCGGCTGGGAAACGCCCGCCAGATAGGCGATGTCGAAGCTGGTCGGCTTGCTGCCCGGCTGGCGGCCCATCTGTCTCTCCCGCGCGATGCCTGCGCTACACCCGTTGTAGAAGCACCAGGAAAACAACGCAATTGCGTGCTTTTGCTGGAAGCGGAGCGTTGCATCACCGCCACAGTCGGGTGGCCTGCATAATATGCGTATACGTATGCCTTCTGGTCCCCTTGCCCGGACGCGGCGTAAGAACCCCCAACCGCAGGATAGTGGCGCTGCACGACCACGCCTGCGGCACACAAGGGTTTTTGCGCCGGCGATCAGGGTCCGTCCGGTGACATAGGGGAGAGGATGAGTGGCCAACAAGTTTGACCGCGCCCGCATGCTGGGCGCTTCCATTTTTGCGATCATGGTCGCCGGCGGCGTTACCCCCGCCATCGCACAGGATGCGCCGCAGGCCGACGCCGCTCCGCAAGGGGAAGCGAGCGACACCATCATCGTCACCGGTTTCCGCGCCGCGCTGCAAAGCGCCGTCAACGTCAAGAAAAACGCGCAGACGATCGTGGAATCGGTTTCGGCCGAAGATATCGGCAAACTGCCCGACGCATCGATCGGCGAATCCATCGCGCGTTTGCCCGGCCTGACGTCGCAGCGCCTGTTCGGCCGCGCCAATTCGATCGCGATCCGCGGCGCCAGCGCGGACCTGTCCTCGACCACGCTCAACGGCCGTCCGCAGACGTCGACCGGCGAACAGCGCAATGTCGAATTCGATCAATATCCTGCCGAGGTCGTCAACCGCGTCGATGTCTACAAGACGCCGCAGGCCAACCTCATCCATCAGGGTCTGGTCGGCACCGTCGACATCCGCACCATCCGTCCGCTCGATTATGGCAAGCAGATGATCGCCGTGGGCGCGCGCGGCGTCTATGCCGATCTTGGCAAGGTGAATGCCGACAGCAAGGACAAGGGCTATCGCCTGACCGGCACCTATGTCGACCAGTTTGCCGGCGACCGCATCGGCGTCGCGCTTTCGGTCGCCTATAGCGACGAACCCTATCAGTCGAAGGAGTTCGAAGCCTGGGGCTATGCCGACACCAGCGATGGCCGTAAGGTCATCGGCGGCGTGAAGCCTTTCGGCGTGTCGACGCAGTTGAAGCGCCTGGGCATTCAGGGCAGCGTCCAGATGCAGGCGACCGACACGTTGCTGCTGACCTTCGACGGCTTCTATGGCGACTTCAAGGACAAGCAGATCAAGCGCGGCGTGGAAGTGCCGCTGTTCTGGAGCGCGGCCACGCCCGTCGCCGGCAGCGAAACGACCGACGGCAATTTCATCAACAGCGGCACCTTCACCAATGTCGAAGCCGTGGTGAACAACCATGGCTATGAGCGTAAGTCGACTATTTTCTCCGGGGGCTTCAACGCCAAATATACCGGCGACGATGGCTGGTCGGCCAGCTTCGATTTTGGCTATTCGCGCACCGATCGCAGCGAATTGTCGCTCGAATCCAACGCTGGCACCGGGCCAGGCGCGGGCAATGGCGCGACCGACACGCTGGATTTCGTCAGCGATCGTAAGGGCACGCATTTCACCAGCCATCTGCTGGACTATAGCGACCCCAATCTGATGGTGCTGACCGATCCGCTCGGTTGGGGCGGCGGTGCGCCGCTCGGCCATCAGGAAGGCTATTACAACAACCGCATCATCGACGATGAAATCAAAAGCTATCAGATCGAGTTCGGCAAGGATATCGAAGACAGCTTCCTGTCGAAGGTCACAGTCGGCCTTGGCTATACCGACCGCACCAAGGCGAAGACGCCGGAAGAATATGTGCTGAACCTCGCCAATGGAGCGACTTCGCTGGTGCTGCCGCAACAATATCGGCTCGCCGCCACGGATCTGAGCTTCATCGGCCTTGGCCCGGTCTTGAGCTATGATCCCTTCAAGCTGCTGGAAGACGGGGTCTATCAGAAGATATTGAACCCCAGCAAGGATGTGCCGGCCAAAGCCTATTCGGTGACAGAACGGGTCATGTCCGCCTATCTGATGGCCAATATCAAACAGTCGGTCGGATCGTCCGAACTGACAGGCAATATCGGTGTGCTCGCCCAGAATACCGAACAAAAGTCGCGCGGTTTCGTCAACCTGGCCGCCGCCGATCTGGTGCCGACCACGCGGGGCGCCAACTATTGGGACGTGCTGCCGTCGATGAACCTGTCGCTGCGCATGCCCAGCGATTTCGTGATCCGCCTGTCGGCCGCGCGCGAAATCCAGCGCCCGCGCTTCGAGGATATGAAGGTCAGCCTCGACTATGGCTATAACACCGCCAGCGGGGTCATCACCGGCACCGGTGGCAATCCCACGCTGCGCCCCTATCGCGCCTGGGCCGCGGACCTCAATTTCGAAAAATATTTCGGCACAAAGGGGTATCTGGGCCTCCAGCTCTTCGCCAAGAAGCTGCAAAGCTATGTCTATCGCGAAACGGCGGACTATGATTATACCGGCCTGCCCATCCTGCTGCCGCCGGGCGTCACCGATCCGCAAGGCACGCTGACCCGCCCTGTCAATGGCAAGGGGGGCAAGCTCTACGGCTTCGAACTCGCCGGCACCGTACCGTTCGAAGTGGTGACGCCGGCACTGGAGGGCTTCGGCCTGACGGGTGGCCTTGGCTATACCAAGACCAGCATCAAGCCGGGCGTTGGCGCCTCATCCGAAGACCTGCCCGATTATTCGCGCTGGGTCGCCAACGGCACGCTCTTCTTCGAAAAATGGGGTTTCTCCGCGCGGGGTTCGGTCCGCTACCGTTCCTCCTTCGTCGGCCAGTTTGTGGGCTTTGGCGGCGAGCGCGAACTGCGCCGTGCGCTTAGCGAAACCATCGTCGACGGACAGATCGGCTATGATTTCCAGAAGGGTAGCGCGCTGGAGGGGCTGTCACTCTTCCTGCAGGGCCAAAATCTGACCGATGAACCCTTCGTATCGGTGGATACCGGCGCGTCGATCCAGATCCGCAACTATCAAACCTATGGCCGCCGCTTCATGGCGGGCTTCAACTACCGCTTCTGATGTGTAGACTGGCCCGGCGGCGTGCGCGTCGCTGGGCCTTCAGAGGTTCAGATTAAAGGGATGCCCCTCATGGGTCGAACGGCCACGAAACTGCTCGTGACGGCCGCCGGGATGGCTGCGGCCCTGACCGGCGTGACGCGCGCCCAGGCGGACACGCTGTCCGATCTGCGCGCCCGCACGCCAGAACAGGAAATCGTCTATTTCGTCCTGCCCGACCGGTTCGCCAACGGTACACCCGCGAATGACAGGGGCGGTCTGAAGGGCGGCCCACTCCAGACCGGCTATGACCCGACCTCGCGCGCTTTCTATCATGGCGGCGACCTTAAGGGGCTGACCGCCAAGCTCGACTATATTCGGGGCCTTGGCGCTACCGCCATCTGGCTCGCCCCTATCTTCAAAAACAAGCCGGTGCAGGGCGCAAAGGGGCAGGAAAGCGCGGGCTATCATGGCTATTGGGTGACGGATTTCACGGCCGTCGATCCCCATTTCGGCACGGACTCTGATTTCAAGGCACTGGTCGACGCGGCACACCAACGCGGCATGAAAGTCTATATGGACATCATCGCCAACCACACCGCCGATGTGATCCAGTATCGCGAAAGCCCGACCAGCGCCGCCCCCTATCGCAGCAAGGCCGACTATCCCTGGTCCCGCCGCGGCGGCGCATCGGGTCAGCCGATCAATCCCGGTTTCGCCGGCGATCATGACGGCAGCGCGGCCAACTGGGCGAAGCTGACCGAACCCGCCTTCGCCTACACACCCGTCATCCCGAAAGGCGAGGAAAAGGCCAAGACCCCCGCCTGGCTCAACGACCCCATATATTATCACAATCGCGGCGACACCGACTGGAAAGGCGAGAGCGCGCAATATGGCGATTTCGTCGGCCTTGACGATCTCGCCACCGAAGACCCGCGCGTTATCGCCGGCTTCATAAATATCTATAAAGGCTGGATCGACCGTTTCGGCATCGATGGCTATCGCATAGACACCGCCAAACATGTGAACGCCGAATTCTGGCGCGCCTTCATCCCCGCCATCCGCGCCCACGCAGCAGCGAAAGGCATAGCCAATTTCCACATCTTCGGTGAAGTCGCAACCGACGCCTATGATCCGGCGCTGCTGGCCAGCTGGACCCGCAACGCCGCCTTCCCTGCGGTGCTCGACTTCGCCTTCATGCGCGCCGCCGTCGACGCAGCCAGCGGCAAGACCGGCACGGAGATGCTCGCGCGCCTTGGCGAGGATGATGCGCTCTACGAAGGCGGCAAGGGCGCAGCGCTGCAATTGCCGACCTTCCTCGGCAATCATGATGCCGGCCGCTTCGCTTTCTTCCTGCGACAGGCCAGACCCGGCATGCGCGCGGACGAGGAACTGGCGCGGGCCATATTGGGCCATGCGATGCTGCTGACGTTGCGCGGCGTACCGACGCTTTATTATGGCGATGAACAGGGCTTTGCCGGCACCGGCAACGATCAACAGGCGCGGCAGGACATGTTCGCATCCAAGGTTGCCGAATATAATGCGGATCGCCTCGTCGGCACGCAGGCGACCACGGCGACCGACAGTTTCAATCCCGACCACCCGCTCTATCGCGCGATCGCGGCGCTGGCCAAGCTCCGCCGTGACACGCCCGCCTTGTCGCGCGGCGCAACCATCCTGCGCGCCAGTTCTGACAAGCCCGGCCTCTTCGCCGTCTCCCGCATCGATCCCGATACGGGCCGAGAGGTTCTCGTCGCCTTCAACACATCGGCCGCTCCGCTGTCGGGCAATATCGCGGTCGATTCAGCCAGCGGCGGCTTCGCGTCGCTGGCCGGCGCCTGCCCGGCTGCGCCCGCCGCGCCGGGCAGCCTCGCGCTCTCCCTCCCCGCCTTCGGCTATGCCGTCTGCGCCGCCCACCCCTAACCGCCGGAACGCCCCTTATGACGCTTGCGACGACATCGACCGATCAGCCCTGGTGGAAGGGCGCAGTGATCTATCAAATCTATCCGCGCAGCTTTCAGGACAGCAATGGCGACGGCATCGGCGATCTGAACGGCATTACTCAGCGGCTGGATCATGTCGCAAGGCTCGGCGCGGACGCCATCTGGATTTCGCCCTTCTTTACCTCCCCGATGCGCGATTTCGGCTATGACATCGCCGATTATTGCGATGTCGATCCGATCTTCGGCACGCTCGCCGATTTCGACGCACTGGTCGCCCGCGCCCACGAATTGGGCCTGAAGGTCACGATCGATCAGGTTTACGCCCATAGTTCCGACCTGCACGACTGGTTCTCGCAAAGCCGCGCCAGCCGCACCGGCGACAAGGCCGACTGGTTCGTCTGGGTCGATCCGAAGGAAGACGGCACTCCGCCCAACAACTGGCAGTCGGTCTTTGGCGGCCCGGCCTGGACCTGGGACGGGCGGCGCGGCCAATATTATATGCATCAGTTTCTCAGCAGCCAGCCACAGCTCAACGTCCACAACCCGGCGGTGCAGGACGCGCTGCTCGGCGCCATGCGCTTCTGGCTGGATCGCGACGTCGACGGTTTCCGTCTCGACGCGCTCAATCATTCGATGCACGATCCGCTGCTGCGCGACAATCCGCCCGCGCCCGACACTGGCAAGCCGCGCACCCGCTCCTTCGATTATCAGATCAAAAAATACAGCCAGTCGCACCCCGGCGTGGTCGACTTCATCCGGCGCATCCGCAGCCTGTGCGACGAATATGGCGCGATCTTCACTGTAGCCGAAGTCGGCGGCGACCTCGCCGAAAAGGAGATGAAAGCCTATACTGCGGGCGAAAACCATCTCAACAGCGCCTATGGCTTCAACTTCCTTTATGCCGACGCTCTGACGCCCGCGCTGGTCGCCGAAACGATCGATCGCTGGCCCGACGAGCCGGGCCTTGGCTGGCCCAGTTGGGCGTTCGAAAATCATGATGCCCCGCGCGCCGTGTCGCGCTGGTGTACGCCCGACGATCGCCCCGCCTTCGGTCGCTTGAAAGCGATGCTGCTGATCGCGCTGCGCGGCAACGCCATCCTTTATCAGGGCGAGGAACTGGGCATTACCCAGGTCGATATCCCCTATGAGAAGCTGCAGGATCCCGAAGCCATCGCCAATTGGCCGCTGACCCTGTCGCGTGATGGCGCGCGCACGCCGCTGCCATGGGCGGCGGATGCGGCGCAGGCGGGTTTCAGCAACGCGGAACCCTGGCTGCCGTTGGGGAATGAGAATATCGCCCGCGCCGTCGATGCACAGGAGGCTGACGCCGCCTCGCTCCTCAACCACACCCGCGCCATGCTGGCCCTGCGCAAGGCGCATCCGGCGCTGCGCCATGGCCGTCTGGAAATATTGGTGGCCGACGACCAGCGCCTGCTCTTCCGCCGTCAGGCCGACGGTCAGTCGCTGCTGTGCCTCTTCAACCTGTCGGGCGAACCGGCTGCATGGCCCGAAGAAATCGCCCCAACCAACAATCTGATCAGCGCCGTCAATGGCGCCGCGCCAGGCATTTTGCCGCCCTTCGGCGCGCTGGTGATCGAAGAGTAAGGAGATATTCCAATGCTGAACCATTCGCTGCGCGCCTGCGCGCTGGCCCTGCCGTTCGCCCTTATGACACCGACTTTCGCGCAGGAAGCCCGCCCCGCCGTCACCGCCGCCTCGCCCGATGGGTCGATCGTCCTGACCGTGTCGACCGACAATGACAGCCGCCCAACCTGGTCGCTTTCGCGCAAGGGCAAGCTGTTGATCGCGCCGTCGAAGCTGGGCTTCATCCTGACCGACGGCCTCAACATGGTGCGCGGCTTCTCGATCGCGGGGTCCGACAAGGGACAGGGTAATGATCGCTGGGAACAGCCCTGGGGCGAACGCCGCTTCGTCACCGACCGCTATAATGAGGTGACGGTGCGCTTCCGCCAGTCGGACGTGCAGGGCGCGCGCCTGATGAACGTGAATTTCCGGCTGTTCGATGACGGCGTCGGCTTCCGCTACGAACTGCCGGAGCAGCCGGGCCTCAAGACGATGAAAATCGCTGACGAGACGACCGAATTCGATATTGCGCCCAAGGGCACGGCCTGGTGGATTCCGGGCGGCGAATGGAACCGTTATGAGCAGGTCTATCAGAAGACGCCGATCGACGCCGTCTCGACCGCTCATACGCCAGTCACCATGCGGCTGGACGACGGCACGCATCTCAGCTTCCACGAAGCCGCGCTCGTCGACTATGCGGCCTACTGGTTGAAGCGCGCTTCGGGCCAGACTTTCCGCACCACCCTCTCCCCCTCGTCGCAGGGCGCGCGGGTGATCCGTGACCTGCCCTTCAACACGCCATGGCGCACCATCCGCATCGCCGACAGCGCGGCGGGTCTGGTCGAAAATGATCTGGAGTTGAACCTCAATGAACCCAATAAGCTGGGCGCCGTCAGCTGGTTTCAGCCGGCCAAATATATCGGCATCTGGTGGGGCATGATCCGCGGCGACTGGACCTGGGCCGAAGGGCCGAAACATGGCGCCACGACTATCCGCACGAAGCAATATATCGACTTTGCAGCGAAGCATGGCTTCCGCGGCGTGCTGGTGGAAGGCTGGGACAAGGGCTGGAATGGGGACTGGTTCGGCCATGGCGACGATTTCAGCTACACCCAATCGACTCCCGACTTCGACCTGCCGGGCCTTGCCGCCTATGCGAAGAAAAAGGGCGTCCACCTGATCGGCCATCATGAAACCGGCGGCAATATCGCCAATTATGAGGCGCAGCTGGACGATGCAATGAAGCTATATGGCGGGCTTGGGGTCGATGTCGTCAAGACCGGCTATGTCGCCGATGCGGGCGGCATCATCGCGCCGGGTGATCGGCCGGGCCAGACCCGCATGGAATATCATGACGGCCAGCGCATGGCCCAGCATCATCTGCGCGTCGTGGAGACAGCGGCCAAATATCATGTCGCGGTCAATGCGCATGAACCGATCAAGGATACCGGCCTGCGCCGCACCTATCCCAATTGGGTCGGGCGCGAGGGCGCGAGGGGCATGGAATATAATGCCTGGGGCGCCTTCGCCAACGGCCCGGATCATGAACCGACGCTGGTCTATACCCGCATGCTGTCCGGCCCGATGGACTTTACCCCGGGCGTGCTGAGCCTGGAGGGCGCGGATCACGCCCCGCTGGCGTCCACGCTGGCCAAGCAGCTCGGCCTTTATCTCGCCCTTTATTCGCCGATCCAGATGGCGGCGGACTTTGTCGAGACGCTGGCCAAATATCCGAAGGAACTGGATTTCATTGCCAAAGTGCCGGCCGACTGGAGCGAAAGCCATCTGATCGCTGGCGAAGTGGGCGATTATGCCATCTTCGCGCGCAAGGACCGCAACAGCGAAAACTGGTATGTCGGCGGCGTCAATGATGCGACCGCGCGGACGGTGACGCTCAATTTCGACTATCTGGAGCCGGGCAAAAGCTATACCGCCACCATCTACAAGGATGGCGAAGGCGCGACCTATCTGACCGACGCCCGTCACAAGATCGCCTATGAAACGCGCACCATCCGCAAGGGCGACCGTTATGATCTGTGGCTGGCGCCCGGCGGTGGCGCAGCCATGCAACTGACGCCCGGCAAATAACGAATCCGGCCTTTGAGGCCGGTCTTTCCCGCCCCCGGACCGGACTGCACGCCGGGCCGGGGGCATTTTGTATCAGCGCGGGGCCATACGGATTGCGCCGTCGAGGCGGATAACTTCGCCATTCAGCATCGGATTGCGCACGATGCTCTCCACCAGCTGCGCATATTCGGCGGGCTTGCCCAGCCGGCTGGGGTGCGGCACCTGCGCGCCCAGCGCATCCTGCACATGCTGGGGAAACCCCTCCACCATCGGCGTCAGGAAAATGCCCGGCGCAATCGTCATAACGCGGATCTTATGTTGAGCGAGGTCGCGGGCGATCGGCAGTGTCATGCCGACAACGCCGCCTTTGGACGCGGCATAGGCGGCCTGCCCGACCTGCCCGTCATAAGCCGCGACCGATGCCGTATTGACGATCACCCCGCGTTCGCCATCCACATCATCTGTCGCAGCAAGCCGGGCGGCAAATTTGGCGATGACATTGAAGCTGCCAATCAGATTGACCGAAATGGTCTTAGCAAAAGTGTCGAGCGCATGCGGTGCATTTTCCTTGCCCACCGTCTTCATCGCGGGCGCAATTCCCGCGCAGTTGACGAGGATGCGGGCAACGCCATGCGCTGCCTCCGCAGCGTCCAGACCTGCCGCAACGCTGGCGTCATCGGCGACGTTGACAGCGACATAGACAGCTCCCAACGCCTGCGCCGTTGCCCGCCCCGCCTCTTCATTCAGATCGAAGATCGCGACCTTCGCGCCCTGCTGCGCCAGCATCGTCGCCGTCGCCTTGCCCAGGCCCGATGCGCCGCCGGTGACGATCGCGGCTGCTCCGTTGATGTCCACTTCGCTGTCTCCTTCAGACCAATTCGATCGCCATCGCGGCCGCCTCGCCGCCGCCGATGCACAGGCTGGCGACCCCGCGCTTCAGCCCGCGCGTCTCCAGCGCCGCGATCAGCGTGGCGAGAATGCGCGCGCCCGACGCGCCAATCGGATGGCCCAGCGCGGTCGCGCCGCCATTGACGTTGATCCGATCGTCCGGGATGCCCAGCTCCTTTGCGGCGATCATGGCGACCACGGCAAAGGCTTCATTGACCTCGAACAGATCGACATCAGCCACCGACCAGCGCGCCTTGTCCAGCGCCTTGCGCATCGCCGGCACCGGCGCGGTCGTGAACTTCGCCGGCTCATGCGCATGTGCAGCCGTTGCGACGACCTTCGCTACAGTCTTGAGGCCCAGCCGCGCCGCCACGCTGGCCCGGGTCATCACCAGCGCCGCCGCGCCGTCCGAAATGGAGGAGGCATTGGCCGCCGTTATGGTGCCGTCCTTGACGAAGGCCGGTTTCAAACCCGGAATCTTCTCCGGACGCGCCTTGCCCGGCTGCTCGTCGGTATCAACGATCGCGTCTCCGCCCCGGCCCTTGACCGTAACCGGCGTGATCTCACGCTCAAACGCCCCACTGGCGATCGCGGCATTGGCCCGCTCCAGCGACCGGATGGCATAGGCATCCTGATCCTCGCGCGTGAACTGATAATCGCGCACCGCTTCCTCGGCAAAGACGCCCATCGCCTTGCCGGGTTCATAGGCATCCTCCAGCCCGTCCATCATCATCGTATCGATGATCCGGTCATGGCCGATCCGCGCGCCGCCGCGATGCTTGGGCAGCGCATAGGGCGCATTGGTCATGCTTTCCATCCCGCCGGCAATGACAATGTCCGCCGTTCCAGCAGCCAGCGCCTCATGCGCCATGATCGCCGCCTGCATGCCCGATCCGCACATCTTATTGACCGTGGTTGCCTCGGTATTGAGGCCCAATCCCGCACCCAGGGCCGCCTGCCGCGCTGGCGCCTGACCCAGGCCCGCCGGCAGGACGCATCCCATATAGATGCGGTCGACGGCATCGGGGGCCAGCCCCGCGCGCCCGACCGCCGCCTTCACGGCCGCAGCGCCCAGTTCCGTTGCTTTGAGCGGCGACAATATGCCCTGGAATCCGCCCATCGGCGTGCGGGCATAGCTGGCGATGACGACGGGATCATCCTGCATCTCTCTCTCCTGTTTCAAAGGCTGCGCGCAATGACCATGCGCTGTATGTCCGATGTGCCTTCATAAATCTGGCAGACGCGCACATCACGGTAGATTTTGGCGACGCCATATTCCTCCAGATAGCCATAGCCGCCCAGCGTCTGCATCGCGCCGGAAACGATCGCCTCGGCCGCTTCGGATGCGAACAGCTTGGCCATCGACGCCTCGGTCAGGCAGGGCGCGTCGGCATCTTTCGTGCGGGCGGCGTGCAGGACCAGCTGCCGCGCCGCCTCCAGCCGGGTGGCCAGATCGGCCAGACGAAAACCCACTGCCTGATGATCGATGATCGCCTTGCCAAAACTCTTGCGATCCTTCGCATAGGCGATCGCAATTTCCAGCGCCGCCTGCGCCATACCGACGCATTGGGCGGCAATGCCGATGCGCCCCGTTTCCAGATTGGCGAGCGCGATGCGATATCCCTGCCCCGGCTGGCCGATCAGCAGCGCATCCTCCACGAACATGTCGTCGAAACGCAGCGCGCAGGTATCCGACGCCCCCTGCCCCATCTTGTGCTCGACCTTGTCGACGCCATAGCCGGGCCGGTCGGTCGGCACGATGAAGGCGGACAGTCCCTTCTTGCCCGCGTCTGGATCGGTCAGGGCGATGATCATGACCAGCCTGGCGATCTTGCCCGACGTGATGAACTGCTTGGCCCCGCTGATCCGCCAGCCGCCATCGACCTTGGCCGCGCGGGTGCGCACGGCCGAAGCATCGGAGCCGGCATCCGCTTCGGTCAGGGCGAATGCGCCAATCGTGCGGCCGCCGATCAGGTCGGGCAGGAAGCGCGCCTTCTGCGCCTCGCTCCCGTCCTTCAGCAGACCCGAAACGAGGATAGAATTCTGGATGGACACGATGGTCGAAAGCGCCCCGTCGGCCGCCGCAATCTCCATCAGCGCCAGCGCATAGGAAACGGCGTCCGCCTCCGCCCCGCCAAAGCGTTCCGGTGCCGTCATGCCCCACAGACCAAGCCTGGCCATCTCGCCGAGCAACGCGGGCGGATAGCCGCCCTCCGCCTCGAACCGGGCGCTGTGCGGGCGAATGCTTTCCTGCGCAAAGGCGCGCACGGTGTCGCGAATGGCGATCTGAATGTCCGTCAGCATACTCACCCGTCTTTTATATACTCATCAGTATATTGATTATCTCTGGGTTTCTTGTCAATGGTTGACCGCAAAGGAGTTCGCCTTGTCGAAACAGCTTACCGCATCCCCTTTCCGCTCACGCGAGGAACGCAGCCGGGAACGGGAAGAAAAGCGCGAGGCCGTGCTGCTGGCGGCGGTGCGTCTGTTCAACGCGCGCGGCTATCATGCCGCATCGCTGGACGATGTCGCCGCCAGCCTGGGCATCAGCAAGCCGACCATCTACCATTATCTGGGCAATAAGGAGCAGGTACTGGTCGAATGCGTCAATCGCGGGCTGGCAATGCTGCGCGCGGCGGCCGATGACGCCATGCGGGCGCAGGGCAGCGGCTTTGACCGGCTGCGCGCCTTTCTGTGCCGCTATGCCAAGATCAACATGGATGATTTTGGCCGCTGCGTGATCCGCACCAGTGACGAAGTGCTATCCATGGACAGCGCCACCCGATTCCGCGCGCGCAAGCGGGAGATTGACGCAGCGGTGCGCGACCTGATCGCACAGGGCATAGCCGATGGATCGATCGCGCCGGTCGATGTGCGCTTCGCCTCCTTCGCGCTGGCGGGCGCGCTCAACTGGCCGGCGCGCTGGCATGATCCCGATGGACCTCTGGCCCCGGAAGAGATTGCCGAAAGGCTGGTCGATGTGGTGATGGGTGGACTGACGCCCCGCGCCTGACGCGCTTCCGCAGCCCTGCGCGACGGATTTTCTTCGATACGCGACCGGAACGTCCGCGCCCGCACGGCATTGAGATGCTGGATGGCGGGAGCATGCAGCCCATGCGTATTTTTGTACGAAACGCATATATTCGGCGCGCCGTCATCGCCGCGTCGTTGCACAATATTATCAATCAGACAGAGCGATATTCTCGACTTTGTACAGGCGGCGACCGATCCTAAAGTCCGCGCAGGGAAAAGACAGGAGAACAGAGATGGACGCCAAGACGACTAAAGAGCCTTCGGGCTGCCCGGTGAACCATGGAGGCGGGGCGCGCACCTTGTTGGGCCGCACCAATCGCGACTGGTGGCCCAACCAGCTGTCGCTCGACATCCTTCAGCAGAACGGCCTGTCGGGCAATCCGATGGACAAGGATTTCGATTATGCGGCGGCGTTCAAGACGATCGATTATGATGCCCTGAAGGCCGATCTGACTGCGCTGATGACCGACAGCCAGCCCTGGTGGCCGGCCGACTATGGCCATTATGGTCCCTTCTTCATCCGCATGGCCTGGCACAGCGCTGGCACCTATCGCACGGGCGACGGGCGCGGCGGCGCCTCTTCCGGCTCGCAGCGCTTCGCCCCGCTCAACAGCTGGCCGGATAATGGCAATCTGGACAAGGCGCGCCGGCTGCTGTGGCCGATCAAGCAGAAATATGGCCAGAAACTGAGTTGGGCGGACCTCATGATCCTGGCCGGCAATGTCGCGATCGAATCGATGGGCGGACCGGTCTTTGGCTTTGGCGGCGGCCGCGCCGACGTGTTCGAACCGGAAAAGGATATTTACTGGGGCACTGAGGAAAATTGGGTCGGCGACCCGGATAACCAGACCCGCATCCAGCCGGAAAAGGACCTGGAGCTGGAAAGTCCACTGGCGGCGATCCAGATGGGCCTGATCTACGTCAATCCCGAAGGGCCGGGCGGCAATCCCGATCCGCTTCAGTCAGGCCGCGACATTCGCGAAACCTTCGCCCGCATGGGCATGAATGATGAGGAAACGGCCGCGCTGACCGCTGGCGGCCACACCTTCGGCAAGGCGCATGGCGCGGGCGACGCATCGCTGGTCGGCGCGGAGCCGGAAGGCGCCGACATCGCGCAGCAGGGCTTTGGCTGGCTGAACGGCTTTGAAAGCGGCATTGGCGACCACACCACCACCAGCGGCATCGAAGGCGCATGGACGCCCACGCCCATCACATGGGACATGAGCTATTTCGACATGCTGCTGGACCATGACTATGAACTGGTGCGCAGCCCCGCCGGCGCAAAGCAATGGCAGCCTGTCGGCAACCCGGAAGACACGCTGGCGCCCAAGGCGCACACGCCGGGCGTCAAGGTGCCCACGATGATGACCACCGCCGACATGGCGATGAAGGTCGATCCGGCCTATGCGCAGGTCATGGCGAAATTCCGGGCCGACCCCGCCTATTTCGCCGACGCCTTCGCCCGCGCGTGGTTCAAGCTGTGCCATCGCGATATGGGACCAAAGGCCCGCTATCTCGGCCCCGAAGTCCCGGCCGAAGACCTGATCTGGCAGGATCCGATTCCGGCTGCGACCGGGCCGACGCTGGACGATGCAGCGGTCACGGCGCTCAAGGCGAAGATCGCCGCCGCCGGCCTGTCCGTGGCCGATTTGGTCAAGACCGCCTGGGCGTCGGCCGTCACCTATCGCGGGTCCGACCATCGCGGCGGCGCGAATGGCGCGCGCCTGCGCCTTGCCCCGCAAAAGGACTGGGACGTCAATGAGCCGGCAGAGCTGGCGCGTGTGCTGGCGGTCTATGAGGGCATCGCCAGCGATAGCGGCGCATCGATCGCCGACCTGATCGTGCTGGGCGGCAATCTCGGCATCGAGCAGGCGGCGAAGGCGGCGGGCCATGATGTGACCGTGCCGTTCACGCCGGGGCGTTCGGACGCTTCGCAGGAGCAGACCGATGCCGAAGGCTTCGCCGTGCTGGAGCCGAAGGCCGATGGCTTCCGCAACTATCTTCAGGTGCGCTTCAACGTGCCGACGGAAGAGTTGCTGGTCGATCGAGCGCAGCTGCTGGGCCTGTCAGCGCCCGAAATGACAGTGCTGGTCGGCGGGCTGCGCGTGCTGGGCGCCAATCATGGCGGATCGGCTCATGGCGTCCTCACGAACCGCGTTGGCCATCTGACCAATGACTTCTTCGTCAACCTGCTCGACATGGGCACCGCCTGGAAGCAGGTGGATGGCGCAGCGGACCAGAGCTATGTCGGGTCCGACCGGGCGAGCGGCGAAAAGAAGTGGACCGCCACCCGCACCGACCTCGCCTTTGGGTCGAACTCGCAGTTGCGCGCCTTGTCGGAAGTCTATGCGGCTTCCGACGCGGGTGAGAAGTTCGTGCGCGACTTCGTAGCGGCCTGGGTTAAGGTGATGAACGCCGATCGTTTCGATCTGGCGTGACAAGGATATGGGCGGCCTGCGATGAAAATTGTCATCGCAGGCCGTTCCCGTCAGACGTCACTCATGCCATCGGCTTCACGATCATCCTGTCCCAACGCGACGAACTGCTCCAACAGCCAGCTGGCCGCCGGGCCGGGCGGCGTGTCGCGCCGCCATATGCCCGAAAAGCGATAGGTGCCGCCGGGATGATCGGGCATGGCCAGCCGCACCAGCGTCCCCGCCACCAGATCCGCCTCGATCATCGGCAGCGGCATATTGCCCCAACCAATGCCTTCGCGCAGCAACGCATGTTTCGCGCCCAGGTCCGCCAGACGCCATGTCTTGGGGCTGCTCACCGAAAAGTCACGCCCCTCGGTGAAGCGCGATCGGTCGGTCAGCACCAGCTGGGTATAATCGCGCCCCGCCCCCGGCGCGATCACGTCCATCCGGCCCAGCGGATGATCGGGCGCAGCGACCGGCACCATCGATACCAGCCCCGCCCCCATGCTTTCAATCCCTTCAACCCCGGCCGATAGTGGCCCGGACAGGCCGATCACCGCACCGCGATCCAGCACCATCGCCGTGATTGCGCCCAGCGCTTCGGCATGCAGGCGCAGTTGCACGGTGGGAAATTCCTTCGCGAAGGCGCGCAGCACCCGGCCCAATCGCTCCGCCGGCAGCATCACGTCGACCGCCAGATTGACCTCCGCCTCTAGCCCGTCGAGCAGCCCCTTCACCTTGGCCCGCAGGCCGTCGATGCCATGGGATATGCTGCGCGCCTCGGCCAGCAAGGCACGGCCAGCCACGGTCAGCTGCGGCTTGCGCGTCCCTTCCCGTTCAAACAGCATCAGGCCCAGTTGCGCCTCGAGATTGGCGACGCCATAGCTGATCACGGACACGGCGCGATTGAGCTTGCGCCCGGCAGCGGCAAAACTGCCGGTATCGACGATGGTCAGGAATATGCGCAGCTGATCGAAAGTCGGCGTGCCGGGATTATTCACTTTTCTATTTCCTCGAACATTATGACCCATTTTATCCCTCTGAACCAGAAAGATCGCAAGGGGTAAAGACGGTCCCAACGCGAGGCGGCATTTCGCCCCCGCATGGAGACAAGACCATGATCGAACTTCGTCCTTTCGACAGCCTCGGTGGCGCCAACCATGGCTGGCTCGACGCCAAGCATCATTTTTCCTTCGCCAGCTATCATGATCCCAATCGCGTCCACTGGGGCAATCTGCGCGTGTGGAATGATGACACTATCGCGCCGAACACCGGCTTTCCGCCGCACCCCCATCGCGACATGGAAATCATCACTTATGTCCGCGAAGGCGCGATCACCCATGAAGACAGCCTTGGCAATAAGGGCCGTACCGAAGCGGGCGATGTTCAAGTGATGAGCGCGGGCACCGGCGTTCGCCATTCGGAATATAATCGCGAAGATGTGACGACAAAGATCTTCCAGATCTGGATCATCCCCACCCGCGAGGGCGAAGCGCCGAGTTGGGGCGCCCGCCCCTTCCCCAAGGGCGATCGCGCCGGTCAGTTCGTGACGCTGGCGTCGGGCTATGACAATGACAATGACGCGCTGCAAATCCGTACCGACGCGCGGGTCGTTGCGGCAACGCTAAAGGCCGGCGAAAGCGCCGAATATCCGATCGGCAAGGATCGCAAAGCCTATCTGGTGCCCGCCACCGGCGCGATCCAGATTGACGATGTGCGCGTCAATGCCCGCGACGGCGCAGCAATCAGCGACCTTGACGTCATCCGCGTGACGGCGATCGAGGATAGCGAAATCGTGCTGGTCGACGCCGCGTAAGAACCAGAAGGGGGGAGGCTGACCGATCAGCCTCCCCCCTTCTTCATGCGATCAATCGTTGACGAAGGTCAGCGTCGCCATGTGATAGAGCGTCGCCACCTTCTGGTCGCGCAGCATCAGATCGCCCTTTTCTTCATGCGTCGCCGACAGGATGAAGCGGCCCTTCTCCTTGAGCGGCAGGGTGACGCGCCCCTGTGCATCGGTGGTGAAGCTCTTCGTCCATTTATCTGGCGATATCACCAGCAGCTTGGCCGCCGGCACCGGCTTGCCATCGCGGATCAGGGTGAAGCTGTCGGCATCGGCGGCGGTCGGCACAATTTCCAGCGGCAGGCCGGCCTTCGCTTCGGCGCGGCCGGCGCGGGCATAATAGATGACGCCCTGCTTCTTGCCCTCTTCGCCCCAAGGATCGAACACGCTGTCGTCGATCACGCGAACGTCACCGGCGGGCGCTGCAACCTCGATATAGCCGGTCTTGCGCACCTGCGCTGCCTGCGAAGCGGGCACCAGGCGCGGCGCCTTCAGCTTTTCGAACTCGGGATCGCCGCCTTCCGGCAACACATCGCCCGGTTCGCCCAGATAGATGCGCGCCGGGCCGGCGCCGTCGCGCTCCACCCAAATTTCATGCGCTTGCGCCGCCGATCCTGTCGCCAGCAACGCCATCGCCAGCAGAAGCGCTCTGCCCTTGCCGGCCGCCTTGTTGCTTCCCATCATCCTTCTCCCACGGTCGAATCAATGTCCGCTTGCTACAGCTAATGCGATCGATTCTCAATTGAATAAGGTGATGACTGATGTGAGTTCAGACGGTCAGTCGATCGACGGCCGCTGCTATGTCGCTCGCCTCCGGGCGATCGAGCCAGTCGGGGCTGACATGCAACCACAAAAGTTCACGGCCCGGGCCGACAAGGACCACGGCAGGCTGCGGCAACGCCCAGTTGCCAGTGCCGGTCACTTCGCCGATCCAGCCGGCCGGCGGCGGCGATGGCTGATCGTCGGGCGCAAAGGTGATGCCCAGATGCCGGGCCAGCCCATTATCCCGATCCGTCGTCACGCGGAAGGGCAGGTCGTGACGCCGGCCAATGTCCCGCAGCGCTTCGGGCTGTTGCGGGCTGATCGCCACCAGCGGGATGTTCCGCTTCGCCAGCACAGGGAAAAGCTGCTCGGCATAATGGGGTAGCGCGATGTTGCAGGCCGGGCATCCTGCAAAACGGAAGAAGATAAGCAGCGCTGGCCCATTGTCGGTCAGCGCATCGAGCGACACTGCGCCGCCCTCCACATCGATCAGTTCACTATCCGGCAGCGTCGATCCCGGCTGCGCCACGCTGGCAGGATCGAAGCGATCCACCAGCAGCTGCCGCTGTCGCGCATTGCCGGCCAGTTGCGCAGGCGACCAACTGCGCGCGCGCTCAGCCTGCAACGCGGCATATTGGTCCTTCAACGATGCGGTGAGAAGTGTCGCCATCATGATCTCCTTGGGATTACGATCATGATGGCGAGCGGCACGACCCCACGCCAATGAGAGTTCGCGCCGCTGCATCAATGAATTATCATAGATTTAGGCGGCGTCCCGTTGACCCGCCGGGGCCTGATGGCGACTGGCGGGAATCGTCAGGCCCAGATTGCCGCGCAGCGTATCCGCCTCATAATCGGTGCGGAACAGCCCGCGTTCCTGAAGGATCGGTACGACCTCTTCCACGAAGCGGCGGAACTGCGCCGGATGCCCCAGATGGACGTTCAGGCCGTCCAGCGCCCTTCCTTCGAACCAGCGCTGAATCTCGTCGGCTACGCTCTGCGCCGATCCGACGAACGGGCTGCCGCGGCCGGCGCGCACCCGCTCGACGGCCTGCCGCAACGTCCAGCCTTCGGCGACCGCCTGATCGGTGATCTTCTTGGCCTGCGTGTAAAAGCTGTTCTTCGCCGCCTCCAGCGCCGCGACCGGGAAGGGTGCGTCGGCATCATATTGACGGAAATCATGCCAGCCAAAGGGACGGCCGAATTCGGCCAGCGCCTGATCGAAACTCTGGTCCAGACTGCGATAATGGCGCTCGATCGCGCGCGCATCCTCGTCCGTATCGCCGACATAGACGGAAAAGCCGGGCAGGATGACGATCTGGTCGGGATCACGCCCCTGCCGTGCGGCGCGGCCTTTCAAATCGGCGTAGAAAGCCTGCCCCTGTTCGATCGTGGCGGCGTGGGTGAAGATCGCGTCGGCAATGGTGGCGCCCAGATCGCGTCCCTGATCGCTGTCGCCAGCCTGAAAGATTACCGGCTCGCCCTGCGGCGAACGCTGGACGTTGAGCGGCCCCGCAACCTGGAAGAACTCGCCTTCATGCGCCAGCCGGTGCAGCTTGTCTGCATCCAGAAACTGCCCCGTCGCCCGGTCGCGGACCAGTGCGCCTTCCTCCCAGCTCGACCAGAGGCCGCGCGCGACATCCAGAAATTCGACCGCGCGGCGATAGCGCGTGTCATAATCGAAATGTTCGGGCTGGCTGAAATTGCCCGCCGTGCCGGCGTCCCCGCTGGTGACGACGTTCCAGCCCGCCCGCCCCTTGCTGATCAGGTCGAGCGAGGCGAAGCGCCGGGCCAGATTGAACGGATCATTGTAAGATGTGGTGAGCGTGCCGACCAGGCCGATCCGCTGCGTCGCCACCGCCAGCGCCGACAACAGGGTCAACGGCTCCAGCCGGTTAAGATAATGGGGCGGTGAATTGGCGGTGATAAACTGGCTGTCGACAATGAAGACGAGGTCGAATTTGGCCGCCTCCGCCTGTCGCACGACATCGACATACCAGTCGATATTGACGCTGGCGTCGACCGGAATGTCGGTATCGAGCCAGCGATTGCTGTCGCCCGGCCCGCCGACCCCGGTCGGGACGAGACCGAGCTTGAGTTGACGCTTGGTCATAATGCTATCCTTGGGGAATGGGGCCGGAAAGTCAGGCGTCGAAACCGGGCGACTGGCGATCCGCCTTGCGCAGGGCCGCCTCCCAGACCAGATCATAATGGGATTTGGCCCCCTCCACGGGTTTGCGATCGCGGCTCATCTGGCGGCGCACTTCTTCCTGCGCCTCCTCCGGCGCGATCAGCACCCTGTCACGCCCGATGCTGAGGGTGCGGACCTGCGCCTTGCAGGCTTCCTCCAGATGATAAATGCCGCTGAACGCCTCACCCGGCGACGATCCCAGCGCCAGCGTGCCATGGTTGCGCAGCAGCATGACCTTGGTGTCGCCCAGATCCGCAACCAGTCGCTCCCTCTCGTCCAGATTCAGCGCCACGCCTTCATAATCATGATAGGACAGGCGCGGGATCAACGCGAGCGCGCGCTGGTTGAGCGGCAGCAGCCCTTCGGCATGGGCGGACACCGCCATGCCGTCCGCGCTATGGAAATGCGCGATAAAATGGGCGTCGTCCCGCGCGCCATGGATCGCTGAATGGATCACATAGCCGGCATAGTTGATGCCATAATCGCTATCCCCGATCACATTGCCGTCCAGATCGACCTTGACCAGGCTGGACGCGGTAATCTCATCGAACATCAGGCCGAAGGGGTTGATCAGGAAATGATGATCCGGTCCCGGCACGCGAGCGGAAATATGAGTGTAGATGAAATCGTCCCAGCCATAGAGCGCCGAGAGGCGGTAGAAAGCGGCAAGATCGACGCGGACCTTCCATTCCGCTTCGCTGATGCCTGATTCGCGAAAACGATCGTCCTTCAAGACAGTGGCCATGGCGATGCTCCTTTGCGGGCAAGTTTAGGGAGGCGGCCGATCGCCGCCCAATGAGAATGTCTGATCGATGGGCGAGCGCTGCTCATGCCGGGAAGACGCCGGGATCGACGATGCTCGCGACGTCGACATGCACCGGCAATTCGCCATCCGCATGGAAACGGTCAACCACGCGCTGCAACGGTGTGATAACGGCTGCGTCGGGCGGTATGAGCAACGGATTTTGCCGCTCCACGATCAGCGCGGCCAGTTTCGGATCGACCCCGGTCGCCTTGGCGAAGACGCCGGCATAGGCGTCGGGATGGGCCTGCGCCCACTGGCTGGCGGTGCGAAAACGGCCCAGCACATCCTTGATCGCGGCCCGGCGGGCGGTATCGTTCAGCGCGGCTTGCGAGGCGGCGATCAGGGTCAGGCCGGTGTTGATCTCCTGTCCGTCGCGCAGCAGCCGCGCGCCCCGCGTCTCGGCCGCGATCTGATAGGTGCCGAATGTCGCCCACGCCTCGATCCGCCCGGCGGCAAAGGCCGCAGCCGCGTCATTGGGCAGCATGAAGCCGATGTCGACCTTGCGCCGGTCGAGCTTCGCTTCCTTCAGCGCTTCGAGCAGCAGATAGTGGGAAATGCTGCCCCGTGCGCTCGACACGATGACGCGATGCCCGGCCAGGTCTGCGACGCGGCGGATTGCCGAACCGGGCGGCACGATGATGCCGATGTCGCGGGTGGAGGATAGCGATCCGGCGATCACCTTGAGCGGCACCTTGGCCGCCGCCGCCAGCACGACCGGCAGGTCGCCCGCCGGCGCGGTATCGACCGCCCCGGCATTGAGCGCTTCCAACAATGGCGCAGCGCCGACGAAATTGGCCCATTCGACGTCATAGGCCAGCTTGTCGAGCGCGCCGGCCGCCTCTGCCTTCGACTGGAGCAGATGGACCTGATCGCCCAGCACCAATTTCGTGCGGCCGCCCTTGCCGGCCCCACCGCACGCGGCAAGGCCCAGCGCAGCCGCGCCCGCCAGAAAAGTGCGTCGATCAGAAAGCAAGTGCGATCCGCCCATAATAATAGCCGCCTGCGGGGTTGAAGGGCGACGGGCCATAATAGCCCTGCCCGGTCTGGGGATTGCCCGGCCCGTTGGTTTCGGGACGAACGTCGAACAAATTGGTGGCGCCGACCGACAGGGTGGCGAACTCCGTCACCTTCGCGCTAATGCTGGCGTCGGTGATGATCTTCGCGCCGAAATGGCGATCATCGCCTGCCGCCGTGCGCTGCGTATATTTGCCGTAACGGGTGCCGGTGACGCTCAGGCCGAAAATGCCCTTCGACCAGTTGAATGTGCTGACCAGCTTGGTGCGGGGCTGTAACACTTCCAGTTCGCCGATCTTGTCGCCGCCGAAGAATACCGATCCCGCACCCAGCAGCGAAGTGCCGCTGGCGCTGAACAGCTGCGCAGGCGTGGCGACCACGTCCGTCACCTTGGTCTTGCTGTAGTTGAACGCCAGCGTCAGCCCCAGCTTGCCCAGATCGCCCAGGCTCCGGCTATAGTCGGCGACCAGATCGACCCCCTTGGTTTCGGTATCGGCGGCGTTGATGAAATATTCGGCCTGTTCGATATCCGACAGATCATTGGCGGCCAGAATCGCGGAAATACCCGTGCCAAACAGGCGGCCGGTGCGCTCGATCCGGTCCTTGATGCGGATATAATAGCCGTCCAGCGTGATCGACAGCGCAGGAACGGGCGTGAGCACCAGACCCAGCCCCGCATTCCAGGTCTTTTCCGCCTTCAGCGGCTTGGCCCCCAGCAACTGGCCGACCGCCGAATCCGCCGTCACCAGCTTGGCGACGGTAGGCCGCAATTCGGTCTGTCCGGTTTCGGCGTTGAAGAAGGAGGAAGTGCGGCCGTCCGTCTGCGCATAACCGATCTGCGTCAGCGACGGCGCGCGGAAGCCGGTGCCCACCGTGCCGCGAATGGCGATGGCCGGGCTGAATTCATAGCGGCTGTTGAGCTTCAGACCGATCGGGCTGCCCGATCCATCGCTATAATGTTCCGCGCGCAGCGCAGCGCCAATATACCAGGCGTCGGTGGGATAGAGGCCCAGGTCAATATAACCGGCATAGACTTTGCGGCTGATGTCCGCCTCATCCGCCGGCGACAGCACGATCGCGCCCTGCACCACGGGCGATGCGACACGGCCGACATTCCAGTCATATTGCTGGTCGCCCGGCTGGAAACTATAGGTCGCATCTTCATAGGCCAGCGGATCGCCGGCAAAGGTGCGGAAGCGATCAAGCCGATATTCGCCGCCGATCGACACCTGCAACGGTCGGGCAAAACCAATATCGAACTCCCGGGTCAGGTCGACATTATGGGTCCATTGGCGAAATTCGAAATTGGCCAGGTTAGGCCAATAGGTCGGGCTGTCCGGTCCCAGCGAAGGGCGGATGGACAGTTTCGAATATTGGCGGCTGGCATTGCGGCCGAAGGATGATGAAATATCATAATCCCAACCCGCCAGCTTGCCCTTCAGCCCGCCGACGATCTGGACGTCATTCTCATCGATATTGTTGAGCGGATAATAGCCGTCTGGGAACAGAACTGTGAAATTGGCCGTACTGTTGGGCCGACGGAAATTATTGCCGATCTGGGCGTCACGCTCGCCATAGGTGCCGAAACTGTAGAAGGTCGCATTGTCCGTCACCGGCAACTGGGCGTTGTAACTGAGGTTGAACGCCTTGATCTGCGGATCGCCATTATGCGCGCCGTCGCGGCTCCATTGCGCATTGCGGGCATTGGCCTCGGCAATGTTCGCCTGCACCTGCTCGCGGGTCAGGCCGCTGCTCGCCACCACCTGATCAATGGTGCGGCCCGCCGGCAGGCCATAGATATTGGTGTCGGTCGCGGCCAGATTCCACCAGGCCCCGCCGCGCTTGCGAATGTCGCCGCTCAGCGTCAGAAAGCCGCCGTCGCCGATCCGGGTGCCATAACGCAGCGTGCCCTTCCAGCTGTCGGGTCTCCCATTGGCTTCATACAGCGTGCCATAGGTGAAATCGCCGCTCACCCCTTCTTTTTCGGCAAGCTGGATGTTGATGACGCCAGCGATCGCATCGGTGCCATATTGGGCGGCGGCGCTGTCCTTGAGCACTTCGATCCGGTCGATCGCGCTGGTCGGGATCAGGTCAATGTCGACCGGGTTGGCGCCCGATGTGTCCGTGGTCGAATTGTTGAGGAAAGCGCCATTGTGCCGCCGCTTCCCGTTGACCAGCACCAGCGTGTAGGCCGGCGCCAGCCCTCGGTTGGTGACAGGCCGTCCGATCGAAAAGACGCCCGCATGGGTCGATCCGAAATTGAGCGAAGGCAGCAGTTTCGACAGCGCCTCGCCAAATTCGGCCGATCCGGTCGCCTGCAATTTCTCCGCGCCGACCACATCGATCGGCGCGGGGCTTTCCGCAACCGTGCGCGGCGCCCCGCGCACGCCGGTCACGATGATGGTGCCGGCATTGTCGGCGTCATCGGCCGCTGCCTGCGGACCAGCAACGATCTGCGCAGCGATCGGCGTGCTGGTCAGCAGCAGGGCGGTCAGGGCCGTGGATGAAAGGTAAATGGTCTTCATGCTGATATTCCCCCAGGCAGGTGTTGAGGGATCGTCTATTTTCTACTGAATTAATTGAATAATGACTTTGCATAGAGAAACATGATTTAAACTGAACTTTAGAACATCTATCGATGCCGATATTTATTCTTTCAGTTTATTTTTGCAAAACTCGCGTCAAAGGCTTCCGCCACAGGACGTTTGCCGTCGGTCAGCCCCGCTTTCTGGAACCGGGCGGTGATGCCCTGTTCAAGCGCGATGATCTTGTCGTCGATCGGTTGCGACACGCGATTGTTCCGGTCGAAGCTCGCGCGGGCGATGTCGAGCGGCAGACCCGTCTCCTTTGACAGCACCTGCGCAAACGCATCAGGATGCGCCCGCGCCCAGGCGACGGCCTTCGCCTCGCGTTGCAGGAAATCCGCCAGCAACGCGCGTTTGGGTTCGATTGAATCGGCGTTGGCGATGTCGATATAGTTGGGCAGACCATAATCCTTGGCGTCGATCACGGCGCGCGCCCCTTCCTTGACCGCGACATTGGTGTAGGGCGTCCATGTCGCCCAGGCGTCTATCGCACCGCTGTCGAACGCCGCCTTGGCGTCGCCGGGCGGCAGGAAGGTGACGCGCACCTTCTCGATCGGAATGTTCGCCCGCTCCAGCGCCTGCAACAACAGATGATGGCCGATCGACCCGCGCGTGGTCGCGACCGACCGTCCAATCAGATCCTGCGCGCCTTTCACCGGCGATCCATTTTTGACCAGCACCGCCAGCGCTTCGGGCGCCTGATTGACCGGCGCCTGCACTGCGATCGCCTTGACCGGGCTGCCGCTCTGATAGGCGAAGATGAAGGGGGCGTCGGCCGCCAGACCCAGATCCGCCGCGCCCCCGCCTACCGCCTCCAGCAGAGGCTGCGCTGCCGGAAATTCGGACCATTCGACGCTATAGGGCGCACCCTTGAGCGCGCCGGAGGCGATCATCATCGCCCTGACCTGCCCCTTCTGGTTGGCGACACGCAAGATCTTGTCATCGTCCCGCTTAAAAGTCGCGGCGGCAAGGCCAAGGCCCGCCACCGCGACAAGGGACGCCGACAGGATGGCGACGTTTTTCTTCAACATGGATCAGCCCGCCAGTGCGATGCCGGCCGCTTCCCGCTCGGCGACCTTGCGGCGCACGATCGGCAGCAGTTCGCGGCCATAAAGGATGGAATCGCCCAGCGGATCGAAACCGCGGATCAGGAAATGGTCGATGCCGATGTCATAATAATCGAGCATGGCGTCGGCCACCTGCTCGGGCGTGCCGACCAGACCCGTGCTGTTGCCGGCCGCGCCGGTCAGCGCGGCAACGCCGGTCCACAGGCGGCTGTCCCGCCGGTTGCTGCTGGCAGTGTCGAGCAGGCGCAGCGACCCGGCATTGGGCGGACGGTGCCCGCTGATCGGCAAACCGGCGGCAACACGATTTTCCCGCACCTGCTCTTCGATCTCGGCCGCACGCTTCCATGCTGCTTCCTCGGTATCAGCGATCACCGGCCGCAACGACAGGGAGAAGCCGGGATCGCGACCATAGCGCGCAGCCGATTTGCGCACCGCGCGGACGGTGTCCTGCACCGCCTCCAGCGTTTCGCCCCACAGCGCGTAAACATCGGCATGGCGGCCCGCGACCTCGATCGCTTCGTCGGACGATCCGCCAAAGAAGACCGGCAGATTGTCGGGCTTGATCGCGCTATACGCCTGACGAATGTCGTAATACTTGCCCTTATGGTCGAACGGGGTCGCCGCCGTCCATTCCTGTCGCAGGATCGTCAGATATTCGTCGGTGCGGGCATAGCGTTCGGCCTTGATCGTGCGCGTATCGCCGTCGCGGGCCATTTCCTCGTCCGCGCCGCCGGTGATGATGTGCACCGCGACCCGGCCATTGGATAGCTGGTCCAGCGTGGCGAGCTGCCGCGCCGCCACCGTCGGCTGGGTGAAGCCGGGCCGGTGCGCGACCAGAAAGCCCAGCTTCGTCGTGATCGCGGCGGCATGGGCGGCGACGATCTGGCTTTCCGGGCTGTTCGATCCGAACGGGATGAGGACGCAGTCGAACCCGCCCTCCTCCTGCGCCTTCGCTGCAGCGTTGACATAATCGGTGTCGAGCGTGCGGCTGCGCACCGCCGATTGGGTTTCGGACCCGTTGTTGAAGCCGATATAGCCGATGAATTTGACGCTCATATGCGCCTCCTTAAAATTAGATGACGGTGAAGCCGTGGGTGCCGTCGCGCTCCAACTGGCCGACAAGGCCATATTCCCAGTCGAGATAGGCTTGCATCGCGGCCGCCTTGTTGTCGGTGCCTTCATAGGGCCGCTTGTAGCGCCCCTCCGGCCCGCGCGGAGCCGGCGCGCCGTCGCTGCCGGTTTCCAGCGTAACGGCGGACCAGTCGACGTCCAGTATCGACACATCCCATCCCAACTGGGCCAGCCAGGACGCGGTCATGTCCGCGCGCGGGCCGACCGTGTCGGTCACGACGATGCGCGCGCCGCGCACCGGCGCATTATGATCGGTTTCCTGCACCAACTGGCCGCCTTGCGCATTGCGGAAGCCAGGCAAATGGCCACTTTCAAATTCGCGCGGCTGGCGGACGTCGTAGAGATAGAGGGTGCGCGCGCTGTCGGCCTTGAACGCTTCCAGTTCGGCCCAGCCGATCCGCTTTACGCCCGCGCGATAGGCGACGTCGCGGGCATAGGCGCGCGCCTCGTTCGCCGACAGATCGTCCACTTCCGGTGCGACCCGGGTCTGGCCGGTTTCCAGATCCTGCCCGGCCAGCGTCCAGCCGATCGTGCCGTTACGCAGCGCAAACACCTTGTTCGGCACCCCGGCATTGACCAGCGATTGCGCGCCGATGATCGATCGGGTGCGCCCGGCGCAATTGACGATGATGGTCGTATCAGGATCGGGCGCCACGGTTCGCGCACGCAGCACCAGTTCAGCGCCTGGAACGCTGGTCCCGGTCGGAATGCTCATCGTATTATATTCGTCATAGCGGCGCGCGTCGACGATGCGGATGTCCGCCTTTTCCCGGATCAGTGCCTGCACCTCTTCGGCGGCCAGGCTGGGCGTGTGGCGGCGATGCTCGACCAGTTCGCCAAACGCCTTGCTATAGCTGTTGACGTCCTCGAACAATTCATAGCCCGCGTCGCGCCAGGCGTTAAGGCCGCCGCCCAGTTCGCGCACATCGCTGTAACCCAGCGCTTCCAGACGTATCGCCGCCTTGCGCGCCAGCCCTTCGCCGGCGTCATAAACGATGATCGGCGTGGCGAGGCGCGGGATGCGCCAGCGGGCTTCCTCATCGATGCGGCGCAGCGGGATTTGCGCGGCGAACAGCGGATGCCCCTGCGCAAATTCATGTTCTTCGCGCACATCGATGATGGCGATTTCGCTGCCCACCAGCAGGGCGTGGCGAATATCCTGCGGCGTGGCGGCCACGGTGCGTTCGCTTATGCGGTCGAGTGTGTCGGTGCTCATACGCTTTTCGATCTGTCCCAAAGGTTGGGGATCACGCCGTTGGCGTAACCCGAAATGAAGCTTTTTGGCGTGCCGTCGGTGGCATAGGTCGCCCGTTCAACCGCGCCGATGTTCGCGCCATAGACATGAATGCTGATGGAGGGCCGGTCGGTCAGGCCATTGGTGACGCGGTGAATGTCGCCGACGCGCGGGGAGACGGCGTCCACCTCGCCCTCGCGCAGCAACTCCTCGCCCGCGGAAACCAGCCCACCGGTCGGCAACCGGCGAAAGCGCTCGACCTTCTCGACGCCGCGCAGCACGCCCACCAGGCCCCAGACGCTATGGTCATGGATCGGCGTCGCCTGTCCCGGCCCCCATACGAAACTGACGACGCTGAAGCGTTCGCGGCTGTCGCAATGGAGCAGATATTGCTGATAGCGGTCCGGGTTGGGCCGGGTAAATTCTTCGGGCAACCAGTCGTCGGCGGCGATCAGCCGGGCCAGCAGTGACCGGCCGCTTTCCAAAATCGCCTGCTCGTCGCGCGTCGCCGCCAGCAGATCGGCGAAAGCGGTGACGAAACCGCGCAGCCGACCGATATTGACGGGCGCATCGACGGGGCGATCCAAGGTAGCGAGGCCGCTCATTCGGCCGCCACCGCGAAAGGCACGACGCCTTCGCCATGATCGTCGCCGCCAAGGTGCGACAGCAGCTTTTCACGCAGGCGACCTGCAAAGCCGGCGCGTTCGCCACGCGGCGCGGTGATGCGCTCCTCCGCAACGATGCGCCCCTTGTCCAGCACCAGCACCCGGTCGGCCAGCGCGATCGCCTCCTCCACATCATGGGTGACAATCAGCACGGCCGGCTTGTGCGTGCGCCACAGCGACAGCACCAGATCATGCATGCGATAGCGCGTCAGCGCGTCGAGCGCGGCGAACGGCTCGTCCAGCAGCAGCAATTTGGGTTCGCGCACCAGCGCCCGGGCCAGCGCCACGCGCTGGGCCTCGCCACCCGACAGGGTCAATGGCCAGGCATCGATGCGATGACCCAAGCGGACTTCGCGCAACGCCCCTTCGGCCCGTGCGCGAACGTCGCCCTTCAGGCCCAGCGACACATTCTTCCACACCGGCTTCCAGGGCAGCAGCCGCGCATCCTGAAAGACGACGGCGCGCGAATCGGGCACTTCGACATCCTGCCCCCGCACCTCGTCCAGCCCGGCGAGCGTGCGCAGCAAGGTGGTCTTGCCCGATCCCGACCGGCCCAGCAGGGCGATGAACTCACCCGGCGCAATGTCGAGGTCAAGGCCATCGATGATCGTGTTGACGCCAAAGCGGCGGGTAAAGCCGCGCAGCCGCACGACGGGTTCAGGGTGGGGAAGATGGACGGCAGAGTCCACCGTAGAGAAACCGAGGCGAGCGTCCATGCTTATTGCTCCACTATGCTGGGGCGCCAGATCAGGGCGCGGGCTTCGAGGGTGCGGACCAGCCAGTCGGCGCCAAGGCCAAGGATGGCGTAGACCATCAGGCAGACGACGATGATGTCGGTCCGCATGAAATCGCGGGCGTTGTTGATAAGGTAGCCAAGGCCGGCCGAGGCGTTGATCTGCTCCGCCACCACCAGCACCAGGATCGACACCGACAAAGCGTAGCGCAGGCCAACCAGCAGGGATGGCAGCGCAGATGGCAGAACGACATGCCATATCTGCTCCCACCGGCTAAGGCCAAAGCTCTTGGCCGCGTCCAGCAGGCGCAGATCCACGCTGCGGATGCCGCTATAGAGGTTAAGATAGACCGGGAAGATGGTGCCGAACGCGATCAGCGCGACCTTGGGCGTCTCGCCGATGCCGAACCACACGATGAACAGCGGCGTCAGCGCCAGCGCGGGAATGGTCCGCTTGATCTGCATCAGCGGATCGACCGCCATTTCCCCGGCGCGCGACAGGCCGGCGACCAGCCCCAGCCCCAGCCCCAGCCCGACGCCGATCAGCAGCCCGGCGGCCACGCGGGCGAAGGACACCAGCAGGTTAGATGGCAATTCGCCCGACAGGACCATTTCGAACAGCGTGCCCAGCACTGCGGATGGCGCGGCCAAAGTGCGTTCCGGGATCAAGCCGATGCGCGACCCGGTTTCCCACAGCAGCAGCAGCAAAATCGGGGAAAGCCAGCGGCCGCCAAAGCGCGATAGGGAGAAGCGACGCGGCGCGGCGACCGATCGGCTCTGCCCCGCTGCTGATACATTATTGATCGTCAAAACCGCCATGTCCGGGCCTTTTGTGAAGTCCAGACAAGCCCAACATGAATTGTCTACTCATTCAATTAAGTTTTTCTACGCCGACCTATCAGCGTTCATCATAGGTCGCATTTCACCGCCGATATGGGGCGGAACAGCGCCGAAAATGGCGGGTTTGGCCGCGCTGCTCGTCTGGGCCAAGTTTTTCCTTCCCACGCACAATCTCTACTATTTTGATTGATATATAAGCATCAGCAATAAAGGCGCGCTCCGTTCCCGACACCGGATCGGCCTTTCCCGCTTTTCAAGAAGAGGTTCGCTCGTGCCGGTCAATTTGCCGACCAATTTACTCCGCAGCTTCGTTGCGATCGTCGACACCGGGTCGATGCTCAATGCGTCGGAACAGGTTTTCGTGACCCAGTCCGCGCTCAGCCTGCAAATCAAGCGGCTGGAGGAACTGGTGCAACAGACTTTGTTCCTGCGCGAAGGGCGTCGCCTGATCCTGACGGCGGCGGGCGATGTGCTGCTCGATTATGCGCGGCGAGTGCTGCTGCTCCATGACGAAGCCGTTGCGGCGGTCAGCGCCGGGCGGTTCGCCGGGCCGGCGCGCATCGGCATGGTGCAGGATTTCGCCGACACATTGCTCAGCGGACTATTGTCGCGTTTTGCCGAACTGCACCCCGATGCGCAAATCTATGCGCGGGTTGCCGGCACCGCTGAATTGCAGACGCTGCTGGAGCGGCGCGAACTCGACATAGTGCTGGGCTTCGCTGCGCCCAATGACGCCCATGCCGTCACCGTCGCGCCGATGAGCTGGTATGGCGACACCGCGCTGGCCGACCGCCCGGTCATTCCGCTCGCCGTGCTGGAGGAGCCATGCCGCTTCCGCGAAGCGGCGATCCGGGGACTGGAGGACGCCGGCCTGCAATGGCGGATTGCCGTGGAAACGCCCAATCTGGCGACGCTCAAGGCGGCCGTGGGCGCTGGGCTGGGCATCACCTGCCGCACGCACCTGTTCCTGGATGAAGCGCAGGCGCTGGAACATGAACGCCTGCCCCCGCTGCCGCGCGTCGCGGCCATCCTGCGCGCAGGCGACAAGCTGGACAAGGCCGCCAGCCGTCTGGCCGAACTGGCGCTGGAAACCGTGCAGGCGCTGTAAGCTGATAGGGCGGGCGCACCCGGCGCCCGCCCCCTCAATAACCCCGCGCCGGATCGACAATGTCGCTCGGCGCCTCGCCCCGCACGAAGCGGGAGATATCGTCCCGCACCTTTTCCAGCAGTCGATGGCGCACCAGCGTATGATTGCTGGAAATATGCGGCGTCAGGCGGACGCGCGGATGGGTGTAGAGCGCATGCCCCTCGGGCAGCGGCTCGGGGTCGGTCACGTCCAGCGTGGCGAATCCTGGCCCATCGTCCCGGTCCAGCGCGCGCATCAGCGCCGCCTGATCGATCACCGATCCGCGCGCGACGTTGATGATGTGCGCGCCCGGCTTCACCTTGCGCAACAATGCGTCATCGAACAGGTGACGGGTCTCGGGCGTCGCCGGCACGGCGATCACGATATGGTCGGATCGCGCCACCAAAGTTTCGACATCACGCAGATGCTCGACCCCGCTGACACCCGATTGCGCGCCGGACCGGCGCAGCCCCACAACCTGCGCGCCCAGCGCCAGCCCGCGCCGGGCCACCTCCTGCCCGATCGCGCCCAGCCCGACAATGCCGATCGTGGTGCCCGATACCCGGCCCAGCGGCACATTGATCCACTGCGCCCGCGACCGCACCGTCACCGCTTCCAGATTCTTGGCATGGGCATAGATGGCGGCGATCGCATAATCGGCAATCTCATCCGCCGCGACGCCCCGGCCACAGGTGACGAGCGGCGCATCGAGCAGCCATTGCGGATAAAAATCAATCCCGGCCGACGCGCTATAGACCCATTTCAGGCGCCCCGGCCAGACTGGTGGACGCGCCGCCGCCGGCTGACGCCATGCGGGGGAAGGACGGATCAACAGCATGTCCGCCTCGGCCGCCGCGGCCCAAGGTTCTTCATCGGCCACATCGATCAGGATCGGCGCGGCAGGATGCTGGCCCAGCCCGCGATTAAAGTCAGCATCCAGCTGGCTGGCGATAATCAGGCTCATCTCAGTTTCCCAGCGCCGCCCGCCCGGCGGCGATCAATATGGTGTCGGTCTGCGGCGAATGGATGCGGCTGCACAGCACATCGCGATAATGGCGCTCTAGCGGATTTTTCCGACTGATACCCGGATTGCCGGTCAGTTCCAGACCAATCTCGACCGCGCGGATCGCGTTTGTGGTTGTCAGATATTTGATGTTATTGACCTCCACCGCGCTCGGCGGATCACCCGCATCGTGCCGGGTCGCCGCGTCGCGGATCAGTGTTCGATTGACCTGCAACAGCGCCTCAATCTCGCCAAATTTCTCCTGCACGCGCGGCAATGTGGCCAGCGATGCGCCCAGATTGGTCGGCACCCGATCGTTAAGATAGGCGCGCAGCCAGTCGCGCGCAGCCCGCGCCACCCCGTCATAGATGGTGGATATGGACAGCGCGTTCCAGATGGCCAGGCTGGGGTCGCCCGCGCCCGTCGCCCATTGTTCGGGCCGGCGAATGTCGACCGCATGGTCCAGCGGCGTCAGCGTATCGGTAAAATGCACCGCATGACTGACCGTCGCGCGCATGCCCAGATGGTCCCATACCGGCTCGATATCGATAGCCGGACTGCCGGCCCGAACCAGGAAATTGCCGACGCGCGGCTCCGCTTCGTCCGTCTTCGCCCAGACGGAAAACCAGTCCAGCCCGGTCGATCCCGTCGAGTAGATTTTGGTGCCGGTCAGCGCCCAGCCGTCGGCCGTGCGTCGCGCCACCGTCGCCGGCAGGCCGCCGCGCACCGGCGTACCCAGTTCCGGTTCGACCCGCAACCCGCCAATCAGGCCCCGGCCCGCCACCGCTTCGCGCGCCAGCCTTTCGTAAATGGACTGCGGCCAGTTGCGCGCCCGCGCCGGGGTGGCGTGATAATGATAGGTCATGAACAGGATCAGCGCTGTCGAAGGCTCGCCCTTCGCCACCGCGCCCAGAACGCGGATCGCTTCGGACAGCGCCGCACCCCGCCCGCCCAGATCGCGCGGCACGGTCAGACCGATCAGTCCTTCCCTTGCCAGCAGATCGAAATTGGCGCGGGGGAATTCGCCGCTGCGGTCATAATGCTCCGCTGTTTCGGCCAACTGCCGCGTGATGCGATCGAGCAGGTCGGCGCTGACCGGCGGGGGTGGGGACGGCGTTGTGGCGTCGCGGGACAGTGGCTGGCTGGCCATATGTTTTCAGCCTCTCTTGGGAATCTGGGAATTGAAACGGTCGTCCCACAATGGCCGCACATCGACCGCCTTGGGGATCAGCTTCTGTTCGAAGAAGAGATTGGCGACGCCCTGCTGCGACGCGATCGCCTCTGCCGTAACCGGCCGCAATTCATAGCTTGCGCTCTTGCGGCGGAACTGGTCGCGCACATAATCGCGCGGCACGCCAATGTCCTGGGCGATGATGTCCGCCCATTCCGCCTGATGCGCGGCCGCCCAGCCATAGGCTTTCTGCAACAAGCCCAGATAGTCGCCGATGATGCGCGTCTTTTCCGGGTCGGCCAGCGCATCGAGATGGGCGGACACCAGATAATTGCCCGATAATATGCCATAGGCGGTCTTCAGGATGCGCGCGCCCTGCGTCGCGACCGCACGCTGGATCGGAAAGCCGTAAATCGCCCAGCCATCCAGCGCCCCTTGGGAAAAGGCCGCCGCGCCATCCGATACCCCCATCGCCACCGGTTTGATGTCGTCCCATGTCAGGCCGACTTCCTCCAGCATGCGGATGAGGAAATATTGCGATGTCGTCGCGCGGACATAGCCGACGCGCTTGCCCTTGAGGTCCGCGATGGATTTCGCTCTAGACCCTTTGGGCACCAGCACGACCTGATTGTTGACGTCGCCATGCGTCACCGCAATCTGGCGAAAGCTCTGGATGGTGGACGCTGCCGCAAAGATCGGCGGGATCTCGCTCATCCCGCCAAAATCGAGCGAACCGCCATTCAGCGCCTCGATCACCAGATGACCGGACTGAAACTCGCTATAGGCAAGATCGAACCCCTCGGGCCGGATGCCCGCCGCCTTGAACAACAGCCGCGCATCCCCTTCCCCCTTGCCGGTGATCGACAGGCGCAAAGTCGGGCGGCCGCTCTTCGTCGCGCTGCAGGCAGACAGGAACAACCCGCCTGCCGCGCATCCCGCCAGGACGGCGCGCCGTGAAACAGCCTCAGCGCCCATGCGCGCCATGGCCGGATGTCGCCGGCTTTGACGCACGTTCGAACAATATGACGTTGGGATCGCGCAGAAATTCGCGCCGCGCCGCATCATGCAGGGCGCGCCAACGCTGGAGGGCAGACAGCAACAGACTCATTTTCGACCTTTCGGAGCGCTAAATGGCCTCTTTATCTATTCATGAAGTAGAGATATGTCTCACAAGCAATGCTCCATCATCCATTAGAAAAGCTTGATCCATGCTGATCGCCCGCCATGTCGCCATCATAGGCGGCGGATTCAGCGGCACTTTACTGGCCATCAACCTGCTGCGGCACGGCTCGCAACGGGTGACGCTGGTGGAGCGTCGGTCCGATCGCCTTGGCCGCGGCCTTGCCTATGGCGCGGCGCATGCCGATCATCTGCTCAATGTTCGCGCCGCCAATATGAGCGCCTTTCCCGACCAGCCCGATCATTTCGCGGCATGGCTCAAGGCCCGGAATATGGGCGCGGAGACCAGTTTTGCAACGCGCCGCATCTATGGCGACTATTTGTGCGCATTGCTGGAGGACATGCAGCGCGCAGCGCCGGGCCGCTTCAGCGTGATTGCGGATGAAGCGGTCGACCTGACCCTCCATGCCGATGGCGCGCGCGTGACCCTGGCGTCCGGGCGCTGTATCGATGCCGACGTTGCGACGATTGCGCCCGGCAATCTGCCCCCGCACCGGCTCGCCGCCTTCGCCGATGTCGACAGCGACGCCTATGTCAACGATCCCTGGAGCCGCGATCTGGCGGCGGGGCTGGGCCACCAGGACCGGGTAATGCTGCTCGGCACCGGCCTTACCGCCGTCGATTCGATCCTCAGCCTCGTCAATGCCGGCTTTGCCGGATCGATCCTGGCCTTGTCCCGCCGCGGTCTGGCGCCGCATGCCCATGCGCCGGCGGATGCCTTCACCCCCACGCGGGAAAAGCCGTCGGGGCATCTGTCAACGCTGCTCCATCAGGTCAGGAATCGTGCCCTACAGGTCGGCTGGCGCAATGCGATCGATGAATTGCGCCCCTTCACCCAGAATATGTGGCGCGCCGCCTCTCACGCGCAGCGGGAGCGGTTCCTGCGTCACCTGCGTCCCTATTGGGACATTCACCGGCACCGGATCGCCCCGCCGGTGGCCGCGCGGCTGGAGGCGCTACGGGTCGAAGGGCGGCTCTCCATCCTCGCCGCCAAAGTGCTGGACGCGACGCCAACCGATAGCGCGCTGGCCGTGACGATCCGTCGCCGTGGCGCAGGCGAGGGCGAAAGCGTCCGGGCCGCCCGCGTCGTCAATTGCACCGGCCCGCTGGGCGATTTGCGCCGCGCTGGCGATCCGCTGCTGCGCGCGCTGGCGAACAGAGGCGATATCCGCGCCGATGCGCTGGCGATCGGCATCGATGTCGATCAGCAGGGCCGCGCTCTGATGCAGGATGGCAGCGCGCAGGAACGGCTGTTCGTCGTCGGGCCGATGACGCGCGGCGCCCATTGGGAAATCGTCGCCGTGCCCGACATAAGGCGACAGGTCTGGACCCTCGCGCGCCAGATCACCGGCGCGCACTGGGTCGAGGCGGAAGGGTTATAGCGTCAGTCCGCCCCGTCAGGCGGCATCGCATCCATCAAATCCATGAAATTGCGCGCAGCCTCCCGCTCGGCCGCATCCTCGAATGCGTCCAGATCGGGCGCCTGCCCCAGCAAAAACAGCAGCGACCAGAGCGCAAAGCGCCGCCCTCCGTCCGTTTCCAGCCCGAAATCGACCCGCATCCGCTCGATCCCGGCCGCCATGGCGTCGGCCGGCAACGCATCGATCTCGCGCGTGCCGAAATAGCGTTGCAACTGATCGTCGAAATTCATGCGCCCTCACATTCCTGGTCCGTCGGCACCGCCAGACCGATCGCCGCATTGCGATAACGCGGATCATCGGTCACTTCCCGGCCGACCCAGGCGGGCAGGTCGACCTGCGCGTCGGCGGCGTCCAGCTCGACCTCCGCCAACACCAGCCCCGCCGCCGTGCCGGCAAACACATCGACCTCCCATATCCGCCCGCCATGGGGCACCTTGTATCGGGTCTTTTCGATCAGCGGCCCGCTGCACAGCCGATCCAGCATGTCCGCCGCCTCGCCCGCCGCAATCTCATATTCAAATTCGTCGCGGACCATGCCCGCCCGCGCGCTCTTGAGCGTAATCCAGCCGCGGTTCCCCGCCAGCCGGATGCGCACGCTTGCCTTGCCCTCGCGCACGACATAGCCCTGACGCAAGGCCCGCCCCGCATCCGCCCCCTGCCGCCAGCCATCGCCAACGACCAGAAATTTGCGTTCAATCTCTATCGGCATAGGCCCTGTCGCGCTGCGTTTTTCCCATAAGGCTTTGATCCACATTGGCGGCCACCGGCGATTTTCGCCACCCCATGCGCGCGGACCGATTTCGCGCTTGGTGTGCCGATGCAAAAGCAACTGGAGGATTGTTCGGGAAGGATTCTCCCTTGGCAGCTTTCCCTTAGCGGTTGAGACAGGAAGCGCCCCTCTCGACGCGCGCAACGCCGACTGTCCTGAACCGATCTTTTTGCTATGGCCGGCGGGCAAGGATGGTGTTGATGCAGGCGATGGCGAAGGATTCCCCACTACTCGATGAAGGGCGGCGCTATTGCGGTTAGCGTCCGCGCTCGTGGTGTAATTTCCGGTGTAGATTGAGGCGATCGCATGGGTGGGGCATGCCCCACCCATGCGAATTCGATCTCGGTGGCCACCGGGCTCATC
>JAJZTH010000026.1:7707-43342 GCA_021849075.1 Pseudomonadota bacterium | reverse complement strand
TCACCCGGCACTTCGGGCACGTCTCGACCGGGTTGCCGCCCGGCGACGAGCGGACCTTCCTCGCCACTCTGATTGCCGAAGCGACCAATCTCGGGTTGTCGCGCATGGCCGAGGTATGCGGCGCAGGATCACGCCGCGCGCTGCTGCGCATGCAGACATGGCACATGCGCGAGGAAACCTTTCGAGCGGCGCTCGCCTGTCTGACCGACGCCATCCACGCCGAGCCGATCGCCGCCTGGTTTGGGCAAGGACACCGGGCTTCTGCAGATGGTCAGGCCTTCTACCTGGGCGGGCCGGGCGAAGCCGGAGGAGCGGTCAATGCCCACTATGGTCGCGACCCGGTGGTCAAGATCTACACCACCATCACCGACCGCTACGCGCCACTGCACCAGACCGTGATCGCCGGCACGGCAGGAGAAGCCATCCATGCGCTCGACGGCATCCTCGGCCATGACAGCAACGCCAATCTGACCGCGCTGCACGTCGATGGAGGCGGTGTTTCCGACATCGTGTTCGCGACCATGCATCTCCTCGGGCTCGATTTCGAGCCGCGCATTCCCCGCCTGTCCGACCGCCGCCTCTACGCGTTCGAACCCTCGAAGCATTACGGCAGGCTTGCGCCACTATTCGGTCACAGGCTCGACCGGGACCTGATCGTTAGCCACTGGCCGGATATTGAACGTGTCATTTGTGCCATGCGCGACGGCACCGTTAAGCCCTCGCTGATCCTCAAGAAGCTGTCTGCCTATCGCCAGCAGAACAGCCTCGCCGCGGCGCTGCGCGAGATCGGGCGGATCGAGCGCACGCTGTTCACGTTGCGCTGGTTCGAGGATCCGGCTCTGCGCCGTACTGTCACTGCCGAGTTGAACAAGGGCGAGGCCCGCAACAGCCTTGCCCGGGCAGTCGCCTTCCATCGGCTCGGCCGTTTTCGCGACCGTGGCCTGGAGAACCAGCAGACCCGAGCAGCCGCTCTCAACCTCGTCACCGCTGCGATCATCCTGTTCAACTGCCGCTATCTCGGGCGCGCCATTGACGAAATGCGCCAGCGAGGAAGCCAGATCGATCCGGCTATGCTGTCCCGGCTCTCACCGTTGGGATGGGATCGCATCAATCTCACCGGCGATTACGTCTGGTCCGATCGCCTCGATCTCGACGCCAATGGCCTCATGCCGCTGCTCATCCAACCACTACCGTGAATCTGTGTCCCTACAATGCACAGGGGCCTGACAGGCGGCGCCTTCCGGCACGAACGCAGCCGGCACAGGCGTCGCACCCGGCGCAGTCGGCTGCTGCAACGGCGCCTTGGCGTCGAAATAGGCCAGCCCCCGGCATCGCATCCACACACTGGCATGGGCGTTGATCAGCGTCTTCCACTTTTCGCGGCCCGTGTCCGCGTCCAGCGCAATGACATTATTGTGCGGCGTGCAGACATAGAGCGTGTCGCCCACCTGAAGCGGCGTATCCTGATCTTCCGCGCCATTGCCGTCGCTGATTGCGACGTCGCCGGTGCGATATGTCCAGGCGACCTTCAGGTTGCGCACATTGTCGCGGCTGATCTGGTCCAGCGCGACGAAGCGGTCGCCCCCGCCGCTGTTGCCATAGGCGGTCCAGTCCTTCTGCGCCTTGCCCGGATCGACCGGCGTCAGCGCGCCTTCGACACCGGCGAAATCGACGGTCGGGTGCGGCACAAACATCGCCGCAAAACCGCCGGCGGATGCAAGGCCCACCAGCGCCGCTGCAACCAGCGCCGGACGCCAGCGCGGCGCCTGCCCCTGCGCCCGGCGCAGCAGCGGATAGGATAAGGCAACCACGGTCGCGCCGACGCCCATCGCCAACAGCCGCGAAATCAGCGGCCAGAAGGCAAAGCCCACTTCCCACAGCGACCATGCAATGGTCAGCACGAAGGTCGCGCCGAACAGCAGCGCGCCCGCAGGCCGCCGCCGCACGATCTGCACGCCCGCCGCGATCAGCGCGACGCCGGCGATCAGAAAATAGACGCTGCCCCCCAGCATCAGCAGCTTTGCGCCGCCGACCGCAAAGGCCAGCCCCGCCACGAAAATGACCACCCCAAGCAGGATGAGCCATCCCCTTGCCATCACGCTTTGCGCGCCACCTGCGTCCGTCACGGCGGACCTCCTTCACATCCAGATTATCCAGGGATTCAACCACCATGCGCCACAAATGGGCGCGCTGGCGCGAACAGGATCTCTCTCCGACGATAGGGCGCTTGTTTGCAGGCTGCGGCCCGGCGGTGTCCGTCCGGGTCGATCCGACGACAGCAACCGCGCAAAAGCCACGGCGCATCAGCGATCTTCGCGCGCCTTGGTGCCGAAAATCGCCGTGCGGGCGCATATGCGCATCCGCCGGCCGGCTATCCAATATGAACTTCATAACGACTCTTACGGGAAACGTAACTAAATGGTACGTTCAATCTATATCACGTTATGGTTTCATGCTGTCATGCTATAGAATGGCGCGGGACGGAGCATCGCAATGAAGTTGAGACAGCTTGCCTATTTCCGCGCCGTGGTCGCTCATGGGTCGCTGGCGGCTGCCGCTGATATCCTCCATGTCGCCCAGCCCAATCTCAGCGTCGCCATCAAACAGCTTGAGGCGGAATGGGGCGTCGCCCTGTTCGACCGGATCGGCCGGGGCCTCACCCTCACCGAAACGGGTCGCCTGCTGTTCGATCGCGCCCAGCAATTGCTGGGCAATGCCGAAGCGATCGAGGATGAGATGCGGGCCATTGGCCGGGGATCGACCGGGCGGATACGGGTGGGATACACCACCCTTTATCGCAATCTGGTCATCCAGATGGTCGATGCGGTGCGCAAGCAGGGGGACGCCACCAGCTTTTCCCTGCGCCAGGCGGAACCCGAAGCGCTGGAATTGATGGTTGAACAGCGCCAGCTCGATTTCGCCCTGACTCAATTGCCAGTGGTCAATCCCGCCTTGCAGATCCTGACCCTGCCAGTCCCGCGCCTGATGCTCATCGCCCGCAGCGACGACCCGCAATGGGCGAAAAGCGCGCCCCTGCCGCTGGCGCATTTGTCCGGCATCCCCCTCATCCTGCTGAAACGCAGTTCGGGCAGCGGCTTTTTCGAACAGGTGAATGATGCGTTCCAGCGCGCCGGCTTTCTGCCGACCATGGTCGCCGACTGCACGGAAATTTCCGTCATGCTCGAACTGGTCCGCGCCGGGGTCGGGGTCGGCCTGACGCCCGTGCTGGGTGACGAGCAACCGCCCGCCGGCCTGTATTTTCGTCCCGTCACCGGCATGGCCGACCTTCAGCCGATGAGCATGATCATGCCGCGCGGCAGGCGCTTCGTGCCCGGCGTTCAGAAGGCGATGGAATTTTGCCAGACCCAGCTGACACAGAACTGATGTCCGGGCGACCCGGACATTCAGTCGCTTACGTCACCTGGAACCCCGCCCAAAAGGGATCGGCACGATCGATCCAGATGGTGTTGAAGCCGGTCGCCACCGCCGATCCCTCGATCGACGGGATGATCGCGGGCTGATCGCCCAGCATCACCTCTTCTTCCACCCGCCCGATGAAGCGGCTGCAAATATAGCTTTGATGCACGAAGCGCTCGCCGACCTTCAGCCGTCCCGTCGCCGCCAGATGCGCCAGCCGTGCCGACGTTCCGGTGCCGCACGGGCTGCGGTCGATCGCCTTGTCGCCATAGAAAACGGCGTTGCGTCCGTCAGCGTCGTCGCCCTTGGGCTTATCCGCCCACAGGATATGGCTCACCCCCCGGATCGTCGGATCGAGTGGATGGACCGGCTCATATTGCGCCCGCACCGCCTCGCGAATGCGACCGCTGAGTTCAATCAACTGCGCCGCGCCCATATCGTCCAGCCCGGTATAGGCGCCCTGCGGCTCCACGATGGCGTAATAATTGCCGCCATAGGACACATCGATCGACAGCGGCCCAATCCCTTCGACATCGACTGCGATCCCTTTCGCCGCGACATAGGCCGGGACATTGGTGATGCGCACCGCCGTCACCTTCTGCCCTTCCGTCTCATAGGCGATGTCGATCACGCCGGCCGGCACCTCGACCTTCAACCGCCCCGGCGTCGCCGGCTGGATCAGTCCATGCTCCAGCCCGAACGTCACCATGCCGATCGTGCCATGCCCGCACATGGGCAGGCATCCGCTCGTCTCGATGAACAGGATGCCAATGTCGTTCTGCGGATCGCAGGGCGGATAGAGGAAGCCGCCCGACATCATGTCATGCCCGCGCGGTTCGAAGCACAGGCCGGTGCGGATCCAGTCGAAACGGTTCAGGAAATCCTGACGCCGTTCCGACATGGACGCGCCCTTGAGCAGCGGCGCCCCGCCCGCGACCAGGCGGACGGGGTTTCCGGCCGTATGGCCATCGATGCAAAAGAAGGTGTGACGCATCGCCACCCTGTATCAGGCCGCAGCCGCGATCGACAGGTCCGGCCGGGTCGCAGCGGCCTTTTCGACCATCGCGATCACTTCGGCGCGGCGCTCGCCCTGCAGCACATAGCGCGGCGGCAGCACCCGCTCGGACCCACGGCCCATGACCTGCTCGGCCAGCTTGATCGACTGGACCAGATCATGTTCGGCATCCAGATGCAGCAGCGGCATGAACCAGCGATAAATTTCCATCGCCTTGGCATGGTCGCCCCGCTCAAATGCGCGGACCAGTTCCACCGATTCCTTGGGGAAGGCGTTGGTCAGGCCCGACACCCAGCCCTGCGCGCCCAGATACAGCCCTTCCAGCGCGACATCGTCCAGCCCCGCGAACAGCGTGTAGCGATCGCCAAAGGCGTTGCGGAAATCGGTGAAGCGACGGGTGTCGGGCGCCGATTCCTTGACCGCGACGATATTCTTGACGTCGATCAGGGCGGTCAGAACCTCCTGGTCGATCACCGTGCGATAGGCCGGCGGGTTGTTGTACAGCATGATCGGCAGGCCGGTCTGGTCGGCCACACCCTTGAAATGATTGACCAGTTCATGCGGCTTGGTGACATAGACCATCGGCGGCAACAGCATCAGCCCGTCCGCGCCAGCCTTTTCGGCGGCCTGCGCATAGCGCACCGCGCGGCGGGTGTCATATTCCGACACGCCGGTAATCACCGGCACGCGGCCGTCCACCACTTCCACGATGGCCGACAGGACCGACACCTTCTCGTCATAGTCCAGCGAGTTATTCTCACCCACCGTACCCAGGGCAATGACGCCGGTCACACCGTCCTTGACCAGATCGTCAACGACGCGCTGCGTATCGGCGAGGTCGATCGACAGATCCTCGCGCAGCTGCGTCGTCACCGCCGGGAACACGCCCTTCCAACCAATTGCCATATTCGTTCTTCCTGCCTTTTCTGCTGATATAAATATCGTATACGATATTAGGTTAGGGGCTGCAACGGATATTTTGCAGTGCGGCAATCATTTGTTACCGCTCTCATCGGGGACCGGATCGTCGATGTCGCCGGCAAAGGGCATCAGATGGTCGATGACGCATAACAGTCCGGGAATCTGGCCGGGCGCCGCCAGCGCGCGCACCTTGTCGCCTTCGCAATAGCCCGCCCCCGTCGTTTCCACCCTCGCGGTCGCAAAGGCGTTCAGGCCGGGGCAGCTTCCGCCTTTAAATATGGCGATATAGGATTGCTTCGCGTCGGTAAGTCCCCGGAAATAGAGTCGGCCATCGTCCCGCACCACCGGCGCGGCGACACGGCTTTGCACGACGCAGCGCCGCTCGACAGCCGGTGTTCGCGCGGCGGCGGCCGACGCGGCCAACAGGCCGACACTCATCATCAGGACGGACAGGGTTCGCCGGCACATCATGACATCCTCCACGCGCAATGGGATAATCACTCATTCATCCGGCACGGTCACGGTGACGTTCAGCGCCCCGGCATTGCCCGCAAAGCTGACGTCATTGAAACCCATCACCAACCCTGCCGCCTGATCTGGGATGGTCACGCGCGCGCCCTTCCCCACCGCAAAGGGCCGCCCCATCAATATACCCTTCGCATCGACAAAGGCCGCGATCAGCGCATGGCGTTGATTGGGGTAGAGGATTTTGGGCGCATAGAGGCTGGGATAATATTTGCCGCCATCGCCCGGCTGGTCATCGACGGCCTGCCCCTCCAGCCCTTCCGGTCCAACATCCTGACCGTCGACTTGCGTCGTCGCGCCGTCCGCAACCAGGATCGCTATCTTCTCGGCCGTGTCGTTGACAAAGCCGCTGACCATGGCGGGCGGCAATTCGTCCCCCTTGCCATAGCGCATTTTCTTGTTGGCCTTGTTCAGCCATGGGCCGGATCGCGCATCAATGCTGACGCTGATATCGCGCGCCATCGCCGGCGCGGCCGACGCCAGCAGAATTGCGGCGCACATAATTCCCCGCATCATTGCCCCTCCTTCTCTTCCACGGTCACACTGGCTTCGGGAATATCGACGTTCACGGACAGGCTGCCCCCATTGTCGGCGTAAATGTCGTCATTGATGCCCAGCGACAGGCCCATCGCGCCGGCCGGCACGCGCACGGTCGCTCCGCGCCCGATCAGAAAGGGCGCGCCCACGACCCGTCCGTCCGCATCGATGAACGCGCCGATCAACGCATTCAGCTTCACCGGCCGCGTCGCCTGATCGACATAATGGGCCGGAAAGACGAGACCCGAATTGCCGATAGCGTCGTCCGCCACGAAATCCGCCTGCCCGTCCGGGCCAATCGCAATGCCTCCGGGGATGGTCGTCGTCTCTCCCGATGCGACAAAACGGACCTTCGCGCCTTCGAACAGATGCTGACCGGCAATCATCACCGGCCGGCCGCCATCACGCCGGCCGAAACTCTTTTTGCCATTGACGCCGGGATTCCATGGCATGGCGGTGGCCGGCACAGTGACCGTCACCTCCTTCGCCTGCGCCTGTCCCACCGCCAGCGCGGCGAGACTCATCATGGTCGCGACCTTATACATGCTCTGCCCCCCAAAAAGGAAAAGCGGCCGTGACGGAATTTCGCCACGACCGCTTTGCCTGCTACCCCCTCACCCCGATCAGAAGCGGAAGCGGACGCTGCCCTGCACAGTGCGCGCCATGGTGCGCACGCCCAGCGGCAGGATATTTTCCTTGCCGAAGTAACGATAGGGGTCGTTTCCGGTCAGGTTGGTGCCTTCGATCGACAGCGTCATGAACTTGACCGGCGTATAGTTGACCGCCGCGTCCAGACGATAGGTGGTGTCGTTATACCAGCTATAGGCGGGATTGTCGGTCCACACGAACAGGCGATAGGGCGAACGATAGTTGAAGGCGACGCGCGTGCTGAACTTGGGCGTGTCATAATAGAGCGCCGCGTTGGCGGTCCATTTCGACGTATCGACCGAATCGAACGCACCGGGGAAATCCTCGGGATAGGGATATTCGACGCGCGCCTGCAAAATGCGGGTCACGTTCAGGCTGGCGCCGAAATTCTTCCAGAAGCCCGGCAGGAAGTCGAAGAAGCTCTGAACCTGCGCTTCGACGCCGTAAAATTCGCCATCGCCCGCATTGCGCAGCTGCGCCACCGAACCGCTGCGGCCGGGCAGACCATATTCCGCCAGATCGCCGACGATCTCGTTGCTATAATAGGTCCAGTTGGTCGCCTTCTTATAATAGCCCGCGACCGATGCCGAACCGGCGCGACCGAAATAATGTTCCAGGCTCGCGTCGATCGACCATTCGCGCTGCGCCTTCAGGTCCGGGTTGCCGGCGTCGACGCGCGGATTGGCCGCATTGGGATCGACGAAGAAGAAAGGCCGCAGGTCATAGAAGCTGGGGCGCGAGACGTTGGTGGTGTAGGACAGGCGCAACTGCGTCTTGGGATCGAAATGCAGCGTTGCGGTAACGCTGGGTAGATAATCCATGAAGTTGCCACGACCCGAGCTTTCCTCGATGATCAGCGGATAGCCGTCCGCCGCCGCACCGATGCGATATTGGAAGCTGGTCGAGCTGCCCCAGGTGTTGACCGCGCGCAGGCCGACCACGCCGTCGACCGGGAAGCCGACGTCGAAACCATAGTTGATCTGCGCATAGGCCGCGAAGGTGTTTTCAACCGATGTGAAGGTCTGGCCCTGATCGCTGGGCGGCAATTCGCTGGAGAAGCGGACGGCATTGCCCGGATCAGTCGCCTGGATATAGGCGCGCACCGCATCGATGCTGTCCAGCAGCGCCTTGCCGGGGATGCGATACCATTGCGGCGATCCCGCCAGATCCGGCCCGATCAGCGACGCCTGATCACCGCCGGGGAAGGCGGTCAGCGGCGCATCCACGCCATTCACGCGGGGGAAGCCGTCACGATAGCCATAGTAACGATCGACATCGCGGCGGTTGTAGCGAATGCCGGTCTGGAACGACCGCAGCAGGCTCTTGTCACTCAACTCCAGCGTCAGGTCCAACTGGCTGGCAAATTCCTTATTCTTGGAAATGCCGGCATTATCCTGAAAACGGTTGACGCCATATTGGGTGACGTCATTCAGGTCGACGCCGTTGAAGCTGATCGACGGGATCGGGCGCGAATAGGCGTCCGACACGAAATCGATCGTCGCCGACTGGAGGTTATAGGGCCGCAGGATTTGCTGCACATAATAATAGCTGTCCTTGGACCAGCTATATTGCGTGCTGAAATGCAGCAGCGCGCGGTCGCTCGGGCGCCAGTTGGTTTCGAAATTGGTGGTGTACAGGTCCCGCTTCAGCGTATTGTACGTCCCCTCGATATAGGCCGGCACGCCGTTCGGGTTGGAAATGGTCAGCTTCTTGATCGTCTGACCGTCGGGCATCAGTTCGATGCCGCTGAACTGGGTGTTCCATTCGCGGTTGAGCGTCCACATCTTGTCGATGGAGCGACGCTCCTTCGACCCGATATAGCTGCCTTCCAGAATGAACTCCAATTTGTCGGAGGGTTTCCACTGGAACACGCCGCTCAGCGACGGGCGCGTCACATAGCCGCTTTCGGTGCCATATTGGGTGCGATAGGGGATCACGACATTGCGATATTGCGCCGGCACATTGTTGAGCGGGCTGTTCGCGTCGCCTTCGCAGCAGACGGTGTCGGGCGACTCGCTCTCGACATAATTTTCCTGATAATAGGTCTTGGTCCAGCTGCCGTTGAGCAGAAAGCCCATTTCGCCGATGCCGGTGTCGAACCGTTCGCCCAGCAACAGGCTGGCATAGGGGCTGGTCTTCTCCGCAAACTCGTCATAGGCGCCACGCACGCTGCCCGCGACGGTCAGGCCCTTTTTCAGGTCCAGCGGACGGCGCAGTTCGACGTTGACGGTGCCGGCGATGCCGCCTTCCACCTGATCGGCGGTGCGCGTCTTGTAGACATCGACCGACTTCAGCAATTCGGCGGGAATGTCGGCCAGGCTGATCGACCGGTCGGTGCCCAGATTGACGTTGTTGCCGTTGACCGTGGTCTGCACCTGGCTAAGGCCGCGAATGTTGATGCTCTGCCCCTGACCGCGTTCGCGGCTGATCTGCACGCCGGTCACGCGGGACAATGCTTCGGGAACATTATTGTCCGGCAATTTGCCGGCGTCTTCAGCCACGACCGAATCCACGATCTGCTTGCTGTTCTTTTTCTTGGTAGCCGCCGCCTGCACGCTGCCGCGCACGCCGGTCACGATGATATCGGGCTTTGCGCCCTCCGCCACGGCCGGGGTTTCGGCCGCTTCCTGCGCATGGGCAATGCCCGGCAGGGAGGCGAGAGCAAGGACGGACCAAGCCGCCGTTATGTTCAGAACCGCACGTGACTTCATCCGACTTCCCCTTGTTCAGCTTAACGCCCCTAATTTATATCGTATACCAACTACATTATTTTGTCGGAGTCAAGCGGATTGCAATTTTCCCGCAACAAACCCGTCACAGGCGATCGAAAATGTCACAAGACGATGAAATATAATAAGAAAGGGGCGCGGCCACCGGCCACGCCCCTCGACTTCGCGCATAGTGTCTACGTCGTTGTCTCAACCGCATCCGGCCGCTGGCTTCGCTTCGGCAGCGCGCAGCATTGGCGCGGCCGCCTTTGGCGCCAGCACTTCCCATTCCTGCACGGCCAGGCCCGCATGCCCCTTTTCATCGCCCGACGCCGTCATCACCGCGCGCAGGCAACGGGTGCGGATCGGCGGGAAGGCCACATCCTGAAACGCGCCCGGCTCCGTGCCATAGGCGCTCGCGCCCGGCACCGGCTTCCAGCCCTGATTCCAATATTCCAGACGCCATCTCGCCGGCGGCGCAACGCCCACAGCTGATCCGGCCGGCTGATCATTCCAGAACCAGATGCGCGATCCGTCGATCGTCACTGGCTTGTTCCAGCGATATTCGATCCACTGGCTCGCCGGATTGTTCGGCGACCAGCTGCCCCACATGTCGGGCGGCAAGGGAGCAGCCTTGATGATCCCGTCGTTCAGCGACTTGATCCAATATTGCACCGGCAGCGGCTCGTTGGATGCCGTAGCAGACGCTGCCCGCGCTATGTTGCGCGTCGGGGCCAGCGGCGGTTGCGGCTGCCGCGTCGGCACGACGGTCCGGATGCGCGCCGGCGTCACGCTGTCATCCCACTCCATCTTGTCGATCGCCACGCTGCGCCGGAAATGCCCGCCGCCCTGCGCGTCCGCCGTATGATAGGCCAGATACCATTGCCCCTTAAACTCGACCGCGCCCGAATGGGACGTGGTCGACGACACCGGCTTCAGCGCCACCCCGGCATAGGTCCATGGTCCCATGGGCGAACGGGCCGTGCCATAGGCGATGCAGGCATGATAGACCGCCGGGGTACAGTCGGATTTCGGCCCGGCCCTGTTCCCCGCATAGAGCATATAATAGACGCCCTTGCGCTTCATGATCCAGGGCGCCTCGAAAAATCCGGTCAGCCCCTCGATGCTGCGCTCCGGTCCCTTGGGCGTCACCATGTCGCGCTCCAGCTCCATGCCGCGCAACTGGCCGAACGTCCCCCAGTAAAGATAGACCCGTCCGTCATCGTCGATCAGGATGGTGGGGTCGATATTCTGGATATCATTCTTCACCGGAACTCGCTGCGAAATGATCGGCCCTGCCGGATGCGCATCGCGCCACGGTCCGGTCGGGCTATCCGCCACCGCCACGCCAATGGCGAAGCGATCCTGCGCATCGCTGTCTTTCTCCAGCACCGGCGCATAGAAATAATAGCGCTTGTCCGGTCCCTGGATGATCTGCCCGGCATAGGCCCGTGCTTCCTCCGCCCAGGCGAAGACATTTTCCGGCTTGGCGATGGCGGGATAGTGCGTCCATTTTCCTGTTTTGGGATCGTCCGTCTTCAACAGCTGCCATTCGCCCATGATGAAATCATTGACGTCGGGCGGCGCCTGATCACGCCCGGCGAGTATCCATAGCGCCCCGTCCGCCACGAAGGGCGCGGGATCGGTCGAATAATAATCGCCATCGGCCAAAATCGGATTGCCCGGCACGCTGATCTGGCGCGCCTCCTGCGCAACAGCCGGCGCGACGGCCAGAACCAAGGCGATGCCGGCAAGCAGTTCATTCTTCATCGGGATAAGGCCCCTTGCCATCTTCGGCGATCAACTGGTCGACGCGCTGGTCGATCAGCGGCAGCGGCACCGCGCCCAGCGCCAGCACCGCATCATGAAAGGCCCGAATATTGAACTTCGGTCCCAGCGCCTTCTCGGCTTTCTTGCGCGCATCCACAAAAGCCAGTTCGCCCATATAATAGGACAGCGCCTGCCCCGGCCAGGCGATGTAGCGGTCCACCTCCGTCTCGATCTCATGGTCCGACAGCGCCGTATTGTCGTGCAGATAATCCTGCGCCTGCTTCCGGCTCCATCCCATCGCATGGATGCCGGTGTCCACCACCAGCCGCGACGCGCGCCACGCCTGATAGCTCAGCATACCGAAACGATCATAGGGCGTTTCATACATGCCCATATCCTCGCCCAGCGCTTCGCAATAAAGCGCCCAGCCCTCGCCATAGGCGGACAGATAGCTGTCCCGGCGGAAGGCCGGCAAATCCTTGTTCTCCGCCGCCAGCGGCATCTGCATCGCATGGCCCGGCGCGCTTTCATGCAGCGTCAGCGCGATTTGCGAATAATAGGGGCGCGACGGCAGATTATAGGTGTTGACCAGATAGATGCCCGGCCCGCCGCGCCCGCCGGTGTAGAAGGGCGCGATGTCATCGGGCATCGGCTTGATCGCAAAGCGCATGCGCGGCATCCGCCCGAAATATTGCGACGCCTTCCCGTCGAACGTCTTGGCGATCCAGGCCGCGCGATTGAGCAGATCCTGCGGCGTCTTGGGGTAGAATTGCGGATCGGTCCGCAGGAAAGTCAGGAAAGCCGGCAGGTCGCCTTTGAAATCCACCTGCTGCATCACCTCCGCCATCTGGCTGCGGATGCGCGCCATCTCGGTCAGGCCGATCTGGTGAATCTGCTCCGGGCTTTTGTCCAGCGTCACGAACTCGCGGATCTTGGACTGATAATAGGCTTTGCCGTCGGGCAATGTATAGGCGGCCAGATCCTTCCGCGCGCCCGGCAGATACTCCTGCCGCAGGAAGATCAGCAGCGTCTTGTGCGCCGGCACCACCGCCTGCGCGATCGCCGCCTGCGCATCGCTGCGCAACTGCGCCTGCACATTGGCGGGGATGATCGCGGGCAGCGTCTTGAACGGCGCATAGAAGGGATTTTCTTCCACGACCTTCGCCTGCACCACCTGCTCGACGCCAATGTCGCGCCCCTGCAGCGTGATCTGCGCGGGCGTGAAACCGCGCTTCAGACCGCTGCGCATGTTCGCAATCTGCTCGCCATAGTAACGCGGAATGTCCCGCAGCATCGCGATATAGCGCCGCGCGCCGGCCTCGTCGCGCAGCGGCTCGCGCGCCCACCCGGCCAGGTCGCCCCAGAAACTGGTGTCGGCGTTCAGCGGCTTCTCATATTCATGATAGCGCTGCTCGGCGACCAGCGCGTCGATCTGGCCCTTGTAGACGGCGAAATTGATCTTCTGCGCGGGCGACAATTGATCGACCTTGATCGTCGCCAGTTGCTTTTCCACCTGCTCCCACCGCGCCAGCCGCGCCGCCTGCGCCTTGGCGCTCACATCGGGCAGCACCAGCGCCTGATCCTTCGGTCCATCCTCGCTCGGCCCGAACTGCTTCTGTCGCCAGTCATATTCGGAGGAATAGATCGTCTCGAACGCTTGATCAGCGGTTTGCGCTGCGGATTGAGCCTGCGCCTGGGGCGCCGCCAGACTGATGAAGGCCGCGCCTGCGAACAGCCAGCCTCGGCCGCCAAAGATCGTCACGCCATTTCCCCTTCCAACAATGCCAATATGTCCCGGTGAAGCTGCGCCGGGATGCGCACGCCTTGCGCATCGGACTGCGCCCGCGCGACATAACGCCGCGCGCCGGGCAGACGCGCGCCCTGCCCCGTAATGGCTTCGAACATCGCTTCGGCCCGGCCCAGATGATCCTCGACACTCGCGCCCAGAAAACCGGCCGGATCGATCGCGATCACCAGTTCGCCGCCGATCGGCGATCCCATGCGGCCTTCGTCCGCCGCCATCGATTCCGCGCTGGTCATGTCGCCAATCAGCGGCCCGGCGATCAGTTCCACCATCGCCGCCAGCGCCGATCCCTTATGCCCGCCAAACGTGCGCATCGCCCCGTCCAGCACCGCCTTGGGATCGATCGAAGGATGGCCTTCGCTATCATAGCCCCATTCGGGCGGGATCGTCTTGCCCGCGCGGCGATGCAGTTCGATCTCGCCTCGCGCCACCGCGCTGGTGGCGAAGTCGAACACAAAGGGATGCCCACCGGGACGCGGCCAGCCAAAGGCGATCGGGTTGGTGCCGAATACCGGCTTGGTCCCACCCTCCGGCGCGACCCAGGCATGGCTGGGCGTAAAGGCCAGCCCCACCAGCCCCGCATTGGTCAGCGCCTCGACTTCCGGCCACAGCGCCGCAAAATGCACGACATTGTTGAGCGCCAGCGCCGCGATGCCGAACTTGCGCGCCTTGTCGACCAACAACGGCAGCCCCCGCTCGAACGGCAATTGCGCAAAGCCGCCCTTGCCATCGACCCGGACCAGCGCGGCGGCGGGTTCGCTCACCACCGGCACCGCATCGGGCGCGACCACGCCGCGCTCGATCGAATTGGCGGCGACCAGCAGACGATACAGGCCATGCGAGGCGCAACCATCCCGCTCCCCCGCCACCATCGTCCGGGCGACAGCGGCGGCATGATCGGGCGCCAGACCCCGCCCTTCCAGCACCTTGCGGGCCAGCGCATCGGCCTCCGCCAGGGTCATCGCCACGCTATCGCTCATGCAGAGGTCGCCGGCTTTGCCGTGAACAGCCGTACGCCGAACACCGGCCCGGCCGAACTGCGATCATGCGGCACGAAACGCACCTTCACGCTGGTCTTGCCCTTGGTCAGCGCCTCGGGGATCGGGTAATCGACGTCCAGGAACTTGCCCGGCTTGTCATTGTCCAGGCTCTGCGTCGCCAGTTTCACATTGTCGACCATGATGTCGAAGCTGCGCTTGCGCTCCCCGCCCCAATAGGTCGCCTGCAACAGCAACGGCCCCGGCTTCACCTTCATGGTGAATTCGAAATAGCCGCCCGACCGCGCATCGCGCCCGTTGCGCCCGCGATAGGAGGCGGGATAGCTCAGCTCCGACGTCAGCGCATGGTCGCGCTCGGGCTGCATTTCGCCCAGATGCATGATGTCGATCGATCGGGCCGCGATATCCTTCTGCCGCGCCTGCTCCGCCAGGAAAGCGGCCTCCTCGGTCTTCCACGCAGATTCCGAAAAGCGCTTGAAATAGACCGCGCTGCGCCGCTCATACTGGCTGTAGAATGGCACGAAGGCGAGGTTCGCCGGACGGATGATATTCTGCGTGCGATAGCGCGGACGATCCGACACGATCGGCGCAAAGGCCGCTAGCGGATCTTCGCCCACCATCGCCGGTTCCACCCCGGTCCAGTCCATTTCCGACGGACCAAGGTCCGCTGCCATCACCATCGGCCCGCGCACCACCGCCACCACATCGGGCGATCCGGGCGCCGCTTCCAGCCGCAGGTCCAGCGGCAGGCTCAGCGCCACCACATCGCCCTTCTTCCAGCGGCGGGTGACGACCGCATAGCCATTGGCGGGCTTGGCCGACACCGGCGCATTATTCACCGTCAATCCAAAACGCCCATTGGCCCAGCCGGGAATGCGCAGCGCCAGCGAAAACGCGCCCTGCTTCACCGCGTCGATCGTCAGCCTGATATCCGGCTTGAACGGATATTCGGTATCCAGCGTCAGGCCGACGCCCTTCGCCTTCCACTGCGCTTCCGACGGGATGAACAGGTTGACGAACAAGGTGTCGTCGCCCTCCCAGTAAATGGAATCGCCATGTTTGGCGTGGCTTTCCATGCCCGATCCGACACAGCACCAGAAAGCGTCTTCGTCGGGCTGCGAATAGCCGCGCGGCGCGCCGCTCATCATCGGCGTCATATAGGTGAAGCCGGCATTGGCCGGGTTCTGCGCCGACATGACATGGTTCAGGTGCGCCCGCTCATAATAGTCGAACAATGCGCCGTCGGGCTGCCAGCCATATAGATGCCGGGTCAGCTTCAGCATATTATAGCTGTTGCAATGTTCACAGGTGGACTCGGTCAGATGCAGCGCCACCGTGTCCGGTTCGAAGAAATATTCGCGGTCGGCATTGCCGCCAATGACATAGCTGTGATGCTGCGTTACCCGGTCGAAGAAGAAGCGCGCGGCCCGACCCGGCTCTTCCTTGCCCGTCAGTTCATGGATGCGGGCCAGGCCGATCAGCTTGGGCACCTGCGTATTGGCGTGGAAATTGGACAGCTTGTCCTCCTGCGCCACTAGCGGATCAAGAACCCGACGGTCATAGATGCGCTCCGCCACCGCCAGCCAGCGCGCGTCGCCGGTGCGCGCGTACAACTCGGCATAGCTGTCGTTCAGGCCGCCATATTCGCAGTTCAGCAGTTCCTGTATCTGCGCATCGTTGAGCGCGGCGAACACCTTCTCGAAATAACCGCCCAGGCCGATCACGACCTCCAGCGCCTTGGCATTGCCCCAGGCGCCATGGACGTCGAGCAGGCCGGCGAAATATTTGTGGACGGTGTAGAGCGGCGACCAGCTGCCGTTCAGGTCGAACCCGCCCGACTTGATCTGCCCCTGCATGACTTCGGGGAATATCTGCTCGCCATCGACGATCTGGCCGTCCTTGGTCTTGCGACCCAGCGCGCCGATATAGCCATCCTTGCGCTGCGCCTGACACAGCGCCAGTTCATCGACGATATAATCGGCCCGGCGGCGGCATTCCGCATTGCCCGTCTGCTGCCATCCCAGCACCAGCGCGGTGATATAATGGCCCAGCGTATGGCCGGCGATCGTGTCGGATTCCCAGCCGCCATAGATGGGCGCCTTGGGTTCCAGCCCGGCATATTTGCGGAAATTATGCAGGAAACGATCGGGGCTGAGCGACAGGAGATAGGCGATATTCACCTCTACCGCGGTCGCATAGTCGGACGGGCGCAACCGCACATCGGTCAGCGGCAGCGGCTTTGCCCGCAATGGAATTTTGGGCGCGATCGCGGCCATGCCCGAAAAGGGAACAGCGCAGACAGCAAGGGCGGCCACCCCTGCCAGCCACTCGCGGCGATTGGCTTTCATTCCTAAACACTCCTACCGAATATCGTATACTATACGATAGAGGGAAGGGTCATGCTGTCAATCCCTATTGTCCGACTTGTTCGATCCGGGATCAGCGCCGCAACGCCACCTCCATGTCCGCCAGCGCCAGCTCGATCAGCACGCGCATGGCTTTCTGCGCCTGACGCGGATTGCGCGCCTCGATTTCCCGATAGAGCGCGCGATGTTCGGGCATGGGATCGCGCGGCGCTTCCTGGACCCGCTGCTTGGCTGCCGTGGTCCATGCGATCGCCGACATGATCGAACTGGACAGGCCATAAAGCAGTTCATTCTGCGCCGCCTCCATCAGCAATCCGTGGAACCTCTGGTCCGCCGCCCGCCCCTTTTCGGTCGCCAGCGTATAGCGCTCCATGGCGTCCAGCGCATTGGCCATGTCCGCCAACTGCTCGTCGCTGCGCCGCTGCGCCGCCATTTCCGCCGCCTGCGGCTCCACCATCATGCGCAGTTCGAACAGGTCGCGCAAAAAGGCGTCGCTCGGTTCGGACTGGATTTGCCAGGCCAGCACATCGGGGTCCAGCATGCTCCATTTGCGCCGCTCGTTGACGCGCGTCCCCGCCTTGGGCCGGCTACTGACCAACCCCTTGGCGGTCAGGATGCGAAAAGCTTCGCGCAACACCGATCGTGATACGCCCAGCGATTCGGCATGGTCCACTTCGGCGGCGAACACATGACCCACCGGCAGCACGCCCCCGGCAATCTGCGTGCCCAACCGCTGCGCCACGGCATGGTGCAGCCGCCCGGTCGCCAGCGGCGCAAAGGCTGCGCCATCCTTGTCCTGCCTGTCTTCATCCATGCCCGTCATCCCGTCCTTTTCCGTTTCCTTATCACGCCGCGTCAGTCCATTCTCTGAAAAAGCCGGATCATATATCGTATAATTTTATTGACGGGTCCATGGTTCATGGTCATGACTGCGCCAACTTTTCCATGACATGACGGGCCACCAGCAATCATGCGTGCATTTTCTTCTTCCGCATCCCGATCCATCAGCCTGTTCGCCCTGGCCTGCGCCGTCGCGGCCAGCCCGCTCGCGGCGCAGGCGAAATCCGCCTCAACAATCGCCAGCGCACAGCCCGATATCGTCGCGCGCTACGCCTTGTCCGATCGGTTCAATGGTCAGGGCCTGTCCGACCTGATCGACAATGCCGACGTCGCCCCCCGCTTCGTTGCAGAAGGCAAGGGCCTGCTCTACCGCACCGGCAATCGTCATGCGCAAAACTATGTCTATGTCGATCTCGCCACGCTGACCAAGACGCCGGTCGCCACCACCGCAGGGCTGCTCGCCGCGCTCGGCGGCGCCACCGGCAAAAGCGTCGATGTCGACGCGGCCCGCATCGCCGATGTCGATTATGACCCCGCGACCAAGGCCCTGCGCTTCGACGCCCTCGACGGCCGCTGGACCCTGACCGCCGACAAGGCGGAGCGCATCGCCGAAGACAAGAAGTCGGAAGACCTTTCCCTCCCCTCGCCCGACGGTCGTTTCCGCATCATCGCCTGCAATTACAATCTGATCGCGGTCGATGTTAAGAATGGTCGGGAAGTCGCCCTCACCACCGATGGCACGCGCGAACAGCCTTATGGCCGCTCCATCCCGCAACTGGCCGACATTTTGCGCGCCGGCGCGGAAGAACCGGACATGCCCGTTTCGGGCGCATGGTCGCCCGATGGCCGCTATCTGCTGAGCTGGCGTCTCGACACGCGCGACGTCAAGAAACTCTCCATCACCCAGCAAAATCCGCCGGGCGAATTTTACCCGCGCAGCTTCTCCTATGTCTATCCGCTCGCCGGCGCGGAGAAGCTGCCACAGGCGACCCGCTTCGTCATCGACATCGAACAGGCGATGAAGGCGGGCAAGGCGAAGATCGTGCCGCTGGCGATTCCGTCGGAATCCATCCTCTACCCCTCGCCGCCCGACATGGGCTGGATCAATGGCAAGCCGCGCATCCTGTGGACCGAACGCGGCTATAAGCAGCAGGCCGTCTATCAGGCCGATCCCGACACCGGCGCCGCGCGCATCGTCGCGCATGAAGCGGTCAAACCGCTCGTCACCGTCACCTCCAGCATGATCATGCCCGCGCCTGACCTGGGCGGTGAACTCGCCATCTCCGAACGGTCGGGCTGGGCGCAACTCTATCTCGTCACGCCCGATGCCCCCGATGGCGGGAAAGCGCTGACCCGCGGGGAATGGGAAGTCCTCTCGGTCGACCATGTCGCCGGCGACAAATCCTCCCTCATCGTCACCGGCGTCGGCCGGGAAAAGGCCCGCAATCCCTATTGGCGCGCCCTCTATCGCGTGTCGATGGCTGGCGGCGACCCGACCGAACTGACGCCTGAACCGCTCGATCATGACGCCACCCTGTCCGACGACGGCCAATGGATCGTGGATCAGATGTCCAGCCCGACCAGCCCCACCCACGCCGTGCTGCGCGACGGGCAGACCGGCAGGATCGTCCTGGACCTCGCCACCGCCGATGACAGCCGCCTGCGCGCCGCCGGCTATACGTCGCCCGAACCGTTTCAGGGCGTCGCAGCGGACGGCCATACGCCGATCTACGGCATGATCTTCCGCCCGGCCAATTTCGATGCGAAGCGTAGCTATCCGATCATCGACAATGTCTATACCGGCCCAACCACGACCGACGTTCCCGCCACCTGGAACGACGCCCACCGCGTCTCGGGCAATGCCGTGACCCAGATCGGCGCGATCGTGGTGATGATCGACGGCACCGGCACCTCCCGCCGGGGACAGGCTTTCCGCCTGCCTGCCTATCAGAATCTGGGCGAAGTCGGGCTGGACGACCATATCGGCCTCATCCGTCAGATGGCCGCCAAATATCCCTATATGGACGCCACCCGCGTCGGCGTGTTCGGCGGATCGGCCGGCGGCTATGACACGGCCCGCTTCCTGCTGCGCCGGCCGGAATTCTTCAAAGTCGGCGTGTCCTCCTCGGGCAATCACGACCTGCGCCTCGACAAGACATGGTGGCCCGAAGTCTCCATGGGCAACCCCGACGAAGCGACATGGGAACGCAACAGCAACATGTCGGTCGCGGGCAATCTGATGGGCAAGCTGCTGCTGATCCATGGCGATATCGACGACAATGTGCCGGTGACGGAAAGCTTCCGCCTGGCCAAAGCGCTGATGGATGCCGGCCGCGATGTCGATCTCGTCGTCCTGCCCAACACCACCCACCGCGTCTATCAGCCCTTCTTCTGGAAGAAGCTGCGCGACTATTTCACGCTCAACCTGCTGGGCGAAACCCCGCCCGCGCTCACCGCGCCGCAAGCTACCCGCAGCCCCGCCGCGAAATGACGAGGAAGATCATGACCAAGAAGCTCCCCCTGATCGCGCTGCTGCTGGCGTCCGTGCCCGCGCTGATGCCGGCCACCGTCGCCTTTGCGCAGGCCCAGCCCGCCAAGAAGGTCTTCCCGCCGATCGCGAAGACCGCGTTCAAAACGCCGACCTTCGACCTGGCCCTGCGCACAGACACGCAGACGCTGGCGCACCTGTCCCCCAGCGGCGACGCGGCGTTCGACTATGTCCCCGCCGCCCGCGAAGCGGAACGGGCGGCCGACGGCTATGTCCATATCGGCGACCTCCACCTGCGCCTGAAGAGCGGCGATGGCGCGTGGCAGGACTTTTCCACCGCCCATGCCCGCAAGCCGATCGTAAAGCTGGTCGCGCGCGGCGATGTGCTGGCCGCCGCCGACATCACCGCGTCGATGGGCGCGGGCATCCCGCTGCGCGTCGAACGGCAATGGGTCAATGACAATGGCGTCCTCGCCCTGCGCTTCACTTTGGTCAACACCAGCAACGCTCCGGTAGAAATCAGTGCGCTCGGCATGCCGATGGTGTTCGATAATATCATCCTCGACCGCGATCTGGATCAGGCGCATGCGCAGGCCAGCTTCGTCGATCCCTATATCGGCCGCGACGCCGGCTATCTTCAGGTGACGCGCCTCAACGGTCAGGGTCCGGCGCTGCTGGTCCTGCCCGAAAAAAACACGCCGCTGGAAGCCTACCGCCCCGTGCTGGAGGCGCGCGCCGCGCCCAAGGACGATATCTTCACCGACCGCAGCCCGCGCAGCCAGGTCTCCGAAGGCTTTTACGACTGGACCGTCGCCAGCAAGGGCTTTGTCGACAAGGAATGGGCCAAGGCCGGTCCGCAATGGAATGATGCGACCAGCATCACCCTCGCGCCGGGCCAGAGCCGCACCATCGGCCTGCGCTTCGTCACATCCCCCTCCATCCGCGCGATCGAAGATACTTTGGTCGCCAACAAGCGCCCCGTTGCGGTCGGCATCCCCGGCTATGTCCTGCCGACCGACCAGTCGGCCAGCCTCTACCTCAAATCCGCCAGCCCGGTCGCGAAGATCGAAAGCTTCCCCGCCGGCGCGCTCACCGCCACCCCGGTCGACAGCAGCGCGGGATCGGCGCGCTATGACGTAAAGGCGTCGGGCTGGGGTCAGGCCCGCCTGACCATCACCTATGCCGATGGGCAGGCCCAGACCGTCAGCTATTATATCACCAAGCCACTGGAGCAGGTGATGGCCGACATCGGCCATTTCACCACCCATGATCAGTGGTTCGAAGGCAAGGATGACCCCTTCCACCGCTCGCCCGCCATCCTCTCCTATGACCGGGAGGCGAACAAGATTCTGACGCAGGATGGCCGCGTCTGGGTCGCCGGCATGAGCGACGAGGGCGGCGCGGGCAGCTGGGTCGCGGCCGCGATCAAGCAACTCGACAATCCGAACGCGGAAGAAGTCGCCAGGCTCGAACGCATGGTCAATGAAACCGTGATCGGCCATCTTCAGGTGGCGGACGGCCCACAGGCCGGCGCGGTCAAGAAAAGCCTCTTCTATTACGACCCGAAAGAATTCCCGGACTATTACGACCCGGCGATCAACTGGAAGAACTGGACAGCCTGGTCGAAGAAGGATTCGGACGATCTGGGCCGGTCCTACAACTATCCCCATGTCGCGATCGGTCATTGGGTGCTTTATCGCCTCGCCCGCGATAATCAGGGGCTGGTGAAGCAGCATGACTGGCGCTTCTATCTCGACTGGGCCTATCGCACCTCGGTCGCCATGATGCGCGACGCGCCCTATTATGCCCAGTTCGGCCAGATGGAAGGCGACATCTTCCTCGATATCCTGAAGGATCTGAAGCGCGAGGGCCTGACCGCCGAGGCCGCCGAAATGGAAAAGCTGATGAAGGGCCGCGCCGATCATTGGCGCACGCTCAAATATCCCTTCGGCAGCGAAATGGCCTGGGATTCCACCGGCCAGCCCGAAGTCTATGCCTGGATGCGCTATTTCGGTTATCAGCCGCAGGCTGATGTAACCAAGGAGGTTATTCTTGGTTATGATCCCACGATTCCAAGCTGGGGCTATAACGGCAATGCCCGCCGCTATTGGGACTTCCTCTATGGCGGCAAGGTGTCGCGGATCGAACGACAAATTCACCATTATGGCTCGGCGCTCAACGCCGTGCCCCTGTTCGACGCCTATCGCCAGAACCCGGACGATCTCCACCTGCTGCGCGTCGCCTATGGCGGCATGATGGGCGGCATCACCAATATCGACCAGCAGGGCTTCGGGTCCGCCGCCTTCCACAGCTGGCCCGACATGATGAAGTGGGATGCGCTGACCGGCGATTATGGCATGGGCTTTTACGGCCATGCGATCGCGTCCGCCACCTATGCGGTCAAGGACAAGGATCTGGGCTGGCTCGGTTTCGGCGGCAAGGTCACGGACGGGGCCGGCAAAATCCATATCGTGCCGCAGGATGGCGCACGCCGTCGCCTGTTCATTGCGCCTGCGGGCCTGTGGATCACGCTGGAGGCCGGCCGCATCGCCAGCGCCGATTATGACGCCGCATCGGGTCAGGTCGTGCTGACGCTCGACCCCGCCGACACGGCGACAGCCAAGGCGCGCCTGCTGTTCGAAACCACGACCAAGGATGGCAAGCCCTATGCGTTTGGCGGCGGTACGGCCGATCGGGGCGGCTATGCCATCCCGCTCACCAGCGCCGCCACCCGCATCACGCTGACGCCGCGCTGATGACGATGCGCCGCATCCTCCTCGCTTCGGCCCTTGGTCTGACGATGGGGGGCGCGGCGTTTGCCGCCCTGCCCCGACCAGCCGTAGATCGCTGTCCTATTACCGTTCCTACCGCTATCATCGCGCATGGTGATTGTGCGGCGACGCTTTCCGATAGGATCAGCCCGGCGCAACAAAATGTCCAAACTGGCGGGAAATATGCGAAGTTAAGCTCAGGCCAGCCTGTCTGCGCCGCAGCCCCCTGGACCGTGGCGGCAACCGATCCGGGCGACAAGGTTAATGGCGCGCTGCCGCTCCAGATGGAAAGCGCCCATGTCGCCTTCCACTGGAAGCCCGGCACCGTCGATCCCGCCGACGCAAAAGCAGCAGCCGCGCATCTCGAATATGTCTGGTCTTACTTCATCGACACTTTGGGCTTCCCCATGCCCCATTGCGCCGACGCCGCCAAATATAAGGTCAACGCCTATATCGGCGTCGATTATGGCCTGACCGGCGGCACCGATTCCCTTGGCCATATGGGCATGTGGATTGGCCCCGGCGCATTGAAGGATCGGTTCGGCCTCGCCCATGAACTGACCCACGCCTTGCAGGCCGCGACCGGCCGGCTGATGGACTCGCCCTATACCGGCTGGATGTTCGAAAGCCACGCCAACTGGATGACCACCCAGTTGCCCGAGTTTCGCGACAACACCCATTGTTCGGTGCTGCTCAAACAATATCCGCATCTTTATTATGGCTCTACCCGGTCGCGCTACTGCAACTGGCAATGGTTCGAATATCTGAAAGACCGCTACGGCTATGATGCCGTCAACGCCCTGTGGCGCACCGCGCCGGGCAAGGCCGATCCAGCCCGCCTGACCGCCGATCCTTTCTCCGTCCTGCGGTCCAACATGGGCTGGACGCAAGACCAGCTCAACGATGCCTTCGGCGACTGGGCGCTCCACAACGCCAATTGGGATTATGCCAATGGCGCGGCGTATCGCAAAAACTATGGCGGCTACGCACAATCAACCGGCCCGGACATATTGGCCGCGACCGTGCTCGACCCGATCGACACGGACAAACGCCGCTATGCCGTCCCAGACCTCTGGGCACCCCAGCGCTGGGGCTATAATATCGTCAAGCTGACCCCCGACGCCGGCCAGACCCGCGTCACCGTCACCTTCCGCGGCATCGTGCAACAGGCGTCCGCCGTCACGAAACTGCCCGGCCTTGCCGACGAACCCGAAACTATCCCGCCGCCCGCCTCCGACTGGCGCTGGGGCGTGGTCGCGGTCGGCGCAGACGGCCAGAGCCGCTACAGCCCGCTCCAACGCGGCGCGCGCGCGCAAACGGCGATCGCCATCCGCCCCGACGACAAGGGCCTCTACCTCGTCGTCATGGCCACCCCGTCCCAGATGCAGCAAATCCGCTGGGACCAGCCCTATTATTCCATCTATCGCTATCCCTGGATGGTGGAGCTGGACGGCGCGCACCCTGATGCGCCCGCCCCCATCCCCGGCGGCCACCGCCATGCCAATGGCGGCGGCTGGGTCGGCCCGCAGGCGCAGGTCGCGGCAACCGCCTGGGTCGGCCCCTATGCCCGCGTCCTTTCCGGCACGGTCGCCGACCGGGCGCGGGTGGAGGACCATGCCGTCGTTTCGGACCGGGCGCAGTTGCGTGACGACGCCGTCATCGCCGGCCTCACCGTCCTGCGCGGCGACACCATCCTGCGCGGCCACGCCCGCGCCGCAACGTCCATGCTGGGCATTGGCGAGTATGAAAAAGGCATCATCCTGTCCGGCACGGCGCAAACGATCGGCGATGTCGAACATCGCGGCGGCCAGTTTGACAAGGGCGTCTCCTACGGCTTCGTCGATCAGGGCGCGGCGACCGACCCGAAGCGCGGCGCAGAGCTGACCGCCCCGGCGCCCGAAGTCACCGCCAAGCCCGACTATCGCTGGATTCCCTGACGATATGACGACGATCCAGCCGGAAGCCGAAACCCTCTGGGGCCATCCCAAGGGCCTCTACGTCCTCTTCTTCACCGAATTGTGGGAGCGTTTCTCTTTCTACGGCATGCGCGCGCTGCTGATCTTCTATCTCACGCGCCATTTCCTCTATTCGGGCGAACAATCAGGCCTGCTCTACGGCTCTTATCTGGCCCTTGTCTTCCTCTCGCCGATGATCGGCGGTTATCTCGCCGACCGCTGGCTGGGCCAGCGCAAGGCGGTGCTGTTCGGCGGGCTGGTCATCGCCAGCGGCCATATCACGCTGGGGCTGGAGGATGCGCTGGGTTCATCGGCGCAGGCGGTCTTCTGGATCGGCCTGTCGCTGATCGTGGTCGGCACCGGCTTCCTCAAGGCCAATATCTCGGCGCTCGTCGGCAAACTCTATGCCGCGCATGATCCGCGCCGGGACAGCGGCTACACGCTTTTCTACATGGGCATCAATCTGGGCGGGGCGATCGGCCCGGTCGTCTGCGGCCTGCTGGGCGAAACCTTGGGCTGGGGCTATGGCTTTGGCGCAGCCGCGGTCGGCATGATCGCGGGCGTCATCCTCTTCGCGCGCGGCAAGCGCCATCTGCTGGGCGGCGGCGAAGCGCCCGATCCCGCCGCACTGGCGCAGCCCGTCTTCGGCCTGAAACGCGAATGGCTGATCTACGCCAGCACCATCCCGCTGACCCTGCTCAGCTGGTTCCTGCTCATCTCACCCAAACTGACCGGCGCCCTGCTCGCGGTCGGCGGCGTGGCGATCGGCCTGCTGCTCGTCTGGATCGCCCTTGCCCGGCTGGAGGGTGAAGAACGCCGCAAACTGCTCTACGCACTGGCGCTGATCGTCATTCAGCCCGTCTTCTGGGGCCTCTACGAACAAAGCGGCTCCTCGCTCAGCCTGTTCATCGACCATCATGTCAACCGCATGATCGCGGGCCATGAAGTTCCCGCCTCGGTCTTTCAGGCGCTGCCACCCTTCTTCGTCTGCCTGATCGCCCTGCCCTTCGCCGCGCTCTGGCTGCGCTTCTCCAGGGCGAACCGCATGCCAACGCCGATCAGCAGCTTCGCCTGCGGCATCATCATGGTCGGCGGCGGCTTCGTGCTGATGGCCCTGGCGCAGTGGGTGCCGGCGGATCAGAAGGTGCCGCTCGCCTTCATCTTCCTGCTCTTCCTCTGCCATGCAATCGGGGAGATGTGCCTCTCGCCCGTCGGCCTCTCCGCCATGTCGCGCTTCGCGCCGCGCCATATGCTCAGCTTCCTGATGGGCACCTGGTTTCTCGCCACCGCCGCCGGCAATTTCAGCGCAGGCGTCATCGCATCGGTGATCGAAGCGATGGGCGGCGGCGCGGACGGCGGCGACCGCGCCATCATCCTCGACGCCTATCTGCGGATTGGCCTGGTCGCCGCCGCGATCGGCGCACTGGTGCTGGTGCTGAATGTCGGGGCGCAACGCCTGCTGCGCCCCGCAATATGATAGCTATTCGGCAAAAGGCCGATCGATCGTCCCCTGCGGCTGGGTGAACCACTGCGCGCCGCTCGGGGTCACGTAAAAATGATCCTCCAGCCGGATGCCGAAACGCTGCGGCACGACGATCATCGGCTCGTTGGAAAAGCACATGCCCGGTTGCAGCGGCGTCCTGTCCCCCCGCACCAGATAGGCCGGCTCATGGATCGAAAGGCCGATGCCATGGCCAGTGCGATGCGGCAGGCCGGGCAAGCGATAGTCGGGACCAAGCCCCGCTTTCTCCAGCACCGCCCGCGCCGCCGCGTCCACGCTCTCGCATGGCGCACCGGGCATGACCGCGTCGAACGCCGCCTGCTGCGCCTCCTTCTCCAGCGCCCAGATATCGCGCGCCTGATCATCCACCGCGCCAAAGGCATAGGTGCGGGTGATATCCGAATGGTATCCCCCGATCGTGCAGCCCGTGTCGATCAGCACCAATTGCCCCTCCTCCAGCGCGCGGTCGCCCGGCAGGCCATGGGGATAGGCGGTCGCCTCGCCAAACTGGACGATGCAGAAGCTGGAGCCTTTCGCGCCCAGCCGGCGATGCGCTTCATCGATGAAGCGCGTCACTTCGCTCGCCCTTATGCCGGGGCGCAATATGCGCGCGGCGGCCGCATGCACCTGCAACGTCATGGATTTGGCCTGCTGCATCAGCGCCAGTTCGGCGGCGGACTTCACCATCCGGCATCCGCTGATGACCGGCGTCGCATCGACCAGCTTGGCGCTCGTCCCCTGCCGCAGCCGTTCGGCAAAGTGGAACGGCAGCTCCGGGTCCACCGCCACCGTCCGCACGCCCGCTTGCCCCAGCGCATCGATCACCAGCGCCACAGGATCTTCATCCTCCTGCCAGGACCGGATTTCCGCATCGATCGCCAGATCCGCCTCTAGCGTGCCGATCTCGAAATGCGGGCAGATGATGATCGGGTCACGCCCCGGCAGCAGCAGCATCGCCACCAGCCGCTCGCTCTGTCCCCATGGCACCGCCGAAAAATAGCGCAGCGACGCCCCGGCATTGACCAGCAGCGCCTGCGCGCCAATCCCGTCGGCCAGTAACTGCGCCCGCGCGATCCGGGCCAGCCGCTCCGCCGCCGCAATCGGCGCGGCGCGATCCGCCCATGGGTGCAGCCGCTCCAGTTCGGCCTGCGCGCTCGATCCACCAATCATATCGTCATCCTTATGCGAAACGCCCAATGTCGAAGGGGGCGACCGGCAGCGCCGGCTCCGTCCCCGTCACGATTGCCGCCATCAGTCGCGCCGTGATCGGCGCCAATGTAAGCCCCAGATGCTGGTGGCCAAAAGCGTAAAACAGATTGTCCGCCCGGTCCGATCGGCCGATCGCCGGCAGATAGTCTGGCAGGGTCGGCCGGCACCCCATCCAGCGGGTGAACGGTCCCCGGACCGGCAGGCCCAGTTCCGCCACATGCCGTTCCAGCCGGTCCCATTTGCGCGGATCGGCGGGCGCATCGACCCGCCCCAGCTCCACGAAGCTCGCCGCCTGCACGCAATCGGCATAGCGGGTGACGATCATCGATCGATCCTCATAGACGACCGGCGGCAGGTCGGCTGGCCAGCCCGTCGCATCGGCCCGGATATGATAGCCCCGCTCGGCGATCATCGGCGCCCTGTGGCCCAGCGCTTCCATCAGCGGACGGGACCGGACACCGGCGCAGATGATGACCCGGTCGGCATCGATGCCCGGTGCCACAACGCGCGCACCGTCACGGATGGCCGTGGCGCAGCGCCCGACAATCTCACCGCCCCGCGCGACAAAGGCCGCCCGCAACGCATGACGCAGCGCGCCAAGATCGCTTATCTGGCCACTGCCGGCAAAGCGGATCGCGCCCGCCGCCGGCGCACTGGTCAGGCCCGACAGCCGGGACAGGTCCGCTGCGCTTACGTCCCCCACCTGCGCCGTGCCGATATCGGCCGCTTCCCATGCGGCGCGCCCGGCCGCCGCTACATCAGCATCGCTCCATTGCACATAATGGCCATCCTGCCGCAGCAAATCAGGTGCGCCGATCCGGTCGACCAGCGCCTCCCACGCCGGCATCGCCCGCGCCAATAGTCCGCGCAACGCATCGCTGCCCTGCCGGAAGCGCGCCGGGCGCGCCGCCGCCATCAGCCGCAGGCCAAAGGGTAGCCACGTACCGATCGCAGACAATGGAAAATCCAGCGCGCCGCCCCGCACGAACAGCCGGCGCGGCACGCTGCGCAACAGCGAAAGAGACGCCAGCGGCGCAACCTGCTCCACTGCAATATGACCGGCATTGCCCCAGGATGCGGCTTGGCCCGCATCATCGTCATCGACCAGCACGACCGCCTGTCCCGCGTCCAGCAAGGCTATGCCCGTGGACAGGCCCACCACGCCGCCTCCGATGATCGCTATACGCCCCACAAAAACTCCATTGCATCGCCCGTTCAATATCGTATACGTTATATCAACAGAGCAATCAGCAGACAAGGCTTTGCCCGACGATGGTTCAATCTCGCCCTTTCCCGCCAAAGCGACCGGCATGCCGGTCGCAGCGCGTGGGCGTTATTACAAAGTTGGACACACATACAACAAACGCTGTTTTGCAGTGCAATAGGCAATTATCTACCATATACGTTCGTCATGCAGCGCATCTTTCCCGCGCCGCAGCGCCCTATATGGAGACAATCAGGTGACAATCGTCGTCCGCACCCTCGCCGAACGCATTTTCGAAGTGATCCGGGAACGGATCGTCGAGGGCAAGCTGCCGGAGCGTGAGCCGGTGCGGCAAGATGCGCTGGCCGCCGAACTGGGCGTCAGCAAGATTCCGCTGCGCGAGGCGCTGGCCCGACTGGAGCATGAAGGGCTGCTCACCAGCCAGGCCAATCGCGGCTGGTTCGTGCGCCCGATGTCGGCCGATCAGGCCGAGGAAATCTATCTGCTGCGCCTCGCGATCGAACCGGCGGCCGTCGCCTTCGCCTGCCAGCATATCACGGACGCGGACAAGGTCGCCGCGCTCGACGCTTTCAAACTGCTCGACGCCGCCGCTAATGATGATCTGAACGCCGTCGCCGTGCGCAACCGCGAATTCCACGTTGCGCTGGTGCGGCCGGGCGGTCGGCTGCTCACCACCCAGTTAGTCGAGCGCCTCGAAGTGTTGGCCGAACGCTATGTGCTGGCCCATCTGGCGCCGGCGGGACGCGGCGATCGCGCCCATCTGGAGCATCAGGCCCTGCTCGACGCCTGGCTCGCCGGCAAGGCGGACGATGTCCAGGCGCTGCTGACCCAGCATATCGCCAGCACACTAGACGATCTGCGCGCGCATTTCGCCGCCAGCCATACTCAGTGATCCGCTAAAAAAGGGGACTTCATGCTCGGACCACGCAAATCCATCGAAAAACTCGCCCAGCGCGAGTCCGGGCATAGCCTCGCCAAAACCCTCAGCTGGCCGCACCTGATCGCGCTGGGCGTCGGCGCGATCGTGGGCACCGGCATTTATACGCTGACCGGCGTGGGCGCCGAACGGGCCGGTCCCGCCGTGATCCTGGCCTTCGCCATTGCCGGCGCGGTCTGCGCCTGCGCCGCGCTCGCCTATGCCGAAATGGCGACTTTGATCCCCGCGGCGGGCAGCGCCTATACGTTCAGCTATGCCGCAATGGGCGAAACCATCGCCTGGATCGTGGGATGGAGCCTGATCCTGGAATATTCGCTCGCCTGTTCGACCGTGGCGGTCGGCTGGTCGGGCTATCTGGTGGGCTGGCTGCAATCGGCGGGCATCCATCTGCCCGCGATGCTGCTGGTCGGGCCGCATGGCGGCGGCATCATCAACCTGCCCGCCGTGCTGGTGGCGCTGGGCGTGATGGGCATGCTGATCGCCGGCACGCGCGAAAGCGCGACGCTCAACATCATCCTCGTCATCATCAAGCTCGTCGCGCTATCGATCTTCGTCGCCATGGCGCTGCCCGCTTTCCAGTCGGGCCATCTGGAACCCTTCATGCCCTATGGCTTTGCCAGCACGGAAATTGAGGGGCAAAAGCGCGGCGTAATGGCGGCCGCCGCCATCGTCTTCTTCGCCTTCTACGGTTTCGACGCCGTCGCCACATCGGCGGAGGAAGCCAAGAATCCGGGCCGTGACCTCACCATCGGCATCATCGGGTCGATGCTGGTCTGCACGCTCATCTACATGGCGGTCGCCATCGCCGCGATCGGCGCCCTGCCCTTCCAGCAGCTCGCCAATTCGCCCGAGCCGCTCGCCCTCGTCCTGCGTCAGCTGGGCCAGCCGACCGCCGCGCACCTGATCGCCCTGGCCGCCGTCATCGCTTTGCCCTCGGTCATCCTGGTCATGATGTACGGCCAGAGCCGCGTCTTCTTCGTCATGGCGCGCGACGGGCTGCTGCCACGCAGCCTGGCCAAGATCAGCCCGCGCACCGGCGCGCCGACACGCATCACGCTGATGACCGGCCTGTCGATCGCGCTGGTCGCCGGCATCTTCCGTCTCGATGAAATTGCCGAACTGGCCAATGCCGGTACGCTGATCGCCTTCATGGCGGTGGGCGCCTGCCTCATGATCCTGCGCCGTCGATCGCCCGAACTGCCCCGCCTGTTCCGCTGTCCCCAGCCTTATGTCGTGGGCACGCTGACGATCCTGGGCTGCGCCTATCTGCTCTTCAGCCTGCCGGACACGACTCTGGTTCGCTTCGGCGCCTGGAACGTCATCGGCCTGCTCTTCTACTGTCTCTACAGCCGCAGCCGCAGCGACGCCCGACAGGATGCCGCCACCGCCTGACGGCGGCGCATCCTACCCCTTTCCCGTTTCCTTTTGATCCCATGGAGGAGATCGCGATGACGCGCGCCCTTTTGACGAGCCTGACCCTCGCCACCGCCCTATGTGCCGCCGCCCCCGCCAGCGCCAGGACCGCCTTTGACGGCGTCTGGCTGTTCGATGATGCTCCGCCAACCCCCGGCGTCACCATGATGCAGGTGAAGAGCAAGGGCGCGACAATCGAAGGCAGCGTGACGACGCTCTGGTACGGCCCGGTCGAGATGCTGAACCCGCGCATCACCGACGGCAAATTGCTGTTCGAAGCGCGCAATATCAACGACCGCGATCATCCCACCCGCAGCTGGAGCGTCACCCTCGCCGACGGCAAGCCGCATCTGGAGGGGCAGATATGGGAGAGTAAGGTCGCGATCACCGGCTATCGCGGCGGCGCGAAGGACGCCAAGGCCCGCGCCTTCAAATTCGCCGCCCTGCCGCCGCTGGGCCAGCCCATTCCCAGCAAGCTCGCCGCCACCCCGCCCATGGGCTGGAGCAGCTGGAACAAGTTCGCCGAACATATTGATGATAAAACGGTCCGCGCCATGGCCGATGCGATGGTGTCGTCCGGCCTACGCGACGCGGGCTACACCTATATCAACATCGACGACGGCTGGCAGGGCCAGCGCGACGCCAATGGCGTGCTGCACCCCAATGCCAAATTCCCGGACATGAAGGCGCTGACCGACTATGTCCACGCCAAGGGGCTGAAGATCGGCATCTATTCCTCGCAAGGCCCCCGCACCTGCGCCGGCTATGAGGGCAGCTATGGCCATGTCGCGCAGGATGCGAAAAGCTTTGCCGACTGGGGCTTCGACTATCTGAAATATGACCTCTGTTCGGGCGAGTGGTTTTATGCCGATGCGGACACGGTCAAGCGCAGCTATCATGAAATGGGCGCAGCGTTGCAGGCGACCGGACGGCAGATCATCTTCTCCCTGTGCGAATATGGCCGCTTCGACGTCGGCAGTTGGGGCCGCGACGTCGGCGGTCAGCTCTGGCGCACCACCGGCGACATCACCGACGATTATCCGACCATGGCGAAGATCGGCTTCGACAAGAATGGCAATCCCGATCATGCCGGCCCGCATGGCTGGAATGATCCCGACATGCTGGAAATCGGCAATGGCGGCATGAGCGCGGACGAATATCGCACCCATATGACCCTGTGGGCGATGGCCGCCGCGCCGCTGATGATGGGCCATGACCTGCGCGAAACCAGCCCGGAAACGCTGGCGATGCTGACCAACCGCCGTGTCATCGCGATCGATCAGGACGCGCGCGGGGTTCAGGGCAGGGCGATCCGCAAACAGGGCGATCTGGAAATCTGGGCCAAGCCTTTGGCCGACGGCCGCGTTGCGCTGGCCCTGTTCAATCGCGGGACGCAAGCCGCCTCGCTGGCGCTGACCGCCGCCGACGCCGGCTTTGCAGGCATAGCGGGGGTTGAGGATATCTGGTCGGGATCGACCGCCGCCGTCTTGCCCGCCAGCTACAGCGTGCCGGCCCATGGCGCGGTCATGATCGCCGTCACCGGGCGATAATCGACAGAAGGATCGGCTTTCCGTCGCAAGCGCTTTGCAATCGGCGCCCCGTCGGCCTAGGAGGCGGGGCGTTGGTCGCAACCCAAGCACGGAATATCGCCTCGCCATGCCCGCCCGGCTTCCCGCCCGCCGCCCGACCGGCGCAGACGCCCAATGAAGCGCTGGACCGCCCGCCGCGTCCGCGCCCTCATCCGGCACAGCGGTCCCACATCGCTGCTGTTCCGGCGCAGGCTGGCGCTGATGGGCGGGGCGGTGCTGGTGGGTCTTGCCGCCGTCGCCTTCGCCTGGGCGGCGGACGAAGCAAGCGACGCTTTTCAACATGTCGCCCGCGCCAATCGCTGGCTGCCGCTGCTGCTGACCCCGCTGGGCTTTGCCGCCCTCGCCTGGATCACCCGCAGCGCAGCGCCCTTCGCCGGCGGATCGGGCATTCCTCAGGTCATCGCCGCCACCCAATTGCCCGAAAAGGTCGGCCGCTGCCTCATCGACCTGCGCACCGCCCTGCTGAAGGTCGCGCTGACCATCGCCGGGCTGCTGGTGGGCGCGTCGGTCGGGCGCGAAGGCCCCACCGTGCAGATCAGCGCCGCCATCCTCGCCCGCGTCCACGCTCTTCTGAACGTGCCGCTACGCGCGTCGGTCATGGTTGCGGGCGGCGCAGCGGGCGTCGCCGCCGCCTTCAACACCCCGCTGGCCGGCATCTGTTTCGCGATCGAGGAACTCGCCTCCGCCTATGAACAGCGCATGACCCTGCTCGTCATCACCGCCGTCATCATTTCCGGCATGGTCAGCCTGGGGCTGGCCGGCGACTATGTCTATTTCGGCGCGGTCGCCGCACATCTGCCGCTCGCCTCCGCCATTCCCATCGCCCTGCTCGCCGGGGTCATGGGCGGCGCATCGGGCGGCCTGTTCGCGCGGCTGGCGCTGGGGGCGGCCCGGTCGCGCAACGCCTTTACGGACTGGATGCGCGCCAATCCCGTCCTCTTTGCCGGCGGCTGCGGTCTGGTCGTCGCTGCCATCGGCGTCGCCACCGGCCTCACCTGGGGCACCAGCTACGAACCCGCGCGTCAACTCATTATCGGCGGCCATCATCCGCTCTGGTTTGCGCCCGCCAAATTCGTCAGCACGCTCGCCACCAGCATATCGGGCATTCCCGGCGGCATCTTCGCCCCCTCGCTCGCCACCGGCGCGGGCTTCGGCAATCTGCTGCGCTGGATCTTCCCCGACGATCAGGCCAGCGCTGTCGTGCTGCTGGGCATGGTCGCCTATTTCACCGGGGTCGTGCGCGCGCCGCTGACCGCCGTCATCATCATTTCTGAAACCACCGGCAGCCGCGGCTTCATGCTGCCGCTGCTCGGCGCGGCGCTGGTGGCGGATTGGGCTGCACAGCGCGTCTGCCAGGATCGGCTCTATCATGGCCTGTCGCGCAACTTCCTTGACCGGGCCAGCGCCGCCCACGCCGCAACAGGGAAATAATGCCAGCCATCTTCATCTATATCGCCGCCGCGCTGGCCGAAATCGCCGGCTGCTTCGCCTTCTGGGCCTGGCTGCGCATGGATCGCTCGCCGCTCTGGCTGCTGCCGGGCTGCGCGTCGCTCGCCCTGTTCGCCTGGCTGCTGACCTTGGTCGACAGCGATCAGGCCGGTCGCGCCTATGCGGCCTATGGCGGCATCTACATAGTGTCGGCGTTGCTGTGGCTGTGGGGCGCGGAAGGAGTGCGGCCCGACCGCTGGGACATGGCGGGCGTCGCGCTCTGCCTGATCGGCGCGGCGGTCATCTTCTACGCCCCGCATCGCGCCTGAAGAACCGGGCCTGAACATAGAAAAGGCCGCGCCGAAGCCCCCACTTCGCGCGGCCCTTGCAAAGGCGTTCAGTTCGCCTTGGACATGTCCACCTTCTCCACCCATTCGGGATAGAAGGTCGGTTCGCGGTTGGACCAGCCGACCGCCGTCGCCGCCGCCTCGCTGATCGACTGGAGCAGAATGCGGCGCTTGTCGGGGTGCAGATGCGGCAGGCTCGCCGCCGCGCAGAAAGCGCCGGGCAACCATGGCCGCGCCCCCGCCCCCAGCAGCCGCTCATACAGGAAGCGATAGGCCGAAAAACTGCCCAACCGGTCCTGCCCCAGGTCGAAGGCGGAAATGGTGACGAGCGGCGCCATGAACGGCTCCACCTGCTCCAGGCCGCTGTCGTCGGGCACGCGCGTCTTGATCTCGTCCAGCCGGCCATAGATGCGCGCCTGGGCGCGGATCGAGGCTTCCTCCACCATGTCGCGCGACCACAGCTTCATCGCGTCGCGGCGATGCAGCCCTATGTCGAGCGAACGTCTGATGTAGCGTTGCGTGGCAGACGGGAAGCTGGCGAATTCACGCAGTTCCGCCAGGGTGACAGCCCCATCCGCCGGTTTTGCACTCGTGCCCATGTTCAAGCCCTCCGACTTTAAGTCGCAGGGTGGATCATGCGCCCTCCATGGTTACTGAAGGCTTAAGCGCCTGTTCCACCGCTGTTCAGGCAAGGGAACAGATTTCGTTGTGCGGCGCAACATGAAAATTTCATGACTGCGGCAAACGGAGGATGGCGCCGGCGCGCCTATCCCCCAAATGCCGTGCGAAGCGTCACGCCGATCGTGCGCGGTTCGCTGGGCGTCCCGACGATCAGCCCGCTATTGCCCGCCTGCACGGTCAGATTCTGCATATAATCCTTGTCGAACAGGTTGCGGGCGAACACCGCCACTTCCCAGTTGGGCGTGCGATATCCGATGCTGCCATTGACCAGCGTATAGCCTTTGATGATCGTATAGGCCAATCCGGTCGCATCGCCGAATATCTTCGTGCGCGTCACTGCGTCGGCGCGCAGCACGAACTCGCCGTCGCGGCCGGCCACCGCGACGGGCAGATGATATTCGCCCCCGGCGGACCCCACCCATTTGGGCAGGCCCGGCATGCCCTGGCCGGACAGGTCGCACCGCGCCGTGCCGCTGCCCGTCTGCTCGATCGAACAGGGACCATTGGGATAGCGGGCATAGACGCCATCGCTGTACGGCCCA
>JAJZTH010000026.1:0-7697 GCA_021849075.1 Pseudomonadota bacterium | reverse complement strand
CTTGGGGCCGACTGGGCCTGTACGCACCCGACGCGCGCAGCGTGAAATTCGCGCCGATCCGGGCGGCGGCGTCGAACTCGATGCCCTTCACCGTCACCTTGGGAATGTTGGCCAGATAGCTGCGCAACGCCACCGTCGCGCTATTGTCCACGATGTTCGCCTGAAAATCGGTGACGTTGGTGTGATAGGCGTCGATGTTGAAGGTCAGCGCATCATTGAACAGCCGCGTCTTCAACCCCGCTTCCCAGGTCGTATTGGTTTCCGGCCGGATCACAGCCGTCGCCAGCACGGCCTGTCCCGCGCTGTTGGTCGGCAGGCCCGACATGTTGATGCCGCCCGATTTCTGCCCCTTGGCGAAGCTGGCATAGGCCATCACGCCGTCCACCGGTTCCCAGGATGCGTTGACCCGGCCCGACGCGCTGCCATCGCCGACATGCGCGCTATAGCTTTGCGCGCGCAGGATGGATTGCTGATCCGCCTGCAACGCCGCCGTCGGCGCGACCCCGCCAAAGGTGCGCACGTCATAGACGCCGTCCTTCTCTTCATAGGTGTAGCGAATGCCGCCGGTCAGCGCCACGCGCGGCAGCGGGCGCCAGGTGACTTCCCCGAATATGCCATAACTTTCACTACGAAAATCGGTGCGCCCGTCGGTCTGATATCCGTCCAGCAGCGCCGATGTGCGCGTCGCGCTCGCCGGCAGCAACCAATAAGTCGCCAGCGGGCCATAGATGCTGATCGGATGGCCGACGATCTTCTGGTGGAAATAATAGAGGCCGGCGACATATTCGATCGGCCCGGGCGTGTTGGAACCGATGCGGAATTCCTGGCTGATCTGGTCCTGCCGCGACGGGATATGCTGGGTCGTCTGGATATGCAGCCCGGTATAGTCGCGGTCATTGGCCGCGTCCCAGTTCCAGAAGCGCCAGGCGCTGATCGACGTCAGCGTCACCCCGCCCAGCTTCCATTCCGCCGTGCCCGACACCCCGCCTTCATTGGTGTCGACGCCCAGCGGCGCGTCATTGTCCGTCACCCGGTCATAGGGATTGGTGCTGGGCGGGGCATAAGCGCCGCCCGGCGCATTGGCCGCCAGCGCCGCATATTGCTGCGCCGCCGGTTTCAGCGTCGGGGCCACGCGCACGAAAACCTGTCCGCAGCAATTATTTTTGAAATTGGACCAGTCGCCAATCACGCGGAAACTGAAATCGGACGATGGCTGGAACAGCAATTGCCCCCGGATTGCGTCATTATGGATATTATTTTGATGCTCGTCGCGCGCGACGTTCCACAGATAGCCGTCCTGCCGCGTCACCGATCCCGACAGGCGGAACGCCAGCACATCGCCCGCGATAGGCCCGGTGATCGCCGCCTTCGCCTGCAGGAAATCGCGGCTGCCATAGGATAGCTCGGCCTCGCCGCCCCAATTGAAGCTGGGCTTTTTCGATGTGATGTTGATCGCGCCGGCGGTCGTATTCTTGCCGAACACCGTACCCTGCGGCCCGCGCAGCACTTCCACCCGGTCGATGTCGGTGAAATCGAACGCCGCCGTCGCCGCGCGCGCATGATAGACGCCGTCGACATAGAAGCCGACGCCCGGCTCCAGCCCGTCATTGGCCTGACTGACTGCGACCACGCTCGATCCCAGGCCGCGGATGGTGAAGGATGTGTTGCGCGGATTGGCCGAGCTGTAGTTGAGCGCCGGGGCAAGCTGGCTCAACTGGTTGAGGTTGACGGTATAGGTGCGGGTCAGGTCGTCGCCGTCGATGATGCTCATCGCCGCCGGCACCTTTTGCGGATCTTCCTCGCGCAGGCGCGCCGTCACCACGATCGCGCCGCCAGGCGCGTCGCCGGCTTCCGCTTCCTCCGCCAGAACGGCGGGCGCCCATGCGGCCGACGCCATCAGCAACGCCGCGACCCAGTTTTTCCCCGTCATGATCTTTCCCCTTTGTGATTTTGCGGGATCGATAACCGGGATTTACAGGATTAGCTATATATATTCGAATATAGGCACGGCAAGGCGGCATGTCGCACCCGAAACGCAGGAATCGTCTTCGAAAAGCCTAAGCGCCTGTTTGGAAATGCGCCTCCGGCGCATCCGCACCGGCCCGCCACGAAAATGCGCCCTTTCGCGCATTTTCCAAACAGACTCTAAGCGCCGTCGCCCTTCAGCAACCAATCCAGCGCTGGCGGCGCGGAATCGAAGATGCGCAGATAGGATTGGGTCATTTCGCGTTTCACCTGCAACCGGGCGATGGCGCTGGGCGTGACGATGGCGATGCGCAACGCGCGCGGAAAATTCCCCTCGCCCAGATGCTCGCGGAACGCGGCCACCGCCTCCTGCGGCTGCACCGCGCTGCGGCTCATGTCCATGCGCAGCAGATAGCCGGGCGAAAACCCCTCCGCCACGAACCGCGCCTTCACCTCCCGCGCATAGGCCGCCACTTCCTCCCCGCTGAACAGCCCATGCCAGGCAATGTCCAACAGATTGATGTCATGGCGAAACTGGATGTCATACATGCGAGCCTCCAATTACCCCCATGCCCGCCGGGTGTTACCGAAAGATTAGGGATGCGATGAACGGAGCGCCGCGAGAGCCAATGGCGATGATGGGCCAGAAGCGGACACTCTTAGCCCCTCCCCTTCAGGGGAGGGGTTGGGGTGGGGGCGTGCCTAAAAGCGCTGTGTCAGGCGGATAGCCCCCACCCCTCGTCCCCTCCCCTGAAGGGGAGGGGCTTATGTCGTATTTCCCCCCATCACCGCGTCGCCCGCTTATTCCTGCGCGGCCAGCGGCTCCGCGCGCACATGTTGCTCCAGCGCCTGTCCGGCCTTCGCGCCAGCGCTCCCCACCAATTTCTGCACCGCCCGGTAATCGCGCAACACTTCCACGCCGCGCCCGGTCAGCGTCGCGCCTTCGGTGGAGGTCGCAACCAGCGGCGCGTCCCAGCATCGGTTCATCACGTCGACCAGCAACCAGCAGCGGCGATAGCTCATCCCCAGCTTGCGCCCGGCCGCCGAAATCGACCCCTCGCTTGCGATCGCGTCGAGCAGGTCGGCCTTGCCCGGTCCCATGGCGATCTGGTCGCCGCAATATATCTGGATCTTGATCTTCAGCATCGTCCCGCCCCTCATGCCACAGGCGAAGCGGCGGGCCAATGCCTGCCTTTTACGCGCCCGGCCGTCGCTCCAGCACCGCGCCGATCATCGCGCGCCACACCGCCACATCGCCCGCCTGCGCCATATGCGCATCGGGTTCGCGCAATGTGCTCAATATCGCATAGGCGTCATCGACATGGTCGGGCCAGGCGGCATCCACCGCGCCCGCCGCATGCGCGTCACTGCCTTCGCCGTTCAGGCTCAGGTGACGCCCGGCCAGGACGCGGGCGATCCGTTCGATGGCGGGGGTGGCGGATGTCGGCATAGGGGCTATACTCCTCTCGATCGGCGGCGGTTTCGCTCTGCCGCAGCCAGCATAACATAGGTTCCCGGGCGCGGCTATCGATCCGCCTTCCTGTATCCCGAAGACGGCACCGGATCGCCATGGTCGCCCGGCCGGGTCGCGGCCGGCGGGTCGGACGCATCCATCGAATCCTTCAGCCCCTCGTCCAGCTGTTCCTCGCGGTCCAGCGCATGATCCTGCGCGTCGCTCTCCCGTTTGTCGCCCGCCTCCTCGCGGCTGCTGGGGCGCATGTCCGTCTTGTCGGTCATGATCGTTCTCCTGTGCCCAATCAACGGATGGCCCGGCGGCGCGGTTCCCACGCGCCCCTTCGACCAACGTCGCCGCGCGTTCGACCAGCAACCATGGCCGCTACAGACTTTCCCGCGCGGCTGGCGTAGACAGGGGGCATGATCGACACGGCCGAAGAAGGCGATCGCGGCGTAGCGCCGGCGATCGCGCTCTATTCCATATTGGGTTTCTGGTTTTTCTACACCATCATCGTCAGCCTGCGCGCGGTCGTGATCGGCTTTGAATCGCAGGGCGAAATGGCGGCCCGCCGCATGGTGGTGGCCACCATCGGCATCATCATCACCTGGATCTTCTATCTGGTGCTGCGTCGGTTCGACCATAAGCCTCTGGTCGTGCGCGTCGTCGCCGCCTTTTCGCTGGCCGCCCCCTTCGCGCTCGCGATGGCGGCCGCCAATTACTATATCTTCAACGTCTATGATCCGGGCAATTTCATCTCGGACGGTGAGAAGATGAAGATGGCCAGGGAAGAAGGCTATGTCCTCATCTCCATCGTGGAGGATGCGCTCAGCCGCTATTTCTTCCTCTCGGCCTGGGCCGGTCTCTATCTCGCTCTGTCCTACGCCAGCGAAGCGCACCGCACCGAACGGCGCGCCGCCCGGCTAGAGCGCGCCGCCCAGCAGGCCGAATTGCGATCGCTGCGCTATCAGGTGAACCCGCATTTCCTGTTCAACACGCTCAATTCCCTGTCCACCCTGGTCATGCGCAACCGCCCGGATGAAGCGGAAAAGATGATCATGTCGCTCTCCAACTTCTACCGCACCAGCCTGACCGGCGATCCGCTGGACGATGTGCCGCTGGAGGAGGAAGTGCATCTCCAGAAACTCTATCTGGATATCGAAGCGGTGCGCTTCCCCGATCGGCTGGCCACGGTGATCGACATTCCCGCCGGCCTGCTCAGCGCCTGCGTGCCTGGCCTGATCCTTCAGCCGCTGGTGGAAAATGCGATCAAATATGGAGTGTCGCGCACCTCCAGCCCCGTCACCATCCGCATCACCGCGCGCGAGGATGGCGATCAGATGCACATCGCCATCACCGACGACGGCGACAATCCGCCCAATGCTGCTGACGCGGGCAGCGGCATCGGCCTCGCCAATGTCCGCGACCGGCTGACCGCGCGCTTTGGCGATGCCGGCCGGATCGTCTATGGTCCGCGTGAGGGCAAGGGCTTTTCCGTCCTTCTCACTTTACCCATCATTCGCCGGGGTTGCTGAACCGCATGTCCATCCGCACCATGATCGTCGATGATGAACCGCTCGCGGTCGAGCGACTCCAGATGCTGTGCGCGCGCGAACCGCGCATCGCGCTGGTCGGCACCGCCACCGACGGCGAAGCGGCGCTGCGCCTGATCGAGGGGCTTCGCCCCGATCTCGTCCTGCTCGACATCGCCATGCCTCTGCTCGACGGCATTGGCGTCGCCCGCGCGGTCGGCCGCATGGGCATCCGCCCCGCCGTGATCTTCGTCACTGCTTTCGAAGGGTTCGCGGTCGAAGCGTTCGATCTCGCCGCCGTCGACTATATGTTGAAGCCCGTCGCCCATGACCGGCTGACCCGCGCGGTGGACCGGGTGGAAGTGGCGCTGCGCAACCAGAGCAGTGGCGACGCCCCCGCCATTTCGGCTGAACCCACGCCCGAATGGGCCGAAGAATTCTGGGTGCCGCACCGCTCCGAACTGATCCGCATCGCCGCCGACCAGATCGACCGGATAGAGGCGGAGCGCGACTATATGCGCCTGCATGTCGGCGGCCACAGCTATCTCCTGCATCAGACGATCAGTTCGCTGGAGGAGCGGCTCGACCCGCAACAGTTCGTGCGCCTGCACCGCAGCCACATCGTGCGCCGCGACCATATCGCCCGCCTGCGCCATGACGGCAGCGGCGTCTGGTTCGCCGCGCTCGCCGACGGCGGCGAAATCCGCATCGGCCGCACCTTCCTCGCCAATGCGCGGGCGATGACGGGGCGCTAACCCGCCAGCAACCCGGCCCGCTCCCAGTCTTTGGGACGCCCGAACCCTTGGATGATTTCGCGCAGTTCGGCCCGCTCCGGCACGAACACCATGGCCTTTCCCACCATCATGGCCATGCGGGTCCGCGGCGCGACAGGCATCCACTCGCCATAACGGCGATAGGAAAAACCGGCCATGAATTCGACCGGCAAAGCGGCGTCCCGCCAGGTTGCGAACAGGGTGGACCGAAAATCGGGATGATCCGCCCCAGCCCCCGGCACGATCCCGATGCGCGGAAGAAGCAGGCGCGCATCCTGCGGGCTGAGCAGAATGTCGACATCCGCAACGGTCAGCGGCTCCGCGCCATGCAGGGCCACGGCCGCGCTGCCGATGACCCACCAGCGATGCCGCGCATCCAGCATGATTGCAGCAACCGCCTCCAGCGTCGTCTGCAAGGGTCGATCCAGCCTCATCGCGCCAGCCTACCGCAGACAGGCCGTCCACGCAAAAAAGGCCCGGCAATCCGCCGGGCCTTTATCGCATCTGCACCATGATGACGGGGATCAGTTACCCACGACCGGGCGCGGTTCCTTCTTGATGCTGGCGTCGGCATAGCGCTCCTTCGTCTCGGCGCGCGCAATGGCGGCATTGACCGGCGTTTCGACATGGGCGATCGCCCGGGCGCGACAGCTCATCTGCGCTTCCAGATTGCCGTTCGCGCACACCCGGCTGGCGGCGCGGGCGATACGGCTGCGCAACTGCTTCTGCTGATCCGCCTTGGTCAGGTCCAGATCGCCATGATAGACTTCCGATGTGCGGCCATTGGACTGGAATTCCTGGGCGGACGCAGCGCCGGCGCTGGCGGCCAGGGCGATGGAAATGACGGCGGCGGTGAATTTGGACGACGTGAACATGGGCCTATCTCCTCAAAACCTGTTGTGACCGGCATGCGCAAAGGGGGCTGCGCGAAACGCCGGGGTGCGAACGGGCGGGAAACGGAGGTCATCAGGGGGTCGGTCCCTGTCCCGTTCGCTTATTCTGTTTAGGGGACGGGCCGGCCGCGCGCCTGCCTGCTTCGACCGGCAACGACCCGGATCGGCCAAACGACGAAGCGCCGATCAGCGGGCACGAACGGCGCGACCAACGACATGTCTCCCGCCGCAAACGACATTTTCCGTAACGGAAACTACAGCGCGCGCCGGATCGGGCTGAAATGAAGAACGCCCCCGGCGCAAGGGAAGGCCGGAGGCGTATCCAGGCGCTGTCGGGCACTCCGGATCGGGTTAAACTGTCAGGGATGACACGACGCCATTGGCGGTGAACCGTGCCTTAACGCGGGGCCGGGGCCTTCGCTCCTGTGGCTTCACCATAGCGCAGCGACCAAACGGCGCGCCGCAGCTTCGATGATCCGCCAATCCCATCCGCCAGGCGGCATCACCGGCGGACAAACGGTCTTCAACCGCCCACGAACGACATTAAAGCGGGATGACTTCATATTGAATCGTCATTGCGAGCGCAGCGAACCAATCCAGTGGCGCCCTCATGGATTGGTTGGGCTTCGCCCGCCTTCGGCCCGCTGCGCTCGCAATGACGGCTTGGGTCAAAGCAAAGTCATCACAGTCTAGAGCAGCGTGCGTAAAATCGAAATCGCTTCTGTATCCGTTCGCCCTGAGCTTGTCGAAGGGCCGCTCTTGAAGAACAAGACGGGGCTTCGACAGGCTCAGCCCGAACGGTTCTTATTAAAGGCTCGATGCTTTAAGAGCCTGTTTGGAAATGCGCCTCCGGCGCATCCGCACCGGCCCGCACCCCCACCCGACCGCCCAGACATGGTATCCTGATGGGTGGTCGGGTGGGGGTGCGGGCCGGTGCCGCCACGAAAATGCGCCCTTTCGCGCATTTTCCAAACAGACTCTAAGAGCCCGATCCAAAAGTTGTTGAGCAATACCAGCATGTTATGATTCACGCCGTCCTTGCGAGAGATGGAGTGATCAATGGCATGGACTGGCATTAGAT
>JAJZTH010000006.1:53121-155573 GCA_021849075.1 Pseudomonadota bacterium | reverse complement strand
CGATCTAGCCGCTGGGCGGTAAGGCGCAGTTCGGCGGACAGCGCTTCGGGGAAATGGAAGTGTGGGCGCTCCAGGCTTATGGCGCCGCTTACACGCTCCAGGAAATGCTGACGGTGAAGTCGGACGACGTGGTCGGCCGCACCAAGGTCTACGAAGCGATCGTCAAGGGCGACGACACGTTCGAGGCCGGCATTCCCGAAAGCTTCAACGTGCTGGTCAAGGAAATGCGCTCGCTGGGCCTCAACGTCGAACTCGCCGCGATGGACGAGGTCGAGGACGACGACGGCTTCGCGGCGGCGGCGGAATAAGGATGGTCGGGCGCTGCCACGGCGGCGCCCCCTCCCCCCTTCGCCCCAGAAATACACCCTCTAGAGGGACTTGAGATATGAACGAACTGACCAACTTCGCGAACCCGGTCCAGAAGCCGGAAACCTTTGACCAGATCCAGATCGGTCTTGCCTCGCCCGAGCGCATCCGGTCCTGGTCCTTCGGCGAGATCAAGAAGCCGGAAACCATCAACTATCGCACGTTCAAGCCCGAACGTGACGGCCTGTTCTGCGCCCGCATCTTTGGTCCGATCAAGGACTATGAATGCCTGTGCGGCAAGTACAAGCGCATGAAGTATAAGGGCATCGTCTGCGAAAAGTGCGGCGTGGAAGTGACCGTGTCGAAGGTCCGCCGCGAACGCATGGGCCATATCGAACTGGCCGCCCCGGTTGCGCACATCTGGTTCCTGAAGTCGCTGCCTTCGCGCATCGGCCTGCTGCTCGACATGCAGTTGAAGCAGCTGGAGCGCGTGCTCTATTTCGAAAGCTATATCGTCACCGAACCCGGCCTGACGCCGCTGGAAAAGTTCCAGCTGCTGACCGAGGACGAACTGCTCGACGCGCAGGACGAATATGGTGAAGACGCCTTCTCCGCCGGCATCGGCGCGGAAGCGGTCAAGCAGATGCTGATGGACCTCGACCTTGAAGGCGAGAAGCAGGCGCTGCTGGACGAGCTGGCTGTCACCAAGTCGGAACTGAAGCCCAAGAAGATCATCAAGCGCCTGAAGGTGGTTGAAAGCTTCCTGGAATCGGGCAACCGCCCCGAATGGATGATCCTGGACGTCGTCCCCGTCATCCCGCCGGAACTGCGCCCGCTGGTGCCGCTGGATGGCGGCCGTTTCGCGACGTCGGACCTTAACGACCTGTATCGGCGCGTCATCAACCGCAACAACCGCCTGAAGCGGCTGATGGAACTGCGCGCGCCGGACATCATCGTCCGCAACGAAAAGCGCATGTTGCAGGAAGCTGTCGACGCCCTGTTCGACAATGGCCGTCGTGGTCGCGTCATCACCGGCGCGAACAAGCGTCCCTTGAAGTCGCTGTCCGACATGCTCAAGGGCAAGCAGGGCCGCTTCCGTCAGAACCTGCTCGGCAAGCGCGTCGACTATTCGGGTCGTTCGGTCATCGTGACCGGCCCGGAACTCAAGCTGCACCAGTGCGGCCTGCCCAAGAAGATGGCGCTCGAACTGTTCAAGCCGTTCATCTACGCGCGTCTGGATGCCAAGGGTCTGTCCATGACCCTGAAGCAGGCCAAGAAGTGGGTCGAAAAGGAACGCAAGGAAGTCTGGGACATTCTGGACGAAGTGATCCGTGAGCATCCGGTCATGTTGAACCGTGCGCCCACGCTTCACCGTCTGGGCATTCAGGCGTTCGAACCCGTCCTGATCGAAGGCAAGGCGATCCAGCTGCACCCGCTCGTCTGCTCGGCCTTCAACGCCGACTTTGACGGCGACCAGATGGCCGTCCACGTGCCGCTCTCGCTGGAAGCCCAGCTGGAAGCGCGCGTGCTGATGATGTCGACCAACAACATCCTGTCGCCCGCCAACGGCAAGCCGATCATCGTTCCTTCGCAGGACATGGTCCTGGGTATCTATTACCTGTCGATGGAGCGCGAAGGCGAGCCGGGCGAAGGCATGCTGCTGGCCGACATGCAGGAAGTGCATCAGGCGCTTTATGCCAAGGCCGTGACGCTGCATTCGAAGATCATCAGCCGCGTACCGCAGACCGACGAAAATGGTCAGCAGTATATGAAGCGCTTCGAAACCACGCCGGGCCGCATGCTTCTGGGCGAATGCCTGCCCAAGAGCCACAAGGTTCCCTTCGACGTCGTCAACCGCCTTCTGACCAAGAAGGAAATCGGTGACGTCATCGATCAGGTCTATCGTCACACCGGCCAGAAGGACACGGTGCTGTTCGCCGACGCCATCATGTCGCTGGGCTTCCGCCACGCCTTCCAGGCCGGCATCAGCTTCGGCAAGGACGACATGGTCATCCCCGACAGCAAGGTGACGATGGTCGATGAGACCAAGGCGCTGGTGGCTGACTATGAGCAGCAATATCAGGACGGTCTGATCACGCAGCAGGAAAAGTACAACAAGGTGATCGACGCCTGGAGCCGTTGCGGCGACCAGGTCGCGAACGCCATGATGGACGAAATCCGCGCCCAGCCCAAGGACCCGCAGACCGGCCGCATGGCCCAGATCAACTCGATCTACATGATGGCGCACTCCGGCGCCCGTGGTTCGCAGGCTCAGATGAAGCAGCTTGGCGGGATGCGTGGTCTGATGGCCAAGCCGTCGGGCGAGATCATCGAAACGCCGATCATCTCGAACTTCAAGGAAGGTCTGACCGTTCTTGAATACTTCAACTCGACCCATGGCGCGCGTAAGGGCCTGGCCGACACCGCGCTCAAGACGGCGAACTCGGGCTACCTGACTCGCCGTCTGGTCGACGTGTCGCAGGACTGCACGATCGTCGAGGAAGATTGCGGCACCGAAAAGGCGCTGGAGATGAAGGCCATCGTTCAGGGTGGTTCGGTCATCGCCTCGCTGGGCGAACGCATTCTGGGCCGCACCACGGCGCAGGATATCGTCGACAGCAAGGACGGCACCGTCATCATCCCGATCGGCACCCTGCTGGACGAAGCCATGATCACCCAGATCGAGGCGATCGGCACGCAGGCCGTGAAGATCCGCAGCCCGCTGATCTGCGAAAGCCGCATGGGCGTTTGCGGCAAATGCTACGGCCGTGACCTGGCCCGTGGTACGCCGGTGAACATCGGTGAAGCCGTCGGCGTCATTGCGGCGCAGTCCATCGGTGAACCCGGCACGCAGCTGACCATGCGTACCTTCCACATCGGCGGCGCGGCGAACTTCAACGAAACGTCGAACCTGGAAGCCATGTCGGACGGCACGATCGAGCTGCGCGACATGCCGACCATCACCGACAAGAACGGCCGTCGCCTGTCGCTGGCCCGTAACGGTGAAGTCGCGATCATCGACAGCGAAGGCCGCGAGCGCGAAACCCACCGCCTGCCTTATGGCGCCACCATCCTGTTCGCAGATGGCGATGCCGTGAAGAAGGGCGACCGTTTCGCCGAGTGGGATCCCTTCACCATGCCGGTGATCACGGAAAAGCCGGGTATCGTTAAGTATGTCGACCTGATCGACAACAAGACGCTGACCGAGCAGACCGACGAAGCCACCGGCATCGCCCAGCGCGTCGTCATCGAACATCGCGGTGCGGCACGGACCAAGGAAGATCTTCGTCCGCGCCTGACCCTGATGGACGACAATAGCGGCGAAGCCGCCCGTTATATGCTGGCGGTCGGCGCGACCCTGTCGGTCGACGATGGTGCCCAGGTTCAGGCCGGTGACGTGCTGGCGCGTGTCAGCCGTGAAGCGGCCAAGACCCGCGACATCACCGGTGGTCTGCCGCGCGTCGCCGAACTGTTCGAAGCCCGCAAGCCCAAGGACAATGCGATCATTGCCAAGGTGTCGGGCCGCGTGCAGTTCCTGAAGGATTACAAGGCGAAGCGTAAGATCGCCATCAATCCCGAAGATGGCGGCGAGCCGGTCGAATATCTGATCCCCAAGAGCAAGGTGATCGACGTTCAGGAAGGCGACTTCGTGAAGCGCGGCGATAACCTGATCGGCGGTTCGCCCGATCCGCATGACATTCTGGAAGTGCTCGGCATCGAGCCGCTGGCCGAATATCTGGTCGCCGAAATCCAGGAAGTCTATCGCTTGCAGGGCGTGAAGATCAACGACAAGCACATCGAAACGATCGTTCGTCAGATGTTGCAGAAGGTCGAGATCATCGAATCCGGCGACACCACTTTGCTGGTGGGCGAGCAGATCGACCGCGAGGAAATGGACGAGATCAACAGCAAGCTTCAGCCGGGCTTCGCCCCTGCTGCGGGCAAGCCGGTGCTGCTGGGCATCACCAAGGCGTCGCTGCAGACCCGTTCGTTCATCTCGGCAGCGTCCTTCCAGGAAACCACCCGCGTCCTCACGGAAGCGGCGGTTCAGGGCAAGAAGGACACGCTGGTCGGCCTGAAGGAAAACGTCATCGTCGGCCGCCTGATCCCGGCGGGTACGGGCGCTGGCATGAACCGCCTGCGCGTCGCCGCCTCGTCGCGGGACGCAGCGATGCGCGCCGCGCTGCGTGCATCGAGCCAGGTGGACCTGATCGCGCCGAAGTCAGCTGCTGCGGAACATGCCGCCGAACTGCGCCAGGGCGCCGAAGCGGCCATCGGCAACGATCCGCTGGCGGCCGTGCAGGGTGAAGATTTCACCACGCAGGACATGGAATAAGCCATTTGAAAGCAAGGGAGCCGCTTCCTATATCAGGTGCGGCTCCCAAGCTGGTCACGCCACCAGGCGATGACATCATGCCCGCCCGATGCGCCCTTCGCGTGTCGGCGGGCTTTCTTTTTGCCCCGTTCAAAAAGTGCGACAAAGAGTTTCAAAGACGCTTGACGGCAAGGATTTAGCCGCCTATCTGCGGCCTCCCAAGCGCAGCGAGCGTTGGATCGATGCCCGATCCTCTAATGGTAAGAGAGCGGACTCTGACTCCGTCAATCAAGGTTCGAGTCCTTGTCGGGCATCCAAATTTCCCCAATTCGAATGAGATAGATGTGTCGCCGTAAGCTGGCAATCGGCTTTGGGATGAAAGCGCATGGCGCGTCGAAGATGCAGGCCGAGACACCGGACATGCTGCCGACCATCAGCGATGCCCGGGCCAATTCTCAATATATGATCGCGATCCAGAAGATCGCCTGACGGGGCAAGGCTTTCGCCCTGCCCCGCCCACTCACACCATGGCGAGGGCAACTGCCTCCGCCACCTTGATGCCGTCGATCGCGGCGGAGAGGATGCCGCCGGCATAGCCCGCCCCTTCGCCCGCCGGATAGAGACCCGCGACGTTGAGGCTCTGGAAATCCTTGCCGCGGGTGATGCGCAGCGGTGAGGAGGTGCGGGTTTCCACGCCGGTCATTACGGCGTCGGGATGGTCATAATGGGCCAGTTGGCGGCCAAAGACCGGCAGTGCCTCGCGAAACGCCTCGATCACGAAGCCGGGCAGGCATTGGGACAGGTCGGTGGGAGTGACGCCGGGCTGATAGGAGGGCGTAACGGACCCCAGAGCGGTCGACGGGCGCCCGGCGAGGAAATCGCCCACCGTCTGTCCCGGCGCATGGTAGGAGGAGCCGCCCGCCACATAGGCCAGGCTTTCCCAATGGCGCTGGAAATCAATGCCGGCGAGCGGGCCGCCCGGATAGTCGCGTGTCGGATCGATGCCCACAACCAGCCCGGAATTTGCGTTGAATTCGGCGCGGCTATATTGGCTCATGCCGTTGGTGACGACGCGCCCCTCCTCCGATGTGGCGGCGACCACGCGGCCGCCGGGGCACATGCAGAAGCTGTAGACGGTGCGGCCATTGGCGCAATGATGGGCAAGGCTGTAGGCCGCCGCGCCAAGATCGGGATGCCCCGCGCAATTCCCATAGCGGGCGCGATCGACCCAGCTTTGCGGATGCTCGATCCGCACGCCGATCGAAAAGGGCTTGGCCTCCATATGGACGCCTTGCCGGTGCAGCATCTCAAAGGTCGGGCGGGCGCTGTGCCCCACGGCCATGACGACATGATCGCTTTCGATCACGCTGCCGTCCTGCAACACGACGCCGCGCAATTGCTGCGCGCCATCCCCCTGCCGTTCCAGCACCAGATCATCGACGCGGTGCTGCCAGCGATATTCGCCGCCCAGCGATTCGATCTGCTTGCGCATCGATTCGACCATGGAGACGAGGCGGAAGGTGCCGATGTGCGGATGCGCTTCCCAGAGGATATCGTCAGGCGCGCCGGCGGCGACGAATTCCTCCAGCACCTTGCGGCCCAGAAAGCGCGGGTCCTTCACCCGGCAATAAAGTTTGCCGTCGGAGAAAGTGCCTGCCCCGCCCTCGCCAAACTGGACGTTGGAATCGGGATTGAGTTCAGCCCGGCGCCATAGACCCCAGGTGTCCTTGGTCCGTTCGCGCACCACCTTGCCCCGGTCCAGGATGATCGGCTTGAAGCCCATCTGCGCCAATATAAGCCCGGCGAACAGGCCGCATGGTCCCGCCCCGATCACTACGGGCCGCTTGCCGCGCCAGTCATCGGGCACATGCGCGACGAACTTGTAGGCGGTGTCGGGAGTCGGGCGGACGTCATGGTCGGCGGCAAAGTGGGCGAGGACTACTGCGTCATCGGCCACATCGACATCGACGGTATAGACCAGCAGAATGGCGGACTTGCGCCGCGCATCATTACCGCGCCGCACAATGTTGTGGCCGCGATACTCGTGCGGTTCAAGACCGAGGCGCTCGCAAATGGCGACGGGCATCGCCTCGGCCGGATGGTCGAGGGGCAGTTTCAGGCCGGAAAGACGGATCATGTGCCGCCCATAGTCTGAATCTGCCCCTTGCTCCACCCTAGAAGCGCGCGCGGACGCCAGCGTAGAAGGCGCGGCGTTCGACCGGATAGAAGGCCGCCTGCCCACTATAGCGCACGACCGCACCGATATCGCCGATCGCGCGTCTGGCCGTCAGGTTGCGGGCATCGAGGAACAGGGTGACGCCATCGCGCAACTGCGCCTGCGCGCCCAGATTGAGCAGGGCATAGCTGCCTACCCGTTTCGTATTGGCATAATCGACCCACGCCCCCTGCGGCGTCCATTCGATCGCGGGCGTCAGGTTCAGGCGCTCCGTCCCCAGCTTCAGCTCCGCCCGATAGAAATGCTGCGGCACGACCGGCAGGCGATTGCTGCCGAACTGCGCATCGGCGCGGAAACGAAAATCGCTATATTGATAGACCTGCCGCAGGCTGGCCCAAGGGGCCAAGGCCAGGTCCAGCCCCGCCTCCAGCCCCTGATGCCGGGTGCGATCCGCATTGAAAGTGGCGGCGGGGATCGTGCCGGCAACGACACTATATTGCAGCATCTCGCCCCTGATGTCCGCGTGATAAAGGCTGACGTCCCAGCGGGCGACGCCCAATTGCCCGCGCGTGCCGATTTCCGCCGTCCATGCCTTTTGCAGGCCAACGGGGGTGAAGCCGGGGGCGCCGCCGGCGGGCGTCTGGCTGAGTTCGCCAAAGCCGGGCATTTCGATCGAGCGGCTATAATTGGCGTAAAATTGCAGCGTCTGCGCCGGTTGATAGAGCAGGCCGAATTTGGGCGCGAAGGCATCGAAATCGGCCGTTCCACTACGCGCGGGAGCGAAGCGGTTGGCGATGCGGCGATCGCCATGGCTGTAGAGGCCACCGCCGATCAGCCACAGATCGGCGACCGGCGCGATGCGCACTTCGCCATAGCTGTTGATCGTCTGCGCCCGCTGCTGCGCATTGGCGGTGATTGCGCCGCGCCGGCCCGCGAGGTTGACGAACTGCCGCGCCTGCACATCGCCAAAGCGCGCCTGACTGCCGAGCGAGAGTTCCACCGGCATGCCCGCAATATGGCCGGCAAGGTCAAGGCCGGCGAAAAGACCCCGATCCTCCGATTTCTGGTCGATCACCTGATAGATGGGATGGTGCAGGCTCTTGGCATTGTAGAAAAGGCCAAAAGAGAGCGCGCCATTGCCGAGATCAACGCTGGTGCGGTTCTGGAGCCGCAGCGAGTCGATATTGCGCGCCTGATCGCCGGTGAAATTGCCCTTTGCCGGGTTCGACAGCGCATCCTGTTCGGTCAGGGCGCCGGCCAGATGCTGGCGGATGGTCTGGGCGCTGGCGTAGAAGCGGGTTTCGACCCGGTCCGATAGCTTCACCCCGACATTGGCGTTGAAACGCAGCGCCTTGCGGTCGCCATGGGCGCGATCGCTGTCGGATCGATCGCCTGCGACAGCGACATAGACATCTGCGCGATCATCGGCATGGCCATAAGCGATCTTGCCGCGTTGCGTGTCGAAGCTGCCGCCGTCGATGCGCATCTCCAGCCCCGGCGCACTGCGGCCAGTCGGTGTCACCGCATTGATCGCACCGCCCAGCGTTGAGCCGCCATAGCGCAAGGCGTTGGCGCCGCGATACACCTCCAGATGCTGGAAAAGTTGCGGATCCAGTTCCTGAAAATCGCCATTATCGTCGGCGGAGTTGATGGGGATGCCGTCCTGCAACAAGGTGAGGCCGCGCATATGATAGCCGCGCGACAGGCCCGAACCGCGAATGGAAATGCGCACTTCCTGCCCGAAACGGGGCTGGGTGTAGACGCCGGGCGAAAAAGCCAGCGCATCGCGCAGCGACACGGCGACCTTGTTTTCGAAGGTTTGCGCGGCCACGATATCGACGCCGCCGGGGGTTTTCTGGATGCGGGTGGCGGCTTCTTCGACGATCGGGCTGGCGGTGACGATGATCGCGCTTTGATCGCCCTCTTCAGCGAAGGCGGGCGGAACGGACAGGATGAGGGCGCACAGCGGCAGGCTGCGCGCGGCAGGGATGGAACGCATGAATTGAAACTTTCTGAAAGATGCTGACTGCCTGGCCCGGCTTACCTCGGACCTTCAGACTTCGCCCTCACCAGACCGTTCGTCCTAAGCCTGTCGAAGGGCTGTTCTTCTCTTCAGGAAAAGGACAAGGCTTCGACAAGCTCAGCCCGAACGGGGAGAGCAAAGAGTAAATCGTTCAGAAAGCGGCGGGTGGTCCCAGGGCCGGCGGCGGCGGCGCGGCGAGTCGGGCGATCAGGCCCGTTTTGAGCGCGAAGGCGATGGGACCAAAGGCCAAGGTCCATGCTGGCAGAGCGAGATCGGCCAGCGCCAGCGGCGGAACCACCGGCTGCACCGACGCAGCGAAGGGGCAATGTTGCTGGCCGGTCATGCCGTCATCGGGCCTTTGACCGTGGCGGTCGGGCGCCTGCCCGCGCGGCACGACGACATTGACGGGACCAGTGCCGGTACAAAGCGTGACGACGACGCCCCGTTCGGTGCGCACCGGCATGAAGCCCGATGGCGCGACGATCTGTATCGCCAGAACGAGCAGCGCCAGAGCGGCCAATATGCCGCGCGCCCTCTCGCTTCCTCTGATCGCCCCCATCATGACGTTTCCGTAGCGGCTTGGCCCCTGCCTGTCACTGAGGCAAAAGGACCATGTGGCGGAACTGGGCCTGCCACATACTAACCTTGACGTAAACGTAAAGCAGGATTACATCGATCTTATGGACAAGCGCAGCAGCATCGCCGGCATCGAATTGCCCGACCATAGCGAACGGCAAAGCTACACGATCACCGACCTTTCCGAAGAGTTCGGCGTCACCGCGCGGGCGCTGCGCTTTTACGAGGATGAAGGACTGATCTCGCCCGAACGGCAGGGTCTGGCCCGCATCTATTCGCGCCGCGACCGCGCCCGGCTGGCGTGGATATTGCGCGGCAAGCGGGTGGGTTTCAGCCTGACTGAGATTCGCGAGATGATCGACCTGTATGACGCCGATGAGGCGCATGAGGAGCAGCGCCGCGTCACCGTGGACAAGTGCAAGGCGCGGATCGACCTGCTGACCCGCCAGAAGGACGATATCGACGCCGCCATCGCCGAACTGGCCAGCTTCGTCACCACCATCGAACAGAAATAACCCCTGCCCCGCCAGGGTTTCGACACAGAATAATCAGGAGAAGATCATGCCCAGCTATGCCGCCCCCGTCCGTGACACCCGCTTCGTGCTGGACCATATCGTCGGGCTGGACCGCTATGCCAACCTGCCCGGTTTCGAAAACGCCACGCCCGATCTGGTCGAGGCGATCCTGACCGAAGGCGGCAAAATGGCGGCCGAAGTGCTGTTCCCGCTGAACGCCGTGGGCGACAAGGAAGGCTGCACCCGCCACCCGGACGGCAGCGTGACGACGCCGACCGGCTTCAAGGCGGCGTTCGATCAGTTTGTTGCGGGCGGTTGGACCACCATCCACGGCCCGGCGGAATTTGGCGGTCAGGGCCTGCCCAGCGTGCTGGCGACGGCGGTGGACGAATATGTGCTGTCGGCCAATCAGGCGTTCGAAATGTATCATGGGCTGACCGCCGGCGCGGTCGCCGCGCTGATCGCCAAGGGCAGCGCCGAACTGCAACAGCGCTATATTCCCAAGATGGTGTCGGGCGAATGGACCGGCACGATGAACCTGACCGAGCCGCATTGCGGCACCGACCTCGGCCTCATCAAGACCAAGGCCGTGCCGCAGGCCGATGGCAGCTTCAGCATCACCGGCACGAAGATTTTCATTTCGGCGGGCGAGCATGACCTGGCCGACAACATCATCCACCTGGTCCTGGCCAAGACGCCCGATGCGCCCGAAGGCAGCAAGGGTATCTCGCTATTCGTGGTGCCGAAATTCTTCGTGGGCGATGATGGTGCGCCGGGCGATCGCAACGCCGTGTCCTGCGGGTCGATCGAACATAAGATGGGCATCCATGGCAACGCCACCTGCGTCATGAACTATGACGGCGCGACCGGATGGATCGTGGGTGAGGAGAATAAGGGCCTGGCCGCAATGTTCATCATGATGAACGCGGCGCGGCTGGGCGTGGGCCTGCAAGGGCTGGGGCAAGCGGAGATCGCGTTCCAGAATGCGGTGCATTATGCCAAGGATCGCCGTCAGGGCCGCGCGCTGACCGGTCCCAAGGAGCCGAACGAGAAGGCCGACACGCTGTTCGTCCATCCCGATGTGCGCCGGATGCTGATGGAAGCCAAGGCGATGACCGAAGGGCTGCGCGCGCTGATCCTGTGGACGGCGTTGCAGGTCGATCTGGCCCATCACGCCGCGACCGAGGAAGAGCGTCAGGCGGCGGATGACCTGCTCCAGCTGCTGACCCCGGTGGTCAAAGGCTATGGCACGGATCGCGGCTTCGATGTGGCGGTCGCCTGCCAGCAGGTGTTCGGCGGCCACGGATATATTTGGGAAAATGGCGTGGAGCAATATGTGCGCGACGCGCGCATCGCCCAGATTTACGAAGGCACCAATGGCGTGCAGGCTATGGACCTTGTCGGCCGCAAGCTGCCGATGAACGGCGGCCGGGCGCTCCAGTCTTTCCTGAAAATGGTGGCGGAGGAAGTCGCCACCGCCAAGGGGGACGAGACGCTGGCACCGATCGCCGACGCGCTGGAAAAGGCCAGCGGCCAGCTGGGCGCGGCGACCATGTGGCTGATGCAGAATGCGATGAAGAACCCCGAACATGCCGGGGCCGGCGCGCATCACTATATGCACATCCTTGGCATCGTCGCGACCGGCCTGATGTGGCTGCGCATGGCCAAGGCCGCCACCGCGCTGATCGCGGCGGGCGAGGGCGACGCTAAATATCTGGAAGCCAAGCTGGTGACGGCGCGCTTCTTTGCCGAACGGGTCATGCCCGATGCCGGATCGCTGCGCCGCAAGATCGAGGGCGGCGCCGATGCGCTGATGGCGCTGGACCCGGATATGTTCCTGGCCGCCTGATCGGGGCGGCCAGAACAACAGTCATGCAAGGGGCGGCTTCCGAAAGGACAGCCGCCTTTTTTGCAGAAGACGTTCCCTTTCCCGCCTTCTGCGGGCCGTCGGCTGTATCAGCCGACTTCAGAACGCTTATGCTGCGAGCGGCAGCGCTTCTTCGGCCGGAACCGGCGTCACATCGTCCGCCACCGGCGTCTTGGTCTTGTTCAGCGCAGCGATGTAACGCTCGGCAGACACGACATCACGGCGATAGGCGAAATAGAGCGACAGCAGGGAAAACATTACAGAGCCTCGATTAGGGATATTTGCTGCGTTGCAGCATCAAAGCCTATTTGGTCCTGCCGGGGGCTTTTCGCAAATGCAATGGAATCGAACGCGATTGCAGGAAGTGGAAGCTGAGGTGAGCGGAGGACTGTTCCCCCTCCCGTTTACGGGAGGGGGCTAGGGGGTGGGCTGGCGCAAAGTTGCAAGTGCCCACCCCGCTGCGACTAGCTCCGGCTACGCCGAACCAAGTCTCGCTGCCCCTCCCGCAAGCGGGAGGGGAATAGGTTGCCCCCTTCCCCTAGCAATCCGCCGGCTGCGCCAGTAGCATTCCGGCATGAATGACAATCCCAACGGAGCCGTGACCGGCTCCTCCTCCCGCACTCTGGGCCTTGCCGCCTGCATCGCGCTGGTGATGGGCAATATGATCGGATCTGGCGTGTTCCTGCTGCCCGCATCGCTCGCACCCTTTGGCTGGGATGCGGTGGCGGGGTGGGTGTTCACCATCGCCGGGTCGCTGGTGCTGGCCTTCGTCATTGCGCGGCTGACCGTGGCGATGCCGGACGCCAATGCATCGCAGATGATCGCGCGGGCCTATGGGCCGCTCGCCGGTTTTGCGATCGGGTGGATTTACTGGCTGTCGATCATCATCACCAATGTCACTATAGCCGTCGCCGCGACCGCGAACCTGAGCAGCATATTGCCCGCGCTGGCGAAGCCGGGCGTGGGTGCGGTCTGCTCGATCGCCTTTTTGTGGGCGATGACCGGCATCAACCTGATCGGCGCGCGCGCGGCCGGCATGGCGCAGATCGGCACGACGATCATCAAGCTGATCCCGATCGCCGTCGTGCTGGTGCTGCTGGTGGTCGTACTGGGCAGCGGCGAGGCGCAGGTCGCCCCCTTCCCCGCGCAGGGGCTGACGGGCGCGGGCATCACCGCATCGGCCGCGCTGACCCTGTGGGCGCTGCTGGGTTTTGAATCGGCCAGCGTCGCGGCGGACAAGGTGCGCGATCCTGCGCGCACCATCCCGCGCGCCACGCTGATCGGCACCGCGGCGACGGGCCTTATCTATCTGCTCGTCTGTTCGGGCATTGCCCTGACCCTGCCGGCGGCCGAGACGCAGACCGGATCGCCCTTTGGCGCGTTCGTCAGCCATTATTGGTCGCCCGGTCCCGCCAGCTTCATCGCGATCTTCGTGGTGATCAGCTGCCTTGGCGCGCTCAATGGCTGGACGCTGTTGCAGGGCGAGGTGCCGCTGGCGATGGCGCGGGCGGGCGAACTGCCGCACTGGCTGGCGGCGACGGACGCAAAGGGGACGCCGGTGCGCGGGCTGATCCTGTCGACGGTACTGGCCAGCCTGATGCTGGTGGCGAACAGTTTGCAGGGGCTGGTGGCGCTGTTCACCGCCATGGCGCTGCTGGCGACATCGGCGACCCTGTGGCTCTATGTCGGCTGCGCGCTGGCCAGCCTGCGGTTCCGGCTGGTGGTGCCCGCCGCGGTCATCGGGCTGGGCTATGCGCTGTGGACGCTGTGGGGCGCGGGTGTCGTGGCCAGCGGATCGAGCATAGTGCTGATGCTGGCGGGCCTGCCCTTTTACTGGTGGGCGCGGCGGGGGCGGACACACGCTCCATAATCCGTTCGCTTCGAGCGTGTCGAGAAGCGGCTAGCGCCGTGCTAACTGTTTCTCGACTTCGCTCGAAACGAACGGAGGCTGAAATGGGAAGGACGTTAGTCCCCCCAGATTTCCTTGAGCTTGGAGAAGAAGCCGGTCGATTGCGGGCATTCCTCGCCCGTTTCCGTCTCGCGGAAGGCTTCCAGCAGTTCCTTCTGCTTGGCCGTCAGCTTGGTCGGCGTTTCGACATCGACCTGAATGACCAGATCGCCCTGCCCGCGCCCGTTGAGGACGGGCATGCCCGCGCCCCGCTGGCGGATTTGCTTGCCCGACTGGATGCCGGTCGGAATCTTGATCTGATGCCGAGAGCCATCCAGCCCCGGCACTTCGATCATACCGCCCAGCGCCGCCGTGGTGAAGCTGACCGGCGCACGGCAGAATAAAGTCGTGCCATCGCGCTCGAAAATCGCGTGCCGCTTCACATGCAGGAAGATGTAAAGGTCGCCCGCCGGTGCGCCACGCGCGCCAGCTTCGCCCTCTCCGGTCAGGCGGATGCGCGTGCCTTCATCGACGCCAGCGGGGATCGTGACCGACAGCGTCTTTGGCTTGTCGACGCGCCCTTCGCCCCGGCACGAGCGGCAGGGGCTTTCGATCACCTGCCCTGCGCCATGGCAGGATGGACAGGTGCGTTCGACCACGAAGAAGCCCTGCTGCGCGCGGACCTGACCATGGCCGGCGCAGGTGCCGCAGGTCTTGACCCCGGTGCCGGGCTGCGCGCCCGACCCGTCGCACGCATCGCAGGCGGCCGATACGTCGATCGCAATCTCGGTCTTCTTGCCATGATAGGCTTCGTCGAGCGTGATTTCCATGTCGTAGCGCAGGTCCGCGCCGCGGCGCTGTTGCTGACGCCCGCCGCCGCCCTGTCCGCCAAAGCCGGACTGGCCGAAAATCGTCTCGAAAATATCGCCAAGGTCGGAAAAGCCGCCCGCGCCGCCACGGAAACCGCCGCCGCCACCGCCGCCCGACTGGGCATTGGTATAGGCCGCATGACCATAGCGATCATAGGCCGCGCGCTTTTGCGGGTCTTTCAGGCATTCATAGGCTTCGGACACGGCCTTGAACTTGGCCTCGCTGTCGGTGCAGCCCCCGGTCCGGTCCGGGTGATATTTCATCGCCAGCTTGCGATAGGCGCTCTTGAGCGCTGCGCCATCTGCGGTGCGCTCGACTTCGAGCAGCTCGTAATAATCAACTTCGGTAGTCATAGAGGCCCCCGCCCGCTTCGCCCGTCATCGTCGCTGATAGCGCAATGACGGGCGATGGGCATAGCTTACGCCTTGTTGTCGTCCACTTCGGAGAATTCGGCGTCGACGACATCGTCGTCAGCCTTGGGCGCGTCGGCGCCCGGAGCGGCCGCATTGGCCTGCTCCTTCTCGTAAATGGCCTGGCCCAGCTTCATGGCGACCGTGGCGAGTTCCTGCGCCTTGGCCTTCATCGCTTCGGCGTCGCCGCCCTCGATCGCGGTCTTGGTTTCCGCGATCGCGGCTTCGATTTCACCCTTCAGCGATGCGTCGACCTTGTCGCCATGTTCGGCCAGCTGCGCTTCGGTCGTGTGGACCAGGCTTTCGGCGTTGTTCTTGGCTTCGGCCGCTTCGCGACGCTTCTTGTCGTCTTCGGCAAAGCGTTCGGCATCCTTGACCATCTGGTCGATGTCCGAGTCGCTGAGGCCACCCGACGCCTGGATGCGGATCTGCTGTTCCTTGCCGGTGCCCTTATCCTTGGCGGAGACATTGACCAGACCGTTGGCGTCGATGTCGAACGTGACTTCGATCTGCGGCACGCCGCGCGGTGCGGGCGGGATGCCGAGCAGGTCGAACTGGCCGAGGATCTTGTTGTCCGCCGCCATTTCACGCTCGCCCTGGAACACGCGGATCGTCACCGCCTGCTGATTATCGTCGGCGGTCGAATAGACCTGCGACTTTTTGGCGGGGATGGTGGTGTTGCGGTCGATCATGCGGGTGAACACGCCACCCAGCGTTTCGATGCCCAGTGACAGCGGGGTCACGTCCAGCAGCAGCACATCCTTGACGTCGCCCTGCAGCACGCCGGCCTGAATGGCCGCGCCCATGGCGACGACTTCATCCGGGTTCACGCCGGTATGCGGTTCCTTGCCGAAAAATTCCTTCACGGCTTCGCGCACCTTGGGCATGCGGGTCATACCGCCGACCAGAACGACTTCGCTGATTTCGCTGGCCGAAACGCCCGCGTCCGCCATCGCTTTCTTGCACGGTTCCATCGTGCGCTTGATGAGGTCGGCCACCAGGCGTTCCAGATCGGCGCGGGTGATGGTCTTCACCAGATGCTTGGGACCATTTTGGTCGGCGGTGATGAAGGGCAGGTTGACTTCGGTCGTCTGGGCCGAGGACAGCTCGATCTTCGCCTTTTCAGCAGCTTCCTTCAGACGCTGAAGGGCCAGCTTGTCCTTGGTCAGGTCAATGCTTTCCGCCTTCTTGAAGTCGGCGGCCAGATATTCCACCAGCTTGGCGTCGAAATCTTCGCCGCCCAGGAAGGTGTCGCCATTGGTCGACTTCACTTCGAACACGCCGTCGCCGATTTCGAGGATCGAAATGTCGAAGGTGCCGCCGCCAAGGTCATAGACGGCGATGGTCTTGCCGTCCTGCTTGTCGAGACCATAGGCCAGCGCAGCCGCAGTCGGCTCGTTGATGATGCGCAGCACTTCCAGGCCCGCAATCTGGCCGGCGTCCTTGGTCGCCTGACGCTGGGCGTCGTTGAAGTAGGCGGGAACGGTAATGACCGCCTGCGTCACGGTTTCGCCGAGATAGGATTCGGCGGTTTCCTTCATCTTCTGAAGGATGAAGGCGCTGATCTGCGACGGGCTATACTGCTCGCCACCGGCCTTGACCCAGGCGTCGCCGTTCGGACCCTTGGCGATATCATAGGGGACGAGTTCCATGTCCTTCTGGGTCATGGGATCATCGAAGCGGCGGCCGATCAGGCGCTTCACCGCGAAAATCGTGTTGTCCGGGTTGGTGACTGCCTGGCGCTTGGCCGGCTGACCGATCAGACGCTCGCCATCCTTGGCGAAGGCGACGATCGAGGGGGTGGTGCGCGCCCCTTCCGCATTTTCGATGACCTTGGGCTTGCCGCCGTCCATCACGGCGATGCAGCTGTTGGTGGTGCCCAGATCGATCCCGATAACTTTTGCCATCTCTTCCTCTTGTAACCCCAAATATTCAGCGGTTGACGGCCCAATACCTCACAGAAGCGCCAAGGCAAGGCCGGTTTGCACTGGGGGATATAGGCGCGCTTTCGCTTGGCACAAGGATCGGGCGCGATTAGTCATGGTCTGACCGGAAACGAGACAGTTATGCACTGTCGCCATGGAGTGTGGGATGCGCGCGCCTTTTATCCTTTTCGCCCTGGTTGCCCCGCTGGCGCTGAGCGCCTGCGGCGACCCTGCCCCGTCCTATGTCGATCAGGCATGGGTGCGACTGTCCCCCAATAAAGATGCGCCGTCAGCCGGCTATTTCGTCGCCCATGGCGGCGACGCGGGCACGCAATTGCGCGGCGTGATGACCGATTATGCGCTGAAGGTCGAAATGCATGAGACGGTCAGCAAGGACGGCATGACCACGATGGAGGCGATCGACAGCGTCGATATTCCGGCCAAGGGTCAGGTCGCCTTCGCGCCGGGCGGCAAGCATCTGATGATCTTCGGCGTCAATGACACGGCGATCAGCCGGGGCAAGATGCAGATGACTTTCCTGATGGCCAATGGCGACCGGCTGCTGGTGGATGCGGTGATCCGCAAGCCGGAGGGCGCGGCCGCACCCAAGCCCGCCGACAACGCCGCCAATTGACCAGCCGGCCCCTTACTGCGCCGGAAATCGCGCTGGCCGGATCGATGTTCGGGCGGGCGATCGACTATGGCCGGGTGCGGGTGCATGCGCGCAAATGGTGGCCGTTCCAGCCAAAGGGCGTGACCATGGCGCCCGATGGCGACCTGTGGTTCCATCCGCAAGGCGGCCTGTTCTGCGCCGATTTCTGCGACAGCCCCCTGCATATTCAGGGGCATTTCATCCATGAGATGACCCATGTGTGGCAGGCGCAGCGATCGGGCAAATATTGGCTGCCGCTGATGCGCCATCCCTTTTGCCGCTATGCTTATGATGTCGTGCCGGGCCGACCGTTCGACCGCTATGGGATAGAGCAGCAGGCGGAGATTGTGCGCCATGCATTTTTGCTGCGGCAAGGCGCGGCGGTACAGGGCAAGCCGGCGCGCGCGGTGTATGATGCGCTGTTGCCGTTCAGCGGTTCTGAAGGCTGAATCGGGTGGTTTCCTGCTATAAGCCCCTCCCCTTCAGGGGAGGGGTTGGGGTGGGGAGCGTCGCGTCAGCGACGCTTTACACCGATAGATTGTAAGCTCGCTGCGCTCGCACCCACCCCACCCCCTCCCTTGAAAGGGAGGGGCTAATTATGTCTGCCTTTGGCCGTCAGCAGTCATCACCCTTTCGTCATGCCCCAGCGCGCCTCGCCTCCCCCTGTCCTACACGCCCTCACGCCGCTATGGCCTGACTTTCCATATGTGATATGCGAGAAGTTAGGGAATTTTCGCCGATGGCTGGTTGCAGTTCCCTCACCACGCCGCCACCAGCATCGCCTCCAGCAACTGCGCGAAATCCCACCCCTCCGCGCGGGCGGCGATGGCGGACAGGCAATCCTGATCGTCGCGGCCGGGGCGGCCGGGGCCGGTCATGTTTGGCTTCATGTTGAGGTCGAACAGCTTATACTCGCCGCTGGCGTCCGCGCGGCAATCGATGCGGATCACCGCCCGCGCACCGACCAGAGCCGCCGCGCGGACGCACGCATCCAGCATCGCCTGCACGGCCGGCGTCGCCAGTTCCGTTTCGTCGATCGCAACGCTGTTCGCCGTCACCGCGACATCGCCATTATAGGGCGCGACGCCGTCCTCTTGGTTGAAGCGCCGCACCGGGCGCAGCGCGCGATAGACGCCATCGACCGGCGGCATCACCGTGACGGTGACTTCTTCGCCCGCCAGATATTCCTCGATGATCAGCGTGTCGCCAAATTTCGCGTCCACAATCAGGCCGGTCGCCGCCGACAGCAGAGCCGCCAGATCGGCGACGCGGCTGACGCCCTGACTACCGCGCCCACGCACGGGCTTCACGATGAGGGGGAAGCGCAGACCGGCCTGAGCCAGCGCGCCCTCCACATCGGCCAGCGCAACGACGCCCGGCCGTCCCGCCTGCGCCAGCAGGAAGGAGCGCGCCACCGGCAGGCCCGCTTCGTCCAGCATCTGGTTGGTCGCGAACTTGTCGTCATGGCGCTGCATCAGTGCGGGCAGTTGGCCAACGATCCGCACCTGCCCCAGCACGGCCTCCAGCGGATGCCCTTCGAACAGCACGCTATTCGCCCACAGAACAGTCGCCCCTGCCGCCATGGCCGCCGCGATACCTTCTACCGTGTCGGGAAACACCCAGTCGAGCGGCCGGGCCGGATCGGGATCGGCCACCGGCGTCAGCACCCGATGGCCCCGGCCGCGCAGCACGAAGGCGATATCGGCTCCGCCATCGGAATAGCCGCCGGGCTTGGCATCCTTGCGCAGGCCGTCGATCACCGGCGGGGGCAGCGCCTGATAGAGGATGGCCAAGGCGTCCTGCGTCATATCGTCATTCCCAAACAAATGGATCGTGAAAGCAAAAAGGGGGCCAGCCTTTTCGGCTCGCCCCCTTCCCGCATGTTTCGGCCTGTCGGCGCAGCGCTTTAGTAAACGCGGGCCTTGGGCTTGATATATTCGGCTTCGTCCGTGAGCGTATAGTCATGGACCGGGCGATAATCGAGCGTCACCTTGCCGCCCGATCCACCCCAGCCTTCGAACCAGCTGATGGTGTGCTTCATCCAGTTTTCGTCGTCGCGGTTCGGGAAATCCTCATGCGCATGGGCGCCGCGGCTTTCCTTGCGGTTTTCCGCGCTGACCATGGTGCACACGGCCGAAGCCATGAGGTTGTCCAGTTCCAGCGTCTCAATGAGGTCGGTGTTCCAGATCAGCGAACGGTCGGAGACGGCGACGTCTTCCATCCGCTTGTTGACCTGTTCCATCTTCTTGACGCCTTCGGCCAGCAGTTCGCTGTCACGGAACACGGCGGCATGCTTCTGCATGGTGTGCTGCATTTCGAGGCGAATCTGCGCCGTGGGCGAACCGCCCTTGGCATTGCGATATTTGTCCAGACGCGACAGCGCCAGATCGGCTGCATCAGCCGGCAGCGGACGATGGCTGGCGTTGGGCTTGAGATTTTCCTTGAGGTGCAGGCCGGTCGCACGGCCGAACACGACAAGGTCGATCAGCGAGTTGGAGCCGAGGCGGTTCGCGCCATGGACCGACACGCAAGCCGCTTCGCCGACCGCGTAGAGGCCCGGCACGATCACTTCCGGATCGTCGCCCACCTTCGTCACCACCTGACCATGATAGTTACAGGGGATGCCGCCCATATTATAATGGACGGTCGGGGTCACAGGCAGCGGCTGACGGGTCAGGTCGACGCCCGCGAAAATCTTGCCGCTTTCGGTGATGCCCGGCAGACGCTCCGCCAGCACCTTGGGATCGATATGGTCGAGGTGCAGGAAGATGTGATCCTTGTTCGGACCCACGCCGCGCCCTTCGCGCATTTCCATCGCCATCGAGCGCGAGACGACGTCGCGAGACGCCAGATCCTTCGCCGAGGGAGCATAGCGTTCCATGAAACGCTCGCCTTCGGAGTTGGTGAGGTAGCCGCCCTCGCCGCGTGCGCCTTCGGTGATCAGCACGCCCGCGCCGTAGATGCCGGTCGGGTGGAACTGAACAAACTCCAGATCCTGGAGCGGAAGCCCTGCGCGCAGCACCATGCCGCCGCCGTCGCCGGTGCAGCTGTGCGCCGAAGTGGCGGAGAAGTAGGAACGGCCATAGCCGCCCGTCGCCAGCACCACCGCATGCGCCTTGAAGCGATGGATCGAGCCGTCTTCCATGCAGATGGCGATGACGCCACGGCATTCCCCATTTTCCATGATCAGGTCGATGGCGAAATATTCGATGTAGAAGTCCGCATCATATTTCAGGCTCTGCTGATACAGAGCGTGCAACATGGCGTGGCCGGTGCGGTCGGCCGCGGCGCAGGTGCGCTGCACCGGCGGGCCGGCGCCCATATTCTGCATGTGGCCGCCGAAGGGACGCTGATAGATGGTCCCGTCCTGGTTGCGGCTGAACGGCACGCCGGCATGTTCCAGCTCGATCACGGCGGCGGGCGCTTCACGCACCATATATTCGATCGCGTCCTGATCGCCCAGCCAGTCGGACCCCTTGACGGTGTCGAACATATGCCAGGTCCAGTGATCGGGGCTGTTATTGCCCAGCGACGCGGCGATGCCGCCCTGCGCCGCCACGGTATGGCTGCGGGTCGGGAACAGCTTGGTGATGCAGGCGGTCTTCAGGCCCGCTTCGGCGCTGCCCATGGTGGCGCGCAGGCCCGAACCGCCAGCGCCCACGACGACGGTGTCGTAGGTGTGGTCGATGATCTTGTAGGCGTCGCTCATTATTTCACGATCCCGATGAAGGCGATCTTGGCGATCGCGAAGACGCCCGCGGCCGCACCGCCAAAGGCATAGAAGTTCAGCAGCAGCATGGAGAAGAAGGCCAGACCTTTGTCATGGACATAATCCTCCAGCATCACCTGCATCCCCATGCGCAGATGCATGAAGATGCTGACCACCATCAGCATCAGCGGCACTGCGACCAGCGGGTGGGAAATCCAGCCGACGACGCTTTCATAGTCGAGGCCGGGCAGCGCGATCAGGCTGAAAAGCAGCCACAGCACCAGCAGCAGGTTGCCGACGGCGGTGTAACGCTGCGCCAGCCAGTGATGCGCGCCATGCCGCGCCGAGCCAAGACCGCGGACGCGGCCAATTCCGGTTCCGGTTCCCATCAGAATTTCCCCGTGCAGATCGCGGCCCAGAAGGCCAGCGTGGCGAGAGTGGACAGGACAAAGGTCAGCAGCGACCAGATCTTGTTGTTCTTCAGCTCATAGCCGGCGCCCATATCGAGCACGAAATGGCGAAGGCCGGAGAAAAGATGCTGGAAGAAGAACCAGGAAAGGCCCGCCATCACCAGATAGCCGATCGGCGACGTCGCGCAGGCGACGAAGGTCGCATAGGCTTCCGGCCCGCTGGCTGCGGCCATCAGCCACCAGACGAGGCCGAGCGCGCCGGCGGTCGCCAGCCCATTGCCCGTCACGCGGTGCATGATGGAGACGGCCATGGCCGGTCCCCATTTCCAGATCGTCAAATGCGGCGAGAGTGGCCGGCTGGTGGAACGCGCCATGTCTACCCTAGTCCTTGATACTTGTCCCTGAGTCCCGTCCCCTTAAGAGCGAAGCGCCAAGAGGGCAAGCAGCGGAAGGCAAGAGAAATTCGCCAGCCCATGGATCACGACAATCGACCACGCATAAGAAGTGATTAACCACCCTGCGCTAAAGACGACAAGAGAACCGATCACGTCACCTGCAGGGGCCGTTCCTTCATGCCGTCCACCCTTCCCGCCGCCATCACGACATCGGACTATCTGGCGGAAGTCGATCCCACCGGCGCAATTGCGCGGACCGCACGCGAAATCGGCGAGTTGATCAGCGACGATCTGGACAGCGTGGGCGCGATTTTCTTCACCACCTATATGCGCGAAACCGGGCTGCAACAGCAGCTGGGCGGGACGATCATCGCCCGGATCGAATCGGAATCGCGCCGCTATGTGCAGGAAAAGATGCTGCATTTTGGCGAAGGGCGCTGGGCCGCATCCGCCGCAGATTGCGTGCGCCACGCCCGCAAACATGGCGTATCGGTGCGCGCGGTGCTCAATGCCGTCGCCGTGGCCAATGAACGGGTGTGCGACCTCATCTGGGAACGCTCCACCGAAGATCAGGCGAAGCGTCAGCGCCTGTTGCGCGCGATGCTGCAGATCGCGATGATCGATTCGGGCTTCATGAGCAATGTGCTGGCCACCGATCAGGCCGAAACCCAGCGCGCCGAACGGCAGCGCTATGGCACCTTGTTCGAACAGCGCATTGTCGGCGAAATCGACGGTGCGTCGAAACTGGGCGAATCGCTGCGCGAACAGGCCAAGGATGCGTCGGCCGCCACGCGCGGCATGCTGGGCAAGGCGTCCGAAGTCGCCGCCGCCGCCGAGCAGTCGGCGCTGGCCATGCGCGAAGCCGCCCGCACCTCCGCCGGCCTCATCCGCGCGATCGAGGACGCACGCACCGAAGTCGAAAGTTCTGCCGAAGTGGCCCGCCGCGCGTCGGCCCAGTCGGGCGATGCCGTGACCATGTCCGCCACCCTGTCCGAACATGCCAAGTCGATCGAATCGATCCTGGGCCTGATCCGCGACATTGCCGGGCAGACCAATCTGCTAGCACTCAACGCCACGATCGAGGCCGCCCGCGCGGGCGACGCCGGACGCGGCTTTGCCGTGGTTGCGCAGGAGGTGAAGAGCCTGGCCAACCAGACCGCGCGCGCCACGGACGAGATCGCCGGCAAGATCGCCGACATTCAGGCATCGACCCGCCAGTCGGTGGAAACCAACCAGCGCATTCGCGACACGGTGGGCGAAGTGCAGGCGAGCGCCGAACGCATTCGCCACGCGATGGACGCGCAAGCGCAGACCGTCACCATGATCACCGCCGCCGTCGATGAAACCGCGCTGGCCGCCGATTCGATGTCGACCACCATTTCGGCGATCCGCCAGGACACCGAAGTCGTCGCGTCGGAAATCGACCAGCTGGAGCGCGGCTTCGTAAGCGTGGAAGGCAAGCTCGCCAGCCTGCGGCATGCGTCATCGGATTTCGGACGGCAGGTCGCCTGAGATTGGGCTGATACTTCCCCTCCCCTCGCCGCTGGTCTAAAGGCGGCGGCATGAATGATGTCGTCGCTACCGTCCAAAGCTGGAAAGTCACCCTGCCCTGCACCCGCGCCGAAGCCGAAGCGCTGGATGGGGATATCGCCGCCTTCGCCCTGATGGAGCGGCCGCCGGTGCTGATGACCAGCGAGGCGGAAGACGATGAGACAGTCTGGCGGCTCGACGCCTATTTCGAAGGCAAACCCAGCCCCGCCGCGATCAAGCTGCTCAAAACGCTGGTCCCCAGCGCCGCCGGCACCAAGCCGCTGGTCGAGGCTCTGCCCGACGAAGATTGGGTGACAATGAGCCAGCAGGGGCTGGAGCCGGTGACGGCCGGCCGTTTCCATGTCCGCAACATCGCCAGCGACCCGGAACTTCCCGATCATGTGAATTTGCTGATCGAGGCGGGCCGCGCCTTTGGCACCGGCCAGCATGAAACCACGGTCGGCTGCCTGGCCATGCTGGACCGGATGCGGCAGGTCGGCATGCGGTTCCGCAACGTGGCCGATATCGGCACGGGGACCGGCCTGCTCGCGTTCGCCGCGCTCCACCTGTGGCCCCGCGCGCATGCCATCGCATCGGACATCGATCCGGTCGCGGTCGAGATCAGCGCCGACAATGCGCGGGACAATGGCATCCCACTGGGCGACGGTGCGGGCCGCCTGGCGCTGGTGACGGCGGCAGGCGCAGACCATCCCGCAATCGTCGGCCGGGCGCCCTATGATCTGCTGATCGCCAATATATTGGCCGGTCCGCTGATCGAACTGGCCCCGTCACTCTGTGCGCTGGTGGAGGATGGCGGCACGATTGTCCTCGCCGGCCTGCTGAACGAACAGGCGAACGATGTGATCGCCGCCTATCGCGCACAGGGCATGCGCCTTGCCGAACGCAGCAACCGGGGCGACTGGCCCACGCTGCGATTGCGCAAGCGGCCCAACATCGGGTGGAAACGCCCCCGGCGCATCAACAGCGCCGCACGTGGCGAAGCGCCCGGCTTCGGCAGCATCTGAACCCCAAAAGGAGATTAACCCCATGGCGATCACGCGCCGCACCATCCTGCATGACGGTTTTGAAAGCATGGCGGTGGCGGATGCCGCCGCCGCGCCCGCGCCCGGCATCCTGTTGTTCCCCAATGTGCTGGGGACGAAGGAAGCCGATTTTGCCTATGCCGAAAAAATCGCGGCGCTGGGCTATGCCGTTCTGGTCGTCGACGTTTTTGGGCAGGGCAAGCGCACCACCCGGGCCGACGCCAATCCCGGCCTGTATATGGCCCCGCTCAACGCCGACCGCGCGCTGCTGCGCGACCGGATCAACGCGGCCCATGCGGTGCTCAAAGCCATGCCGGAAGTCGACGCCGCGCGTACGGCCGCGATCGGCTTCTGCTTTGGCGGACGCTGCGTGCTGGACCTCGCACGGTCTGGCGCGGACATTGCCGGCGGCGTCAGCTTCCATGGCGTGTATCAGGCCCCGCCCTTCCCCAATGCGACCATCAGCGCCAAGTTGCTGATCTGCCATGGCTGGGACGATCCGATCGCACCGCCCGAAGAAACCGTCGCGCTGGCGAAGGAACTGACCGAAGCGGGATGCGACTGGCAGATTCACGCCTATGGCCATACCGGCCACGCCTTCACCGACCATGGCGTGAACACGCCGGAAAAGGGGCTGGCCTACAGCCCGGACGCCGACCGGCGCAGCTTCCGGTCGGCAGTCGATTTCCTGAGCGATCTGTTCGGGTAAAATCCTATCGGATCAGGTCAGCGCGTCGGCACGCGCCGCGCGCTGGCCAGATGATGGGCGTGGGTGATCGCCACCGCCAGCGCATCCGATGCGTCCGGCCCGGCGATCTTCGCGCCGGGCAGCAGACGCGATACCATGGCGTGGACCTGATCCTTCGACGCATTGCCAACGCCCACGACGGATTTCTTGACCAGGCGGGCGGCATATTCGCCCACTTCCATGCCAGCGCGTGATGCATTGAGCAGGATAACGCCGCGCGCCTGCCCAAGCTTCAGCGTCGATTGCGGGTTCACATTAACAAACACCTCCTCGACCGCGGCGCCATCGGGCCGATGTTCGAGGATGAGGTCAGTCAGCGCAAGGTCCAGCGCCAGCAGGCGGGTCGCCAGCGACATGCCCGAATCAGTCTTGATCTGGCCATTGCCAATATGGGTCAGCCGATTGCCGTCGGCTGAAATAATGCCCCAGCCGGTCGTGCCAAGGCCGGGATCAAGTCCGAGAAGGATCAAATGCCCTCTCCCTGTGGGAGAGGGAGGGGCCCATGCGAAGCATGGGAGGGTGAGGGCGAAGGGCGATGATCAATCGCCCTCACCCTACCGGCGCTATGCGCCTCCCTCCCTCTCCCGATGGGAGAGGGAAAGAAGATCAACCCAGCTTCTCCATCACTTCATCCGAGACTTCATAATTGCCCCAGACGGTCTGGACATCGTCATCATCTTCCAGCGTGTCGACCAGCTTCATCAGCGTGGCGGCGTTGCTTTCGTCGACTTCGACGGTGGTGGTGGGCTTCCAGGCAAGCTTGGCGCCATCGGCCGGGCCGAGGCTGGCTTCCAGCGCCTTGGCGACTTCGTGCAGCGCGTCCATCGCGGTCCAGATTTCATGTTCGTCCTCGTTGGACGACACATCTTCCGCGCCCGCTTCCAGCGCCGCTTCAAAGATCGCTTCGGCGTCGCCGGCGCTCGCCGGATAGGTGATCAGGCCCAGACGATCAAAGCCATGGCTGACCGCGCCCGAAGAACCGAGATTGCCGCCATTCTTGGCGAAGGCGGTGCGGACATTGGTGGCGGTGCGGTTGCGATTGTCGGTCAGCGCTTCCACGATGATAGCAGTGCCGCCCGGACCATAGCCCTCATAGCGCACTTCTTCGTAATTTTCCGTGTCGCCCTTGCTCGCCTTGTCGACGGCGCGCTGGATATTGTCCTTGGGCATCGACTGCGCCTTGGCGGCGTTGATCGCCAGACGCAGGCGCGGGTTCATGTCCGGGTCGGGCATGCCCATCTTGGCCGCGACGGTGATTTCGCGGCTGAGCTTGGAGAACATCGAGGAGCGCTTCTTGTCCTGCGCGCCCTTGCGATGCATGATGTTCTTGAATTTGGAATGGCCTGCCATAAGTCCTGAATTCTTATCTGCCGGTTGAAAGTGATGGGCGCCCTTACACCAGCGGCCGCCCCAAGGGCAACCTCCGGCGCGGGAGGGCGCAGCACATCGCGATCGGCAGGGTCAGTAGAGGATGGCCGTGCCGGATGCCGACACCATCAGCATCGATCCATTGGAACCGATGACTTCATAATCGAGGTCGACGCCGACCACGGCATTGGCGCCCATGGTCGCGGCGCGCGTGCGCATTTCGGCAATCGCCTGCTCTCGGGCGCGTTGCAGCACATCTTCATACGCGCCCGATCGCCCGCCCACGATATCACGGACGCTGGCGAACAGGTCGCGGAACAGGTTCGCGCCCACGATCACCTCTCCGGTGACGATGCCGAGATATTCCTTCGCGGGCCTGCCCTCCAGACGACTGGTGGTGCTGACGATGATCTCGGCCATGGGCGCTCTCCATTTCAAAAATTCGCGTCTAAGTTTAGGTTATCGGGATCGAGCATAGAGGGAATATCGATGGACCCAAAGCAGCCCACTCAAGAACTAAGTTTTTTTGGCTACCCTTGCTTCGGACATCGAACATGTCCTGCGTCAAGTTAATGCGTCGGATACGGCATCCGACAGACGAAACGCGCTACGCACCATCATTTCCGCTATGGAGGGTGCGACCTGGATTTATCGGATGCACATTCTCTCGGTAGCTGAAAGCCTGGACGTATCGACGCCAAAACTGAAATGGGCCTTCTCGGAAACTTCGCTTTTCATCAGCGAAACCGGGAAGATCAAAGAGAAGCAGAATTTCGTGCCAACCACAGCTATGATCCGGCTCGCGACAAAAACAGCCGAAGATATGTGCAGCATCAAGATCGATTTTATGCACATAGGCTGGAAGTATCTTAAGGATGCCATAACCCTAAGAAACCGCGTCACACATCCCAAGAAAGTCGAGGACCTTGCTGTTTCTCGTCACGATTTGGAGAACGCATATGTTGCCTTCGACTGGTTTTTGACAACGGTCGCCAATGTCATGGAAGCGACGCTGAAAGAAATGTCAGCCTATGCCCAAGACACAAAGGACCTCGTAGAAAAATTGCGGACTGGCGATCCCGATACACTCGCTCTTTACGAAAGCGTGTATCGGGAACCGGATGACTAATGCTCGTCCTTATTCCATACCTAAGGCGGACAGGTAAGTCTGAAGGATCGCTTCCATTTCCTGCCGATCGTGCGGCTGCATTTTCCGCAAACGGATAATCTGTCGCATGATCTTACCGTCATAGCCGGTGGCCTTGGCTTCCAGATAAACGTCCTTGATATCGTCGCCGATGCCCTTTTTCTCTTCTTCCAGACGCTCGATGCGCTCGATGAAGAGGCGTAGCTGGTCGGCGGCGACGTTGCCCTCGCTCATGTCATAACTCCATGTCAGTGTGAATCAGGTTGGCGCACGCCTCTAATGGGTGTCGGCGTTCTTCGCCACACTCTCCTGCATCTTTGCGATCTGCTGAGGCGTGGCTTCGCCCTGATGCTGCGCTTTCCAGTCAGCAAAGGGCATGCCGTGGATGATTTCGCGCGCCTCATCCTTCGTCAGATTGCCGTCTGCTTGCGCGATCCAGTCGGCCAGGCAATTGCGGCAAAAGCCCGCACTGCCCATCAGATCGATATTCTGAACGTCGGTCCGGTGCTGCAAATGCACCACGAGGCGACGGAAGGCGGTTGCAGCAACCGCATCCGTGAGTATGTTGTCGGTCATCGGCGATCCTTTCGCTGATCTACATCATCCTGTCGTGCAGCACGGATAACCCATAACGACGCACTGGCAAGGCCATTGGGCAAGGTCAGCAGCGATCAGACGGTCAGGAGAAGACATGACGAAGTTACCGCCCCGCTCGCGCAAGGTCCGCATCCTTGCGACCCTTGGCCCTGCGAGCGATACGCCCGAGATGATCCGGGCGCTGTTTGTCGCCGGGGCCGACGCCTTCCGCATCAACATGAGCCATGGGTCGCATGAAGATCATGCCGCCCGCATCGCCACCATCCGCACGCTGGAAAAGGAATTCAGCCGCCCCACGACGATTTTGGGCGACCTGCAAGGCCCCAAACTGCGCGTCGGCACGTTCGAAAAGGGCCTCGCCATATTGGAGACGGGCGCGCCCTTCATTCTGGACCGGGATGAAACGCCGGGCGACGCGCGCCGGGTGAACCTGCCCCATCCCGAAATCTATGCCGCGCTGGTGCCCGAAACCCGGCTGCTGCTGGACGATGGCAAGCTGGTGCTGCGGGTGAAGGCCATTACTGGCGATCGCATCGACACCATTGTCGAGGTTGGCGGCACCCTGTCCAACCGCAAGGGCGTGAATGTGCCTGACGTCGTCGTGCCGGTGCCGGCGCTGACCGACAAGGATCGCCGCGACCTGAGCTTTGCGATGCAGCAGGGATGCGACTGGATTGCCCTGAGCTTCGTGCAGCGGCCAGAGGATCTGGCCGAAGCGCGCAAGCTGATGGGCGGTTACGGCGCGCTGATGGCCAAGATCGAGAAGCCATCGGCCGTGCAGCGGCTGGAGGAAATCATCGAACTGGCCGACGGCGTGATGGTGGCGCGCGGCGATCTGGGCGTGGAACTGCCGCCGCAGGCGGTGCCGCCGCTTCAGAAGCAGATCGTCGCCACGGCGCGGCGCATGGGCCGGCCGGTGGTGGTCGCTACCCAGATGCTCGAATCGATGATCAAGTCCCCCTCCCCCACCCGCGCCGAAGTGTCGGACGTGGCGACGGCGGTCTATGACGGGGCCGACGCGATCATGCTGTCGGCCGAAACGGCGGCGGGCGACTGGCCGGTCGAGGCGGTGTCGATGATGGACAGCATTGCCCACAGTGTCGAGCGCGATCCGGGCTATTATGGCCGGCTTCATTATACCGAAACGCTGCCCGACCCGACCACCGCCGACGCGCTGGCCGAGGCGACGGGCGGCATCGTGCCGGTGGTGGGAGCCAGCGCCATCACCTGCTTCACCTCTTCGGGCAGCACGGTGCGCCGCGTGGCGCGCGAACGCCCGTCCGCGCCGATCCTGGCGCTGACGCCGCGCGCCGACACCGCGCGCAAGCTGGGCCTGACCTGGGGCGTGCATGCGATCCGCACCAAGGATATCGGCACGTTCGAGGAGATGATCGGCAAGGCGCGCCGCATGGCGCTGCGCCACGGCATGGCCGAAAAGGGCGGCAAGATCATCGTGCTGGCCGGTGTTCCCTTCGGCACGCCGGGGTCGACCAATGTGCTGCACGTCGCGGCGATTCGCGGCGACGAGTTGAAGGGCCGCGACGAGGGTTGATATCAGCCCGTCATTGCGAGCGGAGCGAAACAATCCATGGTGCGCCAATGGATTGTTTCGCTCCGCTCGCAATGACGAAAAGTCGCGATTCGCCAAGCCGCATCGAACCAACGCAGAAAAGCGCCCGATCATCGACCGGGCGCTTTGCGCATTATCAAGACCTGCCCCCGAAGGAGCAGCGCCTGCTTTTAGCCCTGGCGGGCCTTGAAGCGGCGGTTGGTCTTGTTGATGACGTAGGTACGGCCGCGACGACGGATCACGCGGTTGTCCCGGTGGCGTCCCTTGAGCGACTTGAGCGAGTTGCGGATCTTCATGGCTATCGGCCTTTGATGAATCTGAATGTGGTCGAAAATCGAAGCGCAGCCCCTATGGGTCGAACGGGGCAAAGTCAAGGGCGCTCGACTCTCTTTTGCACTCCGTTCATCCTTTATGCAGCAAGAGGATGGCTACAGGCGTTGGGAGGAATTACAGCCCTCGCGCCGTGTATTGCGTGAATGTCCGTTGGCCTGAATGCCCCTTGGAGTCTCCCCATGTCGAAGCGCCTGATCCTTCTCGCCGCCCTGTCCCTTCCCCTTGCCGCCTGCGCAACTGCGGCCCCGCGGGTAGAAGTCACGCGCTTTCATGTCGACAATCCGGCGCGATCGGGCAGCATCGCGGTTGAGGAAATGCCCGGCAATCCTGACGTCAGCCTGGAATTCCGCACCTATGCGACGGCGGTGTCGCAGGAGTTTCAGCAGGTCGGCTTCACCCCGACGCAAACGGACGCGACGAGCGACTATGTCGCGCTGGTCAGTTTTAGCCGCAGCTTCCGTCCGTCGGGCGTCGACCGCAGCAGCGACAAACCTGTCAGCGTCGCGGTGGGCGGCGGCCTGGGCAGTGGCGGCGGCCGTCGCGGCGGCACCTTTGGCGGCCTGGGCGTCGGCGTGGGCATCAACCTGTCGGGCAAGCCCAAGGATATCGTGACCACCGAACTGCATATCCAGTTGCGCCGCCGCGCCGATTCGACCGCCGTGTGGGAAGGCCGCGCCACCACCGAGGCGCGTCAGGGCACGCCCGCCGCGCAGCCGGGTCTGGCCGCGCAGAAACTCGCAACCGCCCTCATCGGGGGCTATCCGGGTGAATCGGGGCGCACTATAACGGTCAAATGACCATCAGCATTTCCAGCGGCTTCGACAGCGGCAACATTCGCCCCCTTTCCATCACCGACACTCCCGCCGGCGTCCGCGCCGAGCTGGAGATCGTGACGGATCATCAGAGCGACTTTTATCAGTGGTTCCATTTCCGCCTGGCCAATGCGGCCGGGCGCGAGGTGGAGCTGGCGATCGTCAATGGCGGCGCGTCGGCCTATCCTGACGGCTGGCCGGGCTATAGCGCGCGGGTCAGCGAAGACCGCGAGAACTGGTATCTGGCCGACACCAGCTATGACAATGGCACGCTGACCATCCGCCTGACGCCCGACAGCAATGCGGTGTGGATCGCCTATTTCGCGCCCTATTCGATGGAGCGCCATCATGACCTGATCGCCTGGGCCGCGAGCCAGCCGGGCGTTGCCCATCGCGAACTGGGGCTGACGCTGGACGGCCAGCCGATGGACCTGCTGACCCTGGGCGAAGGCCCCAAGCAGGTGTGGCTGTACGCCCGCCAGCATCCGGGCGAATCGATGGCCGAATGGTGGATGGAAGGCGCGCTGGAGCGGCTGTGCGACGAACAGGATCCGGTCGCCCGGCTCCTGCGGCAAAAGGCGACGATCCACCTCGTTCCCAACATGAACCCGGATGGCAGCCGGCGCGGCCATCTGCGCACCAATGCGGTGGGCGTGAACCTGAACCGCGAATGGCATGAGCCAACGGCGGACAAAAGCCCCGAAGTGCTGATGGTGCGCAATGCGATGGACGCCACCGGCGTCGATTTCGCGATGGACGTGCATGGCGACGAGGCGATCCCGGCCGTCTTCATCGCCGGATTTGACGGCATCCCGTCGATCACCGCGAAGCAGAGCGATCTGTATCACCGCTATCGCGACACGCTGGCGGCGCGCACGCCCGATTTCCAGACGCGGCTGGGCTATCCCGTCGCGGCGGCCGGCAAGGCGAACCTGTCCATGTCGACCAATCAGGTCGCCGAACGCTTTGGTGCGGTCGCAATGACGCTGGAAATGCCGTTCAAGGACAATGATGACCTGCCCGACGCCGATTATGGCTGGTCGCCGGCCCGGTCGATCCAGCTGGCCAAGGATTGCCTGGCCGTGCTGGCGGAAATGATCGAGGATATTTGAGGCAAATCACCCCATCTCCGTTCACTTCGCGCGAACGGAGATGGGGTGAAGAGCATCACTTCCAGTCGAAGGGCAGCGGCGCCTCGCGGAAGGCGAAACGGTCGAGATGCTCGGCGACCACCTGCTTGAACCGCTCGATGTCGGCCCCTTCGTCCGGCTCCAGCGTCACCAGCAGAGCCTCCGGCGTCGCCGCCATGCGGATCGGCCCCATGGGAAAAGCGATGACGCCCTGTTCTGGGGTGAAATCCGTTTCGAACTTGTGGCTCCAATGCTTGCAGAGCTGCTGAAGATAGCGGCTCCCGCTGGTGGTCGGCACGGTTGCGGTCAGGGTCATATTACAGCCTTTCGATCTTGTTGACGGCTTCGTCGATCAGGGCGGCGACGTCGAACATGGTCTGGTTATCGGCCCCTTCCTTTTCAAGGCGTTGCTGGATGGCGAAGCGCAGATTGTGCATTGCGCGACGCACTGGCCCGCCATCGACCCGCTCGGCCTTGCGCGCCAGATGAGATAGCCGCTCCAGCGCCATGTCCAGCGCCTCCCGACGCTCTTCGATCTGGGCCTTGCCGGCATCCGTGATGGCGAAGCGCTTGCGGCTGCCATCGCCCGGCTGTTCGGCAATCAGGTCCATTTCCGACAACAGGGTCAGCGTCGGATAAACGACGCCCGGGCTGGGCGCATAGGCTTCGCCCGACAGCGCCTCGATCGCGCGGATCAGTTCATAGCCATGGCGCGGTTCGTCCGCGATCAGCTTGAGCAGGATCAGCCGCAGCGCATCATTGTCGAACAGCCGCCGGCGGCCACCGCCGCCGCGCCCGCCCCGGCCTCCATGCCCGCCGCCACCGCGCAGGCCATCGTCACCAAAGGGATCGCCGCCGAACGGCCCACCGCGGCCACGCCCGAAACCATCAGGAAAAGCGAAGCGGCCATGCCCGTGATGATGGCCATGGCGGGGATCGCGATGATGGCCGCCATGGCGACCGTGAAAATTATGGGGAAAACGCATTATTTGCTCTTTCATATATGTCATGATGTTTTGCGATATATCTTAAAAGCGCGTCGCGTCAAGAGTTGCGATATATCTTATTCGCCATCCCCGTTCCCTCGCCCTCTTGCAAAAGAAGGTTGTTATTGCGATCGATTATCGATAGCAGGATTGCCAGCTAAATTTGGGGGTCTTGATGTTTCGGTTCGACGGCAATCTCACTACAGCGACGGCGCTCTGCGCGATCATCCTCGCAACGGCTTCGCCCGCCATCGCCCAGCAAGCAGATTCAGCCCCGCAGAATGACGACAGCGGTCCGATCGTCGTAACCGCCGCCCGCACCATGCTGCCGCCAAGCGCGTTGCCCCTCACTATCGATCTGATCGACAAACAGACGCTGGATCAGCAAATCGCCATTTCCGGCTCCGTCACCGACGCCGTTTCCACCCTGACGCCCAGCTTTTCGCCAACGCGCGGCAAATTGTCGGGCGCGGGCGAAACGCTGCGCGGACGATCGCCGCTTTACGCCATCAACGGCATTCCTCAGTCGACCCCGCTGCGCGACGGCGGCCGCGACGGCTTCACCATCGATGGCTTCTTCATCGACCGTGTCGAGCTGATTTACGGCTCCAACGCCTTGCAGGGCATTGGCGGTACTGGCGGCATCGTCAATCAGGTGACGGTCGGCGCGCCGAAGGAAGAGGGCATCAGCGGCCGGGTGCTGGTGCAGGGATCGGCCAGCGACCGTTTCGATGGCGACGGCTTTGGCGGCAAGGCGGCCGGGCTGGTCCAGTATAAGGCGGGGGATTTCGACGCCACCGTCGGCGCCTCCTACGAAAAGCGCGGCGCCTTTTTTACGATGCGCGCAATCGCCGCATCGGCATTAACCTGACGCAGGGTGAGACGCAGGCGTCGCAGACCACCGATTTCTTCGCCCGGCTGGGCTATGCCGTCGGCGACACCGGACGCCTGGACCTGATCCTCAACCGCTATGAACTGAAGGGCGACGGCGACTATGTGCCGCTCGCCGGCAGTCGCGCCAACGGCCTGCCGACAACCGCCGTCAAGGGCGACGCGCCCGGCACGCCCGGATCGAACCGCACCCAAAGCGCATCCCTCTCCTACACCGACAGCGACGTGGCCGGCGGCAATCTCGTCACCCAACTATTCTTCAACCGCAGCCGCGACATTTTCGGCGGTGAATTCGCCGCGATCGCGACTTTCCAGGACCCCAGCCTCGCACCTGTGGGCACCTTGTTCGACCAGTCGCAAAATCGATCGCGCAAGATTGGCGGCAAGATCAGCTATGAACGCGCCCTGCCCGGTTTCGAAGCGCTGACCACCACCGTCGGCCTCGACATATTGTTCGACAAGACCGAACAGCGGCTGATGGTCACGGATCGCGTCTGGGTGCCGCCAAGCGATTTCCGCTCCATCGCCCCCTTCGCGCAGGCGAACCTCAAGATCGCCGACGGATTGCTGCGCGTGGCAGGCGGCGCGCGCTGGGAAAATGTGCAGGTGAAGATCGCCGATTTCCACACCCTCGCCTCCACCACCGCGCCCAATTATGGCGGCGTCGATGTTGATGGCGGCAAGCCCAAATTCTCCGACGCGCTGCTGAACGGCGGCGTCATTCTTGAGCCGCTGAAGGGCATCCGCGCCTATGCCAGCTACGCCGAAGGCTTCACCATGCCCGATGTCGGGCGCGTTACCCGATCGATCGGCGTCGCGGGCGTGGACCTGGACGATTATCTCGACATCAGCCCGATCGTGTCCAACAATCGGGAAATCGGACTGGAGGTGAAACGCGGCCCGATCGACGCCAGCGCCACCTATTTCTGGTCTTCCAGCGACAAGGGACAGATATTGATCGCCCAGGGGGACGGCATCTTCACCGTCCAGCGTCAGCGGGTCGAAATCGAGGGGCTGGAAATCAATCTGGGCGTACAGACGCCGCTACCGGGCCTGAAACTGTCCACCGGCTATGCCCATATCAAGGGCCGCTATGACAGCGACAGCGCCAATCCCGACGGCATCGTCGACACCGATCTGGATGGCACCAACATCTCGCCCGACCGCCTGAACGTCGCCGCAAATTACAGCAGCGGCCCCTTTTCGGCCCGGTTGCAAAGCCAATTTTATCTGGCGCGCAATTTCCATGGCAAGGCGAACCCGGACCGGCGCAACAATTTCGGCGGCTATAATGTCACCGACGCCTATGTGCGGTACGACACGGCATCAATGGGCGGCATCTATCTCAGCGTCCAGAATCTGTTCGATAAATTCTATATCGACTATAATAGCGACACCCGCCTGCCCAACGACAATCTGGCCTTCTTCGCCGGGCGCGGGCGGCTCTTCACCCTGGGCTGGGACTATCGTTTCTAAGGGTGAACGGGCGGGTTCAGGCCCGCCCATCCGGTTTCTTCAGAGCGACGCGAAATCGATCGGCGCATGCCGGTCGAGCGTCCGGCTCTGATCCTCCAGCGGATATTTGAGGCCGCTGGCGCAATTGAACAGCACCGCCCGTTCGTCACGACCGATCAGCCCCTCGTCCAATGCGCGCTGATATGCCGCCAGCGTCGCGCCCCCCTCCGGGCAGAGCAGCAGTCCGTCGTCGCGCGCCACAACGCGCACCGCCGCCGCGATCGCCGCGTCCGACACGGCCAGCGCCGCGCCGCCGCTTTCGCGAACAGCGCGCAGGATCAGGAAGTCGCCCACTGCCTTGGGCACGCGAATGCCCATGGCGATGGTGTGCGCGTCCTCCCAGCGCTCGGCAAATTCCACGCCCTGCTCGAACGCGCGGACCATCGGCGCGCAGCCTTCGGCCTGCACCGCAAACATCTTGGGCCGCCTGGAGCCAATGAAACCGATCTTCTCCAGTTCGTCGAACGCCTTCCACATGCCGATCAGGCCAGTGCCACCGCCGGTGGGGTAGAAGATCGCGTCAGGCAGTTCCCAGCCAAGCTGTTCGGCCAGTTCCAGCCCCATCGTCTTCTTGCCCTCGATCCGATAGGGTTCTTTGAGCGTCGAAAAATCGAACCAGCCGCGTTCCTTGACCCCCTGCCCCACGATCGCGCCGCAATCATCGATATAACCGTTGACCCGATAGACCCGCGCGCCCTGCGCCGCGATTTCGCGCACATTCACTTCGGGCGTGTCGGCCGGGCAGAAGATCACCGCTTCCATGCCGGCGGCCGCCGCATAGGCGGCCAGCGCCGCGCCCGCATTGCCGTTGGTCGGCATCGCCACCTGGGTCACGCCCAGTTCCTTGGCCATGGACACCGCCATCACCAGCCCCCGCGCCTTGAACGATGCGGTCGGCAGGCGACCCTCATCCTTGGCCAGCAGATGCGCGCCGCCCAGTCGCTGCGCCGTGCGCGGCAGCGGAATGAGCGGCGTCGCATTTTCGCCCAGGCTGACGATGTTGGAGGTTTGCCGCACCGGCAGCAATTCGCGCCAGCGCCACAGGTCCGTCGGCCGCGCGGCCAACGCCTCTTTGGTCAGCGTGGCCCGCACGCCATCCAGATCATAGCGCACCAGCAGCGGCTTGCCCGCCGCCGACAGCCCATGCAGTCGATCCGCCTCATAACGCTCTCCCGTCAGCGAACATTCGAGATGGGTGACGAACGTCGGGCGATCGGTGGTGAGGTTGAGGTCGTGAAACACAAAATCTCCGTTCGGGCTGAGCCGGTCGAAACCCCGCCCTTCTCTTTCAGAAAGGGGGGCCATTCGACAGGCTCAGGGCGAACGGGATGAACAAGCCGGAAGGTTAGTCCGGCTTCTTCGCCACGCTGACCATGGCGGGACGCAGCAGGCGGTCCTTGATCATGTAGCCGGCCTGCATTTCCATGATGATGGTGCCCGGTTCGGCGTCGGCCGACGGGACTTCCATCATCGCCTGATGCTTGTTGGGATCAAGCGGCTGGCCGACCGATTCCAGCTTGGTGATGCCGTTGCGGCCGAACACGCTTTCCAGTTCGCGACCGGTCGCCTCCAGCCCGACGACCAGGCTCTTGAACTTGTCATCCTCCCGCAGGTCGGCGGGGATGGTCGCCAGCGCGCGGCTCAGATTGTCGGCCACCGACAGGATATCGCGGGCGAAGGCGGTCGACGCATAGGCGCGCGCATCCGCCAGTTCCTTTTCCAGCCGGCGACGCACATTCTGCGTGTCGGCATGGGCATAAAGAATGTCCTGCTTGGCCGTGGCGAGTTCCGCCTCCAGCGCGGCGAACTTGTCCGCCGTGGGATCTCCTGCGGGCGCGGCATCCTCGGGCAGCGCGTCCACGACTTCGGTATTTTCGATATTCTCTTTGTTTTCGCTCATCTCATCAATCTCGATAGCGTCTGTGCTGTGAAATCCACCATGGGGATCACCCGCGCATAGTTCAAGCGCGTGGGGCCGATCACGCCGACCACGCCGACGACCCGGCCGTCCGCGCCCCGGTAGGGCGCGGCTATGACCGAAGAACCCGACAGGGAAAAGAGCTTGTTTTCCGAGCCGATGAAGATTTTGGTCGCACTGCCGGCCAGAGCGCCGCGCAACAGGTCCAAGATTTCCTGCTTGCCCTCCAACTGCTCCAGCAATTGCCGGGCGCGCTCCAGGTCGGCGGCGGCGCTGTCATCCAGCAGATGCGATTGGCCGCGCACGATCAGCACCGGGCGATCATCGGCATCATGCGACCAGATGGCCAAGCCCCGCGCCGCCAGATCGCGCGCGCTGCTGTCGAGCGCGTGGCGCTCCGCTTCCATCTCCCGCGCCAGCGCCTCACCCGCCTGTCGCAAGGTCAGGCCGCCAAAGCGCGCCGACATGAAATTGGCGGCTTCGTTAAGCGCCATCGGACTGACGCCTTCGGGCAAGTCCAGCACCCGATTTTCAACCGTCCCGTCCTGCCCCACCAGCACGGCCAGCGCCTGCCGGGCATTGAGCGGCACGAAGCCGAACTGGCGCAGCACTGGCTCGCGCTTGGGCACCATGACGATGCCGGCGCAGGCCGAAAGACCGGAAAGTGTCGCGGTGGCGGCGGACAGGGCTTCTTCGATCGGGCCGTTTTCCACGATCCCCGCCTCGATCGCGCGCCGCTCCTCGGGCGATGGCTCGGCCGCCTGCATCATGCCGTCAACGAACAGGCGCAGCCCCGTTTCGGTCGGCATGCGCCCGGCGGACGTATGCGGCGCGGCGAGCAGGCCCAATTCCTCCAGATCCTGCATGACGTTGCGGATCGATGCCGGCGACAGGCTCAGACCCAGCTTGCTGATCGTGCGCGACCCCACCGGCAGGCCGGTGCCCAGATAATTTTCGACCACCAAGCGAAACACGTCGCGCGCGCGATCATTCAGTTCGGAGATAGAGGCGGTAGCGGCCATGCTACTGATGTAGTCGGCTTTGGGCGACGGCTCAACGGGGAGATTGGAAATGGCGATCGCCGCCATTCATCATCTTGCGACGGCAAAGCCGGCCTCGGGCGAGTTTCCAAACAGCGCTTAACCGCCAAAGATGGCGACATAAAGCGCGCCGCCCAAGACCGTAGGCAACAGGCAGATAATTTCCGTTACAAGCACGGCCCAGCGCCAGCGCCGGGAAATTTGCGCAACAGCCATGGCGGCCGCCAATGCGATACCCGGCCACAGAATATTATAGTAGCGCGTCTGCATTGTGGTGAGGTCGCCCAATGTCACATAGCTGCGCCAGCCAAATGCGAAGTGGATCGCCAGCAATAGGATCCAACCCACGATATAGGCGGCGGCCCAGGGCCGCGCGTCTCGATAGCGCAAGCTGACTGCCGCCAGCAGGAGCGGCACGACCATGGTCATGAGGGCGAGTTGAAACGGATAGCCCATTTCCAACACCGGCCATTTCAGCACATAGCCTTTGAAGAACCAGGCCGCAAAACCGATCATGTCCAGATGCAGCCGCTCCGCCACCGGTATGCGCCACACATCTTCGTTAACCCAAAGCAACTGGCCGATACGCAAGAATGTGAACATATAATGGGATGCGCCGATCACCATGCCCACGCCCGCCAGCCATAGGCGGCGATCGGTCAGGCGAATCTGGCCCGACAGAAAAGCAAAGCCCAACCAACTGGCCGCAACCACCGCCAACCCAATGAAGGCCGTCAATTTCGTCCAGCCTGCGATAGCCAGGCCCGCCAATATCCACCAGCCTGCGCCAGGCAGGCCCAACAATCCGCCAAATAGCGCGGCGGCGGCAAGGGCGGCCAGATTGTCATTATTGACCATCCCGCCCACTATGGCGGCCTTGGGGAAACTTATGGCCAGGATTGCAAACAACTGAGGGGGCAGAATTTCCCGCGTGAAACGGCGGCTGGCGGCGATCAACACAATAAGCAGCGCGGCCGTTGACAACAGTATATTGACGAAACGAAAGATGATGGGATTGCTGGTAAACGCATAAATGGGCGCCAGCATCAGATAGTAAAGCGATGGGTGATTGATATAATTGGCGTCATGCGACCATTTGGTAATATCATCACGTTGCAGGATAAGTTGATGGCTCCAATCGGGAAACAATGTCGGATGCTCAAACTGCGCCCGCACGACAGACAAATGCTGAAGTTCATCAACCCCTGAAGGAAATGGCGCTATCAGCGCTACAATCAACACCATGGAGACATAGAAAAATAGAATGAATAGCATCGATGACGGCAGATTCATCCACGGCCTGCCAGCGCGACAGGCAGAAACTGGCGAAGACAAAAAAGCGGGATTGTCATGCGTGATCATAGCGGGCCATTCATTATTCCTACCCGCGCTTCGCACAATTCCCTTTAAATTCCATTATGATGGACATTGCACCCATCCATGAAGGCCGGGGCTGAAAGTTGATCTGCGCCGATACTCGGCCTTGAATCAAGGCGATAGAGGGCGGCAGGCGGAGCGAGCCGACCGCATGATCACTATATGGCGATCAGAGCCATCCCTGTCCTACGCGCCAATCTTTTGATCTACCCTGCATGATGAAACCGGCCGCCCCTGTCCGCCACGACATGCCCCCCGCCCCGCGCGCAAAGCCGTTGCGTCGCGGTCGCTTCCCTGTCGCCTCTGTGTCGCGCCACAGGCGCGCCGTTGTCGCGTCAGCGTTATCCGAATGTCGCGACTCCGTCGCTTCGCTGTCGCGTAACGGTCGCATCAGGGCGAAATCGGCGCAATTCACCCTCGCGACACTATGAACTTTCAACTGTCGCGTCGCTGTGGCCCAGTTCAGCTCGCTGGCTTGGGCTTCAACATCGGTTCGATTGCCAGCATCTTGGGGATCGCTCCAATCGTCGTGCGCAGCCGGGCATAGCGGCTGTCCATGCAGCCCGACTGGAAATCCAGCCGGGTCGGCTTCGGCCCATTCTTCCCTCCATCGCGCGTCCATTCGATCGTATAGGCGGGCATGTCGGTCGCGAAGCGGGTGCAATTTTCACCATTGCCGATGCGCTTGGTCGTTCCCGCCACTGGCTTATAGGGGCCAAGGGCAGTGCGGAGCCGCCGATATTGCGCGGCGCTGACGGTGAAGCGGGTCGGGCCGGGAACGGCGGTGAAGCGCTCTGGCTCCAGCAGGCCGGAGCCATCGGGCGTCACCCGCAACGTATAGGCGGGACAGGCGCCAAAGCAGCGGCCGGCGGTGAAGCGGATCGTGTCGCCCGCCCGGACCGGCGGCTCCAGTTCCACCTTCTCCCGGTCGGTCACACACCCCGCCAACAACAGCATCGCCGGGGTCAGCGCCGCCGGAACCATCTTCATCGCTCTCTTCATGCGGCCCTCTTATCGCAACTTTTGACGCTTGGCACTGGCCTCCCGAGCGCCCGGGCGCTAAGCGCAGCCACCTGATCGTTTCGGAGAAATATTATGCGTCCTTCCGGCCGCGCGCCCGACCAGATGCGCGACATCACCATGGAACCCGGTTTCACCATCCACGCCGAAGGGTCGTGCCTCGTCAGCTTCGGCGACACGCGCGTCCTGTGCACCGCCTCGATCGAGGAAAAAGTGCCTCCCTTCCTGCGTGGCACGGGTTCGGGCTGGGTCACGGCCGAATATGGCATGCTGCCCCGCGCCACCCACACCCGCGGCAGCCGCGAAGCGGCCAAGGGCAAGCAGTCAGGCCGGACGCAGGAAATTCAGCGCCTGATCGGCCGCTCTCTGCGCACCATCGTCGACCTCAAGAAGCTGGGCGAACGCCAGATCGTGATCGATTGCGACGTGATCCAGGCCGATGGCGGCACCCGCACCGCCGCCATTTCGGGCAGCTGGGTCGCGCTGCGCATCGCCGTCGACAAGCTGCTGGCCAGCGGCGCGCTGACCGAAGACCCGATCATCCAGAAGGTCGCGGCGATCAGCTGCGGCATCTACAACGGCACGCCCGTCCTCGACCTCGACTATGCCGAAGACAGCAATGCCGAAACGGACGCCAACCTGATCCTGACCGGCGACGGCAAGTTCGCCGAAGTGCAGGCCACGGCCGAAGGCGCGGCCTATGACGAGGAAGAGCTGCTCCGCCTGCTTCGCCTCGCCCGCATTGGCTGTGCGAAGATCTTCGCGGCGCAGGATGTGGCGACCGGGCGCTGAGCCGCTCGGACCGTTGCAACTCTGCCGTGCTCCTGCGAAAGCAGGAGCCTAGGGTTCAGGGCGCCGCGCATGGCGCCCTGGGTTCCTGCCTTCGCAGGAACATGAGATATGCAGGGTAGTGAATGATGAGCGATGAATTCGGACAGGAACAGGCGATCCGCAAGCTGAAGCCGGGCAAGCTGGTGATCGCCAGCCATAATGCCGGCAAGGTGCGGGAAATCGCCGCTTTACTCGGCCCCTATGGGATCGAGCCGATTTCCGCCGGGTCGCTCGACCTGCCCGAACCGGAAGAAACCGGCACCACCTTCATCGCCAATGCCGAATTGAAGGCGATGCAGGCGGCCGACCTGTCCGGCCTGCCCGCGCTGGCCGACGATAGCGGCCTGTGCGTCGAGGCGCTGAATGGCGATCCGGGCCTCTTTTCCGCCCGCTGGGCCGGTCCCACCAAGGATTTCGACATGGCGATGCAGAAAGTGTGGGACGGCGTGGAAGCCAAGGGACCGGATGCCGGCCATGGCGCGCATTTCATCTGTGCCCTCGCCCTCGCCTGGCCGGATGGGCATGTCGAAGCATTCGAAGGCCGCGTTGACGGCACGCTGGTCTGGCCGCCGCGCGGGCAGAATGGCTTTGGCTATGACGCGATGTTCCAGCCGCTGGGCCACGACATCAGCTTTGGCGAAATGGACCCGGACGCCAAGCATGCGATGAGCCACCGCGCCGATGCCTTCGCGCAGCTGGTGAAGGCGGTTTTCTAACCCACCGGCGCGGGCTTCAGCCGCGCCGAATCGATATGCCAGCGCAGTTGCGCCGGCGACGCGCCATCCACGCCATTGACGCGGCGGAGGACATAGTCGCCGACGAAGCGCTGGCGCGCACCATCGGCCAACTGCGCGTCGACCGCAACCGGCACCGTCTGATAGATGGATCCCGCGCCAGCATCGCCCGGTTCCAGCCTGCCGATCGTCACCCGGGTCGTCCGTGTCTGCGCAAATCCCGCTTCGAACTGCGCCAGCGTCTGACCGGGGCGACCATCCTCGCCCCATTGGCTCCAGGCCGTGGCATAGTCACGCGCGTTGATGGCGGAATAATAGCGCGACACCACCGCGGCGGCCGCTTCCATGCTTTTGGGTGTCGGCGCGCACCCCGGCATTGGCTCACCCTGCCCGTCGAACAGGGCGCAGCTGCGCGCAATCTCATCCTCGATCATCGCACAGCTATTGGCGACATTGCAGGGCGGCCGGGTCGCCGGGGAGACGTTGCGACAAATCGCCACCCGCTTTTGCGCCGCCGCCGACCCGATATCCGCCGCACAGGACAGAGGCTGGCCATCCACCTCCGGCAGCGCGGCCGGCATTGGCGTGGATGGAAGCGCGACATTATAGGATGCGACCGCATCGGCGACCGCGTTGCCGCCATCGCTACCCGTCGCCTTTTTCTGCGTCGGCGCACCACAGCCCGCCAGACCGATCAGCAGGCCGCTTATGACTATGTGCCGGATTGGCATGGCATTTCTCCTTCATCACCGCAGGAAGAATGCCGATGGTCGCCAGAAATATCCGCGAGCGCCTATTGTGCAGCGCTCGCCACGACCGTTCCGGCAACCGGTTGAGGCGCGGCCACAGGAGTTGCTGACACCGGCAGCGGCTCCTCGGCGTCGAGCGGCCCCTTGCCAAAGGCATTGCCCGCCGGGAAATAGCGGCAGACCAGATAATCATATTGCGCGCCCTCGCCCAACGCGCAGCCGACCTTCTGCGTGCCCCGCCAGATCATCTGGCTATAATGACCCACATCCTGCCAGCGGCCGGTGGTGCTGAGATCGGGCAGCTTGCCTTCAACCCGGAACAGCTTGCGCTCGTCCAGGAAGGAACCGATCATCACCTGATAGCCATAGAGGCGGTGCGGCCCCATCCACAGATTTTCGCCGCTGGGGATCGCCCGGCCGCTGCGCGGCGAATGACGGAACAGACCCGTTTTCGCCATTTCTACGGCATAGCGCGCGGCATCCGCCGCCAGCGCATCGTCCCAATCCAGCACTGGCACGCCCAGAGCCGTCCGCTCGCCATTATGCATGTCGAGTACAATCGCGCGCAACAGGTCAGGCCCGCGCGGCGCTTCCTGCATGCCATAATAAGCGGCCGGCATGACGACAGTTGCAGCGGCGGCAGCGGCGGGTCCAGCGGGCGCAGTCGCCGCCTCCGGTTCTGCCGCAGTTGCGAGGCCGCTCGTCAGCAAAGCCAATATCGGCGCAGCCCCCAATATCCGCGCAACCCATAGCCGCCCGCGCAAAAAGTCTCTAGAGCCGCCCCCAGCCATGGCCTCATTACCCCCCGCATCTCCGCCGCCCCCCGGCGACGCACACGCTTTATACATTCATTGGCCCTTTTGCGTATCGAAATGTCCCTATTGCGACTTTAACAGTCATGTCCGCGACAGTGTGGATGTGGCCGCATGGCAGGAAGCTTTGCTGGCCGACATGGCGCATGAGGCGGCGCTGACCGGCGGACGCCCGCTTTCCTCCATTTTCTTTGGCGGCGGCACGCCATCGCTGATGCCGCCGACGCTGGTCGAAGCGTTGCTGACGGCAGCGGAAGACCATTGGGGCTTCACCCCGGACATGGAGATCACGCTGGAGGCCAACCCCAATTCGGTCGAGGCGGCGCGCTTTGCCGATATCGCCGCCGCCGGGGTCAACCGCGTGTCGCTCGGCCTTCAGGCGCTGGAGAATGAGGCGCTCCATTTCCTGGGCCGCGCGCATGATGTGGATGAAGGGCTGGCGGCGCTGGCCACCGCGCAATCGGTGTTCGACCGGGTCAGCTTCGACCTGATCTATGCCCGCCCCGATCAAAGCGAGGCCGATTGGGAAGCGGAACTGACCCGCGCCCTTTCCTTTGGCACCGGGCATTTGTCGCTCTATCAGCTCACGATCGAGCCGGGGACACGCTTTGCGACGCTGGTCGCGCAGGGCAAGCTGACGCCGGCCGACCCGGACCATGGCGCAACGCTCTATGAACTGACGCAGGCGATGACCGGCGCGGCGGGCATCCCCGCCTATGAAATCAGCAACCATGCCCGGCCGGGGCAGGAAAGCCGGCATAACCTGACCTACTGGCGCTATGGCGACTATGCCGGGATCGGGCCGGGCGCGCATGGCCGGCGCGGCGGCATGGCGACAATGCGGCACAAGAAGCCGGAAAACTGGATGGGTGCAGTGGCACGAAACGGCCATGGCATGCAGAGCGAAGATGCGCTGATTCCCGAAGACCGCGCGCGTGAGGCATTACTGATGGGATTGCGGCTGGGCGAAGGGGTGGATTTGGCGCGCATCGCCGCGCTGTCCGGGGTCCGGGCCGACCGGCTGGTCGACGAACGGACGATCGCGCAATTGACCGATCTGGGCCTCATCCGCCTGACCGGCGCGCATTTGCAGGTGACCCCGGCCGGGATGCTGTTGCTGGATGCGATCCTGCCCGAAGTGGTCGCGATTTAGGACTGAGAGATTGCCCAGATCGTCATTCCGAACGCAGCGAAGCAATGACGCCCCATTTCAAGGCTGCTCACTGCGCAATTCGGCGATGGACTGGTCAATTTCGCGCAGCGCCTCTGCACGCGCGTCTCTGGGCATGCTGTCGTTGGCGGCAATCTGGGCGCGCGCGGAACGCAGGCCGTTGATCGCGGCGACATGGGCGGTGCGGGCGATGCGATCTGCGCGGGCCGCATCCATGTCGGCCTGACGGGCTGCACGATCGGCCTGGCGTTCCGCCCGTTGCGCCGCGATCTCCACCTGCCATTCCGCCTGACGCGCCGCGCGTTCCGCCTGTTGCCCGGCCCGCTCGGCCGCCCGTTCGATGCCTGCCTTGCAGATGCGGACGCGGATGTGGCGACGGCCATCGGCATCCACCGTTTCGCTGCGGGTCGTACTCTGCTTGCCCGCGTCACAGCCCTCGCGCACATCCACAACCGGCACCATGCGGGCGATGTCCGCTTCGGTGGGGATGCGATGCGTCTCCACCCGACCGTCGGCATGGGTGACGGTGATGCGGCCCTTTTCACTCCGCACGGTGACGGGCGGCATCGGCGGAACGGGCGGAACCGGGGCGATCATGTCGGCTGCCGGCACGATGGGCGCGGGCGGCACTATCGGCGCAGGCACAGATGCAGGGGCCGCAACGGCGGGAGTGGCTGGCGCTGCGGGCACGGCCGGCACCGTGGGGACTGCGGCGACGGCAGGAATGCTGGCCTGCGCCGGCTGGGCGACCAAATCGGTCAGGCGTGCAAAGTCGGCACCTTCCATCTTGTCGGTGATCGCAGCCATTTGCTGCGCGGCGCGGCTTCCCGATGCGGTGAGCGCCAGGCCCGTGGCGGTGACGAGTGCGACCGCGGCCATGCCCCAGCTGATGCGGCGGAGCGACATGTCATGATTGGACAGCATTTTCAGCCTCCCCTTAAGTGCGTTGATGCGGGTGAGATGGCAGGCGCCGGCAAACTGGCGGCCACCGGCGGCCTTCAATATGGCGCGGCCATAGGCATGGGCCTGTTCCCGGCCATAGAGTGAGAGGACGCGCGCGTCGCAGGCGGTTTCCTGATCGGCGCGATAAGCGCGATAGGCGATCCAGGCGACGGGATTGCACCAGTGGACGGCCAGCAACAGCAGGGCGATCATGTTGGCGGTCAGATCGCCACGTTCATGATGCGCCCGTTCATGGGCGATCGCCATATCCTGTTCCTGCGCGTCATAGCGCAGGGCGAAATCAGCAGGCAGGACGATGAAGGGGCGAAAGATGCCGAAGGCCAGCGGCCCTGATGCCTGCGGGCTGGTGATGATGCAGATACGCCCTTCTTCCCCGATAGGCGTCATGCCGCGCAGCATATGCCGGCGGAACCGGGCATAACCCACTGCCTGCACAATCAGGAAGACGACCATGCCCACGAACCAGACCGCAATGCCGATTTCCAGCCAGGGCATGGCGGGCGCTGCGGCCTCAACCGGCCCGGTGGCCGGCATGGACAGCAGATCGGCAAGGCCAGCCTGATCCACCGCCTGATGCAATGGCGAAGGCTCAACCTCCTGCGGCAGCGCGGGCATCAGCATGCGGGCCAGCGGCAGCGCCCAGAGCATATAGGCCGCCCCTGCCCCCAGCCAGCGCGCCACCGGGCGGCGCAGCATCATCACCAGCGCCATCAGCAATGTCGTGGCGATCAGCGTTTCGGCGATCCAGACGCTCATGATTTCAACCCTTTCAGGATTTCCTCAAGCTCGGCGATATCGTCCGCCGTCAACTGATCCTGGCTCGCCAACTGGGCGACCAGTGGCGACACCCGGCCGCCGAACAGACGGTTCACCAGCCGCCCCGATTCGCCCGCGACATAATCTTCCCGCGCCACCAATGGGCGATAGAGAAATCGGCGGCCATCCTGATCGGCGGCGATCACATCCTTGGCCATCAACCGGGACAAAAGGGTCTTGACGGTCTGAAGGCTCCAGTCGCGGTCGGCGGCAACGCGATCGGCAACATCATTGGCGGTTTGCGGCGCGGCTTCCCACAGGGATTCCATCACCACCAGTTCCGCTTCGCTGATCTTCTCGCTCACTTGTCCACACCCGACTCGATCGTTTAACAACTACAGATGTAGTCGCATCGATTACGAATGTAGTCAATGCTGGTTCGCAACGCCGGCCCGAATGGCTTTTGCCCGCTGCTGCATTTCCGCCTTCATGATCAAAATCGTCGGAATTTTTGACACTATCGATCAGGCGCGCAGCGGCGTTAACCTTTGCATGCAGCCCTTTGCCGTCCAAACGCCAAACTGGCATGCCGATTGCGTCATGATCGACATTCCCACCGTTCAACTACCGGGGGATGCAGGCGGCACCCCGCCGCGCATCCCCCACCCGGTGGCTTCCCATGGAAATCAGCCTTCGATCAGGTCCAGATAGGCGACGACATCATTGTCCGTCGCCAGGAACAGGCCGTCCTGCACCTCTGCGGGCTGTTGTTCGGCGACATGCAGCGCCTGGCTCAAAGGGCCATACATGATGGTCATGGCCGCCCCATCATCGCCCAGATGATAGAGGCGCACGGTCGCGCTGTCATAAGTGGTTCGCATGGGCCGATCCTATCAGGTCGGATCGGCCAAGTCAGCGCCGATCCTTGACCTTCATGGACGGCGCCAATTCGTTCGCGCCGATCCTCACCGGATCGTCGGTAAAATTGGCGACGAACGTGGAGCCGCGCTCCAGTCCCGGCACAAAGCCCGCCTTGTTGCCTTCGATCACCAGCCCTGCGCTCGAATGTTCGCGCCCCTCCGGCGCGACGGTGATGAAGGCGGACCAGTTATCCTTGTCCTTGCCCTGCACCATTTCATTGCCGCTGATCGTACCCGTCGCCCCATTGGACAGGTCGATCATATAGTTGGTCAGCTTGCCGCCGCTATCGTCGAAACTGTTGCCGCTGATGGCGACGCGCGCTGTTCGGGTTTTCAGATAATGGCCGCCATCGCCCTGATCGAAGCGGCTGTTGGTGACGGACAGGCTGGCGAGCCGACCGATATAGACGCCATGCGCGCAATCGAGATCGCGATCACATCGGCCCAGATGGCGAAAGGTCGATTTGTCGATCGCCACCTGCCCGCCATCATAATCGCCGGTCAATATGCCTTCCTCGCTATTGCGGAACAGGCTGTTGCGCACGGTCAGATTGCCGCTTTCCAGGCGAATGCCCGCACCATTGCCGTCGGGCACGCGGATATTCTGGAAGATGATGCCTTCAACCGTGCTGGCCCGGCCGCGCAGCACCAGCGCGCCTTTCCCTTCGCACGGTACGCCGTCAAAGATCACGGTGCCGGGCGTTGCGGCGCGGATGGTGACGTCGCCGCCCTGCTGCACGCCGCACTGATGATAGGTGCCCGGCGCCACGATCACCGTGCCACGCCGATCGCCGATCGCGGCGAGCGCGTCACCAATCGAGGCGAAGCCCTGCCCGGTTTCCGCAACGGTGAAGGGCGCCCCGTCCCCCTGCGCCACAGCCGTCGTGGCGATGGCGGCGGAGGCGAGCAGGATGGTGGAGAATATGCGCATGTCCGGAACGATAGGCCCGGACCACGCTCGCGCCAACCGCCCAAATCCGCCGCTGCCCCGCTATGGGACAGCGGCCTCCCGTCAAGCGAGCATCTCCGCCGTGATAGGCAGGGTGCGGATGCGTTTTCCGGTGGCGGCGTGAATGGCGTTCACCAGCGCAGGGATGACCGGCGGCAGGGCCGGTTCGCCAAGGCCGGTGGGCGAATAGTTCGTCTTCACAAACTCGACGATGATCTCCGGCGCGTCATTGATGCGCAGGAACGGATGGGTGTCATAATTAGTCTGCTCCACCGCACCGGCGACCTGCGTAATCTGTTGCCCGGCCAGCGCCTGCCCCAGCCCTTCGATCACCGATCCCTGCGCCTGATGCCGCGCGTTGATGGGGTTGATGATCTGGCTGCCGACATCGCCCGCGACCCAGACCGTCTTCACCTTTGGCATGCCATCGACGATCGCCACCTCCAGCACTTCGGCGAAATAGCCCATATGACTATAGTAGAAGGCGAAGCCCTTGCCCGTGCCCTTGGGCAGCGACTTGCGGTCCGCCCAGCCGCCCATGGCGACCGCCTTGCGGATCACGCCCTTCGCCCGTTCAGTGACGAAAGGCGGCGCATTGGAACCACGCGCCAATTCTCTGGGATCACCTAGCATCTCCAGCATAAGCGTCGGCAAATCCTTACCAGCCGCCTGCGCGACTTCGTCCAGAAACGCCTGATAGACAAAGGCCAGCGCGTTCGATCCGGGCGCGCGCAGCCAGCCCGTCGGCATGTTGGTGGCCAGGAAACTTTGTTCCAGCAACACATTGTCGATCAGGCCCGCGGGCAGTTCGCTGGCCTGCAATTCGGCCGAACGCACCGGCTTGCCGTCCTTACCGAAGGTGATGAAATGATCATGGAAGGCGGTGAGTTTGCCGCCCTTATCCAGCGCCGCGCGGAAGCCATGCCAGCCGGCCGGGCGGTAGAAGTCGCGCTGCATATCCTGCTGCCGGTTCCACAACAGCTTGACCGGAACGCCCGGCACCTGCGCCGCGATGGCGGCCGCCTGCACCATATAATCGTTCATCAGCCGCCGGCCGAAACCGCCGCCAATGCGGGTGAAATTGATGCGCACCTTCTCGGGCGGCAGGTTCAGCGCCTTGGCCACCAGCGCGCGGCCGCTTTCCGGATTCTGGGTCGGCACCCAGATCTCGACCGCGCCATCCTTGAACAAAGCGGTGCAGTTTTGCGGTTCCAACGTACCATGCGCTAGGAAGGGATAATCATAATCAGCACTGACCGTCTTTGCCGCTGCGGCGAAGGCCGCATCGACGTCACCAGTGCGGGCGATATCTCCATCGGCCTTGCCCTTGCGCTTCTCGGCGGCCTGCGCAGCATAGCCTTCGGTCGAAAAGCCGCTGACGGCGCTGACATCCCAGTCGACCTTCAGCGTTTCGCGCGCCTGATTGGCGGTCCACCAGCTTTTGGACAGGATGGCGACGCCGTCAAAACCGGATTCGGGCGTGCCGTCGCCCTTGACCGTCAGCACATGGGCGACGCCGGGCAGCGCCTTCACCGCGTCCAGATTGGCCGATTTATAGAGGCCGCCATGGGCCGGGCAGGTTTCCAGTACGGCATAGAGCATGTTCGGCAGTTTGAAATCGATGCCAAACAGCGGCTTGCCGGCGACGATCGCAGGCGTATCGACACCGACGACCGACTGTCCGATGATGCGAAAACTGGCCGGGTCCTTGAGTTTCAGCGTCGCAGGGTCGGGCGCAGGGAGTTTAGCCGCGGCGGCGGCAAGCGCAGCGTAGCTTGCCGATTTGCCCGATGCGGGGTCCGTGACTGTGCCGCTACCCGTCTTGAGCGTGTCGGGCGCGACGCCCCATGATTGCGCAGCGGCCGCAACCAGCATCGCGCGGGCGGCCGCGCCTGCCTGCCGCGTGGGCAGCCATTCGCGCGGCGTGGTGCGGCTGCCGCCCGCCCCTTGCCCGCCGAATATCTTCTGGTCGGCATGGGTCTGCTCGACCGTGACCTGACTCCAGTCGACATCCAGTTCCTCGGCGATCATCATCGGCAGCATGGTCTTCGCCCCCTGTCCGATCTCCGCATTTTTCGCGCCGATAATGACGCGATTGTCGGGCAGGATGCGGATGAAGGCGGTCAGGATGACTGGTGCGCCGTCCGCCGCGCGGGCGATCGGCATGGCGACGTCGAACAGCAGCCCGCCGCCCGCCAGCAGCGAGGCGGAGATGAAGCCCCGACGCGAGAGGATCGCCGCGCTCATGCCTTGGCCTCCACGATACCGGCCGCATCCTTGATGGCGGCGCGAATGCGGACATAGGTGGAGCATCGGCAAAGATTGCCCATCATCGCCGCGTCAATCTCCTCATCGCTGGGCTTGGGCGTGGTGGCGAGCAGCGCGGTCGCGCTCATGATCTGGCCGGCCTGGCAATAGCCGCATTGGGGCACGTCATGCTTCACCCAGGCGGCGGCGATGCGTTTGCCCGCTTCGCCCGTCTGTACGCCTTCGATCGTGGTGACGGCCATGCCGTTCACATCGCCCAGCGGCGTCTGGCAGGACCGCACGGCCTCCCCGCCCAGATGCACGGTGCACGCGCCGCACAGACCCGCGCCACAGCCGAATTTGGTGCCGACCATGTCCAGATCCTCGCGCAGCACCCAGAGCAGGGGCTTGGCCGGATCGCCATCGACCTGTCGCTTTTCGCCATTCACCGTGAAGCTGATCGCCATCTGTCTGTCCCTGCTTTTTATATCGTCAATCCATGCCGATCCGCACGCGGCTGTCCAGCCTGATCAATGCAGCGGCGTAACGATATCCGTGTCGTCGGCCTCCAGCACGCGCGGCTGGACATGGAGCAGCAGGGCGTCCAGCTGCTCGCGTGCCCCCACCACGCCGCGCGCCAGCAACCGCCCGCGCCCGTCGATCAGCGCCGCCGACGGCCGATCGGCAATCCGATAGTCGCGCAACACATCGTCGTTCAGGATGATGTCGGTGTCGCGGATGCGGTGCTGACGCAGCAGGTCGCCATAATCTTCCGCCCGCCCTTCGCCCAGAAACAGCAGCCGCAACCGCTTGCGGTCGGTCAGAGCAAGCGCGTCGCGAATGGCGGATCGGCTGGCGGCGCAACCGGGGCGGATGAACAGCAGCAGCAGCGCCCTGCCGTCCGCGCTTTGCCCGCCGATGGTCAGCATGTCGCCGGCCAAGGTCGGCGCGCTCGTGATCGGCGCAACGCCGCTCGCCCCGCCGGGCGCGCTATGGGATGCAGCCGGTGCGGCGCGATCCTGCAACAGGCGCACCTGCCGCGCCAGCGCGACTACGGCCACGCCCAGCAGGATAACGGCGATCCACAGGAAAAACAGAGACGCGATCAGCACGAAGCGGCCATTGCCTTTTGCACGATGTTCATCCCCCGATGGCCCACCCCCGATGCCTTCACCATCGCGCTACCGCTTTGACGCAAAGCGCTGGATGGGGTGTTTGACGTAGGGCCTTGTCGCGCCTTCCCACTATGTCAGATGCGGGGTCGTTCGCAGGATGCCCTGAGGCGGCGCGCGCCGCCTTTGCAGCAGGCGTATAAAACACCTCTCCCATAGACGCCTGCTCCGGCCCGGATTCCGCAAACGGGGTCCGGGCCGTTGCCGGGCAGGCTACGTCAATCGCCCCATTGGCGCATCATCCGCCGCCCAGCATTTTCCGCGCACGGAACGGGGACCTGAAGGGGGCGGCAATGCGATTGAAACAGGGAATGTTGGGCATTTTGCTCTGTGCGACGGTCATTTCGTCGGCGGCGGTGGTCGCGCAGAATGACAAACCGGCCATCCCCCCGGCGCTGGAAGCCAAGATCAAGGGCCTGACCAAAGCGCAGCGCGATTTCCTGACGTCGGACCCGGCCGAAATGTTCGCCGGCTCCTATGACAAGCTGTTCGCGCGCCTGACGACCAAGACGCCGCAGGAGATCGCCGCTTATATCGACGGCGCTATGGCGGCGGTCGAAGCGGCCAAGTTCAATCCGAAGACCGACATGGCGGCGATCCCGCTCGATACGGAGAATGAGAATTTCAACGGCTGGAAGCTGCGCCGGCCGCAGGGGCTGGAGGCCAAGCGCGAGCCCGGGCCGATTGAACTCAGCTATTACGCGCATGGTCGGGGCGCGGGCATGTATGCCGGGGGCATCGCCACCTTTGCTGGCGCGCCGGTCGCCATCTATCCCGAAGACCTGATCGCCGGGAAGGTCGACGTCGCGATCGTCGGCGCGCCGCTGGACATGGGGTCGGGCTATCGCGGGGCGAAGGGCGGCCCGTCGGCCATGCGCAACCAATATGGCGCGGGCGGGGTCGACATGTACACGATGATCGATCCCGACAAGGAACTGAACATCGTCGATTATGGCGACATCGCCATCGACAATATGAGCACCGAACGCAGCGTGCAGCATGTGCGCGAACGGGTCGCGGAAATCGCCAAGACCGGCGCCATCCCCTTCATCGTCGGCGGCGACCATAGCCTGGAATATGCCGATGTCGCGGGCCTGGCCGACGTCCATGGCAAGGGCAGCTTCGGCGTCGTCCATTTCGATTCCCACTATGATGCGGGCAAGGGCGGCGTCCATTTCATCACCCATGGCGCCCCGGTCTATCGCGCGGTCAAGGAAGGCCATGTGCAGGGGAAGAATTATATTCAGGTCGGCCTGCGCGGCTCCTGGCCCGGCAAGGAAGGCTTTGAATGGATGCGCGACAATGGCGTGCGCTATCATGCCATGCCGGAAGTCGAAAAAAGCGGCTGGCAGGCGGTGATGGAGCGGGCGCTCAAGGAAGCGCGCGAAAGCGGCAAGAAACTCTACGTCTCCTTCGACGTCGACGTGCTGGACCCCGCCTTCATCCCCGGCACCGGCACGCCGGTCGCGGGCGGCCTGACGATGCGCGAAGCGATACCGATCGTGCGACGGCTCTGCGCGGAAAATGAACTGGTCGGTTTCGAAATCGTCGAACTCGCCCCAGTGCTGGACCCGACCTATCGCAGCGCGCTCAACGCCAACACCATCATGCACGCCTGTCTGACGGGTGTCGCAATGCGGCGCAAGGGCATCACGCAGGCGGGCTATCTGTCCGAGCTTACCACCGAACATGGCCAGCCCTATTATGGCGAAAAAGCCGCCAAGGAAGGCAAGGCGGAGAAGATCGATCCCGATTTCGCGCGCGGCGGCCGCCGGCCCAGAACCTGAGCGCCATCGCGAGGAAATGACGGGGCGGGCTGGCGGATGCCGGCCGCCCTTTCGTTCCATACGTCATATGCCCCATGTCGTGACTTGCCGCCGCTAACCACATGTCGTCCATGACCGTTCAAAGCGCCATGATCGTGCCACCCCGCTCCCGGCACCAGCGGGTGGACGGACGCGCCATGGTCGCCTTTTCCCCGCGCGGCATCCGCGACATGATGCAGGTTGCGCCAGCCCGGCTGCTCTTTCCGGATGGGCGCGATGGCGATTTTCCGCTGGCCGTGACCGTGACGACCAGCGGCGGCCTGACCGGCGGCGACCGGCTGACGCTCGACATCATCGTCGATCCCGGCGCGGCGGCGACGATCGTGCCGCAGGCGGCGGAAAAGCTCTACCGCGCCCTGCCCGACGATGAACCGACCCGCATCGACACGCGCATCGCCATCGGCGCGGGCGCAACCTGCGAATGGCTGGCGCAGGAGGCGATCCTGTTCGACCGCAGCGCGATGCGCCGCACGCTGGAGGTGGAGCTGGCCCCCGACGCGCGCATGCTGGCCATGGAAATGCTGGTGCTGGGGCGCGGCGCGATGGGCGAAACCTATCAGCAGGGCCTGATCCATGACGCCTGGCGCATCCGGCGGGACGGGCGGCTGGTCTGGGCCGACACGCTGCATGTCGATGGCGATTTCGCGGCGCAGGGTCGCGCGCCTTTCGGCTTTGGCGATGCGACGGCGGTGGCGACCCTCGTCTATGCCGGTTCGGACGCCGGCGATTATCTCGACCTGGCGCGCAGCCTGTTCGAGGGGCCAGGGGCCGGCGCGACCAGCTTTGACGGCCTGCTGATCCTGCGCCTGACGGCCGCCGATCCGCAGGCGCTGCGTAAGGATGTGATGCGCGCGGCCGGCGTTCTGCGCGCCGCGATCTTCGGCCTGTCGCCAACCATGCCGACCATCTGTTACTATTAAGGGGCGCCATGAATCTCACGGGGCGGGAAAAGGACAAGCTGCTGGTCGCGATGGCGGCGATGGTCGCCAGGCGACGGCTGGAGCGCGGGGTGAAGCTCAATCATCCCGAAGCGATTGCGCTGATCACCGATCATGTGGTGGAGGGCGCGCGCGACGGGCAGTCGGTCGCGGCGCTGATGGCCAGTGGCGGTCATGTCATCACGCGCGATCAGGTGATGGAGGGGGTGGCCGAAATGATCCACGATATTCAGGTCGAAGCGACCTTCCCGGACGGCACCAAGCTCGTCACCGTGCACAGGCCGATTCGGTGATCCCCGGCGAGATCATCCCCTCCGCCGGCGACATCCTGTTGAACGCGGGGCGCGAAGCGATCAGCATCACCGTCGCCAATAGCGGCGACCGGCCGATCCAGGTGGGCAGCCATTATCATTTCGCCGAAACCAATCCGGCGCTGCTGTTCGACCGGGCGGCGGCGCGCGGTTATCGGCTCGACATTCCATCGGGCACCGCCGTCCGCTTCGAACCGGGCCAAAGCCGCGATGTGCAGCTGATCCCCTATGCGGGCGGGCGCGTCGTCATCGGTTTTCGCGGCGATGTGATGGGGGAATTATGATGAATGACTTTCCCCAAATTCATCATAATTATGAAAAGGTGCTGCCATGCCCGTAACCATGAGCCGCCGCGCCTATGCCGGCATGTTCGGCCCGACCGTGGGGGACCGGGTGCGACTGGGCGACAGCTCCCTGTTCATCCGGGTCGAGGAAGACCGGACCATCTATGGCGAGGAAGTGAAGTTCGGCGGCGGCAAGGTGATCCGCGACGGCATGGGGCAAAGCCAGATCAGCCGGGCGCAGGGCGCACCCGACACCGTCATCACCAATGCGCTGATCCTGGACCATTGGGGCATCATCAAGGCCGATGTGGCGATCCGCGACGGTCTGATTTCGGCTATCGGCAAGGCGGGCAATCCCGATGTGCAGCCGGGCGTCGACATTCCCATCGGTCCAGGGACGGAAATCATCGCGGGCGAAGGGCGCATCCTGACCGCCGGCGGCATCGACGCGCATATCCATTTCATCTGCCCGCAGCAGGTGGAGGAAGCGCTGAACGCGGGCATCACCACCATGCTGGGGGGCGGCACTGGCCCGGCGCATGGCACATTGGCCACCACCTGCACACCGGGCAGCTGGCATATCGGGCGCATGCTCCAGTCGCTCGAAACCATGCCGATGAATTTTGGCCTGTTCGGAAAGGGCAATGCCAGCCGCCCCGATGCCCTCATCGAAATGGTCCGCGCCGGCGCCTGCGGCCTGAAACTGCATGAAGATTGGGGGACCACCCCCGCCGCCATCGACTGCTGCCTGTCGGTGGCGGACGATATGGACATTCAGGTGACACTGCACACCGATACGCTGAACGAAGGCGGCTTTGTCGAAAGCACGGTGGCGGCGTTCGCGGGGCGCACCATCCACGCCTTCCATACCGAGGGCGCGGGCGGCGGCCATGCGCCGGACATCATCAAGGTGGCGGGGCTGCCCAATGTCCTGCCCTCCTCCACCAATCCGACCCGGCCCTATACCGTCAACACGATCGAGGAACATCTCGACATGCTGATGGTGTGCCATCATCTCGACCCGAAGATCGCCGAGGACGTCGCCTTCGCCGACAGCCGCATCCGCAAGGAGACGATCGCGGCGGAGGATATTCTCCACGACCTCGGCGCCTTTTCCATGATGTCGTCGGACAGTCAGGCCATGGGGCGTGTGGGCGAGACGGTGATCCGCTGCTGGCAGACGGCGGACAAGATGAAGCAGCAGCGCGGATCGCTGGGTACGGATGACGCCGACAGCGACAATTTCCGGGCCAAGCGCTACATCGCCAAATATACGATCAATCCGGCCATCGCCCATGGCATTTCACACATTGTCGGCTCGATCGCAGTCGGCAAGCTGGCCGATCTGGTGCTCTGGTCGCCCGCCTTCTTCGCGGTGAAGCCCGATCTGGTGATCAAGGGCGGCAGCATCGCGACCGCGCCGATGGGCGACGCCAATGCCAGTATTCCCACGCCCCAACCGGTTCATTATCGCCCGATGTTCGGCGCACTGGGCCGGGCGAGCGCCTTGTCCGCCGTGCATTTCGTATCGGCGGCGGGGATTGCCGAGGGCATTGGCGAGCGGCTGCATCTGGCCCGCCCGCTGGAGGCGGTGCGCAATACCCGCGGCGGCATCGGCAAGGCGTCAATGATCCTCAACGACGCCATGCCGCATATAGAGGTCGATCCCGAAACCTACGAAGTGCGGGCCGACGGCGAATTGCTGACGTGCGAGCCGGCCAGCGTGCTACCCTTCGCTCAACGCTATTTCCTGTTCTGATGAAGGCCCCGACATGCTGACCGTCCATGAAGTCATCCCCCACGGTCACTGGTCCAGCCCGGCCGCCGACCATATCACGCTGGACCATGATGCGCGGCACCGGCGGCGCTGGTATTATACCGCCGATCACGGAACGGCTTTCCTGCTCGATCTGGCGCGCGCGACGGTGCTTAACCATGGCGACGCGCTGCAACTGTCGGACGGGCGGCTGGTCGAAGTGCTGGCCGCGCCCGAAGCTTTGGTCGAAGTCACCGCAGACAGTCCGGCGACGATGATCCGCCTCGCCTGGCATATCGGCAACCGGCATCTGCCCGCCGAATTGCACCCGCACGCCATCCGCCTGCGCGATGATCATGTCATCAATGCCATGCTGGAGGGGCTGGGCGCGACCGTGACGAAGATCGAAGCGCCCTTCACACCGGAAGGCGGAGCCTATTCGGGTGGCGGGCATCATCACCATCATGACCATGCGCATGATGGTGATGGCCATCATCATGGCCACGACGACGACCATCATCACCACGACCATGCTGGCTGACGCCGCCTTCCACCGCCTTCTGGCCTGGACCTCCCCCTCCTATCCGGTGGGGAGCTTCACCTACAGCCATGGCCTTGAAACGGCGGTGGAGGATGGGCGCGTGCGCACCGCCGCCCATGTCGCCGCCTATGTCGAGGCTGTGCTGGCGCGCGGTGGGGGCTGGGTCGACGCAGTGCTGTTCGTCCATGCCTATCATGCGGCGGGCGATGGTGCGGCCTTCGACGATATTGCAGAACTGGCCGGCGCATTCCGGGGCAGCAGCGAAACGGCGCTGGAAAGCCGGCAGCAGGGCGGTTCTTTCCTGTCGGTCACGCGCAAGGCATGGCCGCATGCCGACCTGGACGCCTTTGCCGCGCGCTGGGGGGACCGGCCGATGGCGCATGCCGCCGTCATGGCGCTGGCTTGCGCCGCCCACGCCATTCCGCTGGAACCCGCGCTGCACGCCTGGTTGCACGCCACGGCCGCGAACCTGGTTTCAGCGGGCGTGCGCCTCGTTCCGCTGGGCCAGACTGACGGGCAATTGGCGCTCGCCGCCCTGTCTCACGCCATTCCCCCGATCGCCGCGAAGGCGCTGGTCACATCGCTGGACGATCTTGGCACCGCCGCGCCCGAACTGGAACTTGCCTCCCTCGCCCATGAAACCCTCTATACAAGGTTGTTCCGCTCATGACCTCCCATAACGGCCCCCTGCGCGTGGGCATCGGCGGCCCGGTCGGCTCCGGCAAGACCGCGCTGACCGACCGGCTGTGCAAGGCGATGCGCGATCATTACAATATCGCCGCCATCACCAATGACATCTACACGCGCGAAGATGCAGAATTTCTGACCCGATCCGGTGCCTTGGTGCCTGAACGGATCATAGGCGTGGAAACCGGCGGATGCCCGCACACCGCCATTCGCGAGGACGCCAGCATCAATCTGGCCGCCGTCGATGAAATGAGCCGGAAATTCCCCGGCCTGGAAGTCATCTTCATCGAAAGCGGCGGCGACAATCTGGCCGCGACCTTCAGCCCCGAACTGGCCGACATCACAATCTATGTGATCGACGTGTCGGCGGGCGACAAGATTCCGCGCAAGGGCGGACCCGGCATCACCCGGTCGGACCTTCTGATCATCAACAAGATCGACCTGGCCCCGCTGGTCGGCGCGGACCTGGGCGTCATGGACCGCGACGCGAAGAAGATGCGCGGGACGCGCCCCTTCCTCTTCACGAACCTCAAAGACATGATCGGGCTGGACGCAATCATCGACTTCATCGTCGCGACCGGCGGCCTGCGCGCCCGTCCTGCACTGGCGCCCGCCGAATAATATGGACCGCGCCGCCTATGTCCTGCGCGAAAAGCGGCTCTACAATAAGTGGGTCGCCAGCCAGACATTGGAGGACTATGCCCTGCGCTACACCGCCGACAGCGCGCGGCGCTGGACGGCGGGGCAGGTCGCCAACACCGCCATCGGCGCGACCGCCTTCCTCGCCTGTGAGGCGATCGGCGCATCCATTACCCTGACATACGGCTTTGCCAACAGCGTCGCCGCCATCGCCGCCGCCGTCGCCTTGATGTTCGTCATTGGCCTGCCAATCGCCTATCATGCCGCAAAACATGGCCTGGACATCGATCTGCTGACGCGCGGCGCGGGCTTTGGTTATCTTGGCTCCACCCTGACTTCGTTGATCTACGCCAGCTTTACTTTCCTGCTGTTTTCGGTGGAAGCGACGATCATGGCGGTTGCGCTCAAAGCCATGACCGGCATGCCGATGAGCGTCGCCTATCTGGTGAGCGCACTCGTCGTCATCCCCATCGCGCTTTACGGCATGAGCGCCATCACCCGCTTCCAGAATGCGACACAGGCGTTCTGGATCGTGCTTCAGGTTGCGCCGATCGCCTATATATTCTGGTCCGGGCCGCAAGCGTTGGCGCAGTGGAGCCAGTTCACCGGCCAGTTGGGCGCGAAGGACGGCAGCGTCAGCCTGCTCTATTTCGGCTTCGCCCTCTCCACCCTCCTTTCCCTGCTCCCCCAGATTGGCGAACAGGCCGACTATCTGCGCTTCCTGCCCGCCAAGGCGAAGATCGGCCGGGGCAGATGGTGGACGGCGATGCTGGCCGGTGGCCCCGGCTGGACGCTGATCGGCGGCATGAAGCTGTTGCTGGGCAGTTGGCTCGCCCATTTTCTGGTGAAGAGCGCAGCGGCGCAAAGCGAAGCATCCAGCCCGACCGCGATGTTCGAAGGCATCTACACTGCCATGTCGGGCCATGCCGGCCTGTCTCTGATCCTGACCGGCCTGTTCGTCATCATCTGCCAGCTCAAGATCAACGTCACCAACGCCTATGCCGGGTCGATCGCCTGGTCGAACTTCTTCGCCCGGCTGACGCACAGCCATCCTGGCCGTGTCGTATGGCTGATCTTCAACGTCCTTCTGGCGCTTTTGCTGATGGAAGTCGGCATTTTCGACGCCATCGAGGCGATCTTGATTCTCTATGCGACAGTTGCGGCGGGGTGGATCGGGGCGCTGGCGGCCGACCTGATGATCTCGAAGCCGCTGCGCCTCTCCCCTGCCGGCATCGAATTCAAACGCGCCCATCTGTTCGACATCAACCCCGTCGGCATCGGCGCGATGCTATTGTCTATTTCGGTGTCCGGCCTCGCCCATTTCGGCCTGCTGGGCGACATCGCCCGCGCCTTTGCGCCAGTTATCGGTATGGCCGTCGCCTTCACCAGCGCGCCCATCATCGCGCTCATCACCCATGGCCGCTACTATATCGCCCGCCGGTCCCACTGGCCCGCTGGCAGTAGCACCCAGACCTGCATCATCTGCGAAAACGCCTTTCAGCATGCCGATATGGCGCATTGCCCCATGTATGCCGCGCCCATCTGCTCGCTGTGCTGCACGCTGGAGGCGCGCTGCCATGATCGCTGCAAGACCGACAGCCGGGCAACGCAGCAGGCCGCGCGCTGGCTGGAGCGGCTCCTCCCCCGCGCCGTCGCCACCCATGTTCATACGCCGGTCGGCCATTTCATTGCGGTGATGACGATCATCACGCTGGCCAATGGCGCGTTGATGGGTGGGATAGGCTGGCAGGTCGCACGGGGGGCGCCCTCCATCGCCGCCCAGACTTCCAGCCTGATGCTGGGACTGTTCCTGCTTTTCTCGCTATTTGGCGGCGTAATCGCCTGGATGATCGTGCTGGCGCATCAGAGCCGGCGCACGGCGATGCAGGAAAGCGAGCATCATGTGCAGAAGCTGATGGAAGAAGTCATCGCCCATGATGTGACCGGCGCGGAACTGCAACGCGCTAAGGAAGCGGCCGAGGCCGCCAACGCCGCCAAGAGCCGCTATCTGGTCAGCGTCAGCCATGAAATCCGCTCGCCCCTCAATTCCATCTATGGCTATGCCCAGTTGATGGAGCGCGGCCATGAAATCGCCCCGGTCGAAGCCGCCAAGGTCATCCACCGCAGCGCCGAGCATCTGACCAATCTGGTCGAAGGGCTGATGGACATCAGCCAGGTGGAAAGCGGCGTGTTGCGCATCAGCAGCGAAACGGTCCGCCTGTCCCCCTTTGTCGACCAGATCGCCAACATGTTCCGCCCGCAAGCGCAGGCCAAGGGGATCGAATTCCTGTACGAACGGCCCGAAAAACTGCCCGATTTCGTGCGAACCGATCAGAAAAGGCTCCGCCAGATCCTGATCAACCTGTTGTCCAACGCGATCAAGTTCACGCGCAGCGGATCGGTCACATTCCGCGTAGCCTATCGCAGCCAGATGGCGACCTTCGACATTATCGACACAGGCATCGGCATTGCGCCCGATGACCTGAAGCGCATTTTCGACCCGTTCGAGCGCGGCTCCAATCCCGACGCCCAGCGCCAGAAGGGCATTGGCCTGGGCCTCGCCATCACGCAGGCGCTGGCGCAGATATTGGGCGGCGACCTGTCGGTCGTCAGCCAGCCAGATCGGGGCACGCAATTCACCATGCGGCTGATGCTGGGCCATGTCGCCAGCCAGACCGCCGACAATGAGCCGGTCGAGCGCGTCCGAGGCTATGAAGGGCAGAGGCGCAAGGTTTTGCTGATCGACGACGATGCAAGCCAGGTGGCGGTGCTGCGCGGGTTGCTGGAGCCGCTCGACTTTGCCGTGCTGGAGGCCCTGAGCGGTCGCGCTGGGCTAGAGATTGCGGTTCGAGAACAGCCCGACATCGTGCTGCTGGATATCAGCATGCCCGGCGAATCCGGCTGGGACGTATGCCGCGCCCTGCGCGAAACGCTGGGCGGCGCGGTGCGCATCATCATGGTGTCGGCCAATGCCCATGAATATCATCGCGGCGGCGACGGGCGCGCGGCGCATGACATGTTCCTGATGAAACCGGTCGATCTTGACGCGCTGCTCGATGCGATCGCCGACCAGTTGCATATCCGTTGGACCGGTGATGCGCCGCCGACGCCGCCCGTCACCAGCGAGGATGACGTCTTGACGCCGTTGCCGGAAGAGGCCGTTCCGATTCTGGCCGATATTGAGCAGAAGGCGATCATCGGCCATGTCCGCGGCATCGAAGCCAGCATCCGCGCACTGGAGCAAGCCGTGCCCACTGCGCAGCCGCTGGCCCGCCGCCTCCTAGCCCATCTCGACCGTTTCGACCTCAAGGGGCTGATCAGAACCATAAGGGCCGCCCGATGAACACGCCTTCCCACCAAGACACCGTCCTCGTCGTGGACGACACGCCCGAATCGCTGCGTTTCCTGACAGACACGCTGGAGGCGGCGAACATCTCCGTACTGATCGCCACCAGCGGCGATGCCGCACTGGAACTGATGGCGCATGTCGCGCCCGACCTGATCCTGATGGATGCGGTGATGCCAGGGCTGGACGGGTTCGAAACCACCCGCGCGATCAAGCAAATGCCGGCCGGTGCGCCGATCCCGATCATCTTCATGACCGGACTGACCGAGAGCGAACATGTCGTCCATGCGCTGGAGGCCGGCGGCGTCGATTATGTGCGCAAGCCCATCGTAGTCGAGGAATTGCTGGCCCGCGTGCGGGTCCATATGGCCAATGCGCGCCAGACCCAGGGCGGGCAATTCGCGCTCGACGCGACCGGACGCAACCTGATTGCGGTCGCGACCGACGGGCAATTGCGCTGGAGCACGCCCGGCGCGGAGAAACTGATGGAGGCGCTGGCCCCGGACTGGTCGCGCGGCGATGCGACGCCCCCTGCCCTGCTGCGCCCGGCGGTCGGACGGCTGTTAGGTGACGATCTACCCGCTGGCGCCACGGCCAAGGCGGACAGCGGACAGGGCGATGCAGTGGAGTTGATCATCGTCGGCCGCCCCCGTCGCGACGAAATATTGATCCGTCTGAACCACCTCGACCCACAGGCCGACATCGGCCGATTGCAAAGCCATTTCGGCCTGACCCAGCGCGAGGCGGAAGTTCTGCTGTGGATCAGCTATGGCAAGCCCAATCGCGTCATCAGCGAGATATTGGCGATCAGCCCACGCACGGTGAACAAGCATCTGGAGCAGATTTTCGAAAAGCTGGGTGTGGAAACGCGCGCGGCCGCAGCGGCGTTCGCAGTCCGGGTCATCGCGCATTGATAGCCTGACGGAACCGCGCACCCGCCTTATGCGCTTGCCCTAGTGAACAGCAGGGGACAGCCATGACGGACCGAATCGCGCAACAGGTGCATGTCGACGCGCCATGGAAAATCCCGCCCCGCGCTTGGTGGGAGATATTGAAGCGTGTCTACGCCGCCATGTCGGGCAATCATCTGGGCCTGTTGTCGGCGGGCGTCGCCTATTACGCCTTCCTGTCGATCGCGCCGCTGCTGGCGGCGGTGGTGCTGACCTATGGGCTGATCGGCGACCCCTCATTGGTCCAACGGCACATGGCTGCGATCATCACCGTGGTTCCACGCGACGCCGCCCAGATCATCAACGATCAGTTGATTGGCGTGGTGTCCGCCGCGAAGGGGACCACTGGTCTGGGCCTCATCATGGCGCTGGCGCTGGCCGTCTATGGCGCAACGCGCGCAGCGACGGCGATCATGGAGGCGCTCAATATCGTCTATGCGTCGAAAGAATCGCGCGGGATCATCGCCCTCTATCGCGTGTCGATGGGCATCACCTTTTCCGCCGTGCTGGTGGTGGTGGCGGGCGTCATCACCGCGACGATCATCGGCCTTGTCCAGAAACTGCTGACGGGATGGGGCAGCGGCGTGATCTTTGCCATCAAGGCGGCGACATGGGTGTGCGCCGGCTTGCTGGCGAGCGCCATATTTGCGCTGATCTACCGGTTCGGGCCGCACCGGCGCAGAGCGCAGTGGCAATGGCTGACGGTCGGATCAGTAACCGCCACGCTCTTCTGGCTGGTGGTGACGCTGGGCGTATCCTTCTACGTCTCGCGCTTCGGCAATTACAACGAAACCTATGGATCACTGGGCGCCGTGGTCGTGCTGCAACTGTGGCTGTTCGTATCCGCCTATGTCGTGTTGCTGGGCGCGCAGATCAACGCCGAAGCCGAACGGCAGACCAGTGCCGACACCCAAGTCGCCGAGCCATTGCAAAAAGCGGCATAATGGCGCTTGCCCTCCCTGCACGGCCACGCTAAAGCGCCCTCCTTCGCTGGCTCCGGCCAGTGCAGGAGTGTAGCTCAGTTGGTAGAGCGTCGGTCTCCAAAACCGAATGCCGGGGGTTCGAGTCCCTCCACTCCTGCCAAGCGAACTGGCCGCGAACCCTTGAAAAACCATGGGTTCGCGGCTAGGTGCGCTTAGCGGATTTGATCGCGGAGTATGCGGTCCCACCCCCGGACGCCGAACAGAGCGGGATCGGGAGGGCGGACTGTTGCTTCGCGAATTTGTGTTGGTTCAAGGTGCAAGAAGGCAGGCGATGGCGAAGGTTTCCCCCGGCGAATTCGTCAATCAGGTGCAGACCGAAGCGAAGAAGATCGTGTGGCCGACCGGTCGCGAAACGGTGATGACTGGCGTGATGGTCGTGATCATGACCACGCTGCTGGGCCTCTTCTTCTTCGGCATCGACACCTTCTTCGGCGCGATCGTTCAGTGGCTGCTGAGCCTCGCGGCCGGCCAGGCTTAATTTTTTGATTGCCGCGATTTCCCAGGAAATCGCTATGCGGGAGTTTGAGACGGTAACATGGCGCGCTGGTACATCATCCACGCCTATTCGGGCTTCGAAAACAAGGTCAAGGAATCGATCCTGTCCGAAGCCGAGCGCATGGGCCTCTCCCAACTGGTCGAACAGGTGGAAGTGCCCACCGAAACCGTGACCGAAGTGAAGCGCGGCAAGAAGGTCCAGGTAGAGCGCAAGTTCATGCCCGGCTATGTTCTCGCCAAGCTGGCGATGAACGACGACATCTACCATCTGGTCAAGAACACGCCCAAGGTGACGGGCTTCCTGGGATCGAGCGGCAAGCCGCAGGCGATCAGCGAAGCCGACGCCGCCCGCTATTTCGGCGCCCAGAAGGAAGCCGAAGCCGCCCCCAAGCACAAGGTCAATGTCGATTACGAAATCGGCGACAGCGTCAAGGTGCTGGACGGCCCCTTCGCCAGCTTCAACGGCGTGGTCGAGGAACTGGATTTCGAAAAGAACCGCGTCAAGGTGTCGGTGTCGATCTTCGGTCGCGCCACCCCGGTCGAACTGGACTTCGAGCAGGTCGAACTGTCGAAGTAACGTCCGCCGCAAGGCAGGCTTTCAAAAGGGTCGCCCATCCTCGGATCGGCGACCCTTTTTGCTGTAAAGAGCAGGTCGAACAGGGGTTGGTCGCACATGTCGACAGACCCCCTTTCCTTTCAGGACGAACATCGCTATAGGCCCGCGCTTCCATGCCGTCCCCGGGCGGCAAGGACCATGTGCGGGAGGTCGTTTTCGTGACGACCGTTCGACCGCTAAACTTGAACCGGGCGGCATGCTTGCAGGTCGCCCAGCTAAAGAGTGAGTGACAATGGCCAAGAAGATTACGGGCTATATCAAACTCCAGGTGCCCGCTGGAGACGCAAAGCCCGCCCCGCCGATCGGCCCTGCCCTGGGTCAGCGCGGCGTGAACATCATGGAATTCTGCAAGGCGTTCAACGCCCAGACGGCCGGCATGGACAAGGGCACCCCGCTGCCCACCATCATCACCGTCTATGCGGACCGCAGCTTCACCTTCACCACGAAGCAGCCGCCCGCGACCTTCCTGATCAAGAAGGCCATCAACCTGAAGTCGGGTTCCAAGGAACCGGGCAAGGTTGTCGCCGGCAAGATCACCCGCACCCAGCTCGCTGAAATCGCCCAGTCGAAGATGGTCGACCTGAACGCGAACGACATCGACGCAGCGACGAAGATCATCGAAGGCTCCGCCCGCGCGATGGGCCTCGACGTGGTGGAGGGCTAAGACCATGGCAAAGCAGACGAAGAAGGCGAAGACCCTGGCCGCGGCGATCAACAAGGACAAGCTGCACGGCGTTGACGAAGCGCTGGGCCTGATCAAGACCCATGCGACCGCCAAGTTCGACGAAAGCGTCGAAATCGCGATCAACCTGGGCGTCGATCCCCGTCACGCTGACCAGATGGTCCGTGGCGTCGTCACCCTGCCCGCCGGCACCGGCAAGGACGTTCGCGTCGCCGTGTTCGCTCGTAACGACAAGGCCCAGCAGGCGCTCGACGCCGGTGCCGACATCGTGGGCGCCGAAGACCTGCTCGAATCGATCCAGGCCGGCAACATCGACTTCCAGCGCGTGATCGCCACCCCCGACATGATGGGCCTGGTAGGTCGCCTGGGTAAGGTTCTGGGCCCCAAGGGCCTGATGCCGAACCCGAAGCTGGGCACCGTGACGCCGAACGTCGCCGAAGCCGTGAAGGCCGCCAAGGGTGGTCAGATCGAATTCCGCGTCGAAAAGGCCGGCATCATCCATGCTGGCCTCGGCAAGTCGAGCTTCACCGCCGAAGACCTGCGCAAGAATTTCGACGCCTTCGTCGACGCGATCGTCAAGGCGAAGCCGTCGGGTTCGAAGGGCAAATATGTCCGCAAGATCGCCCTGTCGTCCTCGATGGGCCCGGGCGTGAAGGTCGACGTGGCGGAAGTCGCTTCGATCTGATCCTGCACGGATAAGTGATAAAGGGGCCGCCTTCTCTCCTTGCGGGGGAAGGCGGCCTTCTTATTTTGTGAGACTATCCCTTCATGAGAAAAGGGATGGCGGACCCATGGTCCGACGCAGGGGGACACCCCTCCACCACCAGCGACGCTGGCGGTCCCTTCCCCGACAATGGGGAGGATTTTGGAACCGGAAGCATGACCACCTTCCGGGCTGCCTGTTACGGGGAGCATGAAAGGTCACACTGTATCCGTCGGGAATGGCGGGTCGCTTTTACCGATGGAAAACAAGAATATGGCATTTGAACATCTCCCCGCCCTCCTGTCACAGGCGCTGACTACTAAGGGTTATGAAGCGCTGACGCCCGTACAGTCCGAAGTGACGCAGCAGGAAGCGCATGGTCGCGATCTGCTGGTGTCGGCACAGACCGGATCGGGCAAAACCGTCGCATTCGGCCTGGCCATGGCCGGTGAACTGCTGGGCGAAGGCGAAAAGCTGCCCGTCGCCGGCCTTCCGCTGGCGCTGGTGATCGCGCCGACGCGCGAACTGGCGCTGCAGGTCAGCCGCGAACTGGAATGGCTCTATGGTGCGGCCCGCGCGCGCATCGCGACCTGCGTGGGCGGCATGGACGCCGCCAAGGAACGCCGCAGCCTGTCGCACGGCGCGCATATCGTCGTCGGTACGCCGGGCCGCCTGCGCGACCATCTGGAACGCGGCGCACTGGACCTGTCGGCCATGCGTACCGTGGTGCTGGATGAAGCCGACGAAATGCTCGACATGGGCTTCCGTGAGGATCTGGAAGGCATTCTCGACAGCGCGCCGGAAGGCCGCCGCACTCTGCTCTTCTCCGCCACCATGCCCAAGCCGATCGTGGCGATGGCCAAGCGCTACCAGCAGGACGCGCTGCGCATCTCCACCGTCAGCGAAGAACGCGGCCATGGTGATATCAGCTATCAGGCGCTGACGGTCGCCCCGTCCGACATCGAAAATGCGGTGGTGAACCTGCTGCGTTATCATGAAGCAGAGACGGCCATTCTGTTCTGCGCCACGCGCGACAATGTGCGCCACCTGCATAGCAGCCTGACCGAGCGCGGCTTCGCCGCCGTGGCGCTGTCGGGCGAGCATAGCCAGAATGAGCGCAACCATGCGCTGCAGGCTCTGCGCGACAAGCGCGCGCGCGTATGCGTCGCGACGGACGTCGCCGCGCGCGGCATCGACTTGCCCAGTCTGACGCTGGTGGTCCATGTCGAACTGCCGCGCGACGCCGAAACGATGCAGCACCGTTCAGGCCGCACCGGCCGCGCCGGCAAGAAGGGCACGGCCGTCCTGATCGTCCCCTATCCGCGCCGTCGCCGTGTCGAATCGATGCTGCGCGGGGCGAAGATTCCGGTCGAATGGGGCACTCCGCCGAGCAAGGAAGCGATTCTGGAGCAGGATAATCTGCGCCTGCGGTCGACCCTGATGGAAAAGGCGGAACTGGACGAGGCGGATTGGGCGCTGGGCGCCGAACTGCTGGCCGAAAAGTCCGCCAAGGAAATCGCCGCAATGCTGGTCAAGAGCGCCCGCGCCGCCCTGCCCGCGCCTGAGGAACTGCTGGACCGCAGCGAGGCCCCAGCGCGCAATGACGGGCCGCGCCCCGGCTTTGAGGACACCCAGTGGTTCCGCATGGACATTGGCCGTCGCCAGAATGCCGATCCGCGCTGGATCCTGCCGCTGATCTGCCGTCGTGGCCATGTGTCGCGCCAGGATATCGGCGCGATCCGCATCACCACCAACGAAACCATGTTCGAAATCCCCAAGGCGATCGTCAGCCGCTTCCTGTCGGCGGTGAAGCGCAGCGGTGAAGCGAATGACGAAGGCGCGGATGTCGCGTTCGAAATGATCAACGGCGCACCGCGCGATCAGGCCCGCGAACATAAGCGCGCTGGCGGCCGCCCGAACGATCGCGGCCCGCGCCCGGGCGGCCATGCCGCTCGTCCGTTCAAGGGCGGCCCCAAGCGCCCCGGCGGCCCCGGTGGGCCGCGTCGCCCGCGCGGCTGAGGATCGAATGATAATGGCGGGTGAAGCATGCTTCACCCGCCATTTTTATATCAGCTCACGCCACAGAGCGTCAGCATACGGCCCGCCAATTCCCGTTCGCCCATGACGATATGGGGCACGCCCAGCCCTTCCAGATGCGCGACCTCCGCATCGCTATGGGCGCGGGCGATCACTTGCAACTTGTCATTCAGGTGCCGGGCATGTTCGTGAATGGCGCCGCCTTCGAACCCCTCTGGCACGGCTATCAGCAGGTGGCGCGCCTCGCAGATGCCGGCGGCAAGCAGATGCTTGTCCTCCAGTGCATTGCCTTTCACCACCGACAAGCCGGCCTCCTGCGCCTCCTCGACTTTCTCCGCATCGCCCTCCACAATCACGAAATGGACATTGCGCTCAGCCAGACGAGCAGCGATCAACTTGCCGACCCGGCCATAGCCGACCAGAATGACATGCCCCAGACGCGGCCGTTCCGGCGGCTGCACTTCGCCCTGGTCATCCGCACGCTCATGTTTGCGTACGATCATCGAGAAAAGGATGGGATTGAGGAAGATCGAAGCCATCGCCCCGGCGAGAATCAGGTCGCGCGCATCCTCCGGCAATACCCCCAGCCCCGTTCCCAACGAGGCGAGGATGAAGGAAAATTCGCCGATCTGCGCAAGGCTGGCGGCGATAGTGAGCGCAGTGACATTGGGATGCCCGAAGGCGCGCACGATGCCCCAGGCGGCAATCGACTTGCCAATGACGATGATCAGGATGGTGGCGAGCAGGGGCAACGGCTGTTCCACAACGATAGACGGGTTGAAGAGCATCCCCACCGACACGAAGAAGAGCACCGCAAAGGCGTCGCGCAGCGGCAGCGTTTCTTCCGTGGCCCGGCGGCTGAGCGGCGTTTCGCCCAGAATCATGCCGGCGAAGAAAGCTCCCAGCGCAAAGGAAACGTCGAAAGCCAGCGCTGCACCGAAAGCCACGCCCAGCGCGATGGCAAGGACGGCCAGGCGAAACAGTTCGCGCGATCCGGTATGGACGACCCAATGCAGCGCCCAGGGGATGACGCGGCGCCCCACGATCAGCATGACCGCGACGAAGCCCACCACCTTAAGCAGCGTGCCCAGCAACGGTCCCAGCAGCGCACCCGCTCCCGCTCCATTCGCGTTGTTCATAACGCTGGCGAGTGCAGGGAGCAGGACGAGCGCGAGGACCATCACCAGGTCTTCGACAATCAGCCAACCGACCGCGATTCGCCCACGCCGGGTTTCGACCAGATCCGCGCCCTGAAGCGCCCGCAGCAGCACCACCGTGCTGGCAACCGACAGGGCAAGGCCAAAGACGATGCCGCCCATCAGGCCCCAGCCCATCACATGCGCCAATCCCATCCCCATCAGCGTCGCGACGGCGATCTGGACGAGTGCGCCGGGCACGGCGATATTCTTGACCGAGAGCAGGTCTTTCAGGGAGAAATGCAGGCCGACCCCGAACATCAGCAATATGACGCCGATTTCGGCCAGTTCGTTGGCCAGCCCCGCATCGGCGACGAAGCCGGGGGTGAAGGGACCGACCATGATGCCGGCAATCAGATAGCCGACCAGCGGCGAGAGTTTGAGACGATGGGCGATGGCGCCCATGATGAAGGCGACGACAAGACCTGCGACAATGGTGCCGATCAGGGGCGTATGGTGGGGCATATATGCCTTTCAATCCGGTCGCCGGACGCTGAAAGAAGCATCCGGCGGAAATTAGCAGTTTTGCGACGAGCCAGCCATGCCGTTCGTTTCAGGCGCGGCCATATGCGCTCCGGTCATTCGATGATCGTCAACATGGCGGCCGACAGAGCGACAGCCGCTGCGCCCAGACCCGTCATGACGACGGGCATGAACCACCAGGGCTGACGGCGACGACGGCTGCGTCGCTGGCTTTTACGAGGCATGGGACAGATTCCTCCTTCCGACGACGGCCCGTGCGGGACGGGCGGGTCCGATTCGTCAGAAGGCGGCGGGCGGTGCCCTGGCGCGATGGGCGCGCAAGAGATGCAGTCGCGTGAAGCGTGGCGCATCGGTCAAAGACAGACTGTCGGGAAGTCGCCGCCAGACAGCGACCAGCAGCGCGGCAAACAGGCACCACAGCGCCACCGGCGGCAGGCCGTCCCCATCGGGGCGCACGGGCTGAACCGTCTGCACGGCGGCCGGTGCCCGCCCCTTCAGCACGACATCAATCGTGGCAGGATTGAAGGCAGAACCAGTGGCCCGGCTGAGCGGGAGGCCAAGCGGCGCCAGCGCGGACAGAAGCGTGACGGCGATAAGGGTCCAGAAAGCGGCGATCAGGCCGACACGATGCGTCGCGCGCCTTCCTTTCCGCTTTTCCGACGCTATATATCGCATTGCACCGTCCATTTGCCTGCTTCCTCTTTAGATAGGGAAAGAAGGAGGTGAAAACCAGCGCCGAAACCGGCCCGGATCGGTTGACAGAATCGAGTCATTCTACTAACGGGCCACATTCCCGCGCGGGTCGGCAGGACTTCATGTCTTTGGTGAGCTGCGTAAAGCAGATTTGAACGAGAAGAGAAGAGCCATGTTCGCTATCGTGCGCACGGGCGGCAAGCAGTATCGCGTCGCCGCCGGAGACAAGATCGTCGTTGAAAAGCTGGCTGGCGAAGCCGGCGACAAGGTTGAGCTGGGCGACGTCCTGCTGGCCGGTGAAGGTAGCGAGCTGAAGGATGCTTCCAAGCTGACCGTCGCAGCCGAAATCATCGCGCAGGCGAAGGGCGAGAAGGTCATCGTCTTCAAGAAGCGCCGCCGCCACAATTATCGCCGCAAGAACGGTCACCGCCAGAATCACACGATCCTCAAGATCGTGTCGATCGCCTGAGCGCAGCTAAGTTAAGGAGTTTAGGTCATGGCACATAAAAAAGCTGGCGGTTCGTCGCGCAACGGTCGCGATTCTGAGTCGAAGCGCCTTGGCGTGAAGAAGTTCGGCGGTCAGGACGTGATCGGCGGCAACATCATCATCCGTCAGCGCGGCACCCGCGTATATCCCGGCCGCAACGTCGGCATGGGCAAGGATCACACCCTCTTCGCGCTCGGCGAAGGCAAGGTGGTATTCCACACCGGCAAGCTCGGCCGCAAATATGTGTCGGTAGACGCGCTGGCCGCAGCCGCAGAATAACGGACGACTGATGACGGGTCGTCCTGCAAAAGGGGCGATCCTCATGGGTGGAAGGCCGTTGGCCTGAACCCGGTCCGAGGGAACAAGGGGCGCTCCTTCCACGCGAAGGGCGCCCCTTTTTCATTGGGCGATACACCCTCGCAAAAATCCCTCAAGCCTCTGGAACTCCATGCCTTCTCGCGCGTCGTGCGGGCGGGGCATCCAGCCAGAGATCACCGTCGCGAAGCCGTCATGAAAGGCGGCTAACGGCGCGCCCGAAGAGGAGATGAGAATGTTCGCCCGCACCCCCCGCCTGCTGCTGCGTCCCGGCTGGATGGAAGACGCCCAGGCTCTGGCCATGGCTATTGACGACCCCGCAGTCGCCCGCAATTTGAGCCGCGTTCCCAGCCCTTATGGCCGGGACGATGCCGAAGCATTTCTGGCACTGCCTCATCATCCCCACTTGCCCCGCCTGCTGGCCTTCACCCGCACACATGGCGCGCCGCGCCTGATCGGCGGCTGCGGCATTCATCTGGATGAGGCGGGAGCGCCCGAACTGGGTTACTGGATCGCCCGCCCCTATTGGGGACTGGGCTTTGCAACGGAAGCCGCGCGCGCGGTGTTGAGCATGGCGCGGGCCAACGGCGTCACCGATATCCGCGCCTGCCATTTCGTCGACAATCCGGCATCGGGGAATGTTCTGCGCAAGCTGGGCTTCCATTTCACCGGACGAACCGAACCACGCTACAGCCTGGGCCGCGGCGCCTTGGTCGACTGCCTGCTGTTCGAGGAAGGCGAAGTTGGCCGAATGAGCGCCGACCCGGCGATGGACCTGTATCGGGACGCCCTGCCGGTCGCGGCATAAGGTAGCTACATCCTCCCCTTCACCGGGGAGGATGTTTCGGGCGATCAAATATCTGCGCAGGCTTCACGCCATAGATGATGTCGGCCAATGCACGGAAACCGAGTTTCTGCGCGACCTTGACCGATGCGCCATTGCCCACATCGATCAGGCAGCGAGTGGATGGCGCATCAAGATACCCATCGGCCCATTGCAAAATCGCCTGCATCGCTTCGGTGGCAATCCCCCTGCCCCAAGCCGCCGGGCCGAGCACCCATCCGGCCTCCGGCACGCCTTCCAGTTGGGCAATGCCGCGTTCGGCGCTGAGCAGGCCCGCCTCCCCTAGAAAGACGCCGCTGTCGCGTTCCTCGATCACCCACATGCCATAGCCGAGCATCGACCACATGCCAGCATAGCGCAGCAAGCGGAACCACACAGCCTGCGCATCCTGCGGCATGCCGCCGATATGACGGACGACATCAGCGTCGGCCCATAATGTCTTGCAGGCGACATAATCTTCCACCCGATGTGGACGAAGGATCAGGCGGACGGTTTCGATGATAGGCGCTTGAGACATAAGCGGATATGACGCCACGCCAAGCCGGTGGTCAAGCAGGCGCCAGATCAGCTGCCATTCGGGCATCAGCATAGGGCGTATCGGCCAGCGCGATCAGGGAACGGTCATCCACCTGCCAGGGATGGAAGCCCGGCAGGAAATAGCCGAGCCAGGGCCGCGCCACCCGGCGTACGATGCCCGGCCGCACCAGCGCATAGCGAAGCAAGCCACCCCATGCCCGCACGCCACCGATGCCGTCCTGCCGCAACAGGTCAATCATGCCGCGCGCGCGATGGTGCAGAAAATGTCGCGTAACGACCAGCATCATCGCACTCTTGACCCACCAGCGCCGCGAACGACTCCAGTCTCTGGTGGCGTGCACCCATGTATCGTGGGCCACGCCCCTATGCTCGATTTCCTCGATAGCATGCCAGCGCCAGAGTGCCGCGATGTCCGGGTCGGCTCCCTCCAGATGACTTGGATCGCTCAACAATTCATGCGCGAGGATCGCCGTAAAATGCTCCAGCGCCATGGTCGCTGCCAGGCTGGCGATCGGCGGGCGCTGCTTTGCCAAGTCCAACACCATCGTCACATCGGCGTCGAGGCGCGAGACATCATAGCCATGGCCCGTAACCTGCCGGTTGAAGGCGAGATGTTCGCGGCTGTGCACGACTTCCTGCTTGATGAAGGCGGCGATTTCTCCTGCCAGCTTGTCAGGCGCACCATCGCGAAAGGCCCGTACACTGTCGATGAAATAGGCTTCGCCGCGCGGAAAGGTGATCGACAGCGCATTGAAGAAAGCCGTGGCGATCGGATCGCCATTCAGCCAATGTCGGACGGCTGCGCTGTCCCGTTTGAAACGACGATCGCGCGGCGTGATGGTGAGATCGGCCGGGGTCATAAGACGCCTCCACTGATTACTTACATAGATGTAAATAAGAGTAACTGACATTCATGTCAATAAAACGCGCCCGCCTCAGCCCGGATGAAAGCCGCCTCGTCGCCGTGGAGGCGGCACGCGACCTGTTGATCGAAGCAGGGCCGCAAGCGGTGACGCTGAAAGCCGTGGCGGGACGGGTCGGGCGGACTCACGCCAATCTGCTACATCATTTCGGATCGGCGGCGGGACTGCAGAAAGCGCTGGCCGCTCACTTAGCCGACACGATCACCGCCAAGATTGGCGAGGCGGTGGACGCGGCGCGGCGCGGCGAACTGGCTCCCCGGATCATCGTGGACATGACGTTCGACGCCTTCGACCGGGAAGGCGCGGGCGCGCTGGCCAGCTGGATGCTGGCGTCGGGCAATGAGGATGCGCTGGACCCGGTGGTGGAGGCGATCCACCGGCTGGTCGACAAGCTGGCAGCAAGCGCCCTCACCCCCAATCTGGCCGAACTGATGCGGGAAAATACGTTGATGCTGGTCCTGCTGGCGCTGGGTGATTCGCAACTGGGCGGAGCGATGGCCGGCGCGCTGGGCCTGCCGCGCGAAAAAGCGCGCGAAATCGCCACACGCAGCCTGACTTTCGCCCTGATGCAGGAGGCCGCAACGATCGCCGCGCAGGCCGAGGTTTAACTTTCCACGATTAGACGCTATGGGCGCGAGCAGAATGGACGATCCCTGCATCGTTCCACATTTGCATTTCGCGAGCCGGCGACTGCTCCAGCCGCCTCCAAAATGCTGATTTTTTGATTTTACGCATTCTGCGGGCCGGCGACTGTTCCAGCCGCCTCCAGAATGCTCTATGGGCGCGCCATGCATTTTCTCGATCAAGCCAAAATCTATATCAAATCCGGCTGGGGCGGTCCCGGTGCGGTCAGTTTTCGCCGTGAAAAATATGTCGAATATGGCGGCCCGGACGGCGGCAATGGCGGCAAGGGCGGCGACATCATTTTTGAGGCGGTCGCCGGCCTCAACACGTTGATCGATTTCCGATACACCCAGCATTTCAAGGCACAGCGCGGCCAGCCCGGTATGGGCAAGAACCGTTATGGCGCGGGCGGCAATGACCTGGTCGTCAAGGTGCCCGTCGGTACGCAAATTTTGTCCGATCCCCAGCCCATTGAGGGCACGGAGGACGAAGACGGTTATCCCGATTATGAGGATCAGGAAATCCTGGCCGACTTTACCGAAGTGGGGCAGCGCGTCACTTTCCTGCGCGGCGGCGACGGCGGACGCGGCAACCTGTCCTACAAGACCAGCACCAACCGTGCACCGCGCCAGCATGGCACGGGTTGGCCGGGTCAGGAAATGTGGGTGTGGCTGCGCCTCAAGCTGCTGGCCGATGTCGGGCTGGTGGGCATGCCCAATGCCGGCAAGTCGACCCTGATCAATCAGGTGACGAACACCAAGGCGAAGGTCGGCGCATACGCCTTCACCACGACCAAGCCGCAACTGGGCGTGGTGCTGCACCGTGACCGCGAATTCGTGCTGGCCGACATTCCCGGCCTGATCGCGGGCGCGGCCGAAGGCGCGGGCATTGGCGATCGCTTTTTGGGGCATATCGAACGCTGCCGCGTGCTGCTGCATCTGATCGATGCGACGGGCGACGATCCGGTCGACGCTTTCCGCATCGTGACCGATGAACTGGCCGCCTATGGCGGTGGGCTGGAAGACAAGCCGCAAATCGTGGCGCTCAACAAGGGCGACCTGCTGGGCGCGGAACTGATGGAAGACATTGCCGATCAGCTGCGCGAGGAAGCGGGCGTGGAGGATGTGTTCATCATCTCCGGCGCGACCGGTGAAGGTGTTGGCGCGCTGATGGACGCCGTGCTGCCGATGCTGGATCAGGGCGCGGAAGAGGAAGAAGAAGAAGGCGACGAAGGCGAAGCCACCTGGTCGCCAATCTGACGAATCAATAGTCTTAGCCCCGTTCGGTTCGAGCTTGTCGAGAACCCGGCGTGAGGGTTCTCGACAAGCTCGAACCGAACGGATGTTGTTTCAAAGTGGCCACAAACGCCCTATCCGGTTTCCCCCCTGCCCTTGTCCGCCGACTTGTCATCAAGATCGGCTCCGCCTTGTTGGTTGATCCGGGGGGTGAAGTGCGCGTCGACTGGCTGCGCACGCTGGTCGCCGATGTGGCGGAGCGCAAAGCGGCGGGGCAACAGGTCATCATCGTGTCATCGGGCGCGATCGCGCTGGGTGCGCGGCGGCTGAAACTGCCCAAGGGCGGGCGCGGATCGCTGGAAGATGCGCAGGCGGCGGCGGCGACCGGGCAAATTGCGTTATCGCAATGCTGGGCCAGTTTGCTCGCAGAGAAAGACATAACCGCCGCGCAAATGCTGGTGACGCTGGACGATCTGGAAAATCGGCGACGTTACCTGAATGCGTCCGCCACGCTGGAGCGACTGGTGGCGCTGGATGTCGTGCCGGTCATCAACGAAAATGACAGCGTCGCCACGACCGAGATTCGCTTTGGCGACAATGATCGGCTGGCGGCGCGTATCGGACAGGCGGCACGGGCTGACGCGGTTGCGCTGCTTTCCGATGTCGACGGGCTTTACACCGCCAACCCGCACGTCGATGCCAACGCCATGCTGATTGAAACGATAGAGACGATCGACGCCCGGATCGCGGCAATGGCTGATGGTGGTTCGGCGTCAGGCATGGGGTCGGGCGGCATGGTGTCGAAGATTCAGGCGGCGCGCATCGCCACTGGCGCAGGCGCACATCTGGCCATCCTGTCTGGCAAGGTGGATTCGCCGTTGGCGCATTGGGCCAATGGCGGCAAAGGATCGATCTTCCTCGCCGCACAGGGCAAGGGCGCGCGCAAAGGCTGGCTCGCCGGCCGCCTGACGACACGCGGACGTCTGATCGTGGATGCTGGCGCGGAAAAGGCGCTGGGCAAGGGCAACAGCCTGCTGCCCGCCGGCGTCGCCAGCGTCGAGGGCGTGTTCGATCGCGGCGATGTGGTGGACATCGTGGCGCAGGATGGGCGCGTGATCGCCCGCGGGCTGATCGAATATGACAGCACCGCGGCGGCAAAAATCGCAGGGCGTCGCAGCGAAGAGATCGCCGCTCTGCTGGGTGAAATGCCCAGATCTGTACTGGTCCACCGCGACCATATGGCGATGGTCTGACGCGATGCAGCCGATGCGCATTGCCATGACCGGCGCGACGGGATTTGTCGGCGCCGAAGTGCTGGAACAGGCACTAGCCGAAGGGCTGCGGATCAACGCACTGACCCGCCGCGCCCAGCCGCCGCGCGCGAAGCTGAAATGGGTGCCGGGATCGTTGGAGGATGCGGCCGCGCTCGATACGCTGGTGCGCGACGCCGATGCCGTGGTGCATATTGCCGGCGTGGTGAATGCGCCCGACCGCGAAAGCTTTGAAGCGGGCAATGCGCGCGGCACCGTGGCGGTGATCGATGCGATGCGGCGTCGGGGCATCAAGCGGCTGGTGCATGTATCGTCGCTGGCGGCGCGGGAGCCGGGCCTGTCCGACTATGGCTGGTCCAAGGAACTGGCCGAGAAGCATGTGAAGGCGAGCGGCCTGGACTGGACCATCGTCCGGCCGCCGGCGATCTATGGTCCGGGCGACAAGGAAATGCTGGAACTGTTCCGCATGGCCAAGCGCGGCATCATGATGTTGCCGCCGGGCGGACGGCTGTCGGCCATCCATGTCAGCGACCTCGCCCGGCTGCTGCTGGCGCTGACGCAAGAGCGGGAAAACAGTCTGACCCGCACCTATGAGGTGGATGACGGCACGCCGGGCGGCTGGGATCATAAGGATTTTGGCGCAGCCATCGGGCGCGCCGTCGGCCGTCAGGTAAAGACGCTGGCGACGCCGGAATGGCTGCTGAACGTCGCAGCGCGGGCGGACAGGCTGGTGCGCGGCAAGAAGGCCAAACTGACGCCGGATCGGGTCGATTATTTCTGCCATCCCGACTGGGTCGTCGCCAAACGGATGCAGCCCCCAAAAAGACTGTGGCTGCCGCAGGTGAAGACCGAGGATGGATTGCGGGAGACGGTCGCCGCTTATCGGGAGAAGGGGTGGCTGTAAGCCCTTCCGTCCTTACTGATCCTCAGCCGCCGGCTTCTTCGCGCGCTGTTCCGCCAGAAATTCGCTGATCGCCTGACCGCTGGCGTTGAGCAGTGGATAGGTGCGCGCATCCGACAGCCAGTCGGGGCGACGCGCGCCGCTGCCATAGAAAGTGTCATATATCAGGCTGAAGGCGAGAAAGACGAGAGTCGCGCCGATCAGCCCTTTCACCGCGCCGAAGCCCGCCCCCAATACCCGATCGACGGGGCCGAGAATCGACTGGCGGGTGCGGCGGCCAATGGCGTGGGCGATCAGCTTGCCGACGCCGAAGGTGACGCCAAAGACGAGGATCAGCGCCAGCATCGCCGCGCCGCTGCTGTTGTCAACAAAGGCGCTCAACAATTCGGCCGCCGGGGCGTGGAACAGACGGATGGCGAAGATCGCCAGCACCCAGGCGATGAGCGAAAGCGTTTCCAGCACGAAACCGCGCAGGAGGCCCAGCACGGCGCAACCGCCAATGGCGAGCAGGACGAGAATGTCGATGGCGTTCATTGCCGCCGTGGCTATCCGCGTCCCAGCATCTGGTCAACAAGCTGTGCGAGCGTGCGGAAACCGCTGACCGATATTCCCTTCACCCCGTCGGCGGCCGACGCCGGAATATAGGCGCGGGTGAAGCCCAGCTTCGCCGCTTCGCGCAGGCGGAGCGGCGAATGCGAGACGGGACGAATCTCACTCGACAGGGCGATTTCACCGAACAGCACGACGTCGACCGGCACCGGCCGTTCCGACATGGCGGAAATGAGCGCGGCGGCGACGGCCAGGTCAGCGGCGGGATCGGACAGGCGATAGCCGCCCGCGACGTTCAGATAAACTTCACAGGTCGAAAAGCTGAGACCGCAGCGCGCCTCCAGCACGGCGAGGATCATGGCGAGCCGCCCGCTGTCCCAGCCGACGACTGCGCGCCGGGGCGTGGCCCCACTGGACAGGCGCACGACCAGCGCCTGTATTTCGACCAGCACCGGCCGGGTGCCCTCCAGCGCGGGAAAGACGGTCGCGCCCGTCACCGTTTCGTCGCGATTGGTGAGGAACAGGGCGGAGGGATTGGCGACCTCCTCCAGCCCTTCGGCGACCATGGCGAAGACGCCGATCTCGTCGGTGCCGCCAAACCGGTTCTTCACCGCGCGCAGGATGCGATATTGATGGCTGCGTTCGCCTTCAAAGGCCAGCACCGTGTCGACCATATGTTCCAGCACGCGGGGACCGGCGATGCTGCCGTCCTTGGTCACATGGCCGACCAGGATCAACGCCGTGCCGCGCTGCTTGGCGAATTTGATCAGTTCCTGGGATGCAGCGCGCACCTGACTTACGGTGCCGGGCGCGCCCTCAATCAGATCGCTGTGCATCGTCTGGATCGAATCGATGATGAGCAGCGCGGGCGGTGGCCCCTCCCCCAAAGTCGTCAATATATCGCGGACCGAGGTCGCGCTGGCCAGTTGCACAGGAGCAGTGCCGAGGCCGAGGCGCTGGGCGCGCAGGCGGACCTGATCGGCGGCTTCTTCCCCGCTAATATAGGCGACTGACAGGCCGCGCGTGGCGATGCGCGCCGCCGCCTGAAGCAGCAAGGTCGACTTGCCGATACCTGGATCACCGCCAATCAGCGTCGCGGAACCATGGACGATGCCGCCGCCCAGCGCGCGGTCGAACTCGGCGATGCCGGTGCTGGTGCGCGGTGGCAGTTCGACGTCGCTGTCCAGACCGACCAGCGTGATGGCGCGTCCGCCATTTTGCAGGTCATGGCGCTGGGAAAAGACGGTTTCCGCCGCTTCCTCAACGATGCTGTTCCATTCACCGCAATCCTCGCACTGGCCCTGCCACCGGCTGGTGACGGTGCCGCATTGCTGACAGACGAATTTGCGTTTTGCCTTGGCCATGGCACGGATATGCCGGGCAGGCGCGAACATTGCAAGAACATGGATGCGCGCACTGGAAACATCCCGGGCGCTGGCGCATTGATACGGCATGAAAACGATCCGCGTCGCGAGTTACAATATCCGCAAAGCCATCGGCACCGATCGGCGGCGGATGCCCGAACGGGTGCTGGAGGTGCTGAACGAAGTGGATGCGGACATCGTCGCGCTGCAAGAGGCCGACCGACGCTTTGGCGTTCGGTCCGCCGCCATCCCGCCACTGCTGATGGACAATCAGAGCGGATATCGGCCGGTGCCGCTCAATGTGCAGGTGGACAGCATGGGCTGGCACGGCAACGCCCTGCTGGTGCGCAAGGAGGCTGAGGTCGCCCGCCATGACGTGCTGCATTTGCCCTATCTGGAGCCGCGCGGGGCGACCATGGCGGAGGTCGCGATGAACGGCGTGACGCTGCGGGTGTTCGGCATGCATCTGGACCTTTCGGGCCTGTGGCGGCGGCGGCAGGCGGCGGCGGTGATCCACGCGGCGGCGCAGGGCGCGGAGATGCCGACGGTGCTGATGGGCGACCTTAACGAATGGAGCGCCGGGCGCGGCTGTCTGGCCGATTTCGCACGCCATTACAGCTTTGCGCCTTGCGGGCGTAGTTTCCATGCGCGGCGGCCGGTGGCGCGGCTGGACCGGATCATGCATTGCGGCAAACTGGCGCTGAAGGATTGCGGCGTGCATGAAAGCGCGGCGGCCCGCAAGGCATCCGATCATCTGCCGATCTGGGCGGATTTTGCGCTTGGGTGATGGACAAATCCCCAGGTTAATCGCCTCGACAATTGTCCCACCCTCTGCGAGGCTTGGCCTATGAAGGAGCGGGAATTACGCCTTGCGCTGGTCTGCTATGGCGGGATCAGTCTGGCCGTCTACATGCACGGCATCACCAAGGAGATATGGCGGCTGGCGCGGGCAAGCCGTGCCTATCATGATCATGCCCCGCCGAGCGAAAGCAGCGAGGCCGTATATCGGCGGATGCTGGAAGCGATCGAGGCGCAAAGCGGCATCCGCCTGCGCGTGATGCCGGACATCATCGCCGGGGCGAGCGCAGGTGGGATCAACGGCATCTTTCTGGCGCAGGCGATCGAAACCGGCCAGTCACTGGAGCCGCTGACCGACATGTGGCTGGACAATGCCGATGTCGACCGGCTGCTCGATCCCGATGCGCGGCCGGCGCGCGCGATGACCAAATTCTGGGCGACGCCGCTAGTGTGGATGGCGGCCCGGCGGCCGGGCGATGCGGTGGAGCGCACCGTCGCGCCGGACACGCGGGAAGAGGTGCGGATGAAATTGTCGCGCTTCATCCGGTCCCGCTGGTTCGAACCGCCTTTTGGCGGCGAGATATTCTCAACCATGCTGCTCGATGCGTTCGATGCGATGGCGGCTGCGGAAAAGGGTCCGCCGCTGCTGCCCGAAGGCCATCCGCTCGACCTGTTCGTGACCGTCACCGATTTTGAGGGGCACCCCCAGAGCCTTAATCTCAACAGCCCGGTGCAGGTGATCGAAACGGAGCACCGGCTGTCGATCGGATTTCGGGCGCGCGGGCGGGGAGTGCGGGACTTTGCCGATGCGGTCGAACTGACATTTGCGGCGCGGGCGACGGCGAGTTTCCCCGGCGCCTTCCCGCCCTTCACCGTGCGAGAGCTGGATCGGGTGCTCAAGCGTCGCCATCGCGGATGGCCGACGCGCAACGCCTTTCTGGCGCGCGCCCTGCCCCGCCATGCCGCGCGCGGAACGGCGGAGGATGCGGTGCTGATCGACGGGTCCGTGCTGGCCAATGCGCCCTTTGCCCAGGCAATCGGCGCTTTGCGCAACCGGCCGTCGCGGCGGGAAGTGGACCGGCGTTTCGTCTATATCGACCCCAAGCCGGGGCATCGCTCCATCCGGCTCAATCGCGAGGGCGAGCAGGTCGACGCGCCGACCGGCGAGGACGCGCCCCTGCCCGGTTTCTTCCGCACCATCTTTGGCGCACTGAGCGATATCCCGCGCGAACAGCCGATTCGCGACAATCTGGAGGCGATCGACCGCCATTCGGCGCGCATCCGGCGGATGCGGCGGATATGGGATGCGCTGCGACCGGGGATCGAGGCGGAAGTGGAAGGTGCGGTCGGGCGCATGTTGTTCCTGGACAAGCCCACCCCGGCGCGCCTGTCCGCCTGGCGCGCCAAGGCGCATCAGCGGGCGGCGAGCGCGGCCGGCTTCGCCTATCCTGCCTATGGCCATATGAAGCTGTCGGGCATCGTCGAATCCCTTAGCGCCCTGCTGTTCCGCCTGTCGGGCGAGGACAGCGCGATGATGCGCGAAGCCTATCGGCAGGCGATCTGGGCGGAGATCCGCAAAGATGGCGCGGACCAGTTGAGCGACGACAGCGGATCGGCCGCCGCTCCGGTCGCCTTCTTTCGCGCGCATGATCTGGCGTTTCGGGTGCGGCGGCTGCGCTATCTGGCGCGGCGGCTGGCCGATACGCTGGAGATGGAGAGCCAAGCCGACGATCCAGCGGTGCAGGCCATGCACGACGCCATTTATGAAGCGCTGGCGCTCTATGCCGAATGCGAGGAAGCCGACTTCCATGGGCCAGAGGTGATAGCCGCAGCCAAGACGGTGCCGACCGATGCAGGGGCCGCGCTGGCGGCGGTCGCCCTGGCCCGCGACCTGAAGACGCGGGACGAAGCAGCCGACCAATTGCTGGCGGATGCCTTTGCCGGCCTGCCCAAGGCCGGGCGACGGACGATGCTACTGGCCTATCTGGGCTTTCCCTTCACCGATATCGCCACATTACCGTTGCTTCAAAGTGACAGTCTGGATGAATATGATCCGGTGAAGGTCGACCGGATTTCCCCCGAAGATTGCACCGCCATCCGCAGCGGCGGCGCGGCTGCCACACTCAAAGGCATAGAATTCAACAATTTCGGGGCATTTTTTAGCAGGGTCTATCGCGAGAACGATTATTTGTGGGGTCGGCTGCACGGCGTCGAGCGCCTTCTGGACATCGTGAATATGGGTGTGCCCGTGGCAAGCCGTCTTTCGCAAGACAGTCTGGCCGCCTATAGGCGGGCAGCGTTTCTGGCGATCCTGAATGAGGAAGAGTCGCGGCTGCCCCATGTAGCCGATCTCATCGCCAGCTTGCGGGAGGAAATCGGGTGAGCGGGCGTGTGGTGCTGGTTCCGGTGATGCTGATGCTGGCTCTGACGGCCGGCTGTCGTTCGTCGTCCGATGACAGCGCCCAGGCCGACAATGGCATCGCCCCTGCCACGCCCATACTCGCCGCCGCCCCGGTCGAGCCGTCGCCGGTGCAGCCCGCCCCGGTTCCACAGCCCGTAAAGCCATCCCCCACCGTGACGGTGCGCGCCCAGCCGGCGCCGCGCAACCCGCTGGACCTGCCGCCGTCGGATGATGGGTTGAATGCAGAACCTTTCCCGCAGGAAGTCACCAGCTTCATGGTGGATCGCGACGGGTGCGACCATTTCCGGGGCGAGTTGCCTTATGACGCGGAACGGCGCGCCTATATTGCCGAAAGCGTTGCGGAACTGTGCACCGGCACCGACGCCCGGCTGGCCATGCTGCGGCGGCGCTACGCCAATGATCCGTCGGTGATTGCCGCGCTCAAAACCTATGACGACCGGATCGAAAGCGCCGCGACCTATTGAAGGTCAGGCGCCCAGCGCGTCGATCGCCTTCGCCAGATCAATGTCGCGCTGCGACAGGCCACCGGCATCATGGGTGGTGAGGGTAATGTCCACTCGATTATAGACATTGGACCATTCGGGATGATGGTCCGCCTTTTCCGCCATGATCGCCACCCGAGTCATGAAGCCGAAGGCGGCGTTGAAATCGGTGAAGGTGAAGCGGCGGGCGATGCCCTCCGGTTCCTCCACCGGCGTCCAGTGCGGCAGGTCCGCCAGCGCCAGCGCGCGTTCTTCTTCCGTCAATCTGGCAATCATGTCGCTTTCCCGGTGATCCTCTTTCGCTATATGAGGATTATGTCGTCCAACGGTCAACCACCCCGCTTCGCTCCCACGCCGCAGGAAATAGAGGCGTTGGCGCTTGCCGCGCTCAATCGCCTGCCCGCGCCCTTCACCGAGCATCTGCATGATGTGGTGCTGTTCGTGGAGGAATTCGCTTCGGCCGATATCCTCAAGGACATGGAGTTGAGCGACCCGTTCGAACTGACGGGCCTCTATAACGGCCGGTCCGTCGGGCAGGAGGCGCAGACCGGGGACATGCCGCCAACGGTGCATCTGTTCCGCCGGCCGTTGCTGGACGAATGGGTGGAAACGGGCGTGCCGCTTGATGCCCTCATCACCCATGTCGTGGTGCATGAGATCGGCCATCATTTCGGCCTGTCCGACATCGACATGCATGTCCTGGAGGATATGGTCACATTATGACCGGCGCCGCATTGCGCCTGAAGGACGTCGCCTGCCTGCGCGGCGGACGGATGCTGTTCCGCGGCGTCGACCTGACGCTGGGACCAGGCGACGGCGCGTTGCTGACCGGTCCCAATGGCGTGGGCAAATCCAGCCTGTTGCGGGTGATCGCCGGGCTGTTGCCCGCCTTTGCCGGGACGATCGAGAGGAGCGGCGGCATCGCCATGACCGACGAGCGACTGGCGCTGGACATGGACCTGCCGCTGGCCAAGGCGCTGGATTTCTGGGCGAAGCTGGACCGGGCGGATGAGCAGGCGGTCAACGCCGCGCTGGCGGCGATGGCGCTGACCCCATTGGCCGATGTTCCGGTGCGCATGCTGTCAACAGGCCAGCGCAAGCGGGCGATGCTGGCGCGGGTGATCGCCAGCGGGGCAGCGATCTGGCTGCTGGACGAGCCGGGCAACGGGCTGGACATAGCGTCGCTGGAGTTACTGGGCCGGGCGGTGGCGGATCATCTGGCGCAGGGCGGGATCGTAGTGGCGGCGTCGCACCAGCCCTTGCCGATTTCCGCGCCGGTCACGCTGGCCCTTTCTGGCTATCAGGCTCAGGCGGACGCGGCATGAGGATGCTGTGGCTGTTGGCGGCGCGTGATTTGCGGCAGGCATGGGCGTCGGCCGGGCTATGGCTGCCGGTCGCTTTTCTGCTGCTGGTCGCCAGCCTCTATCCCTTTGCGGTCGGGCCGGACGCGGCGTTGCTGGGGCGGACCGGCGGGGGAATGCTGTGGATCGCAGCGTTGCTCGCCAGCCTGCTGCCCGTCGACCGCCTGGTCGCGCCGGACCGCGACGCCGGGGTGCTGGACCAGATCGCGTTGCGCGGCATCGGCGAGGAGATGGTGGTGATCGCCCGGCTGGCGGCGCACTGGCTGGGCTTTGGCCCGCCGCTGATGATCGCCACCCTGCCCGCTGCGGCGCTGCTGAAACTGGATGGCGCGACGATCGTGAAGCTGGAGATCGGCTTACTCATCGGCACGCCGGCGCTGGCGGCGCTGGGGCTGCTGGTGGCGACGTTGACTGCGGGCCTGCGATCGAGCGGAGCGCTGGCGGGGCTGCTGGCACTGCCGCTGGCGGTGCCCCTGCTGATATTCGGCGCGGGAACGCTGGGCGATGGCAGCGGGGCGGCGCTGAAATTCTTGGGCGCGGCGTCGCTGCTGCTGGTGGCGATCACCCCCTTTGCCGGTGGAGCGGCGATCCGGGCCGGGCGCGAATAGGCAATTCAACGCTTAACTTCGCACATTTCCCGCCGAATGAGACATTTTGTTGCACGCCCCTGATCCTATCGAAAAGCAGGACAGGGCAGCGGTCGGGCAACACCACGCCCACAATTTATGGAGACATCGCGGAATCTCCGCCAGAATGGACGGTAAGGGCGACACCGCCTGCCCCGTGGTTACGGCGCCACGCGATGCACCTCTATCCTCATGCCTGTGATGCCTTGCTCGGAAAACCAATCCATGACGAGAAAATGAGATTTCGTGGACCATGCGCTGCTGTTCACATCGCGCTTAGGCTCTGTTCCGACGACCTTCGCAATCGACTTTTCATAATTTGATCTTCCCTCAGCTGACGTCGCCATCAACCAGCATAGTGTCTTTCCATCCGGCTTATCCGGGACGGGCATCCAGACGGGGTTTGTGCGACTGACATATTTTGTGATGCCTGAAGGGGAAGATGGTATTTCTTCAGGATGCCAGTTCATCTGCCCCAATTCATCTGGCCGACCATCAGATTGCAGGCAGTCTTGAAGTGCAGTCGCCACCTGGCCTGGACTAGCGGTCGGGAATGCCTGTTGTGCCTGAAGATATTGGCCAGGAACGATCAGTCCAGCGATTAGGATCAGGGACTTGGACATGGGCATAATATATCGGCCATAGCTTTTACCGCTGAAGCGCATCGTAACCTCTGGGACTTTAAATATGTCTGTCGATATTTTATGCTGGAAAAGCATCAAATAGGACAGGCTGGTTAAACAGCATCGCCATGGCGTTTGACGGGCAGCCATTTCATCCAGTTGTTAAATGAAATAGTTAATTTTCCTCCGCCTATTTTCCATGCCATTAATATATCTTCCTTTTTCTACATAGCCCAATCCGTTGACGCGGGCATGCGAATCGGGCAATTTCCCCTACGGCAGCTGAGAAAACATCGGCGCCAGGAGAGGATGCCTATGAACCGAATTCAGATGAATTCCGGGAAGCTTTTTCACGAGCTTCTGGTCCGATGTCTGTCCGAACAGCATCAACCCACCGAAGAAGAAATCGATCTGGTCGCCGGCAAAATCTGGCATGACAGCCATGGCCGCACCACCGGCCAACCCTGGCTGGATGTGGCGCGCGGCAGCGACGCCCACCGGCAGATGATAGAGGCCGCCATGATGGCCCTTGGCCCGCATGTCCGCAGCGAGGCCGCGCTGCAATAAACGGTCGCGCCTCGACCACCCTGTCGCCGCGATTGAAAGCCGGCAAGAACAAGAGACGATCCATCCCGTTGCGACCATAAGGTCGTGACGGGACGCCCATGTCCGCTCCGGTCCATTCACCCCAGACCGGGGCGGACATGGCTGCCCTACAGCCGGCCGCGATGCAGGCCGCTGCGCCATCCCTCCTTCCGCCGGGTCGACAAGCGGGCGCCCATCGGCCAAAGGCGAACCCATGTTCGCGATCATCGCCCCCATCCTGTTCGTCCTGATATGGTCCACCGGCTTCATCGTCGCCCGCGCGATGGTGCCGCACGGCGCGCCGGAGTTGATCCTGGCGCTGCGGCTGACGGCGACGACGATGCTGCTGACCGGCGCGGCCTTCTATGCGCGGCAGGGCTGGCCCCGGGGCCGGCGGCTGGGCCTGCACTTGCTGGCGGGCGCGATGCTGCACGGATTTTACCTGACGCTGAGCTGGTGGGCGGTGAACAACGGCATGCCGGCCGGGATCATGTCGCTGCTGGGATCGCTGCAACCGCTGATGGTGGCGGTGGCGAGCGTGGCGCTGCTGGGCGATCGGCTGCCGGGGCGGGCCTGGGGCGGCCTGGCCATCGCGATCTTCGGCGTGGGCTGTGTGCTTGCGCCGGCGCTGGAGCGCAGCGGCGCGGGCGGTATCGGCATCTTGCCGGCAATTGCCGGCATGATCGCGGTGCTAGGGATGGCGGGCGGCACGCTGATCCAGCGCGGCGCAATTGCGGGCGACGGCATAGCCGTGTCGGGGGCGGTGCAGAATGCGGGCGGCGCGCTGGTGGCGATCGTCGCGACGCTGCTGGTGGGCGAATATCGTTGGGACGGGGCGCCGATATTGTGGATTGGCCTCAGTTGGTCAGTTCTGGGGCTGTCAGCGGCGGGGCTGAGCCTGCTGGTGTGGCTGGTGCGGCATCAGGGCGCGACGCGCATGTCGATGCTGTTACTGCTGGTCCCGCCGCTGGCCGCGATCGAGGCGTGGATATTGTTCGGCGAGCGGCTGGGACCGATACAGCTGATCGGCTTTGCGCTGGCGCTGGGCGGGGTGCTGCTGGGGCGGTCGCAGGGGAAGAAGGCGCAGGCGGAGTTGGTGGAGCCGGCCTGACCCGCGCCAATCCCAAAGCCGTTCACCCCTCTGCGAACCGGGACTCTCAGCCTTCGCGCAGGCGTTCGTGGTGGCGGATCACTTCGTCGATGATGAAGCGCAGGAATTTTTCGGTGAAGTCGGGATCGAGATTGGCGTCGAGCGCGAGCTGACGCAGGCGGGCGATCTGCCGTTCTTCGCGGCCGGCGTCGGCCGGGGGCAGGTCGTGAGTCGCCTTGTGCTGGCCCACGGCCTGCGTGATCTTGAACCGTTCGGCCAGCATGAACACCAGCGCCGCGTCGATATTGTCGATGCTTTCGCGATAGCGGTTCAATGTCTCGTCCACTTGGATAGCCTCCGGTTCCAGATGGCGCGCTTTTTGCCGCATCCGGGCCGGCGCGCAAGCTATTCCCGCTTGCCTTTCACATTTTGCAGCGCCACATGACGCGCCATGACAGCAGTTGCCCCCGATAATGTCGAACCCATCGGTAGCGCCAAGGCGGAGCCTTCGCTCACGCCCATCCTGAACCTGGTCGCCAGCGGCATGGATGAGGTCAATGCCGTCATCATCGACCGGATGCAGTCGCGCATTCCGCTGATCCCGGAACTGGCCGGCCATCTGATCGCGGGCGGCGGCAAAAGGCTGCGGCCGATGCTGACTTTGGCCTGCGCCGATCTGGTCGGCTATACGGGCGACCGCCATTACCGGCTGGCCGCTGCGGTGGAGTTCATCCACACCGCCACGCTGCTGCATGACGATGTCGTGGATGGGTCGGGCCTGCGCCGGGGCCGCAAGACCGCCAACATCATCTGGGGCAACAGCGCCAGCGTGCTGGTGGGCGATTTCCTCTTCTCCCGCTCTTTCGAGCTGATGGTCGAGGCCGAATCGCTCAAGGTGCTGCACATCCTGTCCAACGCATCGGCGGTGATCGCCGAGGGCGAGGTCAATCAGCTGACCGCCCAGCGCAAGATCGACACCAGCGAAGAACAATATCTGGACATTATTGGCGCAAAGACCGCCGCCCTGTTCGCCGCCGCCTGTCGCATTTCCGCCGTGGTTGCCGACCGCAGCGAAGCGGAAGAGCAGGCGCTGGACATTTATGGCCGCAACCTGGGCATCGCCTTCCAACTGATCGACGACGCGATCGATTATGAATCGGACGGCGCGACCATGGGCAAGGATGCGGGCGACGATTTCCGCGACGGCAAGGTGACGTTGCCGGTGATCCTGGCCTATGCGCGCGGGTCCGACGAGGACAAGGCGTTCTGGAAAGCCGCGATCGCCGGCCACAAGATCAGCGACGAAGACCTGAGCCACGCCACCGGCCTGCTGCGCCAGACCGGCGCAATCGCCGACACGATGGCGCGGGCGCGCCATTATGGTCAAATGGCCATCGACGCGCTGGACATGTTCGATGCCGGCGCGGCCAAAGCGGCCCTTACCGAAGCGGTCGAGTTCGCTATAGCGCGCGCCTATTGAGGCTTTCCGCCGGCCGATCGTCCGATCAGCTGACATTCCCTGACACAAGAAAGTACAGGGCTTCGACAGGCTCAGCCCGAACGGGTGAGAGGGGCGAAGCCCGTTCGCGCCCATGATCCTGTCCCCCGAAATCATCGCTTTCCTTATGGCTGCGGCCTTCATGGCCGGGTGCGTCGACGCGATGGCGGGCGGCGGGGGCCTCATTGCCCTGCCCGCGCTGCTGGCGGCAGGTGTGCCGCCGGTGCCGGCGGTGGCGACCAACAAGCTGCAAAGTTGCATGGGCACATTTGGCGCATGCATCGCCTATGCCCGGCGCGGGCATATGGATTTGAAGACGTTCAGGGCGCCGATCGCCGCCGCCTTCATCGGATCGGTGGGCGGGGCATGGCTGTTGCAGCGGGTCGATCCATCGATCCTGGCGGGGCTGATGCCTGCGCTGCTGGTGGCGATGGCCGCCTATTTCACCTTCTCCCCCAAGCTGAGCGACGCGGATCGCCACGCGCGCATCGGCATGGCGGGCATGTCCGGCCTGATCGGCGTGGTGGGATTTTATGACGGCTTTTTCGGGCCGGGCGCGGGCGCTTTCTACACCACCATCTTTCTGGCGCTGGGCGGGCTTTCCATCCTGCGCGCCACGGCCCAGACCAAGGCGGCCAATTTCGCCAGCAATGTCGCGGGCCTGCTGACGATGATCGCGGGCGGGCATGTGATCTGGATCGCGGGCCTGGCCATGGCGGTGGGCAGCATCACTGGCGGACAGGTCGGATCGCATCTGGCGATGCGCTTTGGATCGCGCCTGATCAAGCCGCTGCTGATCATCATGTCGCTGGCGCTGACGGCCAAGATGCTGCTGGACCCGAAAAACCCGATCCACATCTATCTGTTCGGATAAGCGGGTTGCGGGTCGCGCATGATGCGACTGCCGCCATTTCCTACGAAGTTCACAGTGTCGTCGGCCATTTTCGGGTTTTTGCGACAGAAAGGCGACAGCGACGCGCCGGTAAGGCGACAGGTGCGCGACAGATAGGCGACAGGTTGAAGACAGCGGCGCGGCAGGTGCGCGCCAAGGAGCGGAACGCTGTGAAGCGAGGGAAAGGTGCGGCATCGCCGAAGGTAGAGCAAAGGCCGGGTGGATAGGACAGGCACAAGCGACGCCGGCAAGCGCATTCCCCGGCCTCCACCTCCTTGCGCTTCGATCCGATTGGCGCGAGAGGAAGCGCCATGACCGACCTGCCGATATATGCCGTGCTGCCCGACCTGCTTGCCGCGTTGCGGGCGGGGAGCAATACCGTGCTGGTGGCGCCGCCGGGCGCGGGGAAGACGACGGCGGTGGCCCCTGCCCTGCTGAACGAGCCATGGTGCGAGGGACAGGTGCTGTTGCTGTCGCCGCGCAGGCTGGCGGCGCGGGCGGCGGCCGAGCGGATCGCTGAGATGATGGGCGAGCAGCCGGGCGGCACCGTCGGCTATGCGACGCGAATGGACAGCAAGGTTTCGGCGCGCACGCGGCTGCTGGTGCTGACCGAGGGCATTTTCGTGCGGCGGATACAGGATGACCCGGAACTGGCGGGCGTGTCCGCCGTGCTGTTCGACGAAGTGCATGAGCGCAGCCTGGACAGCGATTTCGGGCTGGCGCTGGCGCTGGATGCGCAGGAGGCTTTGCGGCCGGACCTTCGGATCGTGCCGATGTCTGCGACGTTGGACGGCGCGCGCTTTGCCACGCTGCTTAATGGCGCGCCGGTGATCGAGAGCGCGGGGCGCATCCAGCCGCTGGAATTGCGCCATATCGGTCGGGCATCGGAAAAGAAGATCGAGGATGAGATGGCGGCGGCGATCCGCCGGGCGCTGACCGAGGAAGCCGAGGGCGATCTGCTCGCCTTCCTGCCCGGCGTGCGGGAGATTGAGCGGACGGCGGAGCGGATCGAAGGTGGGCCGATCGAAGTGCATATGCTGCATGGTTCGCTGGACCCCGGCGCGCAGCGGGCGGCGATCCGGCCTTCGCGCGAGGGGCGGCGCAAGGTCATCCTTGCCACATCGATTGCGGAAACCAGCCTGACCATTGATGGCGTGCGGATCGTGGTGGATAGCGGCCTGGCGCGGCGGCCGCGATATGACCGGGCGGCCGGCGTGACGCGACTGGTGACGGAACGGGCCAGTCAGGCGTCGGCGACCCAGCGCGCAGGGCGTGCGGCACGGCAGCGGCCGGGCGTCGCCTATCGATTGTGGGAGGCCGCCGCGAGCGCGGGGATGCCGCCATTCGACCCGCCGGAGATATTGGAAAGCGACCTCAGCAGCCTGCTGCTCGATTGCGCCCTTTGGGGGGTGAGCGATCCGGGCGCGCTGCGCTGGCTGGATGCGCCGCCGGCGGCGGCGGTGGAGGAAGCTCGCGGGCGGCTGACCGTGCTGGAGGCACTGGACGCGGGTGGACGGATTACGCCGCATGGGAAAACACTGGCGAAGCTGCCGCTGTCCCCGCGCATCGCCCATATGCTGGTGCGCGCGGGGGAAATGGGGTTGGCGGAGGTGGCGGCCGAGGTCGCGGTGCTGCTGGGCGAGCGCGGGATTGGCGGGCAGGACACCGATCTGACGCTGCGGCGGCAGCGCTGGCGGCGGGAAAGCGGCAAGCGCGCGGATGCGGCGCGGGGGCTGGCGAAACGGTGGGCGACTTTAATTAAGCCCCTCCCTCCTAGGGAGGGGTTGGGGGTGGGTGCCTCCGCAGGAGGCTCGCTACGCTCGCCACCCACCCCCGCCCCCTCCCTGGAAGGGAGGGGAGAAAATAAGGTTGGCATCTGCCTCGCCCTCGCCTTCCCCGATCGGGTGGCCAAGCGGCGATCGGCCGATGGCGCGGACTGGACGAGTGTGGGCGGGCGCGGGTTTCGGCTTGATCCGCTGTCGCCGCTGACGCGCGAGCAATGGCTGGCGGTGGGCGAGGTACAGGGCAGCGCAGCGGGCGCGCGCATCTTGTCCGCTGCGCCGATCGATGAAGCCGACGTCATCGCTTTGTTCGGGGCACGGATCGCCGAGCATCGCACGGTGAAGTTCCGGCCGACCAATGGCGGGATCGAGGCGCTGCGCGAACGGCGGCTGGGCGCGGTGCGGCTGTCGTCCGGGTCGGATGACAAGCCCGATCCCGATGCCGTGGTTGCCGCGCTGACGGAAGGCGTGCGGCAGGGCGGCCTGTCGCTGCTGCCATGGTCGGAAGCGGCGCAATCACTGCGGATGCGGGGACAGTTTGCCGGGTTGGAGGCGCTGTCCGATGCGGCGCTGATCGGGACGCTGGACGAATGGCTGCCATCGTTGCTGACGGGCAAGCGCAAACTGTCCGACATCGACCGGTCGCAACTGTCGGGCGTGCTGGAGGGGATTATCGGCTGGGACGGCAAGAGCCAGCTCGACCGGCTGGCCCCGCCCGATTTCCGGTCGCCCGCCGGCAGCAGCCATGCGATCGATTATGCGGCCGAGGGCGGACCGCGCGTGGAATTGCGGGTGCAGGCGCTGTTCGGCCTGTCGCAGCATCCCACCGTGGGCAATCAGCGCATTCCGCTGGTCCTGTCGCTGACCTCGCCGGCCGGACGGCCGATCCAGACGACGCGCGACCTGCCCGGATTTTGGGCGGGCAACTGGCGCGATGTGGCGAAGGAAATGCGCGGTCGATACCCGCGCCATCCCTGGCCCGACGATCCGGCCAGCGCCAGCGCCACATTGCGCACCAAAAATGCGGATGCGCGGCGGCACTCTTGACTTGGCGACGGCCATTGGTGCAACGCAAAAGGACGATTTTACGGAGTTCACCGCGATGAGCGCGCGCATTTATCAGATCCAGAAGAACGCCCTCCAGTCCGGCAAGGCGCTGACCCACAAATGGGTGCTGGAATATGCGCCCGCCGAAGCGAAGAAGGCCGATCCGCTGACCGGCTGGGCCGGTTCGGGCGATACGCAGCAGCAGTTGAAGCTGAGCTTCCCGTCGCAGGAGGCCGCGGTTGCCTACGCCGAAAAGAAGGGCGTGGCCTACACCGTCATCGCGACTCCGCCCAAGACTCTGAAATTGCAGGCTTACGCCGACAATTTCCGCTAAGCGGACCCCATATCCTTTCATATTCGGGCGCGATGCTGCCCGATTGACGCCTTATTCGCCTGTCAAAGGGCGGAGGTGAGCGGCCAATGCCGCGCTACTGACGGAAAGATTTTCACGATAATGACGGATCGCACCGAAATTTTCGACAGCGTTGCGGCGCAGATCGAACCCTTCAACAAGAAGGGCGTCGACCTGACCGAAGCCACCACCTTTGCCGGCGACCTGGAGTGGGACAGCCTGACGGTGATGGATTTCGTCGCGGCGATCGAGGATGAGTTCGACATCATCATCACCATGAACATGCAGGCCGAAATCGAAACCGTGGGCCAGCTGGTCGACGCGGTCGCGAAGCTGAAGGGCTGAACGCTCTTCCTCCTTCCGTTCGCTTCGAGCTTGTCGAGAACCATGTTCCGATGGTTCTCGACAAGCTCGAACCGAACGGCGGTTTTGACTTGAACGGAATTTCTCTATGACCGACGCCGCCATCGCTACCGAAACCCGCGATCTCTTTTCCAAATTCGATCCGCTGATCAATGAGCGCGAGGCGCTGCTGGCGACCGGCGTTCGCGATCCCTATGCGATCGTGATGGATCAGGTGCTGTCGCCCACGCGCGCGATCATCAAGGGCAAGGAAACCATCCTGCTTGGCACCTACAACTATATGGGCATGACGTTCGACCCCGACGTCGTGGCGGCGGGCAAGAAGGCGCTGGACGAGTTTGGCGCGGGCACCACCGGCAGCCGCGTCCTCAACGGCACCTATCAGGGCCATAAGGAAGTCGAGGACGCCCTCAAGGAATTTTACGGCACCAGCGGCGCCATGGTCTTTTCGACCGGCTATCAGGCCAATCTGGGCGTCATCTCCACCCTGGCGGGCAAGGGCGACTATGTCGTGCTGGACGCGGACAGCCATGCGTCCATCTATGATGGTTGCGCCATGGGTAATGCGGAGATCGTGCGGTTCCGTCACAATAGCGTCGAGGATCTGGACAAGCGCCTGGGCCGCCTGCCCGCCGACGCGCTCAAGCTGGTGGTGCTGGAAGGCGTCTATTCGATGCTGGGCGACGTTGCCCCACTGCCCGAAATGGTCGCCGCCATCCGCAAGCATCCCAATTGCATGATCCTGTGCGACGAAGCGCATGGCATGGGCTTCTTTGGCCCCAACGGCCGGGGCGCTTATGAAGAACAGGGCGTGGAGGGCGAAATCGACTTCGTGGTCGGCACCTTCTCCAAGTCGGTCGGCACTGTCGGGGGCTTTTGCGTATCGAACCATCCCAAGTTCGAAATCCTGCGCCTCGTCTGCCGTCCCTATGTCTTCACCGCGTCGCTGCCGCCCAGCGTGGTCGCCACCGCCGCGACCAGCATCCGCAAGCTGATGCATGCGGGCGAAAAACGCGCGCATCTGTGGAAGAACAGCCAGCGACTGCACAAGGGCCTGTCCGATCTGGGCTTCAAGCTGGGCAGCGAAACGCCGCAATCGGCGATCATCGCTGTCATCCTGAACGATCAGATGCAGGCCGTCGCCATGTGGCAGACGCTGCTGGAGCTGGGCCTGTACGTCAATATGGCCCGCCCGCCTGCCACCCCGGCCGGCACTTTCCTGCTGCGCTGTTCGCTGTGCGCCGAGCATAGCGACGATCAGGTGACGCAGATCATCGGCATGTTCGAAGCGGCTGGCAAGGCGACAGGCGCGATCGCCTGACGCTGTCAATTGGCAACAAACGGCAGGCCGGGCCACAGATGCGACAGACCGCCCCTAGGGGATGGAACTTTTCGCGCGCATTGTTTGACCGTTAATCATGTTCGGCTAGTGTGACAGGCGATGGCCGAGATCGAGCATCAGGAAAATTCCGGCGGCGGTATACGCGCGATGTTGCGCCGCACCATGCCGTTGCTGCTGGCGGCGCTGCTAATCGGATCATTGGGAGCCTTGCTCTATACCGCCAGCAATGCGTCGCGCGATCATCAGCGAGCGCTGGCCGAACAGCAGCGCAGTTTCGAGATCATCGCGCTGGCGCGCGGGTTCGAAGCCCGAACGGCGCGAGCCGAAGTGACGCTGGCGCGCTATGTCATCAGCCTGGACCCCAACACCGGCCGCCTGTTTCAGGATCAGTGGCGCGGCGCGGGCAGCCAGCTGAAGGCGCTGCGCTACGCCACCCGCGCGTCGGGTTGGCAACGGGGCAATGTTGATGCGCTGCAATATGCGTTCGAACAACGCGGCAAGACGCTGAGCGAAATCGGCCTGCGCACCACCTATGACCAGAAGATGGCGGCGCTGGGCCGTTTCCATGAGGCGGGCAAGAGCCGCGATCTGCGGCGCATCACCGCCTTGCTCGATCTGGTCATTCAGGCGGAAAATCATCGGCTGCGCGAACGCAGCCTGGCGGTGACGCTGGCAGGCGATCGCACCGAATGGGTGGGCAAGACGTCGCAGCTGGTGGGGCTGGCGATGCTGGTCAGCATCCTGTTCGCCGCCTGGTTCGCCAATGCCGCCTATGCCGACCGGCGCAAGGCGCGGCGGATGGCGGAGCTGGAGGCGGAACGCGCCGACAGGCTGGAGGAAGCGGTGCAAGCCCGCACGGCCGAACTGTCCGACGCCTATGAACAGCTGAAGCGCGAATCCGCCGAACGCGCAGCCGCTGAAGACAATCTGCGCCAGATGCAGAAAATGGACGCCGTGGGCCAGCTGACGGGCGGCATTGCGCATGATTTCAACAATATGCTGGCGGTCGTCGTCGGCGGGCTGGAACTGGCCAAGCGCAACATGCGACTGAAGCCCGAGGAAGCGGGGCGCCATCTGGACAATGCGATGGATGGCGCCAATCGCGCATCCGCCCTGACCCGCCGGCTGCTGGCCTTTGCCCGGTCCGAACCGCTGCTGCCCAGCGCGGTCGACGCCGATGCGCTGCTGTCGGGCATGGCCGACCTGATCGACCGCACGATCGGCGACCAGATCACCGTACAATTCGCCCAGCAGGCGCGGGGCTGGCGCATCTTCGTCGACCAGCATCAGATGGAGAATGCGATCCTGAACCTGTGCGTCAATGCGCGCGATGCGATGGACGGGCGCGGCCGCCTGATGCTGGCGACAGGACAGGTGCAGTTGCAGGCCGGCGAAGTCGGCGAATGCGCGGCGGGCGACTATGTGGTGATGAGCGTCATCGACGACGGATGCGGCATGACGCCGGAAGTGCTGGCGCGGGTGTTCGAACCCTTTTTTACCACCAAGCCGGTCGGCAAGGGCACGGGGCTGGGCCTGAGCCAGATTTTTGGCTTCGTGCGGCAGAGCGCGGGCGAAATCCGCATTGATTCCGAGCCGGGCAAGGGAAGCAGCGTCTATCTGTACCTGCCGCGATCGACTGCGGCGATGGAAGGTCCGCCCGACGCCATCGCCTTTGCCCATACGCCTGTGGAACAGCCGCCCACGCGCATATTGGTGGTAGAGGATGATCCGCGCGTGCTCAATCAGACGATGGCGGCGCTGAGCGAACTGGGCCATTTGCCGATCGCCTGCGACCATCCCACCAAGGCGGCCAAACTGCTGGCGCATAATGGCGACATCGGCCTGATCCTGAGCGACGTGCTGATGCCCGACATGACCGGCCCGGAGATGGTGAAGGCGCTGCCCGCGCAATATCGCCATCTGCCGGTGCTGTTCGTCACCGGATATGCCGGCGACAATAATGACAGCGCCGATTTCGAAGGCCATGCCGTGCTGCGCAAGCCCTATACGCTCGCGGCGCTGGGGCGGGCGCTGGAAACGGCGCTGGGCGATCAGGACATCAGCGGATCGCGCCACCCCGGAACAGCCGCGGCAGCAGAGTGACCGCACCGAGCAGCGGCCAACGCCGTTGCCAAGGCTTGATCGCGATCTGCGTGCCTGCATGGCGGTTGATCTTCCACGCCAGATAATCGATGCCGCCGGCATAGGTAAAACTAGCCTTGGCCAGGCGGATCACCGACAGGCGCTTGCCGCGGCGTTGCAGGCGACGCCAGAACGCGGGTGCGTCGGCAGGCGACGGCGGCAGGCCATTGGCCAGTGCGGCTTCGCCAATGCGGCGATAACGATCGGGATCGGCATCCACGATCGAGAGCGAGCGCCCCTTTTTCTCCGCGCGCAGTTCGGCATTGTAGGTCAGGGTGAAGCCGGTCTTCCATAGGTCGATGGCATCCCCTTCCCCTTCGTGCATTGGCTTTGCCAGCGACAGCAGCGTCGGCGCGGCCTGCGCCACGGCGGCGATGGCGCGCTGGCGGGCAAGATCGTCCGCCGCCCAGAGCAGGCGCGATGGCTGGGCGAAGCGCGCCCAGACCGAGACATTGTCGGCCGCCGGGCTGTTGAGCCGGGCGAAATCGGCCTCGGACAGGACCGCATATTTGGCGATCAGGCCATGATGTTCGAAGGGAAAGACGTTGGGCGGGATCAGGCGGTTGGCACGGGCCAGCCAGCCTTTGCCATAGGCGGCGCTGTAATCCGACACGATCAGGTAGAAATCGAGCATCAGCCCGTCGAGATTCTTCTCGCGCAGGCAGGAGCCGTAGAAGAGCACGGCGCGGGCGGCGGCGGGATATTTCGCCGCGAGCGCGCCCGCCATCGCGGCAGCGCGCGGATCGACCGAGGCGGCAAGTTCAGCGGTGACGAGGGAGAGGAGTGTGTTGGGCATTGCGCTCCCCATATCCGTTCGGCCTGAGCTTGTCGAAGGCCAGTCCTTTTCGTGAAGGAAAAGAACGGCGCTTCGACAGGCTCAGCGCGAACGGATGTGGGTTTTTCGAAACAGCAGCGACAGATTGTTCGCTGGCATTTCGATCAACTGCTCAAACTCAAGCCCCTCCGTCTTTGCCGCAGCGATCACATCTTCCACGGCACGCAGGCCCCAACGCGGATCGCGGGATTTGAGCGAGGCGTCGAAGGCCAGGTTGCTGGGCGCGGTTTCCACCCCGTCGCGCATATAGGGACCGTAGAGATAGAGCAGGCCGCCCGGTGGCAGCGTGGCCCCTGCCCCTTTCAGCAAGCCGAGCGTGGCTTCCCATGGACTGATGTGGATCATGTTGATGCACAGGATCGCGTCGGCATGAGCGATCGGCCAGGCGGCGCTGGCGTCCAGTTGGAGCGGCGGGCGGAGATTGGGGAGGTCTGCTTCGGCCCGCCATGCCGCGATCGAGGCGAGCGCGGCCGGGTCTGGATCGGTCGGCTGCCAGTCCAGATCGGGAAAGGAGACAGCGAAATGGACAGCATGTTCGCCGCTGCCGCTCGCCACTTCGAGCATGAGGCCGGAGGATGGGAGGGCTTCACGCAAAACCCCAACGATGGCGTCACGGTTGCGCGTCGTTGCGGGAGCGAAACGTCTCCCCGCAATGGCAGGGCCGGAACCCGGTTGCCAGGGTTCCGGCCTGTCCGTCATTCGGCGGCCTGCGCCAGTCCGGGCTGCGTCCAGGTGAGGACCGGTTTGCGCGCAGCCAGCGTCTCGTCGAGGCGGCGGCGCGGGGCGTGATAGGGCGCGCCCTTGAGCGCTTCATCCCCCGCCTTGGCGCGTTCAGCAAGGCTGCGCAGCGCCATGATGAACTGGTCGAGCGCGGCCTTGCTTTCGGTTTCGGTCGGTTCGACCAGCATCGCGCCATGGACGACCAGCGGGAAATACATGGTCATCGGGTGGAAGCCTTCGTCGATCAGCCCCTTGGCGATGTCGAGCGTGGTGAAGCCGTCGGCCAGCCCCTTGTCGCTGAACAGCGCTTCATGCATGCACGGGCCGGCCGCGCCAAAGGGCGCATCCAGAACGTCATCCAGGCTGCGCAGGATGTAGTTGGCGTTCAGCACGGCGTCGCTCGCGACCTGACGCAGGCCGTCGGCACCGTGGCTGAGGATATAGGTCAGCGCGCGGGTGAACATGCCCATCTGGCCATGGAAGGCGACCATGCGGCCGAAAGTCTGGGCGTGGTGATCCTCCGCCGTTTCTTCCTCGACCAGCACGAACTTGCCATCCTGCTTTTCCACGAAGGGCAAAGGCGCGAAGGGCGTGAGCGCTTCCGACAGCACGACCGGGCCGGAACCGGGACCGCCGCCGCCATGGGGGGTGGAGAAGGTCTTGTGCAGGTTGATGTGCATCGCATCGACGCCCAGGTCGCCGGGGCGGACCCGGCCGACAATGGCGTTGAAGTTCGCGCCGTCGCAATAGACAAAGGCCCCTGCGGCATGGACCGCATCGGAGATGGTCTTCATGTCGCGTTCGAACAGGCCGCAGGTGTTGGGGTTGGTGATCATCACCGCCGCAACATCGGGGCCGAGACGCGCTTTCAGCGCTTCCAGATCGACACGGCCGTCCGGGGTCGCGGGAATATCCTCCACCTTGTAGCCGCAGAAGGCGGCGGTGGCAGGATTGGTGCCATGGGCGCTTTCAGGCACCAGGATGACGCTGCGCGCGTCGCCGCGGGCTTCCAGCGCGGCGCGGATGGCGAGCAGACCGCACAATTCGCCATGCGCGCCCGCCTTGGGCGACATGGCGACCGAGTGCATGCCGGTCAGCGTCACCAGCCAGGCGGCCAGTTCATGGATGACGGCGAGCGCGCCCTGCACGGTGGACTGGGGCTGAAGCGGGTGAATGTCGGCGAAACCGGGCATCCGCGCGACCTTTTCATTCAGGCGCGGGTTATGCTTCATGGTGCAGCTGCCGAGTGGGAACAGGCCAAGGTCGATGGCATAGTTCTGGCGCGACAGACGGGTGTAGTGGCGCACCGTTTCCTGCTCCGACAGGCCGGGCAGGCCGATGCTGTCGGTGCGGGCGAGCGAACCGAGGCGGCTCGCCACCTTGGGCGCGTCGGCGAAATCGACGCCGGTGGTGTCGGTCGATCCGATTTCGAAGATCAGCGCCTCTTCCAGCATCAGCGCGCGATTGCCGGTGGCGGTTGCAGGGGCCATATGCGCCTCCTCGACGGCTTGCGGGGTGGTCGGGCGACCTTCCTTCAACATGGTCATGCCAGTTCCTCCTCAAGCGCGGCGGCAAGGGTTTCGATATCCTCCGGCGTGACGGTTTCGGTCACGGCGACGACCAGGCCGTTGCCAACCGAAGTGGAGTTGGGGAAGAGACGGCCGAGCGAGACGCCGGCGAGAATATTCTTGTCGGCGAGGGTGCGGACGACTTCGCGTGCGTCCTTGGTCAGGACCAGCGTGAATTCGTTGAAGAAGCTGTCGTTGAGGAGAGTCACACCCGGCACCTTGGCGAGGCGATCGGCCGCCTGCACAGCGAGGCCATGATTCAGGGTCGCGAGTTCGCGCAGGCCCCGTTCGCCCAGCAGGGTCATGTGGATGCTGAAGGCCAGCGCACACAGGCCCGAGTTGGTGCAGATGTTCGACGTCGCCTTCTCGCGGCGGATATGCTGTTCGCGGGTGGAAAGCGTCAGCACGAAGCCGCGCTTGCCGGCCGCGTCGACGGTTTCGCCGCACAGGCGGCCCGGCATCTGGCGGACATATTTCTGCTTGCAGCCGAACAGGCCCAGATAGGGACCGCCGAACTGGAGGCCGACGCCGATCGACTGGCCTTCGCCCACGACGATATCCGCGCCCATATGGCCCGGCGCTTTGATCGCACCCAGCGCGACGGGTTCGGTAACGACGGCGACCAGCAGCGCGCCTGCTTCATGGGCGGCATCGGCCAGCGGGGTCAGGTCGGCGATGCGGCCCAGAATGTCGGGGTACTGGACGACGACGCAGCTCGTATCCTTGTCGATAGATGCGATCAGCGCGTCGATATCAGTCGCTGCATCCAGCGTCGGGGCTTCATGCACCAGCGCGTCGCCGGTGAACTTCGCCATGGTGTTGGCGACCGAGACATAATGGGGATGCAGGCCGGACGAGAGCAGAGCCTTGCCCCGCTTGGTAATGCGGCGGGCCATGCCGATCGCTTCCCAGCAGGCGGTCGAACCGTCATACATGGAGGCGTTGGCGACATCGACGCCCAGCAGGCGGGCGACCTGCGTCTGGAATTCGAACAGCACCTGCAACGTGCCCTGCGCGATTTCCGGCTGATAGGGCGTGTAGGCGGTCAGAAACTCGCCGCGCTGGATCAGATGATCGACGCTGGCGGGAACATGATGCTTGTATGCGCCGGCGCCCAGGAAGAAAGGCGCCTCCCCCGCCGACAGATTCTTGCGCGCCAGAGCGCCCATATGGCGTTCGACCGCCAGTTCGCTGGCATGATCGGGCAGGCCGGCGATCTTGTCGGTCAGGCGGGCTTGGGCGGGAACGTCGATGAACAGATCATCGATGCTCGACGCGCCGATGACGGACAGCATGTCCTGCCGGTCGGTGTCGGTAAGGGGTAGGTAGCGCATGTATAGATC
>JAJZTH010000006.1:0-53111 GCA_021849075.1 Pseudomonadota bacterium | reverse complement strand
CCGATCTGCGCATGTATTTCTCCACTCCCCTCCCTTTCAAGGGAGGGGCCGGGGGGTGGGTGCGATTGCGCAGCAATCGCTGGCAACGCCTGAGGCTAGGTCGCAAGGCTCGCTTCGCTCGCCACCCACCCCTTCCCCCTCCCTTGAAAGGGAGGGGCTTATTTTTGTTGATTAAAGCGAGGCCACGAACTTCTTGTAGGCGGCTTCGTTCATCAGGCCGTCCAGTTCGCTGGCGTCGGCGATGCGCAGCTTGAAGAACCAGCCATCTTCTTCGGCGTCGCTGTTGACCAGCGCGGGTTCGTCTTCCAGCGCGCCGTTGCTTTCGACGACTTCGCCCGAGATCGGCGCATAGACGTCGGACGCGGCCTTGACCGATTCCACGACGGCGGCGTCGTCACCCTTGTCGAACGTCGTGCCTTCGGCAGGCAGTTCGACGAATACGATGTCGCCCAGCTGTTCCTGCGCATAGTCGGTGATGCCGACGGTGGCGATTTCGCCCTCTACGTCGATCCATTCATGTTCGTCGGTGAAATAGCGGCTCATCAACTGTCCCCTTGCAAGAATAAAAGACTCAAGCCTTGCGGCGGTAACGATGCGGAACGAACGGCATCGGCGCAACCACCGCGGCGATGCGCTTGCCACGCACTTCGATTTCGAGCGCGGTGCCAAGCGCGCTGTCGGGCAGGCTGACCCAGCCCATGGCGATCGGCGCGCCCACGGTCGGGGCGAAACCGCCCGACGTCACTTCGCCGACTTCGACCGCGCCGGAGAAGATTTTCGCGCCTTCGCGGGCCGGCAGGCGACCTTCGATCTTCAGGCCAACGCGCTTGGAACCCGGCCCGTCGGCCAGTTCCTTCATGACGCGGGCATGGCCGATGAAGCCACCTTCTTCCCGCCGGCGCTTCTGAATGGCGAAGCCCAGATCCGCGCCGATGGTGCTGACGGCGGGCGACAGGTCATGACCATAAAGCGGCAGGCCCGCCTCCAGACGCAGCGAATCGCGCGCGCCAAGGCCGATCGGCTTGACCTGCGGCAGGGCGCACAGCGCATCAGCCAGCAGGGCGACGTCATCGGCGGGCACGCTGATTTCGAACCCGTCTTCGCCGGTATAGCCCGAACGGCTGATCCACAGCTGCACGCCGCGCCAGGTGAAGAGGCCCGACTGCATGAAGAGGAGATCGGCGGTTTCGGGGATCAGCGCGGCCAGCGCTTCGCTCGCTTCCGGCCCCTGCAGCGCCAGCAGCGCCTGATCTTCCATATGGTTCATCACGACTTCGTCGGGCAGATAATCGATTATCCAGCCCATATCGTCATATTTGGTCGCGCCATTGACGACCATGTAGATAGCCGCGCCGTCGAACGCGCCATCGCCCGGACGCGACACCATCAGGTCGTCCAGGATGCCGCCCTCTTCATCGAGCAGCATCGAATAACGCTGACGGAAAGGCTTCAGCCCCTTGATGTCGCTGGGCAGAATATGTTCGAGCACATCGTCCACGCCCTCACCCGAAAAAGTGAGCTGGCCCATATGGCTGACGTCGAACAGGCCGGCATGTTCGCGGGTCCAGCTATGTTCGGCCATGATGCCTTCATACTGAATCGGCATATGATAGCCGGCAAAGCCGACCATGCGCGCGCCCTTCGCACGGTGCCAGGCATCGAGCGGCAGTTCGCCGAGCGGCAATTCTTCTTCGAGATGAGCGATATCGTCGGCGCCGGACATGGAGCGGCCTTTCCGTGCAGGGGTTTGAGCGCGACAGCATAGCCATGCCCGGAGTCGGGCCTGTTACTACTGCCACCCCCTCTGTCACGGAACCTGAGAGCTTTGACCAGCGGCCTTGCGGCCACATGGCTTACCCCTTCGGTGGGACGGCGCATCTGCCCGTCCGCTTTCCAGAGTGCCTTGCGCGCGATGCGGTCCTTTAACCTGAGAGATTCCGGGGCGGTTGCTCCTTCGGTGACGGGGTGGCCTCAAAGGCTTCCCATGCTCTCCCGCATCATGCCCGGCGGACGAATCCGCCAGAGACGCTTTGTGCATTGCGTCAAAGGACGGGGCGCGTCAATCGCCTGCCTGTTCTTCTTTTGCCAGACGCCGCGCCATGGCGAGGGCGGCCGCACGGCAGGCGGCGAGGTCTGCGTTCGCCTGCGCATCGGAAAGGGTGACGTCGGCAAAGCCCCCTTCCCCTTCGAACAGCGCCAGAAAGCGCTGAACCCCGTTGAAATTGGAATCCGCGATCATGCGGTGGAGAAGATCGACCCTGTCCGCCCACGGGCGCGCATCATGGCGGCGCAGCAGGCTGGCAAGATCGTCAAGCTGGGCGGCGAAGGCCGCAATCTGGGGGTGCAGGGTCATGCGGCACGGCTATCGCGGCGAGCGCGGAGCGGCAAGAAGCGGGGTGGGAACGGATCGTTTCGGATGCCAGCATCATCCCCTGTTCGTCATTGCGAGCAAAGCGAAGCAATGACGAAAATCCTAAGCTGACGCCGCCATCGCCCCGCAAATTTCGGCGTGGCGCTTTTCGGCATAGCGGTCGGTCATGCCGGCGATGAAATCGGCGATGTGGCGGCTGCGGGTTGGCTCCTGCAAGGCGCAATCGTCGCGCCATTCGGGCGGCATCAGGGCGGGATCGGCCTGATAGGCGCGGAACAGATCGGTCACGATCACGCGCGCTCGGTCGGCTGCGGCAAGCTGCTCGGGATGGTGGTAGAGGGTGGCGTACATGAAGCGCTTGAGGTCGCGTTCCTGCTGTTCCAGTTCGGGCGAGAAGGCGACGAGCGTGCGGCCGAGCGCACGGACATCCTCCACCGTTTCCACGCCCGATTCCGCGATGTTGCGGCGGGTCGCCTCGATCAGGTCATTGGCCATGACGCCAATCTGTTCGCGCACCAGTTCACGCAGCAACCGGTCGGCCGGCACATCGGGATAGCGGGCGCGCACCCGGTCCCAGCAGGTGCGGACTAGCGGCACTTCCAGCAACTGGTCGAGCGTCAGCAGCCCGGCGCGCAGGCCATCGTCAATATCGTGATTGTCATAGGCGATATCATCCGAAATGGCGGCCAGCTGCGCCTCCAGCGAGGCATGGCTGGTCAGGTTCAGCGGGTAGAGCGCGTCCAGTTCGCGCATCGCCCAGCCGGGATGGGCGATTGGGCCATTATGCTTGGCCAGCCCCTCCAGCATTTCCCAGCTGAGGTTGAGGCCGCGAAAACGGGGGTATGGACTTTCCAGCAGCATCAGCGTGCGCAGCGTGTGGGCGTTGTGATCGAACCCGCCATGATCGTCCAGCGCGGCTTCCAGCGCATCTTCCCCGGCATGGCCGAAGGGCGGATGGCCAATGTCATGGGCAAGGCAGAGCGCTTCGGTCAGATCTTCGTTCAGGCCCAGCGTGCGGGCGGTGGTGCGGCCGATCTGGGCGACCTCCAGACTATGGGTCAGGCGGACGCGGAAATGATCGCCATCGGGCGAAACGAACACCTGCGTCTTGTGGCGAAGCCGGCGAAACGCGATCGAATGGATGATGCGATCCCGGTCGCGCTGGAACATATCGCGCGGCCCACGCATCTCGCCCCCCACCTCGGCATGGAGGCGGCCACGGCTGGCGGAAGGATGGCAGGCATAGGAGGCGAGCGTCGTCATGGGACGGCTCCTAGAGCATTATCGGGCGGGTTTGAACGGTTCGTGGTGCGGGTGTGCAATATTTGTGCGGCGGCGGGTTTGGCGTTGAAATCGAAATAGTGCCTTTCAGGAACGACCGATGACTCGCATCATTTGTCGCGAACCTCTCTCATCCACAACAGGACCGTAAATACCAAACATAACATGGCCCCGAGGCTACCGATTATGAATAGGCCATCCATCACATATGGAAAGGCGACACTGGGACTGTACCGGCCAGACATCTGAAACCCCTGGCATGCGAGAACCACCAGAAGAAGAGCCGAAATCAGAAGGAAGGATGCGCTGAAACCGCGCTATGAGCAATGCCAAGCCGATCCAAACAGGCCAATAGGGCCACGAACAAGAGGCCAAATATGCATTCGCTCTGCCTCCTACTGCGAATGACTATATTACGCGACGACGCCAACAATCGCTACTGCTCTCAGTCGCTCCTCTCATTCGTCATGCCGGACTTGACCCGGCATCCCGCTTTTCTAGGCAAAAGCAGCGGGACCCCGGATCAGGTCCGGGGTGACGGAGGTTGGTGCATAGCGGCCATCCTGAGCCGCGCCATCACTCGCCGGCCAGTTTCTCCACCACTTCGCCCGCGTCGCTCTTCCAGGCGAAGACGTCGGCGCCGTCTTTCTTCAGGTTGGTTTCCAGTTCCTTGGCGCGGGTGAAGCTGGCGAAGGGGCCGACGAGCAGGCGGTTGGTGCGGCCCCAGCCCGCGCTCCAGCCATCCTGGCGCGAGAGGATCGTGTATTTCTTGCGCAGGCCCTTCATGGTGAAGCCCAACGCGGACTTGCTCTGGCCGACGCCGACCTGAAGCCAGTTGCGCGAGGGGTTGGCGGCGAGGCGCTTCTTTTCTTCCGCCTCAGCCTTTGCCTTGGCGTCAGCCTCCGCCTTGGCCTTGGCGGCCGCGTCCTTCTTTGCCTTGTCGGCGGCGATGCGGGCCGCCTGCTGCCGTTCGAGACGGCGTTGCGCCTGAAGCGCGGCGATTTCGTCCAGATCGACGGCGGCGACGCTGGACTGACGTTCGGCGTCGGGCACGTCGATGGCGTGAATGATCTGGGCCAGCGTGCGGGTCGCCTCGGGATCGGGCTGGGGCGGCGGGGGTGGCACAGGCTCGGCAACAGCAGGCGGCGTGGATTGCGGTTGCGGCGATGCCTGTGGCGGAGTCGACGCCTGCGCCAGCGTGATGGCGTTCAACTGTGATCCGGTCGACGCGGCGGGCGGCGCAGGCTGGGTGGAAGCGGTCTGGGCAGGCCGGTCGATCGAATCGAAGCCGGGTGCGGGCGGCCCCTGCACGCCGTTGGCGGCGGTCGCGACGGGCGGTGTCGAACGAGCCGGTGTCGCGGGCGCTGGCGCGACGGGCAGCGGCTGCACGGCGGAGGTCTGCGGCGCGGTGCGGGCCGGAGAGGAGGGCGGCGTGGCGGACGGCGGCACAGGCTGCGTCGTCCGTGCCTGCGCCAGTTGCGGCTGAGCGGCGGCTGGCCGGGGCTGGCGGGAGGCGCGCAGCCCCTCGGCGCGGGCGAGGCGTGCGGCCTCACGCTGCTGGCGGCGCTGCTCGGAGCGGCTGAGCGGCTTGGCCGGGGTCGTAGCGGGGGCGGCGGCCACGGCGACCGGGGCCTTGGCGACGCTGATGCCCGGCGCGGGCGGGGTCGGCGTGATGGCGGCGATGGTCGTGCCGATCTGTTGCGGGAAATGGCCCAGATGCACCGCTGCGGCCTTTTGCGCGGCGGTCAGATAGGGCATTTTCTGCATATAGGGGGTGATGGCGGCGGCGAGTTGCGGCGGCATCGTCTGGTCGGCGACCTTCTTCGCCTCCGCCTGCTTGTTGTTCATCGCCAGAATGAAGGCGCGATAGCGCCAGGCGGCGCGGTCGCTCTTGTAGAGGAGCGGCTCCAGCACCTTTTCCGATGCGTCCACCTGCCCCGATATGCCGAGCGAGGCGGCGTAGCGGCGGATCAGTTCATCGTCATTGGGCGTCCGCTGAAGCGCGGCATAATAATCGCGCTGGGCGCCCGCCTGATCCCCGTTCATGTCCTTCGCCAGCGCGCGGTCGGACAGGATGGTCGCATCGGGATAGCCCAAGCGCGCCGCTTGATCGAACAGGCGCAGAGCCTCGACCGGGTTCTGCATCTTGAGCATGACGCGGGCCAGCCCGGCCTTGATCCGGCCATTGCCGCTTTCGATCGCATCGGCGCGGGCGAAGAAACCGGCGGCGGCGCGCGGATCATCCAGCGCAAGCGCGGCCTCCCCCGCCCCGATCAGGGCGTCCACATCGCGAGGATTGGCGGCAAGGCGCGACAGATGCGCATTGAGATCGGCCGCATCGAGCGGACGAACCAGTTGGGCCTGATCGGACTGAGCGAGCGCCACGGGGGCATTGGCCGCAGCGCCAAGCAGCAGACTGCGGAGAATCCAGGAGGAAGTGCGTTTCACGTCCGCGCCTTAGCCGATGAAAGGAGGAATGGGGAATTGGCCCCATGAAAAAGCGCGCCGGATTGCCCCAGGCAATCGACGGCGCGCTTCAAGGCATGTCACGGCGCAGCGATGCGCCGAACGATCACTGATTATTCTGGCGGTTGAGGAAACGCGGGATATCGACCCCCGGCGTACCGTCGTCCGCCCCGGCGCCCTTGTCAGCGCCGCGGGTCAGGCCGGCCATGCGTTCGAACAGGGTGCCGCCGGTGGCGACGCGCGGCGCGGGCTGAGCCGGTGCAGCGGGCGCCGGTGCGGGCGCAGCGCTGTCCTCACCCAGGATCAGTTCATCCTGATCCGGCCCTTCATCCGAGAAAACGGCCGCAGCCTTGGGCGGTGAGAAAGGCGTGGGCGCAGCGGCAGGCTGAACCGGTGCGGGCGCTTCGGGCACATCGAGTTCAAGCGCTTCGGGTTCGGCCTTTGCCACCGGAGCCGGAGCAGGGGCGGCGACCGGCGCGGGCTGCGGCGCGACCGGCGCGGGGCGCGGGGCGGCTGCCTGCGGCACGGACACGGCCGGGCGGCTGGCGAAGCTGAACGGCTGGGTCAGCGGCGCAGCATGGGCGCCGACATCGCTGTCGATGCCGGTGGCGACCACGGACACACGGATCTTGCCATTGAGACCGTCGTTGAACGCGCTGCCCCAGATGATGTTCGCGTCCGGATCCACCAGTTCGCGAATATGATTGGCGGCTTCGTCCACTTCCATCAGGCGCATATCGTCGCCACCCACGATCGAAACGATGACGCCCTTCGCGCCGCGCATCGACACGCCGTCGAGCAGCGGGTTGGCGATCGCCTTTTCGGCGGCCTGAAGCGCACGGCCGTCGCCTTCCGCTTCGCCGGTGCCCATCATCGCCTTGCCCATTTCCCCCATCACCGAACGGACGTCGGCAAAGTCGAGGTTGATGAGGCCCGGCATGATCATGAGGTCTGTGATCGAACGCACGCCCTGTTGCAGAACCTCGTCCGCCATCTGGAACGCTTCCTTGAAGGTCGTGTTCGGATTGGCGATCAGGAACAGATTCTGGTTGGGAATGACGATCAGCGTATCGACATGCTTCTGCAGCTCTTCGATGCCGCTTTCGGCCGACTTCATGCGGCGATTGCCTTCGAAGGTGAAGGGCTTGGTCACGACGCCGACGGTCAGGATGCCGCGATCACGCGCGGCCTTGGCGATGACGGGGGCCGCGCCGGTGCCGGTGCCGCCGCCCATGCCGGCGGTGATGAAGCACATATGCGCGCCGTTGAGCGCCTCTTCGACCGAGACGATGGTTTCTTCCGCCGCCGCCTTGCCGATTTCAGGGCGCGAACCGGCGCCCAGACCTTCGGTAATTTGCGGGCCAAGCTGGATGCGACGTTCGGCTGGCGAGCTGTTGAGCGCCTGCGCGTCCGTGTTCGCCACGATGAAGTCCACGCCTTCGACCGAGGCGGCGATCATGTTCGCGATGGCATTGCCACCCGCGCCACCGACGCCGATGACCGCGATGCGCGGCTTCAGTTCGTCCACATGGGGCGGGCTGATTTCAATGCTCATAAATATTGCTCCCTCAGCTTCCTCGTCAGGAAGCGACACCGTCTTCAATCGTTAACACCAGAAAATAGGGGATTCACCACCTATTTTCGTCTTCGTACAAATTCGTTCAATAGTTGGTCTTCATCGCGCGCATCATTCGCTGCCACCACATGGGCGCACCGATACGATGCACTGTCTGTGGCGCGGGCGCCATCGTGCGGAGATCAACCGGGTTGGAAGCGCCATAAAGCGCCAATCCCGCCAAAGTTGCGAAGGCCGGCCCACTATGCGCTTCGGGCATGGCGGACAAGCCCCTTGGTCGCCCGACGCGCACCGCGCGGCCCAGCGCGCCCTGCGCATAATCGGCAATGCCCTTCATTTCCGCGCCGCCGCCGGTCAGCACGACCTGACGCCCGGTGGAATTGAAGCCCATGCCGGCCAGCGCCGCATTCACTTCGGTCATGATCTGATTGAGCCGTTCGCAAATGACGCCGACCAGCGCGGCGCGGGTGATCTTGCCCCCTTCCGCATTGGGACCGGCTGCCTGACCGGGCACCGCGACTTCGCCATGGGGCGGCGCGATTTCGATCATCTCGCGGAAATCGCGCGGGTTCTGCATCGCCGAGCCATAGAAGCATTTGATCCGTTCCGCCTGGCTGCGGCGAATGCCAAAGGCGGACGCGATATCGTCGGTAATGTCCGATGCGCCCAGCGGGATCGAATGAAGGCCGACCAGCATGCCCCCGGCATAGAGCGAGACATTGGTGACGCCCGCGCCTATTTCCACCAGCGCCACGCCCAGATCGCGCTCCTCCTCCGACAGGCAGGCAAGGCCGGTCGCGATCGGCGCGGCGACGATCGAATTGACGTTCAGATAAGCGCCGCGCACGCACAGGTCGAGATTGGCCAGCGGCGCGCCGTCCGCCAGCACGACATGAATATCGACGCCCAGCAGGTCGGCATGCATGCCGATCGGCTTCTTCACCGGCACCTTGCCATTGATGGTGAAACAGGTGGGCTGCGCATGCAGGACGATGCGGCCATCCGGGTCAATGCCCTGTTGCCCCGTGGTCAGCAGATCGTCGATATCCGCCTGTTCGACGCGATAGCCGCCCATGTCGCGCTCGACCGTGACGACGTCGCTGACCAGCGATCCGCCCGAGAAGCTGACCCAGACATCCTCGATATTGGTGCCGGCGACGCGCTCTGCCTGTTCCACCGTTTCGCGCACGGCGAGTTCGGTCCGCTCCATATCGGCGATGAAGCCGCGGCGCACGCCCCGGCTTTCCCGCTGTCCCGTACCCAGGATCGCGAGTTCGCCGGTGTCGGTGCGTCCTGCGATCAGCGCCGACACTTTCCAGGAGCCAATGTCGATCGCGGTAATGAGCTTTTCGACCTTGGGCTGCGCCATGCTGTCTTAGCCTTCCTCGCCCTGAGCCGGCGCCTTCGCGCTGTCCGCCGTTCCCGTCGCCGACGCATCGATCGGCTTTTCCTCCACCTGCCCCTGCGGCAGGCGCAGGACGAAGCGGTCGGGATCGCGCATGTCGAATTTGACGATGCCCCGGCCGAGCAGCCGATTGACGCCGTCCATCCGCGCGAAATTCACCAGCGCACCCGCTGAATCCTTGTCACCCTCCGGCAGGGAGAGCGTTTCCCCTGACTGAAAGCGCAAATCCCAGCGCCGGTTCCCGACCCAGGTCGCGCCGGCCAGCATCGGTTTCAATGCCGGGGCATTTTCCATCAGCTTGTTGAGGCCCGCCGTCTGGAGATTGGCGTTGGGACCGACGACCAGAGGCAGATCCGGCATCGCGCTGGCGGATACGGACTGAAGCACCACGCCCTGCACGTCGATCAGGTGAAGCTGGCCATTATGCTGCCACACGGCGACCGGATCGCGCTCGACAATGTCCACGACCAAAGTGTCGGGCAGACGGCGGGAAATGCGCGCATCCTTGACCCAGCCGAGCTTGAGCATTTCGGCCCGAACCTTCGGCAGGTCAAGAGAGAGCATGGAGCGATCCACCTGCCCCAGCGCGATATTGTAGACGGGCAGTTCGTCCATCCGCTCGACACCGCGCACTTCGACCTTTTCCACCTCGAAGCCGGCGCGCGCGGCGATGTCCGCCGCCTGCTGACGCGCCATGTCGGGCACGCCCAGATAGATGGCGATGCCGATAGCGATGGCGCCGAAAATGCCGACGATCGCCCAACTCGCCATGCGTTGCAACGTGGCTTCGCTGACGGGGAGCATTTCGAACAGCTGATCGACCCAGCTACGGCGTTTGAGCGCGCGGCCGCGACCGCCTTTCGTCGCCCTGCCCTTCGCGCTGCTCAGCCTTGCGGTGCCGCCGCGCCGGATGCGTGCTTCAGCCATCCTTCTGTCCCCCGGCGCGGTTCAGCGCCTCCTCGACAATAGTCTCTACCAGCGTGGCATAGTCAATGCCCAGCTTCGCCGCCTGTTCGGGGACAAGGCTGAGCGGCGTCATGCCCGGCTGGGTGTTGACCTCCAGTAGATAGAGTCCGTCGACGCCCTGTTCATCATCCCAGCGGAAGTCGGAGCGCGACGCACCCTTGCAGCCCAGCAACTGGTGGGCGCGCAGCGCGATCGCCTTGCAGGCTTCGCTGATCTCGGCCGGGATTTCCGCCGGGCAGATATGGTCTGTCATGCCGTCGGTATATTTGGCGTCGAAATCATAGAAGCCGCTCTTGGGACGCAATTCGGTGACGAGCAAGGCTTCGTCGCCCAGCACGGCGGTCGTCAGTTCGCGGCCGCGAATATAGGGTTCGGCCAGCAGTTGCGGGAAATCCTGCCAGGGACCGACGCTGTCGCGAGCGATGGGATTGCCATAATTGCCCTCCGCCGTGACGATGGCGACGCCGACCGAACTGCCTTCATTGACAGGCTTCAGCACATAGGGACGCGGCAGCGGATCGGCGGTGAAGAGGCTTTCGCTCTCCACGATATGGCCGCCGGGCATGGGGATGCCATGGGGCAGCAGCGCCTGCTTGGTCAGTTGCTTGTCGATCGCGATGACCGATGTGGCGAGGCCGCTATGGGTGTAGGTGAGGCCCATCAGGTCCATCATGCCCTGCACCGTGCCATCTTCGCCGGGGACGCCATGGAGCGCGTTGAAGATGACGTCGGCCTTGGTTTCGGCAAGGCGCGCGGCGACATTGCGGTCCATATCGATCCGCGTGACGGTGTGGCCGCGCGATTCCAGCGCCTTGGCCACGCCCTCGCCCGAAGACAGCGACACCGGCCGCTCCGCCGACCAACCGCCCATCAGGACGGCGACATGCCAGGGGCCACGGGTCATGCAATGCTTCCTTCGATCTTTTGAATGCCGACGCGCTGGATTTCCCATTCCAGTTCGACGCCGCTTTTTGCCTTCACGCGGCGGCGGACTTCTTCGCCCAGCGCTTCAATGTCGGCGCTGGTGGCGTCGCCGGTGTTGAGCAGGAAATTCGTGTGCTTTTCGCTAACCTGCGCGCCGCCCAGTTGCAGGCCGCGGCAGCCCGCTTCATCCACCAAGGCCCATGCCTTGTGGCCATCCGGGTTCTTGAAGGTGGAGCCGCCGGTCTTGCTGCGCAGCGGCTGGCTTTCCTCGCGCGCGGCGGCGATGCGGTCCATTTCCGCCTGGATCGCGGCGGGTTCGCCGGGATGGCCGCGGAAGGTCGCACTGACCACGACTGCGCCTGCGGGCAGGGTCGAGTGGCGATAGGTGTAGCCAAGATCGGCGTTGGACAAAGTCACCCGCTCGCCCGAACGCAGCACGACGTCGCATTCGACCAATATGTCGCAGGTTTCGCGGCCATAGGCGCCGCCATTCATCCGCACGAAGCCGCCGACGGTGCCGGGGATGGAGCGCAGAAATTCAAGGCCGGCGACGCCCGCGTCGCGCGCCGTCGAGGAGACGAGGATGCCCGATGCGCCGCCGCCGCATATGAGCGTGGTGGCGTCCAGCGCCTCCACCTTGGCGAAGGGCTTGCCCAGGCGCACGACCACGCCGGGCACGCCGCCATCACGCACGATGAGGTTGGAGCCGAGGCCGAGCGCCATCACCGGCACGGACGGATCAAGGTCGCGCAGGAAGGCGGACAGGTCGTCCGCATCCTTGGGTTCGAACAGCCATTGCGCCGCGCCGCCCGCCTTGAACCAGACGAGCGGGGCCAGCGGCGCTTGCGCCTTCAATGTGCCGCGAACGGCCGGGAGGGCGAACGCCGTTGTCACGCCGTCTCCGTCGTCCGGGCCGTCACGGCCGCAGCAAGGCCCGCAGCCCATTTGGTGATGTCGCCCGCGCCAAGGCAGATGACCATGTCGTCAGGCTGGATATCGGCGGCAATCGCCTTCGCCAGATCGTCCGCATCGGCGACGGTCGAGGCATGGCGATGGCCGCGCCGCTTGAGACCGGCGACCAAAGCTGCGCTGTCGACGCCCTCGATCGGCTGTTCGCCGGCGGTGTAGACCGGGGCGGCATAGACGATGTCGGCATCGTTGAACGCCTGCTGGAATTCATCCATCAGGTCGCGCAAGCGGGTGAAGCGGTGCGGCTGGACCACGGCGACGACCCGGCCTTTTGCGCCTTCGCGCGCGGCGGCGAGCACAGCCTTGATTTCGACCGGGTGGTGGCCATAATCGTCGATGACGGTCGCCTTGCCGCCAGCGACATCTATTTCGCCGACCTTGGTGAAGCGGCGCTTCACGCCGCCGAACTTGGCAAAGCCGGTCTGGATGGTCGCGTCTTCAATGCCCATTTGCAGCGCGACGCCGATGGCGGCCATGGCGTTGAGGACATTGTGGCGGCCCGGCATCGGCATTTCGATGCCCTCGATCCGCCGGATCGCGCCGTCGCGCTCACGGATTTGCACATCGAAGCGATTGCCGCCGGGGATCGGCTGCACATTTTCGCCGCGAATGTCGGCCTGGGCGGAGAAGCCATAGGTGACGATGCGCCGGTCCTGCACGCGCGGCAGGATCGCCTGTACTTCGGGATGGTCAAGGCACAACATCGCCGCGCCGTAGAAGGGCACGTTGCCGACGAATTCGACGAAGGCGTCCTTCACCCGGTCGAAGCTGCCATAATGATCCAGATGCTCGGGATCGATATTGGTGACGACCGCGATCGTGCCGTCGAGGCGCAGAAAGCTGCCATCGCTTTCGTCGGCCTCAACGACCATCCAGTCGCTATTGCCCAGACGCGCGTTGGAGCCATAGCTGTTGATGATGCCGCCATTGATGACGGTGGGGTCCACGCCGCCCGCGTCCAGTAGCGCCGCGACCATGGAGGTGGTCGTGGTCTTGCCATGGGTGCCGGCGACCGCGACGGTGGATTTGAGGCGCATCAGTTCCGCCAGCATTTCCGCGCGGCGGATGACGGGAACGCGGTTTTCCAGCGCCAGTTCGACCTCCGGGTTGCCACGCTTGATCGCGGTGGAGGTGACGACCACGGCCGCGTCGCCCAGATTTTCGGCCTTGTGGCCGATCATCACCTTGATCCCCTTGGCGCGCAGCCCTTCCACGACATAGCCTTCGGCGACGTCGCTGCCCTGAACGCTGTAACCCAGATTGTGCATCACTTCGGCGATACCGGACATGCCGATGCCGCCGATGCCGATGAAATGGATCGTGCCGATGTCGGTGCCGACACCCTTCATGCGCGGGATTCCTTATACATAGCGCCGTTCGGGCTGAGCTTGTCGAAGCCCTGCCCTTGCTTTTGAGCAACGGACGAAAAGAAGTACGGCCCTTCGACAGGCTCAGGGCGAACGGAGGTTGAGCATAGGCCCAACGGGAAGAGGTTGGCGTTCTTCATGCCGGCACGCCCTGCAAATTGAGCGTGGTCGGCGTCGGGCCGACCTTGAGCGGGTCATTCATGATCGGCGCCTTGCCGATGCTTTCGAGCAGGTCGGCCATGTCGCGCGCGGCGTCCGGGCGGCCGCAGTTGCGGGCGCGCTTGGCGGCATTTTGCAGCGCGCCGGGTTCCAGCGCCATCTTCTGCATCTGCTTGGCGAGTTCGACCGCGGTGAAGCGCGCCTGCGGGATGGTGCGTGCGCCGCCAGCTTCGGTCATTTCCTTCGCATTGGCGGTCTGATGATCGTCCATGGCGCTGGGCAGCGGAATGAGAATGGCGGGGCGACCGGCGCAGGTCAGCTCCGCCAGCGTCGATGCCCCTGCCCGCGCGATCACCAGATGCGACCAGCCGAGCTTTTCGGGCACGTCGTTGAAATAGGTAGCGAGATCGGCGGGGATTTCCATCTCCGCATAGACTTTGCGCACGCGCTCAATATCCTCGGCGCGGCATTGCTGGGTGACTTGCAAGCGGCGGCGCAGGGCGATGGGCAGCATCGACAGACCTTCGGGCACAACGCTGGACAGGATGGACGCACCCTGACTGCCGCCGATCACCAGCACGCGGAACACGCTTTCGTCGGTCAGCGCGGGAAATTCCTCTTCCCGCAGCGCCTTCACTTCTTCGCGCACCGGATTGCCGATCAGGTGGACCTTGCCGGCATAGCCGCTCTTGAGCCGCTGAACGTCAGGATAGGCGGTGGCGATGGCGTCGACCCGACCGGCGAGCAGACGGTTGACCCGGCCCAGCACGGCATTTTGTTCATGGATGGCGGTCGGGATGCCATCGGCCAGCGCGCCGAGCAGCGCGGGCATGGCGGGATAACCGCCAAAGCCGACGACGGCGGTCGGGCGGAAAGTTTCGTTCAGGCGGCGGGCCATGGCGCGGCCGGCCAGGATCGCCTTCAGCGCGCCGGGCCAGCTGGTCGGGTTCTTGGTCATCCGGCCGGCGGGCATGACATGGACCTGCGCCCGGTTATCCGGCGCATGATCGAAGATGCCGGGGATTTTCGCGCCGCGCTCATCGGTGACGAGGGCGACATGATGGCCGCGCGCCATCAGCTCCTCCGCCACGGCATGGGCTGGAATCATATGACCCCCCGTCCCGCCGGCGGCGAGGACGAAGTGACGGGAAATGCTCATCGACCACTCCATTTGACGACCGTGTGCCGACCCATGAAGGGGTTGCGCCGCGTGAATGCGAGCAACAGGCCAACGCCGATACAAAGCGCCAGCATAGAGGAGCCACCGTAGCTGATAAAGGGCAGCGTCATGCCCTTTGACGGAAATATCTGCGCATTGACGCCCATATTGATGATCGCCTGAAGCCCGAATTGCGTCGTGAGGCCGGCGGCGGCGAGGATGGTGAAATTATCCTCCTCGTCCAGCAGGCGCAGCAGCACCCGCACCACGATGGCGAGATAGACGCAGGCGATGGCGATGCAGGCGAGCAGGCCGAATTCCTCCCCGATGACGGAGAAGATATAGTCGGTATGCGCTTCGGGCAGGCGGAACTTGTTCTGGCCGCCGCCCGGGCCGACGCCGGTGAAGCCACCATGGGTGATGGTGCGGAAGGCCAGATCGGTCTGGTCCGGGCCGGTATCCATCTGGACGCCGATGCCGAGGAAGTCGTTGATGCGCTGACGGCCATTTTCATAGAACATGTAGACGCCGACCAGCCCCGCGAGGCCCGCGCCGCCCAGCATGGCGATCCAGCGCATTTCCAGGCCCGACAGCAGCAGCAGGCAGCCCCAGCAGGCGAGGAAGATGACCGTCTGGCCAAAGTCGGGCTGACGCATCAGGATCGCCGCGATCAGCAAAGTCATCGCCCCGGTCAGTTGCATGACGGGCAGATTCTGATCCTTGGCGCGCAGCGACAGCAGCCAGGCCAGCGTCACCACATAGACGGGCTTCAGAAACTCCGACGGCTGGAAACGGAAGCCGGGCAGATCAATCCAGCGCTTGGCGCCGTTCACGGTCGAGCCGAGCAAGGGCACGAACAGCAGCATCAGGAAGAAGAAGGCGCACAGGAAAATCGCCAGCCGCCGCGCCTGTGGCCGGGGCAGCATGGAGATGACCAGCATGATCGGCAGGCCGATGAAGACCCACATCAACTGGCGATAGAAATAGATGAGCGGATTAACCGCGACCGACGCCGTTGACCGGTCGATCGCGGCGACGGGCGAGGCTGCGGCGACGGCGACCAGCCCGATCGCCATCAAAGCGACGATCAGCGACAGGAGGACGCGGTCGATTTCCCAGAACCAGATGGCGAGCGCCGTCCGCTCACGCGGAACGGTGCGGGTGCGAAACCCCTTCACCAGTTCACCGGCCCTCGACATGCCTGTTCCCTTCCTGCTCATCGCCGCCCCCGTGCAGCCTTATTCCAATGCGTTCACGGCGGCGGCGAAGGCATCGCCGCGCGCCTCGAAATCGCGAAACTGATCGAAGCTGGCGCAGGCCGGCGACAGCAGCACCACATCCCCCGGCTGCGCGATGCGCGCGGCGCGGCGGACGGCGGCGCTTAGCATTTCGCTGTCATCCACCGCCATATGGGGGCGGAGCAGATCGGCGAACATATGCCCCGCTTCGCCGATCGTATAAGCGTGGGCGATGTTCGCATAATGGGGGACGCATTCGTCCAGATTGTCCGACTTAGCGACGCCGCCCAAAATCCAGTGGATGCGGGGCTTGCCGTCGATCGCAGGCCATGCGGCGAGCGCCGGCGCGGTCGAGGCGGCGTTGGTCGCCTTGCTGTCGTTGACGTAGAGGACACCGTTCAGTTCGCGCACCCGCTGCATGCGGTGGGGGAGCGAGGCGTAGCTGGCGAGCGCGTTGGCGATGGTCGCGGCATCGATGCCCAGCGCCTTTGCGACAGCGATAGCGACAGCTGCATTCTGCGCGTTGTGCGGCCCCTGAAGCGAGGGCCAGCCAAGCTGTTCGATGGTGTCTATGTCGGTTGAGGCCACTGCATCGAGCGCAGCGACGACGCCGGCGGCGATGCCGCGGCTGGGTTCATCTTCGGTTGCAATGACAGCGACATGCTCCGCCGATTGCATCGCGAACAGCCGGGCTTTGGATGCGATATAGCCTTCGAAACCATTATAGCGATCCAGATGATCGGGCGTGATGTTGAGCAGCACGGCGACATCGCAATCAAGGCTGTGGGTCAGATCGATCTGATAGCTGGACAGTTCCAGCACATAGGCGCCGGCGCCATGCAGGTTCGGCTCCAGCGGCTCCTGCCCCAGGATCGGCAGGCCGATATTGCCGCCCATGCGCGCGGGGAAGCCGGCCTGTTCGATGATGTGGTGGATCAGCGCCGTGGTGGTCGACTTGCCATTGGTGCCGGTGATGCCGACAACTTTGTGCGGCGGCAGGGTCGGCCGGGCGAGCGCGAACAATTCGATATCGCCGATGACCGGCACGCCGGCCAGCTTCGCGCGCATCGCGATCGGATGCTTGTTGAGCGGGACGCCGGGCGACACGACAATGCCGTCGAACCCGGCAAGGTCGATCTCCATCGGGTCGCCCAGTTCCGCCTTGCCCGCGATCAATGCGCGCGCTTCTTCCCGGCTGTCCCACGCAACGACGCGCGCGCCGCTGGCGACGAGTGTGTCGACGGTGGCAAGGCCCGAGCGGGCGAGGCCAAGGACGGCATAGGTCTTCCCTGCAAAAGCGTCCGAAACGATCATCCGCTTACCTCAGCTTCAAGGTGGCGAGGCCGGCGAGCGCCAGCACGAAGGCGATGATCCAGAAACGGATCACGACGGTCGGCTCGGCCCAGCCAAGCTGTTCGAAATGATGATGGATCGGCGCCATGCGGAAGACGCGCTTGCCGGTCCGCTTGTAGAAGAAGACCTGAATGATGACCGACAGCGCCTCCACGACGAACAGGCCGCCGATAATGCCCAGCACGATTTCATGATGGGCGGTGACGGCGATCACGCCGATCGTGCCGCCCAGCGCAAGGCTGCCGGTGTCGCCCATGAAGACGGCGGCGGGCGGCGCATTGAACCACAGGAAGGCGAGGCCCGACCCGATGATCGCGCCGCACAATATGGTGAGGTTGCCAGCGCCCGGCACATGCGGGATGCCCAGATATTGGGCAAAGTCCGCGCGGCCAACCAGATAGACGATCAGCAGGAAGGCGAGGCTGGCGATGATGACCGGCATGGTGGCGAGGCCATCGAGACCGTCGGTCAGGTTCACCGCATTGCCGAACGCCACGATGACGAAGGCGGCGAAGCAGAAATAAAACGGCCCAAGCTCGATCGCGGGACCATTGTAGAAGGGCACGTAGAGCGCGGTGTTGCCGTGCTGGTGAACGATCATCCACGCCGCCACGCCCGCGATGAGAAATTCGAAGAGCAGGCGCATCTTGCCCGACAGCCCCTTGTGGCTGGCCTTCGTCACCTTGTCATAATCGTCGAGGAAGCCGATCGCGCCGAAACCCAGTGTCACGAACAGACAGGCCCAGACATAGGTGGAACTGAGGTCCATCCACAGCAGCACCGAAGCGACCATCGAGGTCAGGATCATCAGGCCGCCCATAGTGGGCGTGCCGCGCTTGGCGAGGTGGGTCTGCGGCCCATCGGAGCGGATTGGTTGCCCCTTGCCCTGGCGCACGCGCAGCCAGCCGATGAATTTGGGACCAATGACCAGCCCGATCAGCAGCGCGGTAAAGATCGCCGCGCCCGCCCGGAAGGACAGATAGCGGATCAGGTTGAAGATACCTGCAAAATCAAGGGTTTCGGCGAGCCAGTACAGCATCAGTTCGTCTCTTTCTCGCGAGCGGCTTCGGCCAGGGCGGCGATCAGGCGGGACAGCCCGACGCCATTGGAGCCTTTGACCAGGATCGCGTCGCCCGCGCGCATTTCGGTTTGGATAAGGGGGATGGCCGCCGCCGTGTCGGGGACATGGGCATAAGAGATGGCGCCATCGAGGGCATCGGCCAGCGGCGCCATTTCGGCGCCGACGAGAATGGCGAAATCCACCTGTCCCGCCGCCAGCGACGCGGCAAGGCCGGCATGCAATTCGACGCTGCGATCGCCCAGTTCGCGCATGCCGCCCAATATGGCGATGCGGCGATCGGCGGTTTCGCGACCCAACTGGGTCAACGTCGCCTTCATCGACAGCGGATTGGCATTATAGCTTTCATCGATCAGCAGCACCTTGCCGCCCGCAACGGGCAGCATGCGCCGTTCGCCACGGCCCGGAAGGCCCGGCATTTCGGCAAGCGCAAGGCCCGCAGCCGCCAGATCGCCCCCGACCGCCTCTACGGCGGCCAGCACGGCCAGCGCATTGGACACCCAATGATCGCCCGGCGCGGCGACGGTGAAGCAGAGTTCTGCGTTGGGCAGCTTTGCCGTGACGAAGGTGCCGCCGCCCGGCGCAGCCATCGATTCCATCACATGAATGTCGGCCTGATCGCTCATGCCAAAGGTCAGAATGCGGCCGGCATGACGCTCCGCCTTGTTATAGAGGGTCGCGACATGGGGGCTGTCATAGGGGATGATCGCGGTGCCGCCCGGCTCCAGCCCTTCGAAAATCTCCGCCTTGGCTTCGGCAATCTTCGCTTCGGTGCCGAAAAATTCGATATGGGCCGGCGCGATGGCGGTGACGATGGCGACATGGGGACGCACCTGCCGCGTCAGGGCGGACAGTTCACCGGCATGGTTCATGCCCATTTCGAATACGCCATAGGCAGCATCGCGCGGCATCCGGCTAAGGCTGAGCGGCACGCCGACATGATTGTTGTAGCTTTTGACAGAGCGATGCACCTGCCCCGGCGCGCTGCGGTCGAGCGCAAGGAAGAGCGCTTCCTTCGTGCCGGTCTTGCCGACCGACCCGGTGACGCCGATCACCTTGCCGGCCATGCGCTTGCGCGACGCTCTTCCCAGGGATTCGAGCGCGGCGGCGCTGTCGGGGACGAGGATATGGGGATGGGCGACGGGTTCGCTGACGATCGCGCCGGCCGCGCCCTGACCGAACGCCTTGTCGAGGAACCTGTGGCCGTTGGTCGTTTCGCCCTTCATCGCGACGAACAGGTCGTCCTGCCCCACTTCACGGCTGTCAAAGGCGACGCCCGAAACGGCGAACGGCGCCGACGCGGCGCCGCCCGTTGCCAAGGCAATCTCCTGAGAGGTCCAGAGATCGCTCAACCCGCGCACTCCCGCGCGACGGTGACGTCGTCAAAGGGCAGGACGCGGTCGCCGATGATCTGTCCCTGTTCATGCCCCTTCCCGGCGAGCAGGACGATGTCGTCGCCCCCGGCCCGACCAATGGCGGCAGCGATTGCGGCGCGGCGGCCGCCAATCTCTTCGGCCTGCGGTGCGCCGGCCAGCACGGCGGCGCGGATGGCGGAGGGTTCTTCGGAACGGGGATTATCGTCCGTGACGATAACATGATCGGACAATTCTGCCGCGACCTTGCCCATCAGCGGACGCTTGCCCGCATCGCGATCTCCGCCCGCGCCGAACAGGGTGATGAGGCGCCCCTTGGTATGCGGGCGCAGCGCTTCGATCGCGGCCTTCAGACCATCGGGCGTATGGGCATAGTCGACATAGACAGGCGCGCCCGCGCGGCTGATGACGGCCCGCTCCAGACGTCCGCGCACCGGCTGAACCCGGCCCAGCAGTTCCAGCACCTTGGCCGTGTCGCCACCGGTGGCGATGACGAGGCCGGCGGCGGTCAGCGCATTGGCGGCCTGATAGGCGCCGATCAGCGGCAGATTGACCTTGTACGACTTGCCGCCCGCTTCGATGTCCAGCGTCTGGCCCAACTGGGTCGGGGTGCGGTTGGCAAGCCGAAGGGCCTGCCCCTGCACCCCGACGCTCAGCACACGAAGCCCCCGCTTCGAGGCCCGCTGGATGACCTTGTCCGACCATGCGTCGTCCGCCCAGACGATGGCCGCGCCATCGGGCGCGACCACTTCGTCGAACAGACGCATCTTGGCGTCGAAATAACTGTCCATGTCGCCATGATAATCGAGATGATCACGCGACAAGTTGGTGAAGGCGCCGGCCAGAACCGGCAGACCTTCGGTGCGATACTGGTCCAGGCCATGGCTGGATGCTTCGAACGCGGCATGGGTGATGCCTTCGCGCCGCAGGCCCGACATGTTGGCGAGGAAGGTGACGATGTCGGGCGTGGTGAGGCCGGTCGACACCTGATCGACCGATGTAGTGACGCCCAGCGTGCCGATCGACGCGGATTTATGACCCATCATCCGCCACAGCTGACGGGCCAGCTCGACGGTGCTGGTCTTGCCATTGGTGCCGGTGACGGCGACGGTCACATCGGGAAAGGGCGCGAAATAACGCGCGGCCATCTGGGCGAAAAGGCGGCGGGGATTGGCATGGGCGATGTGGATCGCGCCTTCCACCTTCGCTTCGGGGCGGGCGACCACGGCGACGGCGCCAGCCTTCACAGCTTCGGGGATATAATCCTCGCCATTGACGCGCAGGCCCTGAAAGGCGCCGAATATGGTGCCCGGCGCGACCTTGCGATTGTCGATGGCGAAACCCGTCACGGACGAATCGAGGCCGGTGATGCCACCGACCTCGACGTCCAGCTCCTCGATTAGCGACCCGAGGCGCATCACTCTTTCTCCTTGTCGCCGTGCAGCAGCGGCATCAAATCCGAAATATCCACGTCCCGCCGTTCATCCGGCATGACCCCCAGCATCGGCCCGGTCCGCTCGATCACGCGCTTCACCACCGGCGCGGCGGTCCATGCGGCGGTGCGCAGGCCATATTGGCCCGTCGCCTCGTCCATGATCGCGATCACGACATAGCGGGGATTATCCATCGGGAAGGCAGAAGCGAAAGTCGTCACCAGCGAAGTCTTGTTATAGCGCCCTTCCTGGGGCTTTTCGGCCGAACCCGTCTTGCCGCCCACCCGGAATCCCTTGGCGTCGGCACTACGCCCTGTACCCGCCGACACGATCATCCGCAACAGTTGCCGCATCCGCGCGCTGGTGGCGGCGGAAAAGACCCGGCGTCCCTCCGGCACTTCATCGGCGCTGAGCTTGCGCACGGTGGCCGGCCGCCAGATGCCGCCATTGACCAGCGCGGCATAAGCCGTGGCCAGATGCAGCGGCGTGACGGCGATGCCATGACCATAGGAGGTGGTCATGCTGGTGATCCGTCCCCAGCTCGACGGCCACAGGCCGGCGGCGCGTTCGTTGAACTCAATCGGCGCGCGCTGATCGAAATCGAGGCTGCGGAACAGTTTCTGCAGCGGCTCCGCCCCCATTTCGTCGGCGATGCGCGCGGTGCCGATGTTCGAAGAATGGACGAGGATTTCCGGCACGTTGATCCAGCGGCCAAGCGGGTGATCATCCTTGATGCGGAAGCCGGCGACGGCGAGCGGCGCGGTGGCGTCATAACGCTTGCTCATCGACGTCACGACACCGGCATCCATGGCCGCGGCGATCGACAACGGCTTGAAGGCGGAACCCAGCTCATAGCGCGCCTGCACCATATGGTTGCAGAGCGGCGATTCGGAGCAACGCTTGCCGGCGTAATTTTGCAGCTTGTTGGGATCGAACACGGGCAGCGACGCCATGGCGATGATTTCACCGGTGTTGGCGTCCAGGATGATGCCGCCCGCGCCCTTCGCGCGGGTCTGCACCAGCTGCGCATAAAGTTCGCTCTCCAGCGCCCCCTGCACCCGACTGTCGATCGACATCGCAAAGGGCTTGTTGCGCTGCGCTGCGTCGGTCAGCCGCCCGTTGAACGCCGCCTCCGCGCCCATGCCGCCCGCGCCCTCCGCATTGGGCGCGAAACCCAGCACATGGGCCGCCAGCGTGCGCTGCGGATAGAGGCGCTCTTTTTCGCGCGGAAATTCGATGCCAATTTCACCCAGCGCGTTCACCGCCGCAACCTGTTCCGGCAGCGCGCGGCGGCGCAGATAGGCCCAACCCCGACCGGTCAGCTTCTTGTAGAAGGCCGCTTCGGCTTCTTCAGGGAAAATCTGATGCAGCTTGCGCGCCAGTTCGGCCGGATCGCCGATCAGCTTGGACGGGCGCACGGCGACGGAATAGGCATCCATGGTGCGCGCCAACGGCACCCCGTTGCGATCAACAATGTCAGCGCGCGCGGGAAGGAAGGCGGACAGCGCATCATCGCCCCCCGCCCCATGCGCAAAAATGCCGACCCACAGGAGCCGGCAGATCACAAGACCCGTGATGCCCATGAACATCAGCAACAACAGCATCAGCCGGTTGTGGGCGATGGCGGTCAGATTGACCCGCTGCCGCCCGGCCCGCGGCCCGCCGGGCTGGACGATGATCGTGGCCATCAGCGCGCCTCCTTGCGCTTTTCGCGCGCCGCCTTCGCGGTCAGATCGCCCAGCGTGCTGTCATCCAACAGCTTGGCGTCGAGCATCGCCATCCGTTCCGCCTTGCGCGCGATCGGATTGGGGCGCGACACATCGGCATCGGCCTTCGCCTGCTGCACCGGGGTCTTGGGCGCGGGCTTGGGCAGCTTGTCGACATTGTCGGCGGCATGGGCTTCCCGGATCACGGCGATGTCGCTGCGGATCTGGGTCGCGGCAGGGCTTTCGGGCGCCTTTTGCGGGGCGGAAGGCAGGTCGGCGGGGGTTTCGACCATCGCCACCATCACCGGCGGCGCGACATAATCGGGACCGTTGGGCTGAACGCCGTCCAGATGGGCAAGCGCCTGTTCCCCGCCCAGATATTGCTGGGCGGTCGGCGTCGCATACATGAAATCATCCTGATTCCAGCGCTCCAGCTGGCGCATGGAGGCGCGCGCGCTGAATTCCGTTTCCAGATAGCGAATATCGGCCTTTGCCGCCGCGATCTGCGCACGCACCTTCATCAATTCGTTACGCTCGGTCGCGACCTTGAGCGACACCATGTACGCGCCCAGCGCCCCCAGCGCGACGAGGATCACCCAGATCAGGCTCTGCAACCTTTTGACTGCGATCATGAGCGGGCACTCCGGCCAGAAACATTGGGGGACGATTGAGCGGGGGCAGAGGTGCGAACGGCGGACCGCAACGTGGCGGACCGTGCGCGGGGGTTGCGGGCCAGTTCCGCTTCGCCGGGGCGCACCGCCTTGGCGGGCTTGGCGAAGGTCGGTCGCGGACCGGCAGCGCGTTCGGGCAGATGCCTGGACCCGGCCCCTTCGCCGCCGCTGCGCTTGCGCAGATATTGTTTGACGATGCGATCTTCGAGGCTGTGGAAGGTGACGATCGCGAGACGCCCCCCCTCCTCCAGCAGCGCTTCGGCCGCGTCGAGGGCCAGTTCCAGCTCCTCCAGTTCGCGATTCACATGGATGCGGATCGCCTGGAAGGTGCGGGTCGCCGGGTCTTTCTTGTCATGCGGCTTGTGGCCCAGCGCCTTGCGCACCACGGTAGCCAATTGGCCGGTGCGCTCCAGCGGGCGGGCGTCCACGATGGCGCGGGCGACGCGGCGCGATTTGGGTTCATCGCCATAACGATAGATGACGTTGGCGATCTCTTCCTCAGGGGCGGTGTTGAGGAAATCGGCGGCGCTCATGCCGTCCTGGCTCATCGTCATGGTGAGCGGACCGTCCGACTGGAAGGAAAAGCCGCGCTCCGCCCGGTCGAGCTGCATCGAGGAGACGCCGATATCGAGCGTGATGCCCGACACTTTTTCGATGCCGCGCTCCGCCAGCAATTCCGCCATGCGGGAAAATTCGCCGGGAATGAGTGTGATGCCATGCGCGTCAGCCACGCCCTGCCCTTCGCGGATCGCATCAGGATCGCGATCGAAGGCAAAGACGCGCGCGCCGCCGCGGGCCATGGCGCTGCTATAGCCGCCTGCGCCGAAGGTGCCGTCGACATGGATTTCGCCAGGGGTGATGGCGAGGGCGTCGAGGACTTCATCGATCAGAACGGGGATGTGGGGCGCGTCGGCGGGGGCGCTCACTTGCCGTCTCCAGCCGCGCGCGCATCCAGCCAACGCTTCACCTTGTTGCGGATCAGCGCCGGACGGTCGGGGCTTTCGACCAGCGCTTCAGGCTTCCATATCTGAAAATAGCGACCCACGCCGTAGAAGAAGATGACGTCCGTAATGCCCGCTTCTTCCTTGATATCGGGGTGGAGGAAGAATCGGCCGGCATCGTCGAAATTCACGTCCTCGATCGTACCGAGTCGGTTTTCGCGCTCCAGATCGGCATTGAAATCGCGGCCGGCCTCATCGGCCTTCTGTTCCAGCTTTTCGACTTCCTCGAACAGGAATTGCTTGTGCGACAGGCCAAAACCGGTGGCGCAGCCATTGCCGAAATGGACCGACAAGCACAGGCGATTTTCGCCGCCGCTGGCCTGCTTGACCAGCTTGCGCATCTCCAGGGGCAGCACGAAACGGCCCTTGCCGTCCGCGACGCTGAATGCGTTGCCCGAATAGAGAATGACGTCCGACACGCTGGCAACCTGACCCCTTGTTTTCGGGGCGCAGGCCGTCCGTCGCCGGAATCATGAGAAACACCATCCAGCGCACAGGACAACGCAAAGCCTGACGAACCCCAATGCTGGTTTTCCTACCAAGCATGGGGGGCGACTGCAATGGGAAAGCATGGGTGAAGTTGGGAAAAGACGGTGAAATGCGGGACTAACCGGATTTGTTATCTTTCATGCCACCATCTTCTCCTTTTGTTCCGTGGCTGGAACCCGGCCTTTCCCGACGAAACAGCAGCGCACCCATGATCGCCCATATCATCCCAGCCAAAAGCGTCCTGCCGACAGCCTGCGCGACTCCCTGCGCATCCTGCATCCAGCGGCGGTCGCCGGGGATCGGCGCGCCGCCCAGCCAGTGGACGACGCGCGCAGGCGTATCGGCCACCCAATAGCGGGGATCAAGCGGACGGGCGGGATCGGCGAGCCAAAGCCGGTCGTCGATCGGGTCGGCATCGCCCAGCAACAGCACTTCCCCCCTCCCCATCGGTTTGCGATGCACGATCCAGTCATTCGGCCCGACGATGCGATCGTCCGGCCCGGTCAGGAAAAGCTGCACGCCGGACAGGGTGACGACATAACCATCAGGCGTCCGGTCGCGGATTTCCGCAGCCTTGATGTCGATCGGCCGAAAGCCCCAATGGGTTAGCAGCGGCTGCAACAGGCTGACGGACGGGGCACGGCGGCGATCGCCCAGCGGCAGGTCCGACGGCCAGCGCAGCAGTGGATCGGCCAGCACCAGCACCGTGCCACCATCCCGCACCCATTGGTCGATCGCGACCAGTTGCGCCGGCGCCAGCGCGCGCGGCTGGGCCAGCAGCAGGCGACGGGCAGGCGACGCCTTCAACTGGAGCGGATCATCCAGCGGCGTGACGGTAAAGCGCGTGCGCAACAGCGTGATAATCGGCGCATCGCGCGGCCCGGCCCGTCCCATTTCATCCCAGAACAGCGGCAGTCCGGTGATGACGGCCAAGGCGGGACGATCCGGGACGGGATGAACTGGCTGGGCCGGGCCGCGCCAGAGGAGGAGAATGGTGAAGAGCAGAAGCAGCAGCCCCACCCCCGTTTGCCTCAAGCGAAGTCGAGAAGCATTGCGCGACAGCTTCTCGACTTCGCTCGAAGCAGACGGGGATTTACGCAACATCGCACCTGCTGAAACTGTCAGCACACCTACTACCACCAGCCCCAATGCCGCCAGCGGATCAGGCGCGCGGGCAGCCGCCAGCGTACAGAAGAGCAGGACCGACCCGACGCCGCCCAGCGCCAGCCAGATGCGCATCCGCCAGCTATGGCGCGCCAGCACAAACCCCGCCCCCGCCAGCGCCACTGCGGCCGGCGCGCCCCAATCCCAGGGATCGACCTGCCCGGTCAGCAGCGCGCGATAAAGGCCGGCGAGGAAGAGGCCGATCGAAGGCGGCCAGAGCCACAGGAAGCGCACGCAGGCCGCCTTCATCGGCAGCGGTCCGACATGCCGCTCATGGCTCAGCGCTGCTGCTGGGCAGGGTCGCGATTGCGGATATTGGGATCTGGCTGAAGATCGGGCACGATCGGCGCCTGTTCAGGCGCGGGCTGCACGCCCAGTTCGGCCAGCGGCTCCTTGGGCGAGACGGCATTCTGGGTCAGGGTCGGCACCACCGGCGGCGGCAGCGCGGCGTCATCGATCCGCGCCTTTTCGATCACGATATTGGCCAGACCCACGAGCAACACGACGCCCGCCAGCCCGGTCAGACCGATCTGGACGCGCTGCAACCCTTCCTGTCGGCGGGGTGTTTCAGCCATGGTGGCGCTCTTGACCTCTTCGCCGCGACCCGTGTCGGCGATCATGCAGTGTGCGCGAGCCAGGGGAAGACCGTCAAGCCCTTAGATTCCAGCCATTGCCGGTTGTAGAGCGTCGACAAGTAACGGAAGCCGGTATCGCACAATATGGTCGCGATCCGCTTGCCCGGCCCCAGATGCTTCGCCAGGGCAACGGCGCCCGCGACATTGATGCCCGACGACAGGCCAAGGCACAGCCCTTCTTCGGCCAGCAGGCGGCGGACCCAGTGCAGCCCCTCCTCATCCGAAATGCGGAATTGCGTATCGATCGGCGCGCCTTCCAGATTGGCGGTGATGCGGCCCTGACCAATGCCTTCGGCGACCGACGATCCTTCGGCCTTCAATTCGCCATAGGCATAATAATTATAGAGCGCCGCGCCATGCGGATCGCTGAGCGCGATGACGATATCCTCATCCTTCGCCTTGAGGCCAAGGCCCACGCCCGCAATCGTGCCGCCGGTGCCGGCGGCGCAGGTGAAACCGTCGATACGCCCATCCATCTGGGTCCAGATTTCCTCAGCCGTGCCCATGATATGCGCTTTGCGATTGGCGATATTGTCGAACTGGTTGGCCCAGATCGCATTTTCCGTCTCTTCCGCGATCCGGCGCGATGTGTGGACGAAATGGCCGGGGTTAGAATAGGGTGCGGCGGGGACCGTCACCAGTTCCGCGCCCAGTGCGCGCAGCGTGTCCATTTTCTCCCGGCTCTGCGTTTCGGGCATGACGATGATCGACTTATAGCCTTTTGCATTGGCGACCAGCGCCAGGCCGATGCCGGTATTGCCGGCCGTCCCCTCGACAATGGTGCCGCCCGGCTTGAGCAGCCCCTTTTCCTCGGCATCGTTGACGATGAACAGGGCGGCGCGATCCTTCACCGACGCGCCGGGATTGGCGAATTCGCATTTCGCAAAAATGTCGCAGCCCGTTTCCTGCGAAGGACCCGCGAGGCGGACGAGTGGGGTATTGCCGATCAGGGCAAGACTATCAGATTGGAGCAGCATGGGCAGACGCATAGCGGAGGCGGCGCGCCTTTGCCAAGCAAGGGATTGCTGCGCCGCCCCAAGAGCGATTTTGCCAGTCGCGTTAACGCCCGACGCCCGAAGCGTCCCATCGCGGCACGCGGCCAATTGGGTGAGGAGTTGGCAAGACAATTGGTGTATGGGCATGCCATGCAAAGGGATGCGATCATGCAGGGATGGAAAGGGCTTGGCTGGAAAAGCCATGGCGCGATCCTGCTGATCGCGCTGCTGGCGCTGGCCGCGCCACGCCTGATCACCGCTGCGCCGCTCGACATGCTGGACGGCGGACAGACGGAACGCTTTGTCGATCCGGCCGAAGACGTAGGACAAAATTTCCCCGGATCGGCCTTTTTCTTCGCGGAAGGCGCTTTCGACCCGACGCCGGGCGTCGACACGGTGAAGAGCGAACATGTGCTGGGGCTGGAGGCGGTGAAAGCCGCACCCGCCGCCCTCTTTCGGGGCATCACCCCGCTCGACAGCTATCGCGCGCTCAATTGCCTGACGTCGGCGGTCTATTATGAAGCGGGAAGCGAGCCGGAGGATGGACAGCGCGCGGTGGCGCAGGTGGTGCTGAACCGGGTGCGCAGCCCGCTATGGCCCAACAGCGTGTGCGGCGTCATCTATCAGGGGTCCGAACGTACCGATTTCCATTGCCAGTTCACCTTCAGCTGCGACGGATCGATGGCGCGGATGCCAGCCGCCGCCGCATGGGCGCGGGCGCGCCGCATCGCCGCCGATGCGCTGGCCGGGCAGGTCTATGCGCCGGTCGGCCTCGCCACACATTATCACACGCTGGCGGTGCGGCCTGACTGGTCCTCCAGCCTTCAGCCGGTCGCGGTGATCGGCGCGCATATCTTCTATCGCAACCCCGGCTTCAACGGCTCGCCTGCCGCCTTTCAGACTACCTATCTGGGGCGTGAAACGATTTCGGGGCCGGCGCGGACGAGTTGGCCCACCAAACCGGTGCAGCCGGTCGAGATGTTGCAAGCCCCGCTTGCCCCCTCGCCTGCACCGGCCATCGCGACGCCCGCCTCACCATCGGTCGGCTGGACACCGCAACCCACCCCGCGCAGCGTGGATGACGGGCTGCCGGAATCCACGATCCGCCCGGAATATCGCAACAGTGGCCGCCCGCTCACCTGACATTCTGTCGGACTTGGGCGGATTTTTGTTCGGTTAATCGCGGCTAACCACAGAAGCACTTGTTATAGCGGAAAATTAAAAAAGCGATTTTCCTGCCAAAAACGGGAACCTTCCCGCCACGTTGCGGGTTCTACACTTCGGATAGCAAATCTTTTGCCCCCCGCTCTTGCTATCCACAAAATATGAGCCCGGAACGTATCTCCCCCCCCGACACGTTCCGGGCTCAGCATTTTTCGGGCATTCCCCTTTGAAATCATTATTCTTTTCGCAATCGGAACGGATTTGCCGGGTGCGGGTTCTTCCCTTCGTCGCCGCCATGGGCGGTCACGAAATTTTGAGGAGATTTTCGATGACGAAGAAGATCCTGGCCGCGTTGCTGCTGACCAGTTCCCTGATGGTTGCTGCATGCAACACGGTCGAAGGCGCGGGCCGCGACGTCCAGAGCGCCGGCAAGGCCGTGGAGCGCTCGGCCAACTGAGCCAGCGCCTCCCCTTTCCCGACATTTTCCATTGCAGCCCGCCTCCACCGAGGCGGGCTTCTTTTTATGCAGCCGCTTCCTCGGCCGCCTCATCCTTCGCCTGTTTCCGATCGGTGAACCAGATGGCGATGATGGTGATTTCGTACAGCAGCAGCAGCGGGATGGCGAGCATCAGCTGCGAGACCACATCCGGCGGGGTCAGCACCGCCGCCAGAATGAAGGCCGCGACGATCATGTAACGGCGCAAACCAATCAGTTGCGCCCGCGTCACAAAGCCCGCCCGGTTAAGCAGCATCAGCAGCACCGGCATCAGGAAGCTGATGCCGAAAGCCAGAATGAACTGCATGACCAGGCCCAGATAGCTGTCCGCACTGGGCAGCGCCTCGACCGACAGGCCGCTGCTGTTGCCCTGAAATTCCAGGAAGAAATGGAAAGCCGTGGGCATCACCACGAAATAGGCGAGGCTGGCGCCCATCGCGAACAGGAAGGGCGTTGCCAGAATGAAGGGCAGCAGCGCCTTCTTTTCCTTGGCATAAAGGCCCGGCGCGACAAAGGCCCAGAGCTGATTGGCGATGATCGGGAAGGACAGGCAGAAAGCGCCGAACACGGCGATCTTCACCTGAACGAAGAAAGCTTCATACAGCTTGGTATAGACCAGCCGGCCGCCGCCATCGCCGAACGCTTCTTTCAGCGGATGGACGAGGATCGCGAAAAGCTGCTCGGAAAAATAGAAGCAGATCGCGCCTGTGATGAAGAGCGCATAGACGCATTTGAGCAACCGGCTGCGAAGTTCGATCAGATGGTCGAGCAAGGGCGCCTTGCTGTCGTCAATATCGTTGATCATGCCGCAGCATCATCCTTGCGCGGCTGGGCCGGCGCTTCCGCCAGATAGGGCGGGCCATCGGGCGCAGGCGTGGGCGCCGATTCGGCGACGAAGGCCGGCTTGTCATCGACCGGCGCGGATTGCGCCACGAAGGCGGGCGCTTCTTCCGCCGGTGCGGGCAGCACTTCAGCGGCGGGCATGGGTTCGGGCGGATGCTCGTCCATGATCCGCTTGTTCTGCGCGGCCCATTTCTTTTCCAGCTCTTCCAGTTCGACTTCGCGCACCATGGCGTCGATGCCAGTGCGGAAATGGCGGGCCATGCCCTGCGCCTTGCCCACGATCTGCCCCACCTTGTAGAGCGCGCGCGGCAAATCCTTCGGCCCGATCACGATCACTGCAATGATCACGATCACCAGAAGTTCGGACGAATCGATGCCAAACATGCGCGACGGTCAGCCTGTGCTGGAGAGGATCAGGCTTTGGTCTTTTCTTCGGTCGCGCTGGGCGTCGGCGCGTCCTGTTCAGGCACGCGATGCCCTTCGATGCGCGTCGCCGGCTTGGCGGGCGGAACGTCATCGTCCTCGGCCATGCCCTTCTTGAAGCTCTTGATGCCCTTGGCCACGTCACCCATCAGGCCGGAAATCCGACCGCCACCAAATAGCAGCATGACGACCAGGAGCACGATGACCCAGTGCATCAGCGAAAAGGAACCCATTTTTCAATACTCCTGAAACCAAGCCTATCTAGGCATCTTCGTCGTCATTTTCCAGAACGGATTGGCCAGTCAGACCCTCCAGCGCCAGATCGACCGGATCGAGCAGACCGGCAGCGCGCAGATCGTCCATTCCCGGCAGGTCGCGGCGGCTGCTAAGCCCGAAATGCGTCAGAAATTCTACAGTCGTCGCATAAATGAGCGGGCGACCGGGCACCTCGCGGCGGCCGGCGGGGCGAACCCAGCCAGCCTCCATCAGCACGTCCAGCGTGCCTTTGGCCACCTGAACCCCGCGAATCGCCTCTATTTCAGCGCGGCTGACGGGTTCATGATAGGCGATGATCGCCAGCGTCTCCATCGCGGCGCGCGACAGCTTGCGCGGCTCATCCTTCTCACGCCGCAGAATATGGGCGAGATCCGGCGCGGTCTGGAAATGCCAGCGCCCGCCGCGTTCGACCAGATTGACGCCGCGCCCGGCATAATCGGCGGCGATGACGCGCAAGGCGGAGTCCAGATTCCCGCCCTCCCCGACATGCAGCCGGATTTCAGCCGGGGTCAGCGGGGTTTCCGCCACGAACAGCGCCGCTTCCACAGCGCGCAGATAATCATCGGGTTCTGAATTCATAGCAGCGATCCGTTGGCAGGGTCGGGCGCATGGGCGCGCAAATAGATGGGCGCGAAAATCCCGTCCTGCTGAATGTCGAGCCGCCCCTGCTTCGCCAGTTCCAGCGCGGCGACGAAGCTGCTGGCCAGCGCCGACTTCGCCTTTGGCGGATCGATGTCCGGGGGCAGGAAGGATTCGAGACGGGTCCAGTCGATCGCCGCGCCGACCAGCGACCCGACCCTCTGGAGCGCCTCATCCAGCGTCATCACCGGACGCACGGCGATGGTGTGCACCACCGGTTGGGTGCGGGCGCGGATTTGGCCGTAAGTCGCAATCAGCTCATAGAGGCTGGCGCGCCATTGCGCCTTCTTCACCAGTCGCAGCCCTTCGGGCTTGCGTCGCGGAAAGACGTCGCGGCCGATGCGATCGCGCGCCATCAGCCGGGCGGCGGCGTCGCGCATCGCGTTCAGGCGCTGAAGCCGCAATTGCAGCCGCAGCGCCAGCTCCTCGGGACTGGGATCGGGCTGTTCCTGTCGGGGCAGCAGCAGCGAGGATTTGAGATAGGCGAGCCAGGCCGCCATCACCAGATAATCGGCGGCCAGTTCCAGCTTCAACTGACGCGCACTGTCGATGAAGGCCAGATATTGCTCGGTCAGCGCCAGGATCGAAATTTCGCGCAGGTCGACCTTTTGCGAGCGCGCAAGGGTGAGCAGCAGGTCAAGTGGCCCTTCCCAATGGTCGAAACTGACGGTCAGCTGATGCGGCGCGGGAACGGCCGGGGCGCTGAACAGGTCTTGCGTCAAGCGGCCACCAGTCCCAGCAGCGAATCGCGCGTTGCCAGCAACTCCTCCAGCGGCGGCTGATCCCCGCCGCGCGCCACCGACGCCATCGCGCGGTCGAGCCGGGCGCGCGACAGGGCGCTGATGTCGGACAGGCGATCGGCAATGCCCACCATATCCTCCATCTTGCCGAAACAGTTGAGCGCAATGTCGCATCCCGCCGCGATCACCCCGGCGGCAAGATCGGGAATACTGCCCTGCAACGCCTTCATATCCAGATCGTCGGACATCAGCAGACCGTCGAACCCGATCCGGTCTCGAATAATCTGCCCGATCACGGTCGGCGAAAGGGTGGCCGGGCGCTCCGCATCCCATTCGGTATAGACGACATGGGCGGTCATGCCCATCGGCGCGTGACGCAGCGTGCGGAACGGCGCGATGTCGGTTTCCAGCGCGTTGAGGTTGGCGTTCACCACCGGCAGCTCCAGATGGCTGTCCACCAGTGCGCGACCATGGCCGGGGATATGCTTGACGATGCCGACCACGCCGCCCTCGGCCAGCCCTTCCAGCGTGGCGCGGCCGAGGGCAGCAACGCGCATCGGTTCAGCGCCCAGCGTGCGATCCCCCATGATGTCGCTTGCCCCTTCCTGCCGCACGTCCAGCAGCGGCAGCGCATCGACGGTAATGCCGACCTCCGCCAGCGTCAGGGCGATGGCGCGGGCATTGGCGCGCGCGGCGGCAATGGCGCTGGACGGCGCAAGATCATAGAGGCGATCGAAGACCGCGCCGGGCGGGAAAGACGGCCAGACCGGCGGCTGCATCCGGGCGACCCGCCCGCCTTCCTGATCGATCATGATCAGCAGGTCATCGCGGCCATGCAGGCTGCGCAAATCGTCGGTCAGGGCGCGCAGTTGCGCACGATCAACAATGTTGCGTTTGAACAGGATATAACCGGCGGGCTGCGCTTCGCTGAAGAAGGCGCGTTCGTCGGGGGTAAGGGCTTCGCCGGCAAGGCCGAAAATGACAGGCTTCATGTCGCTTATGGTAGCGGGCCGTTGGGGCGCTGTCGAAGCGCAAATGGCGCGGCGGCCATAACATCAGGCGATAAGCGCGGTCAGGCCGGCGCGATTGTCCACCGCGCCGGCATCCCAAACATCAGTTGACCACCATGCAGCTTTCGCCCGCGACTTTAAGCTTGCCACAGATCATGCCCGCCTGCCCGCCGGCGCTGGCACGCAGGCGATAGACGGTGCCGCCGCCGACTTCGGCCGGCTCGATCGTCGTGGCGAGCGGCGCAAGATAGGCGAACCGCTTCGATAGTTTAGACCAGCCATCCTTGGCGACGGCCGCGCTGCCATATGCGCCCAACTGGATCGTGCCGCTGGGCGCAGCCTTGGGCGCTGCCGCCTTGGGCGTAACGCTGGTTTCATCGGCGACGCGCGCAGTGACGCTGGCGGCTGGTTTGGCGGGGGCCGCCGGCCGGGTGCCGGCCGGTGCGGGCGCCGTCTTGGCGATGGGCGCTTCGGGCACGCGGCTGGGATCGATGCGGCCGTCGCGGGCCACGCCTTCGCTCGCGGCGAAGCTGGCGTCGCCTTCGCCCGCGAACTTCTTGGCGTCCGCCTCGTTGGCGGCGATCTTGTAGCTGTCGGTCGGCGCGGCGATCAGTTGCCCCTCATTCGCGTTGCCGCCGCCATTGCGGTTCTGCACCGCCCATATGCCCGCGACGACCGCGCCGATCAGCAGAAGACCCAGAATGATGAGGCCGAGCAGACGCAACGGCGAAACGCCGTCATCGTCCGCATCGTCCATCGCCGGTTCGAGCCAGGGCAGACGATCCTCATCGTCCAAATCCAGTCGTCCCCGCGCATAATCACCCATGGTCAGAGCCTCACTGCATTTCCGTCAGGGCCGCGACGCCCATGAGGGCAAGGCCATTGCGGATAATCTGCCCGATTCCCTGCGCGAGGAAAAGACGGGTAGCAGTGATCGCCGGGTCGTCCGCCAATATGACGCGCGCGCGCGGATCATCATTGCCCATATTCCACCAGCCATGGAAGGCGGAGGCCAAATCGTTGAGATAGAAAGCGATCCGGTGCGGTTCGCGCGCCTGCGCCGATCCTTCGACCACGCGCGGGAATTGGGCGGCGAGTTTGACCATGGCGAGTTCCGCCGTCCCAAGAAGGGACAGGTCGGGTGCGGGCAGATCGATTCCCGCTTCCTGCGCGCGACGGCCCAGCGAGGAAATGCGCGCATGGGCATATTGCACGTAGAAAACGGGATTGTCCTTCGACGCCTCCACCACCTTGGCGAAGTCGAAGTCCATCTGGGCATCGGCCTTGCGCGTCAGCATCGTGAAGCGGACCACATCCTTGCCCACTTCGCGCACCACATCGGCCAAGGTCACGAAATTGCCCGCGCGCTTGGACATTTTCACCGGTTCGCCATCACGCAACAAGCGGACCATCTGGATCAGCTTGACGTCGAACCGCGCCTTGCCTTCGGTCAGGGCGGCGACGGCGGCCTGAATGCGCTTGACCGTGCCGGCATGGTCGGCACCCCAGATATCGATCAACTGATCGGCGCTCTGGGCCTTTTGATAGTGATAGGCCATGTCGGCGCCGAAATAGGTCCAGCTGCCATTCGATTTCTTGATCGGACGATCCTGATCATCGCCGAACTTGGTCGAGCGGAACAGCGGCAGTTCCACCGGCTCCCAATCGTCGGGCAATTCGCCCTTGGGCGCTTCGAGCGTGCCGTCATAGACGAGGTCATGGGCGCGCAGCCAGGCTTCGGCCTGCTGCGGCTTGCCCGCCGCCTGCAATTCCGCCTCCGACGAGAAGATATCGTGATGGATGCCGAGCAGCGCGAGATCGCTGCGGATCATGTCCATCATCCTGGCGACGGCAAAGGTGCGGAACAGGACCAGCCAGTCGCTTTCCGGCGCGCCGACATATGTGTCGCCATGCTCGGCGGCCAGCGCCTGACCCACGGCGACCAGATAGTCGCCCGGATAGAGTCCTTCGGGAATGGCGATCGTTTCGCCCAGCGCTTCGCGATAGCGCAGATGCGCCGAACGGGCGAGCACATCGACCTGACCGCCCGCATCATTGATATAATATTCGCGGATCACCTTATGCCCGGCATATTCCAGCAGGGTGGCGAGCGCATCGCCCACCACCGCGCCGCGGCAATGGCCCATATGCATGGGCCCCGTCGGATTGGCCGAAACATATTCGACATTGACGGTGACGCCCTGCCCGAAATCGGACCGGCCATAATCGGCGGCGTCGGCATGGATCGCGGCGAGTTCCGCGCGCCAGGTCGGATCGGTGAGCGTCAGATTGATGAAGCCGGGACCGGCAATGGCCGCGCTTTCCACTTCGTCCAGCGCCTGCAATTTCGCCACGATCGCGTCGGCCAGAGCGCGCGGATTGGTGCCGGCGGGCTTGGCCAGCACCATCGCGGCGTTGGTGGCAAGATCGCCATGGCTGGGGTCGCGCGGCGGCTCGACCGTCACCGGCTTGCGGTTGAGGCCGGCGGGCAGCACGCCATCGGCCTCCAGCGCGTCGAGCACGGCGTCGAGGTGAGCGGTGAAACGGGTGTAAAGGGACAAGGGACGAAACTTTCCTGCAAGTTCCGTTCGCCCTGAGCCTGTCGAAGGGCCGCTCTTTTGTGCAAAAAAGGGCTGGGCTTCGACAAGCTCAGCCCGAACGGTTGAATGGGGCCGCGCTTAACGGGTCGCGTTATATTTGAGCTGGTCCTGGGTCAGGTTGAAACCCACGAGCAACTCGAAGCTGGTTCGCTGCAACGCCGCCTTGACGTCCGGCTGGGCGAAGGGATCGATCGCGGCGTCGGCGTCGCCCGCCTTGCGCTTTTGCGTAATCTTTTGCTGGATATCCGCCGGCAGGGTCGCGGCGGGCTTGTTCACATAGGAACCCGCCTTGGCCTGCGCGCTGGCGCGATATTCGCCAGCCGCGAAATTCAGCGTGACCTGACCGATGCGCTTGGCGACGACGGCGTTGCCGCCCTGAACCACGGCCGAGAAATAAGGCAAAGTCACCTGCCGCGCCGCGCCGGCATCGCTGCGGCGCGCATTCACGGTGAAGGTCGCTTCGGTATAAAATTGCGCGCCATCGGCACAGGTGGAACGCAGGTCGGTGATGTTCGCCACCACATCGATCGCGGAGGCATCCGTGCTGTTTGCCGGATTGAACAGCGTGACGTCACCGGTCTGCGCCGGAATCGCCGCCGTCGGGCAGGCCGAGCGCACCGCGACGATGCCGCCGGTCGCATCAATCTCACCCCGACGCGAACAACCGGCCAGGGCCAGAGCCAGCATAGCAGTCAGGGCGATAGGAGACAGTTTCACAGACAGATATTCCTTGTCATGGCCCACAGAACCGGACGCTTTGCGCTTCCTTATCCATCCGCCGCCCACCACGCAACCGCAAGGAAGCGGCTTTCCTCCTGCGGCACATTGCCCTAAGCGGCTGAATATGACCGATGCGCCCGCAATCCTGCCGCCCATGACCCTGTTGATCGCCGCCCCGCGCGGTTTTTGCGCGGGGGTCGACCGCGCGATCATCATCGTGGAGCGGGCGATCGAGAAATATGGCGCGCCCGTCTATGTCCGCCACGAAATCGTCCACAACAAGTTTGTGGTCGACAGCCTGAAGGCAAAAGGCGCGATCTTCGTAGAGGAACTGGATCAGGTGCCCGATGGCGTGCCGGTCGTCTTTTCCGCCCATGGCGTGCCCAAGGCGGTGCCGGCCAAGGCGGAAGAGCGCGGTCTCGACTATCTGGACGCCACCTGCCCGCTGGTCAGCAAGGTCCATCGCCAGGCCGAACGGCAGGTCGAGGCCGGCCGGCATATATTGTTCATCGGCCACAAGGGACATCCCGAAGTTATCGGCACATTCGGGCAGGTTCCGGCGGACACGATGACCCTGATCGAGACGGTGGAGGACGCAGAAGCCTTTGCGCCCGCCGATCCCGACAATCTGGCCTTCCTGACGCAGACCACCCTGTCGGTGGACGATACCGCCGCGATCGTGGCGACGCTGGAGCGCCGCTTTCCCACCATATCCGCGCCCAAAGGCGAGGATATCTGCTACGCCACGTCGAACCGCCAGACCGCCGTCAAGGCGATCGCCGCGCAGTGCGACGCCGTCTATGTGATCGGGGCGCCCAACAGTTCAAACTCGCTGCGCCTCGTCGAAGTGGCGGAGCGCGAAGGCACCCCTGCCCGCCTGATCCAGCGCGCAGCCGACATTGATTTCGCCTGGCTCGACGGGGTGAAGACGCTGGGGCTGACCGCTGGCGCCTCCGCCCCCGAAGTGCTGGTGCGCGAGGTGGTGGAGCGGATCGGCGAGCGCTTCACGGTCGAGGAACAGCAGGTGGAAACGGCGAAGGAGAATATCGCCTTCAAGCTGCCCCGCGGACTGGAGACCGCCTGAACCATGGCCGTCTATACCCATGTTCCCGCCGAAGAGATCGACGCTTTCCTGCTGCGCTATGACGCCGGGCGGCTGGTGTCGGCCAAGGGCATTGCCGAAGGCGTGGAGAACAGCAATTATCTGCTGGAAACCACTGGTCCCGACGGCAAAGGGCATCGCTATATACTGACCCTGTATGAAAAGCGGGTGGATGAGGCGGATTTGCCTTTCTTCATGGACCTGCTGGATCATCTGGGTGCGCGCGGCTGCCTCGTCCCCCGCTTCATCGCCGACCGGGAAGGCAAGCGACTCCAGCAGCTTTCGGGCCGGCCCGCCTGTCTGATCGAATTTCTGACCGGCATTTCACTGACGGAACCGACGCCGGGTCAGGCGCGCGCCGCCGGCGCGGCGCTGGGCGAATTGCACAAGGCGGCGCAGGGCTTCGCCGGGGAACGGCGTAATGCGCTCGACAAGGATGGCTGGCATGCGCTGGCCGCCCGGTGCGGCGCAGATTTCGACCAGATCGAACCGGGCCTGGGCGCGCGGGTGGCGCAGGAACTGACCTTCCTCGACGCCCATTGGCCCGCCGACCTGCCCCGCAGCGTCATCCATGCCGATCTGTTTCCCGACAATGTGCTGATGCTGGGAGACGAGGTCACGGGCCTGATCGATTTCTATTTCAGCTGCACCGACATTCGCGCCTATGATCTGGCTGTCACGCACAGCGCCTGGTGCTTCAGCAATGACGGCGCGACCTGGTTTGGCGATCGGGCGGCGGCGATTGGCGAAGGCTATATGCAGGCGCATGGGCTGAGCGAAGCCGAACGGGCCGCTTTCCCGATCCTGTGCCGGGGCGCGGCGTTGCGTTTCCTGCTGACCCGCGCGTTCGACTGGATCAATACGCCGGCCGACGCGCTGGTGACGCGCAAAGACCCGCTCGCCTATCTGCGCCGGCTGGACTTTTACGCCAGCGCGAACCCGGCGGAATTGCTGGGACAATAAGAAAAGCCGTTCGGGCTGAGCCTGTCGAAGCCTTGTCCCTTCTTGCGGAGAAGGACGGCCCTTCGACAAGCTCAGGGCGGACGGGATTACAGGTTTTCGCTTTCATGACCGATCTTCCCCATGTCGACATTTTCACCGACGGCGCGTGCAAGGGCAATCCCGGCCCGGGCGGCTGGGGCGCGGTGCTGCGCTTTGGCGAGAAGGAGAAGGAAATCTCTGGCGGGGAAGCGCAAACAACCAATAACCGCATGGAGATGATGGCGGCGGTCGAGGCGCTCAATCTGCTGAAGAAGCCCTGTCAGGTCACGCTCTATACCGACAGCAAATATGTGATGGACGGCATCACCAAATGGGTGTTCGGCTGGCAGAAGAAGGGCTGGCGCACCGCCGACAACAAGCCGGTCAAGAATGTCGAAATCTGGCAGGCGCTGGTCAAGGCCGCCGCGCCCCACAAGGTGACGTGGCAATGGGTCAAGGGCCATGCCGGCCACCCGGAAAATGAACGCGCCGACAAGCTGGCCTGCGCGGCGGCGGAGAGTTTTAGGAAATAATTTCGCGTTACCGGCGCTTCAGGATCGACTCGATCAGCGTCACATCGTCCGGCTTGTCGGCGTCGATGCAGGCTTCCGGGCTGTCCATCGCCACAAGCCGCGCGGTCAGGCCGAATTTGCGGCCGATCCGGGCGATGCCGCCCCGCAGCGTCAGGATGCGCAGCAGCGCGCCAAGCAGAGCGAAGGGACCGAAGGCGGCGAGGATTTTCCACCCCTTCTTGCGGTCCTGCTCAACCTCCTGCCACAGGGCGATGATCGATCGCGCCTTGTTGCTACCGAACCAAAAGATGTTCGCGCCCGACCACCAGCCGTCGCGAAATTTGAGCCAGGTGCGGCGCGATCCGGGATAGCGCGCCAGCAGCGTTTCCCGCTCCACCATGGCGACGGCAATGTCCGCCCCGGTGGCTTCGCGCACGAACTGGTCCAGCATGGCGCGGTCCAGCAGCACGTGGTCCGCCGTGGTCAGCAGGATCGGAAAGGGCAGATTGCCCGCCTCCAGCAACGCCAGCAGGGAAGAAGCTATTCCCTGTCCACCCGTTTCGAACCGCACGCGCGGATGCGTTGCCAGCCAGTTGGTGGCGGGATCGGCGGCGAACAAGTCGGGCCGCTGGGTAAGGATGATGACCTGACCGATCGCCGGATGATCCAGCAACGCACGCGCAGGGCGGTTGATCATCGGCTCTCCGCCCACCGGCACCAGCGGCTTCACCGCAACGCCCGCAGCGGCGGCAAGCGGATCGGGAATCGGGCGCGCGCCGGCGAGCAGGATGGCGGTAACGGAACCAGTCATGACCGCCCGTTAGCGGAGCGGGCGCAGCGCGCAAAGCGCCTTATTTGCCTGCCGCGACCGGAGTTGTTGCGGCCTTTTGCGCGAAATTGTCGTGCAGACCGACGCGCAGCCCCTGATATTGGGCCAGACGGGCGCGGAAGGCCACCAGTTCGCCCCCGGCAAGCTGGGCGACGGTGGTGAATTTCACCGACAACGGATTGACCACCTGCCCCCGGCGATACAGTTCATAGTGAAGATGCGGGCCGGTCGACAGGCCGGTCGAACCGACATAGCCGATCACCTGACCGCGCCGCACCCGCTGTCCCGAAGCCGCCGCAATGCGGCTCATATGGGCATAGCCCGTGGCAAGACCGCCGCCATGTTCGATGCGGACATAATTGCCATGGCCGCCATGCCGGCCGGCATAGGAGATGACGCCGTCGGTCACGGCATAGATGGGCGATCCATAGCGGGCGGCAAAATCGATGCCGGCATGCATGCGGGTATAGCCCAATATCGGGTGACGCCGCATCCCGAAGCCGGAGGACATGCGGCCAGACACCGGGGCGGACAAGACGCCGCGCCGTTCGCCCACACCCGACGCCTCGAACCATTCAGTGCGGCCGTCCTTGGTCCATTTGAGCATGTCGATCGATTTGCCGCGCGCGCGCTTCAGCCCGGCATAAAGGAGTTCACCCACCTCCACATCGCCGGTTTCGGCGCGGCGATATTCGGTAACGATGTCATAGCGATCGCCCGCACCGATGCCGCCAAGGTCGACCTGCCCCGCGATAACGCGCAAAAATGCCTGTACCGCCTTGGGCGGCGCGCCAGCCGCGCGGGCCGACCGATAGATGCTGTCGCCGACCACGCCCTGAATGCGCAGCGGCGTATTGTCGACGCGGATCGGAATGCGGCGCACCGAAAGGACGCCGCCGGCGCGGGTCACTTCCATGTCGAGATCGAGCCGGGCGCGGAAGGCCAGCCGATCGAGCGGACGCGGCCGATCGCGGCTGGCGCGGCGGCCCAATATGATGTCGAGTCGCGTGCCCGGCTTCACCCCGGCATCGATATCGCCGCCGACCATCGCCATCACGGTGGCCACATCGCCGCTGCTGACGCCGGCGCGCGACAAGGCGCGGGGCAGCGTATCACTGCTACCCACCTGCGCGGAAAGTTCGATCTGCGGGCGTTCGGGCGTTTCGCGCAGCGGCTGAACCGCATCGGTCGGTCCCATATGGCGGCCACTGTCCGCCCCCAGCGCCAGCGGAGTGATCATCTGGCTGCGCACCTCATCATAATGCGCGCTGCTCAGAACCGGGCCGGGAACGCCCGGAATCGCCTCAAAAGCCGGGGAAAGATAAAGGGCGGTGGCGCACAGGCCAAAACAGGTGGCAAGTCCGCGAAACCAGGTGAGGCTGCCGATGCGCTGACCAAGATCGGGGACCAGATCGAGCTCATCGGCCCATTCACGCAGGCGCGTGCGCCAGTCCTGCGGCGAGGCGGCCGGCGCCTGCTGAAGCGAATCGGCGAGCCAGAGAGACACCGAAGCGCCCCCTTGCTGCGGACCGAACTGGCTATCGTGAAACAAAACCGCGACCCCAACGCATTCTTTTCATTGCCGCATCGGCAACGTCCCCCGCGCCATGCGTGGGTGGTACTGTTGTGAACGTACAGGGTTAAAGTCAAATAAAGACGATGCGATGACAGTCGGGGCTGCGACGAAGCGTGGCGGGAGCCGGACGGGCGCGATATTGCCCGGGAACCTGCAATCCCCTCTTGCCCGCGCACGCATCCTGCCCGACATAGGCAGGACCATGGCATCCTTCGCCCGTTCGCCCATCACCGCCGTTCTCGGGCCTACCAACACCGGCAAGACGCATCTCGCGGTCGAGCGCATGTGCGGCCACTCCAGCGGCATGATGGGCTTTCCGCTGCGCCTGCTGGCGCGTGAAGTCTATGACCGGGTGGTCGCGATCAAGGGGCCGCAGCTGGTCGCGCTCATCACCGGCGAGGAAAAGATCGTGCCGCCGGGCGCGCGCTATTTCCTGTGTACGGCCGAATCCATGCCGATCGGCGGGGGGCGGGAAAGCGGCGTGAAGGAGGATTTCGCCTTCGTCGCGCTGGACGAGGCGCAATTGGGTTCGGACCCGGAGCGCGGCCATATCTTCACCGATCGGCTGCTGCGCGCGCGGGGGCGTGAGGAGACAATGATCCTGGGGTCCGCCAGCATCGCCAAGCTGGTGAAGGCGCTGGTGCCCGATGTGGAGATCATCGGCCGGCCGCGTTTTTCGACCCTGTCCTATGCCGGCGCGAAGAAATTGTCCCGCCTGCCCAAGCGATCCGCCATCGTCGCCTTCTCCGCCGAGGAAGTCTATGCCGTGGCGGAAATGCTGCGCCGGTTCCGCGGCGGCGCGGCGGTGGTGATGGGCGCCCTGTCCCCCCGCACCCGCAATGCCCAGGTGCAGATGTTCCTGAATGGCGAGGTCGATTATCTGGTCGCGACCGATGCGATCGGCATGGGCCTGAACCTGGACGTGGCCCATGTCGCCTTTGCCTCGCTGCGCAAGTTCGATGGCCGCCGCAGCCGCCGCCTGACCGTCAGCGAAATGGCGCAAATTGCCGGGCGCGCCGGGCGACATCACAAGGATGGCACCTTCGGCAGTCTGGGTCATGAAGATGGCGACGCCGCCTTCACGCCCGAAGAAATCGAAGCGATCGAGGCGCATCGCTTCCCGCCGGTGGAGCAGCTTTTCTGGCGCAACGGTACGCCGCGCACCGACCGGCTGGACCATTTGCTGTTCGATTTGGAGCAAAAGCCCGAACGGCCGCAATTGCGCGCCGCGCCCGAAGCGGTGGACCATGCCGTGCTGCGCCGCATGGCCGACGATCCGCTGGTGATCGAACGGGTAAAGGGCAAAAGGCAGGTCGAGCGGCTGTGGTCGGCATGCGGCCTGCCCGATTTCCAGAAGCTGGGCGCAGAGCACCATGCCCGCATGGTCAGCCGCATCTGGCGTTTCCTGTCGGAAGGAACCGGCCATATCCCGCGCGACTGGTTCGCCCAGCAGGTGGCGCGACTCGATTCGGTGCAGGGCGATATCGACACGCTGTCGGGCCGGATCGCGGCGGCGCGGACATGGTCCTACATCGCCCATCGCCCCGACTGGCTGGCCCATCCGGTCGAAATGGCCGAACGCACCCGCGCGCTGGAGGAAAAACTGTCCGACGCCCTGCACGCCGCGCTGACGCAGCGTTTCGTGGACCGGCGCACATCCGTCCTGCTGCGCGATATCGGCCAGAATGCCAGCACCCTGCCCGTCACCGTGGAGCAGGATGGGACGGTCTGCGTCGATGGCGAGACGATCGGGCGACTTGACGGATTTCGTTTCTCGGTCGATCCCGCTACGCGGCATCAGGACCGAAAGATGTTGCTGGCGGCCGCGGAACGGCGCCTTGGAAAGGTATTACGAGTGAAGGCTGAAGAACTGATTGCAGCGGCGGATACGGATTTCGCCCTGCTGGACGAAGCGGGACAGGCGCCGGGGATCGCCTGGGGGGAGACGCCCGTGGCCTCTCTGCTGGCGGGGCCAAGCCTGCTGGCGCCCGAAATTCGGCTGGATCGCGCGTTACTTAGCCTGGGTCAGGATGTGCAGAAGCAGGTCGTCGCCCGTCTGGCCGCCTGGTTCGAGGCACAGAAGCAGAAGCATCTGCTGCCGCTGGTGAAGATGGCGGAAAGCGCCGCCGATCCGGCCGTGCCCGCCGTCGTGCGCGCCGTCTTTGCCCAGTTGGGCGACGCTGGCGGCGTGATCGCGCGGGTCGATCTCGATTCGGCGCTGGGCCATCTGGACAAGGAACAACGCCATCTGCTGCGCAAGGCGGGCATCGATATCGGCGTATTGGACATTTATCATCATGGCCTGCTGAAGCCGGGCGCGGCGCGCTGGCGCTCCGCCCTGCTGGCCGCGCGCATCGCCAAGCCCTGTCTGCCGCTGCCCGGCCCGGGGCTGACCCTGATCCCGGCGGGCGAGAAAGTGGCGCAAATGGGCGCGCGGATCGCGGGCTTCCGAGGCTTTGGCGACCAGATGCTGCGCATCGACATGGCCGAACGCATGGCCCGGACCGCGCATGAAACGATCGCGAAGAACGAACCGTTCATGCATACCAGCCCCCAGATCGTGTCGCTGGGCCTGTCCGAAGCATCCTTCCTGCAACTGATGCGGCTGGCCGGCTTCCGGCCGATCACGCCGCAGCCGATTGCGCCAGCGCCTGAGCCGGAAGCCATCGCCGCAGAGGCCGAAACCGAAAGCGCGCCCGCCGTCGCAGCGGAAGGCGGCGAAGCGGTTGCGGTGGTCGAGGCGACCCCGGCAACCGGCGCCAATTGGGCGTTCAGAGGGCGTCAGAAGGCGCGTAGCGATCGTCCGCAGGGTGGACGGCCGCAGGGTCAGCAGGGGCGCGGTCCCCAATCGCGTGACGCCAAGCCACGCGATGGCCAATCGCGTGATGGCGGCAATCGTCGCCCGGGCAAGGATGGCGGCGCGCCCCGTACCGCTTCGCCGGGCAGCAGCCCCAAGCCGGTGAACAACGCCTTTGCCGGTCTGGCCGACCTTCTCGGCCGCAATGGCTGATCCGGTCGCGGGCGCCGGCCACGGCCCCAGCCTGCGCATCGACAAATTTCTGTGGTTCGTTCTTCTCTGCAAAAGCCGCACGACCGCGCAGAAGCTGGCGGAAGACGGCCATGTCCGCCTGAACGGTCGCCGTATCGACCGCGCCCATGCGCCGGTGCGCACGGGCGACCTGATCACCTTTCCCCATGGCGACAGCGTCCGCGTGGTCCGCGTTATCGCCCTGCCGGCAAGACGTGGTCCCGCCCCCGAGGCGCAGGATTGTTATGAGGAACTGACGGTCGGCGGCTGATTGCGCTATGGCGTCAGCAATGCCTCCAGCCGCGCCAGCATCTCCGCACTGACCGGCACGCCGTCGCGCAGCGCTTTGGCGCGTGCAGCGAAGCGGCGGTCGCCCGGCATCCGTTCCTGTCCCGCCGCGCGCAGCGCATCGACCAGTTGCTCGACCCGCGCCGCAAAACCCGCCCCCGATCCACCGCGCGCAGGATCGATCAGGATCAGGCATTGGCCCGTACAGGGCGTCTGCGCGCCGGGATGGCCCGACCAATCGACTTCATGCGAATAATTGCCGCCCGTCAGCGCGGCGGCCATGATCTCTATCATCATCGCAATCGCTGCGCCCTTGTGCCCGCCAAAGGGCAAGAGCGCGCCGCCGTCCAGCACCGCCTGCGCATCGCGCGTCGGTTGGCCGGCCGCATCGACGCCTGCGCCTTCGGGCAAATCATGGCCTTCGCGCGCGGCGATCTGAACATCGCCATGGGCCAGCAGGCTGACCGCCTGATCGAACACGACAATCTTGCCAGCTTCACGCGGCGCGGCGAAGGCGAGCGGGTTGGTGCCATAGACCGGCCGCTGTCCACCGGGCGGGACGACCACGGCCATGCTGTCAACCATGGCGATGGCGACGAGGCCCGCTTCGGCGAAAGGCTCCACATCGGACCAGAGCGCGGCGAAATGATGCGATCGCCGGATCGCCACCACGCAGGCCCCGGTGGCGCGCGCCTTGTCGATCGCATCCGGCGTGGCGGCGGCGAGGGCGGGCTGGGTGAAGCCATTGGCGGCATCGACCCGCAGAAAGGATGCGCCGGCATCCTCCACCACCGGTTCGGCCCGGCCATCCACCCAGCCACTACGCAGAGTAGAGGCATAGCCGGGCATGCGGAACAGGCCATGGCTCATCGCCCCGTCCCGTTCCGCCCCGGCGCAATTGCGGGCGAGGATATCGGCCACGCCCGCAGATGCGCCATTGGCGATGAAGATGCGGGCCAGCAGCGCGACCAGCGCGTCGAAATCCATATGGGTCATGGCCGCACCCTCCCCTGCTTTCCCGCGCGGCGCAACGGCGCAACCGGATCAGGCCATATGTCATTCACCCCATTGCCGCCCCCTTGCCGCCGTCCAGACTGATCCCATGCCCATCGATCCGATCGACCTTGAAGAGCTGCGCCGCCTCTATGCCGGAGGCGGCGGGGCGGACATTCATGATCCCCATTTCCGCGAAGTTGCGGGCCTCCAGTTCAAGAGCGGGGACAAGAGGCGCTGGCCCTTCGCCCAGCCATCCACCCTGCTGGATGCGCCCTACATCGCCGGCGGGCTGGCCCCTGAAACGCTGGATGGGCTGGACGTCGCGCTGATCGGCGTGCCGATGGATCTGGGCGTCACCAACCGGCCGGGCGCGCGCTATGGCCCACGCGCAGTGCGGGCGGTGGACCGGATCGGTCCCTATGAACATGCGCTGCGGGTCGCACCGATGAATGCGCTGAAGGTCGCGGATGTGGGCGATGTCGCGATGCAGAGCCGCTATGACCTGTCCCTGTGCCATGCCGACATAGAAGAATGCTATGCCATGGTCGGCGCGACGCGGGCGATCCCGCTGTCGGTGGGGGGCGACCATAGCATCACCGGATCGATCATGAAGGGACTGGCGCGCGCGCGGGGACCGATGGGCATGGTCCATTTCGACGCCCATTGCGACACGGGCGGCATTTATGAAGGCTCCAAATTCCACCATGGCGCGCCCTTCCGCGAGGCGGTGCTGGCCGGCGTGCTGGACCCGAAGCGATCGGTGCAGATCGGCATCCGGGGCGGCGCGGAATATTTGTGGGAATTTTCCTATGCCAGCGGGATGACGGTGATCCATGCGGAAGAATGCGCCGCCATGGGGATGGACGCGGTCGTCGCAAAGGCTCTGGAGGTTGTGGGCGACGGCCCGACCTATGTGACGTTCGACGTCGATGGGCTGGACCCGGTCTATGCGCCGGGCACCGGCACGCCGGAAATTGGCGGCCTGTCAACGCGCGAGGCGCTCCATCTGCTACGCGGCCTGGCCGGGATCGACATCATTGGCGGCGATGTGGTGGAGGTCGCACCCGAATATGATCCGACGACGCTGACGGCGCAGGCCGCCGCGCAAATGCTGTTCCAGTTGCTCTGTCTGGTCCAGTTGCGGCGATGAGCGGTGCGCCCGTCGAACCGGGGTTGAAGCGCGGCGTCACCGGGCCGGGCTATTTCGCGCTCGCCTTTGGGACGATCGTCGGGTCCGCCTGGATGGTGCTGATGGGCGAATGGGTCGCCCCCGCCGGGCCGGGCGGCGCGGTGTTGGCGTTTCTGGGCATGACATTGCTGATGGTGCCGGTCGCCGCCGCCTATGCCGAACTGGTCGCCCGCGTGCCGCGCGCCGGAGCGGAATTCGTGTTCGTGGAAAAGGCGTTCGGGCCATGGCCGGGCTTCGTCACCGGCTGGTATCTGACGCTCTACTTTGTGGGGATCAGCGCGTTTGAGGGGCTGGCGCTGTCCTGGTTCCTGGAAAATCTGATCCCCTCGCTCAGTGGACAGACGCCGCTCTATACGCTGCTGGGCCGGCCGATCACGGCGATGGACCTGATCGTCGGGCTGGCGGGCGCGGCGATTATGACTTTGCTCAATGCGTCGGGCGCAAAAGTGGCGGTGGGATTTCAGAAGATCGTGACCTTCGCCTTCCTGACCGCATCGGCGATGCTGGTGTTGCTGGGCTTTGCGCAGGGAGACATGCGCAACTGGCAGCCTCTGTTCGAAAGCGCGCAGGGGCGCAGCTTTGGCGGCGGCATGTTCGTGATGCTGGGCGTTGCGGGCATGTGGCTGTCAGGGTTCCAGACCGCCGCATCGGCGGTGGAGGAGCGCGCGCCCGGCACCAGTTTCGGCACGGTGGCGCGGGCCATGATGCTGGCGGTCGCGGTGGCGGCGCTGTTCTACAGCCTGATCATATTGGCCGCTTCGTCGCTGGCGCCGTGGCGGGATTTGACATCGGGGGCATTGCCAGTCGCCGCCGCGTTCGACCATGCTCTGGCGGGCGGACTGGCGACCAAAGGGATCATATTGGTCGCCATGGCTTCCCTGTTGAAGACCTGGAACGCGATGCATCTGTCGGCGACGCGGGTGATTTTGGCGCAGGCGCGGGCGGGATTCCTGCCGGCCAGCCTCGCCCATATCGATGCGCAGACCGGCGCGCCGCGACGGGCGGCGCTGCTGGTCGGATTCTGGACCTGCCTTGGCGTGCTGGCGGGGCGCGGGGCGATCAGTCCCATCATCTCCATGGGGACCATGTGCACCACCGCGATTGCCGCCGTGGCGCTGTTCGCGCTGATGCGCTTGCGGGCGATGGACCGCATGGTCCCGGCCTTCGTCCTGCCGGGCGGGCGGGCGCTGCTGGCCGCAATCGCCGTTGGCGCGACCGTGGTGGCGAGCGCGGCGATCGCCACGCCTTTCGGCGTCGGTACGGGGATGCCGGTAGAGATCTGGCTGATGCTGGGCTGGTTGGCGCTGGGCGGTGCGCTGGTGATGGCGCAACGAGTTTTGATGGGCACGCCGCAGCCGGCCTGACTCGTCCGTTATAGCAGGATCAGTTGCGCCACCGGGGCGAAGCTGCGGCGGTGGAGCGGGGTCGGGCCATGTTCGCGCAGGGCGGCCATATGTTTCGCGCTGCCATAGCCTTTGTTCGTTTCCCAGCCATAATCGGGATAGTCGGCCGCCGCCGCGATCATCATACGGTCGCGCTCCTCCTTGGCGAGGATGGAGGCCGCCGCGATCGACAGGCATTTGGCGTCGCCTTCCACGATCGCCGTTGAAGCCCAGCGCCAGTTGGGGCAGCGATTGCCGTCGACCAATATATGGGCGACATCCTGCCCCAGCGCCTCGACCGCGCGGGTCATGGCCAGCATCGTTGCCCAGAGGATATTGATCTCGTCAATCTCCTCGACGGTCGCGATGCCGACGCCCCAGCAGAGCGCGCGCGCCTTGATCTCGCCTTCCAGCATGGCGCGCTTCTTTGCGCTCAATTGCTTGGAATCGTTCAGGCCATCGGGGCAATCGTGGGCGCGCAGGATGACGGCGGCGGCGACCACCGGCCCCGCCAGCGGACCCCGGCCCGCTTCGTCCACCCCGGCCACAAGGCCGGGATGATGCAGCGCTTCATGCGAGAAATCAGGCATAGGCGTGAAAGCCGAAGGGCGCGCCCATCGGGCCATGGCCGCCGCCAAATCCCGGCGCGAGGCTGAGCGCTTCGCGCACATATTTGCGGCCGCGCTCGATCGCCTCGATCAGGTCCAACCCTTGCCCCAACCCAGCCGCGATGGCGCTGGCTAGCGTGCAGCCGGTGCCGTGAGTGTGGGGCGTGTCGATGCGGGCGTTGCTCCACGCCTTGAGCACGCCGCGCGGCGCGATCAGCCGGTCGGTCAGCATCGGCCCTTCACCATGGCCGCCCTTGGCAAGGACATGGGTGTCGAAGCGGACGGCGATATCCTGCCCGCCCAACGCCTCCAATTCGGGGATATTGGGGGTGACGAGCGTGGCGATGGCCATCAGCTTTTCGAAGGCGGCGATCGTCGCCTCGTCCGCCAATATCGATCCGCTGGTTGCGACCATGACGGGATCAAAGACGATCGGGACATCGGCCAACTGGGCCAGCCGATCGGCGACGGCGTGGGCGGTCTGCGCGCTGCCGATCATGCCGATCTTCACCGCGTCGACGCCGATGTCGCTGATGCAGCTTTCCATCTGCGCCAGCACCATGTCGGTGGGCACGGGATGAACGCCCTGCACGCCCAGCGTATTCTGGGCGGTGATCGCCGTGATCGCGGTCATGCCGAAACCGCCGAGCAGGGTCACGGTCTTGAGGTCCGCCTGAATGCCCGCGCCGCCCCCGCTGTCGGAGCCGGCGATGATAAGGATGCGGGCAGGCTTCATCCCTTGAAATGCCGCTCCGTCGAGGCGGGGTTATTGGCCAGCGCCTTGCCCATACGTGTCGGGCGATCCATCAGTTCGCCGCCGCAATTGGGGCAGCGATCGTCCAATGCCTCGGCACAGGGCGCGCAATATGTGCATTCGAACGAGCAGATGAACGCGCCGGGTTCGTCGGCGGGCAGGTCCGTGCCGCAGCGTTCGCAATCGGGGCGCATTTCAAGCATTACGCAGCCGCCTTTTCGACCGCGGCGCAGATGCGGTCTACCACATCCTTCACCTGATCCTCCCGGTCGCCTTCGGCCATGACGCGGATGACCGGCTCGGTGCCGGAGGGGCGGATGACGAGGCGGCCCGCGCCGTTCAGTTCAGCCTCAGCCTGGGCGATGACGCGCTTGACCTCGTCATGCTCCAACGGCTTGCCGCCCGAGAAACGGACATTTTTAAGCAATTGCGGGACGGGATCAAACTGGTGCAGCACTTCGCTGGCGGGCTTGCCCGAGCGGACCAGCGCGGCCAGCACCTGAAGCGCGGCGACCGTGCCATCGCCGGTGGTGGCGTAATCGGACAGGATCATATGGCCCGACTGTTCGCCGCCGACATTGAACCCTCCTTCCCGCATGCGTTCCAGCACATAGCGGTCGCCGACCTTGGTGCGTTCAAGGGCGATACCCTGCCCCGACAGGAAGCGTTCGAGGCCCAGGTTCGACATGATCGTGGCGACGAGGCCACCGCCGCGCAGCGTGCCCGCCCGTGCGAAATTGGCGGCGATCAGGGCCATGATCTGGTCGCCATCGACGATCTTGCCCTGTTCGTCCACGACGATCAGCCGATCGGCGTCGCCATCCAGCGCGATGCCGATGTCCGCGCCCGAGGAGACGACGGTTTCCTGCAACAGCAGCGGCGCGGTCGAACCGCAGCCATCATTGATGTTGGTGCCATTGGGCGTGACGCCGACCGCGACGACGGTGGCCCCCAGTTCCCACAGCGCAGAGGGCGCGACCTGATAGGCGGCACCATTGGCGCAATCGACCACAATCTTGAGGCCATCGAGCCGCAGATCGGCGGGAAAGCTGGACTTGACGGCATGGATATAGCGGCCACGGGCGTCCTCGACCCGGCGGGCGCGGCCAATATCCTTCGATGCCGCCAACGGAATGTCCTGCCCCAGCAGCGCTTCGATCTTCAGTTCATCCTCATCCGACAGCTTGTAGCCGTCAGGCCCGAACAACTTGATGCCATTGTCGAAATAGGGATTGTGGCTGGCAGAGATCATGACGCCAAGATCGGCGCGCATCGAATGGGCGAGCAGCGCGACGGCGGGCGTCGGGATCGGGCCGAACTGGACCACGTCCATGCCGACGGCGGTAAAGCCGGCGACCAGCGCATTTTCCACCATATAGCCCGACAGCCGCGTATCCTTGCCAATGACCACGCGATGGCGGTGGCTGCCGCGCAGGAAATGGGTGCCGGCCGCCATGCCGACCTTCATCGCCAGATCGGGGGTCATGGGCCATTGGTTGGTGCGGCCACGGATGCCGTCTGTGCCGAAATATCGCCTGCTCATGCCCTTCTCCATGCACCGATCCGGGTCGGCCGATCAACCCGCAGCCGCCACATGAGCAATCTTTAATCGACTTTCCATGCGCAGGGCGGCATCCGGGCCTGATGGAAAATTTCAACGCCTTTGTCGACGGCCTGTCCGCCGCCGTCTTTTTCAAAGTGCCGCTGTTTGGCGCGCAGATCGAACTGATCGTGCTCTATCTGGCGCTGCCGATGCTGTTCTTTACGCTGTGGCTGGGCTTTCCCAATGTCCGCCATGTGGGCCGGGCGATCCGCATCCTCAAAAGCCAGCCGCAAAATGGCGAAGCGAAGGGCGATGTCAGCCAGTGGGCGGCGCTTTCCACCGCGCTTTCCGGCACGATCGGGCTGGGCAATATCGCCGGGGTTGCGGTGGCGCTGACCATGGGCGGGCCGGGCGCGATATTGTGGATGTTCATCATCGGCTGGTTCGCGATGACGGTGAAGATGGCGGAAGTGACGCTGGGGCTGAAATATCGCGTCTTCGACAGTCGCGGCCATGTACATGGCGGGCCGATGTATGTTTTGAAAGCCGTGGGTGCGGCGCGGGGGTGGCCGAAGATCGGCATGCTTCTGGGCGGGGCCTATGCCTTTTTCGCGCTGTTCGGGGCGATCCCGATGGTGCAGGTCAATCAGAGCTTTGCGCAGGTGAAGGTCGTCACCGGCATCACCAATGGCTGGGCCTATGGCGTGTTTCTGGCCAGTGCCGTGGCGCTGGTGACGCTGGGCGGCGCGGCCTGGCTGGGCGAAGTCTCCAAGCGGCTGACGCCGTTGAAAGTCGCGGTCTATCTGACCGGCGTGGCGGCGATCCTGATCCTGCATGTTACCGAAATCCCGTCCGCGCTGGCGCTGATCTGGAACGGGGCCTGGTCGGGCGATGCGGCGACCGGCGGCGCGGTCGGCGCGTTCGTGGCGGGGATGCGGCGCGCGGTCTTCGCCAGCGAGGCGGGCGTCGGCTCCGCCGTGATGGCACATAGCCTGGCGCGGGCGGAGCATCCGGTGTCGGAAGGGCTGGTCGCGCTGCTGGAGCCGTTGCTGGGCACGATGATCGTTTGTGCGCTGGGCGGGCTGGCGCTGGTGGTCGCGGGGACATGGAATAGCGGGCTGGAAGGAATTGCGATCACATCGGCCGCCTTTGCCAAGGTCTCGCCCTGGTTCCCCTGGCTGCTGGCGGTGGTGGTGTTCCTGTTCGCCTATTCGACTCTGGTGGCCTGGGGCTTTTATGGGTTGCAGGCGTGGGGCTATCTGTTCGGCAACGGGCCAAGGGCGCAATGGGTCTACAAGATCCTCTACGTCGTCGCTTTGCCGCCTGCCGCTGCAATCGATCTGGGCCGGGTGGTCGGCATCGTCGACAGCAGCTTCTTCCTGATGGCGATTCCCAATGTCATCGCGCTGTACCTGTGCGCCGGGGAATTGCGGCGGGATGTGAAGGATTATCTGGCCGCGGAGAAGGCTTAGAACCTGGTCGGAAATGCGCCCTTTCGCGCATTTCCCAAACAGATGGGGTGATTGGGGCACCTCACCGAGTCGGTGAGGTGGCTGCTCCTCGCAAATGGTAGAACGTGGTCCGTGTGTGCGGCCACAACCATGAGGAGAAGCAACCATGAGCTATTATGCCG
>JAJZTH010000057.1 GCA_021849075.1 Pseudomonadota bacterium | reverse complement strand
TCCGGCAATCCCAACGCCGCCCGTCCGCTGATCAATATTTCGTCGGACAAGGTCGGATCGGCCACCCCCCGCGCCAAGATAACGGTTCCCACCAATTGCGCCATGCGGGCCAGCGTGGCCTGACGGTCAAGTTCCGGGGTGGATTGCTGCAATATGCCGGTCAATTCCTCAAAACCCCTTTGAAACGCATCGGCCAGATCGCCGCCGCGCCGCGCCGCATCCGGCCCGAGCGCGATCAGCGCGCACCCGGTTTCCGCAGCGTCCCGGTTGCGCGGGCTGAGATAGTCGTCGGCGATCGTCGTTGCAGCCTTCCCCTCCCCCGCGCCTGCAACAAGATCACGCCAGCGCGTCGCGCTCCTTGCCAGTGCAGCGCCACAGGCTTCAGCCGCCAGCGCCTCCTTCGATTCGAACTGATTGTAAAAGCCGCCATGGGTGAGGCCGCATGCGCGCATCACCTCGCCAATGCCGACCCCATCCACGCCATGGGCGCGAAACAGCCGGGAAGCGACCTCGACCACATTCTCGCGATTGCGCGCAGCCTGTTCCCGGCTGACCTTCATATCCTGCGTCCTTCAATTGGCCTCTTGACCTTATATATGACATTCATCATTTAACACCAGTCCGTACATGCCCATAGGGGGACAGATGCTTTCGACCGCCCTTGCCAATCGACTGTCCGCCCGCAACATCCATTATGGCTGGGCGGTGGCGGGAACGACGTTCCTCACCATGCTGGTGGTTGCGGGCGCCGTTGGCGCACCGGGCGTGTTCATCGTGCCGCTGCAAAAGGAATTTGGCTGGAGCGCGGCAGACATCAGTGGCGCACTCGCCATCCGGTTCCTGTTGTTCGGCGGCATGGGGCCTTTCGCGGCCGCTTTCATGAACCGCTTTGGCGTTCGCCGGATGATGCTGATATCCCTGTCGATCGTAATTGGCGGCATGCTGCTTTCGCTCGGCATGACCCAATTGTGGCAATTGGTGCTGCTGTGGGGCGTAGTGATCGGCCTTGGCACCGGGCTGACCGCGATGGTGCTGGGCGCGACGGTGGCGACGCGCTGGTTCAGCCAGCGGCGCGGCCTGGTCATGGGCCTGTTGTCGGCCAGCACGGCAACGGGGCAACTCGCCTTTCTGCCGCTCCTCGCCGGCCTGACCGAAAGCCATGGATGGCGCAGCGCCATGCTGCTGGTTTGCGGCGCAATCGTGCTGGCGGCGATCGTCGTGCTGCTGTTGATGCGCGATCGGCCGGCGGACCTTGGCCTCGCCCCCTATGGCGACAGCGCCATCCAGCCCGCCCCGGCGCAACCGGCCAGCCTGAGCGCATTATTGATGACGCCGCTGATCGTGCTGCGGGATGCGGCGCGGGTGCCGACATTCTGGATCCTTTTCCTGTCCTTCTATATTTGCGGGGCCAGCACCAATGGCCTGGTGCAGACCCATTTCATATCGCTGTGCGGGGATTATGGGCTGGCTGCGGTTGGCGCGGCATCGATGCTGGCGATGATGGGGCTGTTCGATTTTGCCGGGACTCTGGCGTCGGGATGGCTAAGCGACCGGTTCGACAATCGCTGGCTGCTCTTCTGGTATTATGGTCTGCGGGGTCTGTCCCTCCTCTATCTGCCGTTCAGCGATTTTTCGCTGTACAGCCTGACGATCTTCGCCGCCTTCTATGGCCTGGACTGGGTCGCGACGGTGCCGCCGACGGTCAAGCTGACGGCCCAGCGCTTTGGCCCGGAACGGGCGAACATCGTGTTCGGATGGATTTTTGCGGGTCATCAGCTTGGTGCGGCCAGCGCGGCGCTGGGCGGTGGCCTGTCACGCACCGTCTGGCAAAGCTATATGCCGGCCTTTGTCGGAGCCGGCATTCTCTGCCTGATCGGGGCGGGCCTGGTGCTGCTGATCAATCGGGGTCGCGAGCCGACGCTTGCAGCCGCTTGAACCCTGCCGCCAGCGCGTTACGCTGGCGGCATGACCGCTAAATCCGCTTCCTCGCGCCGTCGATCCCGCTGGATCGCCATTCCCGTCAAGATCGTCCTGGGCTTCGTTCTGCTGTCCGTATTGATGGTTGCCATTTACCGTTTCGTGCCACCGCCGGTGACATGGACGATGCTGCTGGACCCCAATGGCATCACCAAGGACTGGACCAGTCTGGACGAAATCGATCCTGACATGCCACGAGCGGCGATCGCGGCGGAGGATGGCAAATTTTGCAGCCATCATGGCTTCGACGTGGACGCCATCGCCAAGGCGGCGATCCATAACGCCAGCGGCGGACGCATTCGCGGCGGGTCCACCATCAGCCAGCAGACGGCCAAGAATGTCTTCCTGTTTCAGGGCGGCGGCTTCATCCGCAAGGGGCTGGAAGCGTGGTTTACCGTGCTGATCGAAGCGATCTGGGGCAAAAGGCGGATCATGGAAGTTTATCTGAACGTCGCGGAAACCGGGATCGGCACCTATGGCGTGCAGGCTGGCGCGATCCGCTATTTTCACCATGGCGCAAACCGGCTTTCCCGCCCGGAAGCCGCGCGCATCGCCGCCGTCCTGCCGCTGCCCAAGAAGCGCGCGGCCGTGGCCCCCGGCGGCTTCACCCGCCGCTATGGCAACACGATCGCGGCGCGGATCGGCACCATTCAGCGCGACGGCCTGGATAGCTGCCTGCGCTGAAGCCCGCCCCTTAACTTCGCATATTTCCCGCCGAATAAGACATTTTGTTGCGCGGGCCTGATCCTATCGGAAGGTCCAGCGACCGATCAGCGATTATCGCATCTGTCAGGATGATAGGACATGAAAAAAGGGCGGGGATTGCTCCCCGCCCTTTCCGTTTCAGACTGATGCCTGAGCTTAGAAGCCGATGATCAGCGAGGCGCTGATGGCGCGCGGCGAACCGAAGTTCACGAAAGCCGAGGACGAGCTGGCCAGCGTGTCCAGACCGCCGCTGAACGAGCCGACATAAAATTTGTCGAACAGGTTGCTGACGTTCAGCTGGATCGCGCCCTTTTCCATGCCGAGGCTGGCGAGCGAGTAACGCAGGTCCAGATCGACGATGGTGTAAGCACCGAACTTGGCGCCCGGAGCGATGATGCGCGTGGCGCCAGTGCTGGTGGTGGCGACGCCGACTTCGCCGTTGATGTCGTTCATGTAGCGCGAGCTGGTCTTCTTCGCCTGGACGCCCAGGGTGAAGTCGCCCAGATTGCCCTGCAGACGACCGCCGAACAGATATTTCGGCGCGCTGCGTTCCCGCTTACCGGCGGTGCGCAGATAGTTGACGCCGTCCTGCGTGTAGCACAGGCCCGCCAGCTGGATATCGCTGTCGAGTGCGCAGCTGCCCGTCACCGCGTCGTTCTGGATTTCCGACTTGATGTAGGAGCCGAACAGGTAAGCCGTGACTTCCTTGATCGGGCTGTACGAGATGCTGCTGTCGATGCCGTACTTCTTCACCGGACCCAGGTTGGTGTCGGTGCCGTTGCCATCGATGTCATAGGCAGTGACCAGACGGTTCTTGTACTTGGAGTACCAGCCGGTGATCGCGGCCTGCACCTTCGACGAATTGTAGCGGATGCTGGCGTCGAAGCTGTCCGAGGTTTCAGCAACGCGATAGGCCGAGTCGCTGTCCGCCGGGAAGACGAAAGCATTGTACAGCGCGTCGGTGCTGGGCACCGAGATATTCTTGGCGTAGCTGCCCGCGATGCTGATTTCCGGCGTGATCTTGAAGGTCGCACCGACGTTCGGCAGGAACTTGTCATATTTCAGCTTGCGTTGCTGTGGCGCGGCCGAACCCGTCGCCCGGCCCGTCGTCGGATCATAGCTGTAGGGACGAGCGGCAGCATAGGCAGCCTGCTGATCTTCCGGCACGCAGTCCACGAAACCACCCGAGCTGGTGGTGAAGCAGTTCTGGTCCAGTTCACGCTTGAAGAAGGGCAGACGGCCGCCCAGCAGCACGGTGAGCCGGTTTTCGAAGAACTGACCACGATATTCACCCGCGATCTGGTTCAGTTCGGCAATCGACTTGCGATCACGCTTTTGCAGGGCATTGCCTGCACCGTCCAGAACCGGATCGTTGATCGGGAACACATCGAGCGGCTCGCCATTGAGCGCCAGGAAGCCGGCATAACCGGTCTGGCGGTGACGGGCGCGGTCATAGCTGTACGACAGACGGACGCGGTGCGCATCGCTGATTTCGTAAGCCAGGTTGGCGATGCCGACCCAGCGACGGGTGTTGGTCTGGCTCGGCTGAACCAACGTGTTACGATCGGATTCGTTAATCGTCGTGCGAGTGCCATTAGCATTGGTGACGGTGTAATCTTGGATGCGCCCGTCGCCGTTCCTGTCGACGCCCAGGGTGCCATCGCCATTGAAATCGCGACCGAAGTAATAGGAACCGCCATAGTTGCCCGTAAAGGCTTGCGACCCGATATAGTAATTGCCTTCGTAAGCGCTGGTGGTGCCGCCGCCATTGGCCTTCACCCACTGATAGGCGCCGTCGACCGAGAAGGTCAGGCGATCCGTCAGCGTAAACTTGGAGTTCAGACGGACATTGCCCGTATTTGACGGATTGTAACGGCGTTCAAAATCCGTACCGCACGAATTTGTCTGATCGGCAACGGTTGCAACGCCCGTGGCGTTTACGGTGCAGGGATAGCCGCCTGCAATGTTATAGAAGCGGCCAGCCTTGCTGCCGGTGAAGGCGTTGGCGCGCAGGGGCGAGCCACCGAAATTGTTGCGGTTCTGGTTATAGTGACCGGCAAGCGAGATGAAGTCGCCATTGTCGCCAATGTCTTGCCAGATCTTGGCGTTATACTGCTGCTTCGACACCTTGCCATAGTTGGCGAAGGCGGCGTCGTTGCGGATGCGCGAAGCCGAAACCCATGCCTTGGTGCCATGGCCGGTCAGGTCGCCGGTGTTGACCACGCCGAACATGCGGAAATAGGGGCGATCGCCCGCACCGCTGGCGGCGATGTTGCCGTAGCTGACGCTGGCCAGGACGCCATAATCGTCGCTCGGTTCCAGCGTCTTGATGTTGACGGTGCCGCCAACCGCAGCAGCGGTCGGGCTGTCGACATCGGTCGAACCCAGGTTGACGTTGACGTTTTCGATCAGTTCGGCGTCGACCTGCTGGTTGGTGTAAACCGCATAGTTGCCCGAGTCATTGAGCGGGATGCCGTCGAAAGTCTGCGAGATACGGTCCGAGCTGAAGCCGCGGATGGTGAAATTGCCGCCCGACGAACCCCAGGGATCGTTGTTGGTGAAGCTGACGCCCGGCACCAGGTTGATGATTTCGTTGATCGTCTGACCGGGGCGCTGCGCCTGGATGATTTCCTGACCCAGCACGACCTTTGCCTTGGGCGAGTCAGGGATCTTTACGCCGCCAACGCCCTGGCTGACGGTTGCGCCGGTGACGACGATCGTATCGAAGTCATCCGAACCGGTCGACTGCGCGAGTGCGGCGCCCGGAAGCGCGATGGCGGCGAGCGCGACGCTGCCCATCAGAAACTGTTTCATTTGACCCTTGTCCCTTTTCAAGAGTGGCGCGAGCAGCGCCCTTTACTGTGATGCTCTTTCAAGCCGGAACCGCCCTTTGACGGTATCTGGCGAAGCCCCTGTGATGCTCTGTTTGCAATTTTGTTACAATGCACCAGCAGGACTGTCACATTTCTCTCCTGCCCGCCGGAAAACCGCCGACGGACAAGGGGCAATTGTCCGTAATATATTGAAGTTTAATGACTAATTCTAAAATTTGCGGCTTTATTTAACAGTGGTGCAATTTTGCAACGCAGCGAGAATTTTTGTGCGCCGCACGCAAGCGTAACGAAAAAGGGCCGGCGATTGCCCGCCGACCCCTTGAAAAATGACTATTTCGAACCGGTGAAAATCAGGCCGCGTCTTCGGCCCGCTTCTCCTTCTCGCTGAACACGCGAATCGGCTCCTTCGTGCCGGCGACGACATCCTTGTCGACAACCACTTCGCCAACACCCTCCATCGAAGGCAGGTCGAACATGGTGTCGAGCAGGATCGCCTCCAGGATCGAGCGCAGGCCGCGTGCGCCGGTCTTGCGCTCGATCGCCTTCTTGGCGATCGCGGTCAGCGCATCGTCGGTGAAGCTGAGTTCGACATTCTCCATGTCGAACAGCTTGCCATATTGCTTCACCAGCGCGTTCTTCGGCTCGACCAGGATCTTGACCAGTGCGGTCACATCCAGATCTTCCAGCGTCGCGATGACAGGCAGACGGCCGACAAATTCGGGGATCAGGCCGAATTTGAGCAAATCTTCCGGCTCGCTCTGACGCAGCAGTTCGCCGGTCTTGCGTTCTTCGGGCGCGGCGACATGCGCGCCGAAACCGATCGACTTGGCTTCGAGACGATCGCCGATGATCTTTTCAAGGCCCGCAAAGGCGCCGCCGCAGATAAACAGGATGTTGGTCGTATCGACCTGAAGAAATTCCTGCTGCGGATGCTTGCGGCCGCCCTGCGGCGGGACCGAAGCGGTGGTGCCTTCCATCAGCTTGAGCAACGCCTGCTGCACGCCTTCGCCCGACACGTCGCGCGTGATCGACGGGTTTTCGGCCTTGCGGCTGATCTTGTCGATTTCGTCGATATAGACGATGCCGCGCTGCGCCTTTTCGACATTATAGTCCGACGCCTGAAGCAGCTTGAGGATGATGTTCTCTACATCCTCACCGACATAACCGGCCTCGGTCAGGGTCGTGGCATCGGCCATGGTGAAGGGCACATCGAAGGTCTTGGCCAGCGTCTGCGCCAGCAGCGTCTTGCCGCAGCCGGTGGGACCGACGAGCAGGATGTTCGATTTGGCCAGTTCCACCTCGCCCGGCTTGGAGCCGTGATTGAGGCGCTTGTAATGATTGTGGACCGCGACCGACAGCACGCGCTTGGCGCGCTTCTGGCCGATCACATAATCGTCGAGAACATCGCAGATTTCCTGCGGAGTGGGCACGCCGCCATCCTTCTTGCCGACGAGACCGCCCTTGGTCTCCTCGCGGATGATGTCGTTGCACAGTTCCACGCATTCGTCGCAGATGAACACGGTCGGTCCTGCGATCAGCTTGCGCACCTCATGCTGCGACTTCCCGCAGAAGGAGCAGTACAATGTGCTTTTCGAATCCGAACCGGTAAGCTTAGTCATTCGCCATTCTCTCTTCCCCCCCGGATACGATCACCAGATCCGCGTCCAGCGAGGGATTTTCTGGTCCAAAGGCCATCCTAGACCGCCGCGCGCCCGTTCTACAAGGGCAGAGTGACGCGCAGCGGTAAAGATAGTCTTTAGCCCTCGGTGGTTTCCGCAGCGACGGGGCGACGATCGAACACTTCGTCGACCAGACCGAACGCCTTGGCTTCATCCGCCTCCAGGAAGGTGTCGCGGTCCATCGCCCGCTCCACCGCTTCCAACGTCTGGCCGGTATATTTGACGTACAGATCATTCAGGCGGCGGCGAATCCGCAGGATTTCCTTGGCCTGGATTTCGATGTCGGACGCCATGCCCTGTGCGCCGCCCGACGGCTGATGCACCATGATGCGGGCGTTGGACAGCGCAATGCGCTTGCCCGGCTCGCCAGCGGCCAGCAGGAAGCTGCCCATGGAGGCGGCCTGACCGATGCAGACGGTGCCGACCTGGGGACGGATATATTTCATCGTGTCATGGATCGCCATGCCGGCAGTCACCACGCCGCCGGGCGAGTTGATGTACATCCAGATGTCCTTCTTCGGATTTTCCGATTCGAGGAACAGAAGCTGGGCGACGATGAGCGAAGCCATATGGTCTTCGACCTGGCCAGTGACGAAGATGATCCGTTCACGCAGCAGCCGCGAATAGATGTCGAAGCTGCGCTCGCCACGGTTTGACTGTTCGATGACGATGGGGACCAGCGCGGCCATGGGATCGGACATGATATCGGTCATTTTTGCTCTTTTCCGGGTGATTGCTTTTGCCCAGCCCCTACATCGGGACAAAAAGCAAATGGTTCAAGGGGGGAACGACTTGCCCCCGCATCCTTAATCGCGGCAGGCGAAATCGGACGGTGCGGGGAAGGACAGATAGGCCAGACGCCGCACCTCACGCCGGCCGCGTACGACCGTGTCGAGGATCAGGCCGCACATGCCCGACAATGTCGCCAGGATCATGAGGCCCGTCACCAGAATTGCGGTGGGAAAGCGGGGGACAAGGCCGGTGTGAATATAGGTAACGATCAGCGGCGCCGCCAGCCCCAGTCCCAGCGCGGCAAAGAAGGCCGCGATCACGCCGAAGAACAGGATCGGCCGCTCGATGCGATAGAGGGTGATGATGGTGCGCAAGATGCGCCAGCCATCGCGATAGGTGCTGAGCTTGCTGACGGAGCCTTCGGGTCGGGCGCCATAGGTGGTCATGACTTCCGACACCGGCATCGCCAGTTCCAGCGCATGGACGCTGATCTCCGTCTCAATCTCGAACCCTGCCGAGAGGACCGGGAAGCTTTTGACGAAACGGCGGGAAAAGACGCGGTAGCCCGAGAGAATGTCGGTGAAGCTGCGGCCGAACAATTGTTTCAGCAAACTGGTAAGCGCCCAGTTGCCGAAGCGGTGGCCGCGGCGATAGGCGGCCTCCACCTCGTCGCGGCGACAGCCGACCACCATGTCGAGATTATCCTCCAGCATGGCGGCGATCATCTGTGGCGCGGCGGCGGCTTCATAGGTCGCGTCGCCATCGGCCATGATGTAGATGTCGGCGTCGACGTCGGCGAACATGCGGCGCACGACATGGCCCTTGCCCTGCTGCCCCACGCGGCGGACGATCGCGCCAGCGCCCGCCGCCAGTTCACGGCTGCCATCAGTGCTGTTATTGTCGAACACATAAATGGCGGCCGCCGGCAGCGCACGTCGAAAATCCTGCACCGTCTGCACGATCGCGCCGGCTTCATTATAGCAGGGCAGGATCACCGCGACGCGCGGGGCGGCCATGGCGGTTTCGCTCTTCACTGCAGGAAATTCCTTCATCGCCCTCTCACGCCCTGCCCCGATCGTCCGCATGGGCATGACGCATCATCCTTAACATTTCATCTGCCATGCCCCCCCGGAAATGAAAAGCGCCCGACTTCACGGGGGAAGCCGGGCGCTTTCATATCCTGTCAGGCAGGCTTATTCAGCCTTGGCGGCGGCCTTCTTGGGAGCAGCCTTCTTCTTGGGCTTCTCTTCGGTGGCAGCTTCGTCCGCTACGGCTTCGTCCTTCTTGGCGGCGGCCTTCTTGGCGGCCGGCTTCTTGGCAGGCGCTTCCTCAGCAGCGGCTTCAGCCGGGGCGTCCTCGGCCTCTTCAACCTTCTTCTTGGCGGCCTTCTTTGCCTTGGGCTTTTCGTCATGATGGTCATGACCACAGCCCGGGCCGTGGACGTGAGGCTTCAGATCGCCGTCTTCGGCTTCGATCGCGGCTTCCAGCTCTTCGCGGGTCACGGCGCGGTCGGTGACTTCGGCCTTGTCGAACAGGAAGTCGACGACCTTGTCCTCATAGAGGGGCGCGCGCAGCTGAGCGGCGGCCATCGGGTCCTGACGGACATACTGAACGAAGCGCTCGCGGTCCTGCGGGCTGTACTGCTGGGCAGCCTGCATGATCAGGCGGTTCATTTCCTGATCGTTGACGACGACGCCATTGGCCTGGCCGATTTCCGACAGGAGCAGGCCCAGACGGACGCGACGCACGGCAATGGCGCGATAATCGTCCTTTTCGGCTTCCATTTCGGCGAGCGCGGCAGCCGGATCTTCTTCATGGCCCGCTTCATGCTGAAGCTGCTGCCAGATCTGACTGAATTCGGCCTCCACCATGCTGGGCGGCACGTCGAAGTCGTGCGAAGCGGCGAGCTGATCGAGCAGCTTACGCTTCATATAGGTGCGGGTCAGGCCATTATGTTCCTGCTCGATCTGCCCCTTGAGCAGTTCCTTGAGCTGCTCCAAACCTTCCAGGCCCAGCGACTTGGCGAATTCATCGTCCAGCTTGGGCTTGTCGGCGTTCAGGATCGACTGAACGGTGATGTCGAACGTGGCGGGCTTGCCGGCCAGGTGAGCGGCCCCATATTCCTCGGGGAAGGTGACTTCGATGGTCTTCTCGTCGCCCTTCTTGACGCCGGTCACGTACCCCTC
>JAJZTH010000005.1 GCA_021849075.1 Pseudomonadota bacterium | reverse complement strand
AACATGGCGCCGCATCGGAACACTCCTCGATGCCTTCACCCCCAGCGAATGCCAAAACTATCTTCGCAACGCCGGGTATGGCGCAACCTAATGTCATCCCGCTCTAGACATTTTCATGCGAACTCGTGAAATTTTCTTATAATTTTGCATCAATGGCCCGTTTCAGGAAAGACCTGTTACCATGGCAGGGGGGCGGCCTGTAGGACAGGCCGCCCCGTCCCCATCAATGCGGCGCAGCGCCCAGTTCCACGCCGGTCTTGTCATGCAGGGCGAAGCGGTCGATCAGGTCGGCGCTGGCGCGGTTATAGCCGACCACCTCCACTTGGCGGCCATCGCGGCGCAGGCGCGCGACGATCTTGTCAAGCGCGCCGACGCCCGAAATGTCCCAGAAATGCGCGCCCGACACGTCGATGACGATGTGGCTGGCGCTTTCGGGCTGCTGGAAGGCGCGGGTGAAGCGATCGACCGAAGCAAAGAATATCTGGCCGGTGACGCGATAGGTGGCGACGCCGCCCGCTTCGCTGCGGTCGATGGCGAACATGCGCTGCACCTTCCCCGCAAAGAAGATGCCCGACAGCAACACGCCGGAGAGGACGCCTAGCGACAGGTCGCGCGTGGCGATCACGACCGCCACCGTCACCAGCATGACGGCCGAGGAAGTCGGCGGATGGCGGCGCAGGTTGAGAATGGAATTCCAGCTGAAGGTGCCGATCGACACCATGATCATGACGGAGACGAGCGCGGGCATCGGCATGCGGCCGACCCATGGTCCCAGCACGGTGAGCAGGAACAGCAGGAATGCCCCCGCGACGAAGGTCGACAGGCGACCGCGCCCGCCCGAGGTGACGTTGATGACCGACTGGCCGATCATGGCGCAGCCGCCCATGCCGCCGAACAGGGCGGCGACGATGTTCGCCCCGCCCTGCCCCATGGCTTCGCGTTGCTTGTCGCTGTCCGTGTCGGTCATGTCGTCGACGATCTGCGCGGTCAGCATGGATTCGAGCAGGCCGACCGCCGCCATCGTCACCGAATAGGGCGCAATGATCCGCAGCGTATCGAACGTGAGCGGCACATGCGGCAGGGCGAAGCTGGGCAGTCCCTGTGGCAATTGCCCCATGTCGCCAACGCTGTGCACCGGCAGGCCGAGCGTCAGGCTGACGACGGTGAGGGACAGGATCGCCACCAGCGGCGAAGGCACCGCCTTCGTCACGCGCGGGAAAAGGTAGATGATGGCCAGGCCGGCGGCGACCATGGCATAGGTTTGCCAGCCGACATGCGTAAGTTGCGGCAGTTGCGCCATGAAGATGAGGATGGCGAGCGCGTTGACGAAGCCGGTGATGACCGATCGCGACACGAATTGCATCAACAGGTCCAGCCGCAACAGACCAGCGAGCATCTGGACGAGGCCCATAAGGATGGTGGCGGCGAACAGATAGTCGACGCCATGCTGTTTCACCAGCGGGCCGACCAGCACGGCGACGGCGGCGGTCGCGGCGGAGATCATGCCCGGTCGGCCGCCGATCAGCGCTATGGTGATGGCGATGGCCACCGAGGCGTAAAGGCCGACGCGCGGATCGACCCCGGCGATGATCGAAAAGCCGATGGCTTCGGGAATGAGCGCAAGCGCGACGACGATGCCGGCCAATATTTCGCGCCGCGCGGAGGCGGCATCGGCAAACCACTGCCGGCGGTAGCGGGTGAGAAGATCAGTCATGATGGGTCCACAACAAGGCACATGGCGCCGCGATCAGGCGGCGCATCGATTGGGATCATGTGGGATGTTGTCCGGCGGATCGGCGGCCGGAATAGCCACCCGGAATTTCACCGGGTCCATGCGAATGACGGGGCTTTAACGGAAGACGGGGTGCGGGATCAAGGGGGCGTCGATGCGCTTGCTTCAATGCCGCCGCACCACCGATACCGAGAATTTGGGCGTCAGCGCGCAATCGGCGGGTGCTGCGCCAAAGGCGGCGCGATCGATGCAATTGGCCGCCGACGCGAAGTTCGTCGCGATCGCCGCGCGCACGATGCCATTATCGCGCAGGCCCGCATCCACGCCGCCACCATCCATCCAGGTGGTGATTTCGCGATCGAACAGCGACTGGCCATTGTCGATCCGCACCAGCTGATAGTGCATCGTCACGCTGGTCCGGTTGCTGGTGCCGATGCGGAAGGGCGTGTCGCTGCCAATCCATTTTACCGTCAGGCGCGTGCGAGCTGTCGTGGCATCGGGCGCCAGCATGTTCATGCGATCGAGGCTTTCGCGCAGCGCAGCATTGACGCTCGACCGCTTGGCCGCCGCGATCCAGTTGAGCGCACTGCTCTTGATCGTCGGCGGCAAGCCTTCGATCTCCAGCGTATCGATGCGATGATAGAGCGGATGGCCGGCCGCCACCGGACGAGGCGTTTCCGGCGCAAAGGGCAGGCCGATCGCGACCAGCGGGATAGTGTCCTGCGCCAGTGCGGGAGTGATGGTTGAGGCCAGAAGCGACAGAGCCAGCAGAGCGGGAGCGATACGCATAGCGTGAGACTAAGCCGGCAATCGTCAGCATTTGATTAAGGCGGGCGGATGGCGATGCGTCTGGGCCAAGGGGGCGGAAGTCGGCCAGAAGCGGACATGTTCCCCCTCCCGTATACGGGAGGGGGTTAGGGGGTGGGCTGGACGTCGCAACAGCCCACCCCGCTGCGACTAACGCGCTACGCGCGCAAGTCTCGCCGCCCCTCCCGCCTGCGGGAGGGGCTTATGGCAGGAAACCACCCAAATCCACCATGCCACCTACACGCAAAAATCCGATGCGGGGCATCCACATCCTTCAATTCAATTGCAGCGCGGCATCCTGATCCTGGCCTGGCCCGATGATGCGGTGGATGAAAATGCTGTCAGTACCGACGGAATAAAGAATGCCATATCCCTTATAGGATCGCCGCCTGATCCCATGTTGTTCATAGCGAGGCACCAACGGGAAAGCGCGCGGCAGATTGGCAAGTCGTTTCACTGTATCGCGCAGTTCACCAACGAAAGAGATTGCGCGCTCGGGACTGTCTTTACCGATATAATGTCCGATGCCTTCAAGGTCGCGTATCGCCTGTGAAGACAATCTGACCTTCATGGACGCGGATCGCTATTCGCACTTTGGCGAATATCTGCAATGAGTGCGTCGCAGACCTCGTCAAGGTCATGACCGCCACCGGCCTGCATCTCCTGAAGACCCGCCTCGATCGACGCATCCAGTTCCTTCAGCCAGCGCGCCTCATTCACGATCGCGCTCTGATCGCGACGGATCAGGTCGCGCACATAGTCGCTGACGCTGGCATATTGGCCGCTGTCGATGCGCTTTTGCACATAATCGCGCATGGGATCGGGCAGGGAAATATTCATGGTCGCCATCGGTGAGCACCTCCTGTCGATGCAATATGGCAAAAATTGCCATCCGCTTCAACATCGGGCCATGCCCAAGAAAAAGGGGGCCGCAGCCCCCCTCCCCCTTACCACTCATATGCCTTTGGCACGGCGCCTTCGCCCGGCGTGGCGTAGCGGTCGCGCAATCGGGTCTGGCGGTTTTCCAGCGGCTGGGCCACGCCGTCGATCCACACCGCGACCGGGGCGGAGGTCATTTCCAGCGGGTCGCCATCCCAGATCACGACATCCCCTGCCCGGCCGACGCGGAGCGAGCCGATCCGGTCGCCAAGGCCCATCGCTTCGGCAGGCGCGGCGGTGATGGTGCGCAGCGCTTGCCCCCAGCTGAGGCCCGTCGCGCCGGGCACCTTCGTCAGCGCGACCATATTGCCCGCCTGCTGGGTTGCGGCGCGCAGTTGCAGTGCATCATCGCCGGTCAGCATGCCCATGGAGACGCTGACGCCCGCCTTGACCATGCGGCCGACATTGCTCTGGGTCGCGGCCAGTTTCTCAAAGCTGGAGGGCAGGTCTTCGAGGCCCGCGGTGATGACCGGCACCTTGGCGGCGGCGATCTGGGGCGCGACCATCCAGCCTTCGGTCGCACCGGCCAGAATGAGTTTGAGCGCCGGAAAATCCTGTCGCAGCGACAGGATGGTCAGAATGTCGCGCGCGCTTTCGACATGGACCATCAGCGGCATCGCGCCAGTGACGACCGGGACCAGCGCTTCGGCATCGACGCGGTTGAGTAGCGCGTCCTTCGACCGGCCGTCGTAGCTGGCGGGGGCTTTGGCAAATTCCTGCGCCTCGCGCAGCATCATGCGGAAGGTCAGGATCATTGCCGCGCGGCTGCCGCCGGCGTCATCCTTCCCCTCCTCGCCCATCTCCACATATTGGAAGGCGCGGGGCCGGGTGATCGGGGTCAGATCCGCCCCAAGGTCGACCACCGCGCCCTGCCCGGCGAAGATGCCATTGGCGGCGACGGGCGCCACCACCGCGCGGGTGATGCCCGCCGTGCGGCTGATGGCGACGGGATTGGCCAGGGGATTGATGGCGGGCGCGACGTCGATCGCGGCGGAAAAGGGCGACCGGGCAGCGCGGGTGTCATTGGTTTCCTTCACCCCCGGCACTTCGGCCAGGCCAAGGCGCGAAAAACCCGAGACGATACCGGGCGTCACCCACTTGCCGGCGGCGTCGATGGTCTTTGCGCCCGGCGGTACGGCGATGCCTGTGCCGGCGGCGACCACCTTGCCAGCGGTAATGACCACGGTGCCGTTCTGGATCGGCTCCGATCCGTCGCCGATCGCCAGCGTCGCGCCGGTGATGGCGATGGACTGGGCGAGCGCGGGGGTGGAGAACGCCATGACAAGTGCGCAGGCAAGGGTTCTCGACAAGCTCGAACCGAACGGATTTTTAAAGGCCGCCTTGCTCATTTCACGTCTCCCGCGCCGATCTGGCCCAATTCGAAATCGGATACCGGCCGCAGTTTCGGATCGGCGCTGTCATACAGGAGCGCGCCGTCGATCCAGACCTTTTCGGGCCTGGTGTAGGTGCTGAACGGATTGCCGTTCCACAGGACGACGTCGGCCATCTTGCCGACCTTCAGGCTGCCGGTCTGTTCGGATATGCCCATGGCGCGCGCCGGATTGATGGCGAGCCAGGTCCAGGCGACTTCGTCCGATATGTCGATGCCCATGCGGCGGCCCGCGCCCAGCGCCTTGGCAGCTTCCTGATTCAGGCGCTGAATGCCGTCCTGATCGTCGCTATGGACGATGGCGCAAGCACCGGCGCGATGAACCAGCGGGACATTTTCCTTGATCCCGTCATAGGCTTCCATCTTGAAGCCATACCAGTCGCCCCACATGGCCGAGCAGATGCCATTGTCGCGCAGCAGATCGGCGATCTTGTAGCTTTCGACGGCGTGGTGGAAGGCGGCGATCTTGTAACCGAACTCCTTCGACATATCGATGACGTTCGCCATTTCATCGGCGCGGTAGCAATGGTTGTGGACGAGGATCTTGCCTTCCAGCACATCCGCCAGGGTTTCCATGCCGAGGTCGCGGGTCTGATCTTTCCCGGCGGCGCGCTTCTTCTGATACTCCCGCGCCTTGATCCAGGTCTGGCGATCGACCGCCATATTGCCCATGCGGGTGGAGGGTTCGCGCCCCCTGCCGCCATAGACGCGCTTGGGATTTTCGCCGCACGCCATTTTAAGGCCATAGGGCGCGCCGGGGAATTTCATCCCCTGCTGGGTGCGGGCGGGGACATTCTTCACCGTGACGCTGCGGCCGCCGAAGAGGTTGCCCGATCCGGGGAGTATCTGGAGCGTGGTGACGCCGCCATTGGCGAGCGCGCGGCCAAAGCCGGGGTCTTGCGGCCAGATGCTATGTTCGGCCCAGACATGGGGGGTGACGGGCGAGGTCATCTCGTTACCGTCGGACAGCGCATCGACGCCGGGCGAGGCGTAGACGCCCAGATGGCTGTGAATGTCGATGACGCCGGGGGTGACATATTTGCCGGTGCCGTCGAACACGGCGATGTCGGCCGGGATCGGCGTGTCCGGCCCGCCGATGGCGACGATCTTCCCCTCCGACAGGAAGACGACGCCCTTGTCGATGCGACCCCCTTCCCCGTCGAAGATGGTGGCATTGCGGATCACGGTCGGGCGGCCGGGATAGGCTTTATAGGTGGAGGGATAGGGATTTTCGGGTTCGGCCGAACTGCCCTGCGACGCCGGGGCCTCTTCCTTGTCCTTGCGCGCCGCGACGGGGGCGGCAACCCCCGCCAGCAATGCCGCGATCAACAGCCATCTGCCGTGCCTGTTCATGCCTTATCCTCCGAAGCGATGCTGTCGAGGTGCATCATGCGTTTCACATAAGGCGAGACGAGCAGCACCAGTCCCCCGACGATGACCGAAAACCAGCCGATTTGCGTATAGACGTCAAGCACTTGTGCGACATTGCCGGCTTCGCCGCTGCCGGTGGCGCGGGCAATGAGGCCCGCAATGAAATTGCCCGCCGCCATGGCGAGGAACCAGGTGCCCATGACCAGCCCGACCATCGACGACACCGACAGGCGGGTCATGGCGGACAGGCCGACCGGCGAGAAGCAGAGTTCCGCCATGGTGTGGAACAGGTAGATGAGGAAGACGAAGATGACCGGGGTCAGATTTTCACCCGCCATCGCCGCGCCCGCCACCAGCACCAGAAAGCCCGCGCCGCACAGGATAAGGCCGATGCCGAACTTGGCGGGCGAGGACGGTTCCAGCCGGCGTTTGTCGAGGAAGGTCCAAATGACAGCGAACAACGGCGCGAAGAGGATGATGAAGACCGAATTGACCGACTGGAACAGGGATGCGGGCACATCCCAGCCCAGGATTACCCGATCTACATTGCGATCGGTGAAGATGTTCAGCGACGATCCGGTCTGTTCGAACAGGCCCCAGAAGAGCGGGTTCAAGGCGATCAGGAAGAGCGCAGCGAACATGCGGTCGCGATCGACCCGGCCCAACGTGCCGAGCGTGCGCCAGAGGATGTAGACGACGGTGAGCGCCGAGAAGATCAGCAGCGCATAGCCGAGCAATTCAGCATAACGGATCACCAGCCAGATCGCGATGACGCCCAGCGCCGCGCCCAGATAAATGGTCCATTCCTGGCTGAGGCCAGCGGCGGTGGGCGTGCGCAGCTGCTGCGGCGCGGGCGGCTCGCCCTTGCCCAGCAACCAGGGTTTGAGCCAGACGAACATGACGAGACCAAGCAGCATGCCCACGCCCGCCGCGCCGAAGCCCCAGCTCCAGCCCCACAGTTCCCCCAGCAGGCCGCAGACGATGGGGCCCAACATGCCACCCATGTTGATGCCCATGTAGAAGATGGAATAGGCCGGATCGCGGCGGTGATCGTCGCGGGGATAAAGTTCGCCGACCAGCACCGAGACATTGGCCTTCAGGAAGCCGGTGCCCACGATGATGGAGGCGAGCGCCAGATAGAAGCCGTTGAGGAAGAAGGGATGCTGCCCCCCCGGTCCTTCGGTCACGGCGATCAGGAAATGGCCGATGGCGATGAAGACGCCGCCCGCCGTCACCGCCTTGCGCGGGCCGAGGAACCGATCCGACAGATAACCGCCAATGACCGGGGTGATGTAGACCAAAGATGTGTAGGCGCCGTAGAGGAGATATGCCTTGTCCTCACCGAAGAGAAAATGTTTGGTGAGGTAGAAAATCAGGATGGCGCGCATGCCATAATAGGAAAAACGCTCCCACATTTCCGCGAAGAAGAGCAGATACAGCCCACGCGGATGGCCAAGCCAGGTTTTTCCCGGCTCGGCCGCAATCTTGTCCGAAGTCGCCATTCGGCACCCTTTACATATATCTTGTTTCCGGCCGCCGTCGGGCGGGGCCGCTTATGGAGCCAGCCTAGAGCGACTGGTGCGCTCCTGTCAAAAAGCCAGCCGCACCCTTGCGCTCAAGCCGTCGCCGCGCCATCTGACGCGACGATGTTCAACGACCTTTCCTCCCCGCTCGCCCTGCTCCAGACCCGTCGTTCCGGCAAACCACGCGACCTGATCGCGCCCGGCCCGGACGATGCGCAATTGCGGCAGATATTGGAGGTAGCGCTGCGCACGCCCGATCATGGCAAGCTGGCCCCATGGCGTTTCGTGATCGTGCCGCAGGACAGGCGCGATGCGCTGGCGCAGGTGCTGGAGCGCGCCTATCGCGCCGAAAAGCCGGACGCCGGGCGGCTGGAGATCGAGGCGATGCACCAGTTTGCGCAGCAGGCGCCGACTTTGGTGGTGGCGCTGTCCGCCCCGGTCGCGAGCAGCAAAATCCCGCTGTGGGAACAGGAATTGTCGGCCGGCGCGGCGATCATGAACCTGCTGCACGCCACCCATGCACTGGGCTTTGCCGGCGGCTGGCTGACCGGCTGGCCAAGTTTCAATGCCGATGTGCGCGACGCCTTTGGCAGCGAAAATGAGAAGATTGCCGGCTTCATTTTCATCGGGACTCCGGGCAAGCCACAGGAAGAACGGCCACGGCCAGAATATGATGATATCGTATCGACTTGGGACAGATAATTACGCAACTGTAAAGTTATGAGAAATTTTATAGCTTGACCCCTGCGGCTGTATTATGGCAGTGATGCACTATGGCCGACGAATCCAAACCCGTCTATCTCCGCCTGCGTGAGATCATTGCCGCCTCCATCCTGGATGGGGAATTTTCCGACGGCGACCTGTTGCCATCGGTGCGCGCCTTCGCCGCGACGCAAGGGGCCAACCCACTGACGGTGGCCAAAGCCTATCAGAGTTTTCAGGATGACGGCTTGGTCGTGGTGAAGCGTGGCGTCGGCATGTTCGTCGCCGATGGCGCAACCCGCCGCCTGCGCGAGATGGAGCGGGAGCGCTTTATCGAGAATGTCTGGCCGCCCGTGGCCGCGCAAATCCGGCGGCTGGGGCTGCGGATCGATGAGCTGGATCTGGCGAAGGCTTAAAAAAATTCCCAACCCGTTCGGGCTGAGCTTGTCGAAGCCCTGCTTTTTCTTGTGGCAATCAAGAAAAGTACAGCCCCCTTCGACTGCCTGCTTGCAGCAGGCGCTCAGGACAGGCTTCGACAGGCTCAGGGCGAACGGTTTTTATTGGTTAAGTTACAGCGCCGCCAGCGCATCCATCGCTTCCTGATGGCCGGTGAAGCCGGGCACGGCGGCGGCCCGACCCAGCGCCAGTTTAGCCTCTCCCTTGCGCCCGGCGGCGGCATAAGCTTGGCCCAGATGCATGTGCAGCGCAGGCGCGCCGGGGGCCAGAGCGACCGCCTTTTCCAGCAGGTCGACGGTCGCAGGTCCCTTCTCGCCTGTGCGCAACATCACCCAGCCCAGCATGTCGGCCGTTACCGGACTGGCGGGCATCAGGCGATAGCCATGAGTTGCATAGGCGCGCGCCGAGGCGCCATCACCATTTTCCAGCGCGGCGCGGGCGAGATCGGCCATCAGCAGCGCGTCATTATCCCCCGTCTGCGCCCGCACGGCACGCAGCAGGCGTAGCGCGGTGCGCCAGTCCTGCGCCTGTGCGGCGACACCGGCGGCAAGGCGCAGCGCCTCCAGATCATTGGGATTTTGCGACAGGAAGAGTTGCGCCACCTGTGCGGCGCGGGCGGGATTGCCGGCGCGCGCCCAGCCGGCGGCAAGGCGCAGGGCGGCGTCACGATCGAAGCGGATGTTGCCGGCGGCTTCATAGGCGCGCACCGCTTCGCCCGGCTGGCCGGCGGCGGCCAGCGTATCGCCCAGGATCAACCAGGCGTCGGGCGCGCCGGGATTGGCCCGGCTGAGCAGACGCGCGCGCGCCAGCGCATCGGCCGGTCGACCGACGCTGAGCAGAGCGCGAATATAGGAAATATTGTCGCGCGCGGTGGCGATGCTGGTGGGCGGCGCGCCAGCGGCCAGAGCCGCGTCGCGCGGACTGGCGAAGGGATCGGCGGACGGCCGCACCGGCCATGCGGCGCGGGCGAGCATATCATCGGCCATGGCGCGGTTGCCCAGCGCCTCCTGCGCGCGGGCGGCCAGCGTCAGCACATAGGGATCGGCGTCCCGCTGCGCGACCATCGGCGCGAGGATCGTGGCGGCGGCACCGAAATCGCCGTTCAGATAATAGGCCCGGCCCAGCAGCGTGCGCGCGGTGCGATTGTCCGGCTGGGCATCGACCAGCGGGCGCAGCGCATCGGCCGCCAGCACTGCATTGCCTTCATCCATATGCAGCACGCCGCGCAGCAGACGGGTTGCCGGTTCGCCATCAAGCCGTCCCTTGGTGCGATCGAGCAGCTTGCGGGCGAGATCATCTTCCCCGGCGCGCGCGGCCATCACCGCCTGGATCATCCAGGCACGCGGATTGGATGGATCGAGCGCGAGCAGGCGGCGCGTGAGGCTGAGCGCTTTGCTCGCCTGCCCCGCATCGGCCAGCGTGGCGGCATATTGCTGGAGAGCGGGCACCGAATCCGGCTCCGCCGACAAGGCGCGGTCGAACCAGGGCAAGGCGGCGATCAGGCCATATTGGGCGCGGGTCAGTTCACCACGCAGCGCCAGCGCCTTGCCCTTGCCCGGCATCAGGGCGACGGCGCGGTCGGCGGCGACGATCGCCCCGGCCTGATCGCCGACCGCCATGCGGAAGCGGCCAAGGTCGATCCAGTTTTCCGGGTCATTGGGCGCCAGCGTCAGCGCCCGGTCGAGCGCGGCGCGGGCGCCATTGGCGTCGCCCAGCGCCAGTGTGGCGCGGGCAACGACGCGCGCGGCCGCAACCGCCGATGCTTCGGGCAGGTCCGGTGCATTGGCCTCCCGCAGCGCGCCCTGCATGTCGCCTTGCAGGAACAGCGCCTGCGCCATGACGGCGCGGGTCTGCGCCGCCGGCTGGCCCAATGAACGCGCCCGCTGCGCTTCGGCCTGCGCGCCCGGACCATCGCCCAGTTCGGCCAGCGCAAATGCCTGCGCCGTGCGCACCTGCGCCGAACGGGGGCTGGCCAGAATCGCATTCATCAGTTCGACCCGCGCGGTGCGGGCATCCCCCCGGTCGAGTGCGGCGACGCCGCGGGCCAGCGCCGCGCTGCCATCACGTTCATGTGCGCGCCATTGCCACAGGCCCGCCGCGCCCAGCAACAGCAGGACGAAGACGACAATCAGGACGATACGGGACCGGCGCATCAATTCTGCATCTGATATTGTTTGAGCAAATCATAGAGCGTCGGCCGACTGATTCCCAATATCTTGGCCGCGCCGGAAATATTGCCATCGGTGCGGGCGATGGCGCGGCGAATGGCGCGGCGGTCGGCCATTTCGCGTGCGGCCTTCAGATTGACGACATCACCGCCATCGGCGCGTTCGTCATCCAGATCGAGATCGGCGGCGGTGATCAACTTGCCATCGGCCATGATCACCGCGCGCTTCATGCGGTTTTCCAGTTCACGCACATTACCGGGCCAGGCCCAGGCATCGAGCGCGGCGAGCGCATCGGGGGCCAGCCCCTTCACCTGCGGGTTCATGTCGCGCGCGAAGCGGGTGAGGAAATGACGCGCAAGCAGCGCCGGATCGCCGGGGCGGTCGCGCAGCGGCGGGATGCGCACGGTGATTTCGGCAAGGCGATAATAAAGATCTTCACGGAAGCTGCCCGCCGCGATCATCGCCGCCAGATCCTGATGCGTGGCGCACACGATGCGGGTGTCGACGGCAATGGGCTGACGCCCGCCGATGCGTTCGATCACGCGCTCCTGAAGGAAACGGAGCAGCTTCACTTGCAGGGGCAACGGGATGTCGCCGACTTCATCAAGGAAGAGCGTACCGCCCTGCGCCTGTTCGATCTTGCCGGGCGTCATTTTGATCGCGCCGGTGAAGGCCCCCTTTTCATGGCCGAACAGTTCGGATTCGAGCAGGGTTTCGGGAATCGCGGCGCAATTGATCGCGACGAAAGCGCCATTGCGGCGGGGGCTGGCGTCATGCAGGCCCTGCGCCAACAATTCCTTACCCGTGCCGCTGGCGCCCAGCAGCAGGATGGAGACGTTCGCGCTCGCCACCCGCTCGATGGTGCGGGCGACCTTCATCATTTCCGGCGCGCCGGTGATCATGCGGCCCAGCACCCGGCCATCCTCCGGCGCGGTTTCGGCAAGGCGGGCATTTTCCCGCTCCAGCGCATGAACGTGAAAGGCGCGGCGGACGATCAGGCCCAGTTCGTCAATGTCGACCGGCTTCTGGTAGAAATCATAGGCCCCGCCGGCAATCGCATCGAGCGCGCTTTCCCGCGCGCCATGGCCGGACGCGACGATGATCTTGGTATCAGGCTTGATCTTCAGCATCTCCGCCAGCGTGGCGAAGCCTTCGGTCGTACCATCGGGATCTGGCGGCAGGCCAAGGTCGAGCGTCACGACATCGGGCGTCTCGGCGCGCAGCATCTCGATCGCTTCCTGACGATCGCCGGCGATGAAGAGCTGATAATCCTCATAGGCCCAGCGCAGTTGCCGCTGAAGGCCCGGATCATCCTCCACGATCAGCAATTTGGGGCGGGTGTCGCTCATCAGGCGGCTCTCTCTTTACGATCGGTCTGGGGCGCCAGCGGCAGGCGCAGGGTGAAACGGCTGCCGGCACCGGGCTTGCTCTCTACCGCGATGCGGCCGCCCATTGCTTCGGCCAGGGTGCGCGCTTCGAACGCGCCCAGGCCAAAGCCGCCGGCCTTGCTGGAGGAAAAGGGCTTGAACAGATCGCGACGAATATATTCCGCGCTCATGCCCCGGCCCCAGTCGACAATGTCGACGATGGCGTCGGTCTTGTCGGCGGACAGGCGCAGTTCGACCGGACTGTCGGCCGGGCTGGCGTCTATGGCGTTCTGTATCAGGTGCGCGATAATCTGTTCGACGCGGGCGGGATCGGCCAACGTGGGCGGCGCGGCGCCGGTCACATGGATGGGATGCAGCCGCCCGCGCACATTGGCGAGATGATCGAGCAGGTCGCGCATCTGCATCGGGCGGGGTTCTTCGGGCCGGCCCTTGTTATGCTGTGACAGGCGGGCGAGCATGTCGTTCATCTTGCCTACCGATTCCTTGAGCGTCAGCACCATGTCAGCGCGAAATTCGGGATTGTCGGCGTGCCGCTCCGCATTGCGGGAAAGGAGCGACAACTGGCTGACGAGATTCTTGATGTCATGGGCGATGAACGCGAAGCGGCGGTTGAATTCGTCGAAGCGCTGCGCATCGTCCAGCGCCTGTTGCCCCTGCGCCTCGCTGATATGGGTTGCGGCCTGCCGCCCTGCGGCGCGCAGCATGTCGAAATCCTCCCAGTCGAGCCGGCGATCAACGGGCGGTCGGGCAAGCAGGATCGCGCCGATCAGCCGACCATAATGAATGAGCGGGACCAAAGCCCAGGCACGGCGGTCCTCCAGCATCCAGCCGGGCAGGTCAAGCGCGCTTTCGCCGCCCTTCAGGCGGGCGAGATCGACGATCCAGCCGCTTTTTTCCAGCCGCTGCACGGTGGCGGGCGATACCGGCTCGGGCACATCGCCGCTCCAGTTCCAATGCGTTTCGAACGCCAGGCCGCCGCGATCATCGCGCAGCAGCAGCATCGCGCCGGAGCTGTCGGTGATATCGGCAACCGCCTTGGCAACGCGCTCGCCCAATGGGGCTGCGTCGTCGCCGGGGCGGCCGATCGTTTCGCCAAAGCGCATCCATTCGGTGCGATAATCATAGCGGTGCTGGAAAAAATGCTTGGCGACCTGCACCTTCCACAGCGCGCGGATGCGGGGCGAGGGCAGCAGCACCAGCGCGGTCACGGCCATGAAGAAGACGGCGGCGATCTCCACCAGCCGGGCATAGGGACCGGCGATCAGTTCAATCAGCACCGCCGCCGCCGTCAGGACCGCGACATAGAGGCCCACCGCCACGATCGAGAGCGATTGAAAGGTGATGACGCGCGAGAGTTGCAGCCGCCCGCTCATCCCCTTGCGCAGGCCGACCGCGATCACCGGGGCGACCAGCGCCATCAGCAGGCCGCGCAGGGCGTAGAGTTCATTCACGCGGTTCGGCGCGAAATAGCAGATGGCGTAGAGGTTGAGATCATAGGTCCACATCGCCGCCAGCGACCCCAGCAGCAGCGCCACCCCGCCCCGCTCACGCGAGGGCCAGGCGGTGTAGAGATGATGGGCCAAAAGCAGACTGCCAATGGCGGTCATCATCCGCAGGATCAGCGAGCAGGTGAGCAGCGCGCGATGCAGATCACTGTCTGGCGACAATTGCCGCCAAACGAGATCGGTGAAAGTCTGAAGCAGGATCAGCCCGGCGACGGCGACATAGACCGCGCCGACCGCCAGCGTGGTGCCGCTGCGCCCGACTGGTCCCCGCCGCAGCATGACGAACAGAACCAGCAGCCAGGCGGCGTTGCGGATGCTTTCGCCAATGCCCGACAACGGTTTGGATACGCCGCCGAAGGATACATAAAGCGCCCAGCAGGAGGTGAGCAGCAACGCCGCGGCCAGCAGGCGCGGCTCGGGCGCTTCGTCGCGACGACGCAGCAGGAAGATGCCCAGAGCAGCGAACAATACCGCCGCCAGCGCATGACCCCAATCACCGACAAATTGCAGGAGCGCGCCCATCGGCCCCGCCCCCTCAGCGTGCGCCGTCGGGCCAGAGAATGACCCGCAAAGTCTGAAGCAGGATCAGCAGATCGAGGAAGGGTGTGTAGTTCTTGGCATAATAGAGATCATATTCCAGCTTGTGCCGGGCGTCCTCCAGCGACGCGCCATAGGGATAGTTGATCTGCGCCCAGCCGGTGATGCCGGGTTTTACCATATGGCGTTCGGCATAATAGCGCAGCTGCTGTTCCAGATCCTCGACGAACTGGCGGCGTTCGGGGCGCGGGCCGACGAAGCTCATCTCGCCCTTCAACACAGTCCATGTCTGGGGCAGTTCATCAATGCGCAGTTTACGCAGCCAATAGCCAAGGCGCGTGATGCGCGGATCATCCTTTTCGGCCCAGACCGCCTTGCCATTCACCTCCGCATCGAGGCGCATGGTGCGCAGCTTGATGATCCAGAATTCCTGGCCATAGAGGCCCACGCGCTGCTGCCGGTAAAAAGCCGGCCCCTTGCTGTCGAGCTTTACCAGAAGCGCGGCAAGCAAGATGATAGGACCAGTGAGCGCGAGCAGGATCGAACTGGCGATGATGTCGAACAGGCGTTTCGCGATGCTGGACAGGCGGCGACCGGCGGAAAAACCGTCGGAGAAGATCAGCCAACTGGGATTGACGCTGGCCAGGTCGACGCGGCCCGTTTCCCGCTCTAAAAAGCTCGACAGATCGTTGACGTGAACGCCGGTCGTCTTGATGCGCAGCAAGTCGGCCATCGGGATGGCGTTGCGCCGCTCCTCCAGCGCCAGCACGACTTCGCTGGCGTTCAGGCGCACGACGAAGTCCGACAGGTTGAACACGGCGTCACGGTTGATCGCTTCGGGGATGACCTGTGGCCCGTCATTCATGGCGATGAAGCCGACGACGAGGAAGCCGGCGCCGCGCTTATGCTCCAGTTCCTTGATGCGATTGGCGCGATTGCCCGCCCCCAGCACGACGAGACGCCGCTTGAAGGCTTCGCCGCCCAGGATCGAGCCGAGCAGAAGGCGGACCAGCACCAGCAGGCCCATGGCCAACCCCATCGCGTAAAGCGAATTGGAACGCCACAGCGTCATGCCCGGCAGCAGGAAATAGAGCACCGACAAAAAGATGACGCCCAGCGATACGGCGACCAGCAGGCGGGCGAAGGCGAAGCGGATCGACTGAAGCGCCTCCACGCCATAGACGCCGACGGCGATCATCGCGGTCTGGATGGCGATCGCAAAACTGAAGAGCGGCCCCATGCGCGTCGAGATGTGATCGACATCCATGCCAATCTGATGCGCGCGCAATATCCAGCCACCTTCGGCCGCGCCGAGCATCAACAGAAAATCAAGCAGCCCCAGCAGCAGCACCGCATGCGGCACATAATGTTTGAACAACCTGATCATCGTTATGCACGCCCTGTTGGCGGCCGGACTGGCGCGCCTCCTTCGAATCGGATGCGCCTTACAATAGATGTAAGATAATCCGACAGTGGGCGCACCTTGACGGACAAAGGCAAAGAAATGCTGAATGTGCAGTCGGATCGCCGACATGCACGCAGAGATACGGCAAAAACGCCTGTTCAGGATGACGACTAATTGTCGTTCCGCAGTGTGTCGGCCGCATTTTTGGCGGCGTCGCCAATGACCCTGGCCGCATCATCGACCGATCCTGCCGCCTCCGTCACGGCATCGGCCTGTCGATCTTCGCGACGATCGCTGGTCAGGTAGAAGAAACCGATGGCCAGAATCAGCGCCAGCACAACGAGCGCGAACACCACACCGCTGCCCCGTGAACGTTCGGCCACGGACTTGTAAGGCGCGGGATCTTCCTGTGCGAGAAAAGGGTCATCAGCCATGACCACCTCCTTGTCCCATAACGGTCAGGAAGATGTGATCGTTCCCGTCATTCTTCGTCGTGATCGCCCACCCCGCGGCCACGGCTCAGCCGGTCGACATCCTCCATGATCTCATCGAGAACCGCCGTTTCTGTCGTTTCCTGCGTGCGGCGCGACGGCAGGTCGCCGCTTTCCAATATCTGTTCCAGCGCTGTGCGACCGCGGGCGACGCGGCTTTTGATCGTGCCGACCGCCACGCCGCAAATCTCGGCCGCTTCTTCATAAGCGAAGCCGCCCGCGCCAACCAGAATGAGCGCCTCCCGCTGGGGTTGGGGCAATTGCAGCAGTGCGCGCTGCATGTCGGACAGTTCGACATGCTTGTCCTGCCCGGCGGGCGCGGCAAGAATGCGATCCGCCGTCAGATCATCCCAGTCGCCACGGAAACGCGAGCGACGCATTTGCGAAAGATAATGGTTGCGCAGAATGATGAAGGTCCAGGCGCGCATATTGGTGCCGGCCTGAAAACGCGCACGAGCGGCCCATGCCTTCAGCAAAGTTTCCTGCACCAGATCGTCGGCCAGATCCCGATTGCCCGAAAGCGACCGGCCAAAGGCGCGAAGATGCGGAATGACGGCAGCCAGTTCCCGCTTGAAATCGGTGTCCGAGAGCGCAGCGCGCTCTTCGATCCCGCCGACATCGCCAACGGCTTCATCCATGGGTTCCATCCCCGTGCCGGCAACCGCCTTCGCCGCATGAATCGACGTCGTCAAAGCCATAAGTGCGCCCGTACCCTAAACCGTTTGTCACGAAAGACCAATTCCCGCGTCCGTCCGCCAACCCCATTGCCTAGCGCCATAGCAGCAGCAACATCGCGATAACGGCCAGCGCCAAGGAGATGCCAAGGACATACCGCACGATATGCGGCGTAGCCCCGGCGCGCGCATCATCGGCAGCGATATGCTTTTCCGGTTCCGCCACGGCCCTTCTCCCAATCGTTACGCATCATTAACGCAGCGTTGGGATCAGGGTTCCGTGCCAATACTCGGATATGTCCGATCAGGTGTGCGATCAGACCGGCGCCGTCGCTTCGTCAAAGAAAAGCGCCTGCGAAATAGCGGCCTTGACCGTCGAACGCTGGAAAGGCTTGGTGATGAGGAAAGTCGGTTCGGGGCGTTCGCCCGTCAGCAACCGTTCCGGGAAAGCGGTGATGAAGATCACCGGCACCGAAAATTCGGCCAGAATATCCTTCACAGCGTCAATGCCGCTGCTGTCGTCCGCCAGTTGAATATCGGCCAGCACCAGACCCGGCCGATCAGCCAGCGCTTCACGCACCGCATCTTCGCGGGTCACGGCGATGGCGGTGACGTCATGACCAAGGTCGCGGACGATGGTTTCGATGTCCATCGCGATGATCGGCTCATCTTCGATGATCAGCACCTTGGCGCGGGTTTGCGCCTCGATCTCGCCCAATGCTTCCTCGACCAACGCCTCCACTTCATTGGCGTCCAGGTCGATCAGGTAGGACACGTCATCGATGGTGAAGCCTTCCAGCGCGGTCAGCAGCAGCGCCTGTCGCGGCAGCGGCGTCAGGCGGGCAAGACGCGCCTGCGCAATCGCCTCACGACTGCCAGCCGATGTGACGGGCACATCTTCCAGATGCGCCGACGACCAGATGGCATGGAAAGTCTTGTACAGGCCGAGCCGCGGATCGACATCGCTGGGAAATTCTTCCGGCGCGGCGACGATCGCCTCCAGCGCAGCACGGACATAGGCGTCGCCATGCGCCTGACTGCCCGTCAGAGCGCGGGCATAGCGCCGCAAAAACGGAAGATGGGGGTGCAGTTGCTGTCCAAGCGACATCGTCAAATCGTCTCCCTGCCCAAAACGGGCGTCCTTGTCCCGAAGCATCGGCGTTCGCAGGAAGGATGGAATGTCCATGCCATATTGGCAAGCCCCCGTCCCCCCTTCGCCCCCGCATGCCGGGCAGCGTAAAAAATGCTTCGAATTGCGGAACCATCAATCACTGGATTTGTTTCGCATCCATATGGTTTTTTTGCCGATATCGCGATTTTCCTGGAAACATCGCGCGGCGCTGAATTGACGTCATGCAAGAATCCCGCAAATACGGGTTGGCTGGCATGAGACAGATGGCTGCAGAGGGGCTGATTTTGGTTTCTTCAACGACGGAGCGGGGCGTGGCCGATGATAGCAAGGATGCCGGCCTGGCCGTTCCACCCGCAAAGGTGAAATCTGCATCCGCATCCCGCAAGCGCAAAGCCACTGGCGGCGACAAGGAAGATGGACAGGTGTCGCAGGCGCTTCGCACTGTGTATCAGAAAGCCGTGGACGAGGATATTCCGTCTGAAATGCTGGACCTGTTGAGCAAACTGGACTGAGGCCATCATGAACGGGGGCAGCCTTCCTCCGGCAGCCCGCTCCGTGACAGAGCCTCTGCTGCGATATTTCCGGTCTACCGGCGTCAAGATGTTCCTCATCCTGACGCTGGCCTTGCTGCCTCTGGGGCTGATCGCACTGGTCGCCTCGCTACAGGCGATCCGTACGGCCGATCTGGAGAAGGAAGCGTTGCTGCGCGTCGCCGTGACGCAGAGCGCGCGCAAGCTGACTGCCGACCTCCAGTCCGACCGCACCGCACTGGAACTGACGGTCAATGCGCTGGCCAACAATGCCGCCGATCCCGGCATGTGCCGCCGGCTGAGCTTCTTCCTGACATCGCACGATGTCGATGGCGGCCGTTTCTACATTTACGATAAATCCGGCCGAAGCCTGTGTCAGTCGGACGGGCGCGAGCCGGCGGGGATCGCCCCTTCCGCTCGTTTCGATCGCAGGATCGTCCAACTGCTGCCAGATTCCCATTATCTGGTCAGCCGGGCGCGCAGCCGCGATGGCCGGGTGGTGGCGCTGGCCTATTATTCGCGGGCGCATCTGGAAAGCATCGCCGATCCGGCCACTGCGTTACAGAACCGGCAACTGAGCCTGCGTCAGGGCGACAAGACGCTGCTCGTCAGTCGTTCGGGCGCTGCGGTTCAAGGCCATATGGAGAGTCTCTCCGCCCGGCTCGATCCGCCAGACATTCTGCTGACCATGTCGGTGCGCGATCCGCCTGCGACGGTGGCGCGCCTGCTGTCGCTGTTCCTGCCATTGGTGATGTGGTTTGCCGCCGCCGCGATCGGCTGGTTCGTGGTCAACCGCCTGCTGATCCGCCCGCTGGTGCTGTTGCGCCGGGTGGTCGCCGCTTATGAGCCGGGCGCCGTGCTCGAACCGATGCAGAAGGTGCGCACGCCAGCACGAGAAATCATGGCGCTGGGTGAGACATTCCGGGAAATCAGCGAAGATGTGTCCACCCATGAGGCGGAGATGGCCGAGGGGCTGGAAACCCAGCGCAAATTGACGCGCGAGGTGCATCACCGGGTCAAGAACAACCTTCAGATCATCGCCAGCCTGATCAGCCTGCATGCCCGATCCGCGCATGAAGCCGAAGCGATCGAAGCCTATGCGTCGATCCAGCGCCGGGTCGATGCGCTGTCGGTGGTGCACCGCAATCATTTCGCCGAACTGGAGGAAAATCGCGGCGTGGGCGTGCGCCCGCTGATTAGCGAATTATCGGCCAGTTTGCGTGGCACCGCGCCGGCGCAGGCGCGCCGTTTCGCGATCCAGATCGAAAGCGATAATCAGCATATCGGCCAGGATGTGGCCGTGCCGGTCGCCTTTCTGATCACCGAACTGGTCGAACTGGCGATGATGCTGGCACCGCAGGGAAGCATGCGGATTTCTGTGCAGCAGGATGAGGCGCAGGCCAACCGCGCGCTGCTGAGCATTCAGTCGATGGGCCTGCGGACGTCCGAACGGATGAGCGAATTGCTGGGCGAACGCTATGGCCGGGTGCTGACCGGCCTGTCGCGCCAGTTGCGTGCGCCTCTGGACCATGATGGCGAAGCGGGCCGCTACACCATCATGATCAGCATCATCCCCTGATCGCTATACCCGCCGGTAATCGCGCCGGAAATCGGCGGTGAAGGTCGACAGGGTGCCGGCGGCGATATTGTCGCGCAGGCCCTGCATCAGTTCCTGATAGAAATGAATGTTGTGCTGGGTCATCAGCATCGCGCCCAGCATTTCGCCCGCCTTCACCAGATGATGCAAATAGGCGCGGCTCCAGGTCGCACAGACCGGGCAACCGCAGCGCGGATCGAGCGGACCCAGATCTTCGTTGAACTTGGCGTTACGGATGTTGAGCGGGCCGGCCCAGGTGAACGCCTGCCCATTGCGACCCGACCGGGTCGGCAACACGCAATCGAACATGTCGATGCCGCGCTCGACTGCACCGACGATGTCGTCGGGCTTGCCCACGCCCATCAGATAGCGGGGCTTGTCCTGCGGCAACATGTCGGGCGCGAAATCGAGCGTGGCGAACATCGCCTCCTGCCCTTCCCCCACAGCCAGACCGCCCACGGCATAACCGTCAAAGCCGACCTCGATCAGCTTTTGCGCCGAAATGCGGCGCAGATTTTCGTCAAGCGAACCCTGCTGGATGCCGAACAGGGCGGCGCGTTCCGCATGTTCGCCGCCGGCGTCGAAGCCGTCGCGCGATCGCTTCGCCCAGCGCATCGACCGCTCCATCGATTTCGCCGCCTCATCATGGGTGCAGCCATTTTTGGTGCATTCGTCAAAGGCCATGACGATGTCGCTGTCGAGCAGGCGCTGAATCTCCATCGATCGTTCCGGCGTCAGCATATGCTTCGACCCGTCGATATGACTGGAGAAGGCGACGCCCTCCTCGCTCATCTTGGTCAGCGCAGACAGGCTCATCACCTGATAGCCGCCGCTGTCGGTCAGGATCGGCCGGTCCCAGCCCATGAAGCCGTGGAGGCCGCCCAGCCGCGCCATGCGCTCCGCGCCGGGGCGCAGCATCAGATGATAGGTGTTGCCAAGAATGATGTCCGCGCCGGTCGCGCGCACTTCCGCCGGGCGCATCGCCTTGACGGTGGCGGCGGTGCCCACCGGCATGAAGGCAGGCGTGCGGATTTCGCCACGGCGCATCTGGATCGCGCCGGTGCGCGCCTTGCCGTCAGTGGCGCTGATCGAGAAGGAAAAACGAGGATTGGTCATCGCCGCGCTCTAATGGCGAACGCGCGCGCACACAAGGACGGCGGCGGCGGCGATGAAGCCGGAGCCTACCCCGCCTTGCGGACGCCTTCGAACAGGGCCATCGCATCGATATTGAAGCCTTCGAGCCGGCGATAAGGGCCAATGAACCGCAGACAGTCGGCCGACAGGCGCAGCGGCCAAGGTTCGCCCTGCGCATCATGCAGGCCAAGGGTGACGCGGGGAGAATGCGAACGGTGATCGGTCATATCCATGATCATAATTAACAAAGGTTAACAAAGACCTGCGCGACCAATCTTACGTATGTATAAAAGCATCTTTTGTGGCATTCTCGCCACAGCCTGTTCGCAACGCCTTAATTTGCGGCGACCTCCTTGCAACAGTTAACCATAAAAATGGTTAACGCTCTGTCAATATATGGCCGGTTGATTGCATGCTGCCTGCAAGCCTGTTCTGCTCATGCAGAATAGCAAAATGAGGTCGCACATGATTGATTCAGGACGGTTTAATCCGGCAAGAGACGAGGTCGAGGCGGCTGACGACGAGCATTTCGTCGATGCTGGCGACCATCCGCCCATTACCGCTACGGAAACCCCGTTAGCCACAGCCTTTCGCCAGTCGACTCTGTTCGACCTGGGGCAGATTGATGTGCGCTGGGAAGAAGAGTTGGCAACGCTGTGGGCGTTCATGACGCCGCTGGAACGACCCAACAGCAATCTGGGCCTGATTCGCGACACCATGGCCTGGCAACGGGAAAGCCGCCGCGTCTTTGCCGACCGGGACGGCGTGCTGAAGTTCATGGTGCTGGGATCTCGCTTCCCCGGCGTGTTCAATCTGGGCGGCGACCTGGAGATGTTCGCCGAATGCATCCAGCGGCGCGATCGGGCGACGCTGCTGAAATATGGCGTAGCCTGTTGCGAGATCGTGGATCGCATCTGGCACTGCAACGACATGAACATCATCAATATCGGCTTGGCGCAGGGCGATGCGCTGGGCGGCGGGCTGGAAGCGCTGATGTGCTTTGACGTCATCATCGCGGAGCGACAGGCGCGCTTCGGCCTGCCTGAAGTGCTGTTCGGCCTGTTCCCCGGCATGGGCGCCTATTCGATCCTGCAACGGCGGGTCGGGCCGGTCATGGCGCGCCAGATGATCGCCGAAGGCCGCATCTACAGCGCCGACGAAATGCATGAGATGGGCATTGTGACGCAGGTGGTCGACACTGGTGCCGGCGAAGCCGCGACCGCGCAGTGGATAAAGGACCATGCCGCGCATCATGCCGGCTATGTCGGTATCAATCGCGCGGGCCGGCGGGTCAATCCGATGACGCTGACCGAACTGACGGACATTGTCGAGTTGTGGACCGAAACCGCCCTTTCGCTGTCCGATCGCGACCTGCGGATGATGCGTCGCCTGGCCGCCGCCCAGACCCGGCTGCGTAGCTGAAAGAAGGGATCAGGCCCGGCGGCGGCTTGGCCGGGCCGGTTCGGGCCGCTCCGCTCCTTCCAGCGGGCCGGCCGCGATCAGCTCCGCGATGCGATCGCGCGGGACCGGCCGGCTGAATAGATAGCCCTGGACATTGGTGAAGCCGGCTTCGCGCGCATGGGCAAGCTGGTCCTGGTTTCGATGCCTTCCGCGACGGTATCCATCGCCAGATCGCGCGCCAGATTGCCGATGGCGCGCACGATCGCACGGTCCTCCGCATTGGCGCTGACGCCCGCCATGAAGCTCTGATCAATCTTGAGCGTGTCGAAGCGATAGGAGCGCAGATAGGAGAGCGAGCTGTAGCCGGTGCCGAAATCATCGAGCGCCAGCCGCAGGCCGATCCGCTGCAATTCGCGCAGGACGGCGTTGGTCTGGCCGCTGTCGTCCAGGAAGATGGATTCGGTGACTTCCAGTTCCAGCTGCCGCGCGGACAGGCCCGATTCCAGCAGGGCCGCGATGACATTGGCGGGCAGTTCGTTGGATTTGAGCGAGGCGGGCGAAATGTTGATCGCTATCCGCACATCGCCGGGCCAGGACGCGGCCGCGGCGCAGGCTTCGCGCAGCACCCATCCGGTCATCGCCTCGATCATGCCCATACCTTCGGCAATGGGGATGAATTCGGACGGCGGAATCGGTCCCAGCACCGGATGATCCCAGCGCAGCAGCGCTTCGCAGGCGTCTATATGGCCGCTTTCCAGATCCACGATCGGCTGGAACAGCAATTTGAGTTCGCCGCCGTCAAGCGCGCGGCGCAGGCCCGTCTCAATCTCATGCACGCGGTTGAAGCGTTCCTTGAGCGACCAGTTGAAGCTGGCGGCGCGGTTGCGCCCCTGCCCTTTCGCCTCATAGAGGGCGAGGTCGGCATGCTGCATCAGTTCGTCCATGTCGCGGCCGTCCTGCGGTGCGACGGCATAGCCGATGGAGGCCGTAACCTGGAGATGATTGTCGCTGAGGTCGAAGCCATGGGCGAAGTAGGAGATAATCTCCTGCGCCAGTGCAGACGCGGTTACGCGGTCCATATCCTGGCAGATGATGACGAATTCGTCGCCGCCGAACCGGGCGATCCGTCCCCTGCCCTGCACGACTTCGTTTAGCCGTTCGGCGACCCCGCGCAGTAGCTGGTCGCCCACCATATGGCCAAGCGAATCGTTGATTTCCTTGAAGCGGTCGACGTCCATCCACAGGATGGTCACGGCGTCGTTGCGCTTTTGATTGGTATCGAAAATCTCGCGCAGGCGCATCTGCATCGCCATGCGGTTTTCCAGACCCGTCAGACTGTCGAAGCGGGCCAGACGTTCGAACTTTTCGGCCAGCAAAGACTTGTCGCGCCGGCCCACCAGCGCCTGAACGACGATGCGGTGAATGGTCGAACTGATTTCCGCCAGCCCCAGCACCATCATCACCATCGCGACCGAGAGCACCCGATAGCCGGTCGATCCCTGAAGCCACAGGCCCGTCGCGGTCGGCAGCAGGGTGAGACAGACCTGCCCGATCGCAATCTGCACGCGGCCGGCATTGCGGCCGGAAATGCCGCCGGCATAGCCGGTCGCCATCGAAACGCTGAGCATGTGCGTCACCGGATCGCGCGAGCCGATGAGGGTGACGAAGGCCATCAGGCCAAGCAGCCCGGAATAGCCCCAGGCGCCCAGTTCGTAGATGAGTTCCCAGCTGCGCGAGGCGACCGCCGTGCCGCGCACCAGCTGACGGTGGAAGAAGACGGCGGATATCACCCGCAACGTCGCGACGACGCACAGGACCGACACCACAAGCTGGATCGGCCCCGGTTCCGACAGGGTGCTGATGACGATGCCGACGGCAACGCCCGTGACCGCGCCGATCGTCAGCGATGTAGGCGAAGCATAGAGCGATTCGACAAGGCTGCGGCGCACGTCTGCATCATGTGCCGACGGCGGCACACGGCGTCTGTCCAGCAATGTCTTTAGTGCGCGCAATTCCGGTTCTCCGGTTCCCGTTCCGCTACCTCGCATTTTCGATTTATCATTCGGTTAACATTATGACCGTCGGGCGAATGGCGGGCCTGCCTTGCATCGCGGCGGCGGGCTGATAACGGGATTTCGATACCCGCCTTATTTCTGGAGCCAGCCTGACCATGCATCCGCTCGACCGCCCCGTCTGGAATGCGCTGAACAGCGGATGGGCGACGCTGGCGCAGGGGGACGCCCATGCGCTGCGGCTGGAGCCGGGCCATGGTCCCTTTGCCGCACCGGCCGATAGCGGGCCGACGGCGCTGGCAGCACTGGCCGCGTTGATCCCCGCCGATGGCGAAATCTGGATGGTGGGGCGTGACGCCGACATCGCGCCGACCAATATGACCCTGTCGCGCAGCGCGATGCTGGCGCAGATGGTTGCGCCCTCCATCCGGGCCGGGGACGGGACCGAACCGGACTGGGCGCCGCTGGGCGACGGCGACGCAGCGGACATGCTGGAACTGGCGCTGCTGACCAAACCCGGACCGTTTCGCGTCAATACCCACCGGCTAGGCCGCTTCATCGGCGTGCGGGACAAAGGCAAGCTGGTCGCGATGGCGGGCGAGCGGATGCGGATGCCCGGCTTTACCGAAGTGAGCGGGGTGTGCACCCATCCCGACTGGCGCGGGCGCGGCTATGCCGGGGCGCTGATGCGAGTGGTGATGCAGGCGATGCTGGACCGGGGCGAGACGCCCTTCCTCCACGCCTATGCCAGCCATGACAAGACGATCGCGCTGTACCGGACTTTGGGGTTCGAGATGCGGGCAACTTTGCCGATGCTGGTGCTGACCGCCTGACGGAGCATGGCGCAAGGGCTGAAGAGCAATGCAGCCCCCTTCGGCGAAGCTCAGGGCAGGCTTAGGTATAAGTACGCAAAATCGGGATCTCTTCGGTATCCGTTCGCCCTGAGCCTGTCGAAGGGCCGTACTTCTTAAAAAACAGGACAGGGCTTCGACAAGCTCAGCCCGAACGGGTCTTATTTGAGGCTAGATACTCTAAACAGGCTCAGGGCGAACGGATCACCTCATGGTGCGCGCGCTTAACTTCGCATATTTCCCGCCGGATGCGACATAAGGATGCGCGGGCGTGATCCTTTCGCAAAGCGGCGGCGCAGGCGCGGGACGACGGGGTGAGAAAGAGCCACGGCGATCATGCCTTGAAAAGCGGACGATAGGACAGACGCCCCCCCGCTCTTTCCCGGCCCCAATGAAAAAGGCCGGTGGATTGCTCCACCGGCCCCATTCATCGTCATGTGCGAGGACTTAGAAGTCCATGCCGCCCATGCCGCCCATGCCACCGGGCATGCCGGCCGGAGCAGGCTTGTCTTCGGGCAGTTCCGAAACGGCGGCTTCGGTGGTGATCAGCAGACCAGCGACCGAGGCAGCGTTCTGAAGCGCGGTGCGCACGACCTTGGTCGGGTCGATGACGCCAGCGGCGACGAGGTTTTCATAGGTGTCGGTCGACGCATTGAAGCCGAACGAGGTGTCGTCCTGATCGAGCAGCTTGCCCGACACGACGGCGCCGTCCTGACCGGCGTTCTGCGCGATCTGGCGGACTAGAGCGGTCAGCGACTTGCGAACGATGTCGATGCCGCGGGTCTGGTCGTCATTGGCGCCAACCAGACCTTCGACGGCCTTGGTCGCGTAGAGCAGCGCGGTGCCGCCACCGGGGACGATGCCTTCTTCGACGGCTGCGCGCGTGGCGTGCAGGGCGTCGTCGACGCGGTCCTTGCGTTCCTTGACTTCGACTTCCGTCGCGCCGCCGACCTTGATCACGGCAACGCCGCCAGCGAGCTTCGCCAGACGTTCCTGCAGCTTTTCACGGTCATAGTCCGAAGTGGTGACTTCGATCTGCGCACGGATCTGCTCGGTGCGGCCCTTGATCGATTCGGCTTCACCGGCGCCATCGACGATGGTGGTGTTGTCCTTGTCGATGGTGACGCGCTTGGCGGTGCCGAGCATGCCCAGGGTCACGTTTTCAAGCTTGATGCCCAGGTCTTCGGAAATCACTTCGCCCTTGGTCAGGACGGCGATGTCTTCCAGCATGGCCTTGCGGCGGTCGCCGAAGCCAGGCGCCTTGACAGCCGCGACCTTCAGGCCGCCGCGCAGCTTGTTGACGACCAGGGTCGCCAGCGCTTCGCCTTCGATATCTTCCGCGATGATCAGGAGCGGACGGCCCGACTGAACGACGGCTTCCAATATGGGAAGGATCGACTGAAGGTTCGACAGCTTCTTTTCGTGGATCAGGATGTACGGATCAGCCAGCTCGACGGCCATCTTTTCCGGGTTGGTGATGAAGTAGGGCGACAGGTAGCCACGGTCGAACTGCATGCCTTCGACGACGTCCAGCTCGAATTCGAGGCCCTTGGCTTCCTCGACGGTGATGACGCCTTCCTTGCCGACCTTTTCCATGGCTTCGGCGATCTTTTCGCCGACTTCACGGTCGCCATTGGCCGAGATGATGCCGACCTGCGCCACTTCGTTCGAACCCGAAACCGGCTTCGAGCGCGACTTGATGTCTTCGACAACCTTGGCGACGGCGAGATCGATGCCGCGCTTCAGATCCATCGGGTTCATGCCGGCGGCAACCGATTTCATGCCTTCGCGCACGATGGCCTGGGCCAGAACGGTCGCGGTGGTGGTGCCGTCACCGGCGATGTCGTTGGTCTTCGAAGCAACTTCGCGGACCATCTGGGCGCCCATATTTTCGAACTTGTCCTTCAGTTCGATTTCCTTGGCGACCGAAACACCGTCCTTGGTGATGCGGGGCGCGCCGAAGCTCTTGTCGATGACGACGTTGCGGCCCTTCGGCCCCAAAGTCACCTTGACCGCGTCGGCCAGAATGTCGACGCCGCGCAGGATGCGCTCACGAGCGTCACGCGAAAACTTTACGTCCTTCGCTGCCATGATCAAATTCCTCTGTCTTGAGAATTGCAAAATCTGCGAAGTTCACACCGTTGCAGGTGTCGAAAATCCGCCAAAAATGGAAATATATGCCCGGTTCGCAGCTTTACGCGACGATGCCGAGGATATCGCTTTCCTTCATGATGAGCAGGTCTTCACCGTCGACCTTGACTTCGGTGCCCGACCACTTGCCGAACAGCACGCGATCGCCAGCCTTGACGTCGAGCGGCGTAACCTTGCCGTCTTCGGCCTTGCTGCCCGAACCGACGGAGACGATTTCGCCTTCTTGCGGCTTTTCCTTGGCGGTGTCGGGGATGATGATGCCACCGGCGGTCTTCGCTTCCGCTTCGATGCGGCGAACGAGAACGCGGTCATGCAACGGACGAAATGCCATGTTGATTGCCTTTCCCTTGGCGTGTGGGATCAGAGGGGCGCACGGGAAAGCCGGAGTCGCGCTCCGGATATGCCCTGTCCGCCTGTCCTTCTCCCGATGAACTCTTCTTTGTTAGCACTCACTTCAGGGGAGTGCTAGCGGCATGCATATGGAAAAGTCGATCCGCTGGTCAAGAGCCGGATCACGGAATTTTTAACGCCTCCCGTCCATTTCCAGCACAGGCGCGGCGTATAGGCCCTTCCATCCCGCACGGCACCGCCCGCGCGACGGGTTGCGCGGATATTGCGGTCATTCCTGATATATGTCGTTTCGGGAATCTTTGATGACATAGGCATCGCGCGCGCGCGTCGCCGGTTGAGGGCGGCATAAGCAGCATAAGGAGAGGATGATGCCCTACGCCACGATCATCGCCGCCGTCGATGTCCACAGCCCAGCGCTGGCCCGCGCCGCCATCGCCAGCGCCGCCGAAGTCGCGGGCACGCAAGCCCATGTCCACATCCTTTACGTCCGTTATTATCTGCCGACCCGCTATTCAGAATTATTGTCGGGCGATTTTGACGAGCGCGAGGAGGAAGATGCCGTCACCGACATGCGCGGATGGGCGCAGGAGGCAGGGCTGGACGCAGAGCGCACGCAGATTTTCACCCGGCGCGGGCGCGTGCGGGACGAGGTCATCACCGAAGCGCAGCAGCGCAAGGCCGACCTGATCGTCATAGCCTCGCATCAGCCCACGATCGGGTCGAAACTGCTGGGATCGAACGCATCAGCCATCGTCCACCAGTCGCCGGTCAGCGTGCTGGTGGTGCGGACGGATGCGCAATAATCATCGGTCGTTGAGAGAGGCTTGGTTGCGGGCGGCGGGACCGCTTCCTACTTGCGAGCGAGATTTTCCTGATATCGGAGGCTTGCCCGCATGACCGACAGCTATACCCCGCCCAAAGTCTGGATCTGGGACAAGAATAACGGCGGCGCCTTCGCCAACATCAACCGGCCGATCGCCGGGGCGACCCATGACAAGGCGCTGCCGGTGGGCGACCATGCGCTGCAACTTTATTCGCTCGCCACGCCCAATGGGCAGAAGGTGACGATCATGCTGGAGGAGTTGCTGGAGGCGGGCGTTGCGGCGGCGGATTATGACGCCTGGCTGATCAAGATTGGCGATGGCGACCAGTTTTCCAGCGGCTTTGTGGCAGTGAACCCCAACAGCAAGATCCCCGCCCTGCTGGACCGCAGCGTATCGCCGCCGCAGCGCGTGTTCGAATCCGGCGCGATCCTGCTCTACCTGGCGGAAAAGTTCGGCAAATTCCTGCCGACCGATCCGGCCGGACGGACCGAGGCGCTCAATTGGCTGTTCTGGCAGATGGGCGCGGGGCCGCTGCTGGGCGGCGGCTTTGGCCATTTCTTCGCCTATGCGCCGGAGAAATATGAATATCCGATCAACCGCTACACGATGGAAGTGAAGCGGCAACTGGACGTGCTGGACCGGCAACTGGCGGAGAGCGAATATATCGCGGGCGGCGAATATTCGATCGCCGATATCGCGATCTGGCCCTGGTATGGCGGATTGGTGCTGAACCGGGCCTATGGCGCGGCGGAGTTTCTGGATGCGCAAAGCTATACGAACGTGCTGCGCTGGGCCAAACAGATCGACGCACGGCCTGCGGTGAAGCGCGGGCGCATGGTCAACAAGGCGAACGGGCCGCTGGAAGAGCAGTTGCATGAGCGCCATGCCGCGAGCGATTTCGAGACGAAGACGCAGGACAAGCTGGAAGGGGCGGGTTGATGCCCCCATCCCTTTTTCCCCTGAACGTCACCCCGGGCTTGACCCGGAGTCCCGCTTTCCTGAAGTCAGAAAGATGGAACGGGCACGACAGGGCGGCTGGGTCTACATCATGGCTGACCGTTATCGCGGCACCCTATATGTTGGCGTGACGTCCGATCTGACCGCACGGGTCCAGCAACATCGATCCGACATCGGATCGGATTTCTGCCGAAAATATGGTTTGATGCGGCTGGTATGGGCGGAAAGCGGCGCGGATATCGCAAGCTGCATCGAACAGGAAAAGCGGATCAAACGCTGGCGCCGGGAATGGAAGTTCGCTCTGGTTGAGCGGAACAATCCTGAATGGCGCGATATGTTCGACATGTTGCACTGAAGGATCGCGGGACCCCGGATCAAGTCCGGGGTAGACGATATGGGGTGCGTCCGGCTCCCTAACGGAACCGGGCGGACGATAGGCTTCAATAGCCGACCGTGAAGCGCGCCTTGCTGTGCTGGGGATTTTCGATCTCGTCGACCAGCGCGATGGCATAGTCGGCGTAGGAGATGCTGCTGTTTCCATCGGCGTCGACCAAAAGCGCGTCCTTGCCGAGGCGGAAGCTGCCCTTGCGGTTGCCCAGGAAGAAATAGGCGGACGGCGACAGGAAGGTCCAGTCGATATCCTGCACATCGCGCAGATAGGTGAGGAAGTCGGCGCCCCTCCCCGCTTCGGCCTTATAGGCTTCGGGGAATTCCGGCGTGGTGATGAGGGCGACGCCCGGCGCGACCTCCAGACTGCCCGCGCCGCCGACCACCAGATAACGCGGCACGCCCGAGGCGCGCACCACGCCGACCAGCGAAACAGGATCGGTGTCGGCGAACATGACGGCGCTGACCACCGCATCATGGCCCCGGATCGCGTCGGCCAATGCAGCGGGATCGTTGACGTCGCCGGCCACTGCCGTCACGCCATCGGCCACGATCGCATTTTCGGGGTGGCGGGAAATAGCAGTCACCTGATGGCCGCGCCGCGCCAGTTCCGCGCTGATTTCCCTGCCCGCGCGGCCGCTGCCGCCGATGATCGCTACGTTCATATCTTGTCGCTCCATAGATAGTTACCAATGGAAACCAGATAGCGATTAGGGTATCAGGATCACAAGAAGGCACTTTGCCATCACCTGGTTACGCCGAGGATACTGCCATGGACCTGCCCCCGCCCCGCATTGGCGACGCCTATAATCCCGATTGCCCGACCCGACAGATACTCGACCGGATCGGCGACAAATGGGCGGTGCTGGTGCTGTTGACGCTGAAGGACGGGCCGGTGCGCTTCAATGACCTGCGTCGGCGGATTGGCACGATTTCGCAGAAGATGCTGTCCCAGACGCTCAAGAGCCTGGAACGCGACGGGCTGGTCAGCCGGGCCGCCTTCCCCACGGTGCCGGTGACGGTGGAATATAGGCTGACGCCGCTGGCCGACGGGCTGATCGGCATATTGGACCAGATCACCCGATGGGCGGAGACCCATGTCGGCGATATCATGGCCGCGCGGCGCGCGCATGATGCGGACACCGCGCTGGCGGCCTGATCAGCCTGCCGCCTTCACGATATCTGCCCATGCCTGTTCGGTTATGACTTCGATGCCGAGCGCGGTGGCCTGTTTGAGCTTTGTGCCGGCGCCCGGACCCGCGACCACCAGATCGGTCTTGGCGCTGACGGAGCCGGCCGCCTTGGCGCCCAGACGCTCGGCCTGCGCCTTCGCCTCGTCGCGGCTCATGGTTTCGAGCTTGCCGGTGAAGACGACGATCTTGCCCGTGACGGCGCTGGCGGTGGTTTCGACCACATAGTCGGGCGGGGAGACTTCGGAGAGAAAGTCTTCCCACGCCTCCACATTATGGGGTTCGTGGAAGAAGTCGGCGAGCGCATGGCCGACCGCAGCGCCGACATTCTCGACGCCGATATGTTCGGCGATCGCCTTGTCGCGCTTGGCCTGCGTTTCGGCCGGATCGGCGGCGGCGCGCAGGGCGATGATTTCCTGCGCGAGGGTGCGGATGGCAGGCAGCGTGGTGTAGCGTTTCAGCAGATCGCGCGCCGTCACCGCGCCGACATGGCGGATGCCAAGGCCAAAGAGCAGCTTCGCGGCGTCGGGGGCGCGCTTCGCCTCGATCGCGGCGAGCAGATTGTCGACCGACTTTTGCTTCCAGCCTTCGCGGCCCAGCAGATCGGAGCCGTGCTTTTTCAAGCGGAAAATGTCGGCCGGTTCCTTGATCCAGCCGAGGTCGAGAAATTCCTGAATGGTCTTTTCGCCCAGTCCTTCGATATCGAGCGCGGCGCGGCTGACGAAATGGCGCAGCCGTTCGAACCGCTGGGCCGGGCAGATGAGACCGCCGGTGCAGCGATAATCGACTTCCTCCTCCTCGCGCACCGCTTCGGAGCCGCAGACGGGGCAATGGGCCGGGAAGGGAAAGGGATTGCGGGCTTCGTCGCGGGTGAGGTTGTCTACCACCTGCGGGATGACGTCGCCCGCGCGCTGGACGACGACGCGGTCGCCGGGACGCACGCCGAGTCGTTCGATCTCGTCGGCATTGTGGAGGGTGACGTTGGAGACGACGACGCCGCCGACGGTGACGGGGGTCAGGCGACCGACGGGGGTCAGCTTGCCGGTGCGGCCGACCTGAATGTCGATCGCCTCCAGCGTGGTCTGGGCGCGTTCGGCCGGAAATTTATGCGCGATCGCCCAGCGCGGCGCCTTTGCGACGAAGCCGAGGCGCTGTTGCCAGTCAAGCCGGTCGACCTTGTACACCACGCCATCGATATCGAAGGGCAGGTCTGCGCGCGCGGTTTCGATCCCGCGATAATGGGCGATGAGGGCGTCGAGACTGTCGACGCAGGCGAGCATGTCGGAGACGGGCAGGCCCCAGCTTGCAATCGCCTGCATCACACCCAGTTGCGTGTCGGCGGGCAGCGCGCTGTGGGCACCCCAGCCATGGGCCAGGAAGCGCAGCGGGCGGCTGGCGGTGACGGCAGCGTCCTTCTGGCGCAGCGATCCGGCGGCGGCGTTGCGCGGATTGGCGAACTGGCGCGCCTTTTCCGGGTCTTCGGCTTCGGCGAGCAGGCGGGCGTTGAGGGCGACGAAATCGTCTTTCGCCATATAGACCTCGCCACGCACCTCGAACAGATCGGGGATGTTGGGACCGGTCAGGCGCTGGGCGATATCCGCGATGGTGCGGACGTTGGCGGTGACGTCCTCCCCCGTTGCGCCATCGCCGCGGGTGGCCGCCAGCACCAGTTCGCCCTGTTCGTAGCGCAGCGAGCAGGACAGGCCGTCAATCTTCGGCTCTGCGGTCAGCGCCAGCGGCTCCGTATCGGGCAGCGCGAGGAAGCGACGGACGCGGGCGAGAAATTCGGCGATGTCCTCATCCGAAAAGCCGTTGTCGAGGCTCATCATGCGGACGGCGTGGGGCACTTTCTTGAGTGTCGAGGTGGCGGCTGCGCCGACCAAAGCATTGGGCGAATCGGCGCGGATCAGGTGCGGGAATTGGGCTTCGAGGGCGTTATTCTCGCGGATCAGCGCGTCATACTCCGCATCGCTAATCTCCGGCGCGTCCTGATCATGATAGAGGCGGTTATGCTTCGCCACCTCCCTGGCAAGGCGCATCAGGCGGTTGGCGGCGTCGGCTTCGGTGAGGGTCGCGGGATCGGTCATGGGGATGCTTTAGCCCCGACTTCAGATTCCCGCCACCGGCACCGTTTCGAAATGCTGGGGGAAGCCGGCGATGATCGGGCGGGCCTTTGCAATGGCGGCGCGGACGGCGGGGAGCTTCAAGGAGGCGGCGTGGCTTTCGCGGCTGTCCCAGACTTCGGTAATCCACAACGCATCGGGATTGGCGCTGTCGAGCGCGACGACATAGGAGAGGCAGCCAGGCATCGCGCCGGTCGCTTCCGTCAGGATGGCGACCAGTTCGTCACGCTTGCCGGGGGTGGCGAGCATCTGGCCGATCAGGCCATAGCGGGGTTTGCTTTCCTGCGCGGCGGCGGGGATGGCGGTGCTGGCGATCGCGGCGGCGGCGAGGCCGAGCATGTCTCTGCGATTATGGGTCATCCGTCCCTTCTCCTCGTCATTGCGAGCGTAGCGAAGCAATCCAGGGGCACAACATGGATTGCTTCGCTACGCTCGCAATGACGAAAATGTTCAGACCCGTTCCAGCAACCGTTCCGCCTGCGCGCGGGCTTCGGCGGTGATTTCTGCGCCGGAAAGCATACGGGCGATTTCTTCGCGGCGTTCGCCGTCGCTCAGCGCATGGACGCCGGTTCGGGTCACGGTGCCGTCACTCGACTTGGCGATCAGCATATGGCCAGCGCCCCGCGCCGCGACCTGTGGGCTGTGGGTGACGACGAGAATCTGGTTGCTCTGGGCGAGGCGCGACAGGCGCTCGCCGATGGCGTCGGCCACCGCGCCGCCCACGCCACGGTCGATTTCGTCAAAGATCAAAGTGTCCGCCCCGCCCCGTTCAGCCAGAGCGACCTTCAAGGCGAGGATGAAGCGGGAGAGTTCGCCTCCGCTCGCGATCTTTGCCAGTGGGGCAAAGGGCGCGCCGGGGTTGGTCGAGATTTCAAATTCGACCCGATCCATACCCTGCGCACTCCACTGGCCTTCATCCAGCGGGGCTACGATGGTGCGGAAACGGGCGGCGTCCAGTTTTAACGGGGCAAGTTCGCCCGCGACCGCCGCGTCGAGGCGGCCGGCGGCCAATTGCCGTTCGGCTGACAGGGCTTGCGCAGCGGCGCGATAGGCGGCGGCCTTTGCCGCGACATCCTTTTCGAGCGCGGCGATATGCTCCTCCCCGCCCTCGATCGCGGCAAGCTTTGCAGCCATTTCGTCGCGCAGGGCGGCAAGATCGTCGGGCGCGACCTGATGCTTGCGGGCAAGGCCGCGCAGGTCGAACAGGCGGGTTTCGATCGCGTCGAGCCGGGCGGGGTCGAAACTCAGCGCCTCGGCCGCTTCGGCCAGACGATCCTCCGCTTCCCCGGCTTCGACCACGGCGCGGTCGAGCGCTTCGAGCACGGCATTGAGCAGCGGCTCTTCACTGGCGATGCGATCGAGCCGGCGCGCGGCCTGCCGCAACTGGGCGAGGCCGCCGTCCGATCCGGTCAGGCAATCGCTGACGGCGGACAGGTCGTCGGTCAGGCGCGCGCCCTTCTGCATGGTCGCGCGTTCTTCGGCCAGCGTTGCTTCCTCGCCGGCTTCGGGCGCGAATTTGCGCAGTTCCTCGACCGCATGGGTCAGGTAATCGCGGTCGCGCGCGGCATTGGCGACGATGGTGCGGGCTTCGGCGAGCGCATTGGTTGCGGCGCGCCATGCGGCGTGAGCGGCGGCGATCGCGCCGGCTTCGCACCGGCCATAGCTGTCGAGCAGGGCGCGGTGGCCGCGCGGGTTGAGCAGGCCGCGATCGTCATGCTGGCCGTGAATTTCGACCAGCGATCCGCCAAGGTCGCGCAGCAGCGCCGCCGAGCAGGGCTGGTCATTGACGAAGGCGCGGCTGCCGCCGTCCGCCTTGACGAGGCGACGGATCAGCAAAGGCTCGCCCGGTTCGATGTCGATGCCATTTTCGATCAGCAGCGCGGTGGCGCGATGATCGGCGGCGGGCGGATCGAAGGTCGCGACGACGCTGGCCTGCGCTTCGCCTGCGCGCACGAGGCCGCTGTCGGCGCGTGCGCCCAGCGCCAGCCCCAGCGAATCGAGCAGGATCGATTTGCCCGCGCCGGTTTCGCCGGTCAGCACGGACAGGCCCGCGCCGAACTCCAAGTCCAGCGCCTCGATCAGCACGACATTGCGGATGGCGAGCGAGGTCAGCATTTCACCAGACTCCCCCCTCCCTTTCAAGGGAGGGGCCGGGGGTGGGTGCGGCGCGACAGCGACGCCTTGCAACGGTGAGGCCAGACGCGCCCCCTGCGGGGTCGCGACCCACCCCAACCCCTCCCTTGAAAGGGAGGGGCTAAAAAAAGCTAAGCCTTTACGCCATGTTCCTGCATCAGCTTGTAGCTGCGTTCATACCATTTGGTGCCGGGATAGTTGCGACCCAGCACGGCGGCGGCCTTTTGCGCTTCGGCCGGGATGCCGAGCGAGAGATAGGATTCGACCAGACGCTCCAGCGCTTCGGGCGTGTGGGTGGTCGTCTGATATTTGTCGATCACCGAACGGAAGCGCAGCGTCGCGGCCAGCCACTGGCCACGACGCTGATAGAAGCGGCCGATTTCCATTTCCTTGCCGGCCAGATGGTCATTGACCAGATCGACCTTCAGCCGCGCGTCGGCGGCGTAGCGCGTGTCGGGATAACGGCGGATCAGTTCGCCCAGCGCGTCCATCGCCTGCTGCGTGATCTTCTGGTCACGGGTGACGTCGGCAATCTGTTCATAATAGCAAAGCGCGATCAGATAATAAGCGTAGGGCGCATCCTTGTTGCCGGTGTGGATCGACAGGAAACGCTGCGACGCGCTGATCGATTCCGGGTAATCCCGGTTCATATAATAGCTGAACGCCGACATGAGTTGCGCCCGGCGCGCCCAGGGCGAATAGGGATGCTGACGTTCGACTTCATCGAACAGCGCGGCGGCAAGCTTGTACTGACCGCGATCGAGCCGCGCCTTGCCGCTGTTGTACAGCGTAGAGACGTCGCGCGCGACATAGAGGGTATCGGCCTTGTTCTTCGACGTCGAGCAACCCGACAACAGAGCAGCAAGCAGAACCGGAGCGGCCAGAACGCGGATGGGCGCGCCGATGCGCGTCAGGGTTTTCGTCAGCATGGCGGCGGTCATAGCCGAGCCGATCGCGCTCGCCAAGCGGCAGAATGCGGCGACATCAACAGGCCGTCGCGAGCGGCAGGTCGAGGCGCGCGACCGCCCCGGCGACCAACCCCGGCGACAGGGTGAAGCGGCCGCCCAGTTGCGCCGCCAGCGCATTGGCGATGCGCAGGCCAAGCGAATCCGCCTGCGTCGTTGCAAAATCGGGCGCAACGCCATGGCCGTCATCCGCCACGCGCAGCACCAGCGCATCCCCCTCCGCCCCCAGCGTGACATCGATCCGGCCGGCGCGATCGGACAGGCCATGTTCGATCGCGTTGCTGACCGCTTCGGCCACCACCAGCGCCAACGGCACGGTGACGTTGGGATCAAGGACCAGTCCGCCCGGCGCATCGACCGACAGGCTGATGTCGGCGCGCCCGGACGCATCAACCACATCGGCGGTCAGGGCGGTCAGGAAGGTCGCCATATCCTGCCCCGTGCGTTCGGGATCATAGAGGGTGCGGCTGATCCGGCCGACCAGCGCCAGCCGTTCCGACGCATCGTCCAGCGCGCGGCGCGCGACATCATGATCGATATGGCGGCGCTGAAGCGCCAGCAGGGCGGCGACGACCTGAAGATTGTTCGACACGCGATGCTGCAATTCGCGGAACAGCAATTCGCGATTTTCGGCCAGCAGGCGGCTGCGTTCCCGCTCCACCGCCAGATTATAATTGGCCCGCTGCATGAAGCGGATGAGGATGATGTCGACCGCCACGACGCCGGTGTAGAAGAGCATCGCCACGGCGACGGCCGGATTGAGCGTCAGCCCGCCATAGGGCGGAATGAAGAAATACCAGGAGAGAAAGCCGCAGACGATGGCGGCGAAGATGCCAGGCCGCACCCCGAACAGGAAAGAGGTGAGGATGACGGCGGGGAAGAAGGTGACGAAGGGATAGCCAACGGGCAGCAGCGGTTCGGCCGCCCAGCGCAGCAGCAAGGCCGCGGCGCAGAAGATCAGCGTCAACCCATAGGCATAGATCGGCCGATCGAGGACGAGCGGCAGGCGTTCGACAAAGCGCTCATTGCTCCGCTGCATGGGATTCCCCGGATGGCCTTTTGTTACAGTAGCAGAACCTTTCGCCCGCGCCTTGATCGAAATCAGTCGCTTGCGCCGGGACAAAATAAAAAGGGGCGCCCGGCCTAACCGGACGCCCCCTTTTTCGTCAGTCGACGCCGACCGATCAGTCCTGGGTCAGGAAATCGGGCAGACCGCCGCTGGGACCGTCATTGCGGTCGCCGCCTTCGCTGCGCGGACCACGATCACGGCGCGGGCCGCGATCGCCACCACGATCGCCGCCGCGACCGCCACGATCGCCGCCGTCACGGCGCGGGCCGCGACCACGATCACCACGATCCCCACGGGGTTCGCGCGGTTCGCGGGCCGGACGGGTGTCTTCCAGTTCCTCGCCGGTTTCCTGATCGACGACGCGCATGGATAGGCGAACCTTGCCGCGCGGGTCGATTTCGAGAACCTTGACCTTCACTTCCTGGCCTTCCGACACGACGTCGGTCGGCTTTTCGACGCGCTCATTCTTCATTTCGGAGACGTGGACGAGGCCGTCCTTGCCACCCATGAAGTTCACGAAAGCGCCGAAATCGACGATGTTGACGACCTTGCCATTGTAGATCTTGCCGACTTCGGCTTCCTCGACAATGCCGAGGATCCACGCCTTGGCGGCTTCGATCTGGGCGATGTCGGACGAGCTGATCTTGATGACGCCTTCGTCGTCAATGTCGACCTTCGCGCCGGTTTCCGCGACGATTTCGCGGATGACCTTGCCGCCGGTGCCGATGACGTCACGGATCTTCGACTTGTCGATCTGGATCGTTTCGATGCGCGGGGCATGGGCCGACAGCTCGGTGCGGGTCGAGGACAGCGCCTTGCTCATCTCACCCAAAATGTGCGCGCGGCCTTCCTTGGCCTGACGCAGGGCGACTTCGAAGATTTCCTGCGTGATGCCGGCAACCTTGATGTCCATCTGCATCGTGGTGATGCCAGCTTCGGTGCCGGCCACCTTGAAGTCCATGTCGCCCAGATGATCTTCGTCGCCAAGGATGTCGCTCAGGACAGCGAAATTCTTGCCTTCCAGGATCAGGCCCATGGCGATGCCCGACACGGGGCGCTTCAGCGGCACGCCGGCATCCATCATCGAGAGCGAACCGCCGCAGACGGTGGCCATCGAGGAAGAACCGTTCGATTCGGTAATGTCCGAGAGAACGCGGATGGTGTAGGGGAACTCATCCTTGCTGGGCAGAACGGGGTGCAGCGCACGCCATGCCAGCTTGCCATGACCCACTTCACGACGGCCCGGCGCGCCAAAGCGGCCGACTTCACCGACCGAATAGGGCGGGAAGTTATAGTGCAGCATGAAGTTTTCATAATGCAGGCCGGTCAGGCCGTCGATCATCTGCTCGGCGTCCTTGGTGCCCAGCGTGGTGGTGCAGATGGACTGCGTTTCACCGCGCGTGAACAGGGCCGAACCATGGGTGCGGGGCAGGAAGCCAACCATCGCCTCGATCGGACGGATCTGGGTGGTGGTGCGACCGTCAATGCGCTTGCCGTCCTTCAGGATGGCGCCGCGCACGATTTCCGCTTCCAGCTTCTTGGTCAGCTTGATGCCGGCCATCACGGTCTGGGCGTCGAGGCCATCGGCCGCGAACTGGGCCTTCGCCTTGGCGCGGGCTTCGTTCAGCGCGTTCGAGCGGGCCGACTTGTCGGTCAGCTTGTAGGCAGCCGTAATGTCCTTGCCGATCAGCTTCTTCAGCTTCTTCTTCAGGTCTTCCAGATCGTCGCCCTTGGCGACTTCCCACGGATCCTTGGCAGCCTGTTCGGCCAGGTCGATGATCGCGTTGACGACCTTCTTCGACGCTTCATGCGCAAAGAGGACGGCGCCGAGCATGACGTCTTCCGACAGTTCCTTGGCTTCGGATTCGACCATCATCACCGCGTTGCCGGTGGCGGCGACGACCAGGTCGAGTTCGCCGGCCTTCACTTCGTCCAGGCTGGGGTTCAGCTGATATTCGCCATCCTTGTAGCCGACGCGGGCGGCGCCGATCGGACCCAGGAAGGGCACGCCCGACAGGGTCAGCGCGGCCGAAGCAGCGATCATCGCGACGATATCGGGTTCGCTTTCGCCGTCGAAGCTCAGAACCTGAGCGATGACATTGATTTCGTTATAGAAACCTTCGGGGAACAGCGGGCGGACCGGACGGTCGATCAGGCGGGAAACCAGCGTTTCCTTTTCCGTGGCGCCGCGTTCACGCTTGAAGAAGCCACCGGGAATGCGGCCGGCGGCTGAATATTTTTCCTGATAGTGGACGGTCAGCGGGAAGAAGTCCTGCCCTTCCTTCACCGACTTGGCGGCGGTCACGGCGCACAGCACCACGGTTTCGCCATAGGTCGCCAGCACGGCGGCGTCGGCCTGACGCGCGATACGGCCGGTTTCGAGGGTCAGCGTCTTGCCGCCCAGCTCGATTGATACCTTCTTTACATCGAACATAGAATTTTCCTTCGCCCACCTGGCCCTATTGCCGGGCGGGGCCTGTGAAGCGGGCTAACCGGCCCGCTGCGGTGTCGGGGCATCGTGTGGCCCCTGAGATGAAACGGGTCGCCGGATTGCGCCCCTTCCAGAATCGGAAACGGCCCCGAATGGGGCCGTCCCTTTGTAGCAGGCTTACTTGCGCAGGCCCAGCTTGGTGATGAGGTCGGCGTAGCGACCCGCATCCTTCTTCTTCAGATAGTCCAGCAGCGAACGACGCTTGTTGACCAGCATCAGCAGGCCGCGACGGCTGTGGTTATCCTTGTGATGCGACTTGAAATGCTCGGTCAGGTTGGTGATGCGCTCCGTCAGGATCGCAACCTGAACTTCCGGCGAACCGGTGTCGCCTTCAACGCGGGCATATTCCTTGATAAGCGCTTCCTTGCGCTCGGCAGTGATCGTCATCTGTCTTCTTCCTTCGGCATCAGGTTAAATCCACGCACGACCCGGATCTCTCCGTCCTGCGCTTCGACCAGCGCCACGGGGATGATCCCGTCGAACGCCAGATGAAGGCCGGTGGCAATGGCGTGACCGACGAGCACCTTCCCCTGTCGGAGAGCCAGTGCGTCATCGGGAGAGACTGCAAGAGCCGGGATGTCGTCCAGCCCTGCGGTCAACGGCAGCATAAGTCCGCCGATTGCGCCGCCCTTAGCAGCTTCGTCCAATTTGTCCAGCGAAATCGCGGTTTCCAGGGTGAACGGCCCGGCCTTCACCCGGCGCAGCATGGTGACATGACCGACCGTGCCGAGCGTCAGCGCGATGTCGCGGGCGAGGGAGCGGATATAGGTGCCCTTGGAGACATGGGCGGTCAGGGTGACTGCCGCAATCCCTTCTCCAGCCTCCGCTAGCCCGCCTTGCGGGCAAGCTGCGCTATCCTCTGCCCGGCGGGGAGAGGATATTTGCAGGGCGTGGATCGTCACGCTGCGCAGCTTCATCTCCACCGCCTCCCCCTTGCGGGCGAGGTCATAGGCGCGCTGGCCGTCGATCAGGATGGCGCTGTAGGCGGGCGGCGCCTGTTCGATGGCACCAGTGAAGCGCGGAAGGACGGCCTCCACATCGGCCAGCGTGGGCAGATGGTCGCTTTGCGCGATCACCTTCCCTTCCAGATCGAGCGTATCGGTCTGCGCGCCGAATTGGATCGTGAAGTCGTAAATCTTGTCGCTGTCGAGCATCCGGCCCGCCAGCTTGGTCGCCTCCCCGATCGCGATCGGCAGCACGCCGGTCGCCAGCGGATCGAGCGTGCCGCCATGGCCGACCTTCCACTTTTCGGCGCCGCCCAGCACCTCTCTTTGCGTGCGCAACGCGCGTTTGACCGCGCTGACAGCCTGCGTCGAACCAAGGCCATGGGGTTTGTCGAGGATGATCCAGCCGTGCATGGCGGCGGCCCTTATCCCTGCCTGGCCAGCCTGTCACGCCATTCGTCGGCGAGAATGGAATAGATGATGGTGTCGCGGACATGGCCGGTCCAGGTGATGCGCTGTTTGCGCAGCACGCCTTCACGCACCGCGCCCAGCTTCTCCACCGCCTTTTGCGACCGGACGTTACGCACATCGATGCGAAACTCGATGCGGGTGAAGCCGCAGTCTAGCGCCCGACCGATCAGCAACGGCTTGATCCGGCTGTTCAGGCCCGTGCCGCGCGCGGCGGGCGCCATATAGGTGCCGCCCAATTCCAGGGCATTGTCTTCGGGATGAAGGTGCAGATAGCCCGACATGCCGACCGCAACGCCATCGGCGCGGATCAGGAAGGGGCAGCGATCCGGGTTGGCGATGGTCGCGTCAAAGGCGGCGTCGAAATCCGCGCCGGCCCAGCGGCTGGGATAAATATCCCATACCGGGTCATCGACCGGGCAGATCGCGCGCACTGCTTCGCGATGCTCTGCGCGCAACTGCTCCAGAAAAAGGCCCGGCGCGTCGATCGGCGCAAGCAACTGGTCGATCCGGCTCATCGCTGCATCTGCTCCACAAAATGGCGGCGGCACAGCGCCACATAACGGTCATTGCCGCCGATTTCGGTCTGGTCGCCCTGTCGGATCGCCCTGCCCTGCGCGTCAACGCGCAGGTTCATGGTCGCCTTGCGCCCGCATTCGCAGATCGTCTTGATCTCGCTGAGCGTGTCGGCAAGACCCAGCAAGGCGGCGCTGCCGGGGAAAAGCTGACCCTGAAAATCGGTGCGGATGCCATAGCACAGGACAGGGATGCCCAGCCGGTCGCACACGCCGCCCAATTGCCACACCTGCGCTTCCGTCAGGAATTGCGCCTCGTCCACCAGCACGCAGGACAGCGGCGTGCCGGCATGCTGCGCGGCGATGGCGGAGAGCATGTCGGTTGCGCCGTCGAACAGATGGGCCTGCGCCTCCAGCCCTATGCGCGAGACGACCCGGCCATGGCCATAGCGATCGTCCAGCGCGGCGGTCCACAGCATCGTGTCCATGCCGCGTTCGCGATAGTTGAAGTCCGATTGCAGCAGGGTGGTCGATTTGCCCGCATTCATCGAGCTATAATAGAAATAGAGTTTCGCCATATTCCGGCGATTAGCGCATTGTCGGCGCGACGCCAGCGAGGAAACGGACCAGCGCATCGGCAAGCGCAATGCGGCTGTCGGAGAAACTGTGGTCAGTCGGCCAGACCATCAGCCGGGTGCCCGGATTGGCGCCCTGCGCATCGGCGGCGGCTTTGCGGGCCATGGCGCCGATGCCCCGTTCCGCACCGATCATCGTCAGCGGGCGGCGGCCATAGCCGGCGAGGCGGCGGCCAAGGTCGAACTTTGCGCCGTCCGCCTTGATCTCGCCGGTCAGGCTTTCATAGGTCGCGCCGTTGAGCGGCGGCAGATCGCCGGCTACTTCGGCTTTCCAGCCCGCTTCGCCTTCCGGCGTGGCGAGTGCCGCGACGGTCTGCGCCGGGTCCCAGGGGTCGATCAGGAACAGGCCGGCGACGCGCGGTTCGGCGGCGGCGGCATCGGCGGCCATGAAGCCGCCCATGCTGTGCCCGGCCACCACGATCGCGCTGGTGTCGATGCGATATTTCGCGACGGCCGAGGGCTGCTGAAGGAATTGCAGCGCGGCGAATGCGTCCTGCGACGCATGGCCGAAGGAGAAGATGCCGGGGCTGCCCCAGGAACCGCGATAATGGAGGGTCAGGACGTTCCAGCCAGCGCGACGGGCGGCCTGCGCGAGATCCAGATTCTGCTCATTGCCGGGGAAGCCGTGGAGCAGCAGCAGCGTCGGGTGGGTGCCGGAGCCTGCGGCGGTGTACATCACCGCATTCATCGCCCCATCCTCGACCGGGATGACAAAGGCGCTCATGCCGGCGGCATAAGCCGCGTCGGGCCTGGGATCGACAATGACGGCGGGATGGATGGCGGGGTCTTTGGCGAGGGCGGGCGCGGCTGTCATTCCAGCCAGCATCATGCACACAGACAAAATCAATGATTTCCGCACCCCATAGCCCCTTCGATCAGTCTGATGGAACGACGATGCTAAGCCTGTGAACCCGTTTCGGCAGGACGATCCTTCACCACTCCCTGCCTGGTCGGACGGATGAGAAGATTTCCGTCACACAGGACAAATTCCATTTCATCGCCTGGCCGCAAATCCAGCGCCCGCCGCAGCGCGGCCGGCACTGTCACCCGATTATCGCGATTCACGACCATCTTCATCCCGCAACTATGGGATAGAAGCATGGTGTCAGCAATCAATCTTCGCCCTCATCCTGAGTGAGGTCGCGGGCAACCTTGGGATCGCGCAGCAGCTTGTCGATGTGGCTGCCTTCGTCGAAGCTTTCATCGGCCAGGAATTTGAGCTTCGCCGCATATTTGAGGCGAATGCGGTGCGCGACTTCGCGCTGAAGATAGGCGGTATTGGTGCGCAGCGCCTTCAGCACCGCCTCCTCACCCTGTCCCAGCAGCGACTTGATGAAGACGGTGGCGTGGCGCAGGTCGGGCGACATGCGCACTTCGGTGACGCTGACGACATGCTTTGCCAGCACATCGTCATGCACATCGCCGCGCTGGAGAATGTCCGACAGGACATGGCGCACCTGTTCGCCCACGCGCAGCAGGCGGACGGAGGGGCCTTCGGGTTGGTTAGTCATCATCACTCACCGGCATCAAATCATCCACGGAAACATTCAGGGCATCCGCCAACTTGCGCCAAAGAACAGCGCTGGCCTGCCTTTCTTCATTTTCGATCTGGCTGATATGCGCTGCACTACAACCGACCATTTGCCCCAGATCTTTCTGTTTCAAATTCCGATATTTGCGCCATACCCGAACCGGGTTCACGCCAGAACAAATTTGGTCAACCACTTCAGAGGGGACATAGTCCTCGCCCTCATTACGGCGGGTTTCAGCGTCCGCAGCAGCAGCGGCATCGGCCTTATCCTCCGCTATGTCGACCAGTCGCTGATAATCCTCGATCGGCAGCATGGCGATTTTTTGCCCGGCGATCTCGACAATCTGAACGGTCATGGGTTCACCTCATATGCCGATCCGCGCGGCGCTATATCGTCTATCCAGAGGATATTCTGCTCGAAGCGGAAAATCACGCGCCAGTCCTGAACCCGCAATCGAGATTCGGGTCGCCCCTGCAACCGCTTGACATTCGCGTCCAATGACAGCGGATCATGCGCCAGTTCATCGATTTTCTGGCGGATAAGCGTCCGCTTATTCGATCGCAGCAGCGCTTTCATCGCCGTTTTCGAGAAGCGAATATCCACATGCGCAAACTATATAGACAGCAAAGGCCGGTCAAGAAATATAACTGACAGCTACATTTCTCTGACCGGCCGTTACAAATTTACAGCGTGCGGGCGCGCTCCTCGACTTCGAACAGTTCGAGCGTGTCGCCAGCCTTGATGTCGTTGGTGTCCTGAAGGACCGCACCGCATTCCATACCGGCGCGCACTTCGGACACATCGTCCTTGAAGCGGCGCAGCGAGGCGATGTTGGTGCGCGACACGATGACATCGTCGCGGGTAAGGCGCGCGGCCAGACCCTTGCGGATGATGCCGTCGAGGACGAGCAGACCAGCCGCCTTGTCCTTCTTGCCGGCCGGGAACACCTGAAGCACTTCGGCACGACCCACGATCGTTTCGATGCGCTCGGGCGCCAGCTGACCCGCCATTTCGCCACGCACTTCTTCAAGAAGGTCGTAGATCACATCATAATAGCGCAGCGAAATCTTCTCGCGCTCCGCCAGTTGACGCGCCTTGGCGTTGGGACGGACATTGAAGCCGATCAGCGGCGCGCGGCTGGCGGCGGCCAGCGTAACGTCGCTTTCGGTGATCGCGCCGACACCCGAATGCAGGATGCGCACCTTGATCTCGTCGGTCGAGATCTTGTTGAGCGAGGACACGATCGCTTCGACCGAACCCTGCACATCGCCCTTCACCACCACCGGATATTCGATGACCTTGGTGCTGAGCGCCGAGAACATATTCTCGAAGCTGGTGGGCGCAGCCGTGGTGCGCTTGCGGGTCGCCAGTTCCTGACGATAGGCGGCGACTTCGCGAGCGCGAGCTTCGTTTTCGACGACGGTGAGCTGATCACCCGCCATCGGCACGCCCGACAGGCCCAGCACCTCGACCGGGGTAGAGGGACCGGCAAGCTTCACCTGCTGCCCCTTGTCATTGATCATCGCGCGGACCTTGCCGCTTTCCGACCCGATGACGAAGGTGTCGCCAATCTTGAGCGTGCCCTTGCGGACCAGCACGGTGGCGACGGCGCCACGACCCTTGTCCAGCTGCGCCTCGATCACATTGCCTTCGGCGGCGCGATCGGGATTGGCGGTCAGTTCCATGACTTCGGCCTGGAGCAGGATCTTCTCGATCAGTTCGTCAAGGCCGGTCTTCTTGAGCGCCGACACTTCCACGTCCTGAACGTCGCCGCCCATATCCTCGACCACGACCTCTTCGCTCAGCAGGCGCTCACGCACCTTCTGGGGATTGGCTTCGGGCTTGTCGCACTTGTTGATCGCAACGATCATCGGCACGCCAGCGGCCTTGGTGTGGTTGATGGCTTCCACCGTCTGCGGCATCAGACCGTCGTCGGCCGCCACCACCAGGATGACGATGTCGGTGACGTTGGCGCCGCGGGCGCGCATTTCCGAGAAAGCTTCATGGCCCGGCGTATCGAGGAAGGTGATGACGTCACCGCCCTTGGTCTTCACCTGATAGGCGCCGATATGCTGGGTGATGCCGCCGCTTTCGCCGGCAACCACATCGGTCCCGCGCAGCGCGTCGAGCAGCGAGGTCTTGCCATGGTCGACATGGCCCATGATGGTGACGACCGGGGCGCGGGGCTTGAGCGTTTCGAATGCGTCGATCTCGCCTTCCATGCCGATTTCGACGTCGGCATCGGACACGCGCTGGATGCGGTGGCCAAATTCTTCCACCAGCAGTTCCGCCGTATCCTGATCGATCGACTGGTTGAGCGTAACGGCCGTGCCCATCTTGAACAGCGACTTGACCAGATCCGCGCCCTTTTCGGCCATACGGTTGGCAAGTTCCTGAACGGTGATGCTTTCGGGCACGATCACATCGCGCGACTGCTTTTCGCGGGTCTTGGAACCGCCCGAATAATGGGCGCGGCGTTCCTTTTCACGCGCACGCTTCAGCGCGGCGAGCGAACGGGCGCGGGCGCTGTCATCATCGGCCAGAGCCTTGGTCACGGTCAGCTTGCCAGCCTGGCGACGATTATCCTCGCCCTTCTTGGCGCGATCGGGCTTGGCCGGTTCGGGGCGCTTGATCGGCGCAACCGGGGTGAAGCGGCGCGGCGGCGGCATGGTGGACGCCGTGGTCGCGGGCTTCGCCTCGACAGGGGCGGCAGCCTCAACCGGTGCGGCGGCGACGGGCGCAGCCTCTTCCACCGGCGCAGGCGCAGGCGCCTTTGCAGCTTCCTCGGCGGCCTTTGCGGCTTCTTCAGCCTGACGCGCGGCTTGCGCCTCGGCATTTTCGGCGGCCTGGCGATTCTCTTCGGCGCGACGCTTTTCTTCTTCGCTGGCGGCAAGGCGCGCGGCGTCTTCACGACGACGGGCATCCTCCAGCGCGTTCATGCGGGCTTCTTCCGCTTCGCGCAGCAACTTGGCCTGCAATTCCTGACGCGACATCAGGCTTTGCGGCGGCGTGTGCCGCACCGGGGCGGGCTGCGGCGCGCGGGCCTGCGGCTGTTGCGGCGCGGGCGCGGCCGGACGGGGCGCTGCGGGCGCGGGTGCGGCGGGCGCAGGCTCTACCTGGGGCGCAGCCGCAGGAGCGCCACCGGTCGTCTCACCGGGCTTGCCCAGGACGCGGCGCCGCTTCACCTCAACCACGACCGTATTCTTGCGGCCATGGCTGAACTGCTGCTGCACCTGGCCGGATTCAACGGTCCGCTTGATGCCCAGCGGCTTGCGACCCAGAACCGGCTTGTCTTCCTTGCTGTCACTCATATGATCGAACTTAACCCTTCACTTCCGCTTCGGCCGGATAGGCCCGCCGACGCCCTATATTCTTCGATGCCATTCCGGCCCGTGCCCGTCAGAGCGATATGCTCATTCCAGAACGCCCGGCGCATCAGCGGAGACATGCTCCCCATGCACGGACGCTCCGTTAGCGCAACCCAGATAGCTTTCCAAGCGGCCTATGGCCGCGCGCAGGCGCGAAGCTGCCCGCGAGTCGGTCACCGCGATATGGACGACATTGTCGCGCCCCATTGCCATAGATAGGGCATCGCGGTCCACAGGCAAGGTGATGCCTGCCAAATCCGTGCCTTCCGCTTCCTTACCGACGCGCAGCGCCTGATCCAGTTTACGGTTGCCGTCCGCCGCCGCATCGGCAGCATGTAGCAGCAACTGCACCTGTCCCTTGCGACAGGCGACGTCGATCTTTTCCGATCCGGTCAGCAGCATGGACGCCTTCGCCTCCAGCCCCAGCCGATCGAGCAGCGCCTTGCGTAACCCATCCTCGATCAGGGCCGGCAGGGTATCGGGAATCTGAAGATCGCCGTCCTTGAAGGAGCGCGCCAGCGCGCCGCGCAGCTTGCCCTTGGCCAGAGCCGCTTCAAGCTCGGCGCGCGACACGCCGATCCAGGCGCCCCGCCCCGGCGCCTTGGCGCGGATATCGGGGAGAACCTGTCCTTCCGGGCCAATGGCCAGACGGACCAGCGTTTCGGGATCGGCGCGGTCGCCGGTCAATATGCATTTGCGTTCGGTCATGCGCGCCCCTCCGCCAAAACGGATGAAAGGGCAAGACCGACGCTGTCGAGAAGCTTTATTCTCTCATCGGGGAGTGTCCGCAACATTGGCGTCCTCCCTTGGTTGAGAGCCAAAACCGACAGCCGTCCGCCGCCCCGGCCGCTCCACGAGCGACCAGCCAAGAGCAGCCGGACGGATATCGAAAACAGCCATGGAGACTTATGCTTCCTCTTCGAACCAGTGGGCGCGGGCGGCCATGATGATCTCATTGCCCTGCTCGTCGGACAGGCCATAGGCCGCCAGGATGCCGCCCTTGTCGTCGCTGCTGCTGTCGGACTTGCGGCGACGCTGGTCGATGCGCTTCTTCTGCACCAGTTCGTCGGTGGCGAGGTCGGCCAGATCGTCGAGCGTCTTGACGCCCGCCTTGCCCAGCGTGACCAGCATCGCTTCGGTCAGATGCGGCATGTCGGCCAGAGCATCCTCGACGCCCAGCGCCTGACGCTCTTCGCGCGCGGCCTGTTCACGACGGTCGAGCGCTTCCTGCGCGCGGCTCTGCAATTCGGCGGCGAGGTCTTCGTCGAAGCCCTCGATCGCGGCCAGTTCCTCGACGCTGACATAGGCGACTTCTTCCAGTTCGCCAAAGCCTTCGGCCACCAGCAGCTGCGAGAGCGTTTCATCCACATCCAGTTCGTTCTGGAACAGTTCGGAACGGGCGACGAATTCCTTCTGGCGCTTTTCGCTGGCGTCGGCTTCGGTCATGATGTCGATCGCCTTGCCGGTCAGCTGGCTGGCGAGGCGGACATTCTGGCCACGACGGCCGATGGCGAGCGACAGCTGATCGTCGGGAACGACGACTTCGATGCGCTCTTCTTCTTCATCGATGACGACGCGGGCGACCTGGGCAGGCTGAAGCGCGTTGACGACGAAGGTCGCCGTATCTTCCGACCAGGGGATGATGTCGATCTTTTCGCCCTGCATTTCCTGCACGACGGCCTGAACGCGGCTGCCCTTCATGCCGACGCAGGCGCCGACCGGGTCGATGCTGCTGTCACGGCTGATGACGCCGATCTTGGCGCGCGAACCCGGATCGCGGGCGGCGGCCATGATGGTGATGACGCCATCATAGATTTCGGGGACTTCCTGCGCGAACAGCTTCTTCATGAATTCGGGGTGCGCGCGGCTGAGGAAAATCTGCGGGCCGCGATTTTCGCGGCGCACGTTCAGCACGACCGAGCGGATGCGATCGCCGACGCGGACGACTTCGCGCGGGATCTGCTGATCGCGGCGGATCACGCCTTCGGCGCGGCCCAGATTGACGACGACATGACCAAATTCGACCGACTTGACGACGCCGGTGATGATTTCACCCACGCGGTCCTTATATTCTTCATGCTGGCGCTCACGCTCGGCGTCGCGGACCTTCTGGAAGATGACCTGCTTGGCCGACTGGGCATCGATGCGGCCCAGATCGATGGCGGGCAGCGGATCGACGATGAAGTCGCCGACGACGGCGTCCTTCTTCAGCTTGGCGGCCTGCTTGAGGTCGACCTGCTTGAAATAATCCTCAACCGTGTCGACCACTTCGACCACGCGCCACAGGCGCAGGTCGCCGCTGTCCGGGTCCAATTTCGCACGAATGTCGTTTTCGGCGCCGTAACGGGCGCGCGCGGCGCGCTGAATCGCGTCTTCCATCGCCTCGATGACGATGGCCTTGTCGATCATCTTTTCGCTGGCCACCGAATTGGCGATGGCGATCAGTTCGGCCCGATTGGCGGAAATGGCGTTGGCCATGACTTTATGAACCCTTATTCTTCGGTTTCAAATTCATCCGCCCCATCGGAAGAGAGCGGCATGGTAGCAGAAATCAGTCGATCGGTCAGCAATAGCTTGGCTTCGCCGACCAGAGCGAACGGAATGGAAACGGCCCCGGCCTTGGCGTCGGTGAAGAGAATATCTTCGCCATCGACGCCGTCCAGAATGCCGCGAAAGCTCTTGCGCCCTTCGACCAGTTCGGTCGCGGCGATCTTCGCCTCATGCCCGGCCCATTCGAGAAAATCGTGCAGGCGGGTCAGCGGCCGATCGATACCGGGCGAACTCACTTCCAGACGATAGGCTTCCTCGATCGGGTCGACTTCGTCCATCACGTCCGAAATGCGGCGCGAGATGGTGGCGCAATCTTCGATCACAAGCTGCTTGGTCTTGGGATTTTCGGCCATGATCTGAAGCGTATATTCATCGCCCGACCCGAACAGCTTGATACGCACGAGTTCAAAGCCCAAAGCCTTCACTTCGGGTTCGATCAATGCGGTCAGTTCGGCGATGTCCGCCATGCAGTCTCCATGTACCAGATATGTGGACTTCCGCGCCGCGAGCTGTTGCCCGCGACCCTGACATGTTTGACGATGTAAGGAAGCATTGCCGATATAGGCGGGCTGCGAAAAATCTGCAACAAATTTAATCATCACTCATTTCCGTTCGGCCCTTTTCACAGGCTCAGGAGAGCTTGTCGAAGCCCTTCACATTCTTTTTAAGAAGAGAAGTACGGCCCTTCGACAGGCTCAGGGCGAACGGAGACAAGAAACAATGCGTCATTCGATGATGTTCACCCTCCCCTTAGCCCTGATCGCCTGTTCGGGCGACGGCGCCAACAGCCAGACGCCCACAACGCAGGAGAAACCGTTCAAGACGTCGATCATCGCCGATTTCGATTCGCCCTGGGCCATGACATTCCTGCCCGACGGCCGCGCGCTGGTGACGGAGAAGGCGGGCGAGATGATCCTGTTCGATCCCGGAAACGGCACCAAGATCCCGGTCGCGGGCATCCCCAAGTCCGACAGCGCCGGGCAAGGCGCGCTGATGGACGTGGTGCTTTCACCCACCTTCGCCAAGGACAAGGCGGTCTATTTCAGCTTTTCCGAAGAACGCGACGGGTTGAAGGGCGTGGCGCTGGCCAAGGGGGCGTTCAATCAGGCGAGCGACGGGACGACCAAGCTGGACGGCGTGCAGGTCATCTTCCGGGCCAGCCCCTATGTCGAGGGTAACGGCCATTATTCCGGGCGCATCGCTTTCTCGCCCGACGGCAAATATCTGTTCTTCACCAATGGCGAACGGCAGAAATTCGACCCGGCGCAAGACCCGAAGGCGACTTTGGGCAAGGTGCTGCGCCTGAACCTGGATGGCACGCCGGCGGCGGGCAATCCGCTCGCCGCCAAGGGCTTCAACCCCGCCATCTGGTCCTATGGCCATCGCAACCTGTTGGGGCTGGCCTTCGACAAGGATGGCCGTTTGTGGGAGCAGGAAATGGGACCGCAAGGCGGGGACGAGGTAAACCTCATCAAGCCCGGTCTCAACTATGGCTGGCCCAATGCGTCGAACGGCAGCCATTATGACGGCCGCGACATTCCCGACCACAAGGCGGGCGATGGCTATGAAGCGCCCAAGGTCAGCTGGAACCCGGTCATTTCGCCGGGCGGGCTGCTCTATTATACCGGCACGGCTTTCCCGATGTGGCAGGGATCGCTGTTCATCGGCGGGCTTTCCAGCCAGAGCCTGGTGCGGGTGAAGCTGGACGGCGAGAAAGCGGAAAAGGCCGACCAATGGGACATGGGCGCGCGCATCCGCGAGGTCGAACAGGGACCGGACGGCGCATTGTGGCTGCTGGAGGATGGCCGCAACGGATCGCAGGGCCGCATGCTGAAGCTGACGCCGATGGAATGAGATCGATTGGTCCCTCCCGTGAGGGGAGGGACCAATCGATGCGTTCAGAACTTTACCGACGCGCCCATGTAGAAGGTGCGGCCATAGCGTTCATTCTGGATCACCCAGTCGCGCACCCCGCCCTGATATTGGCGGGTCGGCTCATCGGTCAGATTCTGCGCTTCGGCGAAGATGCGGACATTCTTCGTCAGGTCGACGCCGATCTTCGCGTCCAGACGACGCAGGTCGTCATTATATTGATCGTTCAGACGAATATCGCCCGCCGCCAACAGCGCGCGGCCGGTGTGATGATAGGCGACCGACGCCTCGACGATGCCCTTTTGATAGAAAAGCTGCGCGCCCCAAAGCAATTTGGACTGTTCGGGAAAAGCGACGGCGCCCCGTTCGGGCATGCGCAGGGTCGAATCGATCAGCGTCAGGTTAAGGTTGACGCCCAGCCCGGACAGCAGGCCCGGCAGGAAGGTGAATTGCTGCTGATAGGCAGCCTCCAGCCCGATAATATCGCCCTTGTCCGCGTTCAGCGTCTGGCTGAAATTGATGCGGTCATAGGCGACGCCGCCGAATCTGCCGCCGTTAATGGTGTAGCTTTGGGTAAAGATCGGGTTCTGGATGAACTTTGCGAAGGCACCGATGCTGAGCAGTCCGCCGGGCGCGAAATACCATTCGGCCGACATGTCGAGATTGTCCGCAACATAGGGTTTGAGCGCGGGGTTGCCGCTCGACACGCTGATTTCGTCCGCGCCCTCGACCGTGACGGCGCCGCCCGGCGACAGATCGGCGTAGCTCGGCCGGCCGATGCTGCGCGAATAGGCCAGGCGGAAGACGGTGTTGCTGGACGGGGTGATGCGCGCCACCAGACTGGGCAGCCAGTTGGTGTAGCGCGTCTTGCCCGACGTCGGGGTAACGACGTCTCCTTCCAGCAGAAAACCGTCGATATCGAGTTCGGTCCGCTCCACGCGCAGGCCCGCGGTGAGCGCAATCGCCCCGAAATCGAGATTGGCCATTGCATAGCCGGCATAGACATTTTCGCTGAGGTCAAAATCGCTCAGCGTCTCATTGGCGAGGCTGGTGGCCGTGTTGAGCACGAACTGCGCGCCGCCCAGCTTGCCGTCGGTATAGGCGCGGATCAGATCGGCATCGATGACCGGGCCGAGGAAATAATTGCGCCCGTCGCCCAGTTTCACAATGACATTGTCGCCCGACAGGCCGTTGAGGGTGAAGCGGTTGGCGCTGGTGCCGCGACCATAGACGTCGTTGGACGAATCGAACATCTTGTCGGTCCAGCGGCCATTGGCGCCGATCTTGACGAAGCTGTTCTGGCCGATGGCGGGCAACTTGCCGGTCAGGTCGAGCCGGCCCTGCCAGGTTTTTTCCAGACCATATTCATCTTGTTGCGAATATTGGCGGAAACCCAGATCCGATGGATCGAGATAGCCGTCGACCGGCACCCCGCTGAACAGCGTGTCGGAAAAGTCGACCGCGACCGCGCCGGGATTGCCGCGAAACTGCCAGAGGCTATTCGGTTCGATCACTTCATTGCGGGTGCGCGCCGCGCCGAAATCGAGCGACCAATTGTCGTTCAGGTCCGCCTTGCCGCCGGCCATGATGGAGAGAACCGACTTTTCCTTATATTCCAGACGCAGGTCGGACCGCTGCTCGCTGGTCGAGGCAAGTCCGGTCAGGCCATTGGCGTCCCAGTCGATATCCGAGAAATCGAGACGGAAGCGCTGGCGATATTCATCTTCGCTGAACTTGGAATAGATGCCGCGCACATAAAGCTGCACATTTTCCCCGCGCCAGTCGAACGATCCGGCCGCACCAATGCGTTCGCGCTTCAGGCGATAATCATTATATTTGATGTTGATTGGTACTGCCCCGCGCGCGGCGTTGGCGTCCGGCGCCCAATCGTCGGGATAGAGGCCATAGCTGGTGTAGGTGCGGTCCGAATAGCTGGCGCCCAGCAATATGCCGAACTGTTCATCCGCGCCGAAGCGGGTGCCGATAGTGACGTCCCCCTTGATCGGCTTGTCGCCCTTGCGCAGTTCCTGCCAGCCGACCTGCCCGTTCGCCTGAAAGATGAAGCGATCGTCGAAGTCGAAGGCGGTCTGGGTGACGAGGTTGATGGTCGCGCCGATGCCCTGCCCGGTCAGGTCGGCGGTCTTCACCTTCGCCACTTCGACCTGCTTGAGCAACTGGCCCGACAAGATGTCGAGCGGCAGGCGACGATCGAGACCGTCGGGATTGCCGATCTCGAAACCGTTGATGGTGTAGCCGTTGAGGCTGGAAGGCACGCCGCGCACCGCGACATAGCGCCCCTCGCCCTGATCATATTGCACGCCGACGCCGGGCAGACGCTCAACCGCTTCGGCGACATTCTTGTCGGGCAGCTGGCCCATATCGTCGGATGCGGTAACGTCGACAATGCCCAACGCCGCGCGCTTCTGATCGATCGAGCGCTGCAACTGGGCGCGCTGTCCGGTGACGACGATCGCATCCCCTTCATCACCGGGGACGGCATCCTGCGCGGCGGCGACGCCCGTCATGGCGCAGGACAGCGCGAACAGGCTGATGGCGGAAGGCAGATGGCGTGTCATGGTCGAAGTCCCCTTTGGTTGGGGCGCGACTAGGAGAGCTGCGCGACAGGCGCATTGCCAAGCCGCTGCATATCGATGACCGACATGTGACATTTTGATGTCGCATGCGCCATGGCGCGCTTCTGCATGATGATTGCGCTATTGTAACGATGCCCCCCTTATCGCGGCCGGATGCGCTTCCTATCTCCCGCGCCTCTCTTTCTTCCCCACTGGAGAACCGCATGAGCGCCCCCAAGCTGTTTCAGCCTTTCCATGTCGGCGGCCTGCGCCTCGACAACCGCATCGTCATCGCGCCCATGTGCCAATATTCGGCGGTCGAGGGCGAAATGACCGACTGGCATCTGATGCATCTGGGCCAGTTGGCCCAATCGGGCGCGGCGCTGCTGACGATCGAGGCGACCGCCGTGCTGCCCGAAGGGCGGATTTCCTACGCCGATGTGGGTCTGTGGGACGACCGCACGCAGGCCGCGATGAAGCGCGTGCTGGACGGCGTGCGCGCCCATAGCGACATGCCGATCGCGATCCAGCTGGGCCATGCCGGGCGCAAAGCGTCGGTCGAGCCGCCATGGAAGGGCGGCGCGCAGATTGCGCCGGACCATGATCTTGGTTGGCAGACGGTCGCGCCATCCCCCCTGCCCTTCACGCCGGGCACCAATGCGCCGATGGCGCTGGACAAGGCGGGGATCGACCGGCTGCGCGACGCCTTTGTCGCGGCGGCGAAGCGGGCCGACAATCTGGGGCTGGATGCGATCCAGTTGCATGGCGCGCATGGCTATCTGATGCACCAGTTCCTCTCGCCTCTCTCCAACAAGCGCGACGACGATTATGGCGGCAGCCTTGAAAATCGCATGCGGTTGCCGCTGGAGATTTTCGATGCGGTGCGCGCCGCCTTCCCGGCGGAGAAGGCGGTGACGATGCGGGTGTCGGGCACCGACTGGGTCACAGGCGGCTGGGATATCGATCAGACGATCGAATTTGCCAAGGCGCTGGAGGCGCGCGGATGCAGCGCCATCCATGTGTCGAGCGGCGGCCTCGACCCACGTCAGGACATTCCGGTGGGTCCGAGCTATCAGGTGCCGCTCGCCCGCGCGGTGAAACAGGCGGTGGACATGCCGGTGATCGCTGTGGGCCTGATCACCGATTTCGAACAGGCTGAAGCGATCGTCGGCACGGGCGACGCGGACCTGATCGCGATTGCGCGGACCATCCTCTACGATCCGCGCTGGCCCTGGCATGCGGCGGCGCATCTGGGGGCGAGCGTGAAGGCCGCGCCGCAATATCTGCGCTGCCAGCCGCGCCAGTATCGGCATCTCTTCGACGCGCCCAAGGACTGAAACGAAAAACGGGGCCTCGCGGCCCCATTCTCTTTTATACCAACCGGCTCTGCTTGACCGCCGCTTCGATGAAGCTGGCGAAGAGCGGGTGCGGATCGAAGGGCTTGGACTTCAATTCCGGGTGGAACTGCACGCCCACAAACCAGCTATGGTCGGGCCGCTCGACGATTTCGGGCAGCGTGCCGTCCGGCGACATGCCCGAGAAGATCAGGCCGCCCTTTTCCAGCGGCTCGCGATAGCCGGCATTGACTTCATAGCGATGGCGGTGCCGTTCGCTGATCTCGGTCGCGCCATAGACGCCCGCGACGACGCTGTTGCCGGCGAGCTTGGCCGGATAGGCGCCCAGACGCATGGTGCCGCCCAGATCGGTGTCGGCGGTGCGCTTTTGCAGGCCCTCCTTGCTCATCCATTCAGTGATGAGGCCGACGACCGGTTCCGTGGTTTCGCCAAATTCGGTGGTGGATGCATCGGCAATGCCCGCGGTGTTCCGCGCGCCTTCGATGCAGGCCATCTGCATGCCGAGGCAGATGCCGAAGAAGGGCACATTGCGTTCGCGTGCGAACTTGACCGAAGCGATCTTGCCTTCCGACCCGCGCACGCCAAAGCCGCCGGGGACGAGAATGCCGTGCATCGGTTCAAGGCTGGCGACGAGATCCTCGCCCTTTTCGAACAGTTCGGCGTCGATCCACTTGACCTTCACCTTTACGCGATTGGCCAGGCCGCCATGATTGAGCGCTTCGTGCAGCGACTTATAGGCGTCGAGCAGGCCGACATATTTGCCGACCACGCCGATGGTCACTTCGCCTTCGGGGTTCTGCTGGCGATCCATGATGTCGTCCCAGCGAGCAAGCGCGGGCGCGGGCGCATCCTTGATGCCGAAGGCGCGCAGCACTTCATTGTCCAGCCCTTCCGCATGATATTGATGCGGCACGGCATAGATGCTGCTGGCGTCGAGCGCAGGGATGACCGCTTCGGGACGCACATTACAGAACAGCGCGATCTTCTTGCGCTCGCTGTCGGGCAGCGGATGCTCGCAGCGGCACAGAAGGATGTCGGGCTGGATGCCGAGCGAGGTCAGGTCGCGCACGCTGCGCTGGGTCGGCTTGGTCTTCAGTTCGCCGGCGGCCGCGATATAGGGCACCAGCGTCACATGGACGAAGATCGACTGGCCGCGATCCAGATCATTATGCAGCTGGCGAATCGCTTCCATGAAGGGCAGCGATTCGATGTCGCCCACCGTGCCGCCGATTTCGCACAGCACGAAATCCAGGTCTTCGGTATCGGCGGTGGCAAACGCCTTGATCTCATCGGTGACGTGCGGGATGACCTGCACCGTCGCGCCCAGATAATCGCCGCGCCGTTCGCGCTGGATGATCGTCTGATAGACGCGGCCCTGCGTCACATTGTCCGACTGACGCGCCGAAACCCCGGTGAAACGCTCGTAATGGCCAAGGTCGAGGTCGGTTTCCGCCCCGTCGTCGGTCACATAAACCTCACCGTGCTGATAGGGCGACATGGTGCCCGGATCGACGTTGAGATAGGGATCGAATTTCCGAATGCGCACACGGAAACCTCGCGCTTGCAGCAGGGCTGCGAGCGATGCGGCCATAAGGCCCTTGCCAAGCGAGGAGACCACGCCGCCGGTGATGAAAATATACCGCGTCATGGGAGGAGAGGCTTAGCCTTTCGAAACAACAAAGGGCAAGCGCGCGAATCCACGCGCGCTTAAAAAAAGATCGAAAGATCGGTGAAAGGTTTAGTTGGCGAGCGGAACCGCGCCGTTCGCCGCCGGAGCGGACGCCGCGTTGCTGGCCGCGCCCGCCAGCGGATCGGCAGTCGGCGTGGCCGGCGCGCTCTGCGTGGCCGGGGCCTGCTTGACCAGCGAGGTGTCGATGTCGCTGGGCGCATGGCGCACCGATGCGATGACCGCCATCACGATCGACAGCAGCACGAAGATGCTGGCGAGCACGGTGGTCGACCGGGTCAGGAAATCCGCCGCGCCGCGCGCCGACATCAGGCCGGCCGGGCTGCCGCCCACGCCCAGACCGCCGCCTTCCGACTTCTGCATCAGAATGACGGTAACCAGCAGGGCGGCGATGATCGCCTGCACGACAAGAAGGAAGGTGAACATTGCGGTTATATCTGTCCGGTGAAGGAGGGCGTTGGCGCGCACATAGCGATGATGAGGCGCGGGGGCAACCGCACCTTTTCTCCCCTCCCTTTCAAGGGAGGGGCCGGGGGTGGGTCGCGAGCGCAGCGAGCGCCGCCTCTCCTATAAAAAAGGGCAGAAGCTCGCTTCGCTCGCCACCCTCCCCAACCCCTCCCTGGAAAGGGAGGGGCTATTGCCGTTTACGCCGCAGCCGCCATACGCTGGTCGGCGGCGTCGATGATGGGCGCGAATTTCTTCGCAGACAGGCTCGCGCCGCCCACAAGGCCGCCGTCGACGTCGGCAATGGCCATCAGGTCGGCTGCATTGTCGCCGTTCATCGACCCGCCATAGAGGATTCGCACCTTGTCCGCCTCTGCGCCGATCCGGCTGGCGAGGGCGGCGCGCAGGGCCGCGTGCATGGAGGCGACGGCCTCCATCGTGGGAATGCGGCCGGTGCCGATCGCCCAGATGGGTTCATAGGCGACGGCCAGCCAGTCCGCCGACGCTTCATCGGGCAAGGACGCCAGCAACTGGTCCGCCACGACCTGTTCAGCCCGGCCCGCGTCGCGCACCGCCAGCGTTTCGCCCACGCACAAAATCACATTGATGCCCGCCTGATGCGCGGCGGCCGATTTGGCGGCGATATCGGCATTGGTTTCGCCCCGCGCCTCACGCCGTTCGCTATGGCCGGTGATGACCCAGGTGGCGCCGGCTTCGGCCAGCATGTCGGCCGACAGCGACCCGGTATAGGCGCCGCTAATGTCCATATGGCAGTTTTGCGCGCCGATGAACGCCGCGCCGCGCCGTTCCGATCCCGCCATGATCAGCGTGGCTGGCAGGCAGAGGCCCACTTCCACCGACGGATGCGCAGCCGCCACGCGACCAATCGCCTCCACCTCGTCAAGATGCGCGCGCATCCCGTTCATCTTCCAATTGCCGACAACCAGCTTGCGCCTGCCCATCAATCATATCCTTTTGATTATTGCTGCACGTCGCCCCCCGCCCCTTCGCCGCCGGGCCATTGCCCTGGCGTCTCCTTCGAAAGCGCAGATTGCTGATATAAGCCGATGAACGGCGCTCACGCATTTGTCCAGTGCAAGCCTTGCCGCCGCGCGCATCCGCGCCTAAAGCGGGCCGCCATAACGCCCGCAGTTCGGACATTCTTATGCTCTCTGTCTTTCGCCGCATCATTCATTCCAAATTCGGCGCGCTGATTGCGATCCTGTTTCTGGGGATCATCGCCGCCGCCTTCATCATGGGCGACATCACCAGCGGAAAGTTCGGCAACGGATCGCTGCTGGGCGGCGGTTCGGCCGCCAAGACAAAGGGGCAGACGCTGAGCCAGGCCGAATATCAGGACCGCGTGCAGCGCGTGTTCGAAAATGCGCGCCGGTCCAATCCGGCGTTGCAGATCGGCGATTTTCTGGCGCAGGGCGGCGCGGCGCAGGTGTATGACCAGCTGGTCGGCGCGCTGGCGCTGCGCGCCTTTGCCGACGATCAGAATGTGCATATCTCCAAGCGGCTGGTCGATGCGCAAATCGCGCAAATCCCCGCCTTTCAGGATGCGGCCGGCAATTTCAGCCAGGAAAGCTTCCGCGCCTTGCTGACCCGCGAGCGGTTGACCGAACAGGCGCTGCGCGACGATATCAGCCGCGAAATCCTGCAACGCCAGTTGCTGGCCCCGGTGGGTCTGGGCGTGAAGCTGACCGACAGCCAGACATTGCCCTATGCATCGTTGCTGCTGGAAGCGCGGCAGGGCACGGTGGCGGCGATCCCGGCGGTCGCCTTCCTCGACGAAAAGAACCCGACCGACGCGCAGCTGAACGATTTCTACAAAAAGAACAGCGCGCGCTTCATGATCCCCGAACAGCGCCGCATCCGCTACGCCATCATCGATGCGGAGCGTTTCGCGCAGGCGTCGCAGCCCAGCGATGCGGAAATCAGCGCTTATTATAATCAGAGCAAGGCCGCCTATGCCGCCAAGGAAAGCCGCAGCGTCGAACAGCTGGTGCTGCCGACGCAGGCCGGCGCCAAGGCGATCGCCGATCAGGTGAAGGCCGGCAAGAGCCTGGCCGATGCCGCCAAGGGCGCGGGTCTGGCGGTTTCGACGCTGACCGACCAGAGCCGCGAGGCGCTGACCGCCACGGCCAGCAAGCCGGTCGCCGACGCAGCCTGGGCCGCCAAGCAGGGCGACCTGGTGGGTCCGGTGCGCGGTGCGCTGGGCTGGTTGCTGGTGCGCGTGACGGCGGTCAAGGAAACGCCTGCCCGTCCGTTGGCCGCCGTGCGCGACGAAATCGTCACCACGCTGCGCGCGCAGAAGGAAAAGCAGCTGCTCAATGACTTCACCGGCAAGATCGAAAATGCGATCGCCGATGGCGGCACGTTCCAGGAAGTGGCCAAGGATAATGGCCTGACGCTGGAAACCAGCCCCGCCCTGCTCGCCACGGGCAAGCAGGTGAAGGATCAGGCTTATGATGCGCCCGCCGACCTGAAGCCGGTGCTGGCCCCCGTCTTCGCCATGAGCGCGGACGACGACGCCCAGCTGATCCCGATCACCCCCGACAAACGCTATGCGCTGGCCGCGCCGGGCGAGATCATCGCCGCCGCGCCGCCGCCGCTGGCCGAGGTCAAGCAGCTGGTGCTGGCCCAGTATAAGCTGAACGCCGGCAATGCGAAGGCCAAGGCGCTGGCCGAGCAGATCCAGGCGAAGGTCGCCAAGGGCGCGAAACTGGCCGACGCGATCGCGCAGGCCGGGGTGAACCTGCCCGCGCCGCAGATGCTGGGCGGCCGCCGCGCCGACATCATGCGCGGCGAACAGCGCCCGCCGGCCGAGGTCGCCATCCTGTTCGCGATGGCCGCCAATACGGTCAAGACGCTGCCGATCGGGCAGGATCGCGGCTACTTCGTGGTGCAGCTCAACAAGATCGAGCGCGGCGACGCCAAGGGCCAGCCCGAATTGCTCAATCAGGTCCGCACCCAGCTCGCCGAAGTGGTGGGTCAGGAATATGGCCAACAGTTCGAACGCGCGATCGAAAAGGAGCTGAAAGTCACCCGCAACGCCAATGCCGTGGCGCAGGTGCGTCAGGCACTGTCGACCACCAACAGCGGCGACCAGTAATATGGCGGCGATCGGCGGAGGCATGGATGGCGTGAGCTTTGCGCGCGCGGCGCTGGCGCGGGGCGAATCGGCTTTGGTGTGGCGGCGGCAAATTGCCGACACCGACACGCCGATCTCCGCCGCGCTCAAGCTATTCGAATCCGATCGTGGCGACTATCTGCTCGAATCGGTCGAGGGCGGCGCGGTGCGCGGCCGGTACAGCCTGATCGGCCTTGCCCCCGACCTCGTCTTCCGCGCCAACGGCCAGAGCGCCGAGATCAACCGCCAATGGGCGAGCGATCGCGACGCCTTCGTCCCCGAAAAAGCGGGCGCGCTAGATGCGTTGCGCGCTTTGGTGGCTGAATGCCGGGCGGAGATGGACGGGGCGCTGCCGCCCGCGCTCGCCTGCCTGGTCGGCTATTTCGGTTATGAAACGGTCGGGCTGGTGGAAAAACTGCCCCGCCCCGCCGCCAACCCGATCGGCGTGCCCGACATGCTGTTCGTGCGGCCGACCGTGATCCTGATCTTCGATCGCCTGGCCGATCAGCTCTATATCGTGTCGCCGGTGTGGAAGGGCAGCTTTGCCGATCCTGACAAGGCGATCGAATGCGCGCTGGAGCGGATCGACGCCGCCGCCGCGCGCCTCGCCGCGCCGCTGCCCGCCACTACTGCCCCGGCCGAGATCGCCGATGTGGCGGTGACGCCGGTACTGGAACCGGGCCGCTATGCCCAGATGGTGGAGAAGGCGAAGGACTATATCGTCGCGGGCGATATTTTTCAGGTGGTGCTGGCGCAGCGTTTCACCAGCCCCTTCACTTTGCCGCCTATCGCCCTCTATCGCGCGCTGCGGCGGATCAACCCGTCGCCCTTCCTCTATTATCTGGACCTGCCCGGCTTTGCGCTGATCGGATCATCCCCCGAAATATTGGTGCGCGCGCGCAATGGCGAAGTGACGATCCGCCCGATCGCCGGCACCCGCCCGCGTGGACAGAATGCGGTCGAGGATGCAGCCAACCGCGAAAGCCTGCTCGCCGATCCCAAGGAACGGGCCGAGCATCTGATGCTGCTGGATCTCGGCCGCAACGATGTCGGCCGGGTGGCCAGCGCCGGATCGGTGACGGTGACGGAAAGCTACACCGTCGAATTTTACAGCCATGTCATGCACATCGTATCGAATGTGGTCGGCCGCCTGTCGCCGGAAAAGGATGCGATCGACGCGCTGTTTGCCGGCTTCCCCGCCGGCACCGTATCGGGCGCGCCCAAGGTCCGCGCTTGCGAGATCATCGCCGAACTGGAGCCGGAAACGCGCGGCGCCTATGCCGGCGGGGTCGGCTATTTCGGGCCGGACGGCAATATGGACAGCTGTATCGTGCTGCGCACCGCCGTTCTGAAGGATGGCGTGATGCATGTGCAGGCGGGCGCGGGGATCGTCGCGGATTCGACCGCCGACTATGAACAGCGCGAAACCGAAGCGAAGAGCGGCGCATTGCTGGCCGCCGCCCGCGAAGCGGTGGCCGTCGCGCGGGAGGCCGGGTTCGGGCAATAGGCCCGTTACCGGCAGGCCCGCCATCCGGTCGCGCCGCGTTCCGCCTGATCCAGGTGGAAATGATCGCGATGGGCCGCATTATAGTCGGGTGACAGCACGGTCGAAAACAGGTCACAAGCCCCGTCCCGCGCCGCGCGCAGGAAGGTGGCGTCCTTCCCCTGCCCCTTCCAGTCGTTCAGCACACTGATCTGCCGCCCGTCCTTCAGCACGAAGGCGGCGACATCGATCGCGTCCGCCGTGGCATGTTCGCTATAATCGCCCTGACTGCGGCCGTACATGCGGCGGCAGCTATAGCTGCCGAAATGGCGGATGGTGCGGACGGGCTGGCCGTAGATGCGCTGGGCGGCGGGCTGAACCACCTGCCATTCCCATAGTTTGAGCGCGGCCACCACCGGACAGGAGGGCGCGACCGAAGCCGGCGCAAGGGTGATCGCGCCCGCCTCCGGCCGGAGCCGTACCGCATCGGCATAGGCGCACTGATCCGCGCCGCCGGGCTTCATCGCGCCATAATCGACGCCGGCGCGATCCAGCAGCGCCTTGCACCGTGGCGCATCATTGGTCAGCGCGGCGAGCTTGCGCCCGGTGAACAAGCCGATCGGCTGGGCAAGGTCCAGATCGGTCCAAGGCAGATCCTGCGGCCGTTGCCGCAACCAGGCATAGCCGAGGAACAGGATGAGGAACGCGCCGCCCAGCAAGACAAGGCGGCGCAGGGTCAAATGCAGTTTTCTCACCCGCTAAGCACGCCGGACCTGCCCCAATGGTTCCGACGTGACCGGATATCCCAGATGATCGGGGATGCACAGATGCAGTTCGCCGTCGCGATCCTCCTTCCACGGGCGCACCTTCTCCACTGGATAGGCGGCCGCATGCGCGACCAGATCGGCATGGGAGGCAAAGCGCGCCAGCCGCTCCAGATTGCGCCGGGTGGGAAAGATGATGCGTCCATCGCCCCTGTCGCACCGCGCCAGCGTGTCGGCGGCGCTGCTCCAGAACAGGCGCACATTCTCGGTCTTGTCGACGCTCGCCACCTGACGCTGCGGCGCGCGGGCCAGATAGAAGCGCGTATCGAACACCCGCCTCGCCTGCTCGAACGGGGCAGGATGCCAACGGGCGAAGGGCGTCAGAGCCTCCAGATTCAGCCCAAGACCGTGCCGGTCGAGCAGATCGCCCAGCGCCTTGCCGTCCTGCAATCCGTCGCGCAGGCGCAGCACGCTCGCCGCGTCGACCGCGCCGGTCAGCCCAACGCCCAACCCTGCTTCCTCGATCGTTTCCCGGATTGCGGCGATGCGCCCGGCCGCTTCATCCTGGTCCAGCGCGCCGCCGATCCGCGCCGCCAGCGCATGGTCGGCCGGGTCCACCGCGCCGCCGGGAAAGACCAGCGCCCCTGCGGCAAAGGCCATGGTCGACGCGCGCTCCACCATCAGCAATTCCGGCAAGCCGTCAGCCCGATCGCGCACGACCACCACCGTCGCGGCAGGACGGCCCGTATCAGCATCTTCTGTCATGAAAACCGCTCTAGGCGCTCGAGGCGCTGGCGGTAAAGTCCTTCGGTGCAACCCCGATAAGGAGGTTGGTGGAGCCTAGGGGGATCGAACCCCTGACCTCGTCATTGCGAACGACGCGCTCTCCCAGCTGAGCTAAGGCCCCTTGAAGGAGCGCTGCCTATAGGCGAGCAATTTGGCCCATGCAACGGTCTTTTGCGCAAAAAAGCGTGGGCCTTGTTAATCTCGATCAAGCCCGCGAAATGGCAGGGCTTTTGGCCGCGACGGACCGGTATTTGGGCCAGACATTACTCCTGCGTAACGCCCGGAACGATGCCCTCGTCCACCCATTGATACAGCGACGACGCCGACGATGCGTCGCCAGCGACATAAGGAGATGGACGATGGGTTATCAAGGCGGACGCCGCTATGGCGAGGATCGCTATTCCACCGGCTGGGACCGGGGCGACCGGTATCGCGCGCAACGCGACCCGCGCGACGATCGCGGATATCGCTATGGCACGCGGGGCCAGTTTGGCGGACCCGATCTGCGCCGCCCCCCGGCCGACTATGATTATGATGATCGCGGCTTTTTCGACCGGGCAGGTGACGAGATTCGCAGTTGGTTCGGCGATGAAGAGGCCGAACGCCGGCGCGAATATGACGAATATTATAATCGCCCCTATGGCGACCCGCGCGATCAGTCGAGCCGGCTGGGCTATGCGTCGGCATCCGGCAATAACTATCTGCCCGGCCGTGGTTTCGTGCCCTATAGTGGCGAGCGCAGCGGTTACGGCAGCGAGGATCATGGATCCCGCATCAACAGCTATGGTCCGCAACATGATTATGGCGCCCATCATGACAGCAATTACCATGCCTGGCGCCAGCAGCGGATCGATGAGCTGGACCGCGACTATAGCGAATATCAGCGCGAAAATCGCGACCGCTTCAACAGCGAATTCGGCACTTGGCGCACCCGTCGGGGCGAACAGCGGCAGGCGATCCATCAGGTGCAGGAGCATCAGGAGGTGGTCGGCAGCGATGGCGAGCATGTCGGTACGGTGGACAAGCTGCGCGGCGACCGCATCATCCTGACGAAGAATGACCAGGATGCCGGCGGCGTGCATCATTCCATTCCGTCAAGCTGGATCAAGTCGGTCGACGCAACCAAGGTGACGCTGGAAAAGACCGCCGAGCAGGCGCAGGAAGCCTGGCGCACCGAGCGCGAGCAAAATGCCCTGTTCGGCGAGCGCGACCAGAATCGCAGCGGCTGGACCGGCGAAGGCTATAGCAGCCGCTCCACCAGCTATAGCGGCACGCGCTATCGCTGATTTAGCCTGAAGGCCCGGCGATCATCGCCGGGCCTTTTTCATGGCCGCTTGCGCCAGCCGAACGGAGTCTGCAAAGCATCCTCCCGTCCCGCGTGAGGCCGCCATGCCGACCATCATCCTGTTGATCCTGTCCAACATCTTCATGACGATCGCCTGGTATTGGCATCTGAAAGGCGGGATGGATAAGCCGATCCTGTTGGTGATCCTGATCAGTTGGGGCATCGCGCTGATCGAATATTGTCTGGCCGTGCCCGCCAACCGGGTCGGCTACGCCCATGGCTGGAGCGCGGGACAGCTCAAGGTCGCGCAGGAGGCGATTGCGCTGATCATCTTCGGCGGCTTCATGGTGACGGTGCTGGGCGAGCCGCTGCACTGGCGCCATCTGGCCGCCTTCGCCTGCATCATGGGGGCGGTCGGCTTTCTGTTCGTGGGGCGCGCCTGAGCGGATCAGGATATGGCGCGCAGTTCTTCGGGCATGATTTCGACACCGGCCCCCTGACGCGCGATCCGTGGGCGGGCGCTGTAGGTGCTGAACTGCTCCAGTGGCAAAGCCGTGCCGCAAAAGGCGCATTCGGCCACCATCCGGCCAACGATCCATTGCTGCCGGGTGCAGGACGGGCAGCGATTCGCCTCCCCCACATGATAGAGCGGGCTGAACCCCTTCGCGAAGGAGGGGCGGGCGTTTCCGAAAGCGATCTGCATGCGCGTCTTCCTCTATTGCCTGGGGATTCAACGCTTGAGACGCAAAAGGTTTCACCTGCGAACCGGATGGGAACTTCCGGCGCGGCCATGCGCTGCATTGCGGCAACAGCGAAAGGGATATCCATGAAGAATATCATCGGCACCGTCATCGGCGCAGCGATCGACCGCAAGGATGGCGACAGCGGCGTGAAGGGCGCGATCCTGGGCTATGCCGCGTCGGGCGCGCTCAAGACCGTCGCGAAGATCGGCACGCTGGCCGCCATCGGCTATGGCGTGGTCAGCCTCGCCCGGCGTGGCGCGGCACGTTAAAGGCTGCGGTCAGGCAGCAGCAGGCTGGAATCGCCATAGGAATAGAAGCGGTAGCCCGTTTCTATGGCATGCGCGTAAACAGCCTGCATCCGCTCCGTGCCCATCAAGGCACTGACCAGCATGAACAGGGTCGATTTGGGCAGGTGGAAATTGGTCATCAGCCCGTCGACCGCGCGGAAGCGGTAGCCCGGCGTGATGAAGATGCGCGTTTCATCGGCAAAGGGGCGCAGCAATCCGTCTTCGCCCGCCGCGCTTTCCAGCAGGCGCAACGATGTGGTGCCGACCGCGATCAGCCGGCCACCTGCCGCCCGCGCGGCATTCAGGCGATGGGCGGTCGCGGCATCGATCCGGCCCCATTCGGCATGCATGCGATGGTCATCGGTATCGTCCGCCTTGACCGGCAGAAAAGTACCCGCGCCGACATGCAGGGTCAGCGTTTCGGTCTTCACGCCCGCCTGCGCGATCGCCGCCATCAGATCCGGCGTGAAATGCAAGGCAGCGGTGGGCGCAGCCACAGCGCCATCTTCGCGCGCGAACATCGTCTGATAATCGCTGCGGTCGCGCTCATCGGTCGGGCGCTTGCTGGCGATATAGGGGGGCAGCGGCATCCGCCCTGCCCGCTCCAGCAAAATCTCGACCGGCTCGTCGCCCTCAAAATCCAGCGTCACGCCGCCATCTTCGTCGCGCGGCCCGGCAATGGCCGTGACGCCCGCGCCGAAATCGATTCGATCGCCCGCGCGCACCCGCTTGGCATTGCGCAGGAACGCCTGCCACTGGCGCAGCCCCTGCCTTTTGTGCAGCGTCGCGCCGATCCGCGCTTCGCCCCGCATGCCTTCCAGCTGGGCGGGAATGACCTTGGTATCGTTGAACACCAGCACGTCGCCGGCGCGCAGCAGCGACGGCAGGTCGCGGACGATGCGATCCTGCATCGCGCCGTCGCCGGGCGCCAGCAACAGCCGCGCGCTATCGCGCGGGGACGCCGGGCGGAGCGCGATATTCTCCGCCGGCAGATCAAAATCGAACAGGTCTACGCGCATGGCTGATCGGCCGGACGAACCGGCTTATTTCTTCTTCGCGGCCGGCGCAGGCTTTTTGGCCGCAGCGACGGGCTTCTTTGCCGTGGGAGCCGGCGTGCCGATGATCGAAGGCGCGGGCGCGGCCGGCGGCGCCGCGGCCGTCACCGGCGGCTTGCCGTCGCTTTCGATCGACGCCTGCAGGATCACGCTGGGGTCGGCCGGCGGCTCGCCCTCATGGATTGCGTCGACATATTGCATGCCTTCGATCACGCGGCCGAAGACCGTATATTTCTTGTCGAGCTGCATGCGCGGCAGCAGGACGATGAAGAACTGGCTGTTGGCGCTATCCTCGCTCTGGGCGCGGGCCATCGACAGGGTGCCGCGCAAATGGGGCATCAGGTTGAATTCGGCCTTCAGATCGGGGAGTTGCGAACCGCCGGTGCCATCCCCTTTGGGATCGCCGCCCTGCGCCATGAAGCCGGGAATGACTCGGTGGAATTTCAGGCCATTGTAAAAGCCCTGGCGCGTCAGTTCCTTGATCCGCTCCACATGGTTTGGCGCGATGTCCGGGCGCAGCTGAATGCGCACGCGGCCGCCGCTCGACAGGTCGAGATCCCAGATATTCTGCGGATCGGCAGGCACGGTCGCGGGCGGCAGCTTGGTGACGGGGTCCGCCTCCAGCGACTTCACATTATCCTGTGCGCGCACGGCGGCTTCCGCCTTCTTCATTTCCTCGGCATTGCCGCCCCCGCCACCCTGGGCAAAGGCCACGCCGGACGCGGAGAGGGCGAAGCCGATCGCCACGGTCTTGAGCGCGCTAGTCAAACGCATGAATGAGGCTTTCCTTAAACAAACTGGCCCGATGGGTCGCACCGCCCTGATAGCGCGCTGATCGCGATTGGCAACTGAACGCAGGCTGAAACGAGGGAGTCCTTTTGCAAAATGCGCGCGGATCATGCCGCGATGCAGGCATTTAATCGCCCTTGCGACCCAGCTTCTCGACCCGTTCCACCACTTCGTCGCGCACGGCGGGGCTGACGAATTTATGGATCGGCCCGCCATAGAGCGCGATTTCCTTCACCAGCCGCGACGCGATCGGCTGGAGCGAGACGTCCGCCATCAGGAAGACGGTTTCGACGCGGCCGTTGATCTGCTGGTTCATGCCCGCCATCTGATATTCATATTCGAAATCGGCGACCGCGCGCAGACCCCGGATGATGACGCTGGCCCCCTGCGATTCGGCAAAGTCCATCAGCAACGAGTTGAATCCGGTGACGACGATTTCCGTGTCGATCCCCGCGCATTCACGGCGCACCATGTCCAGCCGCTCCTCATCGGAGAACATGGGCGACTTGCTGATGTTGGTGGTGACGCCGATCACCAGCTTGTCGACCAGCTTCGCGCCCCGCCGGATGATGTCCATATGCCCCAGGGTGATGGGGTCGAAGGTGCCGGGATAGACGCCGATACGCTGCTTGCTCATGGGTTTAGCGATCCCTCTCCACGATATAGTCGGCGATCGCGCGGAGCAGATCGGCCTCCGCGCCATAGCCATGCAGATGCGCCTTTGCCTGCGCGACCAGCATATGCCCGCGCTCACGCGCCGGCTCCACGCCCAGCAGCGAGACGAAGGTTTCCTTGCCCGCCGCAGCGTCCTTGTTCAGCGCCTTGCCGGCCAGGTCCGGGTCGCCCTCCACATCCAGCAGGTCATCGGCAATCTGGAAGGCGAGGCCGATGTCGCGAGCATAGCCGTGCAGGCCGATGCGCGCCTCATGCGGCAAACGGGCCATGATCGCGGCCGCCTCCACGCAAAAGGCGATCAGCGCGCCGGTCTTGAGATTTTGCAGCCGGGTGACGGTGGCCAGGTCGAAGCGGGTCCGTTCCGCCTCCAGATCCATCATCTGTCCGCCCGCCATGCCGGCCGGGCCGCTGGACAGCGCCAGCGCCTTCACCAGTTCGACACGCACGAAGGGATCGGGATGGGTTTCCTCATCAGCCAGCACTTCGAACGCCAGATCGTGCAGGCAATCGCCGGCCAGAATCGCCGTCGCCTCGTCAAACGCCTTGTGCACCGTCGGCTTGCCGCGGCGCATGTCGTCATTGTCCATCGCCGGCAGATCGTCATGGATCAGCGAATAGACATGGATGCATTCGATCGCGAGGCCGACGCGCAGCGCCGACTCGCGCGAAATATTGAACAGGTCGCTGGCCGCCTGCACCAGCAACGGCCGCAGCCGCTTGCCCCCGCCGATCGCGGCATGGCGCATCGCTTCATAGAGACGACGGCGCGGGTCATCCGGCACGGCCAGCAGGCGATCGAAAGCCGCGTCAATGTCCGCCGCGACGCTGGCGGCGCGCGCTGTGACCAGAGCGGTTGCGGAGGCGCCCCCTCCCCCGTTCATATCGATCAATCCGCGCCGAAGGGCTGGGCGCCGGTCACAGCGCCGTTTGCATCGACCGTCAGCTTGGCGATGCGCGCCTCGGCCGCCTGAAGCCGCTCGGCGCAGCGTTTGCGCAGCTCTTCGCCTTTCGCATAGAGCGAAATCGATTCATCGAGCGGCACGTCCCCGCTTTCAAGGCGACGCACAATCTGCTCCAGCGCGCGCAGCGCATCCTCGAAGGACAGGGTCGAAAGATCGGGGGTGGTCACATCCTCAGCCATGCCCCTGCATTGGCCGCGCCCACGCCCCCGGTCAAGCCCGCGCCCGGCATTTATGGCGAACAGCCCCCGTTCCCAGCCTCGCTGCGCCTCTCCCCTCGCCAGCCTGTCATCATGGCGTCATGACATCATATCAGGGCGATGGCGGAAAAAGCGTCATTTTGCGTTGACCCCCATGTTGCAGTTGCACATAACAAGGACCGCTATGAAACAATATCTCTCCCTGATCGCCGTTGCGAGCGTCGCCCTTCTGTCGGCCTGCAACAAGAGTGACGAACCTGAAGTCGTGGGCGGCCCCGCCGACCCGATGGCAGCCCAGCTGGCCAATGCCGCGCCGGTCGAACTGCCGCCTTCGGTTAAGGCCAACAAGCAGTATCGCTGCAAGGACAACAGCCTGATCTTCGTCGACTTCATGAGCGACGACAAGACCGCGCTGCTGCGCACGGAAAAGAACGGCACCGCCACCTCGCTGAAGGCGGCCGAAGCCGGTCAGCCCTTCACCGCCGAGGGCGGCTTCGAGGTCAAGGGTTCGGGCAACGATGTCTCCATCACCGTGCCCGGCAAGAGCGCACAGAGCTGCCACGTCTAAGCCAGCGCTTTCCTTCGGTTTCAACGGGGTCGGACCTTCCCTAGGGTCCGGCCCTTTTCTTTTGCCGTTCGCCGATCAGCCGGCGCCTTTCGCGCGGTCGATCTGTTGCAAAACGGCGTCCAGCCGATCCTGCAATGCTGTGGGGAAATGGGCGTCCGTCGCCGTGCCGTCAGACCAGACCGCGCTCGACCGCCGGGCTTGCGCAGCCCGACGCCGGCGATCGACCGCATCGGCCAGCCGGGCATCGCGCCGCCATAACGCCTGAAAACGCGGATCGCGCTGCATCGCTGGCGGGAAAGGCGCATCGCCATAAGGCAGGGACGCCAGCCAATAGACCGACATGGCCTGCAACGCCCGGTCCAGCAATTGAATGGCGCGATCATATTCGCCAGCACAGCCATATTCGATCGCCAGGATGAAGAGAATATCGTCCCGCGCCCGCCCGCCGATCGTGGCGCTGGTCAGACCTTCTGCATCATAATGGGCCAGTTCCCTGTTCAGAATCGCCACCAGCGCCTGCGGATGCCCGACCATGGCATCCAGCGCCGCACGGCATCGGCCGATCGTCCAGTCGATCGCCGCATCCTGGCGCAATCCGCTTTCCAGGCGTTGCACATAGGCTTGCAGGCCCGTCCGGTCGCGCCGCGCCACCAGCAGATAATAGATTTCATAGAGCAGGAAATAGCTGTCTGGCCGCGCCTCAAGCTCCTGATAATAGAGCGTCATCGCCGCATCATGCCGCCCGGCCAACAGCAGCATGCGCGGCAGGGTGATGCGATGCCACAGATGCACGTCGGCCAGCCGCTTGAGGGTCAAAGCATGATCCATCGCGGCCACGCAATCCCCCAACGTCGCCAGCAGATGAGAATAGGCCCAATGCGCGTCGATATTGGCCGAATCATTGACCAGTGCATGACGAAACAAGGTCGTCGCATCGTCCCATCGCCAGCTGAAACGGCGATATATGTCGGCGATCCGCGTCATGGCGGCCGCATTCGCCGGATCGGATCGCAGCGCCCTGCGCAGCAGCCCCATCGCCCGGTCCACCCGTTGCTGGGTGGTCAATGCCTGCGCCACGATTGCATGGGACCAGCCATTGCGGGTCAGGTCCGCCATTACGACCAGCCCACCGGGATTCTCCGGCGCCAGCGCCAGCGATCGGGCGGCCAGCGCCGCCACCTTGTCGGCCAGATTCTGCGCCTGATCTTTTTGCCCCGACAGGAGCCTTTCGCGCACATCGTCGCACAAGGCCCGCGCCGTCTCGCTCAGACGATAGGCTTCGGGATCGCCGCGCATGGCGACCGCCGTCGGACCGCCCGGCCCGATCGGCAGGCGCAGCACCAATTGTTCGATCAGAGCGGCGGATGCGTCGCGCTGCATATCCGCCAATTCTGACGGGACCGCATCGAACGCGCCCGACCAGAGTTGCTGATCGCCTACGCCCTGCGTCAGGCTGAGCGTCAGGCGCAGGCGATCGGGCGTGGGCCTGACCAATGTTCCATCGACATGATAGCCCCCTGCGTCGGGATCTGGCGGAACCATGTCCTGTCCGGGCGCATGCCCTGCCACCCGCAGCCCGGGCACCCGGGTCAGATCGCCGCGCAGCGCATCGACCGTGGTGCGCGCAATCATGCCCAGCGCCGGATCGCCCGCATCGATCGCCAGCGCCGCGATTGTCAGCGACCGGTCGACCGATGGATCGGCGGACGACGATCCATATCGCCCCAGGCCCCAGGCCGTTGCCGCCGCCACGCCAGCCCCCGCAGCCATGACCATAAGCATGCGCCGGCTGGGCCGTGCGACCGGAGCAGCAGGCGCGTCGGCGTCAGGAACGGGGGGCTGCGTCGCCGGATCATCGCCGGCCACGGTCAGGCGATATCCAATGCGCGGCAATGTCTCCATCTGGAAGCTGCCGGCCGCAATGCCCCCGGCCAGCAGGCGCAGATGCGAAATCACCCGGCTGACCGCATCATTGCTGACGATCCGGCCGCCCCAGCAGGATGCGATCAGTTCGTCCCGGGTGACGATAGCGCCATCGGCCCGCGCCAGCGCCACCAGAACCTGCATCATGCGCGGTTCGATCGCCTGTTCGGTTCCGGCGTCATTGCGGATCAGGCAATGGGCAGGCTCCACCTGCACCGCCCCGAGCCGGAACGGCGCTATCCGCGCGAGCAGGATCGGATCGCCATTGCCAGTCGGATTCATCGCCATGTCCCCCAGCCCTTCCTTGGCGCTTTGGTTACGCGGGATCAAGCCGATCGGCCCCGCGTCTTTGCAGCCTGCAGGGGATCGCCGCACCACATCGGTCGGAACGCTGAAAGATCGGCATTTCATCGGCAAAAGATCGGCGCTCCCGATCTGGCCAGAAAGGCCGGTTTCGCGTCAAAATCCGTTCCATATCGAGTGGTTGGGGCACATCGTGAGATGACGGACAGATATGAGCGATGCGACGCGGAACGGTGGCAGGAAGAGCCGCCAGCACCGGGCGCATCCGATTATGACCTGACCCTCGATCGGGCATTGCACCGGATGGAACAGCGCCTGTCGCTGGTGCGGATGCAGGGAGGCGCCTCCCCGCGCCTTCCTACCTCTGACCGGTCCCCGCCGAATCCGTCGCCTCAAAAATGGATGTCATGGACCGGCGGTGTCGGCCTGCTGCTGTGCCTTGCCGCCATGGCATGGGTGATGATCGCCACGCTTCCCCTGCTCGCAGCGCGCGGCGAATATTTCCTGCAGGCCGGGGCGGCCGCCCTCGCCCGATCACTGCCGACCGAACCCGTCCAGCAGCGATGGCCGCAATGACGCCGACGCCCGCCATTTCCATGCCCCTCTTTCCCACGCAGGCCAACATGACCGACCTCACGCTCAATCCGGTTGCCAAATCAGCCCGTTTCCAGTCGCTCGACGTCCTGCGCGGCTTTGCCGCTTTGGGCATATTGTTGATGAACATCCCGTCCATGGGCCTGTCCTGGGACAGGGCTCTCCCGCCCTTGCCGGCCCAGTGGAACGCCGACTGGATCGCCGTCATCATCCAGCAGCTTGCCTTTAATGGCGTGATGCGCGGCCTGTTCACGCTGCTGTTCGGCGCGGGGATGATCGTGATGCTGACCCGCCCTGATCCGGCTCGCGAAGAGGCTGCGCACAAAGCCTATTTCGCGCGCTGCTTCGCCCTGATGCTGCTGGGCTTCGTCAATTTCGCGATCTTCCTGTGGCCGGGCGAAATCCTCTTCTCCTACGGCCTGTGCGGGCTGGTCCTGTTCCTGTTTCGCAAGGCGGACATACGCCTGCTCGGCATGGCGGCGGCGGTGTCGCTGATCCTGATGCCGATCGGCCTCCACCATACGCTGTCGGACAGGATCGCGATGCTTGAGCTGGCCGACGCCGCCGTCGCTGCCAAAAGCGCGGGCAAAAAGCCCGGCAAGGAGGAGGCTGAAGCGCTCAAGACCCGCGACGAGAAGATCCGGGAAGCGCTGTCCCCAAAAACGCAGGCGAAGGAACGCGCCATCCGCACCAGCCTGAAAACCCTGCCGGAATGGAGCCTGGAAAAATGGTCGGAAATCAGCCTGTCCGGTCCCTTCACCTTCTGGTTCCAGCTGGAGACGCTGGGGTCCATGCTGCTGGGCATGATCCTGTTCAGGATCGGCGTGCTGACCGGGCGGCGATCCACGCGCTTCTATGCCCTGATGGCCGTGGGCGGGTTGATCCCCGGCCTGGCTCTGCGCGGTGCGGTGGAGGTCGTTTTATGGCGCAATGGCTATATTCCGACGGCTGATGCCGTAACCTTGCAACTCTGGTTCTATCAACCTGCGCGCCTGTGCATGATGATCGGTATGCTGGGGCTGGTGATGCTGCTCCTGAAAAGCGGCCTGATCGGGCGGCTGGCCAATCCGCTGGCGGCCGTGGGTCGCACGGCGCTCACCACCTATATCGGGCAATCGGTCATCACCTCGATCCTCTTCTATGGTCTCGGCTTTTATGGCCGCTTCGGCTTTGCCCAGTTGATGGGCCTGTGCCTGCTCATCTGGATCGCCCAATGCATGATGAGCATGGCCTGGCTGCGGCGGTTCGACATGGGGCCGGCCGAATGGCTGCTGCGATCGCTGACCTATGGCCGCTTCGCCTCGATCGGCCGGCGCGACGCAACAGCCGCAATTCCGGCCAGCGAAGCGACCGTCTGAATGCATATCGCCCTGGCCGTGCCTGATCCGGGCACGGCCATTCCGCCACCATGCGCACGCGCGCCATTGTGATTCCCAGCCGCCCTCGCTAAAGGCGCGCACATGTCCAGCACCGCACCCCAGATCACCCCGGAAGTCGTCGCCGAACATGGCCTCAGCCCGGAAGAATATGACCGCGTATTGAAGGCGATCGGCCGTGAGCCGAACCTGACCGAACTCGGCATCTTTTCGGTGATGTGGTCGGAGCATTGCTCGTACAAATCCTCCAAGATTCACCTGATGAAGCTGCCCACCAAGGGTCCGCAGGTCATCTGCGGTCCGGGCGAAAATGCCGGCGTGGTGGACATTGGCGATGGTCAGGCCGCCATCTTCAAGATGGAAAGCCACAATCACCCGTCCTACATCGAACCCTATCAGGGCGCGGCGACCGGCGTCGGTGGCATCCTGCGCGACGTGTTCACCATGGGCGCGCGCCCGGTGGCCAACATGAATGCGCTGCGCTTCGGCCGCCCCGATCACCCCAAGATGAAGCATCTGATCGCGGGCGTGGTGCATGGCATTGGCGGCTACGGCAATTGCGTCGGCGTGCCGACCGTGGGCGGCGAGGTGAACTTCCACCCCGCCTATGACGGCAACATCCTGGTCAACGCGATGACCGTGGGCGTCGCGGACACCGACAAGATTTTCTATTCTGCCGCCAGCGGCGTCGGCAACCCGATCGTCTATGTGGGTTCCAAGACCGGCCGTGACGGCATCCATGGCGCGACCATGGCCTCGGCCGACTTCGGCGATGACGCCGACGCCAAGCGCCCGACCGTGCAGGTAGGCGATCCCTTCACCGAAAAGCTGCTGATCGAAGCCTGCCTGGAACTGATGGCGTCCGATGCGATCGTCGCCATTCAGGATATGGGCGCGGCGGGCCTCACCTCCTCCAGCGTCGAAATGGCGTCGAAGGGCGGCGTCGGCATCCACCTGAAGATGGATGACGTGCCGCAGCGCGAAACCGGCATGACCACCTATGAAATGATGCTGTCGGAAAGCCAGGAGCGCATGCTCATGGTGCTGAAGCCCGGCCGCGAAGCCTTTGCGGAAGCCATTTTCAAGAAGTGGGAACTCGACTTCGCCGTCATCGGCCATGTCACCGACACCGGCCGCATGGTGCTGGAGCATAAGGGCGAGATCGTCTGCGACATTCCGCTCGCGCCGCTGGCCGACGACGCGCCACTCTATGATCGCCCCTCCATGCCGAAGGACGAGTATAAGCTCTGGTCGAAAGTCGAAGCGCTGGGCGAGATCGCCGAGAGCGCCGACATTGGCGCGGACCTCGTGACGCTGATGGGCAGCCCGGACATCGCCAGCCGCCGCTGGATCTGGGAGCAATATGATCACATGGTCGGCGCCGACACGGTGCAGCGCCCCGGCGGCGACGCCGCCGTCGTGCGCGTCCATGGTGCGCGCAAGGGCATCGCGATCAGCACCGACTGCACGCCCCGCTATTGCTATGCCGACCCGTATGAAGGCGGCAAGCAGGCGATCGCCGAATGCTATCGCAACCTGACGGCCGTCGGCTCCACGCCGCTGGCCGTGACCAACTGCCTCAATTTCGCCAACCCGCAGCGCCCTGAAATCATGGCGCAGCTGACCGGCTGTCTGGAGGGCATGGGCGACGCCTGCCGCGCGCTCGACTTCCCGATCGTGTCGGGCAACGTCTCGCTCTACAATGAATCGAAGGCGACCGGCGGCGGCTCGGCGATCCTGCCGACTCCGGCGATCGGCGGCATCGGCCTGCTGAAGGATGTGGACGTCATGGCGACGGTCGCGTTCAAGAATGAGGGCGACGCGATCTGGCTGATCGGCGGAGAAGGTTCGCATCTGGGCCAGACCATCTGGCTGCGCGAAATCGCCGGCCGTGAAGCGGGCGAAGCGCCCAAGGTCGACCTGACCGCCGAACGCGCCAATGCCGACCTCGTCCACGCGCTGGTAGCCGAAGGCAAGGCGACCGCCGTGCACGACATCGCCGACGGCGGTCTGATCGTCACGATCGCGGAAATGGCGCTGGCCGGCAAGATCGGCGCGACGCTGGACGTCGCTCTCACCACCGCATCGGCCTTTGGCGAAGATCAGGGCCGCTATGTCGTCACCACGGCGGCGGGCGTCGACGTTCCCGGCGCGGTCAAGATCGGCACCGTGGGCGGCGACAGCGTCGCGGGCGTTGCGGTCGAAGCCCTGCGCACCGCGCATGAGGGCTTCTTCCCCGCGCTGATGGACAGCGAACTCTGAAAATCGGCGGTGGGAGGGCGTTCGCGCCACCCCACTGCTGCCTCCTCTTCAGATGATAGCCGCTTTTTGATAGCGCTATCAAAATACCTCTCCTATGCTGGTCGAAACAGGATGGGAGAGGAATTTTGGATCCAGCATCACGCGCCGCCGTCTGGCTGCTCATGACCATGTCTTCGGCCGCGACGCCCGCGTTCGCCGGCCCTGCCCGGTTCGACGATTTCCGTTATGACGGCCATGCGCAGGAGCGCGTAACGCCCGCCCCCGGTCACTACCGCAATCCGATCCTTTCGGGCTATTATCCCGATCCGTCGATCACCCGCGTTGGCGACACCTATTATCTCGTCAATTCCTCCTTCGCTTATTATCCGGGCCTGCCCGTCTTCCAATCGACCGACATGGTCCACTGGCGCCAGATCGGCAATGCGATCGACCGGCCGGACCAGTTCGACTTTTCCGGGCTGCGCACATCGCGCGGCATGTTCGCGCCCGATATTTCCTTTCATGACGGGCTTTTCTATCTGGTCGGCACCTGTATCGATTGTCGGGGCAATTTCGTCATGACCGCGCGCGATCCGGCCGGGCCATGGTCCAACCCGACATGGTTGCCGTTCGAAGGGATCGACCCGTCCATCTATTGGGAGGGCGACCGCGCCTTCATCGTCAACAACCGTCCGCCCAATGAAGCGCCCCGCTATGACGGGCACCGCGCCATCTGGGTGCAGGAGTTCGACTGGCGCGCGCTGAAAATGACGGGGCCATCGACCCAGATCGTCAATGGGGGCGTCGACATTGCCCAAAAGCCCGCCTGGATCGAAGGGCCGCATCTGCTGAAGCGCGAAGATTATTATTATCTGATCGCGGCGGAGGGCGGCACCGGCGACAATCATAGCGAAGTGGTGTTCCGATCGCGCGACCTACGCGGGCCGTTCACGCCCTATATCGGCAATCCGATCCTCAGCCAGCGCAGCCTCTCCCCCGATCGCGCCCATCCGGTGACGTCGGCCGGCCATGCCAAGCTGGTGCAGACGCAGGCGGGCGACTGGTGGGCGACCTTCCTCGCCACCCGTCCCTATGGCCCGGACCTCTATAATATCGGGCGCGAAACCTTCCTGCTGCCGGTCCAATGGCGCGATGGCTGGCCGCATATCCTGCCCGATGGCGCATCGATCCCCTTTGCCGCGCCGCGCCCGAAGCTGCCGGCCGGTCCGGCCAATATCCCGCCGACCAGCGGCGATTTTTCCTACCGCGCCGATTTCAGCGGCACACGGCTGGACCCGGCCTGGATCGGCGTGCGCACGCCGATCCGCCCCTTCTATCGACTGGAGGGTGGCGCGCTGGTGATCGAGGGGAGCAGCGCGATCGGCGACCTGTCGGGCGCACCGGCCTTTATCGGGCGGCGGCAACAACATCATGTTGCAACCATTTCGACCCGGCTAAGCTATCGCCCCGATACCGCTGGCGACCGTGCCGGGCTGGTGGCGATCCAGTCGGACCGCAATATGCTGTTCTTTGGCGTGGAGCAGCGGGACGGCACGTCTCATATCATCCTGACCGCGCGGGAGGGGGCGGACATGGACCGTCTGATCGCCACCGCGCCGATCGATCCGGCCACCCCCGTCACCCTGACCCTGCATATGGATGGCGGGCAATTGCGCGCCAGCTATGCCAGCATGGGCAAGGACCGGCTGCTGGCGGACAAGGTCGACATACGCTTCCTCAGCACCAAACAGGCCGGCGGCTTCGTCGGCACGATCGTCGGACCCTATGCCTGGGCGGCGCGCGTCACCCGGCCCAGCAGCAACTGATAGACATCGCGACCGCCCGCCGCATCATAAGCCGCCATCACCCGGCGCAGCGCCGCCGGGCCGAGCGGTCTGCGCCCCTCGCCCGGCACCACCGCGCCAATGCCCTTCAGATGCGCCAGCAACGCCCGTGCGCCCTTGCCCTCCAGCATCACCGTCTCCTCAAAGGCGAAGGCATCCTGTTGCCCGGCCAGCATCGCGCGCAACGCATCGAGCGAGGGATAATCGGGCACGCCGCTCGCTTCGCCGTAGGCGGCATGGGCGGCGCGCCAGCCCGCAAAACTACCCTGTCCCATGGTGGAGAAGATCAGGCTGCCGCCCGGCCGCAACAGCCCCGCCAAACGCCCGATCGCAGCCGGCAGATCGTCAAACCACTGGAAGGCCAGACTCGACAGGATCAGATCGAACCATGGCCCGTCGAACGGTGGCGCTTCGCCGTCCATCGCCAGAAAGCGCCCCGCCACCCGACCGGCCGACGCCGCCTGCGTCAGCATGCCCGGCGCAATATCGGTGGCGATCAGTTCCGCACCCGGCCAACGCATCTGAATGTCGCGCGTCAACAGGCCGGTGCCGCAACCGACTTCCAATATGCGCGCCACGCCATCCGGCTTCTGCTGCAGGGCAATGTCCGCGACCAGCGCCGCCGCCAGCCGCTGTGGCCCGGCATGGACCTCATAATGGCCCGCCGCCGCGCCGAAGGCGTCGCTTATTCGTTGCTTACGGCCATCGATCATGGCTAGGCGCATGGCAGAGACGGTTCGGCTTGGCCAGTATTTCAGGGACACGCAGCGCATAATGACCTCCCCCCGCATTCCCGCCATGGACGTGCTGCGCGGTTGCGCGGTGCTGGGCATCCTATGGATGAACATCAGCGCCTTCGCCCTGCCGCAAAACGCCTATTTCAATCCGGCAGTGTCGGGCTGGACCGGCGCTGGTGACATCGCCTTCTGGGCCGTCAGCCTGTTGCTGGTTGATGGCAAGATGCGCGGCCTGTTTGCGCTGCTGTTCGGCGCGTCGATGCTGTTGCTGGTCGATCGGGAGGAGATGGCGGGCCGCGACGGCCGCCGCACGCAGATGATCCGCCTCCTGTGGCTGTTCATGCTGGGCTGCGCCCACTTCTTCCTGCTGTGGTGGGGCGACATATTGCGCGTCTATGCGCTGGTCGGCCTGTTCGCGATGCTTTTCGTCCAGCTTGACCCGCTCGATCTGGTGAAGCGCGCCTTCCTGTGCTTCCTGCTCCAGTTCCTGCTGGTCGCGGCCTTCATCGGCAGCCTCTATCTGAGGGGCCATGGCGCCGCTGCGCCCGGTGCAGGGGCCGCGATGCGCGACGGCTTCGCCAGCTTCATGACCGCTTTGTCCGATCCCGCCAGCCCCGGCACGCTGGCGGAAATCGCCACCTATCGCAACGGTTTTGGCGCGATCCTCTCCATGAAGATCGCCGCCTTCCCCGGCGATTGGATCTGGGGCTTCCTGTTCAACGCCTTCGAAACGCTGGGCTTCATGCTGCTGGGCATGGCGATGCTGAAAGGCGGCTTCCTGACCGGCGGTTGGGACGCAGAGCAATATCGCCGCACCGCGCGCCATTGCTTCCTGATCGGCCTGCCGCCCATGGCCGCGTTGGCGCTGTGGGTGTGGTGGAGCGGTTTTGCGCCCCTGCCCACCTATGGCGTGGCGCTGGCCTGGTCGCTGCCGTTTCGCATTCCCCTGACCGTCGGCTGGGCCGCGCTGATCCTGTGGCTGGCCGCCCGGCACCGCAGCAGCCCGCTGGTCGCGCGGTTTGCGGCCGCCGGGCGCATGACGCTCAGCAACTATCTGGGCACCAGCTTGATCATGACGGCGCTCTTCTATGGCTGGGGGCTTGGCCTGTTCGCCCATGTCCGCCCCGCCCTGTTGCCGCTGTTCGTTCTGGGCGGCTGGGCGGCGATGCTGACCTGGTCACAGCCCTATGCCACCCGATTCGCGATGGGGCCGGCCGAATGGATCTGGCGCAGCCTGTGCCACGGCCGGCCGCAAAAGATTCGCAAGAGCAGCTGATTACTATTGCGACCCATTATCAGACGCGCTATCTGCGGATTCGTCTGGAGAATGTATTCGATGGTCGTCTGCGTTTGTAATGCACTTCGGGAAAAAGATGTACGGGAAGCCGCGCGCAACGGGGCTGACACGCCCTGCAGCGCCTATGCCCAATATGGTCGCCGGCCCAAATGCGGCCAGTGCGTTTCCTTCTGCCGCACCATCATCGCCGCCGAACGCGCATCAATCTGACCGTCGGATTTGGCGGGATTGCAAATCAACCGCATTTCGCAGACGCGAACTTGACGCAATAGCGCACGAAAAACTGGCGGTTTTCTGCGGTTTTCTGGCTTAACAGCCTGGGTGCTAAACGATATAAGCCGGCCGTTCCCCCATTGCCGGAGTATAGCGCCATGAAAGGCGACCAGAAGGTCATCGATTATCTGAACGAGGTCCTCAAAAATGAGCTGACCGCGATCAATCAATATTTCCTCCACTATCGCGTGCTCAACCATTGGGGCATCGAGAAGCTCGCCAAGTTCGAATATGAAGAATCCATCGACGAGATGAAGCATGCCGACAAGGTGGCGGAGCGCATCCTGTTCCTCGATGGCCTGCCCAATTTCCAGCTGCTGGGCCGTCTGAAGATCGGCGAAACAGTCGAAGAAATTCTCAAGGCCGACCTGGAACTGGAATATGAGGCGCTGCCCGTGCTGCGCGACGCGATCGCCTATTGCGAATCCATCAAGGATTTCGTCAGCCGCGACCTGTTCCAATATATCCTCGAAAGCGAGGAAGAGCATGTCGACACGCTGGAAACCCAGTTCGAAATGATCGAGCGCATGGGCATCCAGAATTATGTCCAGTTGCAGAGCAAGGCGAAAGAAGACTGATCGCTCCGCGATCGGGGGAAGGCTGCCCTCCCCCCCGGCCTGCATGCCATATTGAAGGGGGCGCCTCACCGGGCGCCCTTTTTTGTGCTACAGCAGCGCTTCCAGCAACCCGATCAGCGGCAGGTCTGCCGGCGGCATTTCCAGCCCGTACATTTGCGCCGGCCGCACCCATTTGAGCGCCGTCGCCTCATGCATCTGGGGCACGCCTTTCCATTTGCGGCAAACATAGAGCAGCAGCAGCAGGTGCCGGTCGCCCAGCGGCTCGCTGGCGAAGGTCGCAGGCGCCAGGCAACTGCTGTGCGTCTCGATCCCCAGTTCCTCTTGCAGTTCGCGCACCAGCGCAGCTTCGGGCGTTTCGCCCGGCTCCACCTTGCCGCCAGGAAACTCCCACAGGCCCGCCATCGCCTTGCCCGGCGGGCGCTGCTGCAACAGGACGCGCCCGTCGGCATCGATCAACGCTACGGCAACCACGAACAGGGGAGAAATTGACGACATGACGTTCCGTTGTTGAGGGCTTTGTTAACCCAGACTGCTTTACATGTCTGACGGGGACTGTCTGTAGCGAACTGGGGAAAATGATGCGCGAGCTTATCGAGATCATCGCCCGATGGGGGCTGATGCGGTGCGAGCGGGGCGCCACCGCCGTCGAATATGCGCTCATCATCGCCATGATCGTCCTCGCCATGCTCGCCGCGCTCAACAACGTCGCCAACCGGACGACCGGCATGTGGAACAACGTCGCCACGGAAGTTACCAAGTATTAACCATCAATGTTTGACAGTTATTTCCGCCATTAAGTCTTTTTCAACGGTGCTGCTCTAATTCGATCCTTGCTGACCACGAATTACCAAGCGGGGCGGCCGGGTAGTTTAACGGAAATCCATTTAGGGAGACGTCACATGCAGTTCATCCGCAAGATGCTGAAGAATGAAAAGGGTGCAACCGCGATCGAATACGGCCTGATCGCCGCTCTGATCGCCGTCGCCGCCATCGGCGCGATGACCAGCCTGGGCACCAAGCTGGGTTCGACCTTCAACAACGTGTCGAGCAACCTGAAGTAAGCTTCAGACGACCGATGAAAACGGGGGCGGCGACCATCGGTTCGCCGCCCCTTTTTCGTGGATGCATAAATGCGCCTATCGGCGCACCCGCACCGGCCCGCGCCCCAATGGAAATGCGCTCCTTCGCGCATTTTTCGAACAGCGCCTTCCTACCAGGTGACGATCTTCACCCGCTGGCCCGGCCGCAACGTGGCATTGGCGCTGAGCGCGTTGATCGTCAGGAACCGTTCCACCGGATAGTCGCTATAGGCCATGCGTTTGGCCATCGACTGGACGGTGTCGCCGGATTTGACAGTCACCACATCCACCCGCCGCGGCTTGATCGCCGTCGCTTCCTGCGCGGACAGGCGCTGCACCGATTCGATCATCGATGTGAAGGGACCAATCCCCTTCCCCGCCGGTGTCAGCAGCAGGAAATGATAGGCTTTCCCGCCCCCGAAATCATAGGCGAAGACGGTGGCGTCGACCTGCTGCGACTGACTGCTCGCGCGTACCGTGCGCCAGGCCGCCGGCAATCCGTTGATCGTCGTGCGGTTGACGTCCCCAGCCGGCACGCCGCCGCCACTGCCGCCGCCCAGCTTTGACAGGACGCTGTCGATATAGGCGGCCAGATTGCCCGAATAGGCCGCGCCGCTGAACTGAGCCTGCCCGCCCGATCCGGTGATCGACACCGCGTCGGATCCATTTTCCATGCCGAAGCCGCTGGGAATCGCAAAGGTCAGGCGCAGGTCCGGGTGGCGAAAGCGATTGCCGTCAATCACGCCTTGTTTAGGATCGTCGCCATAGAGGACGCCGTCCACGGCATTGAGGAAAGCATCCCGGTTCCGCACCGTGCTGGTGACGCGGGTCGCCGCCGCTGCCCTCGCCGCGCGATCGACGCGCGCACCGGGATCGGGATGGGTGCTGGCCCATTCGGGCATGGACCGGGCGCTGCCCGCGACCTGCGCATCCAGATTGCTCTGCGCCGCCAATGACGCCAGCATGCCCGACAGCGCACGCGGATCATAACCGCCCGACGCAAGGTAACGGATGCCCAGATCGTCCGCCTCATATTCCTGCGTGCGCGAAAATTTGAGCGTCAGCAGCTGGCTGCCCGTGCCGATGCCCTTCTGCACCAGTCCGGCGAAACCCGAATCGCCCAGCAGCGCGCCCGCCAGCGCCCCTAGCAACGCCCCGCCAATCGCATTGCGCTGCGCCGCCTGCTGCCGCCGCTGCCCATGCTGGGCCGCGACATGGCCGACCTCATGCCCCAGCACGCCCGCCAGTTCGGCCTCATCATTCATCAGCGCCATCAACTGGCGCGTGACATAGACATAGCCGCCGGGAATGGCGAAGGCGTTGTTCACCGGCGAATTGAGCAGGGTGACGGTGAAGTCGCCCTGCGCATTAGACAGGCCCGATTGCACGGCGATGCGCCGCCCGACGCTCTCTACATATTTTGCCTGTGGCCCGGCATAGGCGCCGCCAAATTCCTTGAGCAGTTCAGGATGCTGCTTGGCCCCGCTCGCCTTGTCCTGCGCGCTGATCGAGGAAACGGTGCGAATCGCCCTTTGTTGCCCGATCACCGCCGGCGCGGTTAAGGCCACCGCCAGCGCCGCACCCGCGCAGCCCAGCGATATCTTCCAGTTCATGACTCTCCACCCTTTGCCGTTACCCTGACGTAACGAGCGACCATGGCGGGGCGTTCCCGGAAAAGCGAGGGGAGAGCGAACGGTCAGTCGCGTTTTCCGACCGGTCGATTACGCCTGGCCGGAACGGAAAATCAGACGCCGATGGCGAGGAACTTGTCGGCCCGGTCGGTGCGCAGCGCCTTTGCGTCCATGCCGTCCAGCGCATCGAGTTCCGCCTCGATCGCCGCGCCAAGATTGGCGATCGCCTGCACCGGATCGCGATGCGCGCCGCCCACCGGCTCCGCGACGATCCGGTCGATCACGCCCAGACCTTTCAGATGCTGGGCCGTCACCTGCATCGCCGTCGCCGCATCGCTCGCCTTGTCGGCGGTGCGCCACAGGATCGATGCGCAGCCTTCGGGCGAAATCACCGAATAGACCGCATGTTCGAACATCAGCACGCGATTCGCCGCCGCCAGCGCAATCGCGCCGCCAGAGCCGCCCTCACCCACCACGGCCGCCACCATCGGCACGCCCAGCGCCAGACAGGCTTCGGTCGATCGGGCGATCGCTTCGGCCTGACCGCGCTCTTCGGCCTGCACGCCCGGGAAAGCGCCCGACGTATCAACCAGAGTCACCACCGGCAGGCCGAAACGGTCGGCCAGTTCCATCAGGCGGATCGCCTTGCGATAGCCTTCGGGCTTGGCCATGCCGAAATTATGGCGCACGCGGCTGGCGGTGTCGTCGCCCTTTTCATGGCCGATCACCATGACCTTGCGCTCGCCCAGCGTCGCGAAGCCGCCGATGATCGCCTGATCGTCGGCAAAGGCGCGGTCGCCGGCCAGCGGCATGAAATTGTCGAACATGCCCGCGACATAGTCTTTGAAATGCGGACGGTCCGGGTGCCGCGCGACCTGGGTCTTCTGCCAGGGCGTCAGCTTGGCATATGTGTCCTTGAGCAGCTTGGCCGCGCGCTGCTCAAGCGTCGCGATCTCGCCATCGATGTTGATGTCGCCCACGCTGGCGGTCGCGCGCACTTCGACGATGCGCGCTTCCAGCTCCGCAATCGGCTTTTCAAATTCCAGAAAGCTTACCATGGCGCAAGGCGTTAGGGCGATGGCGCGTCGCCGTCAACGCGCGGATGCGGGTTGCGCCCCGGCATCGTCGCCAGCGGATGGCGCTGATTGACCAGTTCGACCAGCCGGCGGCTATCGACATGGGTGTAGATTTGGGTGGTGCCGATGTCGGCATGGCCCAGCATCGCCTGCAACGCGCGCAGGTCCGCCCCGCCCTCCAGCAAATGGGTGGCAAAGGCGTGGCGCAGCACATGGGGGCTGACCCGGTCGGGCGCGATGCCCACGGCCGCAGCCAGCATTTTCACCAGTTGATACAGGCGGATGCGGCTCAGGTGACTCTTGCTCGACGGGAACAGCCAGGCGCTGTCCGCCGGCACATGGGGAAGCCATGCGGCGACCGCAGCGCGTGCGCGATCGGAAATCGGCACCAGCCGTTCGCGTGCGCCTTTCCCCTCCAAAATCAGGAAAGGCCGGTCATGGGCCAAGGCCCGGCGCGGCAGCGACACCAGTTCAGTCGCGCGCAGCCCCGATCCATAAAGAAGTTCGATCAGGGCCGACAGGCGCAGGTCCAGCGGCGCGACATGCTCCACCGCCAGCCGCTCGGCAATCAGGGCGAAGAATCGGTCGACCTCTGCCGTGGACAATATCTTGGGCAAAGATCGCCCCCGGGTCGGGCGCGGCAGCGCGGCGGAGGGATTGTCGGCGCGCAGCCCCTCCTCCTCCAGAAAGGCGTAGAAGGCGCGCAGGGCCGACGTCTTGCGCGCCACCGATGACGCCGCCAGCGTCGCCCATTGCGCCGCCAATGTGCCGATCGCCTCGCTGTTTGCCTGCGTCAGCCCGCCAAGCAAATCACCCGCGCCAGTCAGGTCCGTGCGATAGGCCAGCAGCGTGTTGCGCGACGCGCCGCGCTCCGCCGCCATCATTTCCAGGAAGCGGTCGATCAGGGCGGCGTCATCCTGCCCCATGGTCAGCTGCGGCTGATCGCCTCTGCCGCAATCATGCGCGCTTCGGGGTCCAGCCCCACGCGATGCAGCGCCGCCACGACATGATACAGATGCCCGGCCGGCAAATGGCTCCAGTCGCTGCCCTGCATGCCGACCGCCGCCAGCAACGCCACGGTCGCCTTCTCGCCCCGCTGCGACGCCGCGCCGATGGCGCGCGCCCAGCGGCTGTTGGCGGTCAGGTTCACGCCATTCTCCTGCGCCAGCGATGCCATGTCCTGCGCCGACAGGCGCGACAGGCCGGCAAGCGCGGCGATCAGCATCCGCCCCTTTGCTGCGCCGGCATCGGTCAGATAGCCCGACACCCGGCTGCTGCTGATATCAACCACAGGGCTTGGCGCACCCACGGCCAGCAACGCCCAGAATTGCGACGCACCGTCACCGTCCAACTGGCCGATCGCCCGCGCCCAGCGTGCGGCGTTGCGGTCATAACCGGCCGTCAGCATCGCCGCGACCAGATTGGCCGCATCCTGCGCGGACGCCTGCGACACCGGCAGCGCGGCGGCGGCGCGCGCGGTCGCGATCAGGCCCAGATAATCGGGCCTGGCCTCATCCTGCCACCAGCTGCGCATGCCGCCAATGCGATCGCCCACGGTCGCGCCGGCATAGGCGGCGCGCAGCGCATCGATCTTGTCCGCCACATCCGCTGGCGCATCGCCATCGGTGCCGACCTGCCCATAAAAGCCCACCAGCGCCGCGTTGGACAGCACGCCCAGCCGCGCCGCCATGTCGACGCCCGGCCGCCGCCGCAGCGCCGTCAGTGCTGGCGCGCGCGCTTCCCAGGCCCGGACATGCTGGCCCGCCGTCGCATAAAGATCCTGCGGAATTTCGACGTTCAGCGCGGTCGCCAGACCAAAACGCCACGCCGTCAGCCGATCGACGCCATCCCATTCGATCTTGACCGAACGGCGCGCATTGAAGCCGGTGCCGACCACCTTCTCCGCCAGGCGATAATCGATGCCGCGCACCACGCCCTTGCGCTGCGCCTGATTGAGCGCGCCGCTGGCCGTGCCCTGATCCCCCGACAGCGCGGCGCAGATGGCGCGCGTCATGTCCCAGCCTGGTTCCTTGCTGAAGCGCAGCGCCCCGGCCGACAGCGGACACAGGCCAGCCGGATCGGCCGTCGCCAGATAGGTCTGCATCGCAATGGCGTAGAGGCGCGGACTATAGCGGTCGGGATCGACGCTCTGCACCATCAGGCGGGCATTGTCTGCCTCCCCCATGCGCAGCAGCAGCCAGGCGCGTTCCGCCGCCCAGTCCGCGCCATCGATATCGCCGGGCGTGTCGGTCGCGGTCAGCAGCGCGCGGCGCAACAGGATGGAGGCCCAACGCGACACGATCGGCGCGTGCGTCTCCTTCATCAGGGCGGCGAGATATTTACCCGATTCGCGGCCGAAGGCGCCCGGTTCGAACCCGCGCGTCTGCGGCGTCAGCGGGCCGATCCGGTCGAGCGAACGGCGCGCCGTGTCGGGCAGGTCATATTTCGCCTTCTGCGCCGCCAGTTCCTCGGGCGTCAGCTCCTCTTCGGCGGCATTGGCGATCAGCGACAGGTCGGGCGGCGTGGCCGGATTGAGCGGCTGCACCATCGGCAGATTGCCCGAAATAGCGGGCGCGCCCGGTGATGCCGGTGTGGTCTGCGTCGGACGCGAAGGCTGCGTCGCCGGTGCGGGCGCCTCTGGCGCATCGCCAAAACCGGGCGGCAGCAGCGATTCGGGCGCCTGTTGCGCCACCACGGGCAAGGTCAGGGCGAGCGCAAAGCTGCCCAGCGCCCATTTGGCGTTAGCCCGCGGCCAGCGCATCCGCCTTACTGGCCCAGCTTCTCTGCGGGGATGATCTTTTCGACGGGCTGCTGCGGCTTTTCACCACCGCGCGACCAGAAAAAGGCGAGCAAAAGCGCGATCAGCACGACCAGAGCGATGGGAATGATCGGCAATCGACCGCCACGGCGGCGCGAACTGCTTTCGAAACTGACGAAGTTGCGATTATTCTTCATAGGTCCTTGGCTTAAGCTGATCGACCTGCAAGGCCGGGCGTCGGGGGAAAAGATGCGATTTGCCTCTGCGACGGCTGGCTGTATAGCCCCCCTCGCCATGCAGCGAAACAGCAAAATCCCGGAGAGCCAGACCAGGCGCGGTCCCATCGTATTGGTGGGCATGATGGGCGTGGGCAAATCCACCGTTGGCCGCCGCCTTGCGGCGCGGCTGGGCGTGATCTTCGTCGATGCGGACGAAGAGATTGAAAAGGCCGCCGGCATGAGCGTGGCGGAGATTTTCGAACGCTATGGCGAATCCTATTTCCGCGACGGCGAACGCCGCGTGATCGCCCGGCTGATGGACGGCGCGCCCAAGGTGATCGCGACCGGCGGCGGCGCCTTCATGCAGGATGAAACCCGCAAGCTGATATTGGACGGCGCCGTAGCGGTCTGGCTGGACGCCGACATCGACGTGCTGGTGGACCGTGTCGGCCGCCGGGAAACCCGGCCGCTGCTCAAGAACCGCGATCCGCGCGTGGTGCTGACCGAACTGGCGGCGGTGCGTAATCCGATCTACGCGCTCGCCCCCATTCATGTGAAAAGCATCGCCGCCCCGCACGAAGTCGCGGTCGAGCGGATCATGGAGCAATTGACGGCATGGCATTAGTCCGGGTCGCGCTGGACGCGCGCAGTTACGACATCCTGATCGAACAGGGCGCACTGGATCGCGCCGGCGACATATTGCGCGGTTATGCGCGCAAGGGGCGGCTGGTGGTCGTGACCGACGCGAATGTCGCCAAGGCACAGCTGCCACGGCTGGAGGCCAGCCTGCGCGCCGCCAATGTCGCGGTGGAGCCGATCATCCTGCCGCCGGGCGAACAGACCAAGAGCTGGCGTCATCTGGAGCAGCTGCTCGACGCGCTGCTGGCGCTGGAGATTGAGCGCGGCGACCATATCATCGCGCTGGGCGGCGGCGTGATCGGCGATCTGGTGGGCTTTGCCGCCTCGATCCTGAAGCGCGGCTGCCACTTCATCCAGGTGCCCACCACCCTGCTGGCGCAGGTCGATTCGTCGGTCGGCGGCAAGACCGCAATCAATGCGAAGGCCGGCAAGAATCTGATCGGCGCCTTCTACCAGCCCGCCCTCGTCCTGATCGACCCCTCGACCCTCGACAGCCTGCCGCCGCGCGAAACCCGCGCCGGCTATGCCGAAGTCGTGAAATATGGCCTGATCGACGATCCCGATTTCTTCGACTGGTGCGAAGCCCATGCCAGTGCGCTGCTCGCCGGCGATCCAGACGCGCGCACCCATGCGATCGAAAAGAGCGTGCAGGCCAAGGCCGCGATCGTCGCCGACGACGAACGCGAAACATCGGGCCGCCGCGCGCTGCTCAATCTTGGCCACACCTTCGGCCACGCGCTGGAGGCCGACACCGGCTTTTCCGACACGTTGCTCCATGGCGAAGGCGTCGCGGCGGGCATGGCGCTGGCCTTCCGCTATTCGGCGCGCCTTGGCCTATGTTCTGCGGAGGAAGCCGCGCGCGTCACCGCACATCTTCAAGCCGTGGGCCTGCCCCACGACCTCGCCACCGCCCATGTGCGCGCGGATGGCGCGGAGCTGGTCGGCCATATGCTGCATGACAAGAAGATGGCGGCCGGCACCCTGCCCTTCCTGCTGGCGCGCGGCATCGGCCAGACCTTCCTGTCGAAGGACGTCGTGCTGGACGATGTGGCGGCGTTTCTGGATGAGGAACGGGCGCAGGCGAGCGCATGATATTAGCCCCTCCCTTTCAGGGAGGGGTTGGGGTGGGTGGCGAGCGAAGCGAGCCTCAAACCTCTCGACGGCAGAGCGCCGCTGCGCGGCGTACCCTTCCCACACAGAGCAAACACAAAAAAGGGCGCCCTTGGGCGCCCTTTCCATTCAACCATCGAAGGCCGATTACTTCTTCAGCGTCAGACCGCCGAAACGCTTGTTGAAGCGCGCCACCTGACCGCCGGTGTCCAGCTGACGGTTGCCGCCCGTCCAGGCCGGGTGCGACTTAGGGTCGATGTCGAGCGCCAGCGTGTCGCCTTCCTTGCCCCAGGTCGAACGGGTCTGGAAGGTGGTGCCGTCGGTCATCTGGACGGTGATATAGTGGTAGTCGGGGTGGGTATTGGCCTTCATGGCGTCATGCTCCTTAAATGGCCGGTTTCCGACCGGCCGGATGCGAAAAAATGCGAAGGCGCGCCGTTAGCGGTTTCGGCGCGCCTTGGCAAGTCCGGCAATGAAAAGCCGGTCAGTCCTTGGGCGGATCGGTGATCATCGCAACGAAATTGGCTTCCGACGCCAGCTTGCCGTCGATCATCGCCTTGCCGCTGAACTTGCAGATCGCGCCGCGATTCTGCGTCACTTCGACATGCAGGTCGAGCAGGCAGCCCGGCTCCACCGGCGACCGGAATTTCGCGCCGTCGATGCTCATGAAATAGACGAGCTTGCCGCTGTCGGCGAGGTTCATCGATTCCACCGCCAGCACGCCGGCGGCCTGCGCCATCGCTTCCACGATCAGCACGCCGGGCATGATCGGCCGGGTCGGGAAATGCCCCTGGAAAAAGGGTTCGTTCACCGACACCGCCTTGATCGCGTGGATCGACTGGCCGGGGACCAGCGACACCACACGATCGACCAGCAGCATCGGGTAGCGGTGCGGCAGCGCGGCCATGACCCGACGGATATCCATCGGGCCACGCGCGGTCGATTCAACCTCTCCCGTCATGCGATCAGCGCGACTTGGGCGCCTGCGCCGGGGTCGCCGGAGCAGCAGCGGCCGGAGCCTGGCGACCGCCCGGCTGCCAGCCGGCCGGCGGGGTGATGCCGACGCTGGGAACCAGCGTGTTGAGTTCGGTCACGACTTCGTCGGTGATGTCCGCGCCCGCGCCGAAGCTTTCGGTCGCGGCTTTCTTGAACACGATTTCCGACTTGGTCTTGGCGGTCGCGGCCTTCAGCGCGTCGTCCAGCTTGGCGACGACCTGTTCCTCGACATAGGCGCGGGCCAGCGCGACCGGCTGGGTCAGGCGCTGCAATTCGGCCTGACCGGCCTGCTGGGCCTGCTGCAACTGCTGATACTGGGTTTCGATCGCCGGGGTCGGCTTGTTGCCAGCAGCCTTGTAGGCGGCCTGCAGCGCGTCATTCTTGGTCTTGAGATCGGTTTCGATCGCAGCGCGGCGCGTATTCACCTGATCCAGCTGCGGCTTGTAGGTCGTCTGCATCTGGGTCATCGCGGTGGTGAAGGCCGCGCTCTTGGCGACGGCTTCCTCCAGATCGACGACGGCGATGCCCGACTTGGTCTGGGCAACGGCCGGCACGGCGGTCATCGCAATGGCAGTCATGGGGGCCAGCGTCAGCGCCGCAGCCTTGAAAATCGTCTTCATCAGAATTGAGTCCCTACGTTGAAGGTGATGAGTTTGTTGTCGTCCCCTGGTTCCTTGAGCAGGGCCTTGGCGATGTCGATGCGGAACGGGCCGAAGGGCGAGTTCCAGTTGACGCCAAAGCCCACCGACAGACGCGGTGAAAGCGTGTCGCCGAGATATTCTTCTTCAAACGCGCCACCCGAATAGCTGGCGGTCGATCCAACCGCAGGCGTATCGCAATTGCCGACGGAGGGTGCGCGGACAGTCGTGGAGGTCGCACTGGTGCCCGAACCCGTGGTGACGGTGCAATAACCGGCAAAGTTGATCGTGCCTGGATTTTTCAGGCCAGCAACCGCACCGACGTCCATGAAGACGGACGGACGCAGGCCCATTTCACGCGCGCCAGACCCCAGCGGGATTTCGACTTCGGCGCGTGCCATATAATAGACCCGGCCGCCCAGCGCGTCGTCCGACACATTGTTGTTGCTGTTGTTGCGGACATAGGTGGTGTTGCCGTCCGCATCGGTCTGCGACGTCAGATAATAGCGCTTCACGCGCGGGCCGACGCCGCGAATGTCGAAGCCGCGGATCTGCGGTTCGCCCAGGAAGAAGCGGTCGGTCAGGCGGATCGGATCAACTTCCTGCCCGGTGGAATCGCGGCGCGTGCCTTCCAGGCTGTGAATATAGCCGCCCTCGGCCGAGAGCGAGAAGATGAAACCCGCGCCCAGCGGCACATATTTGGACGCGGACAGGCGGGTGCGGACATATTTGACGCTGCCGCCAAGCCCGGCGAAATCCTGGCTCAGCGTGACGTTCTGGCCGCGCGTCGCACGGATGCGATTGTCGCGGGTGTCATAGATCAGCGAGTAGCCGATGGACGATGTCGTCCGCTTGCCGATCGCGTCGCACAGATAACGGCCAGCCAGCAACGGATCGCAGACGCCATTGGTGTAATAGGTGTCCTGATCCAGCGTCACATCGTCAAAGTTCAACGTATAGCGCAGCGCCAGCGACATATATTCGGTCAGCGGCACGCCTGCGCGCAGCTGGAAGCCGGTGGTCGACTGTTCATAGGTCGTATCGCGGGTATTGCTGGTCAGATAGCGGAAGCTGTTGAGGTCGCGGCGATAAATGTCGCCGCCCAGCGCGATATTCTTGTCCATGAAATAGGGTTCGGTGAACCCGACTTCCACCGACTTGGAATAGGCCGAATAATTGACCGAGGTCCGCAGTTCCTGGCCCTTGCCGCGGAAGTTGCGCTGGGTGATCGACGCCGCGATGATGAAGCGTTCCAGCGAGGAATAGCCGGCCGACAGCGACAGTTCGCCGGTCGATTTTTCCTGCACATTGGTTTCCAGCACGATGCGGTCGGGCGCGGAACCGGGCTTCTGCTCGATATCCAGCTTTTCCTGGAAGAAGCCGAGCGAGTTGATGCGGTCCTTGGAACGCTTGACGAGGAAGCTGTTGAACGCATCCCCTTCGGCCAGACGGAATTCGCGGCGCACGACCTTGTCCTGCGTCAGCGTGTTGCCGTTGATATCGACCCGCTCGACATAGACGCGCGGCGCATTGGCGATGCGGAAATTAATCCCCATCGTCAGCGATTCCTTCTCGCGGTTGAAGTCGGGCGATACATCGGCAAAGGCATAGCCGAACAGGCCGGCCGTCTCGCTCAGCGTGTCGACCGTGTCTTCCACCAGCTTGGCGTTGTACCAGTCGCCCTTCTTCATTGGCAGGCGCTTGGTCAGGCTGTCGCCGGACAGGTCGCGAATGTCGGATTCGACCTTCACATCGCCGAACTTGTAGCGATCGCCTTCTTCCACCACATAGGTGATGATGAAGTCCTGCTTGTCGGGCGTCAGTTCCGCCACGGCGGAAATCACGCGGAAATCGGCATAGCCTTCGGTCAGGTAGAATTGACGCAGCTTCTGCTGGTCATAGGCCAGACGATCGGGATCATAGCTGGTGCCCGACGAGAAGATGCGGAACCAGCGCGACTGCTTCGTCACCATCTGGCCGCGCAGTTCGCCGTCCTTGAACTTTTCGTTGCCGATGATGTTGATCTGGCGGACCTTGGACTTTGGCCCTTCCGAAATTTCGAACACGATATCGACGCGATTCTGGTCCAGCTGGACCATCTTCGGCTCGATCGTCGCGGCAAAACGGCCCTGCCGGCGATACAGTTCCACGATGCGGGCAACGTCGGCGCGAACCTTCGACCGGGTATAAATCTGGCGCGGAGCCAGTTTTATTTCAGGACGAATCTTGTCTTCCTTAAGGCGCTTATTACCTTCAAGGACGATCCGGTTGATCACCGGATTTTCCTTCACCTCAACGATGAGGGAGCCATTGTCGTTGCGGATCTGGACGTCGGCGAACAGTTCGGTTTCGTACAGGTCGCGCAGCGCCTGATCCAGGCTTTCCTGGGTATAGGGCTGGCCAATGCGCAGCTTGGTGTAGGACAATACCGTGTCCTGCTCCAGCCGCTGGGTGCCGTTGACGGTAATGGCGCGGATCGTGCCCTGCGGCGCGACGGCCGATGCCGCCGTCGGCGTGGCGGCAGGCGCCGGCGCATCCTGCGCCATTGCGGGAGCCATGGGCAGGCCCGCGATCATGGTCGTCGCCAACAGGGCGAATACGACCGGACGCTGCCGCATGCTGCTGTTCATCGCTGTCACCCGCTTCACCTCAAAAAATCCAGATTCCATGTTTCTGCCGCAACAGACGCCGCCGAACGGCGCATCCCTGCCCGATGCGCGTCAGCCGATCAAGCCAGACAGGCTTTTCCACAGCCCGAAAGACGACAAATCGTTGAAAGTCACCAGCAGCATCATCGCCATCAGCACCGCCAGCCCCGACCGATAGGCCCATTCCTGCGCCTGCGCGCTCACCGGCCGCCGCTGCACCGCTTCAATCCCGTAAAAGAGCAGATGCCCGCCATCCAGCATGGGAATTGGCAAGAGGTTGATGAACCCCAAGTTAATCGAGATGAGCGCGGCGAAGAAGATGAAGCTTTCGACCCCCAGCGTCGCCGCCTGCCCCGAAACCTGCGCGATCTTCAGCGGCCCGCCCAGTTCCTTGACCGACCGGCCGCCGCTGGCAATCTGGCCCAGCGTTTCGACCATGGTGCGGATGATCTGCCCGGTGCGCTCGATCGCCACGACCGGCGCGCGCCACAGGCTGACCGGTTCGATCACCGGTTTGCCCGGCCCGATGCCCAGACGTCCGACGTTGAACTTGTTGCCCAGCCCGTCATCCTCGGCCACGCTGCCGATCCGCCCCTGCTTGACGATCCGGTCGCCATTCCGATCCAGCACGATCTCCACCGGCTCGCCGGGGCGGATCTGCGCATAGAGACGGATATCGTCAAACGTCGTCATGGTGCGGCCGCCCAGCGACACGATGCGGTCGCCCGCAACGATGCCCGCCGACGCGGCTGCACTGCCCGGCTGCACCAGACCCGCAACGGCGGGCGTGCGGCTTTCGCCATGGACGAAGGCAAAGGTCGCAAGGATCAGGATGGCGAACAGGAAATTGATCGCCGGTCCCGCCGCCACGATCGCCGCGCGCTGCCACAGCGGCTTGGCGGGGAAGCTTTCCGCCCGGTCCTTCGCCGACATTTCCAGCCAGGCCGGATCGGTCATGCTCGCCGCATTCATGTCGCCCTTGAAGCGGACATAGCCGCCCAGCGGCAGCGCCGCGACGCGCCAGCGCGTGCCCCGCCGGTCGACCCAGGCGAACAGCTCCGGCCCGAAGCCGATCGAAAAGGCTTCCGCCTTCACCCCGCACCAGCGGCCGACCAGATAATGGCCCAGCTCATGCACGAAGACGAGCGGCCCTATGACCGCCACAAAGGCAAGAACGGTCAGCAGGAAACCGGGATTATGGATCAAGCCGTCAATCTTTCCATCACTTGGCCCGCCTGAGCGCGCGCCTCGGCGTCTGCGGCCAACACATCGTCGATCGTGCCGGGCCGTGGAGCGCCATATCGCTGCAACACATCCTCTACAATCATGGCAATATCAAGGAAGCCGATGCGCCCGTCCAGGAAAGCGGCGACCGCAATCTCATTGGCGGCGTTCAATATGGCAGGCGTCGCACCGCCCTCCCCCGCCGCCGCGCGCGCCAGTCGCAGCGCGGGAAAGCGTTCCATGTCAGGCGCTTCAAAGTCGAGCCTGCCAATCCGCGCCAGGTCCAGCGGCTGGCATGGCGTGGCGATACGCTGCGGCCAGGCCAGCGCATGGGCGATCGGAATGCGCATGTCCGGCGACCCCAGCTGCGCCAATGTGGAACGATCGCGATATTCGACCATCGAATGGATCACCGATTGCGGGTGCACCAATATCTCGATCCGGTCGAGGCCGACCGGGAACAGATAGGCCGCTTCGATCAGTTCCAGTCCCTTGTTCATCATCGTCGCGCTGTCGACGCTGATCTTCGCGCCCATCGACCAGTTGGGGTGGGCCACCGCCTGCGCCGGCGTCATCGCCGCCATTTCGGCGCGGCTCTTCGTGCGGAACGGGCCGCCGCTCGCGGTCAGGATGATCCTTGCAACATCGTCCAAGCTGCTGCCGGCAAGGCACTGGAAGATCGCGTTATGCTCGCTATCGACCGGCAACAGGGTCGCGCCCGACTGACGCGCCGCGTCCATCATCAGCCCGCCTGCCGACACCAAAGATTCCTTGTTGGCCAGCGCCACCGTGCCCCCGGCCTTCAGCGCCGCCATGGTGGGTTTCAGGCCAGCGCAGCCCACGATCGACGCCATGGTCCAGTCCGCGCCGCGCGCCGCCGCCTCAACCAGCGCTTCCTCACCCGCCGCCGCCTCGATCCCCGATCCGGCCAGCGCCGCCTTCAGCGCGCCATAAAGCCGCTCCTGCCCGATGACGGCGACCTGCGCGCCCGTCTCGCGCGCCAATGCGGCCAAACTGCCTACATCGCTGTTCGCGGTCAGCGCGACGACGCCATAAGCTTCGGGGTCGCGCCGGACCAGATCCAGCGTGGACAGGCCGACCGATCCGGTCGCGCCAAAGATCGAAACCCGCTTCATCCGCCCTGCACCAGCACCAGATAAAGCAACGCCGCCAGGGGAGCAGCCGCGACCACGCCGTCCAGCCGGTCCATCACCCCGCCATGCCCCGGCAGCAACCTGCCGCTATCCTTCACGCCCGCCCGGCGCTTCATATGGCTTTCCAGCAGGTCGCCCAGTTGCGCCGCCACCGCCAGCACGCCGCTGGCCGCCGCAAGCTGGATCGGCAGGCCGGCAAACCGATGCAGCAGGAAACCCAGCACCAGCGCCGCCAGCACGCCGCCGGCCAGCCCCGACCAGGTCTTGGAGGGGCTGATCCGCGGCGCCAGCTTCGGTCCGCCGATCGAACGGCCGGCGAAATAAGCGCCGATGTCGGTCGCCCACACCAGCCCCAGCGCCCAGAAGGCGAGCAGCAGGCCATAGCCATAGGGCTGTTCCGCCCGCAGAAACTGCAACGCGGTGATCGGTACGCAAATATAGGGAATGCCCAGTGCCAGCGTGATCCGGCGGCTGGTCAGCAACACGAAGAAGAAAGCCGCCGCGGCAGCAATCAGCACTGGCCAGCCAATCCCAGCGGCAAATGGACATAGCAGCGCCAGCGGGATCGACACGGCGAACATCGCCGCCTTGCGCTGGTCCGCATTGGCGCCGGTCAGGCTGGCCCATTCGCCCTGCATCAGCACGCCGGCCACCACCAGCAGCAGCCAGAACAGCAGCCCGCCAGACAGCAGGGCGCCCAGCGCCACCGCGATCAGCGCGACGCCGACAATGGTGCGGGTGCGCAACTCGCTCGTCATATGATCACAATCCGCCGAACCGGCGGTCCCTCAATCGATAGGCGTCGAGCGCCGCCGCCAAAGCCCGCCCGTCAAAATCGGGCCAGAGCATGTCGGTGAAATAAAGTTCGGCATAGGCCGCCTGCCACAGCATGAAATTGCTGAGCCGCTGTTCGCCCGAAGTGCGGATCATCAGGTCCAGCGGCGGCAATTCCGCCGTGTCCAATTCCGCATCTATCGCGCCGATGCCGATATCCTGCGCCGCCATTTCGCCCCGCGCCACCCGTTCGGCCAGACGCTGCGCCGCGCGCACCATTTCATCCTGCGCGCCATAGTTGAGCGCGATCGCGATCACCGGCCCGCTATTGGCGGCCGTGCGCGCCATCGCATTGTCGATCAGGTCCACCAGCGCCGGATCGAGCGCGCGATAATTGCCGATGATGCGCAACCGCACGCCATTGGCGTGAAATTCGTCAATGTCCGACTGGATGAAATGGCGCAGCAGCCCCATCAGGTCGGACACTTCGCTCGCCGGCCGCTTCCAATTCTCCGAAGAGAAAGCGTAGAGCGTCAGGCATTCCAGCCCCATGTCCTGCGCCGCGCGCGCGACCCGGCGCACCGCCTCCACCCCGGCGCGATGGCCGGCGATGCGGGGCAGCAGGCGCTTCTTCGCCCAGCGGCCATTGCCATCCATGATGATGGCGACATGACGCGCGCCATGGGCCGGCGCGGCGCTGGGCAGATCGGGCTTGGCGTGTGTGGCCATCGACAAGGAATGCGTGCTTTGACCGCGAAAGGAAAGCCCCGGCTTACTGGCCGAGGATTTCCTTTTCCTTCGCGGTCGCGGCGGCATCGATATCCGCGATCGCGCTGTCGGTCAGCTTCTGGACTTCGGTTTCCAGACGCTTGCGATCATCCTCGCTGATCTCGCCCTTCTTTTCGTCGGTCTTCAGGCTGTCCATGCCATCGCGGCGGACGTTGCGCACGGCGACGCGCGCGCCTTCGGCATATTTGCTGGCGAGCTTGGCCAGCTCCTTGCGGCGCTCCTCGGTCAGATCGGGGATGGGCAGGCGCAGCGTCTGGCCGTCAACGATGGGGTTGAGGCCCAGGCCCGCAGACCGGATCGCCTTGTCGACCGGGCCGACATTGCCCTTGTCCCACACCTGAACCGACAACATGCGCGGTTCGGGGGCTGAAACGGTCGCCACCTGATTGAGCGGCATCGACGCGCCATAAACCGTCACCGTCACCGGATCGAGCAGCATCACATTGGCGCGGCCGGTGCGCAGACCGCTCAGGTCGCCCTTCAACGATTCGAGCGCGCCCGCCATGCGGCGTTCAAGGTCAGCTTTGTCATATTGCGGCATGGTCTTCTCAACGCTCCTGATTTTTCACGATCGTCGCCACACCCTGCCCGGCCAGCACAGTCGCCAGATTGCCGGTTTCGCGGATGTTGAAGACGACGATGGGAATATTATTCTCGCGGCACAGGGCAATGGCGCTGGCGTCCATCACCTTCAGATTGTCGTTCAGCACCTGGTCGAAGCCGATCGTGTCGTAACGGACCGCATCGGGCACCTTCTTGGGATCGGCATTATAGACGCCGTCGACACTGGTGCCCTTGAACAGCGCGTCGCAGTTCATTTCGGCCGCGCGCAACGCTGCGGTGGTGTCGGTGGTGAAGAAGGGGCTGCCGGTGCCGGCCGCGAAGATGACGATCCGGCCTTTCTCCATATGACGCTCAGCCTTGCGGCGGATGTACGGTTCACACACCGACGCCATCGGAATGGCGGATTGGACGCGGGTGTCATAACCCAGCTTTTCCAGCGCATTCTGCACCGCCAGCGCGTTCATGACGGTGGCCAGCATGCCCATATAATCGGCGCTGGCCCGGTCGAACCCCTTGGCCGCGCCCGCCAGACCGCGGAAGATATTGCCGCCGCCCACGACGATGCACAGTTCGAAACCGGCATCCTTGGCCGCGGCGATCTCGCCCGCGACGCGGGCGACGGTTTCAGGCTCGATGCCGAACTGCCCCTGCCCCATCAGCACTTCGCCGGACAATTTCAACAGGATGCGCTTGTAGGCGGGCCGGGTCATGCGGGGCAAGAATCCTTGGATAGGTGGAAAGGGAAAGCGGCGGGACATTAGAGGCGCGCGCGCCCGATGCCAAGCCGCCTTTGCCGCGAAATTTCTACAGCAACATCATATATTCGTCATGTAAATCATGCAGATTATTCGGCCTTGTCCATTCCCCGGCACAGGAAGGCAGATAATCGGCATGAATGACTGGTCCCATGGCTATGACATATCGGCGGGCTACACCTATGGCTTCCGTAACGAAATGGCGCCGGACTGGATGGATTTGTGCGCGCGCCTTGCCGGCCAGGCGCCGCCCCGCGCCTCATCCGGCCAGCCCTATCGCTATCTGGAACTGGGCTGCGGACAGGGGGTGGGCCTGTGCCTGCTGGCGGCGGCCAACCCGCATAGCGAATTTCTGGGCGTCGATTTCCTGCCCGATCATGTGGCCCACGCCCAGGCGCTGGCCAGCGCCGCCGGCCTGACCAATGTGCGCTTCAGCGACGGCGATTTCGTGGCGCTGGCGCAGGACTGGCCACAGGATTTTGGCCGCTTCGACTATGTGACGCTGCATGGCGTCTATAGCTGGATCACGACGGCCGTTCGGCAAGCGCTGGTCCGCTGCCTTGATCATGCCGCCGCGCCCGGCGCTCTTGTCTATATCAGCTATAATGCGCAGCCCGGCTGGCTTGGCTCCATGCCCTTCCGCCACATCAGCCGCCTGATCCGGGAAAACAGCGACGCGCCCAGCGGCGATGTGCTGGACGCATCCATCGGCCTGTTCGACCGGATGGCCGCCGGCGGCGCCAATATCTTTCAGATTCTGCCGGGGCTGAAGGCCCGGATCGCGAGCGTGAAGAACCAGTCCAAAAATTATCTGATCCATGAGTTCTTACACGAAGGCTGGCACCCGCTCTGGCATTCCGAAGTCGCGGCGGAGGTCGCTGGGGCAGACCTTCATTTTGCCGGCAGCGCCACGATCGCCGATACATTGCTGCCATCCGCCCTGCCGCCTGCACTGCGCCAAACGATCGAAGAGCAGCAGGTGGAAAGGGTGCGACAGGATGTGCAGGATCTGGCCGTCAATCAGTCTTTCCGCCGCGACCTGTTCCGCCGGGGCAAGACCGCCGCGCCGGAGAAGCGCGACGATGCGGCGATCGGCCGAACCCGCCTGCATATGATAGCGCCGCCGCCCGGCGAGACGATCGACATCAAGGCCAGCTTTGGCGAAATCACTTTGCAGCGCCCCGCTTATGATGCGATCTTTGCAACACTCGCCAAAGGGCCTGCCACCATTGCAGAATTATTGGCGCTGCCTTTCCTGCGCCAGCAGGGAACGGATAACGCGCTCCAGATTCTGGCCTTGCTGCTGCACAGCAAGACGATCGGCGTTGGCCCCGACCATATCCCCGCCCCGGATGCGGCCCATCGCCTCAATCGCGCCATCGCCAGCAGCCATTCCGCAACGCAGCCCTACACCCATATCGCCGCGCCCGCGCTCGGATCGGCCGTACCGGTCAGCCCGTTGGACCTCACGCTGCTCGACCTCTGGTGCAACCGGCCGGAAGGCCCCACGCCCGATGCCCTGGCCCGCGCCGCGATCGACGCGGTAGACGGACAGCCCCTGCTGCCGGCCCTGTCGCCGGCGACGGCGCTCGGCGCGGCGACCACCTTCCTTCATCGCGACCTGCCCCGCTGGCGGATGCTGGGCGCCATCCCCTGAACCCAGCCATGAAAAAAGGGGCGCCCCGCAGGACGCCCCTTCCTTTTCACAACGCTATGCGAGCGATCAGACGCCGGCGGCAGCGGCCACTTCGGCGGCGAAGTCGCTGACTTCCTTTTCGATGCCTTCGCCCAGCTGGAAGCGGACGTAGCTCTTCAGCGTGATGGTCGCGCCGGCATCCTTGGCGGCCTTGGCGACGACGTCGGCGACCGGGGTCTTGTTGTCCATCACGAACAGCTGCGACAGCAGGGCCTGTTCCTTGGCGAACTTGGCGACCGCGCCGTCGACCATCTTGGCGACGATTTCGGCGGGCTTGCCCGATTCGGCAGCCTTTTCGGCGGCGATGGCGCGTTCACGCTCCAGCAGGGCCGGATCGATGTCGGCAGCCGACAGCGCCAGCGGGAAAGCGGCGGCGATGTGCATGGCCAGCTGCTTGCCCAGCGGCTCCAGAACGTCGGCCGGCGCATTGCCTTCCAGCGCGACCAGCACGCCGATCTTGCCCAGACCCGGCGCAGCCGCGTTGTGGACATAAGGAACGACGACGCCTTCGGTCACTTCGACATGGGCGACGCGACGGACGGTCTGGTTTTCGCCGATGGTGGCGACGTTCGACACCAGCTTTTCGGCAATGGTGCCGCCGGCGGGGTGTGCCTGCGCCGTCAGGGCTTCGGCATCGGCCGCGCCGCTTTCCAGAGCGACGGTCGACGCGGTGCGGACGAAGTCCTGGAACTGGTCATTCTTGGCGACGAAGTCGGTTTCGCTGTTCACTTCGACGGCAACGCCCTTGGTGCCGGCGACGGCGACGCCGACCAGACCTTCAGCCGCGGTGCGGCTCGACTTCTTCTGGGCAGCAGCCAGACCCTTGGCGCGCAGCCAGTCGGTTGCCGCTTCGATGTCGCCATTGGCTTCGGTGAGCGCCTTCTTGCAGTCCATCATGCCCGCGCCCGAACGGTCGCGCAGTTCCTTGACGGCGGCAGCAGTGATCTCGGCCATGTTTCGGCTCCTAAATTCTGAGGGGGTTTAAATATGAGGCAGGGCGCGTCCCCGAAGAGCGCGCCCTAGCCTGTCATTCCTACAGTCGTGCGACGCTCTTAGGCTTCGACAGCGATCTCTTCAGCGGCCGGCTCGTCCAGCGCACCCATGTCGATGCCCGAAGCCTGCTGCGCACCGCGGTTGCCCTTGGTGGCGGCGGCGGCGATGGCGTCGCAATAGAGGCGGATGGCGCGGCTGGCGTCATCGTTCGCCGGAACCGGGAAGGCGATGCCGTCGGGCGAGACGTTCGAATCGAGGATCGCGACGACCGGGATACCCAGCGTGTTGGCTTCCTTGATCGCCAGCTCTTCCTTGTTGGCGTCGATCACGAACATGACATCGGGGATGCCGTTCATGTCGCGGATGCCGCCCAGCGACAGTTCCAGCTTCTCGCGCTCGCGGGTCATCTGGAGGACTTCCTTCTTGGTGAAGCCGTGGGTATCGCCCGACAGCTTTTCCTCAAGGGTCTTCAGGCGCTTGATCGAACCCGAAATGGTCTTCCAGTTGGTGAGCATACCGCCCAGCCAGCGATGGTTGACGAAGTGCTGGCCCGACTTGCGAGCGGCTTCAGCGATCGGGTCCTGCGCCTGGCGCTTGGTGCCGACGAACAGCACCTTGCCACCGGCGGCGACGGTCGCCGACACGAAGTCCAGCGCGCGGCCGAACAGGGGCACGGTCTGCGACAGGTCAAGGATGTGGATGCCGTTGCGCTCGCCGAAGATGTACGGCTTCATGCGCGGGTTCCAACGGTGGGTCTGGTGGCCAAAATGGGCGCCAGCCTCGATCAATTGGTGCATGGTGACGACAGGTGCCGCCATAATATTTCTCCTTCCGGTTGGCCCTCTGGGAATCAGGAACTGAAAAACCGCCTGAAAGGCGATGCACAGCACCGGATATGTCGATTCCCATGTGGAATGGTCGCGCCATTAGACGCGAAAAAAAGCAAATGCAAGGGTTGACGGCGTTCCACAATGAGAACATAAAGGGAACAGACGGAACAAACACGGTTAATGGCCGTTCAAACCGTCATAGTGAGCCATGCCGTGCAAATGGCAAGACAGAAAGTGATCGACGATGTTCACTCTTGTTGCTGCGACCCTGTTTTCCGGTGCTTTCCTGCTGGCGATCGGCACCATGGCGTGGATGTTCGCCGCCTATCATGACAAGATGGTGGCCGCCCTGTTGTTCCAGCCGATCCCCCAGACCCCGCAAGTCTATCATATCCGCGTCAGCCGCCCCCGCGTGACGCATGGCCTGCGCAAGGTGAGCCACGCCCTGCCCACCCGCGCTGCCGCCGCCTGATTATTTCAGCCTGATTGTTTCTGGAGGCAAAAGGCGCAGCGCCGGCCTCTCCCGCTCCACTCCCAACGATCGGGAGATGAGAAGGCGATTTATCCCTGAACCGCCGCCGCCTCGCGCTGCCGTTTCACCTTGGCATAGGACAGGATGCCAAAGGGCAAGAGCGCAATATAGCCGGCACACAGGATCAACAGCGTCAGCCAGGGGTCCGTCACCAGCAACGCCGCCATCAGGCCCGCTACCGCAATCGCCTCCAGCCGGATGCGTTTGCGCAGCCGCAGTGCCGACCAGCTATAGGTCGCAATGTTCGAAATCATCAGGAAGGCGCTGAACGCCGTCCAGGGTGCGACCACATACCAGGCGCGGAAAAACTCCTCGCCCGTCACCAGCCACAAATATAGCGGGACAAAGGCCAGCCCCGCCCCTGCCGGCGCAGGCACGCCGGTCAGGAAGCCGGCCGACTTGTGCGGCTGTTCATCGGCGTCGATCGCCGCGTTGAAGCGCGCCAGACGCAACGCGCAGGACAGCGCATGGGCAAGCGCGAAGATCCAGCCAAATTTCGGCATGGCGTGCAACGACCAGAGATAGAGGATCAGGGCCGGCGCCACACCGAAGGCGATCGAATCGGACAGCGAATCCAGTTCCGCGCCGAAACGGCTTTCCCCGCGCAGCAGACGCGCGATCCGCCCGTCCAATCCATCCAGCACGCCCGCGAACAGGATGGACAGCACCGCCCGCTCCCATTCGCCCGAAATGCCGTAGCGCACCCCCGTCAGGCCGAAGCACAGCGCCATCGCCGTCACCGCATTGGGCGCCAGCATGCGCAGGGTGATGCCCCGGCGCAGCCCACGCGGAACGGCGCGCCGCTGCCGGCTCATGCCTGATGCTCCATGCGCGCAAAAATCATTGTCACTGCTGGATGCCCGCCACCACGCGGCGATCGCCGATCTGACCCAGGATCGTCTCACCAGCCACGGTGCGCTGGCCCAGAATCACCCGCGGCGCGGTGCCGGCCGGCAAATAGACGTCGACCCGGCTGCCGAAGCGGATCAGGCCGATGCGCTGCCCGGCCGCGACCATGTCGCCAGGCTTGACGAACGGCACGATGCGCCGCGCCACCAGGCCGGCGATCTGGGTAAAGCCCACACGCAGCCCGTCATGGCGCTCCACCAGGATATGCTGGCGCTCATTATCCTCGCTCGCCTTGTCCAGGTCCGCATTCAGGAACTTGCCCGAAATATAGACGACCGACTTTACCGTTCCGCCGATCGGCGTGCGATTGATGTGGACGTCGAACACGCTCATGAAGATCGACACGCGGATCAGCGGCTGATCGCCAAGGCCGTTCGCGCCCGCCATTTCGCGCGGCGGCGGCACGCGCTGGATCAACGTCACCAGACCATCGGCCGGGGCGATGATCGCGCCTTCATCCTGCGGCACCGCGCGCACCGGATCGCGGAAGAAGGCGAACACCCAGATCGTCACCATGACCATCAGCCAGCCGACAATTTCCCATCCCAGAAGGAACAGGATGCCGGTGATTGCGGCGGCGATCAGGCCGAACTTCATCCCCTCCGGGTGGACCGAAGGGAAGCGCCATTTGATATTGCCGCCCGCGGCGATCGTGATCTCGTCATTTTCCATGGGCATCGTCTTTAGGCAGAGACTGTTGCGCTGACAACGACCGATCCGGCGCATGGCTCCGCACAAGGCAGATTCATGGGGCTTGACGGTTGAACATTGCCGCCGCTTTGCCTAGGGCGTCCCCATATTCCACCCAAGAGAAAGAAGGCGAATAGGCGCTATGGCGAAGATCAAGGTGAAAAACCCCGTCGTGGAGATCGACGGCGACGAAATGACCCGGATCATCTGGGAATGGATCCGTGAGCGCCTCATTCTCCCCTATCTCGACATTGACCTGAAATATTACGACCTCAGCGTCGAAAAGCGCGACGAAACCAACGACCAGATCACGATCGATTCCGCAAATGCGATCAAGGAATATGGCGTTGGCGTGAAGTGCGCCACCATCACCCCGGACGAAGCCCGCGTTGAGGAATTCAACCTCAAGTCGATGTGGAAGTCGCCCAACGGCACCATCCGCAACATTCTGGGCGGCGTCGTGTTCCGCGAACCAATCGTCATTTCCAACGTGCCGCGCCTGATCCCGGGCTGGACCAAGCCGATCGTCGTTGGCCGTCACGCCTTCGGTGACCAGTATCGCGCGACCGACTTCAAGGTGCCAGGCGCCGGCAAGCTGCGCCTGGTCTTCGAAGGCGAAAATGGCGAAACCATCGACCGCGAAGTGTTCGATTTCCCGGGGTCAGGCGTCGCCATGGCGATGTACAACCTCGACGATTCGATCCGCGATTTCGCCCGCGCCTCGTTCAACTATGGCCTCAACCTCAAGTGGCCGGTCTATCTGTCGACCAAGAACACCATCCTCAAGGCCTATGACGGCCGCTTCAAGGATCTGTTCCAGGAAGTGTTCGAAACCGAAGGCTTCGCCCAGAAGTTCAAGGACACCGGCATCGTCTACGAACATCGCCTGATCGACGACATGGTCGCCTCGGCGCTCAAGTGGAGCGGCGAATTCGTCTGGGCCTGCAAGAATTATGACGGCGACGTCCAGTCGGATCAGGTGGCGCAGGGCTTCGGTTCGCTGGGCCTGATGACCTCGGTTCTGCTCTCGCCCGACGGCAAGACCGTCGAAGCGGAAGCGGCCCACGGCACCGTCACCCGCCACTATCGCCAGCACCAGCAGGGCAAGGCGACCTCGACCAACCCGATCGCCTCGATCTTCGCCTGGACCGGCGGCCTCAAGTTCCGCGGCAAGTTCGACGAAACGCCCGAAGTGGTGAAGTTCGCCGAAACGCTGGAAAAGGTCTGCATCCAGACCGTCGAAAGCGGCGCGATGACCAAGGATCTGGCTCTGCTGATCGGCCCGGAACAGTCGTGGATGACCACGGAGCAGTTCTTCGAAGCGATCCGGGTCAATCTGGAAACCGAAATGGGCAAGTGGAACTGATCCCTCCCCTTACGGTTTCAGTACGATAACGGAACGAGGCGGCGCCGCATCCCGGCGCCGCCTTTTTCGTATCTGGCCATCAGGCTGGAAGGAAATACCCTCCCGCCGTTCGTTTCGAACGGAAATCATGATCTATCCTATGCGGACGAAGCAGGAGATGCGCAGATGACCACTACCGCCAAAAAACGTCTGGAGGTCCGCGCTGCGGTGCCGACCGACGCGCGCGGCATTCAGCGGCTCATCGCCCGCGCCTATCCCGGCATGCCCAATTATTCACTCGCCACCATCCGCGGCCAGATCAACAATTTCCCCGGCGGCTGCTTTGTCGCCCTCTATGACGCCAAGGTGGTCGGTTATTGCGCCACCATGCGCGTCAGCAAGACCATGGCCTTTTCCTACCATGACTGGGAAGAAATCACGGCCAATGGCTTCGGCACCCGGCACAGCGCGGCGGGCGAATGGCTCTATGGCTATGAAATGGCGGTCGATCCCAAACTGCGCGGCCTGCGCATCGGCCAACGCCTCTATGACGAGCGCAAGGAACTGGCCGAGGAACTGGACCTGCACGGCATCGTCATCGCCGGCCGCATGCCCGGCTATGCCCGCGCCAAGCGCCGCGCCGGCAGCCCGGCGGACTATCTGGACAAGGTCGTCACCGGCAAGCTGCGCGATCAGGTGATCAGCTTCCAGCTCAAGAACCAGTTTGAACCGCTGGGCGTGCTGGAAAATTATTTGCCCGAAGACAAGCAGTCGGACGGCCACGCCGCCCATCTCGTCTGGCGCAACCCTTATGTCGACCCCGACGAAGCGCCCGAAATGCGCGTCCCGCGCGGCGTGGAAAGCGTTCGCCTCGCCACCTGCCAGCTACAGGCGCGCGCGGTGCAGGATTTTGACGAATTCATCCGCAACATCGAATATTTCGTCGATGTCGCGGCCGACTATCGCTCCGACTTCATCGTTTTCCCCGAACTTTTCACCCTGCCCCTGCTCTCGTTCGAAACGAAGAAGCTCAACCCCATGGAGGCGATCGACAGGCTGACCGGCTACACCCCGCGCCTGACCAAGGAACTGACGCGGATGGCGCTGGAATATAATATCAACATCATCGGCGGATCGCACCCGACCCGCGCCGATGATGGCGATATCCAGAACATTGCCTATGTCGCGCTGCGCGACGGATCGGTCCATACGCAGGAAAAGATCCACCCGACCCCCAACGAAGCCTTCTGGTGGAACATCAAGGGCGGCGACGCCCTCGACGTGATCCAGACCGACTGCGGGCCGATCGGCGTCCTCATCTGCTACGACAGCGAATTTCCCGAACTGGCGCGGCGGCTGGTCGATCAGGGCGCACGCATCATCTTCGTCCCCTTCTGCACCGACTCTCGCCTGGGCTATATGCGCGTGCGCTATTGCGCGCAGGCCCGCGCGATCGAGAATCAATGCTATGTCGTCATGTCAGGCAATGTCGGCAATCTGCCCAATGTCGACAATATGGACATTCAATATGCCCAGAGCGCGATCCTGACGCCATGCGACCTGCCCTTCGCCCGTGACGGCATTGCGGCGGAATCGACCGAAAATGTCGAAACGCTGACGATGGCGGACGTTAACCTGGCGGACCTCAGCTGGGCGCGCGCGGAAGGCACCGTCCGCAACCTGCGCGATCGCCGTTTCGACCTTTATCATATCGACTGGGACAATAACCCCGACCACGGCCACGCCCCCAGCGGCGGCCCTGTGCCTGCGGGCGGGCATAACTCGCCGGGTGGTGGGTGAATTTGGCATGATCGCTTTGGGTCGTTTCCTGCCATCCCCCTCCCGCACGCGGGAGGGGTAGCGAGACTTAATGAGCGTAGCGAATTTAGTCGCAGCGGGGTGGGCCAGCGCAACGTCAAGCCCCCCCTAACCCCTTCCCGTTAACGGGAGGGGGAACATGTCCGAACTTGGCCGTCACCCGCCATTTCCCGGAACCTGACCCGGCATCCTCCCCTCCTGTCCTACACGCCCCCACACGGCTATGGCCTGACTTTCCATATGCGATATGCGAGAAGTTAGGGAATTTTCGCCGATGATCGACAACAGCCACAGCCCCCCGCACGATCCTGCCCTTCATCCCAAAAGAAAAAGGCCCCCGCATCGCGGAGGCCCCTTCCCTTATCCTGCGATCACGCAGGCGATCACATGTGGATCGGCTTGCCGCGCACGGCCATCGCCGCTTCCTTGATCGCTTCGCTGTGCGTCGGATGCGCGTGGCAAGTGTAGGCGATGTCTTCGCTCGACGCGCCGAACTCCATGGCCTGCGCCGCCTGCGCGATCATCGTGCCGGCGACGGTGGCGATGATCCACACGCCCAGCACCTTGTCGGTTTCGGCGTCGGCGATGATCTTCACAAAACCGTCCGGTTCATGATTGGTCTTGGCGCGGCTGTTCGCCAGCATCGGGAATTTGCCGACCTTGATCGCGCCCCTCTCCTTGGCCGCTTCCTCGGTCAGGCCAACGCCCGCGATTTCCGGCTTGGTGTAGACGACCGAGGGGATCACGTCATGGTTCACGATGCCGGTCAGGCCCGCGATATTTTCGGCCACAGCAATGCCTTCGTCCTCGGCCTTGTGCGCCAGCATCGGGCCGGGGATGACGTCGCCGATCGCCCAGACGCCCGGAACCTTTGTACCGAACTCATGATCGGTTTCGATCTGACCACGGGCATTCAGTTCCAGGCCGATCTTGTCGAGGCCCAGACCTTGCGTGTTGGGACGGCGGCCGATCGAGACGAGGACCACATCGGCCTCGATCTTTTCAGCGTCGCCACCAGCGGCCGGCTCGACCGTCAGGGTCACGCCCTTCTTGCCGACTTCCGCGCCCGTGACCTTCGTGCCGAGCTTGTACTCAAAGCCCTGCTTCTTGAAGATCTTGTTGGCTTCCTTGCGGACTTCGCCGTCCATCCCGGGCAGGATCTGGTCGAGATATTCGACCACAGTGACCTTGGCGCCCAGACGCTTCCAGACGCTGCCCAGTTCCAGACCGATGACGCCGCCACCGACGACGACCAGATGGCCCGGAACCTTGTCCAGTTCCAGCGCGCCGGTCGAATCGACGATCTTGCCGCCAGCGTTATCGACCGCCACGCCCGGAAGCGGCGCGACCGACGAACCGGTGGCGATGACGATATTCTTCGCCGTCACCTTTTCGCCGTTCACTTCGACGGTGTTCGCGCCGGTGAAGGTCGCCAGGCCCTTGAGCCACGTCACCTTGTTCTTCTTGAACAGGAACTCGACGCCGCCGGTCAGCCCCTTGACCGCATCGACGCGCTGGCCCTGCAGGGTGGGCAGGTCGAGCGACATCTTGTCGATCTTGACGCCCAGCTTGGCGAGCGCGCCATTGGCGGCCTCGTCATACAGTTCCGACGCATGCAGCAGCGCCTTGGACGGGATGCAGCCCACATTGAGGCAGGTGCCGCCCAGCGTTTCGCGGCTTTCGGCGCAGGCGGTCTTGAGGCCAAGCTGCGCCGCGCGGATCGCGGCGACATAGCCGCCGGGGCCAGCGCCGATTACCAGGACGTCATAATCGAAATCGGACATGGGGTTTTCCCTTCTCCAGTCATGCCAGTGGAAGCTGGCACCTCCCTGCCCTTTTTCCAAGAGGCAGGGACGCCCCGGCGCGGGGCCGGGGCGATATTCATGCGGTGGTGCTTACAGGTCGATCAGCAGGCGGGTCGGATCTTCGATCGCGTTCTTGACCGCGACGAGGAAGGTGACTGCTTCGCGACCGTCGATCAGGCGATGATCATAGCTGAGCGCCAGATACATCATCGGACGCGCCACGATCTGACCGTTGCGGACGACCGGGCGTTCCTCGATGCGGTGCAGGCCCAGAACCGCCGACTGGGGCGGGTTGATGATCGGGCTGGACAGCAGCGAACCGAACACGCCGCCATTGGAGATGGTGAAGGTGCCGCCCTTCATATCTTCCATGGTCAGCTTGCCTTCCTTGGCCTTCTTGCCGAAGCCGCCGATGGTCTTTTCGATGTCGGCGACGCTCAGGCTTTCGGCATTGCGGATGACCGGAACGACCAGGCCGGTCGGGGCCGAAACGGCGACCGAAATATCGGCGAAGTCGTTATAGACGATCTCATCGCCTTCGATCTGCGCGTTGACGCCCGGAATGTCGCGGAGCGCCATGCAGACGGCCTTCGTAAAGAAGCCCATGAAGCCCAGGCGAACGCCATGCTTCTTCTCGAACAGGTCCTTATATTTGGCGCGCGCTTCGATGACGTTGGTCATGTCGACGTCGTTGTAGGTCGTCAGCAGCGCGGCATTGTTCTGCGCTTCCTTCAGACGCTTGGCGACGGTCTGGCGCAGGCGGGTCATCTTGACCCGTTCCTGCTTGCGGCTGGGACCGGCGGCAGGCGCATCGGCGGCAGGCGCAGCGGCAACCGCGCCAGCAGCAGCCTTGGCCGTACCGGCGGCGACGGCGGCGGTGACGTCGTCCTTGGTCAGGCGGCCGTCCTTGCCGGTGCCCTTGATCTTGCTGGGGTCAAGACCATGTTCCAGCACCAGACGGCGAACCGCCGGCGACAGGGTCAGGTTGCCGCCATCTTCATCGTCCGCAGCGGCCGGAGCCGATGCAGCGGGCGCCGGCGCGGCCGCTTCCGCCTTGGCGGCGGGGGCAGCGGCGGCGGGGGCCGGAGCGGCGGCGGCAGCGCCGCCTTCGTTCACATAAGCCAGCAGCGCGCCGACTTCGACCGTGTCGCCTTCCTTGGCGATGATGTCGCCCATGACGCCGGCGACGGTCGAAGGCACATCAACCGCGACCTTGTCGGTTTCCAGGCTGACGATGGGTTCGTCGACCTTGACGGCTTCACCGGGCTTCTTGAGCCACTGGCCCACGGTTGCTTCGGTAACGGATTCGCCCAGGGTAGGGACTTTAACTTCGGTAGCCATGAGCTTGATCAGCCTTTCTTCTGGCGACGGATTTCTTCACGAACGCTGTGACCCAGCGCATCGGCAACGAGGGCGCCCTGTTCGGACACATGGCGCGACGCCAGACCCGTAGCGGGCGAAGCGGACGCCTTGCGGCCGGCATAGCGGGCGCGCATCGGCGCCTTGCCAGCCTTGGCCAGCGCTTCCTCGACATAGGGTTCCACGAAGAACCAGGCGCCATTATTGCGCGGCTCTTCCTGACACCAGACGACTTCTTCCAGATTGGTCATGCGCTCGATGCGCTTGGCCAGGGCTTCGGTCGCGAACGGATAAATCTGTTCGATACGAACGATCTGGACGTCCTTGTCGCCGGCGGCATCACGGGCATCCATCAGGTCATAGAAGACCTTGCCGGAACACAGAACCAGACGCTTGGTATCCTTGTCGGCCGAACCATTGGGGTCCGACAGGATGCGCTTGAACTGGGTTTCGCCCTGGAAATCCTCGGCCTTGCTGACCGCGCCCTTGTGCCGCAGCAGCGACTTGGGAGCCATGATGATCAGCGGCTTGCGGAACGGACGCAGCATCTGGCGACGCAGCGCGTGGAAGTAATTAGCCGGGGTCGTGATGTTCGCGACCTGGATATTGCCTTCCGCGCAGAGCTGGAGATAGCGTTCCAGACGGGCCGAGCTATGTTCCGGTCCCTGCCCTTCATAGCCATGCGGCAACAGGCAGACGAGTCCGTTGGAGCGCAGCCACTTGGTTTCCGACGACGCGATATACTGGTCGAAGATGATCTGCGCGCCGTTGGCGAAATCGCCAAACTGCGCTTCCCAGATCACCAGCGCCTTGGGATCGGCCAGGGCATAACCATATTCGAAGCCCAGTACGCCATATTCGGACAGCGGGCTATCCAGCACTTCGAACCGGCCATGCGGCACGGTCGACAGCGGGATATATTTCTTCTCGCTGTCCTGATCGGTCCAGACGGCATGCCGCTGGCTGAAGGTGCCGCGACCCGAATCCTGGCCCGACAGGCGGACGCCATAGCCTTCCGACAGCAGCGAACCGAAGGCCAAAGCCTCACCGGTCGCCCAGTCGAAATTCTCGCCGGTCTTGAACATGTCGGCCTTGGCATCCAGCACGCGCTTCAGCGTCTTGTGGACATTATGGCCTTCAGGAACGGTGGTCAGCGTCTTGCCCAGACTGTCGAACAGCTTGGGCGTGATCGCCGAATCCACATTCTGGCGCGCGGTTTCCGCGTCGGCGGGCTTGTGCAGCCCCGACCAGCGGCCGGCGAACCAGTCCGCCTTGTTCGACTTGTAGCTCTTGGCCGCTTCGAATTCATCTTCCAGATGGTTGACGAATTCGTCGGTCGAACCGGCGATGAACGCATCGTCCACCACGCCTTCCGCCTTCAGACGATCGGCATAGATCGAACTGACCGGCGGATGCTGGCGAATTTCCTTGTACATCAGCGGCTGGGTGAAGCCCGGCTCGTCGCCTTCATTGTGGCCGAAGCGGCGATAGCACCACATGTCGATCACGATGTCGCGATGGAAAGTCTGGCGATATTCCATCGCCAGCTTGCACACGAAGGTCACGGCTTCGGGATCGTCGCCATTGACGTGCAGGATCGGCGCCTGGACACCCTTGGCCACATCCGACGGATAGGGCGAACCGCGCGAGAATTGCGGGCTGGTGGTGAAGCCGATCTGGTTGTTGATGATGAAGTGGACGCAGCCGCCGGTATTGTAACCGCTGACGCCGGAGAAGCCGAGGCATTCCCAGACGATGCCCTGACCCGCAAAGGCCGCGTCGCCGTGGATCAGCACGGGCAGAACTTGGTCATGCTTGCCCAGGTCGTCGCGGAAGGTCTGCTGCGCGCGGACCTTGCCCAGCACCACCGGATCGACGGTTTCCAGATGCGACGGGTTGGGGACCAGCGACATGTGGACCTTGATGCCGTCAAACTCGCGGTCGGTCGATGTACCAAGGTGATATTTCACGTCGCCCGAACCGCCGACATCTTCGGGGTTGGCGGTGCCGCCCGAAAATTCGTGGAAGATGACGCGGAAGCCCTTGCCCATCACATTGGCCAGCACGTTCAGGCGGCCACGATGCGCCATGCCGAACACGATCTCGCGCACGCCCGACTGGCCGCCATATTTGATGACGGCTTCGAGCGCGGGGATCATGGACTCGCCACCATCCAGGCCGAAACGCTTGGTGCCGACATATTTGCGGCCCAGGAATTTTTCATATTGCTCGCCCTGGATGACCTTGGCCAGGATCGCCTTCTTGCCCTCGGGCGTGAAGATGATTTCCTTGTCCTTGCCTTCCAGACGTTCCTGAAGGAAGCGGCGTTCCTCCACATCGGCGATGTGCATATATTCAAGGCCGACGCTGCCGCAGTAATTGGCGCGCAGGATCGACACGATTTCCGCCACGGTCGCATATTGCAGACCCAGCGTACCGCCCAGATAGACCTTTTTATTATTGTCCGTCAGGCCGTGATATTCAGGGGTCAGGTCAGCCGGCAGGTCACGCTTGGCCAGGCCCAGCGGATCGAGATTGGCGGCCAGATGCCCGCGCACGCGATAGGTGCGGATCAGCATCTGCGCCCGGATGGCGTCGTCTGCTGCGGCAACGGCGTCGGCGTCCGACACGGCCTTGCCCGCGGCCTTTGCGGCGGCCTTCACGGCCACCTGCATCTGCGTGGGGTCCATCGCCCCGGTCAGATCGTCGGTGTCGCTCAGCGGCCAGTTGTCGCGCGCCCAACTTGGGCCTCGCTCGATCTCGAATTCCTGGTTCTCGTAACCCATTGCCCTGTCCCATCCCAGCCGCGTGCAGTCGCGGAGCGGGAAAATAGCGGCCGGGGTGCAGCCCGGCCGCCGTCATCCTGTGGAGGCTGTTTAGCCCTTCAGCACTTCGACCAGCGTCGAACCCAGCTCCGACGGGCTGGCGGCAACCTTGATGCCGGCCGCTTCCATCGCTGCGATCTTGCTTTCCGCGTCGCCCTTGCCGCCCGACACGATCGCGCCGGCATGGCCCATACGACGGCCCGGAGGCGCCGTGCGACCCGCGATGAAGCCGGCCATCGGCTTCTTGCGGCCACGCTTGGCTTCGTCGATCAGGAACTGAGCGGCCTGTTCTTCCGCGTCGCCGCCGATTTCACCGATCATGATGATCGATTCGGTGGCGTCGTCGGCCAGGAACAGTTCCAGCACGTCGATGAAGTTGGTGCCGTTGACCGGGTCGCCGCCGATGCCGACGGCCGTGGTCTGGCCCAGGCCCGCATTGGTGGTCTGGAACACGGCTTCATAGGTCAGGGTGCCAGAACGCGACACGACGCCGACCGAACCCTTGGAGAAGATCGAACCGGGCATGATGCCGATCTTGCATTCGCCGGGGGTCAGGACGCCGGGGCAGTTCGGGCCGATCAGGCGCGACTTGCTGCCCGACAGAGCGCGCTTCACCCGCACCATGTCGAGAACCGGAATGCCTTCGGTGATCGCAACGATCAGCGGAATTTCGGCATCGATCGCTTCCAGGATCGAGTCGGCCGCGAACGGCGGCGGAACGTAGATGACCGAAGCGTCGGCGCCGGTCTTCGACTTGGCTTCCGCAACAGTGTCGTACATCGGCAGGCCGATATGGGTCGTGCCGCCCTTGCCGGGGGTCACGCCGGCAACCATCTGGGTGCCGTAGGCCAGAGCCTGTTCAGTGTGGAAGGTGCCGGTGGCACCGGTCATACCCTGGGTGATGACCTTGGTGTTCTTGTTCACCAGAATGGACATGCGTGTCCCTTTATCTTCTGTGGACGTGGCACTTGGGTCGAAAGCGGCCCGTCCCAGGCTGCGCACTTACCTGGGACGGACCGGTGCAAGCTGGTTAGGCTCAGGCGAGCGAGGGATCGATGCCCTTGCAGGCTTCCAGCAGTTCCTTGACCGCGTCGACCGACACCTGAAGATTGGCCTTGGCTTCGTCGTTCAGTTCGATCTCGATGACCTGCTCGACACCGCCGGCGCCGATGATCACCGGCACGCCGACATAGAGATTGTCGACGCCATATTGGCCGGTCAGGTTCGCGGCGCAGGGCAGCAGACGCTTCTTGTCGCCCAGATAGGCTTCAGCCATGGCGATCGCGCTGGTGGCGGGCGCATAGAAGGCCGAACCGGTCTTGAGCAGAGCGACGATTTCGCCGCCGCCCGAACGGGTGCGCTTGACGATGGCGTCGATACGCTCCTGGGTCGAACGGCCCTGCTTGATCAGGTCGGGAACGGGGATGCCGGCGACGGTCGAATATTCGATGACCGGAACCATCGTGTCGCCATGGCCGCCCAGAACGAAGCTGGTGACGTCCTTGGCCGACACGTCGAATTCTTCCGCCAGGAAGTGGTTGAAGCGCGAGCTGTCCAAAACACCGGCCATGCCGACGACCTTGTTGTGGGGCAGGCCCGAAAATTCGCGCAGCGCCCACACCATCGCGTCAAGCGGGTTGGTGATGCAGATGACGAAAGCGTCGGGCGCGTTGGCGGCGATGCCTTCACCCACGGCCTTCATGACCTTCAGGTTGATGCCGAGCAGGTCGTCGCGGCTCATGCCCGGCTTGCGGGCGACGCCGGCGGTGACGATGATGACGTCCGCGCCTGCGATGTCGGCATAATCGTTCGAACCGGTGATCTTGGCGTCGAAACCCTCGACCGACGCGCACTGCGACAGATCGAGCGCCTTGCCCTGCGGGACGCCGTCGACGACGTCGAACAGAACGATGTCACCGAGTCCCTTGAGAGCCGCGAGATGCGCGAGCGTGCCGCCGATATTGCCAGCGCCGATGAGCGCGATCTTCTTACGGGCCATATGCAATCATCCTCCAAGTCATCACTACTGGAATTGCTGGTTCGCCTACGCCCTTCGGACCGGGGTTTCAACGGCGAAATCCTTGATATGCAAATTATCTTTGCAATTCGTTCGCAATTGCATTAAGGCCGTTTTCACACCCTGTCGCTGCCGGCTCCTACCCTGGCCAGCAGCCTTCCCTGCAGAGGTATCCTGTCGGGTGCTTTCGTGACCGGAAGCACCCGACCTGTTTTCCTTTATAAAAATTGCGTTCAGATGAACGATGCGCGCAACATCGGACAGGCGGATTCTACCCGGCGGCGAACCGTGCAGCTATGTCATGGAATATTGAGGCGCGTGAGCGCCTATTTTATTTCGGCCCGTGGCCCAGCGCGAGATAATCGTCCGACTGCATTTCCATCAGACGGGACACAGTCCGCTCAAACTCAAACGCGCCATCGCCCTCGGGATAAAGGCGCATCGGCTCCGCATCGGCCGACGCCAACAGCTTCACCTTATACTCATATAGCGAGTCGATCAGCGTGACCAAGCGCGCCGCCTCATTGCGCTTTTCCGGCCCCAACACGGGAATGCCGACGATGATGACCGTGTGATATTTGCGCGCGATCGCCAGATAATCCGGTGCGCCCCGCGCCTCGGCGCACAGCCGCTTGAAGGAAAAGACGGCCACGCCCTTCAGGCTCTTGGGCACATGCATGGTGCGCCCGCCCTGCACGACAATCTCTTCCGACGGCACCTTCGCCCGGTCCTCGACCGAAAAGTCGGTCAGGCGGAAAAAAGCCTCGGACAGCGCCTTCGTCGCCTCCGGCCCATTGGGCACATGCCACAGCTTCGAATCGCCCAGACGGTCGCGGCGATAATCGACCGGCCCGTTTAGCGTCATCACGTCCAGCTTCATCTTGATCAGATCGATGAAGGGCAGGAAGAGTTGGCGGTTGAGGCCATTCTTATAGAGTTCGTCCGGCTCGCGGTTCGATGTGGTGACGATCGTCACCCGCTTTTCCAGCAGGCCGGTGAACAGGCGCGACATGATCGCGGCGTCCGCCATATTGTTGACGACCATTTCGTCAAAGCACAGCAATCGCGCCTCATCGGCCAGCGACTCGACCACCGGCGGGATCGGATCGCCCGTTTCCGACTTGCGCGCTTCGGCGAGCCGCGCATGGACGTCCAGCATGAATTCATGGAAATGCGCGCGCTTCTTGCGCTTGACCTGCACCGTGTCGAAGAACAGGTCCATCAGCATCGATTTGCCGCGCCCTACCCCGCCCCACATATAGAGGCCGCGCGGCGGCTCGGGCGATTTGCGCAGCAATTTCCACAGCGTCGATCCGCGCGCCGGCGCCGCCTCCAACTCCTGTTGCAACCGATCGAGTCGCACCGCCGCCGCCCGCTGGTCCGGGTCGGGCCGCAATTCGCCGGCCTGCACCAGCGCATCATAGCGGGCGATGACATGGGTCATCTGGGCGTCGGCGCTTTCCGCACCGTCGCGGTCGATGCCGCGACCGACTGGCCATCCTGCGTGATCAGCATTCGCATGAAGAACAGCCGCCCCGTCTCGCGCAGCACTTCCACATCCGCGAACAGATCCGGGCCGACCTTGCCCGCGCCCAGATATTGCATGGACAGGTCCAGCGTCACCGCGTTGACCTGCTCGACATGCCCCATCGCCCACAGCGCGCCAAAATAGGCATGATCGGCAAAAGCGGCGAGAAAACCGCCATGCAGCGAATCGAGTCGATTGCGATGGCTAGACCGCGTCTCCAGACCGACCAACGCCTTGGTCGAACTTTCCGCACGCATATATCCGCGGCCGATCGCCTGAAGAAAGGTGTCGGGATGCGGGTCGGACCATGCGATCCAGCCCGCCCATTTTCCTTCGGTCAGCGGCTTCCCGCCCGCAACGCCGTCACTCGCCAACTTACAGCTGCCGTTCGACCATCATCTTCTTGGTTTCGGCGATCGCCTTGGCCGGGCTGAGGCCCTTGGGGCAGACATTCGCGCAGTTCATGATGGTGTGGCAGCGATAGAGGCGGAACGGATCTTCCAGCTCATCAAGGCGCTCGCCGGTATATTCATCGCGGCTGTCAGCCAGCCAGCGATACGCCTGAAGCAGGATCGCGGGACCAAGGAACTTGTCGCTGTTCCACCAATAGCTGGGGCAGCTGGTCGAGCAGCAGGCGCACAGGATGCACTCATACAGGCCGTCCAGCTTTTCGCGGTCGGCGGGCGACTGCAGCCGCTCCTTGCCGCTGGGCGCGGGGCTGACGGTTTGCAGCCAGGGCTTGATGCTGTTGTACTGGGCGTAGAAATGGGTGAAATCGGGCACCAGATCCTTGATGACGTCCATGTGCGGCAGCGGCGTGATCTGCACTTCCTTGCCGGCGCATTCGTCGATCGCGGTGGTGCAGGCCAGCCCGTTGCGGCCGTTCATGTTCATCGAACAGCTGCCGCAAATGCCTTCGCGGCACGACCGGCGGAAGGTCAGCGAAGGATCATATTCATTCTTGATCTTCAGCAGCGCGTCCAGAACCATCGGCCCGCACTTGTCGAGGTCGATCTCGAACGTGTCGTAACGCGGGTTCTGGCCCGAATCGGGATCGTAGCGATAGACTTTGAAATTGCGGACATTGGTCGCGCCTTCGGGCGCCTTGTGGGTCACGCCCTTGCCGTTAATCTTGCTGTTCTTGGGCAAAGCAAATTCGGCCATCGCTCGTCGAGCCTCTTCGTCGATGTCTGTCTGTTGGGGGTCCGCATAACGAAAAATCTGCAAAGGTCCAGCGTTGAGGACCATGTTTCTGCCCACAAGTCCTTGTTGCAAATCACTTGCAGAAAATTGCCGATGCCCGGTGACGCATTTGCTTCCGCCCTCATCCGCGTTAGGGCGGAGCAATTAGTGGGGACCCTTTCCGTTGCCGATCGACATCGCCTTTCTCGCCATTGCCGAAGCGCAGCAACTTTATCACTGGCTGCCCGCGGCGCTGGAATTGGCGCGTCGGCCCGATGTGCGGGTTCACATCCTCTCCCCTTCCGATCAGATATTGGCGATGGTGGGCAGCTATGATCCGCATGGGCTTCTCTGCACGATCCGCCTGCGCCGGCCGCCATCCGGCCCGGATTCGCTGTTTCGCCAGCCGTCTCGGCTCGCGACCCTGCTGCTCAACTATGCCACCATCGCCCGCTTCCCCACGCTGGTCACGACCGAAATCAGCAGCGCCTGGCTGCGCCGCGTGCCGGGCTTCCGCTCCCGCCTGATCCTCATCAAACATGGCGCAGGCGATCGGGAGGGCGGCTACAAGAAGCGCCACGCCGATTTCGACCTGACTTTGGTCGCCGGCGAGAAGGATCGCCGGCGCATGATCGAGCGCGGCCTGTGCGCGCCGGATGCGGTCGCGGTCGGCGGCTATTCCAAGTTCGAACTGAAGGCGCCACGCCAGCGTTACTTCTACAATGACGATCCGGTGCTGCTCTACAACCCGCACTTTGATCCGGATCTGTCGTCCTGGCCCAATCACGGCGCACAACTGCTGGCTGTGCTGGAAGCGCTGGAGGGATGGAACGTCATCATCGCCCCACATACGAAGCTGGCCCGCAATGTGCCGGCGATCGTCAGCCACGCCCCGCATATTCGCGTCGACATGGGCAGCCGCCATTCGATCGACATGAGCTATACGATGAGCGCGGACGTCTATCTGGGCGACGTATCGAGCCAGGTGTATGAATTTCTGCTCCATCCGCGCCCCTGCATCTTCCTGAACCTCGACCATCGCGACGGGTCTGGCGACGCCTTCGCCCATTGGCGACTGGGCCAGGTGATCGAGCGCGCCGACGCCCTGCCCCGGGCACTGGCCTGCGCGAACGACTTGCAACCCGGCTTCGTTGCTGCTCAGGAAGCGGCAATGCAGCAATCCATCGACCTGTCCCCTATCCCCGCTTCGCAGCGGCAGGCCGACATCATCCTGAATTTCGTGAAGAAGAGCGCATGAGCCAGACGATCACCACCACCCTCGGCCCGGTCCGCCTAATCGGCGACAATGCGACGCCGATCTGGGGCATGCCCAATGCCGAACGCAATCGCCGCATGGCGGAAAGCGCGGCAAAAAATGGCAGCAGCCTCGCGCCCGGCCATGAGCTGCTATTCAACCTGACCTACGCCTTCGACCCGCTGCTGCTGCGGCTGGCGCTGGAAACGCCGGGCACGTTGTTCGTCTGGGCGGGCACGCCGATCGTCGGGCAAGTCGCACAGGGCGTCGATCCGCTGACCGCGCCGCATGTCATCGACCTGTCGGACGGGCGAAAGCTTTACAACCGCCAGCTGCGCAAGCTGGAGCAGCCGATGGTGCGCGAACTCACGCCAGCATCCCGCCGCGCAATCGAACGGCGCAGCTATTTCGGCGCCTATAAGGGCGTGACCGACGTCCTGACCAAATATCTCTGGCCCGAACTGGCGCTGATCCTCACCCGCATCGCCGCGCAGTTGAAGATGACGCCGAACATGGTGTCGGTGATCGGCGTCACCCTCTGCCTGCTCGCCACCTATCTGTTCGCCAAGGGGCTGTTCTGGACCGGCTTCCTGTCCGGCTTCATCTTCATGGTGCTGGACACGGTCGACGGCAAACTCGCCCGCTGCACCATCACCTCGTCCAAATGGGGCAATGTGATCGACCATGGCGTCGATCTGGTCCACCCGCCCTTCTGGTGGTATTTCTGGGGCGCCGGCCTTGCCTATTGGGGCCTAGACCTGTCGGGCGGCACCTTCACCTTCATCATGACGGCGGTGATTGCCGGCTATGTGCTGCAACGGCTGATCGAAGGGATGTTCCTGAAGGACTTCAAGATGGACATCCATGTCTGGCGCCCGTTCGACAGCCAGTTCCGGCTCATCACTGCCCGGCGCAACCCGAACATGGTGATCCTGTTCGTCGCCCTGCTGGCGGGCCGGCCTGACATCGGCCTGATCGCGCTTGCATGGTGGACGATCATTTCGCTGATCGTCCATGCCGTGCGGCTGGCGCAGGCTTATGCCGTCAGCCGCTCTGGCAAGCCGATCGTCAGCTGGATGGATGAGGCCGAGGCGGCTGCATGAACGCCACGATCGAAAAATTCGGCTATCCTGCAACGCTGATTGCGGAGTTCACCCATTGGGTCGTGCTGCTGCGCCCGGCCCAGCCGACTTTGGGATCGCTGGTGCTGGCGGCCAAGGGCGACGCCACCGCCTTTGGCGATCTGCCTGCCGAAGCGCATGCCGAACTCAAGAGCGTCACCGCCACGATCGAGGCGGCGCTGGGCAAGGCGGTGGACTATGCAAAGATCAACTATCTGATGCTGATGATGGTCGACCCGCATGTCCATTTTCATGTCATCCCCCGCTATGACGGGGAACGCAGCGCGGCGGGAATGACGGTGGCGGATGCGGGCTGGCCGGGGCAGCCGGATCTGGGCAAGGCAGTCAAGTTAGACAGCGAAGTAGACAGTTTGCGCGACCTGCTCAAATTTCATTTCGATATCGAAACAAAATAGCCCCTCGCCGCGCCCTCACCCGTCGCCGCTGCAGCGTTGAAATCTGCGGGCGGCTATGCTTTTGAACGGGGCATGAAATATGCAGCCCCCCTTCTGGTCGCCAGCCTGCCCCTTTTTCTGCTCGCCGCCTGCGGCCGCACCGAACCCGTCGGCGACACGCCCAGCCAGGAACAACTGACCGCCGCCGCCAATGCCGCGGCGGCCAACGCCATCGCCAATCAGCAGGGCGACAGCGAAGCGGCGAACCGCAATTATGTGAATGTCGCGCGTGGCTTTTCCATCACCTTCCCCGAAGGATGGACGATCGACAAAGCCGCAGGCAACCCCGATGGCGTCGTCTATGCAGACCCGGGCGCGGGCGCCGATGTGCGCGTCTTCTGGCAGGCCAATGACAAGGATCAGACGCTGCAACAAATTGTCGAAGCGGTCAGCGATGGCGCAGAGGGTGTGGACGGCGACTTTATCGGCGAGAATGAATATCGCGGCAGCGCCAATGATGGCGAAGGCAATAATGTCGCGATCCGCCTGCTCAAACAGCCCGACGGATCGATCGTCACTGCGACCTTCGTCTATCCCGAAATGCTGAGCGAACAATATCAGACCATGGCCGACACGGTATTGAACAGCCTGCGCATCTTCGCGCCCAAGGCGGAGACGGAAAGCGCAGAGCAGCCCGCCCCGGCAGTCAACGCCAGCCAGTAATATAGGCCATGGCCGCGCCGATCATCGCCCCCTTCGTCCCCGCCGATCAGCAGGGCCTATTGGACCTGATCCTGTCGATCCAGCGCGACGAATATGGCATCGCCATCACCGCCGCCGATCAGCCCGATCTCTCCGACATTGAAGGCTTCTACCTGACCGGCGCAGGCGGCTTCTGGGTGGCGCGGGCCGATGATCGGGTGGTCGGCACGATCGCGCTCAAGGATATTGGCGACCGGCAGGCGGCGTTGCGCAAGATGTTCGTCGCCCCCGACCATCGCGGTCGCGCCGCCGGCGTGGCGCAAACATTGCTGGACATGTTGCTGGCCGCCGCCCGCGCGCGTGGCCTGACCGACCTCTATCTCGGCACCGCCGACCGCTTCGTCGCCGCGCATCGTTTCTATGAAAAGAACGGCTTTGTCGCGATCAGCCCCGACGCCCTGCCCCCGGCCTTCCCCCGCATGGCGGTGGACACGCGCTTCTACCAGTTGATTGTCGCCTAAACCCCGCTCAGCCCGGTGTCCGCCAGACCGCGCCACAGATGCAGCGCCTGCACGCTTTCGCGCACATCATGCACGCGCACCATCTGCGCGCCCAACTGCGCCGCGCGGAAGGCAAGCGCCACCGATCCACCCAACCGCTGCTCGGCCGGCGCTTCATTGGACAGCGCGCCGATCAGCCGTTTGCGGCTACCCGCGAACAACAATGGCACGCCCAGCCCCTGAAAGGTCGCCAGGCCATTCACCAGCGCCAGATTGTCCGCCAGCGACTTGCCGAAACCCAGCCCCGGATCGACCATGATCTTTTCCCGCGCGATCCCCGCCGCGACGCAGGCGGCGATCCGCGCCTCCAGATGATCGAACACATCGGCCACGACATCGCCATAGCCGGCCGGGTTGGCATGCGGGTCGTCCCCGGATGAGGGCGCATGCATCAGGATCACCGGACAGCCGGCCCGCGCCGCCACTTCCAGACTGCACGGATCATGCGCCAGCGCGCTGACATCGTTGATGATATGCGCCCCGGCGGCCAGCGCCGCCTCCATCACGGCGGCCTTGCGCGTGTCCACCGACATGGGCACGCCGGCGGCGGCCAGGCGTTCGATCACCGGGACGATCCGGGCGATCTCGTCCCCTTCCCACACCTTGGTCGCCTTGGGCCGGGTCGATTCCCCGCCCACATCGATCAGCGCAGCCCCCGCCGCCGCCATGGCGAAGCCCGCATCGGCCGCCGCCTGCGGATCATCCATATGCTTGCCGCCATCGGAGAAACTGTTCGGCGTGATGTTCAGGATCGCCATCACCTGTGGCGCGTCGAAGCGGATGGTGCGGTCGCCCAGCACCAGCGGCGCGCGCGGGACGGAGATATTGTCCGCCAGTTGCCGCGCCCGCTGCACGAGGGGTTCAGGCAGCGCCGCAATCGCCGCATCGAACGCCGCGACCGGCACGGTTTCACGCGCGATCCGGCGGACGCCGTCAAAGGCCGTCAGTTCATAGCCCTGAAACCAGATCAGCCCATTGCCCATCCGCGCGGTTGCGCCATCCGGCTGGCCGATCGGGCTCGGCACGACCCAGGTGGGCTTCAGATACAGGCGCGCGTGGGGCGGGATAGCAGAAAGTAACATATCAACTCCGTTCGCCCTGAGCCTGTCAGAGCCTATCCTGAGCGCCGCCGCCAGCGGCGGCGAAGGGGGCCGTACTTCTTCAATGTAGAAGAACAGGGCTTCGACAGGCTCAGCCCGAACGGAGGCAAAAAATCAGGGTTCGTTGGCCAGCAAATAGGTCTGGCGCAGGCTGTCGATCGGGGCGAGCTTGCCCTGCGCTTCGACATGCCAGAAGGTCCAGCCATTGCAGCTTGGCGCGCCCTGCAAGGTGGCGCCCATCTTGTGGATCGATCCGCTTTCGGTGCCAACGCACAGCGATCCGTCGGCACGCACCACCGCCTGCCAGCGGCGCTTGCTGTCGGTCAGCACCGCGCCGGGGTTCAGATAGCCCGTCTCGACCAAAGTGCCAAAGGCGACCTTGGGCTGTTGCCGCGCGGTCTGCATGATGGTCAGCGAACTTTCGTCCAGCGGCAGCGCCGCTTCGATCCGCTCCAGCGCGACTTCGATATAATCCGGCTCACGCTCGATGCCGATCCACTGGCGGCCCAAACGCTTGGCCACCGCGCCCGTCGTGCCGGTGCCGAAGAAGGGATCGAGCACGATGTCGCCCGGCTTGGTGCAGGCCAGCATCACCCGATACAGCAACGCCTCGGGCTTTTGCGTGGGATGCGCCTTGGTCCCGTTGCGCTTCAGCCGCTCCTGTCCGTTACAGATGGGCAGCACCCAGTCGGAGCGCATCTGCAACTCGTCGTTGAGCGTCTTCATCGCTTTGTAATTGAACGTATATTTGGCGTCCTCACCCTGGCTCGCCCAGATCAGCGTTTCATGCGCATTGGTGAAGCGCGTGCCCTTGAAATTGGGCATGGGGTTGGACTTGCGCCAGATGATGTCGTTCAGGATCCAGAAGCCTTCGTCCTGGAGCGCGGTGCCGACGCGGAAGATATTATGATAGCTGCCGATCACCCAGATCGATCCATTGGGCTTCAAAATGCGGCGCGCTTCGCGCAGCCATGCCTTGGTGAAGCGGTCATAGCTGCCCAGCGTGTCGAACTTGTCCCAATCATTGTCGACCGCGTCGACCCGGCCACCCTCAGGCCGAAACAGGTCGCCGCCCAGCTGGAGATTATAGGGCGGATCGGCAAAGATCATGTCGATGCAGGCATCAGGCAGCTTGGCCATTTCGGCGATGCAATCGCCGCGCAGCAGACAGTTCGCTTCGATCTCGACCGGCGCGATCGCCTTCTTCCGCCGCGGCGCTGCGACGCGCTCCATAACACCCATGTTCGTGCCCCCATATCGTCTTGAGGACCATGCGATGAGTCCTTGGGAGTCCCGCGTCAAGATCAGCCACTTAGCCGCCAGTCTTCGCAAAAAGGTTAACAAAGGGCGGAACGAAGGGTGGACCCACAAGATGTTGAGTCAGCCGAGTCGCGACAGACTCCATATGGGGCGGTGTGACTCAAAAGACTCAGTGGAATGCCGCTCGCGACTTTTTTTGGTTAACGCCGCTTTCGTCCACCCTCCCCGTCTGAAACTTGACCAAATCATAACCATATGATTATGGGATCATCATGAATCAGCCCCTTTCCGATCCCCAGCATCAGGCCGCCACCGATTCACTATTCAAAGCCCTGTCCGACGGCACCCGCCGCGCCCTTCTGGAAACTTTGGTACGCGAAGGCGAACAGAATGTGCAGGCCCTGACCGAAGGATCGGGCGTATCCCAGCCGATGGTGTCGCGCCACATGGCAAAGCTCAAACGTGCCGGCCTCGTGACCGCGCGCCGATCCGGCCGGGAAACCTGGTACGCCGCGCGGGTCAAGGGGCTGGGTCCGGTGATCCAGTGGATGGCTGTGCACGGCGCCCTATGGTCGCAACGCTTCTCGGCGCTAGAGGGACTGGGTTAACTTTGAACAGCGCAGGGCTGAACCGTTCGATCTCGGGTTGCCAGATCAGCGCGGCAGTTGCCGTTGGCTCGCAATCTCTGAACTGCTAAGCCCACCGCCATTTCCGACCAGCTCTGGAACGGGTTGCCGTTGGCTCGCAATCTCTGAACTGCTAAGCCCGTTCCATTGAAGGCGACACCGGTCCCATTGTTGCCGTTGGCTCGCAATCTCTGAACTGCTAAGCCGTCGCTACGCTGGCGCCGATCCTACACTGGGTTGCCGTTGGCTCGCAATCTCTGAACTGCTAAGCCTGTCCCCCGGCGCTTACCGCACCTTTACCGGTTGCCGTTGGCTCGCAATCTCTGAACTGCTAAGCCTTCCGGCCTGCGCGCCGCGATGAACGGCAGGTTGCCGTTGGCTCGCAATCTCTGAACTGCTAAGCCCCGACGCAAGCCTGCACCGCCGCCGCTTCCGTTGCCGTTGGCTCGCAATCTCTGAACTGCTAAGCCCAGCGCAGGTGTTAACATGATGTCTGTCATGTTGCCGTTGGCTCGCAATCTCTGAACTGCTAAGCCGCGCTGGCTGATAAGGCGATTGCCGAGGACGTTGCCGTTGGCTCGCAATCTCTGAACTGCTAAGCCCGCGCTCGGCCGCAACGATGTGACGCAGCAGTTGCCGTTGGCTCGCAATCTCTGAACTGCTAAGCCCAAAATATGCCAAGCCCAATATCGACTAAAGTTGCCGTTGGCTCGCAATCTCTGAACTGCTAAGCCCCACCGTGTCCAACGCTTCGGCCAGACTCAGTTGCCGTTGGCTCGCAATCTCTGAACTGCTAAGCCCATTTCCTTATAGCGGTTCGGGGCCGGGGTGTTGCCGTTGGCTCGCAATCTCTGAACTGCTAAGCCGCGACACAGTTAGTCGCGCTGATCGAATAGTTGCCGTTGGCTCGCAATCTCTGAACTGCTAAGCCCCTCGCCAGGCAGGCCGCCGCCTGCCTCGAGTTGCCGTTGGCTCGCAATCTCTGAACTGCTAAGCCAACTACTTCGACCACCGCTGGACCAGCGCAGTTGCCGTTGGCTCGCAATCTCTGAACTGCTAAGCCTGAGGGCCTAGGTGGCTAAGATCAAACTGCGTTGCCGTTGGCTCGCAATCTCTGAACTGCTAAGCCTATGCGGCATTTCGGGCCGGGCGACATGCTGTTGCCGTTGGCTCGCAATCTCTGAACTGCTAAGCCGACGAACGTCGTATAGCCCGCGCCGACGCCGTTGCCGTTGGCTCGCAATCTCTGAACTGCTAAGCCCAGGCTGTTCGACAGGGACAGGTCAGCCGAGTTGCCGTTGGCTCGCAATCTCTGAACTGCTAAGCCCCGCGCGATCGATATCACCACCGCCCGTCAGTTGCCGTTGGCTCGCAATCTCTGAACTGCTAAGCCGGCTGGTCACTTGTTCCATGCGCGCCTATTGTTGCCGTTGGCTCGCAATCTCTGAACTGCTAAGCCGTAGCGACGATCTGTCCGCCATTCTCGACAGGTTGCCGTTGGCTCGCAATCTCTGAACTGCTAAGCCGATCTCGCGATTGATCCGCGATCCGCCGCAGTTGCCGTTGGCTCGCAATCTCTGAACTGCTAAGCCATGCCTTTCGGGCACGCTCACCATCACGGGGTTGCCGTTGGCTCGCAATCTCTGAACTGCTAAGCCCTGCCAGTTGATCGGTGACGCGCTCGATCTGTTGCCGTTGGCTCGCAATCTCTGAACTGCTAAGCCCGAAACGGACGTTGTATAGACCGGCTGTTGGGTTGCCGTTGGCTCGCAATCTCTGAACTGCTAAGCCTTCTTTGCCACATACGAGCGCGTTTCAGCAGTTGCCGTTGGCTCGCAATCTCTGAACTGCTAAGCCCCCCCTGCAAAAAACTCATGTTGCCCACAGTTGCCGTTGGCTCGCAATCTCTGAACTGCTAAGCCCAGCGTCGAATAGGCTTGATACATTTGCCCGTTGCCGTTGGCTCGCAATCTCTGAACTGCTAAGCCACTTCGAGGACGGTGACGACCTCCGCCTGGTTGCCGTTGGCTCGCAATCTCTGAACTGCTAAGCCCGTTCCAGATCTTGGCACGAACAGCGTTCTGTTGCCGTTGGCTCGCAATCTCTGAACTGCTAAGCCGGATGCATTGATAACCGATTGAAACACATCGGAAAATCCATGCATCCGGCTAGCAAATTCCGCGCTGCCGAATCAGAACATGGCGAGTTGGTCGGGGTTTTTCCTGGGGCGCTGCCGACGCTGGCTGGAGAAGCGGACGATATTTTCATACTGCCGATCCGTAAAAGTCAGGATGTGAATGTCGCCCTTTTCCGGCAAATTCCGTTCGATCCGGCCCAGATGGGCATCGAAACTATCTTTGCCGTTGCAGAAGCGAGCATAGACCGAAAACTGACTCATTTCAAAGCCTTCATCGAGCAGAAACTGGCGGAATTGCGTCGCTTCGCGCATCTCCTTCTTGGTCCCGACGGGCAGGTCGAACATCACGAAAATCCACATCAGACGATATCCGCTCAGATAGGATGCACTCATGCGGCTGCTTCACCCTCCGCCGCATCGATTCGGCCCAGCCCGGCCCATTCGATCGGCACCGGCGGATCGAACAGTTGGAGATTGGGCCGCCCGCTTTCAAAGGCGCGCGCCAGCGACTGGGCCAGACGCACGGCCGCGATGGAAACCGGCGACGCCTCGCCCCCGATGCGCAAATCGAATGCGATAAGCTGGGCCAGACGCCGCTTGATCGGCGGGTCGAGCGTAGCCACCCCCTGCCCCACCAGACCGACGACCACCGCATCGACCAGCGGTCGGAACGGCTCGACCAGATCGTCCGCCAGAGCAAAGGCGTTGCCGCGATTGGCGTGGTTGATGCCGATCGTGGGGTGCAGGCCCGATGCGATGATCGCCCGGGCCACCGTGGCGCGCATCACTGCATAGCCATAGTTGAGCAAGGCGTTGGCGCCGGGGCTGTCACGATCGCGGCGGAATTCCGGCCCCATCAGCATCGGCCAGTATCGACGGGCAGCCTGCGCCTCCAGATTGTCGCTGTCGCCCGATTTCACTCTCTGCGCCATCAGCGGCAAAGCGTCCGCCCCGGCGACTCCGCGCGATACGAGCAGACTGCCCTGCATCATGATTTTGGCCGACACCACGCGCCGCCACAACTGCTTCATCAACGGCTTTGAGGCATCCCATTGCGCGCGAAAACGGGCATTTTGCGCATGATGCCCCTCGATCGGCAACGTCACCGCCACCGGACTGTGATTGGACCCGCAAAAAACGATGGGCGCGCCGCGCGCCGCCAGCGCGCTGACCAGATTGGCGGTCCATGTCGTGCCATGCGCATGGATGATGACCGCATGCACATCGTCCAGCGGCACCCGTCCCACTTCCTGCCGGTCCTGCTCCACCATCAGGAACCCGCGGTGGAGCGACAGATGCCGTCCATCCGTGGCGATATCGACAATCCGGTCCATGCATTTCCCCCGCGGAGGAAATGCTATAATCCAAAGCTTACCATGTCAGCGCGGACCGGGGTCGAAAATCCTCCCTAATGGATCGATCCGCACCTGCCGCGCCTTCATTTTCTGGAGCGAACTGGCCCGCGGGCCGTAGAATTTGAACGGATCATCGGGACTTTTGTCTCGATCCACCATCTTGCCCGCTTCATTGTGAGCAATCAGGAAAATCTGTCCATTCTGGCTATATCTCTGTACCCGCATGATTTCCCGCGCGCCGCCATCACGCTCGATCGCGATCAGGTCGTTTTGGCGCAGACTCAATATTTTCTTGGCGGCAGGATGCGGGCGATGCTCGACGAAATCCTTCTGATGATAGTCGAAGGTGGAAATGACTCCCGATCGCGCTATGCCATCGCGATCCTCCCAATGGGTAATCCACTTGCCGTCGGGCATCCGCCAGACGTTGAAGACGGCATTACTGTCCCCCTGATAAGCTTTGTAGGCGCGACCGCTGGCGTCGCGGATCGGGATGACCGACAGCGGCTTGCGCACGCGCACGCGCTTGATGCCCCGCCATTGCCCGTCGGCCTTGCGGAAATCGGCCAGCGCCTTCTGGAAACCAGCGCCCGACAGGCCCTGTGTTGCACGATACAGGGCCGCCTGAAGATGATGATCGGTCATCCGCTCCGGGTCGGTCAAATCCTTGGGCTGAAGGCTGTCCAGCCGAATGCGATAGACGACCAGCGCATCTCCCTTGCGATTGACGTCGCCAGTCAGCCCATAGGCTGTTTCATTGTGCAACTGGCCCGACGTGACGTCCCGGCCAGCCGCCGGCCGCCCCTTGCGCCCATGATCGGCCTTGTGGCTGACGACGATACGCTCCAATGCTGCGCCCAGCGCCTCACGAAACCCCTCCCATGGCTGCTCCAGCCCGTCAAACAGCCGATCGAGATCGCGATCCTCGGCCAGACCAGCGGTCCGCGCGATCCGCTGCATCAAACTGCGGCTCGTCACCGCGACCACTGCCGCATCAATCGCGTGATGGCGATGATCCAGCCGGTTCTTGGGCGCATTGCTATGCGCGTTGTCGACATAATTATGGTCGCGCAGCAGACTGTTCAGCCCCCACAGACGCCGCAGCATCGCGGTCATGCGGCCGGGGATGACATAGACGTTGCCGTCCTCCTTCGTGGGGTACAGGCTGCGCAGATATTTGCCCGCCAGTCGCGACAGATATTGGGTGTCGGTCAATTGACGGGCCAGAAATCCGCCGTCCTTTTCCACCCGCGCGATCGCGTCCGGACCAAATCGCCACTGCTTGGACTTGTGCAGGCGGGCCGCCTGCGTCGCGATCTTGTCCCACCGCTCGGCGTCATGCCCCCATTTTTCAAATGGCGTGCGATTGCCCTTGGCCCGGTTGCAATGACGATGGGCGACCACCTTGTTCGACAGGCTGTCGTCCAGACAACGCGAATAGGGGATGATATGATCGACATCCGCTTCGCTGAACAATTGCCGGATGCCGATCGGCTCAGCGCAATAGGGGCAACGACGATCGAGCGGATTGGCGCTGAGTTGCTCCCACAGTTTGAGCAAGGCGCGATTGGCGCCGGTATCGGCGAAGCCCTCCGCCTCCAGCTTTTGTCCACGCGCGATCGCCTCGGTCGTATCCTTGCGGATGCGCCGATTATGCTCTTCCTTGTCCTTTTCGTTCAGCTTCAGTTCGCGCGCCAGCTCAACGACGATCCGGTCGGGCCGGCCATGCACGGCGATGATCGCATTGACCAGCTTCTGCAACTGCCCCAGCCCGATATGGACGGTCGGATTGGTGATCTTGCCCCACCGCACTTCCGGCGGATCATCCGCCCGCTGCGTGCCGGGCGGAATATCGCGCGTCAGCAGTTCGCCATAATAGGGCAGACGATCAAGGATTTCGCCGGTGCGGTCATCGCTGTGATGCCACCCGGCGCGGCGCACTGCTTCATCATAAGTGATGACCTCTTTCTTCAACTCCTCCAGAATGCGCCGCGTCGCCGTTGCGCCCAGTCGGCCATGCCCATCGGGCAAAGCCGCCTTCGCCGTGGCGGCCGCCTCTGCTTCATCCAGCCCGCATTCACCGGTCAGGAATAGATGGAGCACGTCCGGGTCTTCCTCTTCCATCAACCGCTCGACGATCGCCCATTGCCGGTCCCCCGGAATATGCGCCCAGCGATCGCCGAACCGCTTCTTGTCGGCCATCGCGGCATGGACCTCGTCCCCGCGCAAATGGGTGCGGGTTTCGCTCGCCTTATTGAAACTTTCGCCCGGTTGCAGCTTCAATCCCTTGCTGCCGCCCAGCGTCTTGAAACTCACATCCTTCTTGTCGCGCAATATCAGGATCAGCTTGTCGCGCTGGTCGATCGTCAGCTTGCGCGATTCTTCACCCGCCGACGTGATTTCCAGCTGATTGACCTCCTCATACAGGCGTCGCTCCTGAAACAGGGGATGCGCCTTGGGCAGGCGACGCTCGCTCTGGGCGAAGGTGCAGACACCCACTTCCGGCACCTTGAGCGGGCGTTGGTAGAACAGAATGCGATGCAGCGCTGCGCGCGCCTCCTCGGTCAGGATCGCGGGATGATGGCGCGCCTGTTCCTCCCATATGCGGCCGAATTCCCAGTCGATATGGCGGCGCTGCGGGTAGAAATCATAATCCTGGCTATCGCTGTTCATGCGAACGCGCTTTTCCACGCGACCGGCCAGAAACTGGCCCAGCGTATCCGCCCCCGCCTCCGCCATGGCCCGGTCCAGCGCCATCGCGCCAGTCGCGATCTTGCCCTCCTCATTATCCTTCGACCGCCGTTCGGCCTTCCGGTTGGACAGGAAACCGCGTCGCTGGTTCAGGTGAAACAGCGCCCGCCCCACTTCATGCGGGGTCAGCGCCTCGCTCAGCGCCCGCGCGCGCAATGCATAGGGATCATGCGCCGCCATCAGCTTCGCTTCATCCGCGTCAGCAGGCATCAGCCCGAAATGGATCAATTGCTCCAGAAAGACCGATCGCCGCCGGACATAGCGATCGCGCCGCCGTCGCATCGCCCGCGCAGTCCGCCGATCCACCGCCAGCGACGCGCCTGACTGCGGATCGCGGCCGTCGCTGAAGATGCGCACTCCGATGTCGATGATCCTGCTATCATCCTCGACCAGACACCAACCTATGCTGCTCGTGCCAATGTCCAGGCCCAGTTGAATCATGGAAGTCCCCCTTTCCTTGAAACCTACAAAATTTCAAAGATGTGGCAATTGACTTCATCACTGCTTTGGACGAGAATGAAATCTCAGAGATTGCGGGCCAGCTGTTAACAAGCAGCTTGACTGCACCAAATAAGGGCGAGGCTACGGCCTCGCCTTTTCTGTTTCAGACCATGTAGAAAATCCGAAACGATGCCCCGCGCGCAGCGTCCGCAGCCAGCCATCGCCCATGTCAAAAAATGGTGCACCCAACTGGATTCGAACCAGTGGCCTTTGGATTAGGAATCCAACGCTCTATCCTGCTGAGCTATGGGTGCGCCGGCGACGGCTCTATTGTGCGTCGCGGCTGCGGTCAATCTTGACCGTCAATTCTTGGCGTGCGGCGGAATGACCGGGAAAGGCAGCGGCGCCACCTCCACCCCTTCGGCGATCAGCGCCTTCGCCTCGGCCGGGGCGACTTCGCCATGGATGCTGGCGCGGTCCTGCTCGCCATAGTGCATCGCGCGCGCCTGTTCGGCAAAGCCGCGCCCAACCCAGGTCGATCCTTCCAGCGCCTTTTGCTGCGCCTGCCCCAATGCCTCGACCAGCGCCTGCATCTTCGCCTGATCGGCGACGTTCATCACCGGCGCGACCGGCTCATTATGTTGCGTAGCAGGCACGGGCGCGGGATCGGGCCGGCTATTGCCCTTCGCCGCCACCGCCGGCGCCATCACCGCCTTGCCCACATTGGCGTCGCCGCACATCGGACAGGCCAGCAGTCCGCTCGCCTTTTGCGCCTCATAATCGGCGCTGGACCCGAACCATGCTTCGAACACATGGCCTTCGCCCGCACATTTCAGGTCGAACACGATCACGAAACAGTCACGTCCTTCGGCATCACACGGCGGTTGGCGATTGCGGGCACGCGCCCGCGCACGTCCCCTATGCGCGACAGGTCGATTTCCGCAAGCGCCATGCCCGCCGTTTCGCCCATATCCAGCAGCACTTCGCCCCATGGATCGATCACCACGCTATGGCCATAGGTGACGCGCCCGTCCTCATGGCGCCCCACCTGCCCCGTGGCGATGACATAGCACCCCGCCTCGATCGCGCGGGCGCGCAGCAGCACATGCCAGTGCGCCTGCCCCGTCGGCACGGTGAAGGCGGCCGGCGCCAGCAATATCGTCGCTCCCGCATTGGTCAGCGCGCGATACAGGTCCGGGAAACGCATGTCGTAACAGATGGAAAAGCCCATCCGCCCCCATGGCGTATCGGCCACGACCACCTGTTCGCCCGGCCCATAGACGGAGGATTCGCGCCAGCTTTCGCCGGTGGCCAAGTCTACGTCGAACAGATGGATCTTGTCGTATCGCGCGCGAATGTCGCCGCTATCGTCGATCAGGAAGCTGCGATTGGCCCAGCGCCCGTCGGCCCGCTCGTCCTTCAGCGGCAGCGATCCGATATGCACCCACAGCCCTTCGCGCGCAGCGGCGTCCCGCACGGTGGCCAGCACCACATCGTCCGCCTCGTTGCGCAAATTCTGCGTCGCCCGCTTGCGGTTACTGTCAAGGCACCCGGCCATTTCCGGCGTGAACAATATGTCCGCGCCCTCGCCTTTCGCCCGCTTCACCATCTCCACGATGGCGGCGGCATTGGCGGCGGGATCGACCCCGCTGGTCATCTGGAACAGGGCGGCGCGCATGCTGCTGCTCGTAGTCCCAGCAACCCGTCCAGCTTGCCTTCGCGGTTCAGCGCAGACAGATCATCGCTGCCGCCAATATGCTGCCCGTCAATGAAGATTTGCGGCACGCTGGTCCGGCCGGGCGCACGCGCCAGCATTTCCTCGCGCTTCGGCCCGCCCAGCGTGATGTCATATTCCTCGAACGCCACGCCCTTGCTGCCCAGCAAAGCCTTCGCCCGCGCGCAATAACCGCACCAATCCTTGGTATAGATTTCAACCTTCGCCATGATCCGTGGAAACTCCTTTCCCCAGAAATTGGGGCAAAGTCGCACTTTGTCAATCAACAGCGTCGGGCAACACCCGCGCCCAGCATAGCAGATGCACCTGCCCCGCTCCCCCGCGCTTCAGCAGTTTCGCGCAGGCCGCCGCCGTCGCCCCGCTGGTATGAATGTCGTCGATCAACAGCACCCGCCGGCCCCGCAGGTCATGCCCCTCCCCCAACCCAAAGGCGCCCCGCACCGTCTTCGCCCGCTGCGCCGGATTCATGCCCCGCAGCGGCGCGGTGCGCTTCACCCGTTGCAGCACGCGCTTGTCCACTGGCCATCCGGTCAGCCGGCCCAGATGGTCGGCGATCAGCGCCGATTGGTTGAAACCCCTTTGCCACAATCGCCATCGATGCAGCGGCACCGGCACGATCACCGCTTCCCCGTCGCCCACATGACGCAGCATCTGCCGTGCGATCAGCCGCGCCATGCCGATGCGCCGGCCATATTTCAGCCGCAGCGCCACCGTCCGCGCGACATCGCCATAGGCCAGCACCGCCCGCGCCCCATCCCAGGGCGGCGGATCGGCCATGCACGCGCCGCACTCCGCCCCTTCGCCCATCTCATGCGGGAAGGGCAGACCACAGCGCGCGCAACTGGGGTCGCTCAAAAATTGCATCCCGCCCCAGCAGGACAGGCAGAAAGCAAAATCCTCCCCCACGATCGCGCCGCACCCCGGGCAGCGCGGCGGCAGCGCATAATCGACCACCGGGCGCAGCGCACCCTTGAGAAGCGGGAGGAGAGGCATCATCTGCCTTGTCCGCACTTCGCGCCCGATGCACAAGGCCCGCCATGGAATCCCGTCCCGACATTTTCGACCGCGCCCGTCGCGCCCGCAACCGCGATCGCATGCTGGCCCGTTTCCCCGATCATGACTTCCTCCATCGCGCGATGCTGGACGAATTGCTCGACCGGTTGACCGATGTGCAGCGCGACCTGCCCGAAGTGCTGCTGATCGGCTGCCCCGATGGCAGCGCCCGCGCCGCGTTGGAGGCGATGGGCAAGCGCGTCGCCTGCGCCGACCCCGGCTTTCTCGCCGCAAAGGCCGTGGGCGGGGTGCAGGCGGACGAGGACGCCCTGCCCTTCGCCGATGACAGTTTCGATCTGATCATCGCCTGCGGCACGCTCGACAGCGTCAATGATCTGCCCGGCGCGCTGATCCTGATGCGCCGCGTGCTGCGGCCCGATGGCTTGATGCTCGCCGCCTTCACCGGCGCGGGCAGCGTTCCCCGCCTCAAATCCGCACTGCTCGCCGCCGAAGGCGACCGTCCCGGTCAGCATGTCCATCCGCAAGTCGATGTCCGCTCCGCCGGGGATCTTTTGAGCCGCGCCGGCTTCACCATGCCGGTTGCAGATGGCGATGTGCTGAGCGTGCGCTATGGCGACATCGTGCGGCTGATGCATGATCTGCGCGGCATGGGCGCGGGTAATGCGCTGGCGGAACGCGCGCCGGCGCTGACCCGCGACACGCTGATGCGCGCGGCCGGTCATTTCGCCGCCGCCGCCGACCCGGACGGCCGCACGGCGGAGCAGATGGCGATCATCTACCTGTCCGGCTGGAAACCCGACCCCAGCCAGGCCGCCCCCGCACGGCGCGGCAGCGCCACCGTATCGCTGGCCGCCGCGCTCAAGGGGAAGGATTAAACAAGCGACCTTGCCAGCAAACGGCCAAATGATTAGATCATAATCATACCGATTGGGAACCAGTCTTATGACCGCCGCCCATGTCCCCGGTGATCTCGCCGATCAGGTCGATATGCTGGCCGCTCGGCTTGATCGTTCGCGCGGCTGGATCATGAAGCAGGCGCTCGCCGCTTGGGTCGATCAGGAAGAAATGCGCCATCAGATGACGCTGGATGCGCTTGACGATGTCGACGCCGGCCGGGTGATCGATCAGGCCGCCGTCCTCGCCTGGGCGAATAGCCTATCCACCGGCACCCCTCAGCCGCCACCTGAGGCGTGAAAATCGTCTGGACCGGCAAGGCCATGTCCGACCTTGTCCGCCTCCATGACCATTTGAAACCCGTCGCCCCGGACACAGCCGCCCGCATTGTTCAGTCGTTGGTCAAGGCCCCTTCCCGCCTGATCGACTATCCCCGCATTGGCGAAAGGCTCGAGGCTTACGCTCCACGCGAAGTCCGCCGCATCATCATCGGCCATTATGAAATGCGTTACGAAATAGCAGGCGGATCTTCATCCTGAGACTTTGGCATGGCCGAGAAGGCCGAGAATTTGGCGCGCGCGGATAGAGTGCTTCATCCAGCGCCCATGCGGCGATAGCGCTCAAGGAGAAGAGCTGAACTTCCCCTGTTTCTGCTCATTCGATGGTGACGCCCGCCACGCTCCAGAGGCCGTCTTCCTTGTCCAGACTGACGGTTTCGATCGCGTCCGCCTTGTTGGCGTAGCTGGTGCGGAATTTCACCACTTCATAGCCATAGGGCGGCGCGGGCAGGTTTTCCTGACTAAGGAAGGTGCGGGACAGGAGGGCGCCCAGCGGCGCCCGCGCCTTTTCAGACGCATCGGCCCAGACTTTCACGCTATTCATTTTGCGAAAATGCGTCGTCGTTCCACGATAGCTGTCCTCCCAATTCCCCTGATCCAGCAGTATCAGCCATTGGCGGGCCGCATCCACCACCTGCGGGTTGGTTGCCGCGCTGGCGGCAACAGCTTCGGTCTGAGCGGCAGGCATATTTTGCGGCATGGCGGCCAACGCCAGCAGGCCAAGAACGAATGTCATGATCGTTACTCCGATGATGATCCGGGCAGGACGGATCGCCTGCCCAGCACCCTGATCGGCCGGAATAACCGCCGCTTCTTCCCCCATTTCTGCGTCCCCGACCGAATAGGGGGTCGCTACAATATGCTCGCCCCCTTCCGCCGCCAGCAGCAGGCGCGCAGCCTCCCGACTGCTGGACACCGCCATCTTGCGCCGCGCATCGCGCAGCCGTTCGTTGATCGTATGGACCGACAGGCCCAGGCTGCGCGCGATCGACTTGGCGTCATGCCCCCGCACGATCAGGCGCAGCGTCTGCTTTTCCTTCTCGGTCAGCGCCCACGGCATATCGGTCATCTGCATACTCATGGATCGGGAATTAAGGGCGCCATGCTCTCACAGCCACCCCGAAAAATTTGTATCCGCCTTGTCCCGGCGCGTGTCCTACACCCGCATCGCCCGATAGCATCGGGGCTGGGCCAGTTCGGCCTTCCTCCCGCCCGCGCCATAACAGGCGACATATAATTTCAACCTCTTGCATGATAATGTCTGATTCGGCGGGAAATATGCGAAGTTAGGCGCGCGATTTCCTATTTTCGGCCGCCGCTCATCTGCGCCACTGTCACCTCACCGACCACCGGAGCATCCACCATGTCGCGCGATGCCCAGCCCTCACCGTCATGCCGATATTCGACATGGCTCGCCCGGCGGAAGGCCGCGCCGTCCCACACGATCACCTGCAACTCCATCTCGTTGTTCCGCCGGACATGCAGCCAGTTGAAGCTTTGCGGCTCGGCATTGCGCAGCCGGGTGGAGGTCGCCGTGCCCGCCTGTATCACCAGCGCGCCGCCGCTATGCTCCACCATCTTCTGCGCCGCCTCCGCATAGGTCCGGTGGAAATGCCCCGCCAGCGCCACATGCACCCCCGCCTCGCATGCCGCCCGCACGGCATCCTCATGCTGGCCCACCGCCTCGCTCCATTCATTCCCCTTGCCGATCGGCATGGAAAAAAGCGGATGGTGGGTTACAAGGATGCGGGTCTTGTCCACCGGCACCTGCGCAAAGCGATCGCGCAGCAGGTCCATCTGCGCATGGTTGATCCGCCCATCCTTGATCGTCAGCGACCGGGCGGTGTTCAGCCCCAATATCGCCACCTCCCGATCCTCGTAAAAGGGGCAGAGGTCATGGCTGATATAGCGTTTATAGCGATCGAGCGGCGCACCGAACCGCCGCACCACATCATAGAGCGGCACGTCATGATTGCCCGGAACGACCAGCGTCTTCAGCCCTGCGGCATGCAACCTGCCCAGCCATCCGGCCGCCTGCTTGAACTGCTCCACCCGCGCCCGCTGGGTAAAATCGCCGCTGATCACGATCAGGTCGGGCCGCCGCTCCTCCAGCCAGGCGGTGGCGGCGTCGACGATCCTCTGATCATTGGCGCCAAAGTGAATGTCGGAAAGATGCGCGATGCGAGCCATGCCACGGTAACGAATCCGCGCGATATCGTTTCCCACCGGACCCGAATCCGCTTTGTTGAGTTATTGCGGCATGGAAACGAACCCCCTCCCCAAAGACGCCATCCTCGTCGTCAACGCCCACAGCCGTCGCGGGCAGGATCTGTTCGCGCAGGCCCGCGACGGGCTGGAGGCCGCCGGCATCCGCCTGATCGAGGCGCATGCCGTGGAAGAGCCGGAGAAGATGGCGGCAACCGTCCGGTCTGCAGTGGACAGCGGCGCGCCGATGGTGATCGTGGGCGGCGGCGATGGCTCCATGTCCGGCACGGTCGATGAACTGGTCGGCAAGGATTGTGTGTTCGGCGTGCTGCCGCTCGGCACCGCCAACAGTTTCGCCCGCACGCTCGGCCTGCCGCTCGATCTGGATGAAGCGGTGAAAGCGATCGCCACCGGCCAGCGCCGCCGCGTCGATCTGGGCATGATCGACCGGGATTATTTCGTCAACGCCGCCTCGCTGGGCCTGTCGCCGATGATCGGCCGCACCGTGCCGCATAAGCTCAAACGCTATCTCGGGAGGATCGGCTATCTGCTCTGGGCGGTCAAATGTTCGGTCGGCTTCCGCGCCTTTCGCCTGACGATCGACGACGGGCAGAAGGAACGGCGCATGTGGTCGACGGAGGTCCGCATCCTCAACGGTCCCTATCATGGCGGCGTGGAACTATCGGACAACGCCGCCGTCGACACCGGCGAAATCGTGGTGCAGGCCGTCGTCGGCCGCAGCAAGCCGCGCCTTGCCTGGGACTGGTACGCCAAATTCTTCAAACTGCGCGACCGCGACGCCCATACGGAGGAATTTCATGGGGCGTCCTTCCGCATCGACACCAAGCCACGCCAGCGCATCTCCATCGACGGCGAAGTGCTGGCCAAGACGCCGGTGACGGTGAAGATCGCGGCGGGCGCGATCGAGGTGGCGGTGCCAGCCTGCTAGCCATGCGCACAACAAAAAAGGGACCGGAAAGCCGGCCCCTTCTCTGTTTTGGCGTTCCGAAGAAACTTAGCGCTTCGAGAACTGGAAGCTGCGGCGGGCCTTCGCCTTGCCGTACTTCTTACGTTCGACGACGCGGCTGTCGCGGGTCAGGAAGCCTTCGGCCTTGACCGCGCTGCGCAGCGCAGGTTCGTACTTCGACAGAGCCTGGGCGATACCGTGCTTCACAGCGCCGGCCTGGCCCGACAGACCGCCGCCCTTGACGGTGGCGATCACGTCATACTGACCTTCACGCTCGGTCACGCCGAACGGCTGGTTGATCACCAGGCGCAGGGTCGGACGGGCAAAGTAGATTTCCTGATCGCGGCCGTTGACCGTGATCTTGCCGGTGCCGGGCTTCACCCACACGCGGGCCACGGCGTCCTTGCGGCGGCCGGTGGCATAGGCGCGGCCGAGGCCGTCGATTTCCTGGGCGCGCAGCGGAGCCGAAGGCTGGACCGGTGCAGCGGCGACTTCGCCGGCTTCCACGGCGGCCGGAGCGGCAGCAGCGGGGGCGTTCGCAGCGATCGCCGCGAGGTCGGACAGGGACTGGCGGTTATCGGACATTATGCACCCACCTTGTTCTTGCGGTTGCGCGACGCGAAGTCGAGCACTTCGGGGTTCTGGGCTTCATGGGCGTGTTCGGCGCCGGCGAAGATACGCAGGTTGCGCATCTGCTGACGGCCCAGCGGACCACGGGGGATCATACGCTCGACGGCCTTTTCCAGGACGCGCTCAGGGAAACGGCCTTCCAGAATCTTCTGGGGGGTGGTTTCCTTGATGCCGCCGGCATAACCGGTGTGCTTGTAGTACACCTTGTCGGTCAGCTTGCGACCGGTGAACTTCACCTTGCCGGCGTTGATGATGATGACATTGTCACCGCAATCGACGTGGGGCGTGAAGCTGGTCTTGTGCTTGCCGCGCAGGATATTCGCGACGGTCGAAGCGAGGCGACCCACGACGAGACCTTCCGCGTCGATCAGGATCCACTTCTTTTCGACCGTTGCCGGGGTCGCCGGCTTGGTGGTCTTCATCAGCGCCTTCATGGTGCCAATACTCCAGAATGAAAAAATGAAACCGGACGCCGTTGCCGACGCCCGGAAGTGGGGCGCTAATGACGATTGCGCCCCTTGAAGTCAAGAGATTCGGGGCGTTTCACGACGGGTAAAATAATACCATGTCCTATTTGACCGCGGTAAGACTGCGGCTTTCGACCAGCGCCTGCCCGCCGACGATCAGGCTGCGCTCCTGATTTTCAACCAGGCCGGTGGTGCGCGAAAGATGGTAACGGATCGCGACCTGCACGCCCTGCCCCGACAATATTTCCTTCAGATCCAGCGCATCAGCCTGCTGCCCGGCAACGACAACGCTCCCTTCGACCGGGACCGGCCGTCCCAATGGCGACCCAGCCACGGTGCGCAATCCGCGCCCCGCGCCATCCTCCACCTCCCCGGCGGCGAACAAGAATAGAGGTCGTATTTCGCCAGCCAGCAAGGCAAGCCGCCCTTCGGGAGAGAGGCCGTCAAATAATGCCTGCACATTTTTCGCGGCGCGCTGACGATCGCCTTCCGGTCCGGTCAGCATTGCCTTCAACCCGGCCTGGACCCTGCCCCAGACGGCATCCATATCATCCAGCGCCACCACCTGCCCGCGCCCGTCCAGACGAAAGCGCATAGTGATGCCGACCAACGGTTCCAGCGCCGCGCGATAAGGCTCAGCCCCTGCGGCAGGGGCATCCGTATCGATCGACCGCAAGGTGACTGACAGACCATAGCCATCCCCCGCACGATCGAACCGCAGGTCGCGAATGGCGGTAAAGGCGCTGACCTTGCCCGCAACCGGCCGATGCTGTTCGATGCGATAGGTCAGCGCTTGATCGATAGGCGGCGCGAAAGGAAGGACGATAGGCTCCGCCCATGCCGGCGAAGCGACAAGCATCAGCGCTGCGGCAAGGATGCGCCTCACCGGCGCACCGCGCCGATAGCATGCGCGCCCCAGGCGGCGGCCGCGACGACCAGCGCGCCGACCGCCTGATGCAGCACGGCGAGCGGCAGGGCGATGCCGCTGACAACGGTGGCGATGCCAAGCAGTATCTGCGTACCGAGCGCCGCCTGAATGGCGATCGATGCGCCGCGCCGTCCGGCCCGTTTTGCCCGGCGCGCCAGCAGGAACAGCGCGATCGCCGCGACCCAGGCCCACCAGCGATGGAGAAAATGGACCAGATAGGGATCAGACGACAGCGTCGCCCAAAGCGATCCCATCCAGCTGATCCCTTCGGGCACGAAATGATCGTTCATCAGTGGCCAGGTGCTGGAGACATAGCCTGCATCCAGCCCGGCAGTGAAGGCGCCCAGCATCAACTGCACGAACAACGCCAGCAGGGCGACGATGGCGAAGGGCCGCAGCACCGCCGGCCGGGCGGCGGGCGAACGCGCGAGCGCGAACAAATCAAGCGCCGTCCAGATCAGCCCGCCCATGATGAACAGGGCGGTCAGCAGATGCACCGCCAGCCGATAATGGCTGACATCGGTGCGCACCGACAGGCCGGATTTCACCATCCACCAGCCGATCGCGCCCTGCAATCCGCCCAGCGCCAACAGCGCGATCAGACGCGGCCCATAGCCAGCCGGAATAGCGCGCTTCCACGCGAACCAGATCAGCGGCAGCGCAAAGGCGACGCCGATCAGCCGCCCCAGCAGCCGGTGCATCCATTCCCAGAAGAAGATGAACTGAAAGTCGGACAGGGTCATGCCCTGGCGCAACTGCTGATATTCGGGGATCTGTTGATAAAGGCGAAATGCCTCCATCCATTGATCATGCGTCAACGGCGGAATGGCCCCGGTGATCGGCTTCCATTGGGTGATCGACAGGCCGGATTCGGTCAGGCGCGTAATGCCGCCCACCACCACCATGCAAAAGACCAGAAAAGCGACGATCAGCAGCCAGCGGGCGATGGCGACAGGCCGCGTGGAGCGGGCAAATAGGGACGAACTCATGACCCCGGTCCATGCGCCCAAGCCTGTCCCTTTTCAAGCTGATCCGGCATGGACAAAGGGTCCAAGAAGCGGCTAGCCGGGATACAAAGACTGCCAGATGCGTATCAACCGGACAGGGTGTTGAAGCAGGAAATGTCGATGAAGACCGCGCCGTCAGGCACAACCGCTATGATCGCCGCGCAAGGGCCGCTGGGCGTCCTGACTGCCGCCCTCGACACGACATCACCGCTTGGCCCGGTCAGCCAATGGTCCCCCGCGCTGATCTCCACCGTCCGCATGCTGCTGTCGTCCAGGGCCGAAATCGTCCTGTTCTGGGGTCCTGATTTTTGCGCCCTTTATAATGAAGCCTATGCGCCCACCATCGGCGACAAGCATCCCCGCGTACTCGGCCGCGCCGGCCGAGAAGGCTGGGCGGAATTATGGGATGATCTTGGTCCGCTGCTGCAATCGGTTCGGGAAACGGGCGAGACATTCCACGCCAAGGATCGCCCCTTCTATATAGAGCGAGATGGCGGGCGGGGCGAAAATGTATTCTTCGACATCAGCTATTCGCCCGTCTTCGAAGGCGACGGATCAATCGGCGGCGTGTTGTGCATCGTGAGCGAAACCACCAAGCGGGTTCTGGCGGAGCGGACGATGCTGGCGGACCGCAACCGGCTGTGGGCGCTGGCGCGCGACCCGTTCCTCATAGCGGACACCGCCGGCATATGGATCGCCGCCAGCCCCGCCTGGACCGACATATTGGGCTGGAGCGAAGACGAACTGATCGGCCGCACATCGGAATGGATGGAGCATCCCGATGACATCGCCGCCACACGCGAACGGATAGATGATCTGGCCAATGGCCGGCCGGTGCTGCGGTTCGACAACCGCTTCCGCACCAAAAGCGGCGATTATCGCACCTTCAGCTGGACGGCGACGCCCGAAGGCGACCTGATCTATTGCGTGGCGCGCGACGTTACCGATCATCGCGCGGGAGCCATCGCCTTGGCCGATGCGGAAGCCGCCCTGCGGCAGGCGCAGAAGATGGAGACGCTGGGCCAGCTGACCGGCGGCGTGGCGCACGACTTCAACAATCTGCTTCAGATTGTGACCGGCAATCTGGACCTGCTCCAGCGCGCACTGCCCAAGAGCGACGATCGGCTGCGCCGCATGGCGGACCGGGCGATGGCTGGCGCCGAGCGTGCGGCAATCCTGACACAAAGGCTGCTGGCCTTTTCCCGCCGCCAGCCGCTCGATCCCCGCCCCGTCGATCCCGCCCGGCTGGTCGCCGGCATGTCCGACATGCTGTTCCGCACTTTGGGCGAAACCATCCTTGTGGAAACCATGACCGCACCGGACTGCTGGTCGATCGAGGTCGATTTCAACCAGATGGAGAATGCGCTGCTCAATCTGGCGGTCAATGCGCGCGACGCCATGCCCGATGGCGGCCGCCTTTCCATTGCCGTCGACAATATCTCGATCGACGGGTCCGACCACGACATGGCGGCAGGCCAATATGTCGTGATCAGCGTGACCGACACCGGCGAAGGGATGGATGCCGAAACGCTGTCCCACGCGATCGAACCTTTTTTCACCACCAAGGAAGTCGGACGCGGCACGGGTCTGGGTCTCTCCATGGTCTATGGCTTCATCAAACAGTCGGGCGGCCATGTGCGGGTGCATTCCGAACCGGGGCGAGGCACGCGCATCCTGCTCTATCTGCCGCGTCATCATGGCTATGTGGCCGCCAATGAAGATGGCGCGTCTCCACCGATGACGCAGCCGGCCGGTGGCCATGAACTGATCCTGCTGTGCGAGGATGACGACAATGTTCGCGCCTATTCGGTCGAGGTTCTGCGCGAATTGGGCTATCGGGTGATCCCGTCAGCGGACGGCCCGACAGCGCTGGCTGCACTGGACGCCGCCGACGCGCCGATCGACCTGCTGTTTACCGACGTCGTGCTGCCGGGCGGCATGACCGGCGCGGATCTGGCCCGCGCCGCCCGCATGCGACAGCCCGGCCTGCGCACACTGTTCACATCCGGCTATGCCCGGGATGCGATTGTGCATCATGGCCGCCTCGACACCGGCGTCGAACTGCTGCCCAAGCCGTTCAGCTATGGTGAACTCGCCGCCAGGGTGCGCGAGATGCTGGACCGGACGGAGGAACGGGAAGAAGGCGCGGCCTGACGGCTCAGCCCTTCGTCGTCCGCCAGGCCGCCACCAGATCGCGACCGCGCTGGCCCACCGTCGCGGCATCGTCGCCCAGCTTGTAGAGCGCCCCGCCAACGCCAATGCCCTCGCAACCGCCCGCAAGCCATTCGCCGATCGTGTCCGCGCCGGTGCCGCCCACGGCCCACACGCCGACATGCTTGGGCAGCACATCCTTCACCGCCTTCACATAGGCCGCGCCAAGCCGTGCCGCCGGGAACAGCTTGATCCGCTTCGCGCCCGCCGCAATCGCGGCAAAGGCTTCGCTGGGCGTCATGAAGCCGGGCAGCAATTCCAGCCCCAGCGCCGCGCCGCGCGCGATCACCTCGGGATTGGTATTGGGCGTAACCATGATGCGCCCGCCGGCTTGATGCAGGCCCTCGACCGCCTCGACGCTCAGCACCGTGCCGCCACCGATCAGCGCACGATCGCCAAATTCCGCCTGCATGGCGGCGATGCTCTTCAATGGCTCAGGCGAATTGAAGGGCACTTCAAGAATGCGAATGCCCGCCTCAATCAATGCAGCGCTGACGTCCAGCGCCTCCTCCGACTTGATGCCGCGCAGGATGGCGCAGACCGGCGGCGCGCCGTCGGCCAGCAATTCGTCAAGGGTCATGCCGTCACGTCTCCCATAAAACCAAGTCCGGCGAGCACGCAGGCGTCGCCATCGATCGCTGCAGAGCCGACGCCTTGTGCGTCGAGCGCCTGCGCATAACGGGCCGAAAGCCTCTTGTCGCCGATCAGCAGCACATCGGCATCCTCGCCCAGGCTGGCGCGCACCTCTGCGACCTCACATCCGATCAGCAGACCGGAGAGATAGCCCAGCGCCCAGTCGGCCGATCGGCCGGCGCGCAGGCGCATCGCCCGCGCCGCGAACAACGATTGCGACAGCTTGCCGACACCTGCCTTTTCCAGACCTTCGGCAAAGCCGGATGCTTCTTCGGCGGGATCGGCGACCTCCACCTTGGGGCTTAATGTAGAATGATCGCGCAGCAGCGCGAACATCTCTCCGGTCGGCACGGTGCGGAAGGCGGCGATCCGGCCATCCTGCACCAACGACCATTTATTGTGAGTGCCGGGCAAGACGATCAGATGCCGCCCCTGCCCCAGCGCCGGGTCACGGGCGATCGCCCCGAAAATCTGGGTTTCCTCGCCCCGCATCACATCGGGAATGCCGTCCGCCCCCTCACAGGCAAGGCCCGCCATGATCGCCAGCGGAACGCCACGCCAGTCAAACCGGACCGCCGCCTTGCGCCATGTCGCCGCATCGGCCGGGCAATCGGCATAGGGCGCCTCCACCCAGCCGTCGCGCGCACCGACCATACCGCACAGGGTAATGGATTGCGGAGCGCCTTCTTCCAGCCAGGGCGCGATCGTTTCGGCAAAGGCCGCCTCCGCAGCACGGCCGACCGCACCGATGCCCGGCCCGTCGCGACGCGCGACGATCGCGCCCTTTTCCACCCGGAACAGGCGCAGACGGCTGGTCCCCCAATCGCCGATTACAGCATAGCCGCTCATCGGGCACGCATCCGAAGAAAATTCATGGTAGCGCTCACATAACCCCATTTCGGGTTCTTGAAATTCAATTTGTATGAGTATATCAGGAGGGTGAGCGCGTCAACGCGCCATGCCTTATTTTGCGTCAGGATGCCCAATGACCGATTCGCCGAAAACCGCTCCCAAACTGCGTAGCCGCGCCTGGTTCGACAACCCCGACAATATCGACATGACCTCGCTCTATCTGGAGCGCTATCTGAACTTCGGCCTTTCGCTTGAGGAACTGCGCAGCGGCAAGCCGATCATCGGCATCGCCCAGACCGGCAGCGACCTGTCGCCCTGCAACCGCCATCATCTGGTGCTGGCGGAGCGCATGCGCGAAGGCATTCGCGAAATGGGCGGCATCGCGCTGGAATTCCCGGTTCACCCGATTCAGGAAACCGGCAAGCGTCCGACCGCTGGCCTTGACCGCAACCTCGCCTATCTGGGTCTGGTCGAAGCCATGTATGGCTATCCCCTCGACGGCGTGATCCTGACCAGCGGCTGCGACAAGACCACCCCGGCGCTGCTGATGGCGGCCGCCACTGTCAACATTCCGGCGATCGCCCTGTCGGTCGGCCCGATGCTGAATGGCTGGCACAAGGGCGAGCGTACCGGATCGGGCACGATCGTATGGCATGGCCGCCAGCTGCTGGCCGCCGGCAAGATCGACGATGAAGGCTTCATCAAGCTGGTCGCGTCGTCCGCGCCGTCGACCGGTTTCTGCAACACCATGGGCACCGCCAGCACCATGAACGCGCTCGCCGAAGCACTGGGCATGATGCTGCCGGGCAGCGCGGCGATCCCCGCCCCCTATCGCGATCGTCAGGAAGCCGCCTATCGCACCGGCAAGCGCATCGTGGAAATGGTGCATGAGGATCTGAAGCCCTCCGACATCATGACGCTGGATGCCTTCCACAACGCCATCGTCGCCAATTCGGCGATCGGCGGTTCGACCAACGCGCCGATCCACCTGAGCGCCATTGCGCGTCATATGGGCGTCGATCTACCGCTCAAGGATTGGGAAACGGTCGGCCACAAGGTTCCGCTGCTGGTCAACATGCAGCCGGCCGGCGAATATCTGGGCGAGGATTATTATCGCGCCGGCGGCCTGCCCGCCGTCATCAGCCAACTGATCGACCAGGGGCTGATCAAGGAAGGCGCAATGACCGTCAATGGCAAGACCATGGGCGAAAATTGCAAGGGCGTGGAAATTGAGGATGAAAAGGTCATCCGCCCGTTCCACCAGCCCATGAAGGAAGAAGCCGGATTCCTGGTCCTGTCGGGCAATTTGTTTGACGCCGCCGTCATGAAGACCAGCGTTATCAGCGAGGAATTCCGTCAGCGCTATCTGTCGAACCCCGACGATCCCGAAGCGTTCGAAGGCCCGGCGGTCGTGTTCGACGGTCCCGAAGATTATCACCATCGCATCGATGATCCGTCGGTCGGCATCACCGCCGATACGCTGATGTTCATGCGTGGCGCTGGTCCCATCGGCTATCCTGGCGCAGCCGAGGTCGTGAACATGCGTCCGCCGGCCTATCTAATCACCGAAGGCGTGTCCGCCCTGCCCTGCATCGGCGACGGTCGCCAGTCTGGCACGTCGGGCAGCCCGTCAATCCTGAACGCTTCGCCCGAAGCCGCCGCCATGGGTGGCCTAGCGCTGCTGGAAACCGGCGACCGCGTGCGCATGGACCTGAAGGCCGGCGTGGTAAACGTGCTGATTTCCGACGAGGAACTGGAAGCGCGCCGCGCGAAGCTGGTAGCCGAAGGCGGGTTCAAATATCCCGCTTCGCAGACCCCGTGGCAGGAAATCCAGCGTTCGGTCGTCGGCCAGATGAACACCGGCGCCATCCTGGAAGGCGCAGAGAAATATCAGCGCATCGCCCAGACCATGGGCCTGCCGCGCGACAACCATTGATCATGAAACGACATTGATCGTCATACGACATTGATAAAGCGGGGCGGCGCGCCATCTGACAGCGCCGCCCCGCTACGATATTCCCCCTTTTGATTTTCTGGAGACAGCCATGTTCAACGGAGCCATTCTCGTCGGTGCCAGCGAGCGCCAGGGCGGCGAACCCTTCTTCGCGGTCGACCCATCGACCGGCGCCAAGGGCGAGGTCGCCTTTCACAACGCCTCGACTGCGGACGTCGCCGACGCCTGCGCGCTGGCCGACAGCGCCTTCGAAATTTTTTCGACCCTGTCGCCTGAAACCCGCGCTGCTTTCCTGGAAGCCGTCGCCGATCAGATCGTCGGCATCGGCGATCTGCTGATCACCACCGCCATGAGCGAAACCGGCCTGCCGCGCGGCCGCCTGGAGGGTGAACGTGGCCGCACCGTGGGCCAGTTGCGCCTGTTCGCATCCTATGTCCGCCAAGGCGACTGGCTGGACGCCACCATCGATCGCGCGCTGCCCGAACGCGCGCCGTTGCCCCGCAGTGACCTGCGCCGCGTCAACCATGCCGTCGGCCCGGTCGCCGTGTTCGGCGCCTCCAACTTCCCGCTCGCCTTCTCGGTCGCGGGCGGTGACACCGCATCGGCCTTCGCCGCCGGTTGCCCGGTCGTCGTGAAGGGCCACCCCGCCCACCCCGGCACCGGCGAACTGGTTGCGCGCGCCATCGCCGCCGCGGTCAAGGCCAGCGGCCTGCCCGAAGGCGTGTTTTCCTACCTGCCCGGCACCACCAATGATCTGGGCGGCGCGCTGGTTGCTGACGCTCGTATCAAGGCGGTGGGCTTCACCGGATCGCGCGGCGGCGGCATTGCTCTGATGAAGATCGCCGCGAACCGCGAAGAGCCGATCCCGGTCTATTCGGAAATGTCGTCGATCAACCCGGTCGTGCTGCTGCCCGGCGCGCTCGCCAGCCGCGCCGAAGCGCTGGGCACCGCCTTCGTTGGTTCGCTCAGCCTGTTCGCCGGCCAGTTCTGCACCAACCCCGGCATGGTGATCGCGCTCGACAGCCCCGATCTCGATCGCTTCGTCGCTTCGGCGGCGACGGCCCTGTCGGCCAACCAGCCTCATGTCATGCTGACGCCCGGCATCCACGCCGCCTATGAAAAGGGTGTCGAGGCGCTGGCCGGTGCGGAGGGCGTCACCACCGTCGCGCGCGGGGCGCAAGCCGAAGGCGTGAACCTGGCCCAGTCGGCCCTGTTCGCCACCACCGGCGAACAGTTTCGCACCAACCCGGCCTTGTCGCATGAAGTGTTCGGCTCCTCGTCGATCCTGGTGAAGTGCGCCACGATCGAGGAGGTGATCGCCACCATCGCTCAGATGGAAGGTCAGCTCACCGCGACGCTGCAGATGGACGAAAGCGACACGGACAATGCCGCCAAGCTGCTGCCGACGCTTTCCCGTAAAGTCGGCCGCGTGCTCGCCAATGGCTGGCCGACCGGCGTGGAAGTGACCCATGCCATGGTCCATGGCGGCCCCTTCCCGTCGACCTCCGATGGCCGCACCACATCGGTCGGTACGCTGGCCATGATGCGCTTCCTGCGTCCGGTCTGCTATCAGGATGTGGTCGACGCCGTGCTGCCGGCAGCGCTTCAGGAAGCCAATCCGTGGGGCCTGACGCGCCGCGTGGAAGGCAAGCTGGAAGTGGCCGCCTGATGATCCGGGCAGGTCTCGTCGGACTCGGCAAGATCGCGCGCGACCAGCACCTGCCCGCGATCGAAAAGATCGACGGCATCGAACTGGTCGCCGTCGCCAGCCGCAACGCGCAGGGCGAAGGGGTGAATAATTACCCCGACCTCGGCGCGATGCTGGCGGGTGAACCCGATCTGGACGCCGTCATCCTCTGCCAGCCGCCGCAGGTCCGCTATCATGCGGCCCGGCAGGCGCTGCTGGCGGGCAAGCATGTATTTCTGGAAAAGCCGCCGGGCGCCACTGTGTCCGAAGTGGAGGCGCTGACGGCGCTGGCAAAGGCACAGGGCGTCACCCTCTATGCCAGCTGGCACAGCCGCTATGCCGCCGCCGTCGCGCAGGCTAAGGCATGGATCGCGGAGCGCAAGGTCGAACGGATTGACATTCAGTGGCGCGAAGATGTGCGCCACTGGCATCCGGGCCAGCCCTGGATCTGGGAAGCGGGCGGCTTTGGCGTGTTCGATCCGGGTATTAACGCCCTGTCGATCCTGACTGAAATCGTCGGCGAACCAATCACCGTTCTGTCGGCATCGCTGGAGGTGCCGTCGAACAAGCAGGCGCCGATCGGCGCAACGCTGGCCATGGCGACGGCGTCGGGCGCGGCGATCGACACCGTGTTCGACTGGCGTCAGACCGGTCCCCAAACCTGGGACATTGCGGTCGACACCGACAAGGGCAGCCTGTTGTTGTCGGAAGGCGGCAACACGCTGCGGCTGGACGGTGAAGTCCAGATGAAGGCACCGGACGAGGAATATCCGACCATGTACCGGCGCTTCGTCGGGCTGGTGGCGGACAAGGCGATCGACGCCGACACCGCCCCGCTACGGCTGGTGGCTGATGCCTTTCTTTGCGGACGGCATTGCCCTACCGCTGCATTTGAGGACTAAGATCGGAGAATTGGGAATGGGGAGCGCGCGCAAGGAAGGACCGTTCGGATCGGACGAGGGCGCGCTTCGCATCCATCAGGCGATCGCGCGCGATCTGGGCACCGCCATATTGACCGGCAAATATAAGCCGGGCGACCTGTTCGAAGGCGAAATCGAAGCGTCCGAGCGACTGGGCGTATCGCGGACCGCCTATCGGGAGGCGGTGCGCATTCTGATCGCGCGGGGCATGGTGGAAAGCCGGCCCAAGGCGGGCACCCGCGTCCTGCCGCGCAACCGCTGGAACGTGCTGGACCCCGAAATGCTTGCCTGGATGTTCGCGGGCGAACCGGACCCGGACTTCATCCGCGACCTGTTCGAACTGCGCGGCGTGATCGAGCCGGCCGCCGCAGAATTCGCCGCGCGCCGCCGCACCGACGAGCAACTGGCCACGATGCGTGCGGCGCTGGACGAAATGGGCCGCTATGGCCTGTCCACACCGGAGGGGCGCGCCGCCGACCAGCGTTTTCACCACGCCATATTGGCGGCGACCCGCAACGACGCGCTGTCGGCGCTGGCCAGTTCGGTCGGCGCAGCGGTCAGCTGGACCACCAAGTTCAAGCATCGCAAGATGCTGATGCCGCGCGATCCCCTGCCCGATCATCGCGCCGTGTTCGAAGCCATCGCCGCGCGCGACACGGCGGCGGCGCGATCGGCGATGGCCGAGCTGCTGCGGCTGGCCCTGGCCGACATGGACATCGCTATCGTCGAACCGGGGGAGTGAGACGGCTCACACCCCCGTCATAGAGATTGATCAGCCCAGAATGAAATCCACGCCAGCCTTCGCGTGGATGCCGGTGCAATCGTAAATCGGCAGCACATTGGCCTTCACGTCGACGATCAGCTCCAGTTCGGTGCAGGCCAGCACCACCGCCTGCACATCTTCCTTCGCAATATCGGTCAGTTCCGACTTCATATAGCGTTCGGATTCCTTGCTGATCTTGCCCACGGTCAGTTCATCATAGACGATGCGGTCGATCCGTTCGGCCAGTTCCATATCGGCCGGCAGCAACGATACGCCATGCGCCACCAGACGCTGGCGATAGAATTTTTCGGTCATGACGTTGCGCGTACCGATCAGCGCCGCCTTCTCGATCCCGTCGGCCTGCATCCTGTCGCCCACCACTTCGGCGATGTGGATGATGGGAATGCCGACCTGCGCCTGCACCTGATCATAGACGCGGTGCATGGAGTTGGCGCAGATGAGGATGCTGCCCGCCCCCGCCTGTTCCAGCCGGCGGGCCGACGCGATCAACTGCCCCGCCGCACAATCCCAATCTTCCTGCGTGGCGCAACGGGCGACCTCGGCAAAGTTCAGGCTCTCGATCAGCAGCGGCGCGCTATGCTGGCCGCCCAGCGCACGATGCACGGCTTTGTTGATGATCTCATAATAGCGGGCGGTGGAGGTCCAGCTAAGACCACCGATAAGGCCGAGTTTGTGCATCATGTCTCCAGAGCGCGACCGGAACTGGCCGCCATGGCCCAAGGGTTAGGGCAGGCCCGGCGCATGGGGCAAGCCCCCAGATGCGTTCTGCGCCTTCTTCCTGTCCTGCGCCATGAACGTCAGGCCGGCAACCCCGGCCAGAGCGCCGCCGATCGCCATCGCCCCATTGCCCATCGCCAGCCCCAGCAAGGCAGCCGTCCACCCCGCCCCGCTGGACAGGAGATGCGGAGCGATGCGCCCGGGCCATAGTGCGCCCAGCGCGACAAGCCCCCCGATCAACACACCCGCGGCCAGCAGCGCCATCGCCACGCCCGATCCTGCGACCCCGAACGCGCCCGGATTGCGCCAGACCGCGCCCGCCAGCGCGATCGCGGCTATGCCCAAGAGCGCCTGAGCGGCCCGCGTCAGCAACGGCAACATCCGCCGCGCCGCACGCCGCACCAGCAACAGTCCGAACCCACCGCCCATCACCACCGCGCCGATCATCTCCGGCAGGTTCAGCACATCATGGCTATAGACCGCGCCGCCACAGGCCAGCGCCACGCCCATCATCGCCAGCCGGTTGGCCCGGCGGCCGGCCCGCTCACGCAGGGCCAGCAACAGGCTCAGGCCGGCCAGAAGATAAAGACCCGCGACGAAGGGGGAAGGATCGACCCCGTCGATCCCCGCGCCCAGCAGAGGAGCAAGGGCAGCGATCAGGGCAGCGGCTCCTCATCTTCGCCATGCTCGCCCACGCCAAAGGCCAGTATGGCCGCCGCGCTTGCACAAAACACGGCCAGCAACGCCAGATAGCGCGCCGCCGCGCTGCCGGTTTCCGCCGCAGCGATCAGCGCGCCGACCAGAAGGATGGAGGCGATCCCCGCACCCAGCGCCGGATTCGACTGGGAAGCCGCGCGGCGCGACGCCAGCGCGCCGCCCAGACAGGCCAGCAGGAACAGCGGCAGCAGCGCAAACGCCCCCGTCATCGGCGCCCGGCCGGCAAGCGCCGCGTCAATTGGAAATCAGCAGAACCACCAGAGCCGCCAGCGCAACACTGACGATCGTCCCCCATTTCACGAAGCCGACAAAGCTCGCATAGGTGGTGTTTGCAGCCTTCATATTTCCGTCCGAAGCCATATCCGTCCCCATTTTCAGCAATTATCCCTCCTGTCTTATCGGCAAGGCCCCCGCCCCTCAACCCACTGCCCCAAGAAAATCCGGCGCAGTTAAGCGCCCCTTTACTCCCGCTCGCTACCATCGGTTTCGGGTTATGAATGAGGGGTTTGAATGACGCGCGACGGCGTACCGATGCTGATGCTGATCGATGACGAGCCGGCGCAGCGCCGCCTGGTGTCTGCGCTCGCCGCCCGTGCGGGCTGGCGCACCATTTTCGCGTCGGAGGGCGAAACCGCCATCGCCACGCTGGGCACGCAGGACGGGATGCAATTGGACGCCATCATCCTGGACCAATGGAGTCCGGATTATGAGCCATCGGGCCTGATCCGGGAAATTCGCGCGCGCCGCCCGGCATTGCCGATTCTGGTCCTGACCGCCCATAATAATGTCGCCATCGCCGTGGAGGCGATGCGCGCGGGCGCCACCGATTATCTGTCAAAGCCGATCGCGCCCGAACGCCTGCTCGCAGCGCTCAACGCCACGCTGGATGAAGGTGCCAGCGCGGGTGAACTGCGCCCGCTCACCGAAAAGATCACCGCCCCTCTCTCCTTCGAGGACGTGGTCGGCTCCGCCCCGCAATTCCGCGCCGCCCTCGCCATCGCGGCCAAGGCGGCGCGCGCCCGCGTGCCGGTGCTGATCGAGGGCGAAAGCGGCGTCGGCAAGGATGTCATCGCCCGCGCCATTCACGCCGCATCCCCGCGCCACAAACAGGCGATGGTGACGGTCAATTGCGGCGCCATCCCCGCCAATCTGGTCGAATCGGAATTGTTCGGCCATGAACGCGGGGCCTTCACCGGTGCGTTCGACCGACATGTCGGCAAATTCGCCGCCGCCGACCTTGGCACCATTTTCCTCGATGAAGTCAGCGAAATGCCGCTCGATGCGCAGGTCAAACTGCTGCGCGTGTTGCAGGATGGCGAAGTGCAGCCGATCGGCGCACGACGGCCGATCCATGTCGATGTGCGCATCATCGCCGCCACCAACAAGAGGCTGAGCGAGGAAATCGAGGCCGGGCGCTTCCGCGAAGATCTCTATTATCGTCTGAACGTCGTACAACTGACCGTGCCGCCGCTGCGCGAGCGCATGGGCGATATTCCTGCGCTCTGCCGCCACCTGCTCGCCCGTATCGCGACCCAGCCGGGCCTGCGCGGCCTGGGCCTGACCGACGACGCGCTCGCGCTGCTGATGCAGCATGGCTGGCCGGGCAATGTCCGCCAGCTCCAGAATGCCCTGTTCCGCGCCGCCGTGCTCTGTGAAGGCGACGCCCTGACCCCTCAGGATTTTCCGCAGATCGCCGCCCAGATCGAAGCGCAGGGCATGACCAGCGTTCACCCGCTGCGCCCCCGCGCCGTCCCCCAGCCGCATCGCGATGGGGCGGGCATCACCCTGTTCGAAGGCGACGGCCATGTCCGCCAGCTCGCCGAGATCGAAGCCGACGTCATCCGCCTCGCCATCGGCCATTATCGCGGCCGCATGACCGAAGTCGCCCGCCGTCTGGGGATCGGTCGTTCGACCCTCTATCGCAAGCTGGCCGAACTGGGCATCGACAGCGCCGCTTGATCGTGAAGCGTCGCCCCGTTCCTGTGGCGAATTTCGCAGGTTGCGGTGGCGCTCCGTCCTGAACGGGATTAGGCGGGGGCATGACCGACTATCTCGACGAGCTTGACGCCATTCTTCTCGACCAGTTTGACGACGGCATGTTGCTGTCGGAACTGGACGGCTATCTGACCGGCCTGATCGTCAGCCCGGACATTGTCGCGCCATCACGCTGGCTCAAGCCCATCTGGGGCGATGCTCCGCCGCCGTTCGAGGATGCAGCCGGCTTGCAGCGTTTCCTCGACCTTGTGATGCAGCATCATAACATGCTGCTGGACAGCCTGAATGCGCAGGGCGGCTATACCCCGATCCTGGACCAGGATCCGCGCAGCGGCGAAATCTTGTGGGAAATGTGGATCGACGGCTTCGCCACCGCCATGAAGCTGGCGCCTGCCGGCTGGAACCGCATCCGCGCCAGCGCCGATCCCGCCGTGAAGGAAGCGCTCGCCGGCCTTGCAGAACTCGCCGCCATCTCGAACGGTGTTTTCCGTCTGGGCGAAGCCGAACAGAATCGCCGGGACAGACAGGCGTCAGACCTGATTCCGGTTTGGGTTCCTATGCTGCACGCATGGCGACTGGCCAATGACCGAAGCAATCGGACATCGGCCATCGGGGCCAAAATCGGTCGGAACGATCCATGCCCGTGCGGATCAGGCAAGAAATATAAGAAATGCTGCGCCCTGGCATGAACGGACGGCCATTCTTTAGCCGCCGGATAAGGTCGAACTGCTGAAAATCGAGCGATCCACAGCCATCGGCCAAAAGCGCTGCCAATTGGCTTTCAAAGAATGGCTACTGAAGGACTGGTGCCGCTTACGTGAAGGTCATCCTGATTTTCAGGGCCGTTTTCGTCGTCCATGGGTGTGTTCTCCAATGATATCAGTGATGGCAGTTCGAGTGGCTTACGGGACTCATATAATTGCACTATCAATTTGAATATACGAGCTAATATTGACTAAGCGAAGCCAGAGGCCCCCGCATAAGCCCCCAAATAAAATTTCGGCATATTTGGCACGAATTCGAGTCCCGCGAGGTCTTTTTGGCAGCAATTCTTACGCCGATCGATCCCTACTCTCGGCAAGTTAAGATTGCTGATTTCGACCCTTTGTAGCCGTTCAGACGCCGGTTGTTCGTTCCCAGTTGCGGTCCGTCCGCTTTTTCCATTCTGGATGCCCGAGTCTGGGCCGTCTGCCGTCTGGCAACTTTCGGGAATGTCGCCAGCTTAAGCGGACACTAGTCGCGAATTTTAGCCGCTTGCACGTAGTGGTCGAAACCGAAAGCTCCGAGCCAGTGAATACCCCGCGGTCAGGGCCGGCACCAACCCAGCTAGAAAGCGGTTGCTGGTATCACCGCCGCCCAAGTTCCGCTCGTGCGTGCCAAACAACATCCGTGTCCATGTCGGTTTGCTGCGCCATCCATTGCAGATAATCGATTGGGATTGCCGACCATGCGCTTCCACGATGCTTGCCGAAGGGCATAGTAGCGATGCGGCGCGGTTCGTTGGTCCAGGTAATCATTTGCTCGACCGTCGCCAGGCGCAACAGATGGCTCAACAGATGCGCGGTTACCCAGGCATCGGGTCCGGCGCGGTGGGGTGGCATCGCCAGCGCTGGATCAAGGCAAAGATTGAGCCAGTACCGCAGGATTTGGTTGGAATGACCAGGCGCATCAGGCCAAACATGGAGGGTCACCTTGAAGGTGCAGATCCACGGGATCGAGTCTGTGATCTCCGTACCGATGAACTTGCGTTCGAACGCGCAATTGTGCGCAACAAACACATCTGGCACACTTCCCTGAAAGACCGCCGAGCGCAACGCGCTTGGTGAACACGGGAAACTCAGCGGCCCAAAATCGGCCTCTGTGAGATGATGCACCGCTTTGGTTTCGGGCGGAATTCCGTTCAGCGGTCGATAGAGATAGGCCACCGGGGGTGAGATCGAGAGACCCTGATGATCCCAAGTCAGATCGCTATAGCCCAGCTCGATGATTTCGGCGGGGGGCTCCAGCCCAGTTGTCTCGAGGTCGATCACACGAAAGCGCAGTTAGCGTCCGCGCTCGTGGTGTAATTTCCGGTGTAGATTGAGGCGATCGCATGGGTGGGGCATGCCCCACCCATGCGAATTCGATCTCGGTGGCCACCGGGCTCATC
>JAJZTH010000025.1 GCA_021849075.1 Pseudomonadota bacterium | reverse complement strand
GCCCCCGCCCGCCGCCAGCCAGATTTACGAGCTGACCGACTGGGGCCGCGAATCGGAAATAGTGTTTCAGGTGCTGGGCCGCTGGGCCTGCCGATCGCCCACGATGCAGCCGGGCAAGCCGATGAGTCCGGTATCGGTGGTGCTGTCGATGCGCACCATGATCGACCGCAGCCGCATCGGCACGCTCGACGCCACGATCGGCTTCCGCTTTGGCGAAGAGGAATTTCGCGCCACGCTCAAAGATGGCGACTTCCTGATCGATCGGGGTGAGGCGGCGGGCGCGGACGCGATCCTGCGCGGCGATCAGAATGCGCTGGTCGCGGTTCTTTATGGCGGCGCGCGCTATGCCGGCATGGCGCGCGCGCTAACGGTGGAGGGGGACGCAGCGCTGGCCGAGCATTTCGCCACCCTCTTCCCCCTGCCCCCCAAAGCGCCCGACACGGTCAACCCTGCGCAGACAGCTTCATAAGCACCAAACCGCATAGGATCAGCCCGGCCGCCACCAGCCGCGCCGGGCTGACCGCCTCGCCCAGAAAGGCGACACCGACCGCAAACGCCCCCAGCGCGCCAATCCCGGTCCAGATCATATAGGCCGTACCCAGCGGCAGACTACGCATCGCCAGCGACAGCAGCCCGAAACTGGCGACCATCGCGCCCAATGTGATGAGACTGGGGACCAGCCGGGTGAATCCCTGCGACTGCTTCATCGCAAAGGCCCAGACGATTTCCAGCAAACCGGCGATAAACAAAGAAACCCAGGCCATCATGGCTCCCTTCCCAAAGAGAGCCGGGCCGTCCCGGACTTAAAACCCATGGCAGGGGGAGGACGTGGCCTCGCTTATCAAGGTCCAGATAGCCCTCCCCCGCGCCATGGGCAAGTCCCGCGCGTCAATGCGCGCCGTTCAACGTCCCGAACACCTGGGCAAATTCGCCGCGCTTCGTGGCTTCGCTCAGGAATTTCACCCGCTCGACATGGATCTCGTCCAGAGCCGGCTCCTGCCGCAGCAACGCCATCGTTTCGGCGATGAAGTCCGCCAGCGGCATCATCTGTTCATTCTCGGCATGGCCGGGCATCAGGTCGGTCTGCACGCCGGGCGGCACGATCTCCACCACATCGACGCTGGTCGCCTTCAACTGTTCGCGCAGCGCGATCGACCAGCCATGGATCGCCGCCTTGGTCGCGCTATAGGTCGGCGTCGCCGCCAGCGGGACGAAGGCCAGACCCGACGATACGGTCAGGATGGTCGCGGCCGGCTGCGCCTCCAGATGCGGCAACAGCGCATGGGCCAGCCGGATCGGTCCCAGCAAATTGGTCGCCACCGTCGCCTCCGCAATCGCCAGGTCGATCTTGTCCTCCGTCACCATGATGCCGGCATTCAGCAATATCGCATTGAGCGCCGGGAAATCCGCGACCAGCTTTGCCGCGAACGCCGCGATCGCCGTCGGGTCTTCCATGTCCAACGTCATCGCCGCCATACCCGGATGCGCCGCCACGACAGCGTCCAGCGCCGCCTGCCGCCGCCCGGCGATGATCACCTGATTGCCGGCGACATGAAATTCATGCGCCAGCGCCGCGCCAATGCCCGATCCGCCGCCGGTGATGAGGATGGTGTTGCCTGTAGCTTGCATGATCTGTTCCTTTCAATTGGCTTGAAAGGCAATTTAGGATATCACTCTCTTTTGGAAAGTAGGCACCGTAAAGTGCTGTAGTTACCCAAAGGTAAAAAATGGAAAATCCGCTCGCAAATCGCTTCACCGCCACCGATATTGCGCAGGCCGAACATTATATGGCGCATGAACCGCCCACCGATATCGATCCGCGAATCGAACGACTCGTCAACGATCTGATCGGGCGCATCGCCGACAAATGGACGCTCCTGGTGCTGGAATTGCTGGAGGAGAAAGGCACGCTGCGCTTCACCGAGATCGGTCGGCAGGTGGAAGGGATCAGTCAGAAGATGCTGACCCAGACTTTGCGCCAGATGGAGCGCGACGGCCTGTTGACCCGCACCGTCCATCCGGTGGTGCCGCCCCGCGTCGACTATGCGCTCACCCCGCTCGGCAACAGTCTGAGCGCCGCTTTCTGCGGCGTCTGGGTCTGGGCCGAACGCAATCTGGAAATGGTGGAGGCCGCGCGCGCCACATTCGACGCGCGCGACTAATCCGCTATTCGCCGGTCCCTTACTCGCCAGCCGTCGTCGGCAGCGGCTGCACCACCAGCTTGGGCGCGCTATTGTCGGGCAAAGTGCGCACCGCCGCCGGCGGCCCCGCTATCGGCCCGCTTGCCGGAGCCGTCACTGGAGCCGGTGCAGGCGCAGCCATGGCGGGCGCAGGAACCGCCGCCGTGGATGCCGGCGTCATGCTCTGCACCGCGCTGGTCGAACTGGGCCGCCAACCTTCGGGCGGCACTTCGGCTGGCGGGCGCGGCGGCGGCGGCAGCGGCGTTGGCGACACCACCACCGTCACCGTGCCGCCAAAGCGCGACTGCCATTCGGCCAGCCGGCGCAGATAGTCGGCATAGGCGGCGTAAAATTCCTGATAGGGCTTTTCCAGCTCCTTCAGCGCTTCGGGCGCATAGGCCAGCAGCTGGTCGGACGGCATCGTCAGCATCTTCGCGCCAACGCTGACCGCCACCGGGCAGAAATTCTTCACCACCGGCGGCAGCGCGAAGAAATTATAGACCACGGTGTTCAGCTGCTCGCGCGATCCAATGCCCGACCGGCCAAAGGCGACGCGGTAATTGCGGTCCACGGCGGCGTTGGCGGCGTTCAGCACCGTCTTATGCACCGCCAATATCTGATTATACTGGCTGCGCGCGACATCGCCGAACTTGTCGCAATTGAGCGCCGCGACGTTCAGCGCCATGCGCACATGCCACAGCGCCGTGTTCGACGTGATGCCGCGATTGGGCGTCAGATATTCGCCATCCTCCGCCTTGGTCGGCAGCGCCATGCCTTCGGCCGCCTGATTTGGCGGTACGGGCCTTATGGTGGGAACCACCGGCGGCGGCGGCGTTACGGGTGGCGGGGGTGGCGGCGGCGTCGAACAGGCCGCCAGCACCGCCAGCGACACCAGGGAAATCCGGCCATAGAAACGGCGCGTTACCAACATCCAATTCTCCGATGGGGCTATCGTCCGGTCATGCCGGTCATTCGGTTCGGAGGAAATATGCCTTATGCTCCGTTCATCGCAACTATTCAGGCGGCTCGCCGCTCCAGCGCGGCCGCAGCCTGCGCCATCAGCTCGCCGATGATGTCGGCCACCGGCTCTTCCTTCGTCACCATGCCGACCGACTGGCCCGCCATCAGCGATCCGCCATCGACATCGCCGTCGATCACCGCCTTGCGCAGCGCGCCGGCCCAATAATGTTCGATCTGCAGCTGCGCCTCCATCATGTCGACCGCGCCGCTGTCCAGCAGATTGGCGACTTCGCGCTGCTTGGCGGTGAAGGCTTCGGTGCCGGCATTTTTCAGCGCGCGCACCGGGATCACCGGCAGGCGCGGGTCGATTTGTACGCTGGCGATCGCGTCGCGCGCCGACGCGCGAAAGAACGCCTTCTTGAAGGCGGGATGGGCGATGCTCTCGCTTGCGCAGGCAAAGCGCGTGCCCAGCTGCACGCCGGCCGCGCCCATTTCCAGATAGGCGGCGATCGCCTCGCCCCGGCCGATGCCGCCGGCGACGAAAACGGGCACCTGTTCCGCCATTTCGGGCAATATTTCCTGCGCCAATACGCTGGTCGCGACCGGGCCGATATGGCCGCCCGCTTCCATGCCTTCCACCACCAGCGCGTCGACGCCCGAGCGCACCAGCTTCTTGGCCAGCGCCAGCGCCGGCGCGAAACAGATGAGCTTCGCGCCCTTTTGCTTGATCGCCTCGATGCTGCCCTTGGGCGGCAGGCCGCCTGCCAGCACGACATGACTGACATCATACTTGGCGCACACATCGATCAGGTCGAACAGCTGGGGATGCATGGTGATCAGGTTCACGCCGAACGGCTTGTCCGTCAGCGCCTTGGTCGCCGCGATCTCCGCGTCCAGCAGCTCGGGCGTCATCGCGCCGCACGCAATCACGCCGAACCCGCCGGCGTTGGAAATGGCCGACACCAGATGGCGCTCGCTGACCCAGCTCATCGCCCCACACAGGATCGCGCTCTCGCACCCGAAAAATTCGGTGCCGCGAGCCATCAGGGAAGCGAGTTTGGCGGTGGTCATACATTCAGCCTTCAAGAATCAAAAAGCATCCCCGAACGCGATGTCCGGGGATGGTAAAGAGAGTCACATGACTTTCTGCAACCCCGCCTTTTGCGGGGATAACGCCGAAAGTAAAGAGCAACCCGGCTTGATCGATATTTGGCTCAAGCCGAGCCGAAAACGATGCCTTTCGAGAACCGGCGCGCAGCGTGCTTAAAGCACGTGAGCACCGGAAGCGCAGAAAGGTGCCGTTTGCAGGCCGGCTTCAGCCAAATAGCGATTAAGCCGCCGGGGCGTCCAGACCATAAGCGGTATGCAGAACGCGCACCGCCAGTTCGGTTTCGTCTTCGTCGATCAGCACCGAAACCTTGATCTCGCTGGTGGAGATGGCTTCGATATTGATGCCGCGTTCGGCCAGCGTCTTGAACATGGTGGCGGCGACGCCGGCATGGCTGCGCATGCCAACGCCCACGACGCTGATCTTGGCGACTTCGACGTCGGTGATGATGCGGCGAAAACCGATCGTATCCTTATGCGCTTCCAGCAGGTCGACGCTGCGGGCCAGGTCGGCGCGCGGCACGGTGAAGGTGACGTCCGTCTCTTCCTTCTCCTTGCTGTCATTCTGGATGATCATGTCGACGTTGATCGCCGCATCGGCCAACGGGCCAAAGATGCTGGCGACCGCGCCCGGCTTGTCGGGTACGCGGGTGACGATGATCTTCGCCTCATTCTTGTCATGGGCGATGCCGGTGATGAGCTGACGTTCCATCTTCGTTTCCTTGAGCTTGGCTTCCAGGTCCTCGTCGCTCACGATCAGCGTGCCGGGGAGGTCGTCCTGGGTGGGATCATCGAAGGAAGAAAGCACCTGCACGACCACGCCTTCCTTCATGGCGAGGCCGACCGACCGGGTCTGGAGCACCTTGGCGCCGACCGAGGCCAGCTCCAGCATTTCCTCATAGGTGACGAGGTCCAGCTTGCGCGCGCGGGCCACGATGCGCGGGTCGGTGGTATAGACGCCGTCGACGTCGGTATAGATGTCGCAGCGATCGGCCTTCACCGCCGCCGCAACCGCCACCGCCGACGTATCCGAACCGCCCCGGCCCAGCGTCGACACGCGGCCATCGGCCATCATGCCTTGAAAACCGGGGATCACGGCGACCTGGCCGGTGCCCATCGCCGCCAGCAGCGCGCCGGTGTCGATCCGCTCGACGCGCGCCTTGGCATGCGCCTCGATCGTGCGGATCGGCAATTGCCAGCCCAGCCAGCTGCGCGCGTCCACGCCCATGGCCTTCAGCGTCATCGCCAACAGCCCGCTCGTCACCTGCTCGCCGGCGGCGACCACGACATCATATTCGGCCGGATCGTAAAGGGCGGACGCTTCCTTGCAGAAGCCGACCAGACGATCGGTTTCACCCGCCATGGCCGACACGACGACCGCGACTTCATGCCCCTGATCGACCACATGTTTGACGCGCGCCGCCACGTTGCGAATTCGCTCCATCCCCGCCATGGAGGTGCCGCCGAATTTCATCACGATGCGCGCCATTTGCTTGTCGAACCTATCCTTTAAGCGTTTTCAAAGCAGGTGGAACACCTGCTGACTCGGAAAACGCGACCACCAAAAGATCTGGAGCAGCCGAGCCGATGCAATCGGATCGGACACTGCTCCAATTGTGAAACAATATGTCCCAAAGGGGCAAAACGGCGCTCCTATTAGCAGCCGCGGCGGATATGGCAAGCAATCCTGCCGTTCTTCGCGCCCATCCCGACATGCTCTGCCGCAACGGCTTTTCGCTTCAAGGGGATAGGCCGGACATTGGCCTGCGCGCCTCGCCCTGCTAGAAGCCAGGCATGACAATCGAAACCGCCACAGCCACCATCGATCCGAAGGAAGCCGCCCATTTCGGCGCCATGGCCGCCGACTGGTGGGACCCCAATGGCTCCAGCGCCATGCTGCACAAGCTTAATCCGGTGCGGCTGCGCTATATCCGCGCCGCGATCGACTGGCACTGGCCGGGCAGCGAACAGGCGTTCCGCCCGCTTTCCGGCAAGCGCGCGCTCGATGTCGGCTGCGGCGCCGGGCTGCTCACCGAACCCCTCGCCCGCCTCGGCGCCACCGTCACCGGCCTTGACGCGGCGCCGGAAAATATCGCCGCGGCGCAGGCGCATGCACAGGGCCAGCATCTTGCCATCGACTATCGCGCCACCCCGGTCGAGGATATGGCCGACACCGGCTATGATCTCGTCACCTCGATGGAAGTGATCGAACATGTCGCCGATCCCGCCGGCTTCGTCGCCGCGCTGGCGGCAAAACTCGCCCCCGATGGCCTGATGATCCTTTCAACGCCCAACCGCACCCCCCTCTCCCGCCTCGCCATGATCACCATCGGCGAAAGCGTGGGCGGCATCCCCAAAGGCACGCATGACTGGCACAAGTTCATCACGCCTGAAGAGCTGACCGCTTTGCTGGAACAGGCGGGCCTTGAGGTCACGGACAGCATCGGCCTCAGCTTCGATCCCGCACGCGGCTTCACCTTGTCGGCCAACACCGCGATCAATTATCTGCTGACGGCCCGGCACAAGAGCTGATCCTTCCCCCGCGTGGGCGAAGGATACGCAGCCTTAGCCCAAAGGGCTTAGGCGCAGTTGGATGAGGGGGATTGGGATGACCGACGAATCCGAACAGGTCGACGCCTATATCGCGCGCCAGGCCGATTTCGCCCGGCCGATCCTCACCCATTTCCGCGCCCTCGTTCACGCCACTCAACCGCAGGCGAGCGAAGCGATCAAATGGGGCTTCCCCCATTTCGTCTACGCCGGGAAAAATCTCGCCTCCATGGCCGCCTTCAAGGCCCATGCCTCGATCGGCTTCTGGTATAGCGAGGATCAGACCCCGACCCGCGCGGAGCAGGGCGGCATGGGCCATCTGGGCAAGATCGCCAGCCTGTCCGACCTGCCTTCGGACGACGATCTGCGCGCCATGCTGGCAAAGGCCGCTACGATGATCGACGCAGGCGCAAAACCGCAATGGATGGAGCGCCGCCAGCCGCGCGAACCGCTGCCCGTTCCCCCGGCCCTTAGCGAAGCGATCGCCGCCAGCCCCGCCGCCGCCGCCACATGGTCCGCCTTCCCGCCGGGCAAGATACGCGACTATGCGGAATGGATCGGCGAGGCGAAGACGCAGGCGACCCGCGACAAACGCATTGCCCAGGCGGTCGAGTGGATCGCACAGGGCAAGGGCCGCAACTGGAAATATGAAAAAGGCTGACGGCGCGGCCCGGAAAGAGCCTCTACTGCCCCACCGCCTGCGCCCGCGCGATCAGCGCCCTGGCTTCCTCGACATGCATCGCTTCGATCATCCGGCCCTCGAACCGCTCCGCCCCGCCGGTCGCCGCCTCGATCAGCCGGCGCGCATCCGCCACCGCCTGCGCATCCGGGCCGAAAACCTGATTGGCGACCGTTACCTGCGCCGGGTGGATCAGCGTCTTGCCGTCAAAGCCCAGCGCATGGCCCTGCGCGCACTCCAGCTCCAGCCCGGCTTCGTCGTCCAGCCGGTTGAACACCCCGTCGAACACCGCCACGCCTGCGGCCCGCGCCGCCAGCACCACCGCCTGCATCGCGAACGCCAACCCCGCCCGGTCAGCCGATGACGGAATGCCCAGGTCCTTGCGCAGGTCATTATTGCCCATGAACAGCCCGGCGCAGCCCTCGCCCGCCGCAATCGCCGGCGCGGCCAGCACGCCATGCGCGCTTTCGATCATCGCGATCACCGGCTTGTGGCACACGCTGAACACATCCTTGACCTGCTTGGGATGCTCGACCTTGGGCAGCACCACATAGTCCGCGCTCGTCGCCTTGACCGCCACCATGTCCACCCCATGCCAGGGCGTCCCTTCCACATTGATCCGCACGGCGGTCAGCCGCTCGCCAAAGCCCTCGCCCAGCGCCTCGACCGCGCTGGCGCGCGCGGCGTCCTTGGCGTCGTCCGGGACCGCATCCTCCAGGTCCAGCATCACCATGTCGCACGGCAGCGTCCGCGCCTTGGCGATGGCGCGCGCATTGGATGCGGGCAGGTACAGCAGCGAACGGGCGTGGCGCAATTGCATGAAGGCTCTCCTCGGCTTCTCCTTCTCCGCGTTACAGCCTGTCACGCATAATCCAACCCCATGATTGCCATGACGGCCGGCGATGGCGGCCCGCTAATGCGCATACCTGTCCTACACCGCCCCGCCCATGCCACCATCGCGCCCATGAGCAGCGAACCCTCCCTCCTCCACTTCACCCCCGTCCCCCTTGCGCGCCATCGCACGCGGGGATGGACGCCCGACCGGCAACTGGCCTTCATCGACGCGCTGTCCCGCTGCGGCGTGGTGGCGCAGGCGGCGCGCAGCGTGGGCTGCACGCCCCGGTCCGCCTATCATCTGCGGGAAAGGGACGGAGCGGAAAGCTTCGCCGCCGCATGGGACTGGGCGCTTGAGATGGGGCTGGATGAAAGTCTGGCCCGCGCCTATGCGCAAATTCAGGGGCGGCGCGAAACGCCCCTTGTCCGCCGGGGCCAGATCGTGGGCGTCCGCATCGATCAGGATTTTCGGGTCATATTCGCCGCGCTGCGGGCGCTGGGTGCGGACCGGAACGGAAAACGCGACGCCATGCCCCACCGTCAACGCACAGCCCAGCGCGAAATCCTGGCCGAATTGCTGGAAAATGGCCCCTTCACGCCGGCAGAATGGGCGATATTGCGACCGGTCATCGCCTCTGGCGCCGGCGCACCTCTGGACGATGCCTACTTGACCGATGCTCCACCCGAACGGCCCTGATCCCTTGTCATAATCTGTCGCGACCGGGAAATTTCATGTCGAATTTGGCGGGAAATATGCGAAGTTAAGGGAAGACCGCCATCGGAGACGCTTTCCCCATGATCACCACCCGCCGCGATTTCCTCGTCGCCGGCTCCTCCGCCTTCGCCCTTGCCGCCCTGCCCGCCCGCGCCGCCGATACGGCTGACGCCCGCGCCGAAGCGATCCTGTCCGACATGGCCGAAGCGATGCTGGCCGACGCGCCCGAAACCGCCAGCGGCCTTGGCATCGACACCGGCGCGCGCGCTGCCCTCAAAAGCCGTCTGGGAGACAAGACACCGGCGGGACAGGCGCAGATCGCCGCCCATGTGACGGACCGCCTCGCCAAACTCCGCGCCATCGACTTGCAGCCCCTCTCGCCCGCCACCCGGACCGATGTGGAAGTGGTGCTGGCGTCCCATGAAATGGCGGCGGACGGTTTCGCCTTCCCCTTCGGCGACATGGCGATGATGAACAGCAACTGGTCCTATCGCAACGCGCCCTATGCCGTCGCCCAGAATACCGGCAGCTTCGTCGAAACCCCCGATTTCCTCGACAGCAATCATCCGATCAACAATGCCGCCGACGCCGACGCCTATCTGGTCCGCCTGTCCGCCTACGCCGCCAACCTGACCGGCGAAACGGAGCGGCTGAAACATGATGCCGGCATCGGCGTCGTCGCCCCCGCCTTCCTGCTCGACAAGACATTGAAGCAGATGACGAGCGTGCAGGCGCAGCCGGTCGACCAGTGGGTGCCCGTCGCCTCCATCGCCCGTCGCACGAAGGACATGCCCGGCGACTATGCCGCCAGGGCCGCCGCCATCGTGAAGGATCAGGTCGCCCCTGCGCTGGCCGCGCAAGTCGCCGAACTCCAGCGCCAGCGCACCACCGCCACCATGGATGCGGGCGTGTGGAAACTGCCGCAGGGCGAGGATTATTACGCCTGGGCGCTGCGCGCGGGCACCACCACCACTCGCTCGCCCGAGGAAGTCCACCGGCTCGGCCTTGATCAACTTGCCGCGCTGCAATCGGAAATGGACCGGCTTCTCAAAAGCCTTGGCATGACGAAGGGCACGGTCGGCGAACGCATGACCGCCATGGGCAAAAACCCCCAATATCTCTTCTCCAATGACGATGCCGGTCGCCAGCAGATCCTCAGCTTCATCGATGGGCGGCTGGCTGACATCCGCACCCGCCTGCCCCGCGCCTTCGCCACTCTGGTCCCCGCCAAACTGACCGTGAAGCGGGTGCCGGTAGAGATTGAGGCCGGCGCGCCCGGCGCCTATGCCGGCGCGGGATCGATGGATGGATCGGTTCCCGGCAACTATTATATCAACCTGCGGGACACCAGCATCTGGCCGCGCTATTCGCTGCCCACCCTCTGCTATCATGAGGGGATACCCGGCCATATCTGGCAGGGCGAATATACCTATAAGCTGCCGCTGATCCGCTCGCTCCTGGCCTTCAACGCCTATAGCGAAGGCTGGGCGCTCTATGCCGAACAGCTGGGCGACGAACTGGGCGCCTATGATGGCGACGTCGCCGGGCGGCTGGGCTATCTCCAGTCGATCGCCTATCGCTGTTGCCGTCTGGTGGTCGACACCGGCCTCCACGCCAAGCGCTGGACCCGCGATCAGGCGATCCACTGGTTCGCCACCACCAATGGCTCCAGCATCGAAGATGTACAGGGCGAGGTTGATCGCTATTGCGCCTGGCCGGGGCAGGCCTGCGGCTACAAGGTCGGCCATGGCGAAATCGTCCGCCTGCGCGAGACCGCGAAAAAGGCGCTGGGCGACCGCTTCGACTTCCGCCTGTTCAACGACGCCGTGGTCAAGAGCGGCGGCGTGCCGATGACCGTGCTGGCCAAGAATGTCGACGCCTGGGTCGCGGAGCGGAAGAAGGCATAATTAGGACGGGGCGGCCTGCGTCCCCAGATCTTGGAGAGTCTGTTTGGAAAATGCGCGAAAGAGCGCATTTTCGATGCGGCACCGGCCCACACCCCCACCCGACCTCCCAGACATGGTATCCTGATGGGAGGTCGGGTGGGGGTGTGGGCCGGTGCGGATGCGCCAGAGGCGCATTTCCAAACAGAGTTTAACGGGCCGCCACCAGCAGCTTGTCGATCTTGCGCCCGTCCAGATCGACGATCTCGAACCGCCAGCCCTGATCCTCGGCATAGTCGCCCACTTCGGGCAGCCGCTTGAGCAGCCACAGCACATGACCGGCCACCGTGGCGTAATCGCGGTCTTCCGACAGATTGATGTCGATCCGCTCGGCCAGCTGGTCGATCGACATCTGGCCCGACACCAGCAGACTGCCGTCCTCGCGCTCCACCACATCCGGTTCGTCATAGGCGTCCCGGTCGGACGCGAAATGGCCGGCGATGGCGGACAACAGGTCGGCCGGGGTCACGATCCCTTCGAAATGGCCATATTCGTCATGCACCATCACCATCGGCACGTCGGACCGGCGCAGCACCTCCAGCGCATCCATCGCGTCGACCTGATCGGGCACCACTTCCGCCTTGCGCATCAGCGATTCCAGGTTCAGCGACTCGCCCCGGAACAGCGCGGTCATGATGTCGCGCGCCTGCACGATGCCGATCACATCCTCCACCGATCCGCGCCCCACCGGCAGGCGGGTGTGCGGCGTGGCCAGCAGCTTGGCGCGAATCGTCTCTTCGTCGGCGGCGATGTCGATCCAGTCGACGTCCATGCGCTGGGTCATCACCTCGCGCACCGGCCGGTCGGCCAGCCGCACCACGCCCGATATGATGGCGCGCTCGCTTTCCTCGATCACGCCGGACTTGCTCGCCTCCGCAACGATCAGGTGCAGTTCCTCGGCGGTGACATGGTTTTCCGATTCGCGGGCAAGCCCCAGCAGCTTGAAGATCAGGCCGCTCGACGCATCCAGCACCCACACCACCGGCGCGGTCAGTTTCGACAACCACAGCATCGGCGTCGCCACCAGCATGGCGATCGGTTCGGGCTGTCGCAGCGCGAACTGCTTGGGCACCAGTTCCCCCACGATCAACGACGCATAGGTGGTCAGGCCGATGACGATCGCAAATCCCAGATTTTCGGCGACATTGGGCGACAGGCCCAGCATTTCCAGCCGCTCGCCCGTCGGCCCGCCCAGGCTCGCGCCCGAATAAGCGCCCGAAATGATGCCGATCAGGGTGATGCCGATCTGCACCGTCGACAGGAATTTGCCTGGGTCCGCCGCCAGTTGCAGCGCGGTGCGGGCGCCGCTGCGCCCCGCCTTCTCCATCGCCTGAAGCCGCGGCTTGCGCGCTGACACGATCGCCAGTTCCGACATGGCGAACACGCCATTCAGCGCAACGAGCGCCAGGATGATGACAAGGTCTACCCAGGGAAAGGGCGTCGGATTGGGAGGGGGGATCGTGGCCATGGTGGTCAGTTTCCCCCTATAACCGCTAATCTTTCAATTTCACAACATCGGGATCATCACCAGTTCAGTTCGGTTGTGGAACAAACGCTTCAACTCGGCCATTGATGGGGCATCCGCCCCGGCGGACGAGACGACAAGGGAACAGGATAATGAGGATTTCTACCCGCATCATGGGCGCCGCAGGTCTGGCCGCCATGCTTGCCACCACCGCCTGCACCACTGATCCGCAGACCGGACAGCGCAGCATTTCCAAGGCCGCGATCGGCGGCATCGGCGGCGCTTTGGGCGGCTATCTGCTGGGCGATCTGGTCGGCGGCCGGCGCGACCGCACCGAAAAGATTTTGGGCGCGGGCATCGGCGCAGTCGCGGGCGCGGGCATTGGCGCCTATATGGACGCACAGGAACGCAAGCTGCGCGAACAGACTGCCGGCACCGGCGTCGATGTGATTCGCGATGGCGACAATCTGCTGCTGCGCATGCCCTCGGGCATCACCTTCGCCTATAACCGGGCGGACGTTCAGCCCCAGTTCCAGCCGACCCTGAACGAAGTCGCTTCGGTTCTGGCGCAATATCCCAAAACCTATATCGACGTTCTGGGCCATACCGACAGCGACGGGTCGGACGCCTATAATCAGACCCTTTCCGAACGCCGCGCCCAATCGGTCGCCGATTATCTGGTAAGCAAGGGCGTCCAGTCGGCCCGCCTCGCCACGCGCGGCTATGGCGAAAGCCAGCCGATCGCGTCGAACGCAACCGAAGAAGGCAAGGCCGCCAACCGCCGCGTCGAAATCAAGATCGCGCCCGTCACGGAAGGCGACGTGCGGGGTTAGAGCATTCTGAAGTCGGCTGGAGCAGCCGACGACTCGCAGAATGCGGAAAACAAACAAAATTAAAGCATGATCCGATTCAATCTAATCGGATTATGCTTTAAGGGACGCTGTGTTAATGACTATCCACTAACGTCCGTTCGGGCTGAGCTTGTCGAAGCCCTGTCCTGTTCGTTAAGACACACAGGAACAGGGCAGCCCTTCGACAGGCTCAGGGCGAACGGCTCATATTGGAGCCTCGCGTTTTCCCGGAAATTCGCGCCAGCCCGTCCTCTCAGGAGAGGGCGGGCTGCGGAAACCATCAAAAACTCGCCTTGATCCCGTCGATCACGAACTGAGCCGCCAGCGCCGCCAGCAGCACGCCCAGCAAACGGGTGATGACCGCCTCTATCTTGCGCCCCAGCAGCGCCATCAGCGGCCCGGCCGCCAGCAGTGATCCCAGCATCAGCGCCAGCGTCACCACCACCGCGCCCAGCACCACGCCGCGCTCCGCCATGCCATTGGCGCGCGACATCAGCAGCATGACCGTCGCGATCGATCCCGGCCCGGCGATCATCGGCATCGCCATGGGGAATACCGACACATCTTCGACATGCGGTTCTTCGGTGCTGATCTTGTTCGCCCGGTCCTCCCGCCGCTGGGTCCGCTTTTCGAACACCATGTCCATCGCGATCATGAACAGCATGACGCCGCCGGCGATGCGGAAACTGTCGAGCGCAATGCCCAGCACGCCCAGCAACTGCTTGCCCCACAGGGCGAAGACCAGCAGGATCGCGGCGGCAATGCCGACCGCGCGGATCGCCATCGCCCGGCGCTGCGCCTGGCTCGCGCCCGCGGTCAGGCTGGCATAGATGGGCGCGCAGCCCGGCGGGTCGATCACCACGAACAGGGTGACGAAGGCGGATAGGAACAGGGCTGTCATGATCCGGCCTTCACCTCGTCATCGATCACGGTTTCATAGGCTTGTCCGGTCCACATTTGCACCGTGACGCGGCGGCTATTGTCGGCGGCGACATCGGCGCGCCACACCAGACTTTCGTCAGGCGGCGGAGGTGGCGCATCGCCCTTCCCCGGCTTGCCACCGGTCGGCGGCGATGGCGGCGGGCCATCAGGCCGCGCGCCCCGCTTGCAGGTCGCGACCTTGCCGGTCAGAAATTCGGGCGCTTCCCGCGCCGTGGCCAGCGTGTCGCCATGGTCCATGATCCAGCGCCAGCGCCCCTTCTTGTCGCGCCGCCAGATCGTCGTGAAATAACCGACCGATCCGTCCGGCCGCTTCCAGTTGCCGGTGCTGGCGGCCAGATTGCCGTCGCACGACACATAGACGATCGAGGGCGACCAGCTGACCGACGCGGGCGGATCGGCCTGCTTGCGCAACCAGTCCTGCGCCAGCACCTTGTTCGGCACGAACATCACCGCGTCATCGGCAGCCGTTTCGCGAAAGGCGGTCCATTGGCCCTTTTCCTGCGCCAGTCGGTTAAAGGCGATTTCCGCCGCGATCACGCTGCTGGGATCGGGCTGGAACCGCATCGGCGGCTTGGCGGCGACCAGCAGGATCGCCGCCGCAGCCAGCAGGGCCAGCCGCGCCTTCACAGGCCCTCGGGCTTCGCCAGCCCCGCGCGGGCATGGGCGGCGACCAAAGTATTGCGCAGCAGCACCGCGATCGTCATTGGTCCCACGCCGCCGGGCACCGGGGTAATGGCGCGGACATGGGCCAGCGCTTCGGCGGTGGCGACGTCGCCGACGATCCGGCTCTTGCCCTCTTCCTCGGTATCGGCGACGCGGTTGATGCCGACGTCGATGACCGTCGCGCCCGGCTTGATCCATTCGCCCTTGACCATTTCGGCGCGGCCCACGGCGGCGACGACGATATCGGCGCGATGGACGACGCTGGCCAGATCATGGGTGCGGCTGTGCGCGATCGTCACCGTGGCGTTTTCGGCCAGCAGCAGCTGCGCCATCGGCTTGCCCACGATGTTGGACCGGCCCACGACCACCGCCTCAAGCCCCGACAGGTCGCCCAGCTCATCCTTCAGCAGCATGATGCAGCCCATCGGCGTGCAGGGCACCAGCGCCTCTTGGCCCGTGGCGAGACGCCCCGCATTGACGACATGGAATCCGTCCACATCCTTGGACGGATCGATCGCGCCGATCACGGCGGCTTCGTCGATATGTTTGGGCAACGGCAGCTGGACCAGGATGCCGTCGATCCGCTCGTCCTGATTCAGCTCCTCGATCAGGTCCAGCAGATCATCTTCGCCGATGCTGTCGGGGCGCTTGAATTCGAAGCTTTCCATGCCGACCGCGACGGTCATCTTGCCCTTGGAACGGACATAGACGCTGCTCGCCGGGTCTTCGCCCACCAGCACCACGGCCAGACCCGGCTTGCGCCCGGCCTGTTCCACGAAGCCGGCGACGCCAGCCGCCACCTTGTCGCGCAGCCCCGCCGCAAACGCCTTGCCGTCGATAAGCTTGCCGATGGTCATGTCTTGTCTACCCAATGTTCGATGAGGGCGGTCAGGCGCGCCATAGCATCGCCACCGCCGATAATACGCAACCGCTTTAGCCGGTTGGTGTCGCCTGATTCCAGCAAAATCGCGCCCTTGGGCCAATCCAGCCGCTTGGCCAACAGGGCGATCAGCGCCGCATTGGCCCGGCCCTTTTCCGGCACGGCCCGCACCCGGGCCGCCAGCCATTGCGCGCCATGCGCATCGGTCCAGCCGCCGCCTACCTCTTCCTTCGCCGATCCCGGCGTCAGCCGGATGCTCAGCAGCAGGTCGTCACCGGCCTGCGTCCACATGCTCACCCGAACATGAGCGGCGGCAGCAACACCTGCTGGATGATGACGATGCCCAGCAGGACGACCATCGGCGACAGATCGAGCGCGCCCAGATCGGGCATCACCCGGCGAATGGGGCGATAGATGGGGTCGGTAATCCGGTCGAGCGCATACATCACATTGCGCACCAGTTCATTGCCGGTGTTGACCACGTTGAACGCGATCAGCCAGCTCATGACGATCTGAATGACGATGATCCAACGAAGCACCGTCAACAGGATCATGAGGATTTGCGCGATCTGAACCATGAAGTCTCCGTCGATAATGCGGCCGCTCTAGCCGAGGGGACCACCCCGCCACAAGCAGGGAGCGGGGTAAATTCCACCAACGGCGGACATAATCGACCGGGGGCATCCTTTGCGCCGCCCCCGTTCAGCCGACGGGCAGCGTTCCCGGGCGGATATGGGGGAACAGGTGCGCGACATAATCCGCCTTGCCCAGTTCCACGCCCTGCGCCCGCAGGATGGCGTAGGCGGTCATGACATGGAAGTAGAACTGCCCCAGCGTCCAGTCGCGCGCATATTGCTCCGCCGTCAGGTCCAGGATGATGCCGTTGGGCAGGCTATGCGCGACCGGTGCGTCGGCCGGCATGTCAAGCGCGCCGGGCTTCAACGCCTCCAGCAGCGCCACGGTTTCCGCAATCCGCGCCTTGGCATCCTGCAACGAACCGGGCTGATCGCCGGCATTGCGCCCTTCGTTCAGCAGCGCCTCCAGCGACGCGGGAAATGCCTCGCCCTGCAACCGGCACATGGCTTCGCGCGCCTGTACGCAGGCAAAGCGAATCTGGGTCGACAGCGGAAACATGTCGGGCGCCAGACGGGCGGACAACAGCGCCTCCGCATCCGCCGCCGGCAATTGCGCCTGCGCCTTGTCCAGCCAGCGCGACAGCGTGCCCAGCATTTGCACATAGGTCGGCACGAGCAGGCTGGTCAGCGACATGAACGCTCCTTTGTTTTGCGTATCGAGCTTATGCAAGCGGGCTTATTTCCGCACCAGCGTACCGGCGCCGCGATCGGTGAAGATTTCCAGCAGCATCGCATGCGGCACCCGGCCGTCCAGGATGACGGCGGCGTCCACCCCACCCTCGACCGCGCGGACGCAGGTTTCCAGCTTGGGGATCATGCCGCCGCTGATCGTGCCGTCGGCCTCCAGCCCATGGATGGCGTCGGGGTCCAGATCGGTCAGCAACTGTCCCTGCTTGTCCAGCACGCCGGCCACATCGGTCAGCAGGAAGAAGCGCGACGCCTTCAGCTCGGCGGCGATCGCGCCGGCCATGGTGTCGGCATTGACATTATAGGTATGGCCATCGGTGCCGATGCCCACCGGGGCGACGACCGGGATGATGCCGTTGGTCGCCAGCGTATCGAGAATCGAGCGGTCGACCGACACGGGATCGCCCACGAAGCCCAGGTCGACATTGCGCTCGATCCCCGAATTGGGATCCGCCTCGCGCTTGCCCAGCACCTTTTCGCACAGGACCAGGCCGCCATCCTTGCCGGAAATGCCGACCGCGCGGCCGCCCGCGCCGGCAATCCAGCCGACGATTTCCTTGTTGATCGATCCGGCCAGTACCATTTCGGCGATCTTGGCGGTTTCCGCGTCGGTCACGCGCAGACCGCCGACAAACTGCGATTCGACGCCCAGCTTCTTGAGCATCGCGCCGATCTGCGGCCCGCCGCCATGGACGACGACGACATTGATGCCGACCGCCTTCATCAGGACGACATCTTCGGCAAAATCGCGCGCCGCTTCCGGGTCGCCCATGGCATGGCCGCCATATTTCACGACAAAGGTCTTGCCCGCATATCGCTGCATATAAGGCAGCGCCTCGACAAGGGTTTCGGCCTTCGCGAGGAGCGCGGGATCGGGGGCGTGCTTGCTGTTCATGCGCGCGCGCATAAGACTAAAGGCGCGCATGGGCAAGTTTTAGCGGTCGAATCGCCGTCCCAAGGATACCGCCAGCGCAATCAGCGGCGGCACCAGGATGATCGACAGGATCACCTTGGTAATCATCTGCCCGATCATCAGGTCCAAAATCGGCCGTTCGCCCAGGAAGGAAATGGTGATGAACAGCAATGTGTCGACGATCTGCGACACGACGCTGGCGATCATCCCGCGCAGCCAGACCAGCTTGCCCTCGCCCCGCGACAGCTTGGAAAAGATGAAGACGTTCAGCGTCTGCGACGTGCCATAGGAAATCAGGCCCGCCAGCATCATGCGCGATCCCTGACCCACCACGATCGGGAAGGCGTCCACCGCCGGCGGATACATGCCCGGATCATGCGGCAGCGCGATGACGATATGGATCAGCGCGGCCGACACCAGCAGCGGCACGAAGCCCAGCCGCACCAGCCCGGTCGCCACCTTCTCGCCATGCAGTTCCGACACCGCGCTCGACAGCACGACCAGCAACAGGAAGGCGAAGATGCCCGCCTCCACCGCCAATGGACCCAGCGCCACCTGCTTCACGCCCAGCACGCCCGCCATGCAGACCATGCCGCCATAGAGGATGGAAAAGATGAAGAGCGAGCGGCTGATGGGCGTGGGCGCGGAAGTCATCGACCGCCCTTACCGAACATTACACGCCGGGGAAAGATACGAACAACAGCGCCCGCGACCTTGGCTATCCCTGATCGCCCATCAGCTGATATTTGACCCCCATGGCCTGCGCCAGATTGCGCAGCCGACGCTCCACCGCCTCGCCATACAGGTCGGCATCTTCCCCCCGCATATGCAGGTCGATGCGATCACCGCGATGGCTGAGCGAGGATATGGCCAGCGGCGCCTCGACCCCGCCCGACAGGCGCTGGGCCAGCCGGATCGCCAGCCCCCACAACACCGCCCGGCGCAGCTCATCGGGCTTCGCCAGCCGGTCCAGCCCCAGCGGCGCGGTCAGCCCGCCGCCAAAATGGGTATGCAGCGCCTGCCCCAACATCGCCCGCTCGGTCGCGGTAATGCCCACCCAATTGCTGTGCAGCGCAATTTCCACCCCGCGTTCGGCCCGGAAATCGGGGTTTGCGCGCCAGCTGACATCGGCCAGCAGACAGGCGGCCCGGCGGATGCGGCGGCTGGCGGCGTCATCGTCGGGGAAGAGCGGCGCGATCCAGCGGTCGATGCGATCGCCATGACCGCGGAAGCGCGCCTGCGCCTCCCCTTCCGCCTCGGCCGCGACCAATAACGGATCATGCGCGCGGATATCGTCGGGCAACGCCTCATATAACAAGCCTTCGCGCAGGCCATAGGCCGACACGATCAGCCGCGTGGACTTGAGCTTGCGCACCACCACTGACAGCAAGGCGGTCGCATCGGGCATGGTCGGCACGCGCGATCCGGTCATGGCCGGCACCTGTTTCAGCCGGGCGCGGTCGACATGCGACACGATCCGGGCCAACTGCTCGGCGCGCGCCGCGCTCATTTCATATTGATGCACCACCGGCAGCGGAAAGCTGGTCAACTGCATGTCGAACCGGGCCAGCGCGCGCCATGATCCGCCGACCAGATAGAAGGGCAGGCCCGGCTCGGGCTTCCATCCCGCCTTTTCCAGCATCTGCGTGACGGTGCGCTCCAGCGCGCGCGGCCCCTTGGCCCTGATCTGCGGCAGGCGCAGCACGCCCAGCGGCAGCGAAATCGTCTGTTCGACCCGACCGTTGCGGATGCGCGCCAGTTCCAGACTGCCGCCACCCAGATCGCCGACGATGCCGTCCGCTTTGGGAATGCCCGACAGCACGCCCATCGCCGCGCCGATCGCTTCCTGCGCGCCTGACAGCAGCTCGACCGTCAGGCCCATTTCTTTCGCGCGGGCGATGAAATCCGCGCCATTGGTGGCGTCCCGCACCGCTGCGGTTGCGACGCAGCGAATGTCCGTCACCTTCATCGCCCGGCACAGATGGGCAAAGCGCCCGACCGCGCGCAGCCCGCGCTCCATGGCTTCGGCTTCGATCGCGCCGGTCTTAGCCAGCGACGCGCCCAGCCCCGCCATCACCTTTTCATTGAACAGGATGAAGGGGATGCGGCGCGGCCCGTCATACACCACCAGGCGCACGCTGTTGGAGCCGATGTCGATGATCGCGGTGCGCGCATGGGCCGGTTCGGGCGATGTCGCCATCTGCTCGGCGACGGCGCGGACACGGCTCAGCATCGAATTCATGTTCGATCAGACCTTTCCGCGCAGGCGCAGGGTCGGCACCGCTTCATTGTCAAACGCCGCGCCGCGCCCGGACAGCGACGGATTGGTCATGAAATAACGATGCAGGTTGAACGGCTTATCGCCCGCCTCCAGCCGCGTATAGAGGCCGTCGCTGTCCAGCGACCAGCTTTGTTCGGTGTCGATCAGATTGGCGACCATCACCTGATCGAGAATCTGGTCATGCACCGTCTCATTTTCCACCGGGGCCAGATATTCCACCCGCCGGTCGAAGTTGCGCGGCATCCAGTCGGCCGAGCTGATATAGACTTTCGCGCCATTGTTGGGCAGCGCCTTGCCATTGCCGAAGACGGCGATGCGGCTATGCTCCAGGAACCGGCCGACGACCGATTTCACGCGGATATTTTCCGACATGCCCGGGACGCCGGGCCGCAGGCAGCAAATGCCGCGGATAATAAGGTCGATCTGGACGCCCGCATTGCTGGCCGCATAGAGTTTCTCGATGATCGCCGGGTCGACCAGACTATTCATCTTGGCCCATATGGTTCCCGGGCGACCGCCGCGGACATGCTCTATTTCCGCGTCGATGCAGGCGCACAGCGTATCGCGCAGGTTGCGGGGCGACATGACCAGCTTTTCCAGCCGCTGCGGTTCGACATAGCCGGTGATGTAATTGAACAGCGCGGCGGCATCGCGACCATAAGACGGATCGGCGGTGAAGAAGCTGAGGTCAGTATAGATGCGCGCGGTGATCGGATGATAATTGCCGGTGCCGAAATGGCAGTAGGTGCGGAACTGGTCGCCTTCGCGCCGCACCACCATCGACACTTTGGCATGGGTCTTCCAGTCGATGAAGCCATAGACCACCTGCACGCCCGCCCGCTCCAGCGCGTCGGCCCACATCAGATTCTGTTCCTCGTCGAACCGCGCCTTCAGTTCGACCACCGCCGTCACCGACTTGCCGGCCTCCGCCGCGTCGATCAGGGCGCGGATCACCGCCGATTGCTTGCCCGCGCGATACAGCGTCTGCTTGATCGCCACGACATCGGGGTCCGACGCCGCCTGCTTCAGGAAGGATATGACGACGTCGAACGCCTCATAGGGGTGATGGACGACGATGTCCTTGGCCCGGATCGCCGCGAAACAGTCGCCGCCATATTCACGGATACGCTCGGGGAAGCGGGGGACATAGGGTTCGAACTTCAGGTCGGGCCGATCCGCGTCGACGATGCCCGATAGGTCGCCAATGCCGATGAAGCCCTCCACCTCGACCACGATCGCCTCATGGCCCTGCAGCATGTCCTGCAACATCTCCTCGACCGGCTCGGGGATGCGCTCTTCAATCTCCATACGGATCACGCGGCCGCGGCGGCGGCGCTTGATGGCGCTGCGGAAATAACGGACCAGGTCTTCCGCCTCTTCCTCGATCTCGATGTCGCTATCGCGGATGATGCGGAACACGCCGCTGTTGCGCACGCGATAGCCGGGGAACAGGTCGGCCGAAAAGCGGCGGATCACCGCCTCCAGCGCCATATAGCGCATCGGCTCGCCGGGTATCCGCACGAACCGGGGCAGCGATGCCGGCAGCATCACCAGTTCACGGATCGGCTGCTTGTCGGACAGTCGCTCCAGATCGAAGACGATCGACAGCCCCTGATTGGGGATGAAAGGGAAGGGATGCGCGGGATCGAGCGCCTGCGGCGTCAGGATCGGGAAAATCTGCGTTAGAAAATGGTCGCGCAGCCAGTTGGCGCAGGGATAGTCCATCTCCGCCGCCGGCCCGATCACTTCGATGCCCACCTGCGTCAGTTCGCCGTGCAGCGCGCCCCACACCTTCTGCTGCGCCCGCATCAGCGCGGCGGTGGTGTCGGTGATCGCGCCCAACTGCTGCGCCGGGGTCAGCCCGTCGGCGGAGCGCAGGTCGACATCCTGCAACTGCTGCCCCTTCAGCCCCGCCACCCGGACGGAGAAGAATTCATCCAGGTTCGCGCCGGAAATGGACAGGAACCGCAACCGCTCCAGCATCGGATGGGCGCGGTTCATCGCCTCTTCCAACACCCGCTGGTTGAACGCCAGCCAGGACAGTTCTCGGTTGAAATAACGGTCGCTGGCGGGGGCCAGGATGGCGATGGGATCGGCTTCGGCCACGGATTACTCGCGCTGGTCGGTGGATGGATCGGGCGGGACTATAGGCAAAAATCCTGCGGATTGCAGGGTCTCTTTCGCCATTGCGACCGAAATCTTACGACCCGATGACAACGCCGCCACGTCCAGCAGCCGCGTCACCTCTGCAATCGCGCCATAACGATGCTCCACCCGGCGCAGCAGCCAGTCGGGCACATCGGGCGCATAATTGGCTCCGGCCAGGTCGAACGCGCGGCAGATCAGCGCGCGCGCAAGCCCCTCGTCCGGCTCCTCGATCGCGATATGGGGCGCGGCCGCCAGCCGCGATCGCAGGTCGGGCAGCGCCACGGTCCAGCCAGCCGGCGCGGTTCGGCCGATCATCAGCAGCGGGCGGCGGCTCGTCTGCGCGTCATTCCAGGCATGAAACAGGCGATGCTCGTCGCCGCCCTGCGCATCGTCGATGATCTCGCCGCCACTCATCTGCGCGAAATGGCCGGCCAGCGTCGACCGGCCCGACAGCGGCGGTCCGGTCAACACGCTCACCGACAGTGGCCAGTCGCGCCAGCGCTCCAGATGCGCGACGGCAAGGCGGTTGGCGTCGCTAACCAGGAAATCGCCTGCGCCCGCGCCGCCATGCCAGTCGAAAGGCAGGCTGATCTGGCTCATTGCGACGACGGCGTCGCCTGTCGCCGCGTGATCCGCAGCGTGGTGCCGGATACCGCCACCTGATAGCCGCGCGCCTGCAATCCGGCGCGCAGCATGTCGGCGGTGCCGTCGAAACTGACCTGCATGACCGATGTGCCGCCCAGCGCCAGGCTGCTGGTGACGGCCGACCGCACGCCCGGAATGGACCGCAGCGTCGATTCGCCCGCGCCCACCGATCCGACATCGGGCGTATCGAACTGGATCGCGAAGCTGACGACGCCGGCGGCCGGCGCGGTCGGCGCATCGATCGCCTCGATCGGCGCATCGGCCGCATTTTCAATCGCCAGCGCGTCTGGATCGACTGGTTCTTCGATAATCAGCGACGGGTCGGGCCGCAGGCGACCATCATTGAGCGCGCGGATATAAAGTTCGTCGATCCGCCGTGCGCCCTCATCCATCATCTGGGCGATGCCGCTGTCGTTGGACGCACGCAGCGTCAGGCTGCCGATCAGCGCATTGTCCGGGCCATAGCGCGCGGTGAAGGTGCCGGTCACGGGACCGCCCGGATAGGCGCGGTCCAGCCGCGCAATCGGGATCACCACATCGGCCGCGCCATATTGATCGAGCAGCACGCGCCACCACAGACGACCGCGCCGCCCGGTCTGGCCCGCGTTCAGCAGGATCGGATCGGCGATGGAGCCGGCGACACGGACATAGTCGATCGCGCTGTCCCCGGTGCGGTAACGCGCCCACGCCTTCTGCCACTCGTTGATCCGCTCATAGGATACGGCCGAACCACCATCCCACATCACCGGAATGACCAGCAAGGGTGGCGACCGCATCACATTGCCCGATACGCCCAGCAACTGGCCCGTCCGCGCGCGGTCGAACAATATGCCCAGCGTCGCGACATAGCGATTGGGACCATTTTGTTCATATTCGACCTCGATGCCGGAAATCATCGCCTCAAGCTGCGAATCGGACAGGGCCGGCGCGCCGCCCCCACCATGCGTCCGCTGCCACAGCATCCGCCACGCCTGCCGCTGCGCCATGCGCCAGCCGGCATAGCGGGCGCTGTCGGCATCCTTGGCGTAAACGTCGACCTTCACCCCGCGCACCTCGAAATCGCCACCGCTGGCGATCGGCGGCACGCCGCGCTCCCCCTCCATCTGCGCAAACAGCGCCGCAGCCGCGAGGCCCAGCGCAATGGCGATGATGATCTGCACAGGCCGCGAAAACAGCCGCGAGAACTGGCGCAGGACGACTGCGGGGCGGGAAAGGGTCTGGCTCAGGCTCACGGGCGCCCTTTTGGCGGCAATTGCCCGTGATGCCAAGCATGAAGGCGCGACTTATCCCCAGCTAAAAGTCCGTCTCGCGCCGGCCCACACCCCCCGGCCAAGCGCGAAACTCGACATATTGCTGTTTCGACCGTAGAGCGCTGCCTCATGAGCGACAACGAATCCTACAGCTACGCCAAGGCTGGCGTCGACATCGCCGCCGGCAACGCCCTTGTCCGCGCCATCGCGCCCCTGGCCAAGGCCACACGCCGTCCCGGCGCCGACGCAGAACTCGGCGGTTTCGGCGGCTTTTTCGATCTGAAGGCCGCGGGCTATGACGACCCGTTGCTGGTCGCCGCCAATGACGGCGTGGGCACGAAACTGAAGCTGGCGATCGACCATGATCGCCATGACGGCGTGGGCATCGACCTCGTTGCCATGTGCGCCAACGACCTGATCGTGCAGGGCGCCGAACCGCTCTTCTTCCTCGACTATTACGCCACCGGCAAGCTGGAGTCGGGCGTGGCCGAACGGGTCATCGCCGGCATCGCCGAAGGCTGCCGTCAGGCCGGCTGCGCGCTGATCGGCGGCGAAACCGCAGAAATGCCCGGCATGTACAGCGATGGCGACTATGACCTCGCCGGCTTCTGCGTCGGCGCGGTGGAGCGCTCCAAGGCGCTGACCGGCAACAAGGTGAAGCCCGGCGACGTCCTCATCGGACTCGCCTCCTCGGGCGTGCATAGCAACGGCTATTCGCTGGTCCGCCGCCTCGCCGCTGACAAGGGCTGGAAACTCGATCGCCCGGCGCTCTTCGACAATGAAGTGCTGCTGATCGACGCGCTGATGGCCCCCACGAAAATCTACGTGAAGAGCCTGCTGCCGCTGGTCCGCGCCGGCATGATCAATGCCCTCGCCCACATCACCGGCGGCGGCCTGCTGGAAAATATCCCCCGCGTCCTGCCCGAAGGCGCGCACGCCACCGTAGATGCCGACGCCTGGCCCCAGCCGCGCCTGATGGCCTTCCTTCAGGCGCAGGGCAATATCGAGCCGCAGGAAATGGCGCGCACCTTCAACTGCGGCGTCGGCATGGTGCTGGCCGTGGACGAAGCCCATGTCGCCGCCGTCACCAAGGCGCTGGAGGATGCGGGCGAAACCGTGTTCCGCATCGGCGCGGTGGAAGAAGGCGAAAAGGGCTGCACCGTCAAGGGCAGCACCGAGACCTGGAGCGCCAAGGCCGACTGGTCCGCCACGCATCTGGGCTGAGCCTTACACAACCTCCGTTCGGTTCGAGCTTGTCGAGAACGGCGTATAGAGTTCTCGACAAGCTCGAACCGAACGGGGTTGGTTATGCAAAAGGCAAAAGTCGGCGTCCTGATTTCCGGCCGCGGCTCCAACATGGCGGCGTTGCTCTACGCGGCCAAGGCGGCGGATTGCCCCTATGAAATCGTGCTGGTCGCCGCCAACGATCCGCAAGCGCCCGGCCTGGCGCTCGCCGCCGCCGAAGGCATCCCCACTTTCGGCCAGAGCCACAAGGGCCTCAAACGCGCCGAATTTGACCGCATCATCGACGCGCAACTGCGCGAAGCCGGGGCGCATTATGTCGCGCTCGCCGGCTATATGCGCCTGCTCTCGCCCGAATTCGTGTCGGGCTGGGAAAACCGGATGCTCAACATCCACCCCAGCCTGCTGCCCAAATATAAGGGGCTGGATACCCATCAGCGCGCAATCGACGCGGGCGACAGCCATGCCGGTTGCTCGGTCCATATCGTCACCGCGCAGCTGGACGACGGCCCGGTGCTGGGCCAGACCCCGGTCGCGATTCTCCCCGGCGACACCGAAGACAGCCTCGCCGCCCGCATCCTGATCGCCGAGCATCAACTCTATTCCCGCACGCTGGCCAGCTTCGTCACGCGCGAACGCCAGCCCGACTGGCTGCTCAACAAGGTGCGCGAAGCCGCCCTCGCTTTGCCGCAGGCGGATGAGATCGTCTCGCACGGCATGCCCTGTTTCGGCATCGTGAAGGGCAAGAAATTCGCCTATTTCACCCGCGACCATCATGGCGACGGCATCATCGCCGTGCTGGTGAAGACCACCGCGCCCGAAGAACAGGCGACGCTGATGGAAGCGGACCCGGAACGCTATTATCGCCCCGCCTATTTCGGCAATGACTGGGTCGGCATCCGCCTCGACCTGGGCGACACGGACTGGGACCACATCGCCGACCGCCTCCGCTCCAGCTGGCGCCAGATCGCACCGAAAAAGCTGCTCGGCCTCTTGGATATCGCCGACCAGTTTTGAGGACAGCTTTCTTAGCCCTCTCCCGCTTCCCGTGGGAGAGGGTTTTGAACGCGCAAAGCCAACCCCTCTTTCTTTCCCCCGCTTCGATCCCCATAGAGATCAGCCATGACCGACGCTCCACAAGCCGCCCCCCAGGCCGCAATCGAGATCCGCAACCTCACCAAAGTCTATAAGGGCGGCAAACGCGCGCTCGACGGGATCAACCTCACCATCCCGCGCGGCCAGATTTACGGCCTGCTCGGTCCCAATGGCGCGGGCAAATCGACCACGATCAACATCCTCGCCGGCATGGTGAACAAGAGCGCGGGCGATGTCAGCATCTGGGGCTTCGATATCGACGCCAACCCGCGCAACGCGAAGAATTCGATCGGCATCGTCCCGCAGGAAATTGTCTTCGACCCCTTTTTCACCCCGTTCGAAACGCTGGAAAATCAGGCCGGCTTCTATGGCGTGCCCAAGGAAAAGCGCCGGTCGATGGAATTGCTGCGCGCTGTCCATCTGGACGACAAGGCGAACGCCTATGCCCGCACCCTGTCGGGTGGCATGAAGCGCCGCCTGCTGGTGGCCAAGGCGATGGTCCATTCGCCGCCGATCCTGGTGCTGGACGAGCCAACCGCCGGCGTCGACGTCCAACTGCGCCAGCAGCTGTGGGAATATGTGCGCGAACTCAATGCCATGGGCGTAACGATCGTGCTGACCACCCATTATCTGGAGGAGGCCGAGGAGCTGTGCGATCGCATCGGCATCATCAACCATGGCCAGCTCATCACCGACAAACCGACCCGCGAATTGCTGGCGATGGCGCAGGAGAAGGTCGTGCAGGTCACGGTCGACCGCGATGTGACGGTCGCGCCTGACGCCCCCTGTTTCGAAAAGGTCGACCTGACGGGCGAACGCACGCTCACCATCACCTATATGAAGGACCGCGCCAATGCCGGCCAGGTGCTCAGCGCCGTGCAGGCCAGCGGCCTTTCCATCGTCGACGTGGTGACGCGCGACCCGGATCTGGAGGACGTCTTCCTCAACCTGACCGCGGCGGCGTGATCGACGAAACCCATCTTGTTCCCCCTCCCGCAAGCGGGAGGGGGCCAGGGGGTGGGCCAGCGCGACCTTTCAAACAACGTGCGACCTTTCAAACAACGTGCGACCGCTCGCGCAAAGGAATTACGCAGCAGCGCCACCACCCCCGAGCAATTGCTTTGGCAGTGCCTGAAGGGGCGAAAGCTGGGACACAGGTTCAGCCGTCAAATGCCAATCGGTCCTTATTTCGCCGACTTCCTTTGCCGGGAACTGAAATTCATCATCGAACTTGACGGCACAAGCCACGATCAAAATGTCAGCCATGACAATCAGCGCGATGCTTACTGCCGTTCGCTCGGTTTCCAAATCTTGCGCATTTCCAATGACGATGTGATGACAAACCTCGAAGGCGTGGTGTTGCACATCAAAACCACCCTTGCGCAAGCCCACCCCCAACCCCTCCCGCCTGCGGGAGGGGAGTCAGTAAGAAGCAGCAAGAACGCAGATGCCCACCACCATCCATGACGTCGTCATCATCGGTTCCGGCGCGGCGGGGCTGACGGCCGCCATCAACCTCGCGCAGGATCGCAAGGTGCTGGTGCTGGCCAAGGGCGCGCTCGATGGCGGGTCCACCAACTGGGCGCAGGGCGGCATTGCCGCCGTACTCGACGCAGGTGACAGTTTCGAGGCGCATGTCCATGACACGATGGTCGCGGGCGCGGGCCTTAACGATCAGGCGACGGTGGAGTTCGTCGTTTCCGAAGCCCCCGCCGCGATTGATCGGCTCGCCGATTTGGGCGTCCCCTTCAACGGCGGCGAAGAATTTGGCGAACGCTGGCACCTGACGCGCGAGGGCGGCCATAGCCACCGCCGCATCGTCCATGTCGACGACGCCACCGGCCATGCGGTGCAGGTCGCACTGCTGAAGGCCGCCCGCGCCAATCCCAACATCACCCTGATGGAGGATATGGTCGCGATCGACCTCATCACCTCGCGCCATGGGGAACGCTATTCGGGCGACGGCCATGTCTGGGGCGTCTATGCCTTCAACCGGGCGACCGGCCATGTCGACGCGCTGCTCGGCCGGGCGACGATCCTGTGTACCGGCGGCGCGGGCCGCACCTATCTCTTCTCGACCGCCCCGCGCGGCGCGACCGGCGACGGCATCGCCATGGCCTGGCGCGCGGGCTGCCGCGTGTCGAACATGGAAATGAACCAGTTCCACCCGACCTGCCTCTACAATCTGGAGGTCAAGAATTTCCTGATTACAGAGGCGGTGCGCGGCGAAGGCGGCCATTTGAAGCTCCCCCCCGGCGTGCCGGGCGGCGGCGAACGCTTCATGCCCCGCTTCGACTCGCGCGCCGAACTCGCCCCGCGCGATGTGGTCGCCCGCGCCATCGACCATGAAATCAAGCGCCTCGGCCTCGACTATGTCCATCTCGACATCAGTCACAAAAATCCCGAATTCGTGAAGCATCACTTCCCGACCATCTATGCGCGCCTGCTTGATCTCGACATCGACATCACCAGGGAGCCGATCCCGGTCGTCCCGGCGCAGCATTATACCTGCGGCGGCGTGGTGATCGATCTGGACGGCCGCACCGACCTGCCCGGCCTCTATGCCGCCGGCGAAGTCAGCGAAAGCGGCCTGCACGGCGCCAATCGCCTCGCGTCCAACTCGCTGCTGGAATGTTTCGTCTTCGGCGAGGCGGCGGCGAAACATATCCGCGCCAAATGGGACAGCCTGCCCCCGCCCCCGCCGATCCGCCCCTGGGACGAAAGCCGCGTCACCAACAGCGACGAGGAGGTGATCGTCCAGCATAACTGGAAGGAAATCCGCCGCTTCATGTGGGACTATGTCGGCATCGTCCGCACCACCAAGCGGCTGGAGCGCGCCCAGCACCGCATCGATCTGCTGGCGAAAGAGGTTGACGATTATTACGGCAATTTCCGCGTGACGCCTGACCTTATCGAACTGCGCAACCTGCTGGAGGTCGCGCGGCTCGTCGTCCGCTCGGCGCTCCACCGCAAGGAAAGCCGGGGCCTCCATTACACGCTGGACTATCCCGAAACCCTGCCCGACGCCATCGACACGGTGCTGGCGCCCTGATCAAAAAAAGGGGCGCGGCATCCGGGGTAGGGAATGCCGCGCCCTTGCAAGGTGGAGGAAGGAAGCGCTGCAGGCGCGTCCGGTGCCGCTTTCCTACGCGCCCTTGCCGGGCCATGGTTTGACCTGTGTCAAACGATCAGAAATTCCCGCAATGCCGCGTTGAACCGGGCCGGCTGGTCGCCCATCACCATATGGCCGCTGGGACCGATCGCCTTGAGCGCCACGCCTTTTGCCGGCGCATAATCGGCGCGGAACCGGCTGGTGATCGCCGCCGCCTGCGCCGCGTCCGATCCGATCGCATAGACCACCTCCAGCGGCGCGGTCAGGCGCGGCAGCTGCGGGCCAAGGTCGACATTGGCCAGATCGCGCAGCGCATTGGCGATGACCTCCGGGTCGCTGCCCTGTGCGCCGGGCGCCTGCGCCACCATTTGCGCCAGATAACGCCGGCCGGCCGCCGTCCCGGTGAAATAACCGCTCAGCTGGTCGGCCAGAAAGCCCAGCCCGTTGGCCGTGCCGCCCACCATCGCCGCGCCGGCCGGCAGCATGTCGACCACCATCACCCGGCGTGCCAATCCTTTAAGACCCAGCAGCATCGCCAGCGTGCCGCCCATACTGTGCCCCACGATCGCTGGCCGTTTCAGCCCGGCGGCGGCGACATAGCGGGCGATTTCGTCGGCAATCGGCGTCAGCAACGGTCCGTTGGCGTTCGCCTCCGCCGCAAGTCCCGCAAAGCCGCGCACATGCACCAGATGGAACCGCCAGCCCGGCACAGCGCCAATCGCCCCGGTCCAGATGCCCGGACCACTGGCAAGGCCGGGGATCAGCAGCACGTCGCGCCCCGGTCCCGTGGCCGCGCCCCGCACCGTCATCGCGATCCGGCGCGAAGTGAAAGGCGCGGCCATCGCCACCCCGCCTTGCGCCATCATCCCCGCCGCCAGTCCGCCCAGCAGCAGCGTCCGCCTGTCCATTCCGTGCTTCATGCCGCCGCTATTGCCCGCCCGCCGCTGAACCGCAACTGAGCGAGGTTCTTGGAAAATGCATCTTTGGCCTATCCACACCAAGACAACTGGTTGCGCCGTTCAGCCTCCCTCCATCGCATTTGTGGAATCGTTCGTCGCAGGCCCCTTGCCGCTTTGGGCGCGGGCCGCCCCTAATGTCGCCCTAGAGAGTGCGGGGACGCGAATGACATCGAAAGAAAGCCGGAACGGGACGGCGCGCCTGGTCCTGTTGATCGCGGCGCTATCCGCCTGTGTGGGCGCGCCCGAACCACGCCGGGCGCAGGCCGCCGCCGCGCCGCAAAAGCCGCTGCCCAGCCGGCCGCAACCCACCACCAACAGCTGGCCGATCCGACAGGTCGCCAATCCGCCTTTGCCCTATCAGGACATCGACCAGCGCGAAACGCCACCGCCCGCCCTGGTCAATGTCGTGCGCAATCTGGGCCAGAGCTTCCGCGGCAAGGTCGGCATCGCCGTCCGCCGCATCGGTTCCGACTGGACCGTCGCCTGGAACGGCAATGCTTTGTTCCCGCAACAGAGCGTGTCGAAACTCTGGGTGTCGATGACCTTTCTCGACGCGGTCGACCGGGGCAAGCTGCGCCTGACCGACACGACCACCATCACCCGCAACGACCTGACCCTGTTTCATCAGCCCACGGCCGTACTGGTGGCGCAGAAGGGCGGCTGGACCACCAGCTATTCTGATCTGATGCGCCGGGCGATGACTCAGAGCGACAACACCGCCAACGACACGATGTTGCGCGCGGTCGGCGGGCCGGATGCGGTGCGCGGCTTCCTCGCGCGGCGGATGATCAAGGATATTCGCTTTGGCCCGGGCGAACGGCTGCTGCAATCGGCCACCGCCGGTCTTGACTGGCGCCAGGATTATTCGATCGGCCGCAATTTCTACGCCGCCCGCGCAAAACTGCCCATGAGCGTGCGCGTGAAGGCGCTCGACAATTATCTGGCCAATCCGCCAGACGGCGCCGCCCCCGCCTCGATCGTACAGGCGCTGGCGAAGCTGAAGGAAGGGGACATGCTCTCGTCCGCATCGTCACGCCTGCTGCTGTCGATCATGTCCGAAGCCAAGACCGGGCCGCAACGGATCAAGGGCGGGGTGCCGCCGGGCTGGTCCTATCTGCACAAGACCGGCACCGGACAGGATCTGCCGCCGCGCTCGACCGGCTTCAACGATATCGGCATCATGACCGCGCCGGACGGCACCAGCTATGCCGTGGCGGTGATGATCGGATCGACCACCGTATCGATCCCCGAACGCTGGGCACTGATGCAGGGCGTGGCCAAGGCGATCGCCGCCAACCACGAAAAGCGCTGAGGCGGGGATTCAGAAACGGCGGCTGATCCCGACATAGGCTTCGCTGTCGGGACTGGCCCCGTTCAACCCGACAGTCAGGCCGATGTCGAACTGTATCGCGTCCGACGGTTGCCAGGCCACAGAGAGGCCGCCCAACGCCTGCGTGCTGTGATCCTCAGGATCATCGTCGCGCATCAGCGATGTTTCGATCGTCGCCGACACGGCTTGCCCCAGCGGCACGTCAAAACCGATGACGCTGCCATAGGACAAATGCCGGCCATCGCCATCCTCATCCACCGCCGCATCGACCTCCGGCGTCAGTTCGAACGCCACGCCGCCGCCCAGATCGAAACTCACCGGCATCAGCAGGCCCGCGCCCCAATCCCCCGCCCCGATCGCAGATCCGCCGACGGGCAAGGTCGCATAGGGCATCACGGCAATGGAAATGCCCGACCCATCGGGATTCTGAACATTGCGCCGCAACGCCACCATCATGTCCCCCGTGCCCGTCTCCCGCTCGATCGCACCATCACTCCGGTCGCGGGAACGGACATGGCCATAGGCGGTCCAGCCCCATTGCGCCTCCAGATGTTCGGTCAACCCCACCCGCAACAGCAGGTCGCCCCCCTCCACCGTGTCGGTCCGCCCCTGCGCATCGCTCTCATGCGTCCAGTCGCCCAGCCCCAGTTCCGCAACCATATGCCCCGGCTCCACCGTACAGGGCGGCGTGCCCAACCCCGGCCGATCGGGACACAGGTCGCGCGACGCCGATGGCGTCTGCGCCAGAGCCGGACCGGCCGCGAAAACCACCATCGCCAGCAGCATTGCCTTCCGCATTACGCCCCCTCTTTCCGCATCATTGCCAACAGGAAATCGATGGGAAATCATTGCGGAGACTTCGGGTTCCCGCGATCTGGCAATTCCCGCTTTCCTGCGCCATGACGGGATGATGAACCCCGGCGCAAAGCTCTCATCGTGGATCACGCCGCGCACCGTTGATGAGGCGGAATGCGTCGCATCGGTTCTGCTGGCGATCCTGATCGCGCATCTGCTGGGTGCGACCCATGTGTCCTGGGCCGCCTTTGCCGGCTATATGGTGATGCGCGGCCATGCCGCCGAAACGCTGATGCGCGGGGCGCTGCGTATCGTCGGCACGCTGGCTGGCGGCCTGCTCGCGCTGGGCGCCGCGCCCTGGGTCATTACGCGCTGGCCGCTCGCCGCACTGGCGATGATGCTGGTCGGCACAGTCAGCCTTTATGCCGCAATCACCTCACGCCGCTCCTATGCCTGGCTCTTCTTCGGCCTGACCTTCGCCATGGTGCTGCTCGACAAGCTGGAGCACCCGACCATTGCGCTCGCCGATTTCGTGCAGACCCGCATATTGGAAACGCTGGCCGGCATCGCCGCCTGCCTGATCGTCAGCCTCGCCTCCACCCTGACGCTGCGCCGCCGCTGGCCCGCTCCACCCACACCGCCCCCGATCGGCGCGCGCTGGCATCGCGACGCCTTTCGCCATGCCTGTCAGGCCGGCGTGGCGCTGGCGCTGCTGGTGGCGCTGGGCGCGATTTTCCATCTGCCTGCGCTGGCGCAGGGAGCGATCATGGTGATGGCGGTGATGGTCCTGCCGATGACCGGCATCGGCCAGAGCGGCCTTGCCCCGGTCAGCCGTCGCATTCTTCAGCGCAGCATAGGCTGCGGCATCGGCGCGCTGTTCGCCGCCGGCTTCCTGTTTGCCGCCGACGGATCGCCGACATTGCTACTGGTCGGCACGGCGATCGGCGTGACGCTGGGCCGGCATCTGGAAAATGGCGACCCGGCCCATCGCTATGTCGGCACGCAATTCACCCTCGCCATATTGGTGACTCTGGTCCCGGATCGCTATGACGCTGCCGCGCTGGAACCCGCGCTGGAGCGACTGATCGCCATCTTCGTGGGCATGGCCGTGTTGCTGCCGGTGCTGGTCGCCGGCCATGCGCTGGGGGTGCGGCGGCCCATAGCCCCTGTCGTCGCGACACAGGACGAAGCCGGCGGCGTGTAGACAGCAATCGCTATCCTACATGCTTTTCCATCGCCATAATCGCATCCGGCCAATTCTTCCTAAACCATCGACACTTTCCGATAGGATCAGGCCCGCGCAACGAAATGTCTCATTTGGCGGGAAATATGCGAAGTTAAGCGGCGATCGGCCAAGGGAATAAACCGCCCCCGGCAGGCGTAAGCCGGTCATGAATGCCCATCGTCCATTTCTCACCGACCGCAATGTCGTTCCCCTGCGCCCCGGCCGCGCCAGCCGCCCGCCAATCCGCGTCGCCCTGTTTTCCGGCAATTATGATTGCGTGCGCGATGGCGCCAACCGCGCGCTCAACCGGCTGGTCGGCCATCTGCTGCACCGGGCGGGCATGGATGTGCGCATCTATTCGCCGACCGCGCCGATCCCCGCCTTCCAGTCGATCGGCGATGTCCGGTCGGTCCCCTCGCTCGCCATTCCCGGACGCCCCGAATATCGGGTCGCGATCGGCCTGACGAAAGGCGTCCGCCGCGATCTGGACGCCTTCGCGCCCGACATCATTCACCTGTCCTGCCCCGACCGGCTGGGGCGGCAGGCCCAGAAATATGGCCGTTCGCACGGCATCCCGGTCGTCGCCAGCCTGCACACCCGCTTCGAAACCTATCTCGATTATTATCGCCTCTCCTTCCTGCGCGGCACGATGGAACGCTATCTCGACCGCTTCTATGGCGATGCCGACCTGATCCTGGCCCCCACCCCGCCGATCCGCGATGAGATGGCGACCCGTCATGGCGCGGACCGGGTTGCGATCTGGAGCCGGGGCATAGATCCACATGCCTTCTCGCCCACTCTGCGCGATCCTGCCTTCCGCGCCGCCCATGGCTATGATGACGGCGACATTGTTCCGCTCTTCTTCGGCCGGTTGGTGCTGGAAAAGGGGCTGGGCGTCTTTGCCGATGCAATTGCGGCCATCCGGGCGCAGGGCCATGATATCCGTCCGCTGATCGTGGGCGAAGGCCCGGCGCGCAACTGGCTGGCGCAGCGTCTGCCCAACGCCACCTTCACCGGCCATCTGGCGGGCGATGCGCTGGGCCGCGCGGTGGCCAGCGCCGATCTGCTGATCAACCCCAGCGTCACCGAAGCTTTCGGCAACGTCAATCTGGAGGCGATGGCATCGGGCCTCGCCATACTCTCCGCCAATGTGCCCAGCGCCTCCTCCCTGATCGATCATAACCGCACCGGCCTGCTCCTGCCGCCCGCCGATGCCGCGAGCTATGCCGACGCCGCGATCGGCCTGATGCGCCATCCCGCCCGGCTCGCCGCGCTGCGGCAGGCGGCGGCGCAGGCCGCGACGGGCTATCGCTGGGACGATGTGCTGGACGATGTGGTGCGCGCCTATGCGGGCCTTCTGCCGCACCGCGCGCCGCCGCTGCGCCTGCCGGCTTGCCCGCCGCGCACCGGCACGGGATAAGGGACGGTGATGGACGATCGTCGCGACATGGAGGCGGACCTGCTGGCGATGCGCCGCTATGCCCGTGTTCTGGCCCGCGACGATGCGGACGCCGACGATGTCGTGCAGGACGCCCTGCTCCGCGCGATCGAGCGCCAGGCGACCTATCAGCCGGAACGCAGCCGCACCCGCTGGCTGCTGGCGATCGTCCATAATGTCTTCGTCTCGGGCAAAAGGCGGCAAGCGGCGGAAACCCGGCGCAACGACCGCTTCGCCGAAACTTTGCTATCCAGCATCGATCCGCAGCAGGAAGAGCATGTGCGACTGACCGAAATTGCGCGGGGCTTCAGCGCCCTGCCGGAACCCCAGCGCGCCGTGCTGCACCTGACCGCCATCGAGGGGATGAGCTATCAGCAGGCCGCTACCGTGCTGGGCGTGCCGATCGGCACAGTGATGTCGCGCCTGTCGCGCGCGCGCGCCGCGCTGCGCGAAGGGGCCGGCGACGGGCCACGCCTTCGGATTGTGGGAGGACAGGATGACCAATGATGTGAGCGCGCTGGAGATCGACGCCTATGTCGATGACCAGTTGGACCTTCCCCGCCGTTTCGTGGTGGAAACCCATCTGTCCCGCAACCCCGATCAGGCCGCGCAGGTCATGGCCGACCTGTCGACCCGCAGCGCACTGCAGATGATGACCCCGCCGGTCGCCGCCCCCTCGCCCGTCATGGCGCAGGCGGCGGCGCAGCTAGCGGGCATGCCTGCCCGACCGCGCTGGCGCCGCGCCCTGCCGCTGGTCGCACCGCTCGCGGCGGCAGCTGGTCTGGCGCTGGTCTTCCTGCGCCCGTCCGGTCCGCCAGACTATGTCGACTATGCGGTCAATTCGCATCGCATCGCCATGATGCGCGCCGCCATGGTCTCACAGGTGGAAACGCCCCATTATGACGCCCGCGAAATCGCGTCCAACACCCGCATCGCCATGCCGCATCTGCCCGACGACTGGCGCGTAACCGACGTTCAGCTCTTCCCCACCGAACGCGGCCCGGCGCTGGTGATCGCGGTGAAGACGGAGGGTGGGCAGAATTTCTCGCTCTTCGCTTTGCGCGATCGCAGCCGCGCGCCCGAACGGCCGGACGCGGTGCAGGAAGGGGCGGAATCGGTCGCCTACTGGCGGCGCGGCGACATGTCCTATGCCCTGACTGGCAGCGGCGAACCGCGCCTGATGGACGCCACGGCGGAAGCGTTGACGCGCGACTGGTCCTGAAGGCTGCGGGGCGCTATCCCTTCGCGCCATGACCCAGAATCATCTCTACCTCGTCGATGGCAGCGGCTATATCTTCCGCGCCTATCATCAGCTTCCCCCGCTCACCAACCAGCATGGCCAGCCGGTCGGCGCGGTCTATGGCTATACGACGATGCTGTGGAAACTGGCCGAGGAACTGGGCAAGGCGGAAGGCCCCACCCATCTGGCCGTGATCCTGGACAAGGGATCGCATACCTTCCGCAACGACATGTACGACCAGTATAAGGCGAATCGGCCGCCCGCGCCGGAAGATCTGGTCCCGCAATTCCCCATGATCCGCGACGCGACCCGCGCCTTCTCCCTCCCCTGCATCGAGGAAGCGGGTTTCGAGGCCGATGATATCATCGCCAGCTACACCAGGGCGGCGGTCGCGGCGGGCTGGCATGTCACCATCGTCAGCTCCGACAAGGATCTGATGCAGCTGATCCAGCCCGGCGTCGACATGTACGACACGATGAAGAATGAGCGGCGCGGCGCAGACTATGTTGTCGGCAAGTTCGGCGTGCAGCCCGAACAGCTTGGCGATGTGCTGGCGCTGATGGGCGACAGCGTCGACAATGTGCCCGGCATCCCCGGCATCGGGCCGAAGACGGCGGCGAAGCTGATCACCGAATATGGATCGCTGGAGGCCGCGCTGGAAGCTGCGCCTGCGATGAAGAAATCGAAGATGCAGGAGAACCTGATCGCCCATGCGGAGATGGCCCGACTGTCGCGGCGGCTGGTGGCGCTGCATGACAGCATGGACCTGCCCGAACCGCTGGACGATCTGACGCTGAAGGGCATCCCCAAGGAACCCTTGCAAGAATTTCTGTCACATCATGGCTTCAAGACTCTGCTTAACCGCCTTGGCGCGCCGGCGGCGGCGGCTCCGGTAGCGGCGAGCGCAACGGCCAGCGCGACGGCCGCCCCCACCGCGCCAGCGCCGGTGGAAGAGCCGGCGATCGACCGCAGCCTGTATGAAACGGTCGTGACGCAGGATGCGCTCGATCGCTGGATCGCGGCCGCTTACGCCGAAGGGCTGGTCGCGGTAGACACCGAGACGGACATGCTGGACGCCGTGTCCTGCCAGTTGGTCGGCGTCAGCCTGGCGACCGGGCCGAACAAGGCATGCTATATCCCCGTTGGCCATGGCGGCACCGACATGTTCGCCGAACGGCCCGAGCAACTGGACAAGGCGCTGGTCATCGCCAAGCTCAAGCCGTTGCTGGAGGACGACAGCGTCCTCAAGATCGGCCAGAACCTCAAATATGACCTGACCGTGCTGCGCCGTCACGGCGTCGAGATCGCGCCTTATGACGACACGATCGTCATGAGCTTTGACCTGGACGCGGGGCAATCGCTGGCGGGGCATGGCATGGATGAGGCGGCCAAGACGCACCTCAATCACACATGCATCAGCTTCAAGGAGGTGGTCGGCACCGGCAAGAGCCAGATCAGCTTCGCCGAAGTCCCCCTGCCCCGCGCCACCGAATATGCAGCCGAGGATGCAGACGTCACCCTGCGTCTGTGGAAGCGGTTCAAGACGCGCGTCGCCAATGAAGGCGCGAACCGCGTATACGAACTGGTGGACCGGCCGCTGGTCGGCGTGATCGCGGGCATGGAGCATCAGGGGATCAAGGTCGATCGCGAGCATCTGTCGCGGCTGTCGGCCGAATTCACCGCCGGCATCGCCGCGCTGGAAACGGAGATTCATGAGATTGCGGGCCAACCCTTCGCCATTGGATCGACCCAGCAGCTTGGCGCGATCCTGTTCGACAAGATGGGCTATAAGGGCGGAAAGAAGGGCAAGTCGGGTGCCTATTCGACCGATGTCACCATATTGGAACAGTTGAAGGCGCAGGGCGCGCCGATCGCCGACAAGGTGCTGGAATGGCGGCAGCTATCCAAACTCAAGTCGACCTATACCGACGCGCTTCAGGCGCAGATCAACAAGGATACGGGCCGCGTCCATACCAGTTACTCGTTGACCGGCGCGCAGACCGGCCGCCTGTCATCGACCGACCCGAACCTTCAGAATATTCCGATCCGCACCGAAGTCGGCCGGCAGATCCGCCATGCCTTCGTCGCGGAACCGGGCAATGTCATATTGGCGGCGGACTATAGCCAGATCGAGTTGCGGCTGGCGGCGCATATGGCGGACGTCCCGGCGCTCAAGGAAGCCTTCGCCAATGGCGAGGATATTCATGCCGCCACCGCGATGCAGTTGTTCGGCGAGGTCAATCGCGACACGCGCGGCCGGGCGAAGACGATCAATTTCGCCATCCTCTATGGCATTTCCCGCTGGGGTCTGGCCGGCCGGCTGGAGATTGGCGCGGACGAAGCGCAAGACATGATCAGCCGCTATTATGAGCGCTTCCCCGGCATCAGCATCTACATCAACGAGACGATCGAGAAGGCGCGGGAGCGGGGTTACACAGAGACTTTGTTCGGCCGGAAAACCTGGTTCCCGCGCATCAAGGCGGCGGTCCAGCATGAGCGGCAGGGCGCGGAACGCGCCGCGATCAACGCCCCCATTCAGGGCACCAGCGCGGACATCATCAAACGGGCGATGGTGCGCATGGGACCGGCACTGGAAACTGCGGGCCTGCCCGACGTAAAGATGCTGCTGCAAGTGCATGACGAACTGGTGTTCGAATTACCGCAGGGCGATGTGGAGGCGGCCAGCGCGATCATCCGGCAGGTGATGGAGAGCGCAGCTGAACCGATCGTGAAACTGAGCGTGCCGCTGGGCGTGGAGATCGGCACGGGGCCGAGTTGGGGCGCGGCGCATTGAGATGGTTTCTCAGGCCAGGGATTTCGAGTTGGAAGCTCCTCTCATAACGCAATGTCGCGCGCTATTTGAGGATGTCGCTCGTCAGCACCAATTGGCGATTGAATGGGACCGAACAGCACCAGTCGAATTGGCCTGCTTCTATCGAAAACAAGCGGGTTTAGACTTTGAACTCTGGCTTTCGCTTCAAGGCGACGAGTTTGTCTGCGGCGGAGGCCAATGGTCCGCGCACATATTTCCTGCAGATGCGGAAGACAAATGGACGCTCATTGTTGCTATCGTCAACGGACTGATCACCGGAGAAGCCCGAGCGGTTCTTTACCACCCCTTTGGCTGGCGCAGACCATATTGGACGTCACTGCAACTGCTAGACAATGGCAAATGGAAAGGGGTCTCGACGGGTGTTGGTTGCGCGCTGCCGCCTATTTTCCGAGAAACGATCGTTCGCAATGGTGACGGTAAGAACTCGACCAGACTGTTCTTCTCTTGGGGCTCATTCTCGATGCTTGCCATAGTAGCGTTCGCTGTAGCCTACTTCCTTGGATTCTAACATGTCGACCAATCCAAGAGTAACATGAAAAAAGGCCGGCTCCATCGGGACCGGCCTTTTCTCAATCGAACAGCTCTTCCAGAAAGCTTTTCTTGCGTTTCTTCTGATAGCCGCGCCCACCATCGCGATAATCCCGATCCGGGCGGTAGCTTGGCTGGCCGAATGGGGCGGGTTGCGGCGTTGGCGCGCTCCCCTGCCCCGATCGTTCGATGATCTTGTCCAACTCGCCCCGGTCCAGCCAGACGCCCCGGCATTGCGGGCAATAGTCGATTTCGACCCCCTGCCGATCCGTCATGGCGAGGCCGACATGACAGACCGGACAGAGCATGGCCGACAGCTGAGCGGGATCGCGCATTATTCGCGTTCGCCCGTCAGGTTGAGCAGCATCTGGAACAAGTTGACGAAGTTGAGGTAGAGCGACAGCGCGCCCATGACCTGCATCTTCCCGGTAACCTCATGGCCGGCATAGTAGAAATATTCCGACTTGATGCGCTGCACGTCCCAGGCGGTGAGGCCGGTGAAGACCACCACGCCGATGATCGAGATGACCATCGCCATCGCCGACGATCCGATGAAGATGTTGATCAGGCTGGCCACCATGATGCCGATCAGGCCCATGATCAGGAAGCTGCCCATCTTCGTCAGGTCGCGCTGGGTGGTGTAGCCCCACAGCGCCATGGCGAGGAACATGACCGCAGCCGAGAAGAAGGCTTGCGCGATGCTGCCGCCGGTGAAGACCAGGAACACGCTGCCCAGCGACACGCCCATGACGGCGGCAAAAGCATAGAAGGTGGTGCGCGCGGTCGACGTCGTCATCTGTTCCATGCGGAAGCTGAAGAAGAAGACGAAGGCCAGCGGCGCGAAGATCGCCACCCACTTAAGCGGCGTGCCATAGATGGCGGCGGCCAGAGCGGGCGTATTGCCGACCAGCGCGGCAACCAAGCCGGTGATGACCAGACCAATGCCCATATTGCGGAAAACGCCCAGCATATGCGCGCGCAGGCCGGCATCGGTATCCACCGACCGGCTGGCGCCAAGGCCCGGCATGCGAACGGGATTATTCATCGGAAACACTCACTCCATCATCAAAAATATGGTTCGAGTGGCCCGGTGCGGTCTGTTGCGACGACAAGAGGGGGCAAATCGCCGCAAAACCTGCACCGGGCGCACCCGATGCGGTCCGACATCGCGACTGGACAAAGGGGGGATGTCCATGTCGCCAGAGGGGCCCGGCCCGCATCAGCAATATCGGGTCGCCAACGCCCGGCTGCAAGGGATCGCCCCGCCCGCAACATTTTATTACAATTGATCCGGCTTTCAGGACGGCTGCCTGTCGGGAAGGATTGACCCCCGTCCCGCTTCGCGACATGGCTGGCCACCATGTCCGACGACCAGCATATCCCCGCGCCGCTGCGCCTGTTCAACAGCCTGACCCGCACGATCGAGCCGTTCGCGCCGATCGAGGACAATCATGCGCGCGTCTATAGCTGTGGCCCGACAGTCTACAATTACGCCCATATCGGCAATTTGCGCGCCTATGTGTTCGTCGACACGCTGCGCCGGACATTGCTTTGGAAGGGGTTGGCCGTCACCCAGATCATCAACATCACCGATGTCGGCCATCTGACCAGCGACGCCGACGCGGGCGATGACAAGATGGAAGCCGCTGCGCGCGCCAGCGCCAAGAGCATCTGGGACATTGCGGCCCATTATACCGATGCGTTCAAATCCAACATCGCCGCGCTCAACATCATGGCGCCCAGCGAATGGACGGTCGCGACCGACTATGTGCCGCAGATGATCGACTTTGCGCAAAGAATCGCGCCCGACCATTGCTACGAACTGGAGAGCGGCCTCTATTTCGACAGCACGACCGTCCCCGATTATGGCGCGCTGGCCGGCGGGCGGGACGACGCCGCGCATGCCCGGATCGATCCGGTCGCGGGCAAACGCAACCCGAGCGACTTCGCCATCTGGCGCAAATCGCCGCCGGGCGAGCAGCGCCAGATGGAATGGGACAGCCCCTGGGGCAAGGGCGCGCCGGGCTGGCATCTGGAATGTTCGGTCATGTCGCAGGCCCGCCTTGGCCAGCCGTTCGACATTCACACCGGCGGAATCGACCATCGCGAGATTCATCATCCCAATGAAATCGCCCAAAATCAGGCATTCCACGCCTGCTGCGGCGAGCCGGATGCGGCGACGGCGGGCTTCACCGGCGCGCGCTGGTGGATGCACAATAATTTCCTGGTGGATCGTCAGGGCAAGATGAGCAAATCGAAGGGCGGCTTCACCACCCTGTTCAGCCTGATCGACGCGGGCGTGCATCCGATCGCCTATCGCCTGTTGTGCCTGGGCGCCCATTATCGCAGCGAACTGGAGTTCAGCGCCGACAATCTGGCCGCCGCGCTGACCCGTTTGAAGCGGCTAGTCATGGGCGTGGAAGGACTGAAGGCGCGGGCCGAGGGCGTGACATGGCAATCGCCGCGCATCGATTATCTGCGCGCCAATCTGCACCCCAAGCTGACGCCGTTGCTGGAGCAGTTCGACGCGGCGATCGCCGACGATCTGATGACGCCGCGCGCCCTTCCCCTGCTGGAGGAAGTCATTGGCATGAAGAAAGTGCCGGTGGACGAAAAGCTGTGCCTGATCGCTGCGTTCGATCAGGCGCTGGGCCTCAATCTGCTGACGCTCAATCGCGCCGACCTGCGCGTGCGGCCCAAGGATGCGCAGATCAGGCCGGAAGAGATTGAGGCAGAGCTGGAACGCCGCACCGCCGCCCGGGCGGAGAAGAATTTCGCCCTGTCGGACGAGATTCGCGATGCCCTGATCGCGCGCGGCGTAGAGGTGATGGACGGCGATCCGTTGCGCTGGGACTGGCGGTTGACGCTAGCGGGATAGAGGCTGCGTCATTGCGGCCATCTTGACGCCGCCTGCCATGCGAACCAAGCCATGAGTGGGTCGAATCGAGATAGCGGGGGCAAGATGAAACTTTCCGCGCACTGTTCGGCCGTCCTCCTGACATTGGCGCTGCCCTTTTTTGGCGCGATGGCGGCCACGCCGGCCAGCTTTTCCGCCGCCGATCCGCGCCATGCATCGTTGCGCCGGCTGGAGGATCGCGCCTTCGCGCTGTTCAACAGCGACGATTATGCGCTGTCCATGTCGGAAAAGACGCGCGACGCCTGGCTGCGGCTGCATGCGGCTGCGCTGCGCGCCAAAGTGGGCGGCAGGCCGCATCCGCTGGCCGGCGTGGCGCTGATCAACCTGTCGTCCATGGACCAGATCGACGGCAAGAATCCCGACGCACTGGCCCGGTCGAACGAGGGCCTGACCCTGCTGGCGCCGTTCGCCGACGCCTATCCCATCGCCTGGATGCAGGGCCTGTCGATCAAGGGCTTCGTCCAGATCGCGCTGGGCAATGTGGCGGGCGGCGCGGATACGCTAGCGCGCGCCAGTGCGTATATGGACGGCTATATTGCGCGCACGCCGGCCGATCAGCTGGACAAGGACACGCATATGCTGCGGTCCAACATCGCCTTTTCCCATGCGCAGGCGCTCACCCGCCTCGGCCGCAATGCCGAAGCGGTGGTGGCGCAAAAGGCCAGCATGGAGGCGCGGATCACCGCCGCCGGTCCCAACAGTCCCGACACGATCGGGTCCTATTACACCTATGCCCAGATGCTGGCGCGCGCTGACCGCGACGCGGAGGCGGAGACATATGCGCGGCTGGCGGTGGATATCGCCACCGACCATGTCGATCGCAAACATCCCAGCTACGCCCGCGCGCTGGAGGCGCTGGGTCTGCTGCTGTCGCGCACCGGGCGACGGACCGAGAGCCTAGACTATCTGCAACGCGCCATCGCCATCAAGCGGGAGACGGTGGGAACGGACAGCCTGTATTTCCAGTTCGGCCTGCAGAATCTGGGGTCGGTGCTGCTGCCGCTGGAGCGCTATGCCGACGCCGAGCTACTGTTTCTGGAAGCTGAGCGCGGCTTTCGCAAGATCGAGGGCGAGAACAGCCCGCAATCCGCGCGCGCGCTGGCCTTTGCTGCTTCGGCGGAACTGGCCGAAGGACGGCGCGACGAAGGGATCGAGCGGCTGGAGAGCGCGTTGACGCGGGTCCATGCCGGATCGGACAAGGACCGGGACATTGGCCAGCGCGTCTATCCCTGGCTGATCCCGGCCCTGATCGCGGCGGGGCGCACCGACAAAGCGCGCACGATCGCAGCGGCATTCGTCACCGAAACCGCACAACTCGACAATGCGCCGGCCCTGCCGCTGGCGCAGGCGGCAATGCTGTCCGCCTGGACCGCGCCGGATCAAGGCGGCCTTGGCGAGGCGGCGCGGCGATTGGTGGGCGTGCTGCGCGATGGCGCGGCGATGAACGACAATGGCGAGCTGACCGAAGATCAGCGCGCGGCGATCGACACCGTGCTGGCTGTGGCGGCGCAAACGCAGGATGCGCCGTTGGCGCTGGACGCGATGGCGGTGCTGGCCGGATCGCGCATTGCCCAGGCCAACCGGCTGGTGGCGCAGCGACTGGTCGAAGATCCTGCCCTGGCGGCACGGGTGCGCGGGTTGCAGGACAAGGTCAAAGCTCTGGAGACGGCGGACAGCCGGTTGCTGAAGGCTTTGGCGACGGACAACGGTGTGGCGCAGGCGCGGGCCGATCGTTCCAGCGTGGCAGCGGACGCCGATGCGGAGCGCGCCGCGATTGCCCGCGATTATCCCCGTTGGATCGAAGCGCGCGGGGGCGAACGCCCCGACCTGACGAAGTTGCAGGCCGGGCTGGGCGCACAGGAGGCTTTGCTGGCGGTCATGCCGGCCTTTGACGGCGTCTATCTGCTGGCGGTCGGTCCGGATGGCGCGCGGATCGAGCGGGCGCAGATGGGCCGGGCCGCGATGGTGGCGCTGGTCAACCGGCTGCGCGGATCGCTGACGCCGGCGGGGTTCGATCAGGACGCGGCGCTGGACCTGTATCGCCAGATCTTCACGCCGGGCATTCTCGCCAGCCTGGGCAAGGCGCGCGACCTGCGGATCGTGCCGACCGGGGCGTTCGCATCCCTGCCTTTCGCCATGCTGCCGCAGCGGCCGATCGCGAGAGTGGATCGCCACACGCCCTGGCTGATCCATCGCTTCGCCATCGAAGTGCAGCCCGGCTTTGCAATTGGTGCGCGCCGGCAGATGCGGATGGCGATGCGCGATCAGAGATTCCTGGGGATCGGTGCGCCGCAGGGCTTTACCGCTGCGCCATCGCCCCCCGCCCAGCGTGGGAGCGGCGCGGATGCGCAGGCGCTGTCGCAATTGCCGGCGCTGCCCGGATCGCTGGCTGAATTGCAGGCGGTGGCAAAGCGTTTCGGGGCGGATCATGCGACCCTGCTGGTCGGTGGAGAGGCCAATGAGGGCGCGCTGCGCAGCCGTGACCTGTCGCCCTATGGCGTCATATTGTTCGCGACGCACGGGCTGGTCAGCGGCGAGATGGAGGGCGTGACCGAGCCGGCGCTGCTTCTGTCTCCCCCGGCAAGCGCGACGGCGGGCGATGACGGGCTGCTGACCGCGTCGGAAGTGGCGGCGATGCGGATCGGCGCGGATTGGGTGATCCTGTCCGCCTGCAACACGGCGGCGGGCAAGGATGCGCAGGGCGCGGCCTATTCGGGACTGGCGCAGGCGTTTCGCTATGCCGGGGCGGGATCGCTGCTGGTGTCGCACTGGCCGGTGCGGGACGATGCCAGCGCGTTCGTGACGCTGGAGACGGTGAAGGGCGCAAACCGGGGCCTGCCGCATGCGGTTGCGCTGCAAAAGGCGATGCTGAAGCTGATCCGATCCGGCCAGCCGGGCGCAGCGCAACCCTATATCTGGGCGCCGTTCATCCTGATGGGTCGATGACAACGCCCCATCCGGGAAAGTCCTTATAGGTTTCCGTGAACGGAAAGCCGATAGGTCGGAAAGACCTTCTTCCTGCAAAGGATTTTCCGATGATCGCGCTGGAAACCCGCTACGGCTTTCGCTTCGACATTCGCCTGGCGACGCATCAGGACGAGCCGGCGCTGGCCGATTTCTTCGCCGATGTGACCGACGAGGACCGGCGGTTTCGATTCCTGTCGGCGGTGCGGCAGGTCAGCCCCGGACAACTGCATGCGATGACCGATTTCAAGCATCACCGGCATGAAAGCTTCGTCGCCTTCAGGCCGGGCGGGCGGGAGATCATCGCCGCCGCCACGCTGGCGGTGGATGAAGCGGGCGGCACTGGCGAAGTCGCCATTTCCATTCTGCCCGATCATAAGGGCAAGGGGATCGGCTGGACGTTGCTGGACCATGTCGCCAGGGAAGCGCGGGCTTGGGGCGTGACCAAGCTTCAGTCGATCGAAAGCCGGGACAATCGCGCCGCAATCAGCCTGGAGCGGGAAATGGGCTTTTCCGCCAAAGCGGTGGAGGGCGATCCGGCGCTGGTGCTGCTGGAACGGGCTTTTTAAGCATCGTGCGCCAAGTCTGAACCCCCGACCTCCGTTCAGGCTGAGCTTGTCGAAGCCCTGCACTTTGCCTTGAATACGCTTAGAGTGGGATGACATTGGCTTGAATCGGAGGATTCCCTTTTGGGTGCCTTTCTGATTCAAGTTGCTTGCTGGGTTCTGGAGGCCAGCAAGGATGGCGAAGCCCTATTCGATGGATTTGCGCGAGC
>JAJZTH010000024.1 GCA_021849075.1 Pseudomonadota bacterium | reverse complement strand
ACCACGACCGCGCCAACGTGGTCGGTATCTCCGAATTTCACCCTGAAACGAGCGACAGACCAGTCCCCCTCCTTCGAACGCAGATCGACGGTGACCACTGCGGCGCCTTTTTCCGCAGCCTGCTAAGTCTCGCTACCCCTCCCGCCTGCGGGAGGGGAATGGCAGGAAACCACCCAAATCAGCCATTCCGCCTCCCCCACCTGTCCCTGCTATGCAATCCCCCTTCCCGTCGGCGCGGCCCTCCGCTAGCCAGACGGTCGTAAAACAAGGGGAATGACATGCGTTTGATCACCAGCCTCGCCGCTCTGGCGCTGGCCCTGTCCACCACCGCAGCCCTGGCGCAGGACGATGGCAAGAAGAAGGACGACGCGGCGGAAAGCCCCGTTCCCGCCCCCAATGTCTCTGTCACGAAACATAAGAGCGTGTTTGGCGGCAAGGCGATCAGCTATACGGCAACCACCGGCGAAACCTATCTGAAGGACAAGGATGGCAAACCGCTCGCGGCGATCTATGCCACATCCTATGTCAAGGATGGCGGGGACAAGCAGCGGCCGATCACCTTCCTCTATAATGGCGGGCCGGGATCGGGATCGCTATGGCTGCACATGGGCGCATTCGGCCCCAAGCGGGTGGTGCTGCCCGATGCGCGCGATGACGGCGCGCCGCCCTATCCGGTGGTGGACAATGCCGAATCGCTGCTGGATGTCACCGACCTTGTCTTCATCGATCCGGTCGGCACCGGATTTTCCCACGCCATCGGCAAGAAGGACCCCAAGGATTATTGGGGCGTGTCGGCCGACGCCAAGTCGATTGCCGAGTTTATCCGCCTGTGGCTGAACGATAATGGCCGCTGGTCATCACCCAAATATATTGGCGGGGAAAGCTATGGCACGACCCGTTCAGTGGCGCTGATCAACGAACTGGAGGGCAGTTACAATGATGTCGCGGTGAACGGCATCATCCTAATTTCGACGATCCTCGATTTCGGCGCGACCGCCGAGGTGCAGGGCAATGAAATGCCCTATATCATCAACCTGCCGTCGATGGCGACGACCGCCTGGTATCACAAGCGCATGGGCAATCCGCCCGCGACCGTGGCGGAAGCCGCGCAGCAGGCCCGCGCCTTCGCCATTGGTCCCTATGCCGCCGCGCTGCTGAAGGGCAATGCGCTGCCCGCCGAGGAGCGCGCCAGCGTGCGTGCGGAACTGGCGCGGCTGACCGGCCTGTCGGAAGCCTTTGTGGACCATGCCGAACTGCGCATTTCTCCCGGCCGTTTCTACAAGGAATTGCTGCGCGACCGGGGCATGAGCATCGGCCGGCTCGACACCCGCTATACCGGCAAGGATTATGACGCGGCGGGCGAGGAACCGGACAATGATCCCAGCTTCTATGCGATCGATGGCGCTTATACGGCCGCGATGAACAGCTACGCCCGCGATGACCTGGGTTACAAGACCGATCGATCCTATGTGACGATCGGCGGAGTCAGCGGATGGGACTGGAAGCTGGACGGCAAGAGCGGCCGGGCGAGCGACGTCTATGGCAGCGTGGCGCCCTATCTGGGCAAGGCATTGCGCGAGAATAGCGGCCTGAAGGTCTTTGTCGGCCAGGGCTGGTATGATTTTGCGACGCCCTTCTTCGGCGCGGAATATGCGATGAGCCGGACGGGCTTCGACGCCTCGCGCATCCAATATCATTATTATGACGCCGGCCATATGATGTATGTCCGCCCCGACGACCTGCGCAAGCTGAGCGCCGATATCCGGGCGTTCATTACGGCGCGCTAAGTCTTAAAATCAGGGCTTGTCGTCCAGTGCCAGCCAGTCTTCGCGACCGTGACGGACACGCAGGATAACAAGTTCGCCATCCTCCATAATTTCATAGATAATGAGGTGCGAGCGATAGGGGTACACCCGAACCGGCGGACGGATTTCCAATCGCAGGCGGGCGGCATGCGGATGGTCTGCGAGGAAATCAAAGGCGGCGGCCATGCCATCATGATATCGATCCGCCTGCGCCAAGCCGAACTGAGCCAGTCCTTCCAAGAAGATATGGCCGATATCGTCCGACGCCGCGCGGGTCAGTCGATAGCGGGCCATATCAATGCTCGACACCAGCCTGCTTCAAAAGCCTAGCGCGAATATCCGCCATCGTTTCGTCGATGACGCCGCCGGCCCGCGCCTGATCGACCAGATGCTGCATCTGCGCGATGCTCTCCTGCCGTTCCTGATCCCGACGGATAAGATCGCGAACATAATCGCTGGCGTTGCTATAGCGGCCCGATTCCGCCTGATCTTCGACCCAATGCTTCATGAGGTCGGGCAAAGAAATGTTCATCGTCGCCATGAGGAGAGTGGAACATTTTTGGCAAAGATTGTCAAATATTCAAGCGATCAAAGCCGTGACAATCCCCCTTCCCCGGCCCCAAAATCCCCTTATGCTTCGGATCAGCAAGGGAGATTCATCAACATGCGCCACGCGCTCACGGCCGTTATGGCCGCCGTCAGCCTATCGTCCATCGCCAGCGCCCAGACTGCGCCAGAAACGCCTGTCCCTACCCCGCCCACAGCGATCCCGGCGCAGAGTGAGATCGGCGCGGTGGTGGCCAAGGATATGGACGGGCTGATGACGCTCTACCGCGACCTGCACGCCAATCCCGAACTGTCATTGCAGGAGACTAACACCGCGTCGAAACTGGCCAAGCGGCTGAAGGCGCTGAAGTTCGATGTGACCGAGAAGGTCGGCGGCACTGGCGTCGTGGCGGTGATGACCAACGGGTCCGGGCCGACGCTGCTGATCCGCGCCGACATGGACGGGCTGCCCGTGGTGGAGCAGACGGGGTTGGAATTTGCTTCAAAGGTCCGCACCAAGACGCCCGAGGGCGTGGAGACGGGCGTGATGCATGCCTGTGGCCATGACACGCATATGACCGCCTTCATCGAGACGGCCAAGCTGCTGGCCGCGCGCAAGAAGGACTGGAAGGGGACGCTGGTCATGATCCTTCAACCCGCCGAAGAAGTGGGCAAGGGTGCACGCGACATGCTGGAGGACGGGCTGTACACCCGCTTCCCGCGCCCGACCCACGCCATCGCCTTCCACGACGCGGCCAATCTGGAGGCGGGCGTCGTGGGCTACACCCCCGGCTATGCACTGGCCAATGTCGACAGCGTCGACATAGTGGTGAAGGGGCTGGGCGGCCATGGCGCCTATCCTCAGACGGCCAAAGACCCGATCGTGCTGGGCGCGCGGATCGTGACGACGCTCCAGACGCTGGTCAGCCGGGAACAGGACCCGCAGGACCCGGCCGTCGTAACCGTGGGCAGCTTTCAGGGCGGGGCCAAGCATAACATCATCCCGGACGAGGCGAAGCTGCTGCTGACCGTGCGCAGCTATTCGGACGAGACGCGCGCCAAGCTGATCAAGGGGATCGAGCGCGTGGCGAAAGGCGAAGCGATCGCCGCGGGCGTGCCAGACGACCGGATGCCGATGGTCAGCGTCAAGGATGAATTCACGCCGTCCACCTATAACCCGCCCGAATTTGCCGAGCAGATGGCCGGCCTGCTCAAGAGCCACTTCCCCGAAGGCCGCGTCGTCAAGACGCTGGCGGTGATGGGCGGCGAGGATTTCGGCCGCTTCTATCGCGCGGATAAATCGATCAACAGCTTCATCTTCTGGGTCGGCGGCGTACCAGCGGACAAGATGGCGGCGGCCGACGCCGGCCAGATCAGCCTGCCTTCGCTGCATAGCCCCTTCTGGGCGCCCCAGGCCGACAAGGTCATAGCCACGGCCAGTGAAGCGATGACGGTGCTGGCGCTCGACATACTGAAGAAAGATTGAGGAGGCGGTGGACATGACGGGGCGGCGTTCGCAATCGAATGGCGCAAACCGCCCCTAAAGCCGTGGCAACATTATCCTCATTGACCTTCGCGCGCGCCGGGCATAGCAGGGCCGCGTTTTTCCAAGCCAAGAGTGCCCAGACAATGACCTATGTCGTGACCGACAACTGCATCCGCTGCAAATATATGGATTGCGTCGAGGTCTGCCCCGTGGATTGTTTCTACGAGGGCGAAAATATGCTGGTCATCAATCCGAACGAATGCATCGACTGCGGCGTGTGCGAACCCGAATGCCCGGCCGAAGCGATCCTGCCCGACACCGAAAACGGGCTGGAGAAATGGCTGGAGCTGAACACCAAATATTCGGCGGAATGGCCCAACATCACGGTCAAAGGCGACGCCCCGGCGGACGCCGACGCCATGAGCGGCGTTGAGAACAAGCTGGAACAGTTCTTCTCGCCCAACCCCGGCGAAGGCAGCTGAGCCGACAGCGCCGGTAACGTCCCATATTGCGGCATATTCCCATGCCCGCGCCCAGACCCACCCCCAGACATTGTGTCCGGGGGTGGTAATTTTGTTACGAATCTGCTAAATAGGGCGGCAACGGTCGGATATGCCCCCTTATATCCGCCCCTGGAGAATAAGCTTCATGTCTTGACGGTGGCGCCGTGGACTTCCCGGCATTTGCTTCTCGCGCATCTGCATCCCGCGTTCGTCCCGTTCCCCGGTTGAATTGGAAAGGTATCAAATGGCTGCCAAGGCGCTGTCCTTTGACGTTGGTGATTATGTCGTTTATCCCAAGCACGGCGTTGGCCGTGTAATCGAACTCCAGAAGGAGCAGATTGCGGGCATGGAACTGGAGCTGTACGTGCTCCGCTTCGAAAAGGAGCGCATGACGCTCCGCGTGCCGACGAACAAGGCCGAAGGCGTGGGCATGCGCAAGCTGTCCTCCAACAAGACCCTCGAAGAATCGATGGAAACGCTCAAGGGCAAGCCCAAGGTCAAGCGGACCATGTGGTCGCGCCGCGCCCAGGAATATGAAGCGAAGATCAATTCGGGCGACCTGGTGTCGATCGCCGAAGTGACCCGCGACCTGTTCCGCGCCGACGATCAGCCCGAACAGAGCTATTCGGAACGCCAGATTTTCGAAGCGGCCTCCAGCCGCCTCGCCCGCGAACTCGCCGCGATGGAAGAAACGGACGAACCGACCGCGCTCAAGAAGATCCTGCGCATTCTGAACGAAGCCGCGCCCAAGCACGCCAAGGTCGAGGGCTGACACATATTTCACTGAGCCGACAACGGCAGGTGGATATCATAAAGGGGCGCTCCGATCATGTCGGAGCGCCCCTTTTCGTTGGTCAGAATATCACGCCATTGCCAGCATGCTTTCGCTTGGAAGCTGTCGACGCGCCGCGCTCATTCAAAGGAAGAGCAGGGCTTCGGCAGGCTCAGCCCGAACGGGCATTGTATGATGCTTCAAATCGTCATTCGCCCTTGGCGGCGCCGGCGGCATCCTTGGCCGCGTCGCCGACATCGCTGGCGGCCTGGCCCACCTGCGTTGCGGCGGTCGATACCGCATTATCCTTCTTGCTTTCGCTGCTGATCAGGAAAAAGGCGGCGACCGCCACCACAACCACCAGTAGCAGGATTGCGAAGGTCATCCCGCCTCCGCTGCGTCGTTCGATCACCGTTGTCGTCGTTGCCGGACGCTCCTGATAATCGGCCATAACCACTCCTCCTCATCAAGCCACCCGCCCGCTTCAATGCGCGGGCGGCGGGCAAGGTTCCGGGGAGGCTGGAGGCCCTTATCAGTCCTCTACGGGCACGAACGCGCCCTTGGCGCGATCCTTCACCACCTTGTCGGCGCGGAATACGGAGCCGCTCATGGTGATGTAGACGCCGGGCTGCGCGACCTGCGCGGTGGCGAAGGCCATGCCAAGGTTGAAGCTGGCGTCGCTTTCGCCAAAACGTGCGGGCGCGAGCGCCCCGACCAGCACGATCGTCTTGCCGCTTATGTCCTTCAGCAGCTTGGCCGTGTCGGTCATGGTGTCGGTGCCATGGGTGATGACGATATGCGTTTCGCGCGCGGCGGCGACGCGGGCGGCGATCAGCGCACGGTCGGCATCGTCCAGTTCCAGACTGTCTTTGCGGGTGATTTCCTCGATGCGGAAGGGGCGCTTGACGCGGGCGACCTCCAGCAGCTTCGCCATCACCGTTTCGCCGACCTGATAATCGGACAAAGCGTCGAAATAGATTTTGTCGATCGTGCCGCCGGTGGTGAGCAGCAGGATCGGGGTTTCGGGCGACAGCATAAGGGACTCCGGGGCCATATTTTCGCGCGGCTTGGAGCCTCGATCTGATTGGTTCAGATCGACGTTCGAAGTCCTTTTACCGCGATTTCTTAATCGTCAGATGATTCCATCTGACTGGAAATCGCTCTAGCGCAAAAGCATTGCTGCCGAAACCGCCCTATTCGCCGCGCGCCATCGCCTCGCCGCGATCGCGGGCAGCAGCCAGCGTATCGGTGAGCAGCGTCAATAACCGGTCGTCGGCGTCCAGCACGTTAAGGCCCTGGCGCGTCATGCCACCGGGGCTGGCGACCCGGTCGGCCAGAATTGCCGGGCTGTCGCCGGCATGGGCGCTGGCGCGAGCCGCCATATTGGCCGAACCCTGCACAGTCGCCAGCGCCATGCGGGCGGCCTGTTCGGCAGGAATGCCGATCGCCTCACCCGCGCGGGCCAGCGCATCGGCAAAGCGGAAGAGGAAGGCGGGGCCGCAGCCAGACAGCGCCGTCACCTGATTGAACAGCGCTTCGCCCGCGATCCATTCGGCAAGGCCAAGCGGCTGGATCAGCGCTTCCACATCCGCCTTGCCCGCTTGCGCCGTCGTCGCGTCGGTGAAGAGCGCCGTGACGCCCTCCCCCAGCCCTACCGGCAGATTGGGCATGGCGCGGACGATGTCGCGCGCAGCAGGGAAGCGCCCACGCAGATCGGCCAGCGTCGTGCCGGCCAGGATCGAAATGATGCGCGTGTCCGCCGTGCAGAGCGGCGCAAGGGCCGCCCCCACATCGGCAATCTGATAGGGCTTCATGCCCAGCAGCACGGTCGTTCCGGCGGGCAAGGCCGCTGGATAGTCCGTCACCACCGCAACGCCGTCCGCCACCGGTCGGCCGCTGGGCCGCAACACCGTGACGCGGGCGGGATCAAGACCGCAGTCGAGCCAGCGCGACAACATCTGCCCCGCCATATTGCCGCAGCCGACAAGAAAGAGATGATCGGGCCAGTTGATGCTCATGGGATCAGGCTTCGCCGCGCGTTTCGATAAGGCTGGCGGAAATCGCCTCCGTCGGGGTTTTACCGCCCCACAGGACGAACTGGAACACCGGGTAGAAACGCTCGCATTCATCGATCGCGGTTTCGACCAGCAACTGCGCCTGATCGAGCGTCAGCGTGCCGCCCGCGCCCAGCAGAGCGCCATGGCGGAACAGCACGATGCCGCTGGACGACCAGAGTTCGAAATGGCCAATCCACAGCTGTTCGTTGATCAGACCCAGCGTTTCATAGACGGTGGCGCGCTTGTCCTCCGCCACGCGAATGTCGGGCATGGCGAGCAGCTGGAGCACCTGATCCTCGTCGCGCCAGATGCCGCGCAGCTCATATTGCGCCCACGACCCCTGCGTGTTCGCGACGATTTCATCCTCGCCGACCTGATCGTAGCTCCAGCCATGCGCTTCAAAATAGGCCGCCAGCATGTCGATCGGGGCGGCTTCCTGACCGCCATGTTCAAATTCGTCGCTATCCATCATCGGCGCGCCTTATCACCGCATGCGGCGAAAGGACAGACGGGATCAGTCCGCGGGCTTCGTCTTGCTGGCCTTCACGCTTTTGGTGACGGGTTCGCCAGCCTTGCCTTCCAGTGCATCCAGACGCGCCTTGAGCAGTTCGACCTCTTCACGCGCAGCGGCGGCCAACGCCTTGACCGCGTCAAATTCTTCGCGCGACACGAAATCCATGCCGCCAATCCAGTCCTTGGCGCGTTCGCGCGCATTGGATTCGAATTCGCGCGTCATACCCGCCACCGTGCCGGCGGCGCCGTTCACCAGCTTGGCCAGATCGTCAAAAAAGCGGTTTTCGCTCTGCATTGCCTTATCCTCGTTGCGGCGCGCGCGTTGCACGCCCGAAATTCATATCTGGGTTCTGAGCGCCGGCGCGACAAGGGTTGCGGCATCCGGGTTCAGGCGGCCGATCTCATAGTTGAGGAAGGACGCAAAGGCCAGCCAGAGGAGATAGGGCGCCAGCAGCACCCCAGCCAGCCGGCGAATGCGCCAGAAGAAGGTCGTCGTGACCGCGACAACGACGAACAGCGCGAGGATCAACGCCAGCGCGCTGCCCACCTGATGCGCGCGGAAAAACAGCGGCGACCAGGCGAGGTTCATCAGCAACTGGACAAGGAACAGCGCAATCGCCGCGCCCCGCCCCCTAGCCCCGCGCGCGTGCAGAACGATGGCGAAGGCCAACGCCATCAGCACATAGAGGATGGTCCAGGCGACGCCGAACGCCCAGCCGGGCGGCATCAGGTCGGGCTTTTCCAGCGCAGCGAACCAGCGATTGCCATAGCCGCTATTGGCGAGTTTGCCCGACAGAAAGCCCAGAGCAACGACGACGGGAACGGTGAAGAGCGCCCATCGCAGATAGGCAAGACGCAACTGACCCTGAGACGCAATCTCGTTCATCGACAGCAACACCCCCCGATTATGTCACTCTGCCGGATCAGGCGACTCCTTGAGCGCCGAATCCAGCTTGCGGCCAACGGTTTGCGGAGAAAGCGTCCGCTTGGCAACGCGCGAATAGAAGATAGGAATCAGGAACAATGTGATGAGCGTCGCCAGGCTGACGCCGAACACCACGACCACGCCGATCGAATGGCGCGCCGCCGCCCCGGCCCCGCCCCGAATGACCAGCGGCACGGCACCGATCACGGTCGCGATCGAGGTCATCAGGATAGGGCGCAGGCGACGACGAGCGGCTTCGCGGATCGCCTGCGCGACTTCCATCCCTTCATCGCGCAGCTGGTTGGCGAATTCCACGATCAGGATGCCGTTCTTGGCGGCAAGACCCACCAGCATGACGATGCCGATCTGGCTGTAGAGGTTGACCGATCCCCCGGTCAGCGCCAGCCCCAGCACGCCGCCTGCGACCGCCAGCGGCACGGTGACGATGATGACGCCGGGGTGGATGAAGCTTTCAAACTGGGCGGCCAGCAACAGATAGACGATCAGGATGGTGAGGCCGAAGACCAGCCAGATCGCCCCGCCCGTTTCGCGCAGCGACTGGCTTTCGCCGCGATAGCCGATCGCCAGCACTTCGGGCGACTGGCGCGCCTGATCCTCCAGGAAGGTCAGCGCCTGCCCCAGAGACGTGCCGGGGGCCAAGGCGGCCGTCAACGTGATGGCGCGCAGCTTGTTATAGCGGTTGAGCTGGCGCGGCCCGGCGACTTCGCGGACCGTGACCAGCGCGGACAGCGGCACCAGCGCGCCGGTGCGGCTGCGCACATTGATCCGTTCCAGATCGGCGACGGTGCGGCGTCCCTGATCCTCCGCCTGCACCAGCACGCGATATTCCTCGCCCCGGTCGACATAGGTGGTCACGCGGCGCGACCCCAGCAGGCTTTGCAGCGCCTGGCTGATGTCATTGACCGAAACCCCCAGATCGCCTGCGCGCGCCAGATTGGTTTCGATCCGCATCTGCGGCTTGGTTTCCTTATAATCGCTGTCCAGATTGATGAGGCCCGGATAATTTTCCGCCGCCGCCATGATGCGGTCGCGCGCGGCGATCAGCCCTTCATAGGTAGACCCCGCCAGCACGACATTGACCGGCAGGCCGCGCCCGCGCCCCAGCCCCGATCGCGGCGCTGCATTGCCGCGCACGCCGGGCTGATCCGCCAGCACTTTATTGATGATGTTGGCGACGTCGGATGTGGTGATGGTGCGGTCTTCCCATGGCCGCAGGAAAGCGTTGACGTTGCCATTGTTGAAATCGTCGGTCGTGCCGAAGCCGCCGGGCGTGCGCACGACCAGATTGCTGAGCGTCCCATCCTTGCGCAGGAAGGCGAGATCGCTCTCGATCTTCTTCATATAGGTCATCATGCGCGCAAAGCCGGTGCCTTCGGGCGCGGTGATGTTGGCTTCGACCACCCCGGTATCTTCGGCAGGCGCCAGTTCGCTGGGCAGGCGCGTGAAGAAGAAGCCGGCCACGCCCAGGAACAGGATGACACCCAGCAGCGGCAGCAGCGGCTTTCGCAGCGCGCCGTCGAGCAGGCGGGCATATCCACCCTCTATCCGCTGAAACCGGTCATCCACCCAGCGCGCCAGCCGACCCCGCTCCGCATTTTTGAGCAGCTTGGAACACATCATCGGTGCAAGGCTGAGCGATATGAAACCGGAAAAGGCGATGGCCGCGATCATGGCGATGGCGAGTTCGCGGAACAGCAGGCCGGTCTGGCCGGCGAGGAACATCACCGGCACGAACACAGCGCACACGACCAGGGTGGTCGAGATGATCGCGAAACCCACCTGCCGCGATCCGAGATAGGCGGCGAGCAAAGGATCATCCCCCTGCTCGACACGGTGATAGACATTTTCCAGCACCACGATGGCGTCGTCCACCACCAGACCGATGGCCAGAACGAAGGCCAGCAAGGTCAGCAGGTTGATCGACAGGCCCATAAGCCACATGACCGCGCAGGTCGCGAGCAGACAGATGGGCACGGTGACGGCCGGGATGATCGTCGCGCGCACCGACCCCAGAAACAGGAAGATGACGAGGATGACCAGCAATGCGGCTTCGATCAGCGTGTCATAGACATTGTCGATCGCGCGTTCGATGAACAGGGATTCGTCGGTGCCGATGGCGACGCGCATGCCCTGCGGCAGGGTGGGCCGCAATTCCTCGATCAGCGCCTTGGCCTTTTGCGCGACCTCCAGCGTGTTGGCGCCCGACTGGCGAATGATGCCGACGCCGATGGCCGTCCCCTGATTGGACCGGAAGCTGCTATAGGGATTTTCGGCCGCTTCCTCGATCCGGGCGATATCGCCCAGGCGCACCAGATACCCATCGCTGCCGCGCCCGACGACGAGTTGCGCGAACTGATCGGGCGTGGCGAAGGGGCGCTCCACGCGCAAAGTCTGGTTCTGATCCTGTGATTCGAATCGACCGGCGGGCAGCTCCACATTCTGCGTCCGCAGCGCGGCTTCGACATCGGCCGGCGTCATGCCAAAGGCGGCCAGCTTTTCCGCATTGAACCAGATGCGGGTGGACGGGCGTGCTTCACCGCCGATGCTGACCCGCGCGACGCCATCAATGGCGGCGAAGCGATCGACGATATTACGGTCCAGATAATCACTGATGCGGATCGGCGACCAGCCCGGCCGGGAAAAGGAAATGTAGAGGATGGCGCGCGCATCGGCATCCACTTTTCGGATTTCGGGCGCCAGCGCGTCTTCGGGCAAATCTTCCGTCACCGATCCGACGCGGTCGCGCACATCGTTGGCGGCGGTGTCGACGTCGCGCGACGGGTTGAATTCGATATTGATGCGCGAAGTGCCGTCCTGCGATGTCGAGGTGATCGTTTCGATCCCCTGCACGCCTGCAACCGCATCTTCGATCAACTGGGTGATGCGCGTTTCGACGACAGAAGCGGCCGCGCCGGTATAGGTGGTTTCGACCGACACGATCGGCGGATCGACATCGGGATATTCGCGCACCGACAGGCTGAGATAGCCGACGAGACCGACGATGCACAACAGCACCGCGACGACCGCGGCAAAGACCGGACGGCGGACCGAAAGATCGGAAAGCTGCATCGTTCTGCCCTAGCCGTCGGTCTTGGCGGACTTGTCACCCGCCAGCCGCACCGTCATGCCATCGGTCAGCTTGACCACGCCTTCGGTCACGATCGTCTGCCCGGCCTTCAGCCCGCCGGTGATTTCGACCAGACCGTTCTGGCGGATGCCGGTGTCGACCTTGACCCGTTTTGCCGTGCGATCCTCCAGCACGAAAACGAAGCGCTCCTCCCCATCGCCGACCAGCGCCAGTTCGGGCACCGCGAGCGAACGGCGTTGGCGCGAGAGGATGCTGACCGTCAGCAGCATGCCGGGTTTGAGCGCGCGATCCGGGTTGGGCAGGATGGCGCGCACTCGGATGGCGCGGGTGGCGGGATCGATCACAGGGTCGATGGTGGCGATGGTTCCGTTGAACGGCCGGTCGGGCCAGGCGGCGGACACGGCCCGGATCGGCATGGCTTCACGCACCAGCGACAGACGGGTTTCCGGGATGGTGAAGTCCAGCTTGATCCGGCTGATGTCGCTGACGGTGGCGATCGCGGTGCCGGCCGTGACGATCGCGCCGGGCGATACGGTGCGCAGCGACACCCAGCCGGCAAAGGGCGCGCGGATGATGCGATCGCCAATCGAGGCGCGGGCGAGGTCAGCATTGGCGCGCGCGGCGTTGGCGAGCGCCGTCTGTTGTTCCAGCGTGGCGCCAGTGGCGAAGCCGCGCGTCTTCAATGCCTGAATGCGCTGAAGCTGCTGGTTCGCCTGCAATGCCGACGCTTCGGCCGAGGCGAGTTCGGCCCGTTCCTGCCCAACAGCGAGGGTGGCGATCACCTGCCCCTTCGCCACATAACCGCCATCGGCGAAGTTGAGCGCGGTGATGCGTTCGGTGACGGGCGCGGACAGCACGACCTGTTCATTGGCGAGCGCCGTGCCGACCGCCTCCACATTGTCGGTGAAACCTTGCGCGGCGACCGTTTGCGCCTCGACCAGGGGAACCGCGCGCGATTGCCGCGCCTTTTCGCCGCTGCAACCGGCAAGACAAAGGGCGATCAGGGTGATGGGCAGGGCAGAAGAACGCATGGCGGAGGGCTTACGGGCCTTTTCGGGCGGCACAAAAGGGGTTGCGCCGATGCTTATGACAGTAGCTGCGGGAACGAACATACGTCCATTATCCACCAAGCCGGGCGTGGAGAAGAAATTCGACATTGCCCTGCGGCCCGGTAATCGGGCTTTGCGTCAGACCCGCGACAGTCCAGCCTTGCTCCCGCACCCAATCCTGCACCTCAGCACACACGCGGTCGTGGACGGCGGCATCGCGCACCACGCCATTTTTTCCGACTTCCTCGCGCCGCGCCTCAAATTGCGGTTTGATGAGGGCGAGCAGATGCGCGCCGTCTCTGGCGAAGGAGAGCGGCTTTTCCAGCACCTTGGCGAGGCTGATGAAGCTGGCGTCGCACACGATGATGTCGATGGGTTCGGGGATATGGGCGTCGGTCAGGATGCGGGCGCTGGTCTGTTCATGGACGACGACCCGGTCGTCGGAACGCAATTTCCAGGCGAGCTGGTTGGTGCCGCTGTCCACCGCATAGACTTTCGCCGCGCCGTTCGTCAGCAGAACGTCGGTGAAGCCGCCAGTGGAGGAGCCGACGTCGATCGCGACAAAGCCGGTGACGTCGATGGAAAATTCCTCAAGCCCATGGGCCAGCTTGATGCCGCCGCGCGAGACCCAGGGATGATCGCGGCCGCGCACGTCGAGATCGGCGTCGGCCGGCACTTGCTGCCCGGCCTTTTCCACCTTCTTGTCGCCCAGATAGACGAGGCCGGCCAGGATCAGCGCCTGCGCACGGGCGCGGCTTTCGGCAAGGCCATTGTCGACGAGCAACTGGTCGGCGCGCAGCTTGGCCATCAGCGCACCAGCCCGGCGAGGGTGGCGGGGGTCAGCAATTGCGGCAGGGTCTGGGCCTCCTTGCCCGGTGCATACCACAGATAGAGCGGAACGCCCGAACGCCCCTGACTTTCGAGGAAGCGAGTGATGGCGGGATCGGCATTGGTCCAGTCGCCGACCATCACCGTGACGCCGGCCTTGTCGAACGCGGCGCGGGTTTCGGCGCGGTCGATGGCGGCGGCTTCGTTCGCCTTGCAGGTCAGGCACCAGTCTGCGGTGAAGTAGAGGAATACGGGTTTGCCGGCCCCGCGCAACTCGGCGAGGCGTGCGACATCGAAGTGGACAGTTGTTTCCTCATTGGCGGCAACGGCGGGCGCGCGGCTCGGAAGAGCGACGCTGGCGGCGGCGAACAAAGCGATGGCGAGCAGACCCGCGATCAGGCCGCCGCCCTTGCCCAGCCGCTGGCGACCGCCCAATGCCCAGAGCAACAGCGCCAGCAACAGCGCCGCACAAAGGCCGATGGTCATGCCCGAAACGCCGCGCTGCTGGCCGAGCAGCCAGGCGAGACCCAGCGCGGTCAGGAACATCGGGATGGACAGGATTTTCTGGACGCGGCCCATCCATGCGCCGGGCTTTGGCAATCGATTGCGAAGGGCCGGCAGATAGGCAAGAAACAGGAAGGGCAGCGCGAGGCCGAGGCCCAGCCCGGCGAAGACCGCCAGCGCCGCAGGCAAGGGTAGCAGCAGCGCCGCGCCCATCGCCGCCGCCATGAACGGCCCGGTGCAGGGCGTCGCGACGAAAGCAACCAGCGCGCCGGTCCAGAAGGAGCCGGCAATGCCGCCCTTCCCCGCCAGCCCTTCGCCGCCGCCATAGGCGCGCAGTTCAAACAGACCGGCCAGGTTGAAGGCGATCGCCGTCACCAACAGCAGCAGGCCAAGGATGATGCGAGGGTCCTGCAACTGGAAGGCCCAGCCGGCCGCCATCCCCGCCGCGCGCAGGGCCAGCAGCAGTCCACCCAGCGCCATGCAGGTGAGGATGACGCCCAGCGTGTAGGCGATCGCTTCGCGGCGGACGGTGCGTTCATCGCCGCCCGCCTTGGCCAGGCTCATGGCCTTGAGGCCCAGGATCGGAAAGACGCAGGGCATGATGTTGAGCAGCAGGCCACCGAGCAGCGCGCCACCCAATGCTGCAAAAATGGCGCTCCACTGGCCCCCGCCCCCGGCCGCCGGCTCGACTGCGCCAGGCGCGGCGGTCAGCAGGAAGCCGACATGGTCGCCGGTGCGCAACACCGCCTGCACCGGCCCGCCCTTGCCTTCGCCCGCTTGCGTTTCGATCAGCAGCCGGTCGCCATCGCGCGTCACCTGTTGCGGGGCGGCATAGCGAGCCAGCCCTTGCGCCAGCGGAAAGAGGTGAACATCGCTGGCCTGCGCGCTGGCGGGGAACGGCACCGACAGGCGCAGCGTGCCGTCCTTGACCGCATAGGTCGCCTGCGACCCCAGCGGCCGGGGCAGATGGGTGCGCCAGCCGTCGAACCGGGTGCGATCCGCCGGCGTGACGGTGCCGTCGCCTGCGATCAGATCCAGCGCCAATTCGCCATTTTGCGGCACGCAAATCTTGTCGGTGCAGGCGAGCCATTGCGCCTTTGCCCGCACCGGCAGATGCGTGCCGGGTGCGACATCCGCCGCGACCTTGAGGTCCGCCAGCACGGCATAGGGGCCTTCATAAACATGGTTCATCAAGCCGGAAATCAGCAGCGTTTCGGGCACCGGATAGCGCAGCGCGCCGATGGTCACGCCCTTTGGCAGGGTCCAGTCCACGCTCATGCCCAGCCCGGCGTCGCCGGGATTTTCCCAATAGCCGTGCCAGCCGGCCTGCGGCGTCATGGCGAAGGCGATGGTCGTACCCGCCCCTGCTTTTGGCGTGGCGCTTTCCGACGCCAGCACGGCGGCGATATGCGTATCGCCACCGCCAAAGGCGCTTTGCGCCCATGCGGCCGTCTGTGCGACGGACGCCCCCGCCAGCAAGGCAAGCGTCATCATTATGACTTGAAAAATCCGCATCGGGCCTCTGGTCGGGTGGATGCATGGGGGCTAGGTCGGTCCTCATCCGCCGTCAAGGCATGAGAAGGTTGTACATATGTTCAAAAGAGTCGCCGCCGCCCTGTTGCTTGCCACCGCGCTGGCTCCTGTCACGCCCCTGATGGCGCAAAGCCCCGCACCGACGCCCGCGACAGCCGCGCCGACCACCATTCCTGCCTCAGCGCCCAAGCTGATCGTCGCGATCAGCGTCGACCAGTTTTCCGCCGATCTGTTCAGCGAATATCGCCAATATTATAGCGGCGGCCTGAAGCGGCTGACGAGCGAAGGCGCGGTCTTTCCGCGCGGCTATCAGAGCCATGCCGCGACCGAAACCTGCCCCGGCCATTCGACCATCCTGACCGGCAGCCGCCCGTCGCGCACCGGCATCATCGCCAACAACTGGTTCGACCTCAACGCCAAGCGCGACGACAAGTCCATCTATTGCGCGGAAGACGAAACCCAGCCCGGCACCGACAGCGACCATTATGAAGCGTCGCCCCTGCACCTGAAAGTGCCCACGCTGGGCGGCCGGATGAAGATCGCCAATCCCGCCACCCGCGTCGTGTCCGTCTCCGGCAAGGACCGCGCGGCGATCATGATGGGCGGGCCGACCGCCGATCAGGCATGGTGGCTCTCTTCGAAGGGCTATGTCAGCTACAAGGGCGTCGCCGTGCCGCCGCTGGTGGCCAAGGTGAACGAGGTGTTCGCCCAGCGCCTGGCCCAGCCAAACCCCAGTTTCGAACTGCCTGCCCAGTGCGTGTCGAAGGACTTCGCCGTGCAGGCGGGCAACAAGACGGTGGGCACCGGCCGCTTCGTGCGGCAGGCGGGCGACTATAATGGCTTCCGCATCTCGCCCGAGCAGGATGCGATGACTTTGGCCTTCGCCGCCGCCGCGATCGAGAGCATGCAACTGGGCAAGCAGGCGCAGACCGACATCATTTCGATCGGCCTGTCCGCGACCGACTATGTCGGCCACACCTATGGCACCGAAGGCACCGAAAGCTGCATCCAGGTCGACCGGCTGGACACCGAACTGGGCGCGTTCTTCGACAGGCTGGACAAGGACGGGATCGACTATGTGGTGGTGCTGACCGCCGACCATGGCGGCCACGACCTGCCCGAGCGGCATAATCTGAACGCGATGCCGATGGAGCAGCGGGTCGACAAGGCGCTGACGCCCAAGGCGCTGAACGCGACCATCGCCGAGCAGGTCGGCATGGCCGGCAAGAAGGTCATCTGGGGCGACGGCCCGGCAGGCGACTTTTATTTCGACAAGGGGCTGACGGCCGCCGAACGCGCAAAGGTGGAGGCCGCCACCTTGGCCTATCTGCGCGCGCATCCGCAGGTGCAGACCGTCTTCACCAAGGCGGAAATCGCCGCCACCCCCTCCCCCTCCGGCCCGCCTGAAAGCTGGAGCCTGATCCAGGAGGCGCGCGCCAGCTTCTATGCGCCGCGGTCGGGCGATCTGCTGGTGCTGCTGAAGCCGCGGGTCATGTCGATCCCGGAAAGCGCCACCATGGGCGCGGTCGCCACCCATGGCTCGCCCTGGGACACGGATCGCCGCGTGCCGATCCTGTTCTGGCGCAAGGGGATGCAGCATTTCGAACAGCCGCTGGGCGTGGAGACGGTGGATATCCTGCCGACGCTGGCCGCGCTGATCCATCTGCCGGTGGCGAAGGATGAGATTGACGGGCGGTGCCTGGATCTGGTGGCCGGCGCGGGGGATAGCTGCGCACAGTGAGGCATGGCTGTTCGTTTCGGGCAGGTCGGGGAGCGGGCAATTAAGGGCTATGTGCTTCTCGACTTCGCTCGAAGCGAACGGGCTTTGGGCTGGCGCGGGCAATAGGTAGCCTGTTCCCCCTCCCGCCAGCGGGAGGGGGTTAGGGGGTGGGCTGGACGTCGCAACAGCCCACCCCGCTGCGACTAACGCGCTACGCGCGTAAGTCTCGCTGCCCCTCCCGCAGGCGGGAGGGGAATGGCAGGAAACCACCCATATCGGCCACGCCCCCCCTTCCCTCAGATATTCTCGCCGATGCCGTCGGTGCTTTCCAGCAGGGCGTGGACGCGGTGGGGGGCGGAGACTTCGACGCGGCTGGTGACTTCATAATGCGCCTTGGCCTGCCGTACGTTGGAGTCGGCCGGGACGCTGTCGGTCAGCCAGACATTGCCACCGATGACCGATCGGCTGCCCACGATGATCCGGCCCAGCACCGTCGCGCCGGCATAGATGACCACATCATCCTCGATGATCGGGTGGCGGGGCTGCGCCTTTTCCAGTTGCCCCTTTTCGTCCGCCGGGAAGCTGCGCGCGCCCAGCGTCACGCCCTGATAAAGGCGCACGCGATTGCCCACGATCGCGGTTTCGCCGATGACGACGCCGGTGCCATGATCGATGAAGAAGGACTGGCCGATGGTCGCGCCAGGATGAATGTCGATCCCGGTCTTGCCATGCGCGATTTCGGAGATGATGCGCGCGACCAGCGGCGCGCCCAGATCATAGAGCCGATGCGCCAGCCGGTGATGGATGATCGCCAGCATGGAGGGGTAGCAGATCAGCACTTCGTCCACGCTGCGCGCCGCCGGATCGCCCAGGAAAGCGGCGTCGACATCGGTATCGAGCAGCACGCGCAGGCCCGGCAAGCTTTGCGCGAAACCGCCGATGATGCGGGCGGCCTCCCGATCGACCACGGCCGCCGGTTCATCCTTCAGCGCATAGATAAGTTCCAGTCGGATCTGGCCGTAGAGGCGGCTGAGCACCGTCTGGAGCGTTTCGGCGACGAAGGCATCTTCATTATGCAGGCGCACGAAGCTGGGGCCGAGGCGCAGCGGGAACAGCGCGCCGCACAGCGACTGCATGATCTTCGCCAGATTGGCGCGCGACGGGAAGCCTTCGGCGCCATATTCGGCATGATGCTGTTGCGCCTGCCGCCAGCGCGACCGGGCCACGCTCAGTTCCGAAACCAGCTGGTCCAGATCCCAATATCCTTCGACCTCACGCCCTTCAATGCTGCGATCGTCGTCCGGTCCGTCTGCGTTCATATTCGCCTCATGCCTTTGCAGGGCCGACATAGCGTGGAGGCAGGGAGCGCGATAAACGAGTTTTGCTTGGGGACGGACGGTTTTTCTTTTAGGCGCGGATGGGCGTTCTTGGCGCCGATCGGGGCAAATGCAGGCAGATTTCGGCGCGCAGACCACCATCCGGCCGGTTCGCCAGTGTCAACTGGCCGCCCTCGGCCGCGACCGCTTTCTGCACGATCGCCAGCCCCAGACCCAGCCCGCGCGTGTTGCGCTGACGCGCATCGTCCAGCCGGGAAAAGGGCCGCAGCACCTCCTCCAGTCGTTCGCGCGGGATGCCCGGACCGTCATCATCCACGCGGATCAGCACTTCATTGCCGGCCCGCTCCAGCGAAACGCGGGCGCGCTGACCATAATGGAGCGCATTTTCGATGAGGTTGCGCACCGCGCGACGCAGCGACAAGGCGCGCACATCCATTTCCAGATGATCCGCCCCTTCATAGGTGACGTCATGGTCGTGATCCTGAAAGGCGTCGACCACGGTGGCGATGCTGACGGCGATGTCGGTGCGCACCGGCGGCTCGGGATCCTTCTCTCCGCCCAGAAAGGCCAGGAGCGATTCCAGCATCGCGCCCATTTCCTCCAGATCGCCGGCCATCGCCTGCTGGACTTCATCGTCCTTCAGCATGTCCAGCCGCAATTGCAGCCGGGCAAGCGGCGTGCGCAGATCATGGCCGACCGCCGCCAGCGTTTCTGTGCGTTCATCGATCAGGCGATGGATGCGCGCCTGCATCGCGTTGAAGGCGGTGATGAGGTTGCGCACATCATTGGTGCCCGCTTCGGGCACCACGACTTCGGAGCCGCGCCCGATCTTGTGCGTGGCGTGGGTCAGATCGCGCAAGGGCGACAGCGTCCGGCGGATCAACAGCCAGCCCGCCACCAGCAACGCGAGGACGGGAATGAGCGCCAGCCCCATCCGGCCGATGGTGAAGGCCCATTTGCTGCCATAATGATGCATGCCGAAATAGAGCCAGCTGCGGTCGCGCAGTTGCAGGCCGCCATTGATTTCCGAATGCCGGCCGGGCGTCACCCGCAACCAGAGGCCGGTCTTCTCCAGCTTGGGTTCCCAGGCGACGATCTGTTGCCGCATGCGCTGAAGCTCCGGCGACAAAGGCGGCGGCGGCGGCGCGGAGGGCGACCAGTGCACGTCGTAACGATCGGTCGTCAGTTGAAGGCTGAGCGCGGGACGATCGACTCGCGATTGTTCAGACAGCAATTTGCGGGCGATGACCAGATGTTCGGCCAGACGCCGGGCTTCGTCATCCTGCAGGGAGAGATGGCTGGCGCGCTCGTAAATGAGGGTGCCGACCGCAAATTCCAGCGTGACCGTCAACAGCAGGATCGCCGAAAGCCGGCCGAGCAGCCCCAGCGATCCCCTGAAATGCCGCCTCAAGCGCGGCTGACCTCTGCATTGAACATATAGCCGACACCGCGAACGGTGGTGATCGGCGCGGCCTTGTCCGCGGTGGTGAGCTTGCGGCGCAGGCGGCTGACGAGGACGTCGATGCTGCGGTCGGAGCTGTCGCCCATGCGGGTGCGCGATAGTTCGATCAGCCGTTCGCGCGCGATGACGCGCTGCGGATGGCTGAGGAAGGAGCCGAGCAGATCGAATTCCGCGCCGGTCAGTTCGACGATCGCGCCGGTGGGGGAGCGCAGTTCGCGGCGGGGGAAGTTGACGCTCCAGCCGTCGAAATGGGCTTCGCTTTCGCGATGCTCGTCCGGGCCGCGCTCCACGCCGACGCGGCGCAGGATCGCGCGGATGCGGGCGATCAGTTCGCGCGTGCCGAACGGCTTGGGCAGATAATCGTCCGCGCCCAGTTCCAGCCCGACGATGCGATCGGTTTCGCTGCCCTTGGCGCTGATGAAGATGATGGGAACGTCGCTCTTGCGGCGAATCTGGCGGCACAGATCAATGCCGTTGGTGCCCGGCAGCATGACGTCCAGCACGACCAGGTCGACCGGGCCGGCATCGAAGGCCACCCACATTTCCGGCCCGGAGGAAGCCGGACGGACGACATAGCCATGTTCCTGAAGCGCGCGGGCGGTGAGCGTGCGCAGCGGCGGATCGTCTTCGACGAGGATGATCGACGGCGCGGTCATGCGCGCGGGAACACAGCTAAGGTCATGGTTTGGAGATAAGAGGCGCAGGATGGGGGGTCAACTGCGCGGGTGCTGTGAAACGGTCAATCGCGACTGTAGCAACAATTTGTCACGGGGTCGGGCCGGACACAGGCCCTGCGCAAAGCAAGAGGGGCGACACCGGCGAACCGATCCCGCCCCCCTTTTTGATCAGAAGGCCGCCGTCAGCGAGAAGAGGATCGTGCTGCGCGCGATCGACTTGCCTGCATCCTTGCTGTCGTTGACCATGAAGTTGGGGCGAAGATAGTCTTCCTCCACGCGGGCGATGTCGGTGTCGACATAGGCCACGCCCACGGTCAGCGGCGTGCCGGGGATGGCGACATCCGCGCCGACCAGCCAGTCCAGATATTTGCCGGTGGGTGCGATCGACGTGCCGTTCGGGCCAAGGCCGGGGTTGCCGTTCGACCAGCCCATATGCGCCTTCAGCGTGACGGGGGTGTTGGGCACGGCGCCGCTCAGGTCGACCCAGCCGTAGAAATTATCTTCCTTGTCGCCTTCATTGTCATAGGGCAGCCCTTCCAGCACATCATTGGCATTCTGCGCGGTATAGGACCAGCGGCCCAGCGCCTGCTGCTTGGGGGCGTAAGCGACGCCGATCAGACCCTTGACCGGGCCGATCTGGCTCGACAGCTTGACATAAGGTTCGGCAAAGTCGGTCTTGTCCGCGCCCGACGGGTACATGTACCAGGTCAGACCAACGTCCAGCGTGGCGTTTTCGCCCAGCGGCATGGCATAGCCAGCAACCAGATCCAGTTCCATGTTCGAACCACCGAAACGACCCCAACCGCCCAGGCTGGATGCCCAGGTGCCGACATAGAAGCCGCTTTCGTGGGTTGCGGTGATGCCGCCCTGGATGGCCATGCCGCGGTCGCTCTGCGATACGCCACGGAAACGATAGTCCGAAACGAGGCCGACGCTGCCGCTGACGGTGACGGGGCTGGATGGCTCTTCCTGAGCAAAAGCCGGCGCGCTGGTCATAAGCGCGAGGGCGGCACAGGCGATTTGATACTTCATGAACATTCCCCTTTACGTTGGAATGTTCCGTCCTGCATCCGCAGCGGTTCGAAGATCTTTGGTTGATCGTCTTCAATACCGGCGGATGACCTTCAACTATTCTCTAGCGGCGACCACGCAAACCGCTTTTACCGCAGCTGCGAAAGGATCGGACATGTTGTGCCATGAGGAACACGGTTCTTTGCTATAATAGCAATATATATTGCTGTTATGTTTCCATATTGAAAATGAACAAAGAAGAACCGCCGTGCCGGGGGGATGGTACGACGGTTCGGAATGCCGCCTGAACGGGAGGGGGGGGGGTGTCAGGCGACGAGCTGGCGCATCCGTCCGGTTGCGCCAAACAGCTCAACAGGCGCGCCGGCGCCGCGGCGGCGATCAACCCATTCGCGCAGCATTTCCGCGCAGGTATGATCGATATGGCCCAGACGCTCGACATTCAGGATGACGAGGCCGGCCGTCGGCAGCGATTCGAGCTTGGCCGACAGCCCGGGCAGACTGAGGAAGGTGGCGGTGCCGCGCAGGGCCACTTCATGCGCGTCGGCGCGGCTTTCTTCCTCAACCTTGAGACGCAGCTTTTTGGCGTGCGGCAACAATTCGATCATCGACAGGCCGATGCCCACCAGCACGCCGGTCAGCAGGTCGGTCGCCACCACGCAGATCAGCGTCGCCGCCCACACCACGGCCGGGAGCGGGCCATAAAGGTGGAAGAGATGTTTGACATGGGCCAGGCTGACCAGGCGAACGCCAGTGATGACGAGGATACCGGCCAGCGCCGCCATCGGGATTTCGCGCAGCAGCCAGGGCAGCAAGGCCACGAAACCCAATATCCAGACGCCGTGCAGGATCGCCGACAGGCGGGTCTTGGCGCCGGCCTGAACGTTGGCGGAAGACCGCACGATGACGCCGGTCATCGGCAGCGCGCCGGCAAGGCCGCACAGCAGATTGCCCACGCCCTGCGCGCTCAGTTCCTTATTATAGTTGGTGCGCACGCCATCATGCATGCGGTCGACCGCCGCCGCCGACAGCAATGTTTCCGCGCTGGCGATGAAGGCGATGGCGATGGCGGTGGCGATGACGGTCGGGTTCATCAGCTGCGCGAGCAGCCCCTGTTCGGGCAGGGCGACCGCCGCGATGATCGATTCGGGCACCGCCACGCGCGCCACCGGCAGGCTGAGGGTGAAGGCGACGATCGTACCCAGAAGCACGCCGACCAGCGCGCCGGGCACCAGCTTCATCGATGCGGGGCGGAATTTCTCCCAACCCAGCATGCCGAAGATGGTGACGAGGCCAACGGCAAAGGCCGTGGCAGCATCGCCATTCGACAGGCCCAGAACCTGGCCAGGCATGGCGATCAGATTGTGCAGGCCGCTCGACAGGGGCTTGTCGTCGAACAGCACATGGAACTGACCGACCACGATCAGCACGCCGATGCCGGCGAGCATGCCGTGCACGACCGCAGGCGAAATGGCGCGGAACCAGCCGCCGACCCGCAGCAGGCCGGCGATCACCTGGATCGCGCCGGCCAGAATCAGGATGGGACCAAGGGCGGACAGCCCCTGTTCGCGCACAATTTCAAAGACGATGACCGCAAGGCCGGCGGCGGGGCCGCTGACCTGCAACGGCGAACCCGCCAGCAGGCCGACGACGATACCGCCGATGATGCCGGTGATCAGGCCCTTTTCCGGCGGCACGCCAGAGGCCACAGCAATGCCCATGCAGAGCGGCATGGCCACCAGGAACACGACGATCGACGCCGTGAAGTCGCGGCCGAAATTGCCGCCGGAAAGAGCCTTCAACATGATTTACTCCGCCGCTTGGGCATAGACCGCTGCGCCAGCGAGGCGGCGGCCATGGGGAAGTGCGACCGGCATCGGCTGGTCTTCGCGCAGCGGCGCGAACTGGCCGGTTTCCCCGTCCAGACCCAGAACCTGTCCGGCATGAATGTCGACATACCAGCCGTGCAGGGCGATTTCGCCACGCGCGATGCCCGAAGCGACCGACGGATGGGTGCGCAGATGCGCCAGCTGAACGACGACATTTTCCAGCGCCATGTTGCGCAGCTTGTCGGCAGCTTCCAGATCGGTCGGATAGTTGTCGCTGCACACCTTCTGCGCGGCATGGCTGTGGCGGAGCCAGGCGGCGACATTGGGCATGGCGGTCAGGTCAGCATTGGTGGCCAGCGCCTTCATCGCGCCGCAATCGCTGTGGCCGCACACGATGATGTCGCGCACGCCCAGCACCATGACGGCATATTCGACCGTCGCGGTCACGCCGCCCAGCTGGCTGTCATGCGGAGGCACGATGTTGCCGGCGTTGCGGCACACGAACAGGTCGCCGGGCGCGGCCTGCATGATCTGTTCGGGAACGATGCGCGAATCAGCGCAGCTGATCATCAGCGCCTTGGGGCTTTGGCCATGGTTGGCCAGCTGATTATACAGCGTGCTTTCGCTGGGGTAGACCTTGGTTTCAAAGTCAAAAACACGACCGAGTAGCTCGTTCATGGAGTCTATCCTCTTCTTCAAATGCCTGACCGGCCAGGGGGCGGACCGGTGTAGTTTGAAGGATAGACACGCGACTTTGCTGCAACGCAGCGGATTTGTTAAATTATATGTCTGACCGATAAAGAGAGCGGGCGCTGCGCCAAATGGCGGAAAACCGCCATTTGGCGCAGAAAAGGCCGGTTCAGCGCCGATCCACCACGGCGCTGAACATATATCCGACGCCCCGGACTGTAACAATCGGAGCGGCCCGGCCACCTTCCCCCAGCTTGCGGCGGAGTCGGCTGACCAGCACGTCAATGCTGCGGTCGGACGAAGGCGCGTCGCGCACCCCGGCCAGTTCCATCAGGCGGGCGCGAGCGATCACCGTCTGGGGATGATCGATGAACACCGTCAGCAATGAAAATTCGGCGGCGGTCAGGTCCACCAGTCCGCCCTGCGGATCGACCACTTCACGCCGGGCGAAATCGACCACCCAGCCATCGAAGATCGCCTGGGTCTGACGGCGCAGGCCCAACGCCCTTTCCCCCCGCCCTCGGCGCAGCACGGCGCGCAGCCGCGCAGCCAGTTCCCGCGTGGAATAGGGTTTGGCCATATAATCGTCGGCGCCCAGCTCCAGCCCGACCACCCGGTCGACCTCCGAACTATTGGCGCCGACCAGGATGATCGGCACATCGCTGCGTTCGCGCACATCCCGGCACAGGTCCAGCCCGTCCGATCCGCGCAACGCCGCGTCCAGCACCAGCGCCCCGATCGGCGCGCTGGTCAAAGCGCTGAAAATGTCGTTCGCCGAAACCGCAGGCAGAGCGCGAAATCCGCTCTGCTCCAGATATTCACGGACATTATGCCGCAAATCCTGCTGGGTTTCGGCGATCAGTACCAGCGGTGGGTTCATCAGCCCTGAATAGTCAGCGCGCGCACGCTGTCCAGTTCATCCACCAGCACGGCGCGGTCCTGCTGCGCGACGGCAACCGCTTCGGCCGCCTTGGCCTGCGCATAACGCGCGACTTCGGCATTGATCTGGCTGCGCGCGGCGGCGCAGCTGCCGGCATAGCTGCCCGATACTGGCGTAAAGCGATGGATCGCCTTGCCAAAGGCGGGAACGGCGCGCCCCTGTGCGGCAACGCCGCGATTGACGGTCAGGTCGGCCTGCCAACGGCATACCGGCACGGCATTGCGGTTGGCGAAGCGCGGCTCAACTTCGCGCAGGCTGATAGACGGCTGTGCGTGGTAGCTGGCGCTGTAAGCCTGCGCGCCATGGCTGATTTCGGCGCTGTGGACGGGGGCGGCGGTGGCGGCCAGAACGGCAAGCGCCTGGGATGCGACGGTAAGGAACATGGGCTACTCCTTCTACGCCCGATCGTCAGCGACCGGGGATTGCGTCGGGTGTAGGTCCGATGAATGTCTGCGTAATGGGCTGGATGTAACAAATCATTGCTGCTGCGTGAAAGCAAGCCTCATTGCGCGGCAAGCAGGACCGGGGCGGGCGCCGTCTGGGTCAGCCGTGCAATCACCCCGGAAAGCCACAGCGCATCGCCAGCCGCGCGGTGCCGCAGCGCGCCCTGCCCGTCGGCATAAGCGACGGCATCGGCAATCCGCCGTTCATCCGCCCCCTGTTCATCGAACAGGCTGGCGACATGTTCAATGCGAAAGGGCGCAGTCGTTCCGGCCACTGCGGCGAGCGTGTCGAGCCAATATTGATCGATCAGGCTGTCGGCGATCACCCGATGCCCGGTCGCGGCGGCGGTCAGTTCCGCCAGTACGACGAACGCCGGCTGGCCTTCCTGTGCGATCCTTTCGCGGGAGAGACCGTGCAGCGCCTCCGCTTCGGCCGTCCAGTCCCAGTCGGCCCAGTCGGCATGGGGGCGGATCAGCCAGCTGCGCGCGATTCCATCGCCGGCAATCCCCACCTCTATTGGAAAGGAACGGCCATGGCGGGGCAGGCAGGACGCCTCAAAATCTATTGTCATTATGGTCAAGGCACGGCTCCGGTCCGGCGTGCGGCCTGCCCTCTCCCGGCATGTTCCGCGCGCTTCTTCATGCGCCCCCTTTCCGCTTCAACTATGTCAGGGTGAAGTCACGCGCCACCCCCTTTGGCAAAAATCATAGGAGCCGCCCCTGCCGCGCGACAAAATGCAAGACGCGGGCGACGGACCGGCCAGAGTCTGCTAATTGCTGGAAACAACAGGGAAACAGAGGCTTCATGACCGTCATCGCCGCCTATCTCTATCGCCATGGCCAGCGCGTGCGCGCGGTGTCGATCGACGAACGGATCGCCTGCGCGCAGGACAAGTCCGAATTCGTCTGGATCGGCGTCGCCGATCCCAGCGTGGAAGAAATGCAGGCGCTGGCAAAAGCCTATGATCTGCATCCGCTGGCGGTGGAGGATGCGATCAAGGCCAACCAGCTGCCCAAGGTCGACATTTATGGCGACCAGCTGTTCGTCGTCGCCCGCACCGCCCATATCGAGGACGATGTCATCTGCTATGGCGAGACGGCGCTGTTCATCGGCCATAATCACATCATCAGCGTTCGCCATGGGTCAGCGCGCGCGCATGTGACGCTGCGCCATGATCTGGAAGCGGTGCCTTCCCGTCTGGCGCAGGGGGTGGATTATATCGCCCACGCCATTCTGGACTTCATCGTCGATGGCTATCTGCCGATCATCGAGGGGATAGAGGAAGAAGTGCTGACGATGGAGCAGCACATGATCGACCATTTTCTGGGTCGGGACGAAATTACCCGCATCTTCAACCTGCGCCGCCAGTTGATCCGGTTCCAGCGCATCCTGACCCCGATGCAGGAAGTGGCGACCAAGTTCGTGAAGGTCGACCTGCCCTGCATCGACCATGAGGCGCGCCCCTATTTCAGCGATGTGCGCGATCATGTGCGCCGGGTGCAGACGATGGTGGACGATTTGCGCGAGATATTGAACAGCGTGTTCGAATCCTCCAATTTGCTGGAGCAGCAACGCACCGGCGACATCACCCGGCAACTGGCCGCCTGGGCCGCGATATTGGCGGTGCCGACCGCGATTGCGGGCATTTACGGCATGAATTTCGAACATATGCCGGAGCTGAAGAGCGTCTACGGCTATCCGGTCGTGCTGGGTGTGATCACGGTGATCTGCACCCTGCTCTACGCCCGGTTCAAGAAATTGAAGTGGTTATGAAGAGGCAGCGACGGCGCGCCGCCTCCAGTGTCGGCTGGAGAGGACGCACCGACTGCCAGAAAGGCCGGGCGGCCCCGCAAGGGAGGACCGCCCGGTTGCTTTAAGGCACCCCTGTTAGAAAGACGCCTTCGCCCCGATGCGGAAGGAGCGGCCCAGAATCGCCGACTCGCCAACCACCGGGTTGTAGAGATAGGCGCCATAGGTCGTCGCATCGATCGGCGGCTTGTTGTTGAAGACGTTCATGACGTTGGCATACAGCTCGAACTGGTCATTGACCTTGATCGTGCCGGTCATATCGACGCTGATGAACGATTTCACGCGGCAACCCTGATAGGCGTCGCCATTATAGTTGGTGGGCACCAGGCTGCAGTCGCCGGCGGTGCCGCCCTGATCTTCGGCCGAATAATTATAGCCGTCGGTGTAGTAAGCCGTCGCGCTGATCGAACCGCGGCCGAAATCGACCGTGTTCTGCCAGCTGCCACGCCATTGCTGGGTGCCCGACCCGGCGGTCAGGTTGAAGTTGCCCAGCGTGTCGACATAATGTTCGACGCGGCCACCGGGATATTCGGTGTTCAGCTTGATCACATAGGTCGCATCGATCGACGACGAGAAGGTGATGTTGTCGTTGATGCGGAACTTGCCCGTGGCGTTGAAATCAATGCCCGACGTCTTGATCGTATTGGCGTTGATGAAGCTGCCCTGGACATATTGGATGCGGCGTTGCGCATCCGGATGGGTCTGGTCGACTTCATCCTGGATGATGGTCACGCCGTCATAGCTGGTTTCGCCGGTCGCATAATAGTTGGCAATGGCGCCCGAGAAGTCGACCGAGGTGATCGCGCCGGTCTTCTTGATGTTATAATAGTCGACGCTGAACGACAGATTGTTGGTCGGCGTGAAGACGCCGCCCAGCGTGAAGTTACGCGACTTTTCCGCCTTCAGCTCCGGGTTGCCGACCGTCGTCTGGCCGATCGAATAGGCGGTGACATAGGTGTTGTACGAGCCGTCGGCATTGAGATGCTGATCGAGGTAGGAATCCGGCATCGTGCCGAGCGACTGGGTGACATAGCCGGTGGTCGGCAGAGCGCCCATTTCCGCGAAGCTGGGTACGCGGAAGCCGCGCGAATAGGTGCTGCGGATCATCAGCTGACGGATCGGCTTGAACATGGCGCCGAATTTGGGCGCGAAGTTATCCTGCCCGGTCGAATAATGATCGTAGCGACCGGCGGCGCTCAGCTCCAGCTGATCGACAACGGGGGCTTTGACCTCGAAATAGGCCGATTCCACATCACGATGGCCCTTGGCACCGAAAGCGTTCAGGCGGAAATAGCGTTCCGTCTGGCCGTCATAGTCGGGGTTGCCGCTGGGATTATTGAGCGATTCATAGCGCGCAGCCACGCCCACGGCGACCTGAAGCGGGCCGCCCGGAAGGTCGAACACTTCCTTCGAAAGGCTGGCCTGGCCCTGATAGAGCTGGGTCTTGCTGTGGTTGATCTGGGTCGGGGTCAGATAGTCGAGCGTTTCCTGCGAGGTCGCCGACGGGTTCATGAAATTATACGAACCGTCCGCGATCACATCCAGCAGATGCTGGATATAGACATAGCCCTTCGCCTTGGTCCGCAGCTTCGAAACCATGGCGGTGCCATCGACCTGATAATGCCAGTCGTCGCCAAAATCGCCCTTGATGCCGGCGGCGGCGCGGAAGACCTGATTGACCGATTCATTATATTCGGTGCTGGTCGGCAGGCGGCCGATGATGGCGGCTTCCTGGCCCTGAGCGGCATAGGGATTGTTGGGGTTGAGCGTACCGTTGGTGGCGTCGCAGGCGGCAGTGCCACGGGCGCAGACATAGACCGGCAAACGCAGCAGAGTCGAACCCGAAGAGGTCGAGTAGGCCGGATTGTCGATGCCGGCCGGCGCATTGGCGCGGATGATCGAGGCAAGGCCGGTGTAGGAGGATTTGCTGTTCTCGTAATTCAGTTCGAGATAGGCTTCGCCGGTGTCGCCCACGATCTTGGTCAGGCGACCCGAAATGCCCCAGCGCTGCTGTTCGGGCAGCACTTGGCTATAGTCGTGGGTGATATCCTGCTGGCAGACAGTGCGCGGTGCAGTGGCGAAATCCGCATATTCCTGATCGGTCAGGGTATAGGGATTGAGGTTGCCGCAGCCAGCGCCGGCATTGAGCAACTGATAGCGGCCAGTGCCCAGATTGGTCGACGGGTCGAACGGGCGGACCATGAACACGTTGGTCGTGGTCGCAAGGCCGGTGTAGCCGATCGAGGGATCGACGCCATTGGCGATATTGTTGGGGCCGCACACGCCGCCGTGGCAGATGCCCGACAGGTCGTCACTGTTATAGGGCGAGCCAAGATCGCGGTTATAGACCGCGTTGCTCTTGAGATAATGGGCGCTGATATAGGCGTTGAAACCCTGTTCGGACAGGTCGCCATAGCCATAGGTGGCGGCCAGACGCTGGTTGGCACCATAGCCCTTTTCGCTGACGCCGGCTTCGGCCTGAAGGTGCAGGCCCTTCACTTCGCGCTTGGTGATGATGTTGACCACGCCCGCGACCGCATCCGCGCCATAGGTGGCCGACGCGCCGTCCTTGAGCACCTGAACCCGCTCGACGATCGCGTCGGGGATGGTGTTGAGGTCAACGAAGTTGCGCGTGCCGTCATCGGCCAGCGGATAATAAGCGGCGCGCAGGCCGTCGAACAGCACCAGCGTCGAAGAGGTGGTGAGGCCGCGCAGCGACACAGCCGAAGCACCGCCAGCAAAGGCGCCGTTCGCCGAGAAGCCGTTGGTCAGCGCCGGGCCGTTATTGGCCGACAGGCTCTGAATGCCCTGCTGCACCGTGGTGATGCCGCGCACGGCCAGATCTTCCACCGATACGGTGGTGATCGGCGACACGGTCAGCTTGTCGACCTGACGCAGCAGCGATCCGGTGACGACGATCGTGTCTTCGGCGGGTTCGGCGGCAGCCTGGGGGGCGGCGTCCTGCGCGAAGGCGGGGGCGTGGCTGAGCGTCGCAGCCAGAATTGCGGGCGCGACTCCGCCTCGCAAAAACGCGATAAGTCCAAAGTTCTTCAAGATTTCCAGTCCCTTATCTGGAGCGGCAAATTTGCCTGCGTTGGCGACCGACTAAGGCGGGGGACGCCGCGCGGACGCCCCGGGGTGCCGCCCCCGCACCGCCCTTGCAAACAAATCCTGTTTCGCAACTGGCCCTTTTTTGAAATGTGTCATTTTATTGCCACATGATTTCACATCTGAAATGTGATTTTCACATTCCATTAAATCACTGATTTAAAATGATATATTTCCACCATCTTCAGGAGGACGCTACGGATAAGCTTCCGAATTATATCTCGATCGTAAAATTATTTTTCCAGCCCGGGAACAAAGCCAGCTGCTGAACGTGCGTAAAACAATTTGATGCAAGGGAAACGGATATCGGCCGCGATTCGCGCGCAGAGTCGGAGAGGCATCAGCCCCACCCACTCCCGTCAGCGCGACGAGAAACGCGATCGGACAGGCCCGCCCGTCTGGTCGTGCGGCGAGCACTTTATGGCGTGTTGATTATGTCAGGTGGCGCGCCAGCAGATCGTCGGTGACGGTCATGGTGAAAATGGGATCGGCGTTCGCCGGCACTTGCGCAATGGCGTCCACAAAGGCGGCGCGGGTTTCGGGATCGTCATAGACCATCTTGCGGTCGAACGCCGCCCGCCATGTCGCCTCGTCCGGCCATTCGGCATAGCCGACGAAGCGGCCGTCGGCGTCACGATGCAGGCGCGATCCATAGCTGCCATATTTTGCGCGAATGAGGTCGGTCCCACGCCGCCAGGCGGCACGAAACTGGTCCTCCTTGCCAGGATGGACCCGCCACCAATAGACCGCGACGAACATAGCCTCTCTCCTTCCTTGAGGAGAGAATGAGCCGATCGAGCGCCGGTTCCAGAGGAAGCGTCGTCAGGAGGACCGACCCGCACCCCGCCCGGCCACCCAGACATGATATCCTGATGGGTGGCCGGGCGGGAGCGTGGGCCGGGGCAGTATTCTTACAGAATGGTCTGGCCGGTCTTGGCCCAGTCCGCAGCGAAGCCTTCGAGGCCCTTGTCGGTCAGGACATGCTTCGACAGCATCTTGATCACGGCCGGCGGGGCGGTGATGACGTCGGCGCCGATCTTCGCGCAGTCGAGCACATGGATCGGGTGACGCAGCGAGGCGGCCAGAATTTCCGTGCCGAAGCTGTAATTGTCATAGATGAGGCGAATGTCTTCGATCAGGGCCAGGCCGTCGAAGCCATTGTCGTCATGACGGCCGACGAAGGGCGAGATGAAGGTTGCGCCGGCCTTGGCCGCGAGCAGCGCCTGATTGGCCGAGAAGCACAAAGTCACATTGACCTGCGTGCCATCGTCGGTCAGCGCCTTGCAGGTCTTGAGGCCGTCGATGGTCAGCGGCACCTTGATGCAGACATTGTCGGCAATCTTGCGCAGGATTTCGGCTTCCTTCATCATGGTTTCATGGTCGAGCGCGACCACTTCGGCAGAGACCGGGCCATCGACGATGCCACAGATTTCCTCGACCACTTCCAGGAACTTGCGGCCCGACTTGTGGATCAGCGTGGGGTTGGTGGTGACGCCGTCCAGCAGGCCGGTAGCGGCCAGTTCACGGATTTCGGCGGTGTCGGCGGTGTCGACGAAGAATTTCATGGGAAGGACTCCGGGGCTATGCGAATCGCGCCCCTTTAGCGGCTGACGGGCGGTTTCGCCATCTGGCAGACCCATATTTACATCTACGCAGAAGCACGATTAAGGCATGACTACCTTTCCAAAGGACCCGCCATGCCCCGTTCGCCCCGCGCCCGCTTCGCCACGGGGCTATGCCTCCTCCTGTCGCCGGCGGCCCCGGCCTGCGCCGTGACGGAAGAAAGCCAGGCATGGATGACTGAACTGGCGACCATCCGCGTCAGCCCTAACGACAGCATTACCGTCGATTCCAGCCAGCGATTGCGATCCGACGCGCAAAGCGGCGGCGAACAGTTTCTGGCCCGGATCAGCATCGACCACAGCATCGCGCCGCATCTGCAGCTGGGCGGCGGCATGGCCTATCTGAAAAGCGAAGCGGATCAGGAATTGCGGCTGTTCCAGCAGGCGACGCTGAGCAAGGGCATCTGGCTCAGCCGTACCCGGATCGAACAGCGCTTCTTCAGCACCGCCGATGAAGAGAGTTGGCGATTGCGGCAACGGGTGCAGGCGGCGGTGCCGATCGATGGCGAGAAGCAATGGACCGTCATCGCCGCAACCGAAGTCTTTTTTCACCTCAACCGCGCCCGGCCGAGCGACAAGACGGGCCTTGCCATGATGCGCAATCAGATTGGGCTGCGCCATCCGGTCGCCAAGACGCTGGACGCGCAACTCCTCTATATGCGGCAACAGAATTTCCGCGACGGGCGGCCCGATGTCGTGTCGCATATTCCCTGGTTGACGCTTAGCTGGCGGCTGTAACCAGCCCATTGCGCCCCGCGCCCAGCGCTTTAAGGACGATAGCCATGTCGTCGCGCGCCCGTGTCCTGATCCTGAACGCTGCCCTTGGCCCGCTCGATTATCGCGTGCCGCACGGCATGCGGGTAGAGCCGGGCAGCATCGTCGTCGCGCCGCTGGGGCCGCGCCAGTTGATCGGCGTGGTGTGGGAGGAAAGCAGCTTCCCAGATACCGAAACGGTGGGCGACAACCGGCTGCGCAACCTGATCGAGGTGATCGACGCCCCGCCCCTGCCCGAACCGCTGCGCCGGCTGATCGAATGGACGGCGGACTATTATCTCAGCCCGCCCGCCGCAGTGCTGCGCATGGCGCTGTCTTCCATGGCGGCGCTGGAGGGCGCGCGCACCGTGATCGAGTATCGCGCGACCGGGGCTGTGCCCGATCGCATGACCGAGCAGCGCGCACAGGCGCTGGAACGGATCGGCGAGCGACAGGGGCTGATCCGCGAACTGGCGATGATCGGCGGGGTCAGCGACGCGGTGATCCGTGGCCTCATCAAGCAGGATATATTCGAGGCGGTGGAGGTGAGCGTCGACACCCCCTTCCCCATGCCCGACCCCGACCATGCGCCGCCCATATTGTCGGAGGCGCAGCGCAGCGCCGCAAAACAGATGGCCGATGCCGTGCGCGCGCATGATTTCGCGCCCTTCCTGCTCGACGGCGTCACTGGCTCCGGCAAGACGGAGGTGTATTTCGAGGCGATCGCCGCCGCCATCCGCGCCGACCGGCAGACATTGGTGCTGCTGCCCGAAATCGCACTGACCGAGCCATTTTTGGAGCGGTTCGAAAAGCGGTTCGGCACGGTGCCGGTCAACTGGCATAGCGGCCTGCGCCAGAGCGAGCGGCGACGGGCCTGGCGCGCGATCGCCAGCGGACAGGCGCAGGTCGTCGTCGGCGCGCGATCGGCCCTGTTCCTGCCTTATCCCAATCTGGGCCTGATCGTCGTGGACGAAGCGCATGAGGCGAGCTTCAAGCAGGAGGAAGGCGTCCATTATCACGCCCGCGACGTGGCGGTGATGCGCGGCCTCATGGAAAATTTCCCGGTCGTGCTGGCGTCCGCCACGCCCGCAATCGAGACGCGGCATCAGGTGGAGCTGGGCCGCTATGCCGAAATTAAGCTGCCATCGCGCTTTGGCGGAGCGGAAATGCCGGCGATCGAGGGCATCAACCTGCTGACCGATCCGCCCGAGCGCGGCCGCTGGATCGCGCCGCCGCTGGTCAAGGCGATCGACGAGGTGATGGCGAAGGGCGAACAGAGTCTGCTGTTCCTCAACCGGCGCGGCTATGCGCCGCTGACCCTATGCCGCCATTGCGGCTATCGCTTCCAATGCCCCAATTGCACCGCCTGGATGGTGGAGCATCGGCTGACGCATCGGCTGGCCTGCCATCATTGCGGCCATGTCGTCCCCGCGCCGCGCCGCTGTCCGGAATGCAAGGAAGAGGATTCGCTGGTCGCCTGCGGCCCCGGCGTCGAGCGGATCGCGGATGAGGTGAAGGCGCTGTGGCCGCAGGCGCGGATCGCCATCGCCACATCCGACACGCTGCATTCGCCGGCGCGCGCAGCCGAATTCGTGAAGTCGGTGGAGGCGGGCGACATCGACATCATCGTGGGCACCCAGCTTATCACCAAAGGCTATCATTTCCCCAACCTGACGGTGGTGGGGGTGATCGACGCCGATCTGGGGCTGGAGGGCGGCGATCTGCGCGCAGCCGAACGGACATTTCAGCAGATCGTGCAGGTGGCGGGACGCGCCGGACGCGGGGAGAAGCCGGGCAAGGTGTTCATCCAGACGCGCATGCCCGAAAGCGACGTGATCAAGGCGCTGATCGACGGCGATACCGAGCGTTTCTATTGGGTGGAGACGGAGAATAGACGGCGAGCCAATGCTCCGCCCTTCGGCCGGTTCGCCGCGATCATCATATCCAGCGAGGATGCCGACGAGGCGGCGCAGACCGCGCGGCTGATCGGCAAATCGGCGCCCGCGATAGAGGGGATGCGCGTTTACGGCCCCGCCCCCGCGCCGCTGTCCGTGCTGCGCGGCCGGCACCGGCATCGTCTGTTGATCCACGCCACCCGTCAGGTCGATGTGCAGGGCGCGATCCGCGAATGGCTGGGCAATCTGGCGTGGAAATCGGGCACGCGGGTTGCAGTGGACATCGACCCCTACAGCTTCATGTAAGGATTAGTGCGCGTCCGCCGGCGACACGATGATGACCACGCGGCGATTTTCCCGCCGCCCGTCGGCCGATCGGTTGCTTTCCACCGGCACGCGCGCGCCCATGCCGGCGACCCGCATCGCCGGCCGGGCCATGCCGCCGGCCACCAGCGCATCAGCCACCGCCTGCGCCCGCCGCAGCGACAGCGCCTGATTATAGCTGGCCGTGCCGGTCGAATCGGTATGCCCCTCCACCCGCGCGCCATTTATACCGACTGCGCGCAGCGCGCCGGACATGCGGCCGATCGCGCCCCTTTGCGCCGGGATCAGCGTGCTTTCTTCAGTGGCGAAGAGCAGCCGATCAGCCATGCCGAATTGCCAGTCGTCCCCGGCCGGTTCGAAACCCTGCTGCCGCAACGCCGACTCCTGCTGCGGGGTGAAAGCCGCTTTGGACGATGGCCGCACCGTCTGGCAGGCGGAAAGCGCGAGAAAGGAAAAAGCGAGAAGAAACTGACGCATTCTGGTCCCTTTGCTGTCAACGATCGCGATTGCCGACGCGCCCAGCCTTGGCCGCATACATGGCCGCGTCCGCATGGCGCAGCAGATCGCGCGCATCGCCGCTATCCTCCGGGTAGCAGGCGCTGCCGATACTGAGCGATGCATCGATCGATGCGCCGTTGGGCAGCATGACAGGCTGGATCATGCCATCGGCGATCCGGCTTTTGGTCGCGGCCAGCTGCGCCGCCGTGATGCCCGGCGCCAGAATCAGGGCGAACTCATCGCCGCCCAGGCGGAAGGCTTCATCGCCCGGTTGCAGCACCGCCCGCAGCCGGGCCGCAACGACGATCAGCAAGGCGTCACCCGCATCATGGCCATGCGTGTCATTGACCTGCTTGAAGCGGTTGAGGTCGATGTAGAGGATAGCAAAGGACCGGGCGGTCGCGTCGGACTGCGCCATGGCGGCGGGCAGCGCCTGTTCGAACATGGCGCGATTGCCAAGCCCGGTCAGCGCGTCGCGGGTCGCCTGCTGCTCCAGCAGGCGGTTATGGGTCACGATGCCCTTGTGCCAATCATGCAGTTCATCCAGCAGCGCGTTGAAATCGCGGCCAAGCTGATCGACTTCCTGAATGTCGGAGGACGGCACGCGCCGGTCGAACTGGCGATCGGCGCGGACGGCATGGGCGACTTCGGCAATCCGGGCGAGCGGCTGGGTAACGTCACGCTGCAAACGGCGCGACAGGGTCCAGGTCGCAATCAGGGTGAGGACGAGGCCGGCGAGCGCCGTGGCCAGGCCCGACAGGATGAAACGGCCCAGCCCGTCCGCGCCGCCATAGACGCGCACCTGCGCGATCACCTCATTGCCGCGCCGGATATCGGCCAGAGCCGGCGACGGTGCCACCAGATCGGCAATACCCCGTTCGATGCTGGCCATCACGCCGCCGCCGGGCCGACGCCATTCGACCAGCGTGCGCCCCCGACCGTCGCGCACATCGACATGATGGACGCTTTCCGATCCCGCGACTGCCGCAATGCCGCGCTGCGCCGCATCCATATCCTCAAACACCAGAGCGGGTTCGACGGTATAGGCCACCGTCCGCGCGATAAGGGCGAGGTTGCGATCGGCATAGCCGCGAATGACCAGAACGCCGGTGATCATCAGAGTGACTGCGGCGGTCAGCACGGCGATCAGGATCAGGCGCATATGCCCGCGCGCCAGCACCTGACGCAGGGTCGGCATGGCGGATCGCAGCGAGGCTCTCATGGTTCAATAGCCTCCTTTCGACAGGCGCAGGACACGCGGATCGATCCGCACGGCGGAACGCGACACCGCATCGATGTTCAGCTGGAAGGATAAGGACTGGGGACCGTAAAGCAGGCAGAACATGGCGCCGCTGCGGCAGACTGGATCGTCCTCCACAATCGTCACCACCGGCCGGCCGTTGGCCGATGCGATCAGCTGACGCATCGACGGTGCGTCCAGCCGCCCGATATAGAGTGCGTCGCAGCGATCGAGCGGCACGTCCGTCGGCCCATCCAGATCCGACACCTCCACCCCCGCGCCATTGGCCAGATCGATGGCGTTCAGTCGCGCGGCGTTGCGCGTCCGCCCCGTCAGGCACAACCGCACCACCGGCCGGGCCGTGGGCCAGCGGGTAAATTCCAATATGGCGCCAACCATCCGCGCGGTGCTGGCGGCGGCCGCATTAGGGCCAGCGCCAAGCGGCATCATGGCCGGCTGGATCATGGACGCTGAAAAGACGGCGGTCGGTGTCAGCAGCAGCAAAAAGAACAACAAGCAGCGCAAACCCGACATCACCCCCAAAGCCCATAGGCTGAAGTCGTTTATAGTTAATCAAATGTAAAATGCAGCAAGAATCATTTCGCCTGCGACGAAACGTCGCCGTTCCCGCTCGCTTTACTGGTCCACGCCGGATTTGCGGGCTAGACCGGCAAGATGGAAAGTCCCTGCCGCAACCTGTGCGCGCTCGACCGGGCGCGCAACATCTGCACCGGATGCGGCCGCACGATCGAGGAGATCGTCCATTGGCGCAGCATGAGCGAGCCGGACCGCGCAGCGGTCATGACGCGGGTGCAGGATTTCCAGTCTTTGCCGCGCTCTTCTCCTTTTCCGCCGCCTGTGCGTCAAACTCCGCCTTGAGCCGCAAAGCGGCGTTGCGCATGTCCGATCCATGGGGCGAATAAGCGATCGGATCGAGCAGGATCGAGGCCGTCTTGTAATCGCCCCTGATTGCCGTGGCATGGGCGAAACTGAAGCGATATTCGGGACTTTGCGGCAGCAACGAATAGGCTTTGAACAGGCCGTCATAGCCGATATCGGGCATCTTGCCGCCGCGCATGGCGTGATAGCGATAGAAGAGCGCGAGCGGCACGGGGTCTTCGGTGTCGGCGCGGTTGGCGCGCACGATCGACGTCAGCGCCGCCTTCCAGTCCGTTTCCGCATCGCTGTCATGCGCTTTTTCCAGCAACACTTCGCCGCGCACGGCATAAGCGCGCGACGATTTGGGATCGATCGCGATCGCCCGGTCGGCGTCGGCCAGCGCCGCCTCCTTCTGATCGGCCGCCCATTCGGCTTCGGCCAGCAGCGCAAGGGCGTAGGCGCTGGTCGGATATTTGGCGGCGGTCGTGCGAATGGCCGTGACGATGCCGGGCAGATCCTCCGTCCGGGGATGATTGATCAGGCGCAGCTCATCCTCGATCAGCGCCCCCTGCGCCGGATCGACCGGGGCGACGGTGATGGCGTCGATCTTCATTTCCTTGGGTGTGAGGACCGAAGCGTTCAGCCGATGCCGCATATAGGCTTTGAGGTCCTTTTCCAGCCCCGCCAGCCCGCCGGCAAAATAGCTGTCGGGCTTCATATCCTTCGCCCCGTCCGCCACATCCTTGAGGTAAGCGGCGATTTCCGTGCGGCGCTCCTCCTTATACTGGAAATAATGGGTGAGCAGCCATGCGGTGCCATAATAGCGGTCGCCATCGCGCAGGCTGAGGCCATCCGTATCGCGGGCAAAGAGATTGGCCACCGGATAAGGCGACCCCAGCACCAGCCCCGGTGCGCGCGCCATTGGCACATGGCCAAATTCGATCGAGCCGTTTTTCGGAAATTTCACCACCGAGAAAAATTCGGCGAAACCCTCGACATACCAGGCCGGATAGGCGGCGGGGAAATGATGCAACATGAAATGATGGGTATATTCGTGGAAGAGGATTTCCTCCGCTCCGAAATCAAACTGGTTGACCTTGGCCTCCCGCGACAACACCGCAAAAGCCGTGCGATCCGACGTCGTGTAAAAACCGCCGATGTTGGGATTGCGGGCCAGCGCCTTCACCTTGCCCTCGTTCGACAGCAGGTAGACTTTGACCGGACTGCCGCGCTCCGGGTCGGTGACGCGGGTCACGACGCGCAGCAGATAGTCGAACTTTTCCAGCCGCTCGGCAAAACCACGCAGCTTCTCATCATTGCCTTCGCTATAGACGGTGAAATGCCGGGTCTGCGCCTGATACCAGGCGGCATGCGCGGCGCCCATATTGGCCCCCGCTAGCATCAGCCCCGCCAGCATCTTTCCCCAGAATCGCGCGCTTCGCATATCACCACCCCATAAACCCGACCCGTTGTGGCCGAGGCGACGGAGGAAGAAAAGGCGTAATCTTCCCGTTACTTGCGCATTATTTCAGGGCTTCGCGCGCGAGCAACGCCCGCTTCCTTTCCAGTCCCCAGGCATAGCCGCCCATGCTGCCGTCGCTACGCACGACACGATGGCAGGGGATCAGGATGGCGAGATTATTGTCACCGCAGGCTGTGCCCGCCGCCCGCACCGCGCCGGGACGGCCGATCGCTGCGGCGATATCGCCATAGCTGCGCGTTTCGCCCGGCGGGATGGCGCGCAATGCCGCCCACACCGCCTGCTGAAACGCCGTCCCGTGCACATCGACGGGCAGGTCAGCCCCGGCGGCAGGATCATCGACCAGCGCCACGACCCGCTGCGCCACGGCGTCAAGCGCCGGGTCGGCCGGGTGAATATCGGCATGGGGGAAACGGGCGCGCAAAGCCCCTTCCCCTTCGCCAAAGCTGATGCGGCACAGTCCCTTGTCGGTCGCCGCGACGAGCATGGAACCAAGGCTGGAGTCGATCACGCGCCAGCGAATCGTCACCCCGCGTCCGCCTTCCTTCCAGGCGCTGGGCGTCATGCCCAGATGCTGCTCCGCATCGGCATAGGCGCGGCTGGGCGCATTATAGCCCGCCTCATAGATGGCGGCCGTCACGCTGCCCGGCTGGGCCAGCGCCTGTTTCAACCGTTCGGCGCGCACGCCGCGCGCATAGGCGGCCGGGGTCAGCCCCGTCTCCCGCTTGAACAGGCGATGGAAATGATGCGGGGCATAGCCGACATGATCGGCGATCGCCTCCAGACGCAGCACCTCTTCCGCTGATTCGATCAGGGCCACGGCTTTCTCCACCGCCAGCCGATCGCGCCCGATCTCGTCCGGCCGGCAACGCAGACAGGCGCGGAAGCCCGCCGCACGCGCCGCCGCCGGATCGGGGAGGAAGGACATATTCTCCCGCCTCGGATGGCGCGCGGCGCAGCTGGGCTTGCAATAGATGCCGGTGCTGGCGACGCAGCCCACGAAAACGCCGTCCATCGCTCTATCGCGCGCCAGAAAGGCGGCCCAGCAAGCATCGGCATCGGGCATGGCATGGGGCCGGGCCGGCATGGCGGAGGATAGGCGAGTCATCTGGTTCATGAGGATATGGGATAGAAGGTCGCCGACCGCCATGCTTCCTGCGTCTTGCGCTCAAAGCATTTTGCCTTTTCCCGATTGCGCCGCGCCCGCCTTCCAATATGTATGCGCCACGATGGTCGCCTTTCTTCGCCGCTTCACCCCGATCCTTGGCTTCACGCTGGCGCTGATTACGCCGGCTTCGCTGCATGCCGAACAACAGGACATCGCCTCTGCCGCACGCGGCGTGGTGCGGGTCGCGCTGGTCGCAACCGACGGGTCGGACGCCTATTTCGTCGGCCATGGCAGCGGCTTTGCCGTCGCGCCGGACAAGGTGCTGACCAACGCCCATGTCGTAGAACTGGCCCGAGAAGAGAAGAATCTGGTCATCGGCGTCATCCCGTCGGAAGGCACGAAGACCTATGGCGGGCGAATCATCGCTTACTCGCCGGGCAATGACCTGGCCCTCATTCAGCTGGAGGAAGGGCGGCTGCCGGTCAGCACCTTCTACGCCGGGGCCGTGAGCGACGGGCAGCATGTCACCGCCATTGGCTATCCCGGCACGGTCGACCGGGCGCAGGGCCTGGGCCTCAAGCAACTGGTGCAGCCCCTCGCCACGGTGAAGACCAGCGGCACCATTTCTTCCGGCCGAGCCAGCCAGAGTTTCGACACATTGCTGCACACCGCTCCGCTGGCGGCCGGCAACAGCGGCGGGCCGCTGGTGGATGATTGCGGCCGGGTTCTGGGCGTCAACAGCTTCGGTTCGGTATCGGACGGCAATGATGCGGAGTTCGGCTTTGCCGTGTCCTGGCGTGAGGTCGCCTCCTTCCTGCGGCAGGCCGGAATCTCCTCTCTGCACACGGTCGTTGGCTGCCGCTCCATGGCCGAGGCGGACGCGGCCGAAGCCTCCATCACCCAGCGCGAGGCGCAAGCGAGCGAGCAGAAGGATCGCGCGAGCGCCGACGCGCGCGAACAGGCGCTGACCAAAGCGCGCGACGACGCCGAGCGCGACGTCATCACCGCGCGCGAAAATGCAATGGCGGGCGCGGCCGTGCTGCTGGCGCTGGCCGTGCTGGGCCTTGGCGCGGGCGGCCTGTTCTACAATCAGGGCAAGGAAAAGCAGGCGACCTGGTTCCTGGCGGGCGGCGGCGTGCTGTTGCTCGCGGCGCTCGGCCTCTTCTTCCTCAAGCCCAGCTTCGCCAGCATCGATGAACGGGTGAAGTTGCCGCAGGACAAGGGCGTGACCAGCAATGGTGCCTTTGCCTGGGCGGGCGACAATATCTGCCGGGTCGACCTTAACCGCAGCCGGCTGACTGTGTCGCAGCCCAACGACATCGGCTTCAACTGGGCCGAGGGCGGCTGCGTCAATGGCGACACCCAATATGTCGCATCGGGCACGGGATGGCAGCGCACGATCGTCCCCGACGACTCCAATTATGTGACGTCCAGCCAGTTCGACCCGGCCAGCGGCACGCTGCGCGTCCAGCGCTGGCTGCCCGACCTCGACACGATGGACAAGGCGCGCGCGCTGCTGAAGGACGGTTCGGACGCAAGTCCGATCAAGGGGTGCGGCAGCGACTCCGCGCTGCTGACCCGGATCGCGTCGCTCCAGAGCAACATGACAACGCTGCTTCCGGCCCAGCCCAACGAACGGATCGTCTATCATTGCCAGAAGGGACGGCTTGCGCCGGCCGATCCTGCCGAATAACCGATTCGTCCCGCATAAAAACTCAGGCAAATAGCCGCGATTTCACACTATCGATGGAATCGCGTCACATGACTTGCATAGTCATAATCGCGCTGCTAACCGGCCCGACAACAGGGGCACGGGACGGCATCAGACCGCGCCCCCTTTTTGCATGACCGGCTGATCAGCGGCCGGAACGTCAAACGGAGGACGGTAAGCGCGTGGAGACTAGCGGCGGTATTCAAGCCAGCCTCAGCGGCCGTTATGCGGTGGCGCTGTTCGATCTGGCGCGCGACGCAAATGCGCTCGACACGGTGGCGGAAAGCCTGGGGGCGCTGAAGGCCGCCGTGGCCGAATCACCCGATTTCAAAGGGCTGATCACCAGCCCTGTGCTGAGCCGCGATGCAGCGGGTAAGACGATCGCCGCCGTCGCATCCTCCATGGGGATCGACGCGCTGACGGCAAAATTTCTGGGCGTGCTCGCGCAGAATCGTCGCCTGGGGCAACTCCCCGCCGTCATCCGCGCCTATGAAACCTTGTTGTCGAATCACAAGGGCGAGGCCCGCGCCGAAGTGACGAGCGCGCACCCCCTTACCAAAACCCAGATCACCGCCCTGGCCAAGAGCCTGAAGGCGCGCGTCGGCCGCGAAGTCGCGGTCGAGGCGAAGGTCGACCCCGCAATCCTGGGCGGGCTGGTCGTCAAGATCGGCAGCCAGATGATCGACAGCTCTATCCGCACCCGATTGAACACGCTCGCCATGGCGATGAAAGGCTAAGACATGGACATCAACGCCGCAGAAATTTCGAAGGTCATCAAGGACCAGATCGCCAATTTCGGCACCGAAGCACAGGTGAGCGAAGTCGGTTCCGTGCTGACCGTGGGTGACGGCATCGCCCGCGTCCATGGCCTCGACAACGTCCAGGCGGGCGAAATGGTCGAGTTCGCCAATGGCGTTCAGGGCATGGCGCTGAACCTGGAAGCCGACAATGTCGGCGTCGTGATCTTCGGGTCCGACAGCGAGATCAAGGAAGGCGACACCGTCAAGCGCACCGGCACCATCGTCGACGTCCCCGTCGGCAAGGGTCTGCTGGGCCGCGTGGTCGATGGCCTTGGCAACCCGATCGATGGCAAGGGTCCGATCCAGTATACCGAGCGCAAGCGCGTTGAAGTCAAGGCGCCGGGCATCATCCCCCGCAAGTCGGTGCACGAACCCGTGCAGACCGGCCTGAAGGCGATCGACGCCCTGGTCCCCGTCGGCCGTGGCCAGCGCGAGCTGATCATCGGCGACCGTCAGACCGGCAAGACCGCCGTCGCGATCGACACCTTCATCAACCAGAAGGGCGTCAACGCAGGCGACGACGAAGGCAAGAAGCTATATTGCATCTATGTCGCCGTCGGCCAGAAGCGCTCGACCGTCGCGCAGATCGTCAAGCAGCTCGAAGAAAATGGCGCGATGGAATATTCGATCGTCGTCGCCGCGACCGCTTCGGAGCCGGCTCCGCTTCAGTATCTGGCGCCCTATACCGGCGTCACCATGGGCGAATTTTTCCGCGACAACGGCATGCATGCCGTGATCGTGTATGACGATCTCTCCAAGCAGGCCGTCGCCTATCGCCAGATGTCGCTGCTGCTGCGTCGTCCTCCGGGCCGTGAAGCCTATCCGGGTGACGTTTTCTATCTGCACAGCCGCCTGCTGGAACGCGCTGCGAAGATGAACGACGCCAATGGCAATGGTTCGCTGACCGCTCTGCCGATCATCGAAACGCAGGCGGGCGACGTTTCGGCGTACATCCCGACCAACGTGATCTCGATCACCGACGGCCAGATCTTCCTGGAAACCAACCTCTTCTATCAGGGCATCCGTCCGGCCATTAACGTCGGCCTGTCGGTGTCGCGCGTCGGCTCCGCCGCGCAGACCAAGGCGATGAAGAAGGTTTCCGGCTCGATCAAGCTGGAGCTGGCCCAGTATCGCGAAATGGCGGCCTTCGCCCAGTTCGGTTCGGACCTCGACGCATCGACCCAGAAGCTGCTGAACCGCGGCGCGCGCCTGACTGAACTGCTGAAGCAGGGTCAGTTCTCGCCGCTGCCGTTCGAAGAGCAGACTGCGTCGATCTTCGCCGGCACCAACGGCTATCTGGACGCGATCCCGGTCAAGGACGTGACCCGTTACGAAGAACTGATGCTGGCCTATCTGCGTCACGACCATCCTGAAGTGCTGACCGCGATCCGCGACAGCAAGGATCTGGGCGACGACGCCAAGGGCAAGCTGAAGGCTGCGCTCGACTCGTTCGGCAAGACCTTCGCCTAAATCGCAGTGCTGACCGCCCATTCCCTTCTTGCCTGGACCGTGATGTCGATCGGTCTGGTGCTGTTGCCGGGGCCGGACACCATGTTGGTGGCCGGTCACGCAGCGCGCCGCGGGCTGAAGGCGGGGATGGCGGCGATCGGCGGCATCCAGCTGGGCGGCCTGTTCTACATGCTGCTGTGCGGCTTCGGTTTCCTCAGCGTGCTGAACGCGGTGCCTGGACTGTTCATGGCCGTGAAGATCGCCGGCGCGCTCTATCTGGCGTGGATGGGCCTTGGCCTGCTGCGCGGCGCGATCAACCCGGCGCCCGCGTCGGATGCGCCAAAAGTGCGCATTGGCGGATCGCCCTTCATGCAGGGTTTCATCAGCACCGTGCTGAACCCGAAGGTCGCGATCTTCCTCGCCGCGCTGCCCCAATTTGTGGGCACCGGTCCGGATGCGCCCTGGCAGGGCATGTTGCTGATCGCGATCGTCTATGCGCTCGGCTTCCTGTGGTGCGCGCTGCTTGCGGCGCTCGCCACCAAGGCGGGCCAGTCGGTCGGTCAAAGCCGCGCAATGCGCTGGTTCGAAGGCGCCATGGGCGTCGGTTTCTTTGGTCTCGCGGGTCGTCTGGCCCTTGCTCGGAACGTATAAACTATGCCTAGCCTCAAGGAACTGAAGCTCCGCATCGGGTCGGTCAAATCGACCCAGAAGATCACCAAGGCCAAGCAGATGGTCGCCGCCGCCAAGCTGCGCAAGGCGCAGGCCGCTGCCGAAGCCGCCCGCCCCTATAGCAGCCGTCTGGAAGCAGTCGTCGCCAGCCTCGCGTCGAAGATCGCCGGCGGTTCGGGCGAAGGCGCTTCGCCGCTGCTGGCCGGCACTGGCAAGGACGACGTCCATCTGCTGGTCGTCGCCAACTCCGACCGTGGTCTGGCCGGCGCGTTCAACGCCAACATCGTCAAGGCGGCCCTCGCCAAGGCGCGCGAACTGGAACTGGACGGCAAGAAGGTCCAGTTCTACCTGATCGGCCGCAAGGGCCGTCCGGTCATCAACCGCGCCTATCCCGGCAAGATCGTCGCCCAGTTCGACACCACCGGCGCGAAGGAGCCAGGCTTTGCCCAGGCGCAGGCCGTTGCGCAGGAACTGAGCGCCATGTTCCTCGACGGCAAGTTCGACGTCGCGCATCTCTTCTACTCGCGCTTCAAGTCGGCTCTGGCCCAGATCCCGACCGAACAGCAGATCATTCCGGTCAAGATCCCGGCTGACGCCGACCGCAACGCCATTCCCGCCACGGTGGAATATGAACCGAGCGAGGAAGCGATCCTGGACGACCTGTTGCCGCGCAACATTTCGATCCAGCTGTTCAAGGCGCTGCTGGAAAACAACGCATCCGAACAGGGTGCGTCGATGACCGCGATGGACAATGCGACCCGCAACGCCGGCGACCTGATCAACAAGCTGACCATACAGTATAACCGCAGCCGTCAGGCCGCGATCACCACCGAACTCGTCGAAATCATCTCGGGCGCCGAAGCCCTCTAAGTGCAGGCAAGGACATAAGTCATGGCAACCACCAACAATGTAGGCCGCATTTCGCAGGTCATCGGCGCCGTCGTCGACGTGACCTTCCCGGATGCACTTCCCGCCATTCTTTCGGCGCTGGAAACCAGCAACAACGGCCAGCGCCTGGTGCTGGAAGTCGCCCAGCATCTGGGTGAAAACACCGTTCGCACCATCGCGATGGACTCGACCGACGGCCTGACCCGCGGTCAGGAAGTCACCGACACCGGCGCGCAGATCAGCGTTCCCGTCGGCCCGGCCACACTCGGCCGCATCCTGAACGTCGTCGGCGAGCCGATCGACGAGCGCGGCCCGGTCGCCACCACCCTGACCTCGCCGATCCATGCCAAGGCCCCCGAGTTCGTCGACCAGTCAACCGAAAGCTCGATCCTCGTCACCGGCATCAAGGTCATCGACCTTCTGGCCCCCTATGCCAAGGGCGGCAAGATCGGCCTGTTCGGCGGCGCTGGCGTGGGCAAGACGGTTCTCATTCAGGAACTGATCAACAACATCGCCAAGGGCCATGGCGGCACCTCGGTCTTCGCGGGCGTGGGTGAACGCACCCGTGAAGGTAATGACCTGTATCACGAATTCCTCGACGCGGGCGTCATCGCCAAGGACGCCGACGGCAACGCGATCAGCGAAGGCTCCAAGGTTGCGCTGGTTTATGGCCAGATGAACGAACCGCCGGGCGCCCGTGCCCGCGTCGCCCTGTCGGGTCTGACCATCGCCGAATATTTCCGCGACGTCGAAAATCAGGACGTGCTGTTCTTCGTCGACAACATCTTCCGCTTCACGCAGGCGGGTGCGGAAGTGTCGGCACTGCTCGGCCGTATTCCTTCGGCCGTGGGCTATCAGCCGACCCTGTCGACCGACATGGGCGCGCTGCAGGAACGCATCACGTCGACCAACAAGGGTTCGATCACCTCGGTTCAGGCCGTGTATGTTCCTGCGGACGATCTTACCGACCCGGCGCCGGCCACCAGCTTCGCGCACCTTGACGCCACCACGGTTCTTAACCGTGCGATTTCGGAACTGGGCATCTATCCGGCGGTCGATCCGCTGGATTCGACCAGCCGCGTTCTGGAACCGCGCACCGTGGGCCAGGAACATTATGACACCGCCCGCGCGGTTCAGTCGATCCTGCAGAAGTACAAGTCGCTGCAGGACATCATCGCGATCCTGGGCATGGACGAACTCAGCGAAGAAGATAAGCTGACCGTCGCCCGCGCACGCAAGATCCAGAAGTTCCTGTCGCAGCCCTTCCATGTCGCCGAAGTCTTCACCGGCATTTCGGGCAAGTTCGTCCAGATCGAAGACACGGTGAAGTCGTTCAAGGCCGTGGTCGAAGGCGAATATGACCATCTGCCCGAAAACGCCTTCTACATGGTCGGCGGCATCGACGAAGCC
>JAJZTH010000023.1 GCA_021849075.1 Pseudomonadota bacterium | reverse complement strand
GTAACTCCACCTTACCGATGAGCCCGGTGGCCACCGAGATCGAATTCGCATGGGTGGGGCATGCCCCACCCATGCGATCGCCTCAATCTACACCGGAAATTACACCACGAGCGCGGACGCTAACCTCAAGGCGCGGGGCTACCAGTTCGTAACCGTGTCCAGCCTGGCCGGTCTGACCCGTGATCAGGTGATGCCACCGATCGGGGGAACGGATCTGGCTGCGGTGCGGGTTGATGTTGCCATCTTCCTGATCGTTGCCGGTGTCGTGATGGTCCTGAAATGGCTGTTCTTCGTCGTCATTCTGTTTGGCATCGGCCGCGCATTGCTGCTGGCATGGCTGGCGATCGGCAGCCGGTCGCGGCGCAACCACGTCGATCCGCCCGCGATCGATCCGGGCCGTTTCGTGTCGGTGATCATCCCGGCCTTCAACGAAGCCAAGGTGATCGAAGCGTCTGTTCGCCGTGTTCTGGCGAGCGAGCAGGTCGCGATCGAGGTGATCGTGGTGGACGACGGTTCGACTGACGAAACAAGTGCGATCGTGTCGCGCGCCTTTGCCGACAATCCGCGGGTGCGTCTGCTCACTCTGGTCAATGGCGGCAAGGCCAAGGCGCTGAACCGCGCGCTTGCCGTTGCGCGTGCGCCGATCGTCGTCGCGCTGGACGCAGATACCCAGTTCGAACCACTGACCATCGCCCGGCTGGCGCGCTGGTTCGATGACGCTGGTGTCGGTGCGGTCGCAGGCAACGCCATGGTGGGCAATCGGGTTAATCTCGTCACGCGCTGGCAGGCGGTGGAATATGTGACCGCCCAAAATCTGGAGCGACGGGCATTGGCCCGTTTTGGCGCAATTACCGTGGTGCCGGGTGCAGTCGGCGCCTGGCGCCGTGCCGCGCTCGATGCGGTTGGCGGCTATCCGACCGACACGCTCGCTGAGGATCAGGACCTGACCATTGCCGTCCAGCGCGCGGGCTGGCGCATCGCCCATGACACGGAAGCCGTGGCGTGGACCGAAGCGCCTGAAAGCTTCCGCGCCCTGTCGAAACAGCGTTTTCGCTGGGCCTATGGCACGTTACAGTGCCTCTGGAAGCATCGCGGCGTGTGGCGCGTCGGTCGGCCGGCGGGACTGGCCTGGGTCGGGCTACCGCAGGCATGGCTGTTCCAGATCGGGTTTGCGTTGGTTTCGCCCATCATCGATCTTGCGCTGCTGGTCAGCGCTATCGACACGGTGGTGCGCATACAGCAGCATGGCTGGTCGCAAACCCAAAGTGATGTTCTGCGCATGGCGATCTACTGGCTGGCCTTTGCCGCGATCGACATCGCCTGCGGTGCCGTTGCCTATCGGCTGGAGCCGCGGGAAAGACGTTATCCGGCGCTGCTGCTGATCGCGCAACGCTTTGTCTATCGCCAGATCATGTATGGGGTAGTGATCCGTGCCGTCTTCACCGCCATATTGGGGCCTTGGGTTGGCTGGGGCAAGCTGGAGCGCAGTGGTCGGGTGCAGGCCGCAGATGGTCTTGCGGACCATTCGAACGGATGGAGCAAGGCGGCGTGAGGATGGCTGCGCGTTGCGCGCCTGCTCTTCTGGCCGCTGCGCTCCTGTTCCTGTGGCATATTGGCTATATTGGCGGTCGGCCGTTCGACGTAATGCCGGCCAGGCCCGGTGTCTCTCCGCCGGCTCATACGGTCGCGCTCTACCTGTCGGGCGACATGGGCTTTTTTTCGGGGTTAGGCCCGGAAATGGCGGATCGGCTCAATCGCCGCGGCATAACTGTGGTCGCCGAAAACAGCCTGCATTTCTTTCGTGCCCGCCGCACGCCGGAAGAAGCCGGCGCGATGATTACGGACGGATTGCGGCGCGCTCTGGCCATAGACCCGGACGCACGGCTGCTGCTGCTGGGCCAGTCCTATGGCGCGGATGTAATTGCCCCTTCCCTGCCCTATATTCCTTTCTCCCTGCGCCGGCGTATCGCCTTCATTGGCCTGATCGTGCCGGGGGCCATGCGGCAATGGCGGGCGTCGCCATCGGAAATCTTTTCCTTCTGGGAACCGGAAGAGGATTCACGAACAGCCGCGCGCCGGCTCAGTTGGACGCCGTTATTGTGCATCTATGGTGCGCAGGAGCCGGCCAGCCTGTGTCCGTCCTTGCAACAGCCCAATGCCGTGCGGGTCAAGCTGCCCGGTGGTCATACACTGGCGCATGATCCCGATGCTGTGGGCGCCGTGCTGTTGCGCGCAATCGATCGGGTGCTGGCGCGTCGGGCGCAGCAGTGATGATCGCGCTCGCTTCACCATCGCACGCAGGGCGCAAGCCTTGGCTGGCGATTCTGGCGGCCATGCTGGTAACGGCGTTGGGGCTGGCGGGGCTGCACCATCTGTTCGGACAGGTGAATGCGCGCGACATGCATCTTGCTTTTCAGGCCATCGAACCGGCTGCCATCGCTGCATCGGTGCTGTTCACCATCCTCAGCTATTTGGTGCTGACCTTCTACGATCATATGGCGCTACGCATCGGCGATCATCCGATTCCTTGGAGAACAGCGGCACTCGCGTCCTTTTGCAGCTATACGATCAGCCATAATCTGGGCCTTGCACTCATTACCGGCGGATCGGCGCGACTGCGCATCTATGGCGCCGCCGGGCTGGGGCCGGGCGATGTCGCGCGGGTGATTGCTTCAGCCAGCCTGGCTTTCTGGAGCGGCATATTCACGATGGCGGCGATCGTCATGGCCGTGCATCCCGTCGACATCACTCTGGGCACGATGACACTGGACATACAGGTTCAGCGTGTCGTCGGGATGGCCCTGTTGGTCGTGGCCGGTGGCTTGCTGTTTTTATTGCGGCCGGCTCCAATTGCAGTACGGCTTATGGGCTGGGCGTTGCTCCTCCCCTCACGGCGGCAGGCGCTCGACCAGATCGGCGTCGCCTGCATCGATCTTGCTCTGGCCAGCGCCGCGCTGTTCGTGCTGGCCCCGCATGCGCCGATTGGCCTCTACCCAACTTTCTTCCTTGCCTATGCGGTGGCGATCATCGTGGCGTTGATCAGCCATGTGCCGGGCGGCCTTGGCGTTTTTGAAGCGGTCATGCTCGCTGCCCTGCCTGGCGTTAGTCGCCCGGGCTTGATGGCGGCGCTGATCGTCTATCGCCTCATCTATTATCTTGTGCCGCTGGCGGTCGCGCTGATGCTGATGGCCGCGCATGAAGGGCGAATGTGGAGCAAGCCATTGCGGCGGGCGGGGCGGGGCGGGGCGACTGTGCTGCGCGGCGTTGCGCCAACGGTGCTGGCGACCCTGGCGGCGGCTGGCGGCGCGATGCTGCTGGTGTCCGGGTCGCTTCCTGCCATTCCAACGCGATTTCATGCCCTCAGCGATCTTGCGCCCATGCCCTTTGTCGAAGCATCGCATCTGGCCGCCAGCATGACCGGGGCCATGTTGATTTTGCTGGCATCGGGCCTGTACCGCAGGCTGGACGGCGCATTCTGGCTGACGCGCCTGCTCCTTATTGCCGGGGCTATCTTCTCGCTCGCCAAGGGGCTGGACTATGAAGAGGCCGGAATTCTGCTTGTTATCGCGGGATTGTTGCAATGGTGTCGGCGCTCCTTCTATCGCCGCACCAGTCTGACTTCCGCCATCCTCACCCGGGGTTGGATCATTGCCCTAGGGGTTGCGGTGGGCCTGTCGATCTGGATCGGCTTCGTCGTCTATCGTCATGTCGATTATCAGAATGATCTGTGGTGGCAGTTCGGACGGCATCAGGATGCCTCTCGCTTTTTGCGCGCGGCGTTGGTGACGGGCGTGCTGGTAGTCGGGGTTGCGGTCCGCAGCCTGCTGCGCCCTGCGCCAGCCCATGGACCTGCGCGGGCAGCCTGTCCGGGGCTGAGCGCCCCTGCGCTGGCGCTGGCGCAGCGAACGGATGCCTTGCTGGCCTTGACTGGCGACAAGCTGTTTCTGGTCTCGCCATCGGGGCGGGCTTTCCTCATGTACCAGATTCAGGGGCATAGCTGGATCGTCATGGGTGATCCGGTCGGTGATCCGGTAGAATGGCGGGATCTGCTGTGGCAGATGCGCGAACAGGCCGACGCAGCGCAGGGACGGTTGTTGCTTTATCAACTGAGCATGGATGCGCTGCCGCTGGCGGTCGAACTGGGCCTGTCTATCGTCAAATATGGTGAGGAAGCGCGTGTTGATCTGGCGCGTTTCAGCATGACGGGGCCTGTCGCGCGCCCGCTGCGGCACGCCACGCGGCGAGCCGAGCGGGATGGCGCCTTGTTCGAAATCATTCCAGCTGCTGACGTTGCGGCGTTGTTGCCCGAATTACAGGCCATTTCCGATCATTGGCTCGCGGCGAAACGGGGCGTGGAAAAAAGCTTCAGCGTGGGCCGCTTCGATCCGGCATATCTGTGCAAGTTTGATTGCGCGATCGTTCGTTGTGGCGGCCGGATCGTGGCTTTCGCCAACATCCTCTCGACAGCGAACGGGAATGAACTCTCCGTCGATCTGATGCGGCATGATGCGCAGGCCCCCTATGGCGTGATGGACTTCATGTTCTCCTGCCTCCTGTCATGGGGGCGGGAACAGGGCTATCGTTGGTTTACGCTGGGCATGGCGCCGCTTTCGGGCCTGGAAGCCCGGCGATTGTCTCCACTCTGGGCGAAAGCCGGCGCCTTTCTTTATCGTCATGGCGACAGCTTCTATGGCTTTGGCGGACTGCGTGCCTATAAGGCGAAATTCGCACCCCAGTGGGAGCCGCGCTTCATCGCCGGGCCGCAAGGCGTGTCGCTGGCGCGGGCGATGGTGGACTTGCAGCGACTGGTTGGTGGTGGTCGATCGAGCGCCGCCGCCCGGATGCAGCGGGCCACCGTGCGCGATAAAGAGGAAGGAAGCAGGCGTCATGAGTCATAAGCTGCTGTTGATCGAGGATGACGCCACGACCGCCGACTATATCGCCAAGGGCCTGGAGGAAGAGGGGTTCACCGTTGATCGCGCCGATAATGGCCGCGACGGCCTGTTTCTGGCGACCGAAGCCGCACATGATGCCATCATCCTGGACCGGATGTTGCCGGGCATGGATGGGTTGGCGGTGCTGGCTGCCCTGCGCGCCGCCGGAATAGAAACGCCGGTCATGATCCTGTCGGCGCTCGCAACCGCGGACGAGCGGGTGAAGGGACTGACCGGTGGGTCGGATGACTATCTCGCCAAGCCCTTCGCCTTTGCTGAGCTGCTCGCTCGTTTGCGGATCATGCTGCGTCGTCGCACGAACGGTCAGGCGCCCGAGACGCGGCTGGGCTGCGGTAATCTGGAAATGGACTTGTTGTCGCGCAAGGTGCAGCGCGGCGGTCGATCGATCGATCTGCAACCTCGTGAATTTCGCTTGCTCGATTATCTGTTGCGCCACCGGGACGAGGTGGTGACGCGGACGATGTTGCTGGAGGGCGTCTGGGATTATCATTTCGATCCCGGCACCAATGTCATCGACGTGCATATCAGCCGGCTGCGCCGCAAGATCGATGAGGAAGGCGACACGCCATTGATTCATACCGTGCGCGGCGCTGGTTATCGATTGAGCGAAAAGGGCTGATTGCCTCGATGCGCTGGCGTCATTCGGTCATCTGGCGCTTCGCCGCCCTGGTTTTCCTTATGCAGATCGCCTGCGTGATGCTGGCGCTGGGCGCGGTTCATCAGTTCACTGGACGCGCGGTCGACCATGCCAGTCGCGAAGTGGCGATCGGGCTGCGTGACGATATTGCTGCAACCTACGCTGCGGCCGGCCTCAGCGCGGCTGGGGCGACGGTACGCAACCGGATTGCTGCAGATCCCAGTGGCAATGCCGTCATCCTGCTGCTTGCGCCCGACGGTCATCGCATCGCCGGCAATCTGGATCGCTGGCCGGTGGAAGTCGGCACGGCGGGGGCCTGGCATCAGTTTAGTCTCCACTGGGCCGGCACGCCGAGCGGACAGCGCCGAACGATCGGGATCGTGGGCACCCGCTTTCCTGATGGCACGCGGCTGCTGACCGGTCATGCGGTGGAGCGAGACATGCGCTTTGGCACCTATTTGGAGGCGGCCTTATTGGGGGCGGTATTGCTGGCGGTGCCGCTGGCGGCCGGGGCGGCATGGGTGTCGGCCGCGATCATCCAGCGCCGCCTGCGCGCCGTTATCGATACGGCCGCTGCCGTTGAAACGGGAGCGATGGACCAACGCATTGCGCTGAACGACAGCGGCGACATGTTCGACGCGCTGGGCAGCGCGATCAACACGATGCTGGATCGTATTATGGGACTGGTGGGCGAATTGCGGCTGGTGACGGATGGACTGGCCCACGATCTGCGATCGCCGCTGACCCGTATGCGCGCCGTGCTGGAACAGGCGCTGGGTCAGAGCCGTGACGAAGTGGCGATCGCAGCGCTGGAGCGCGCTCTGGAAGAAGGTGACACATTGCTGCGCATGCTGGATGCCGCCCTGGCGATCAGCCGGGCAGAAGCGGGCATCGGGCGTGACAGTTTCGCGCCGGTGGATGTCGCGGCACTATTACATGACTTTCAGGAAATGTATGGGGCTGTCGCAGAAGAGCGCAACATAAGCATTCGGGTCGATACCGATCCTGGCTTGCTGATCCGGTCCCATCGCGAAATCTTCGGGCAGGTTTTGTCCAACCTGATCGACAATGCGCTCAAATATGGCGGTGATGTGATATCCTTGTCTGCGCGGCGCGATGGTGCGCAGATCATCATTCAGGTCGCGGACAATGGACCGGGCATAGCGCAGGAACGAAGGGTAGAAGCGTTGCGCCGTTTCGCCCGGCTGGATGCGTCGCGCCATATTACGGGGGCGGGCCTGGGCCTGTCGTTGGCGGCAGCGGTTGCACGTCTCCACGATGGCGAATTGACCCTGGGCGATGCGAAGCCGGGGCTGTGCGTGACGTTGGCGATCCCAGCTCTGGTCGTGGTAGAAGGGCAGCCTACAGCGTAACACCCCGTTTCCAGATCGCGATCGATCGCTCCTCATTCACTTCGTTGCGAGCTAGCCTGCCCGATGCAATGGCGATGACCGTGTCGAGCAGCTCTTGCGCCGCCGCGTCCATGCCCTTTGCCAGAACAGCGCCCGCGTCGAAATCGATCCAGCCCGGCTTGGCCGCCGCCAGCGCGCTGTTCGATGCAATCTTGACGGTTGGGATCGGACTGCCAAGCGGCGTGCCGCGTCCTGTGGAAAAGAGGGTCAGCGTCGCGCCCGCCGCCGCCAGAGCCGTGGTAGACACAGCGTCATTGCCGGGACCTTCCAGCACGGTCAGACCGGCGCGTCTGGCGCGTCCGGCATAGGGCAGGACGTCTGTCACCGGCACATGCCCTGCCTTTTGCACCGCGCCGAGCGATTTCTCCTCCAACGTGGTGATGCCGCCGCGAATATTGCCGGGGCTGGGATTTTCCGAGACCGGCTCACCATGGGCGACGAAATAGTCTTTGAAGCCGCGTACCAGATCAACCATGGCGTCGAACGTCGCTTCGTCGGCGCAACGGTCCATCAGGATGCGCTCCGCGCCGAAAATCTCGGGAATTTCAGTCAGCAATATGCCGCCGCCGGCGTCACCCACCGCATCGGCCATACGGCCGATCAGTGGGTTGGCGGTCAGCCCCGACAGACCGTCGGAGCCGCCGCATTTGACGCCCAGCCGCAGGGCGGAAAGCGGCACGGATTGTCGCTTGTCCTGCCCGGCTATGGTGGCCAGTTCGGCAATTGCGGTTAGCCCTTCCACCATTTCGTCCGCCGACGCCTGCGCGCCTAATGTGCGGATACGGGCACGACGCTCGGCGGGGATCTGTTCCAGCATCAGCGCCATCTGATTGGATTCGCACCCCAGCCCCAGCAACAACACGCCGCCGGCATTGGGATGCTGTGCCAGCGCCGCCAATATGCCGGTCGTGCCCTCCAGATCGTCGCTCAGTTGCGAACAGCCCAGCGGATGCGGGAAGGCGTGGATGCCCTCGATCCCGGCCGGCAACGACAGGCCGGCCTTGGCCGCCAGCCGCTCCGCCGTTCGGCCGACACAGCCAACGGTCGGGATGATCCAGATCTCGTTGCGCGTGCCCACCGAACCATCGTCGCGGACATAGCCCAAGAACGATCTTTCCGACGCATGGACGGGTGTGTCCGCTTCCGGTGGCGTAAAGCGATAGGCGTCGCCCGTGCCCAGCGCCGTATGGACATTATGGCTATGCACATGGTCGCCCGGCTCGATCCCCATGGTCGCAACGCCGAACGGAAAGCCATAGCGCAGCACCGGCGCATCCTTCGCAACACTCAGTCGCGCCAGCTTGTGACCTTGCGGGATATCCTGTCGCGCGACGATGGTTTCAGCATCGATGATGACGGACGTCCCTGCGGAGATCGGCGTCATGGCGATGACCACGCTATCGTCAGGATGGACCAGCAGAACGGGGCTTGGTTCGGTCAGGATGCTCATCAATCCAACTCGTCTACGCTGACGCGCTCCAGGCGCGGAGACAGGATATGCACCAGTGCCAGCGCAATGAAGTAGGCGCTGCCTGCGACGGCAAACAGCGGCGTGTAGCTGCCGATGCTATCTAGGATATAGCCGGCATATTTCGCCATCGCCATGCCCCCAATCGCCCCCACAGTGCCGCCGATGCCGACAACGGAGCCAACCGCGCCGCGTGGGAACAGATCTGACGGCAGCGTGTAGAGATTGGCGGAAAATGCCTGGTGCGCGGCCGTTGCGATGCCGATCACCAGCACGGCGAGCCACAGATTGTCGATCGACTGCGCGAAGAAGATCGGCAACACGGCGCAGGCGCAGATCAACATGGTCAGTTTGCGCGCGGCATTGACGCTTTTACCTGCCTTCATCATCCGGCCCGACATCCAGCCGCCCACGACGCTGCCAGCATCTGACAACAAATAGATGGCGACTAGCGGAGGCCCGAAGCTGACGAGGTCGAGGCCATAGCGGGTGCCCAGATAGCCAGGCAGCCAGAAGAGGAAGAACCACCAGATTGGATCGATGCAGAACTTACCGATCGCATAGGCCCAGGTTTCCTTGACCGTGATCAGTTTCGCCCAGCCGATCGACTTGACCGGATCGGCCGGATCCTGCCGGATATAGGCCAGTTCACCCGCTGTGAGCTTGGGGTGATCCTCCGGCCGACGATAGAAGACCAGCCAAGCGATCAGCCAGAGGATGCCAAAGATGCCGGTGGCGTAGAAAGCGACGCGCCAGCCATAGGTGATGGTCAGCCATGGCACGAGCAAGGGTGTGACGATCGCGCCGATATTGGCGCCCGCGTTGAACAGGCCGATGGCGAAGGCGCGCTCCTTCTGCGGAAACCATTCGGTCACGGCCTTGATGCCAGCAGGGAAATTACCGGATTCGCCGACGCCCAGACCAAAGCGTGCCATCGCGAACTGGGTGACGCTGTGGACACCGCCATGCGCCATATGCGCGATGGTCCAGATCGTGACGGCTATGGCATAACCAAACCGCGCGCCGACGACATCGACGATCCGGCCAAAGCCCAGATAGCCGACGGCATAGGCGGCCTGGAACCAGAAAACGATATTGGCATAGTCGGTTTCCGACCAAGCCATTTCGGCCGACAGGGTCGGTTTCAGCACGCCGATCATCTGGCGGTCGACATAGTTGATCGCGGTGGCCGCGAACAACAGGCCGACCACGACCCAGCGATAGCGGCCCGGCGGTGGGATTGCGGTGCTGGCTTCCTTCATCATCCTGCTCCTGATCTTCTTGTCTCTGGCCGCTTCAGCGCGGCTCTTGTTCTGCGATCCGGCAGGACAATGTCCCAAGCGGTCCGAAATCCGTTTCTACTGCCTGGCCGGGCCTGGCCGGATGAACACCGGTAACGGCGCCGGTCGATATCCACCAGCCTGCTTGTACGGTAATGCCCCGCGCCGCGAGATTTTCCAGCAGGAAGCGCACCGATCCAATCGCGCCGTTATTAAAGGCGGCTGCGGTGCCGGTGCCCACCTCGGCTCCGTCGATCAGGGTTCGAACAGGCTGATGCGCATAGCTGCCATCACCCCAGTTCGGTACGGCAGGACCAACTAGCAGGCCATTATTATTGCCGAAGTCGGAAATCGTTACCGCCGGCCCGAGGCTGTTGATCCCCTTGAAGGGCGAACTGGCGATTTCAATACCGATATGCACCGCATCGATATGCGCAGCGGCCTCTTCCAGCGTAAATTGCATCTTGTCTGGGAGAGGCGGGGCGCCGATGCGGAAAAGATACTCCGCCTCTACCGCGCCGAAGCCGTTGGCAAAAACCAACCCGGTGGCGTCGTCGTCCACAACGGCGACGGTGGAGGCAAATATCGGCCCGGACAATCGATCGCAACCATATTGATCGGAAAGAGGCGGCAGGATGCGACCCACCTTCCAGCCGGCGACTGCATCGGACACACGGGTGAGCGCCGCGGCTTGTATCGCATAGCCCTGGTCCAATGTTGCGGGCGGTGTGCCAGGATAGTCGTCCAGGCCAGATGCCGTCCGCCGCGCATCGACAAAGGCAGTTGCCGTCATCACCACATCATTGCTTGCGCTCACTGGCTCATCCTCTGTTCTCGCTCTTGGGAATCGAGGTAATGGAAACCGGTGTCATTGGCAAGCCAGCCATTCTGGCGCTTGTCCAATTGTGCGCTATAAGGCGACATGGCAAAACAGAAACAGGATGAGGGCCTGGCGCCCAAGCTGACCATTAACGACATTGCCCGCATGGCTGGCGTGTCGAAAAAGACGGTCAGTCGCGTCATTAACCGTTCGCCGCTGCTCAATCAGGAAACGCGCGACAAGGTGGAGGAGATTATCCGGGAAACCGGTTATGTCCCTAATCCGCAGGCGCGGGCGCTAGCGCTGGGCCGCAATTTCCTGATCGGCTTGATTTACGACAATCCCAATGTTCAGATGATCCTGAGCATGCAGAAGGGCATATTGGAGGCGTTGCACGGCACCGAGTTTGAAATGGTGATTCGGCCGGTCGATCGTGGTTCCAATCTGGTCATGGACGATATTCGCAGCTTCGTGACCCGCCAGCGCCTGTTTGGCGTCGTCATCCTGCCGCCAATGTCGGAAAATGACGCACTGGCGCGGATGTTGGACGAAGAAGGATGCCGTTATGTGCGCATGGGATCGGCGGTGCTGGACGATGCCGAACATATGGTGACGTCCAATGATCGGGAAGCGGTAGCGGAGGCGGTGCGCTATCTGATTGCGCAGGGGCATCGCCGGATCGGCCTGATCGCAGGGCCGCACGGCTTCCGCTCTGCGCAAGAGCGGCGCGAAGGATTTGAGCTGGCCTTGGCCGAAGCCGGCATCAGCCTGCCCCGCAGCCTGGTAGCGGACGGCCAATACACGTTCGAATCGGGGCTTTCGGCATCGGAAAGCCTGCTCGATCTGTCGCCCCGGCCGACCGCCATCTTTGCCAGCAATGACGAAATGGCGGCGGGCGTCCTGTATGCAGCCCGCCTGCGCGGCATTGCGGTGCCGGAAGAATTGTCGATTATCGGCTTTGACGACACGCCGGTGACGACACGGGTCTGGCCGCCACTGACCACCGTTCGGTGGCCGATCGTCGCCATGGGCCGGGCGGCTGCGCTCAAACTGATTGGCACGGCGATCGGGGAAGGGGCGGAAGTCAATGAACCGTCCCACTTCAGTTCGACATTGATCCGTCGCGGATCGGTTGCGCCGCCCGCTGCAAGCTGATAGACGAGATTCAAATGACACCGGTGTCCGAATTATGACGCCGCTGCTGAGAGGATGGTTCATGTTCGAGAAGACCTATCACGCGACGCACCCGGATATGATGGAGTGCGTGGACAATGAGAGCTTGCGCGACCGCTATCTGGTCGGCGGAATGTTCGTGGAGGGGCAGGTCGTCCTGAACTACAGCCATAATGAGCGTTTCGTGATTGGCGGGGCGGTGCCGGCCGGTGGATCGCTGAAGCTGCCCGATCAGAGCGAACCGGCTTCAGCCGCTGGACATCCTTTTCTGGAACGGCGGGAGGCAGGGATCGTCAATATTGGTGGGCCGGGCGCGATCATCGTCGATGGCACGCGCTATGATCTGGGCAACAAGGAATGCCTCTATGTACCCATGGGTACGACGGAGGTGATCTTCGAGGGGGCAGAGGCGCGTTTCTACATCGCCTCGCTGCCCGCGCATAAGACGTGTCCGATCAAGAAGATCACGCTGGCCGAGGCAAACCCGCTGGAACGCGGCGATCTGGCCAATTCCAACCACCGTACCATCTATCAGTTGGTGATTCCGGGCGTATGCGAAAGCGCACAATTGCTGCTGGGCCTGACGGTGCTGGAGACGGGCAGCGTGTGGAACACCATGCCACCGCATTTGCATGACCGGCGCAGCGAAATTTATCTCTATTTCGACCTCCAGGGCGGCGATCGCGTTTTCCACTATATGGGTGAACCAGACGCAATGCGGCATATCGTCATCGAGAATGAGGAAGCCGTGATTTCGCCCCCCTGGTCGGTGCATATGGGGTCGGGCACGAAGAGCTATGCCTTCATCTGGGCGATGGGTGGCGAAAATCTGGACTATACCGACATGAATGTGCTGGACATCTGCCAGCTTCGTTAAGGTTGGCGCGCATGACGTTCGTGTCGAGCGAAGTCGAGGCACGGCCAGCGGCGCTCCAGAGTTTCTCGACTTCGCTCGAAACGAACGGATGATTTCATGACCACCCCCTTTGATCTTTCCGGCAAGGTGGCGATCGTCACCGGCGCGAACACCGGCATCGGGCAGGCGATTGCGCTGTCTCTGGCGGCGGCCGGTGCGGACATCGCTGCCGTAGGCCGCACCCCGGCGGAGGAGACCGTCGAGAAAGTACGGGCGTTGGGGCGCCAAGCGCAGATCGTGTCTGCCGACCTTGGCAGCATCGAACCCGTTCAGCGCGTCGTTGATGAAACGATCGAAACGCTGGGCGGCCTCAACATTCTGATCAACAATGCGGGAATCATCCGCCGCGCTGACAGCGTCGATTTCACCGAGGAAGATTGGGACGCGGTAATCGACACGAACCTGAAAACCAGCTTCTTTCTGTGTCAGGCGGCGGGTCGCCACATGATTGCGCAGGGCGGCGGCAAGATCGTCAACATCGCTTCGCTTCTGTCCTTTCAGGGCGGCATTCGCGTGCCCAGCTATACCGCGTCGAAGAGCGGCATTGCGGGCCTGACCAAGCTGTTGGCGAATGAATGGGCGGCCAAGGGTGTGAACGTCAACGCCATCGCGCCGGGCTATATCGCGACCAACAACACTGCCGCGTTGCAGGCCGACGAAACGCGCAATCGCCAGATTCAAGAGCGCATCCCGGCCGGCCGTTGGGGTGCGGCGAGCGACATTGGCGGGGCTGCGGTGTTCCTCTCTTCCGCCGCCGCCAACTATATTCATGGCCATATTCTGGCCGTCGACGGCGGATGGCTCGCACGCTGACACCAGCCGTTCAAGGCTAATGCTAAGGAGGGTGAACCCTCCCACCCCCCCTTCGGCAATGACAGGAGAGGATGGATGCCGATGATCGACCGGCGAACCCTGATCGGGGCGGGCCTGATGTTGGCATCCTCTCCGACATGGGCGGCGCGGGGTGATCCGGTCGTGGCGACCCGTAACGGCCGCATTCGGGGGACGCGCGAAGGCGGACTGCATGTATTTCGCGGGGTGCGTTATGGGCAGGATAGCGCGCGCGGTCGCTTTCGTGCGCCCGTTTCTCCCGAGCCTTGGCGCGACATTCAGCCGGCCACCCGTTTCGCGCCGTCCTGCCCGCAAAAGGGGCAGCAGCCGGCGACCAGTGAGGATTGCCTGTTCCTCAACATCTGGACGCCGGGACTGGAGCCAGCGGCCCGGCGGCCGGTCATGCTCTATATTCATGGCGGTGCCTATTCCAACGGCAGCGTGGTCGATCCGTTGAACGACGGGCGGCATCTGGCGGCGCGCGATGTGGTGGTGGTGACGGTCAACCATCGGCTGAATGCGCTGGGCTATCTCTATCTGGCGCGGCTCGATCCACGCTTTGCCGACAGCGGGAATGCGGGGCAGCTGGACCTGATCCTGGCGTTGCGCTGGGTGCGGGACAATATTGCGGCCTTCGGCGGCGATCCGGGCAATATCCTCGTCTTCGGCCAGTCGGGCGGGGGCGCGAAGATCGCGACGATGATGGCGATGCCCGCCGCCAAGGGTCTGTTCCAACGGGCCATCACGATGAGCGGGCAACAGGTGACGGCCAGCGGCCCGATCAATGGATCGCGCCGCACCGCCGCCTATCTGGACAAGCTGGGCGTGTCGCCGGATCGGCTCGATCCGCTGCTGACGATGCCGGTCGAGCGGCTGATCGAGGGGCTGGAGGCGCAAGACCCGATATTGGGCGGCGGCGTCTATATGGGACCGGTGCTGGACATGAGATGGCTGGAGCGGCACCCTTTCTGGCCCGATGCCGCGCCGCAGGGTAATGCGATTCCGATGATGCTGGGCAATACCCGGGATGAAACGCGGGCCTTCATCAATCCTGACGGGCCGCTGATCGTGGGGCTGGACTGGGGCAATTTGCCGGCGCGGATGGCGGGCGAATTACGGATGGATCTGTCGCCCGAATGGATTGTCGCCCAATATCGGACGCATTATCCCGACTGGTCGGCCGAGCGCATCTTCTATGCCGCGACGACTGCTGGGCGCAGCTGGCCGGGGCAGGTGATCGAGGCGGAGGCGCGGGCGCGGGCGGATGCACCGACCTGGGTCTATCAGGTCGATTTCCAGTCGCCGACCCAGCCCAGGCGCGGGGCGCCACACACCATGGACATTGCGTTGGCATTCGGCACGCTGGATGCGCCGGGGTCTTTCACCGGAACCGACGCGGGCGCGCGGGCCGCTTCGTCAGCAATGATGGACCGCTTCCTCGCCTTTGCGCGGCGCGGCGATCCGGGTTGGGAGCAGTATCGGCTGGCCCAGCGAACGACCATGATCTTCGACATCGAGAGCGGCGTTGCGGACGATCCGCGCGGATGGGAGCGGCGCTTGTTTGCCCGCGTCCCTTATGTTCAGCCGGGTAGTTAAATGGGGCATAATGCGCTTAACTTCGCATATTTCCCGCCGAACTGGACATTTCAGAATAAAATTCGGTAATTTTATTATTGGAACACTTGGGTAGTGATGGGCCTGAGCAGCATGGGCCGCCACGGTTCAAGGAGCCAGCGCAACCATGACAGGATGGCGCGAAATAGGACAGGCGCGGGCTATTGGAAATGACTCTCTGCCATGGGCTGGCTTACAGGATAATGAGAGGTTCAGGCCGAGAATTCTGATCTGGTTTGATCATGCCTTGCATATATTGCGAATACAATCTTTATTGAGGAAATGTCAGGTCCAAGCCGATCATTCTGGCAAAGGTAAATGTGGCGAGCAAAAGGCCGGGTATCGCCACCGCAAAAACCGCGATTATCTTTCCAACAGTGCTAATGACCTGGCTATTATGGTTATTTTTTTCTTTGTCATAGTGCCATTTCACGGCGAAAAACATGCCAGTTCCGAGCACGGCAATCTTGAATATTATGAAAGAAACCGGAATCCATTCCATCGTCTATGACATATCCCGCTCATCAAGCGACTAATATCCTACCTTATGACGAGAAAACGGCGGTGAATATTGGACATAATGTCCGTTGGCGATAGCAATATATATCATATGCCGCCCTTCCCGCAGGGCGGGATTGATCGACGTAGGCCCAATGATGTGGCGGACAAGTAGGGAAGATTTGGGTCAGCAGCCTTGCATATCCTGGGTCTGCTGCCCCCTTTCACTCCTTCACTGGATAGGAGATGATCAGCGCCAGCGGCTCCACGCCCGTCTGTTTGATGCCCACGATCGCGCCGTCATAGAGGTACGCGGTCATGCCGGGGGTAAGGCTGCGGGTTTCGCCGTCGGAGGTGACGTCGCCGGTGCCGGAGAGGACATAATAAACCTCATCATGGGCGATGGGGTGCAAGCCGATGGCGGAGCCGACATGCAGGATGCGCTTGCGAAATTCCATGCGGCGCGGCTGGGGTACGGCGTCGCTGATACGATAGGCGGTGCTCAGGCCGATCTTGCCATGGGGTGTCGGCTCTTCGCGTATCACATCCTTTTCATCGATCACCGCCATGGGCGGGGCCGCGGATGCGGCGGCGGCCAGTAGGAAGGGGGCAAGGATCATTTGCGCTCTCCCGCCCCGCCCTGTCGCATCATCTTGTCGCGGTCGGACAGATGTTCGGCGATTTCGGCTGTTTGTCCCGGATAACGGCCCGATTTCGGCTCCATCGTGTCGAGATTCCAGTCGGCCTCGACAAAGGGCGCGCGGGTCTGGGCCATTTTCGGATAGCCGCCGACCTGTTTTTCATCGTCGATGATCTCGCCGCGCCCCTCCGCCACGAAGAAGAGGACGCGCAGATCGTCCGCATCACGATCCCAGGGGCGGGCGCCGGCGCGAGCGAGGACATGTGTCTCGACATCGCGCGCCGGCAGCACCTGCGTCCCGGGCCACCAGACGGGTGGGGCGGCAAGTTCGTTCAGCTTTGCGCGGGTTTCGCCATAGCGGCCGAACATCGGCAGCGGCTGGCCGAATTTGTCGACGGCAATATTGTCCTTGCCATGATAGTCGAGGTCGCCATCGCCGCCCAGCGTGAGGAAGGGCATGCCGGTGGCGGTCGACACGCCGCCGCGCAGCACATTGCCGACGGCGGAAATCTTGCCGGTCTGATAGGGATGATCGCCCCATTCCAGCGCCATGAGGTTGTAATGGACCGCGCGTTCGCCCGGATCATAGAGGATATTGTTGACCAGTTCGACCTGACCGCCTCCCTTCACCAGCGGATTGCGCTCCATATTATGGGCATAGATGTTGCGCCAGATCAGGATCTGGCTGGCATTGTCGTGGATCAACGTGCCCTTGCTATGCTCGCCCTTGGGGTGGCTGGCGTCGGCCAGCCCTTCCGCCGCAAGATTATAGGAGAAGGTGATGGCGTGGCTGGTGTTCTGCCGCCACTCGTCAGGCGTCTTGCCGTCAAAGCGTGGGCCGGAGGCGGACATGTTTTCGTCAATCGCCCAGGTGAAGCTGCAATGATCAATGACGACATGATGGGCGGCGACGGTGGACAGGGCGTCGGCTTCCCAGCCGCTGAGTTTTGGCTGGCCGTCGACCCCGGTGCGGATGCGGATATGGCGCATCACGACGTCATGGGTGGCGATGTCGATGCCGGTCTTGATGAGCGTGATGCCGGGCGAGGGCGCGGTCTGGCCGGCGATGGTGACATAGGGTTCGCTGATCTTGAGCGTTTCACGCCCCATGTCGATGACGCCGCCGACTTCGAACACGATGATGCGGGGGCCTTTAGCCTCCAGCGCGGCTTTGAAACTGCCAGGACCATCAGGGGCGAGAGTGGTGACGCGAATGATGCGCCCGCCGCGTCCGCCCGGCGTGGTAGCGGCCCAGCCGACGGCGCCGGGGAACGCGAGAGCGCTGGTCGCTTGCGCCGTTGCGGGCGGCGCAGCCATGGCGGTAAGGGGCAGGGTGACGGCGGTCAGGCCGATCAGCAGGGGGGAAGCCAGCGGCAGCGACAGCAAATGCGACAGGTGGCGGACCGGATTGGGCTTCATGGCGATCAACTCTCCTCTTTCCTCCATTCTTGACATTGCCACGGATCGGCTGCAACTGTTTTTGACACCGGTGTCCATCCGCTGCCCTTGTGATGGCCCGGCAACTGCCCATCCCGATATGGAAGGGGGAGGGGCGGATGGCCGGTCGGCGTCTGCACGCGCCGATCGGCCCTTCTTGTGTCAGGAGAGAGAGCCATGAAGGTGGATCGCCGCAGTCTGATGATTGGCGGAGGGCTGGCGTTTGGCGCAGCCGGTCGCGGTCTGGCGCAGAGGATGAGCGCCGGAAAGGCGGATGGCGCGGCAATGGCCGGGTTGACGGGAGCCGTTCAACCGGACTTGATGATCGATTTATGGCCGGGCACCGCGCCAGGCATGGCTTCGGTCCCGCCGGCCGAAACGGTGCGCGAGCGCAGTAGCGATCCCGGAGTAAACGATCGCGCTTTGCTGCATATCGCTCGACCACGACTGGCGGTTTTTCGGGCGCGTAACCCCAATGGCGCGGCGATGCTGGTAATGCCGGGCGGCGGCTATAGCTGGGTGGTGATCGACAAGGAGGGCTATGAGATTGGTCCCTGGCTGGCGCAGCGGGGCGTCAGCGTCTTCGTGCTTTTCTATCGTCTGCCGGGCGATGGCTGGGCGGCGGGGGCGGATGTCGCTCTGTCCGACGCGCAGCGGGCGATGCGGCTGATCCGTCACCGGGCGGCGGATTTTGGCATTGATCCGGCGCGGGTCGGAGCGATGGGCTTTTCGGCGGGTGGGCATGTGTGCGCCGATCTGGCGACGCGATTCGCGATGCAGACATATGAACCGGTGGATGCCGCGGACCGGCAGGCGGCGCGGCCTTTTCTGGCGGCGCCGATCTATCCCGTCGTGTCGATGTATCGGCCCGATGCGCATGAAGGGTCGCGGCGCAACCTGATCGGCGAATCGCCCGATGCCAAGGCGCAGCGACGGCATTCGCCGCATGAACAGGCGACGCCGGCCTGTCCGCCCTGTTTTCTGGTCCATGCCGAGGATGATGATGTGGTGTCGGTCGAAAATAGTCTGCTGTTGCGCCGGGCCTGGCGTGCGCAGGGACTGTCGGTGGACATGCATCTGTTCATGCAGGGCGGACATGGCTTCGGGTTGCGGCGCGCGGCAGGGAAGCCTGTGGCCGTTTGGCCCGAGCTTTTTGCGCGATGGGCGTCCGGTCAGGGGCTGGTGGGAGCATGAGGCGTCAAGAAAATTCATTTTAATTCAGATTGATGGCGTCGATTCCCATGCTGTGTACGGGGGGATTGCAACGGGGATATTGACAGGCTTTCGCACCGGGCGCATTTATGGTTTCGGTTATGACACCGGTTTCCAAAAAGGAAACGGATCGGCAGCGACACGGGACCGGCACAAGCCGGCGTCGCTCCGGCGGGAGGGGATGCGGTTCGCGCCACCCCAACCGTGACACAGGACGGACCGGTCTGGCCCATGGGGCGAAAGACCGGGAACGATGGGATGGGAGAGGAAAGCTGATGACTGGAAAGGGCAATATGCATCGCAACGATCGGCGCTGGCTGGCTGGCGCGTCTTTTGCGGCGCTGATACTGGCGATGCCGGCCGGCGCGCTGGCGCAGGAGGCGGCGGCACAGGTCGCGCAGGACGTCGCGCCTGAAGGCGAAGTCGCCGATATCGTCGTCACCGGCTTTCGCCAGTCGCTGGGCGCGGCGATCAACCTGAAGCGGCAGACGGTGGGATCGGTGGATGCGATCGTGGCCGAAGACATCGCCAAATTCCCGGACCAGAATCTGGCGGAATCGCTGCAACGCATCCCCGGCATCTCGATCCAACGCGACGGCGGCGAGGGGCGCGCGATCACGGTGCGCGGTCTGGGCGCGCAGTTCACGCGCGTCCGGGTAAACGGGCTGGAAACGGTGGCGACATCGACCGATGGGGCCAGTTCCAACCGCGACCGCGCGTTTGACTTCAATGTCTTCGCGTCGGAACTGTTCAGTTCGTTGGTAGTGCACAAGACCGCCGAGGCATCGCTGGACGAAGGGTCGCTGGGCGCGGTGGTGGACCTCAACACTGGCAATCCGCTGGCAGGGAAGAGCGGCTTCACCTTCGTCGGTTCGGCGACCGGCTCCTATAATGATCTCAGCAAGAAATGGGGGCCGCGACTGGCGGGCCTCATGTCCTGGAAGTCGGACGACGGGCAGTGGGGCGTGGCGCTCTCAGCCGCTTACTCTAAGCTCGACACCAAGCAGATGGGCAATAATACGGTGCGCTGGTCGCAGGCGCGGTTCGACAGCGTCGATGGTGTACCCTGCTTCACCCAGCCCAATAGCGGCGGATCCTATGTGGCGGGCGCGGCCTGCGATGAGGCGGCGCTGGCCTTTCACCCGCGCATCCCGCGTTATGGCGAAATTGCGCAGGAACGCGAGCGGCTGGGCGTGACCGGATCGATCCAGTGGGCACCGAGCGACGCGACCAAAGTGTCGATTGACGGCCTCTTCTCCCGCTTCCGCGAAACACGCGAGGAGAAATGGGGCGAAGTGCTGCTGCGTTCCAACGAACGGTCGATCGACGTGGTCAATCCGACCTATGACGATAAGGGCAATATGGTGTCGGCGACGCTGAACGACGCCTGGGTTCGCACCGAACATTATCTGCGCAAGTCGCAGACCAAATTCTATCAATTGGGCGCGACCTGGGATCAGGATATCAGCGACAGTTTCCGCTTCACCCTGCTGGGTGGTTTCTCCAAGTCGGATGCGTCGATCCCGGTCGAAACGACTTTGGTGTTCGATGATCGCGATGCGCAGGGCTATAGCTATGACTATAGCAATTCGCGGAGGCCCGTGCTGACATTTGGCACCAGCGTCACCGACCCTGCCAATTTCCAGCTGGCCGAAATTCGCGACCGCCCGTCGTCCACCATCAACAAGTTCCGCACGGCTCAGTTGCGCACGGAATGGGATGTGACCGAAGGCTTCACGGTCAAGGCGGGCGCGGTGTATCGCCGCTTCGCCTTCGATACGGAAGGCTATACCCGCGATACGGTGGTGTGCGGCAATGGCGGCGTGGACCGGGTGCTGGGGACGGTAAATTGTTCGCACACCAGCGCCTTTGGCCCGACCGCCATCTATGGCCTGCCGGTGACATCCGATCTGGCGCAGCTGTTTACGCTGAAGGGCGCGGGCGCGCCGGCGGGGACGACGACGCAATGGCTGGTGCCCAATCTGGCGACCGGCACCGACTATACCAACCTCTATGAGCGTCCGCTGGCGGTGGACGCTGGCAATACGCGCGGCGTGGTGGAAAAGACCACCGGCGGCTATATCCAGTTCGACGCCAAGGGTGAAATTTTCGGACTGGAATATGCGGCCAATGCCGGCATTCGCTATGTGAAGACGGATCAGAGTTCGGCCGGCCTGAATAATGGCGCAATGGTCAGCGTGTCGCGATCCTATGAAGACTGGCTGCCGGCGGCGAATATTGCCTTTTTCCCGCACAAGGACATCATCGTCCGCGCCTCCGTTGCCGATGTGATGACGCGCCCGAGCCTTGGCAATCTGACGCCGGGTGGGTCGGTCGATGGTTTCAACTATCGCATCAGTTTCGGCAATCCCTTCCTCGATCCGTTCCGGGCGACCGCCTACGACGTCGCGGTCGAATGGTATTTCGCACCGCAATCGGTCTTTTCCGTGGCCGCGTTCAAGAAGGATGTGCAAAGCTTCCCGATCAGCCAGACGATCACCGGCACCTTTGCATCGACGGGCCTTCCGCTGTCGGTCATTCCGCCCAGTTCGCCCCCAGCGATCCAGCCCGAACGGCCCGAAGGCTGGGCGATCAACACGATCGTTAACGGCAGCGGCGCCAGCCTGAAGGGGATCGAGCTGGCGGTGCAGGCGCCCTTCACCTTCCTGCCGGGCTTCCTGTCGCATTTCGGCGGGATCGTGAACGCGACCTTCGTGGATTCCAGCGCCAGCTATACGGTGTCCGGTCCGGCCGTGGTGCCGGGCGGCGGCAATATCGCATCGGTGCGCAACGCGACCCTGTTCGGCCTGTCGAAGCGGGCGTTCAACGGCACGCTTTATTATGAGGATGAGAAATTCTCGGCGCGTGTTTCGGCCAGCTATCGTAGCGGCTATATCGACCAGAATAGCGGCACCGGCAATATTTTCGAAGGTTATAACAGCACGGTTAATGTCGATGCGTCGGTACGGTACAAGCTGACCGATTGGATCGAATTGTCGCTGGAAGGCATCAACCTGACCGACGAATATCGCGATCGCTACACTGATCTCGATGCCAATCGCAATTATGAGCAGCTGCACTTCGGGCGCACTCTTCAAATTGGCGCACGCTTCAAGCTGTAAGGCGCTAAGCCGGATCGCGCCTGCACGCGCGATCCGGCTATTTTAGATTTCGATATAGGAGAGCATATGACGATCAGCCGCCGCGACGCCCTGACGGGAACATTGGCCGGCGGCGCGATCGCGTTGGGCGGCGGGCCTGCGGCATTGGCCGCATCCGCTGCCCCGGCCGCGCCGACCGACTGGAAGCGCGGCCTCGACAATCAGCGGATCGCCGATCTGGGCGACGGCCGCTTCCTCAATCCACTGCTGTCGGGCGACCGGCCCGATCCCGCCATATTGAAGGATGGCGTGGATTATTACATGACCTTTTCCAGTTTCGACAGCTATCCCGGCATCACCATCTGGCACAGCCGCGACCTGATCAACTGGCAACCGCGCAAGGCGGCGTTACGCAAGAATATCGGGTCGGTCTGGGCGGTCAGCCTGGAAAAACATGATGGCCGCTATTTCCTCTATATTCCGGTCAAGGCCGAACCGAACAGCATCTTCGTCAGTCATGCCGACAATATCGACGGGCCGTGGAGCGACCCGATAGACCTGAAGCTGCACGATCATATCGACCCCTGCCATGCGGTAGGCGAGGACGGCAGCCGCTGGCTCTTCCTGTCGGGTGGCGACCGCATCCGCCTGTCGGACGATGGCCTGTCGACGATCGGTGCGGTCGAGCATGTCTATGACCCCTGGCACTATCCCGACACATGGGATGTTGAGGGATTTTCGCCCGAAGGGCCTAAGATTCACCGCCATGGCGGCTGGTTCTACATGCTGACGGCCGTAGGTGGGACGGCTGGGCCGCCGACGGGGCATATGGTGATCGCGGCCCGATCCCGCTCCATTCATGGGCCATGGGAGCAGCATCCGGGCAATCCGCTGGTGCGCACCACCAGCCTGGACGAACGCTGGTGGTCGCGCGGCCATGCCAGTCTGGTCGAGGCACCGGATAAAAGCTGGTGGGCGGTCTATCATGGCTATGAAAATGGCCTGTGGACGCTGGGGCGGCAGACATTGCTCGATCCGGTGGAATGGACGGCGGATGGCTGGTTTCGCATGAAAGGCGGCGACCTGTCGCAACCCTTGTCCAAGCCGCGCGGCGGGCAGGCCCTGCCCCATGGCATGGCGCTGAGCGATGATTTCAGGGAATTGAAGCTGGGCGCGAAATGGAATTTCTTTCGCCCTTCGCCCGATGAGGCGAGCCGGGCGCGGGTGGCCGATGGCGCGCTGATGCTGAAGGGACGGGGCAAGGCGCCGGAGGATTCATCGCCACTGCTGCTGATCGCGGGCGATCCGTCTTACGAGTTTCAGTGCGACATAGAGATTGCGCCGGGCGGGACAGCGGGGCTGATCCTCTTCTATGACGACAAGCTCTATTGCGGATTGGGTTTCGATGAAGCGCGCTTCGTTACCCATCAATATGGCATGGAGCGTGGGCGGCCGGCCAATAGTTATGGCCGGCGGCTGACGATGAAAGTCACGAACCATCATCATATCATCGCCTATCATCTGTCGGGCGATGGCGGGCGGACATGGCAGCGGTTCGACCGGGGGATGGAAGTGTCGGGCTATCACCATAATGTGCGCGGCGGATTTCTGATGTTGCGGCCCGGCCTTTACGCTGCCGGGCCGGGCGAAGCGCGGTTCCGCAATTTCCGGTTCCGCGCGCTGTAGGACGAACGGCTATTCCACGCCGGTCCAGCCGCCGCCCATCGCCTGATAGAGGGTGACGCGCGCGGCCAGGGCGTCCGCCTGCGCCTGCACCAGCGCCAGTTCGACCGAGAAGAGCGATCTCTGCGCGTCGAGCTGCTCTAAATAGGGGGAATAGCCGGCGCGGTAGCGGTTGGAGGCAAGGCGGTAACCTTCGGCGGCGGCATCCCGTTGGCGCTGGAGCAACCGCACCTGCTCGTCGCCATGTTTGATCGCCGCCAGCGCATCTTCCACTTCGCGAAAGGCACCGAGCGCCGTCCTGCGATAGGCGAGCGCGGCCTGATCACGCTGAGCGCCCGCTGCTTCTGCCCCGGCGCGGAGGCGTCCACCCTCGAACAGCGGGGCGAGGATGCTACCGCCGACCGACCAGATGGTGATCGGATCGGCGAGCAGGGTGGAAAAGGCTGCACCGCCCGATGCGGTCAGGCGCAGTTGCGGCAGAAATGCCTTGCGCGCGGCGGCCAGTGATTTGTCGGCGGCGGCGAGTTGCAACTCTGCCTGCGCAATGTCGGGCCGCCGCCGCAGCAGGTCGGAAGGCAGGCCATCTGCAATTGCGGGCTGGGTAAGGGCGGTGAGCGCCGCTCCGCGCGTGATGCCGCCGGGCAGATCGCCGGTCAGCAGGCGCAGAGCGTTTTCCTGCCGCGATATCGCCTGTTGCAGCGGGGGAATAACCTGCGCCGTCGCCTGATACTCCGCCTGCGCCTGCGCCAGCTCCAGGCGAGGGGAATAGCCTGCATCGCTGCGTCGCTGCGCCAGTTTGAGCGCGGCGGTGCGCGCCTCCAATGTTTGCTTCGCCACCGCCAGCCGGCCGTCGAGCGCCAGCAGCGTGATGTAGCCGCTCGCCGCCGTGCCGGCGACAGACAAGCGAATGGCGTCGCGCGCAGCCTGACTGACGAGCCAGGCGGAGCGCGCCGCCGACGCGCGGTCGGACAGGCGGCCGAACAGGTCGGCTTCCCATGCGGCCTGCACTTGCGGTTGGCCGGCGGTCTGTTCGACCGGTTCGCCAAAGGCGTTGACGGTGCGGGAGTCCGTTACGCCGCCAATGGCGTCGATCGTGGGGAGCAGAGCGGCGCGGGCGATGCCCTGTTGCGCTTTGGCTTCGCGGATGCGGGCGGCGGCGATGGCGATGTCGATATTATTGGCCAGCGCCTGTTCGACCAGAGCGGTCAGCGCCGGATCGCCAAAGCCCTGCCACCATGCCCGGTCGAAGGGGGCGATGGGACCGGCGTCGGTGCGCCATGTGAGCGGCGGCGTGAGGGGGGGCACATCGGCGGTTTCGACCGTGGGACCAGCGCAGGCCGCCAGTGACGCCAGCAGGAGGAGAGGGGGCTTGCGCATCAGTCGCGCGTATGGATCTTGATGACCACGGACATGCCGGGGCGCAGCCGTTTTGCCAGATCCTGTCCCGGATCGATCCGCACCCGCACGGCGATGCGCTGCGCAACTTTCACGAAATTGCCGGTGGCGTTGTCGGCCCTGAGCACCGCAAATTCCGATCCGGCGGCGGGCGCCATATTTTCGACATGGCCGGTCAGCTTCGCCCCGCCCAGCGCATCGACGCGGAAAGTGGCGCGCTGGCCGACGCGCATCCGGTGAGTTTGGGCTTCCTTATAATTGGCGATCACCCAATGATCGTGCGGCACCAGAAACATGAGCTGCGTGCCTGCCGTCACATAGGCGCCGTTGCGCACGCCGATTTCGGATAATTGGCCGCCGACGGGCGCGCGGATGATGCTGTTGTCGAGGTCGATCTGCGCCAGATGCAGCTGCGCGCGTGCGCCCTCCACCGCCGCCTCCAGCCCGCCGCGCCCGACCAGCACGGACCGCACATCTTGCGCGCCGATCTGACGGGTGGCGCCAGCCTGTTGCACGGCGGCCTGCGCGGCGAGCAGGGCGGCGCGGGTCTGATCCCGCTCTCGTTCCGAAATGGAGCCGTCCGCGACCAGTGCGTCGGCGCGGCGCATGTCGGCCTGTGCCTTCACCAACTGAGCGCGGGCGCTGGCGATGCCGGCTTCCTGCCCGGTCAGCGCCGCTTCGCGCGATCGCTGGCTTTGCTGCGAATTGTCGAGCGCGGCGATCTGGGCGGCGAGATTGGCCTTCGCCTGCTCCACCCTCGCGGCATAGATGCGCCGGTCGATGGTGGCGAGGATCTGGCCGGCCTTCACATCGGCGAAATCCTGCACCGGGACGGCGGTGACATAGCCGCTGACCTGCGGGCTGATGATCGTCACTTTGCCGCGCACATAGGCATTGTCGGTCTGTTCGGACAGGCCGGCAAAGGGCGGCAATTGCCAGGCGTAGAGAATGGCGGCGACGGCGGCGAGCGCGATCGCGACGATGGCGATCACCGTCATCCGTCCGCGCGCCGGCGGGCGCCAGCCGCTCTGTGGTGGATCGATCTGCGGGTCGTGCGCCTGTGGCTCCGGCCCGGTGGTCGTCGGCTGGTTCATGCGTCCCTTACTGGCTCCCTGTTGCCGGTTGCGTCGCCTGCTGCGCGGCCTGCGCCTGCATCATCTTTTGCTGGAGAAGGATGACCGGCGATATCTCCCCCCGCCGGCGGATCGAATAGCGGATCGCATAACCCCAAAGCGCGGTCAGCACCGCCAGCGCCCCGATCAGCAAAAACACGTCGTTGAAGGCCAGGATATTGGCTTCGCGCGTGACCTGTTGCGCCAATATCGCCGCGCCCTCCGCGCTGCGCAGCGCCGGATCGCCGATCACGCCCGCCACCGCGCCGCCGCCCGCCCGGATGCGCGCGGCGACCAGCGGGTCGATCATCACGATATGCTGCACCAGTTCGTGCGAATGATATTTTTCGCGCACCACCTGAAACGTGCCGAGCAATGTCGTGCCCAGCAGGCCGCCCACGCTCTGGCTCATGCTGAACAGCACGACGAAGCTGACGAAATGCTTGCCCCCGGCCAGCAAAGTGCGGCTGATGCCGATCACCATCGCCTGCGCCAGGAACAACAGCGAGGCAAAGCCAATCAGCGCCTGACTAAGGTAGAAATTAGCCGGTCGGGTGAGGTTGGTGGCGTCGGCGTCCATGAACGCGCCGATCGCGATCAGGATGACCGCGATGGTGATGGGCCGGCTGACATTGGCGGGGCGGAAGGTGAGCACCGCAGTCGCCAGCCCCGCCAGCGATGCAGCCAGGATGATGAGGTTGAGCGTGATCATCTGATCATTGATCATGCCCACCACATTGAGCAAGCCGACCGATCCGAACGCCTGTTCCGACAGCAGGATGCGCACCGAGGCGGCGACCAGCATCAGCCGCACCATTTCCCGCTTGCCGAGCCAGCGCGTGTTGATCAGTGGATTGGCGCGATGATGTTCAACCAGCAGGGCGGCGCTGACCAGCAGCACGCTGCCCACCAGCGACCAGCCCATCCAGGCTCGCTCCGTCCACCACTCGATCCGCCCTTCGGAAAGGACGGCGATCAGCAGGCACAGACCCGGCGCAAGCAGGCCGAAGGTCAGGAAATCGAGCGGTTCGAAAACCTTTTCTCGCTCGCTGGGCGGCAGAGGAAGCGCCATGACGGCGGCGAGCGAAGCGAAGGCCAGCCCCATTTCGAACCAGTAGAGCATGTGCCAGTCGCCCGATTCCAGCAGGTGCGGGGAGAGGGCGCGAGCGATGGGCGTGGCGAGTTGGGGGATGGATATGCCCATCATCACGCCTGCCAGTCTCTTGGGTGCCGGCAGGCTCTGCATCAGATAGAGGATGGTCATGGTGGAGAGGCCCGAGGCCGCGACGCCGCTGGCCGCGCGCACCGCCACCGACGTCCAGAAACCATGCAGGAACAGATGCATAATCGTCGTCAGCGCATAGGCCGCCAGCATGTAGCGGATGAAAGGCTGCAACCCATATTGCTGGCGATATTTGACCAGCAGCAGATTGGCGGTGACGTTGGTCATGAAATAGGCGGCGGTCAGCCAGGCGCTTTCATTGCTGTTGAGGCCGAGCGTGCCCTGCGCGAAATTGAGGTTCACCGTGACGAGCGCATTGCCAAGGCCGCCGGTGACGCCAATCAGACAGCCGATCGCGAAATAGGCGCGGCGGCGGCGCGCGGGATGATCGGGATTGGCCGGCGACCCCGGCAGGGTCGGGCGTTCATGCGGTTTGAAGACATAGGGCGTCGTGTCGCTCATGTCGGCGCGCCGTGGTGGAAAGGATCGAGGCGTCTCGTCAAACCCAAAGGCGGCGTTCCCGGCGAGCGTTGGTCGGCACAGCCCTTGATAGCCATCGCATCGGATCAGGCCAACAATATTGTTGCGTAATGGCAATGTTCGTTCACAGACATCTTTTCAAGAATCTGGAACAGATGGGATGATTTTATCTATCTGATCCGCAAAGCACGACGCGACTACAAGGGGGGCGTAGCCGGAAAGGAGTTTCGCCATGCTGACCATCGCCACCCCCCGCCTCAGCCCCGCCGAATGGGACGATGTTCAGGCGACCCTGACCGCCGTGGCCGATTGCGGTTGCGGCGAACCCGCCAATGCCGGGTCGCTGCGGTCGCGGATCGGCCATGTGGTCGATGTGCTGATCGGGCCGAAAAAGGCTGCGCCCGCTCCGCTGCCCGCCCATCTGCGCCCGGTGCGCGATTTCCTGTGCGAAACCGGCCGCACCCGCAAGCTGGCCGAACGCCATGTCCCGTCCCTGTCCGCGCAGGGCTTTTCCCGCGCGCAGATCGAAGCGCTGGCGCTGCTCGGCGCCTAACCTCCATTTTCCCTGAAAAGGAACAGTCCCATGTCCATCCGCTCTTCCGACATCGACGCCGTCGATATGGTCATCCTGCCGCCGGTCCGCGATCTGGGCGACGGCTTTTCGGTCCGCCGCGCGCTGCCTTCGGCGCATCGCCGCATGGTCGGGCCGTTCATTTTCTTCGACCAGATGGGCGAAGCCGTATTCAATAGCGGCGAAGGGCTGGACGTGCGCCCGCATCCCCATATTGGCCTGGCGACCGTCACCTATCTGCTGGAGGGTGAAATATTGCACCGCGACTCCGTCGGGTCGGTCCAGTCGATCCGGCCGGGCGAGGTAAACTGGATGACGGCCGGCAGCGGCATCGTCCATTCGGAACGCACATCGGACGAGAACCGCGCGAAGGGCGGCAAGCTGTTCGGCCTCCAGACCTGGGTGGCGCTGCCCACGCAGCATGAGGAAACCGACCCCGGCTTTTCCCACCACAAGGCCCATGAAATCCCCACGATCGAGGATGCGGGTACGCGGTTGACGCTGATCGCGGGCAGTTCCGACGGGCTGGTGTCGCCGGTCAAGACCTTCTCCGACATGGTCTATGCCGACATCGCCCTGCTGGATGGTGCGCGCTATCAGTTGAAGGCGGAACATATTGAACGGGCCATCTATGTGGTCGCGGGCGCGATCGAGGTGGTCGGCCAGACCGGCGGCTTTGCGACCGGCGAACTGGTGGTGTTCAAGCCCGGCGCGGAGATCATATTGCGGGCCAAGGGCGGCGCGCGGCTGATGCTGCTGGGCGGCGAACCGCTGCCGGAAAAGCGCAACATCTACTGGAATTTCGTCTCCTCCTCGGCCGACCGGATCGAACAGGCCAAGGCCGACTGGCAGGCCCAGCGCTTCGCCAAGGTGCCGGATGAAAGCGAGTTCATTCCGCTGCCGGCGTGACAGGATAGCATCCCTTCCTCCGTTCGCCCTGAGCCTGTCGAAGGGCTGTATTTGAAGAAAAGTGCGGGGCTTCGACAAGCTCAGCCCGAACGGAGGAAGTTGGGAACCGCAAGGCTGATGCTACTCGCCTGTGCTTCGACCCCAGGCCGAGTGGCCCCCCGTATCGGCCAGACTGGCGAGCTGGATGAATTCCTGTCGCCAATAGCCCGATTGCCGGCCGGCCAGCCTTTCTATGTCGCCAAAGGTGAAGCCGCCCAGCTTCGTGTCGCCGCGCAGTTTCTGGCCGAACGCGGCGACCGCGACGGCAAAGGCCATGTCCCCTTGCGGCAGGATGGCGGTGGCGAGCAGGGCGGCGGGGATCGATTGTTCGATCAGGCGGCTGTTGTCGCCTTCTGGCAATTTATAGCGCAGGCGTACGGTAGCGATGTCGGTGGCAATCTCACCGGCGTCACCGGTGGCCGCCGCCGGGCGATTGGCGGCATATTTACGTTGTCCGGTCCATCCCGCTTCGCCCAACGGCACGATTTCATACAGCGCCGTCACCTGATGCCCGGCGCCGATTTCGCCGGCATCGACCCGGTCGTCGGCGAAATCCTCCTCCGTCAGCGCGCGATTTTCATAGCCGATCAGCCGATACTGGCTGACCGCCGCCGGGTTGAATTCCACCTGCACCTTCACATCCTTTGCGATGGTGAAGAGGGTGGAGGAGAGTTCCTCGTCCAGCACCTTGCGGGCTTCCATCGCGCTGTCGATATAGGCATGGTTGCCATTGCCGAGGTCCGCGACCGCCTCCATCATCGCATCATTATAATTGCCCTGGCCAAAGCCCAATGTGGTCAGGGTGATGCCATCCTCCCGGTTCTGCCTCACCATTTCCTCCAGACTTTGCTGGTCGGACAGGCCGACATTGAAGTCGCCGTCCGTCGCCATGATGATGCGGTTGATGCCGCCGGGGACACGATGCGCGCGGGCAAGATCATAGGCCATGGACAGGGCCGGGCCGCCCGCCGTTGCGCCGCCCGCGTCCAGACCGCTCAGCGCTGCCTTAATCTCTGCTTTATCATGGCTTCCCTCGACCAGCGTTTCGACCCAGCCGGCATAGGTGATGATCGATATGCTGTCGTCGGGGCGCAGCCCGTCGGCAAGGGTGGAAAGGGCTTGCTTCACAAGCGGCAGCTTGTCCTGATCCTGCATCGATCCCGACACATCGACCATGAACACCAGATTGGCCGGTGGCCGTTGCGACCGGGCGACATCATAGCCGCGCAGGCCGATGCGCAGCAGCCGCGTGCCGGGATTCCAGGGCGTGGTCGCAACATCGGTGGTCACGCTGAACGGCGCGGCGCGATCGTCGGGCAGGGGATAATCGTAGCGGAAATAGTTGATCATCTCCTCGGTGCGGACGGCGTCGGCCGGGACGGTCTGGCCGGCCAGCAGCATGCGGCGGACATTGGCATAGGCGCCGGTGTCCACATCTACGGCGAAGGTCGATACGGGATCGCTTGCGACCTGATGGATCGGGCTGACCGGGTGACCGTCATAGCGTTCGCCACTTTGGGCGGCGGCGCTATTGGCGACCTCATAGCTCTGACTGCCGGGGGCCTGACCGCATCCGGTCAAAATGAGGCTGGGGAAAAGGGCGAGCGTGATTGCCAGGCGAGAACGCATCCTGATTTCTCCGCTATTGGGATAGAGAGAAAATAGGAACGGCAAAGCGTTTCTGACAAGCGATGAATGGAGACTTGGGCCGGCGTTACCCAAAGTTGGCGAGCCGCTCTTCTTGCCTTTTCCGCAGAAATGCGTGGGTTCGCATTGGCTCTGCATCGTATCTGCACAGGAGCTGCGCCAACTATTGATCGTCGATACCCCCTGATCTGCTTGGGATGGCCGCATCTTGCCCAGATATTCAGGGAGACAAGATCAATGCGTTCCTCCGCTTTGCGCCTGACGGCGCGCTTTCGTTGGAAACTGGCGCCCGCGCTGATGGTCGTCGTTTTGGGTGACTGGCTTTTCTACCAGCGCCATCTCTATGGCGGCTATCTGGGCCTGTTCACCCTCGCCGTGCTGGGCGCGTTGATCGCCGGGCGGCCGGCGGTGCGGCGCGATCGGCACGCATGGCTGGCGCTGGCGGCGGCGGGGCTATTCAGTCTGGCGCTGGCCTATGATGCCAGCCTGCTCGCCTGGGCCTTATTCTGGGTCGCCATGGTCATGGCGGCGCTTTTGCCGGCCACGGCGCGGTTCGATGATGGCTGGCGCTGGTTTCAGCGCCTTGTGGTGCATGGGGTGCGTGCGCCCTTCGCGCCGCTGCTCGATATGCGGCGTCTGCTGAAGGTGCGGGCGGCCGGGCGTTCGGGCCGGTTCAGCCTGCATGCGGCGCTGGCCCTGTTCGCCTTGCCGGTGGCGGGCAGCGCGATCATCATCGCCCTGTTCGCGGCGGCCAATCCGTTGGTCGAACGGTTGCTCGATACCGTGCTGGTTTCCGACCTGTCGCCTTTGCTGGTGGTGCGGATGCTGTTGTGGGCAGTCATGTTCGTGCCGGTCTGGAGCCTGATGCGGCCGCGCCTGACGCGATGGTTGCTGCCGACATTCGACGGGCGCGGCGACCTGTCGCTGCCGGGCGTGTCGGTCGCGTCCATCACCCTGTCTCTCATCCTGTTCAACCTGCTGTTCGCCGCGCAGAATATGATGGATGCGGTCTGGCTGTGGGGCTGGGCGCCGATGCCTGTGGGCATGACCATGGCGGACTATGCCCATCGCGGCGCCTATCCGCTGATTGCAACTGCGTTGCTGGCGGCCTTGTTCGTGCTGGTGACGCTGCGCCCCGGATCGGACACGGCGCGCGATCCGGCGGTCCGCAGGCTGGTGATGGCGTGGATCGCGCAGAATATCATCCTCGTCGCCTCCTCCATGCTGCGCACGATCGATTATATCGACGCCTATTCGCTGACCCGGCTGCGCATCGCCGCCTTGCTGTGGATGGCGCTGGTGGCGTTCGGGCTGGCGGCGATCTGCTGGCGTCTGCTGCGGGGGCGCAGCGCCGGATGGCTGATCAACGTCAATCTGGCGGCGGCGGGGCTGGTGCTGGGCGCGGTCTGCTTCATCGATCTGGGCGAAGTCGCCGCGCGGTGGAATGTGCGCCATGCGCGTGAAGTGGGCGGGCGGGGCGTGGCGCTGGACCTGTGCCATATGCGCCATCTGGGCGATTCCGCGTTGCTGCCTTTGCTTTCGCTCGAGCAGCGCGCCGATTTGCGCCCGGCCTTTCGGGAACGTGTGCAGGCGACCCGCATCTGGTTGATGGAGCGGTTGGAGGCGGACCAGATTTCCGGCCCGACCCTATTGGGGCAAAGGCGCCTGACGCAAGCGCATATCCTGGCCGTGCGGGTAAAGCCCATGGCCCTGCCGCCGGGCGATCGCGGGTGCGCCGGCACATTGCTGTCGCCGCCCGAACCGGCACCCGCTCTGCAACAAACCGCGCCAAAGGCGACGCCCGCGTTGACAGGAGCGACCCCGAAATGATCCTATGTCCCATGCCCAGCACCATATTGATCGTCGATGATGACCCCCATATCCGCCAACTGCTCGTCTTCGCCTTTGGCAAGGCGGGGCTGGACACGATCGAGGCGGCCGATGGCGAGGCGGCTCTGGCGCAGGTCGAGCAGCAGTCTCCCGACCTGATCATACTGGACATCAACATGCCGCGCATGGACGGGCTGGAAGTGTGCCGGCGGCTCCGCGCGAACAATGATGTGCCGATCTTCTTCCTCTCCTCGCGCGATGACGAGATTGACCGGGTGCTGGGGATCGAACTGGGCGGCGACGATTATGTGGTGAAGCCCTTTTCCCCCCGCGAAGTGGTCGCCCGGTCGATGGCGATCCTGCGCCGCACCGTCGCCCGGCCGCCGGCGGTGGGGAATGTCGGGCAGATGCGCCATGGCCTGCTCAGCATCGACACGGAAAGCTGGTCGGCGCAGTGGCGCGCGCAGGAAGTCAGCCTGACCGTGACGGAATTCACCATCTTGCGTACGCTGCTCGCCATGCCGGCGCGCATCTTTTCCCGCGACCAGATCATCGATCGGTTTCGCGGGCCGGGCTTTGCGCTGACCGACCGAACGGTGGATAGCCATATCCGCAACCTGCGCCGCAAATTCGCCGATGTCGGCGGGCTCGACATTATCGAAACGCGCGCGGGCATCGGTTATCGGCTGGGCGGATGCAGCGGGACGGCGCCGCCGGCATGATCGGTGTGATCAAGGCGTGGATTGCGCGGCGCTGGCCGGTGTTGCGGCTGCGCACCTTGTTGCTGTGTACGATGGTCTTCGTCGCGGCGCTGCCGGGCTTTGGCGCGATCTTCCTGCGAGTGTATGAAAATGCGCTGGTGCGCCGGACCGAGGCGGAACTGGTGGCGCAGGGGGCGGCGCTGGCGGCAAGCGCGGCGATCGTGTGGAAGGGCATGCCGGATCAGGCCGATCCGCCGACCGCCGCTGTGCGTTATCGCGACCGTGCGACCGAGATCGACCTGCGTTCCTCGCCGATCCTACCACCGCGCCCGGCTGCGATCGTTACGCGGCAGCGGCCCGATGGCGCGGCGCTGGCGCTGACACGGCGGATGATGCCGGCTTTTCAGGAAACCAAAATGACGACCTTGTCCTCCATATTGGTGTTGGATCATGGCGGCATATTGCTGAATGGGGCGGAGCGGGGCCGAAGCCTGGCCGCCCTGCCGGAAATCCGCGCTGCGCTGAGTGGACAGGCGGCGACGGTGATGCGGGACAATGCCGGCTACGCGGCCCAATATCCGGCCGAATGGCTCAGCCGCGCCGCCGGCATCCGCCTGCACCATGCCCGGCCGATCAGCGTCGATGGCAAGGTGGTGGGCGTGCTGCTGCTGTCGCGATCGCCGCGCGCCCTGTTTGTCGGTCTTTATGAGGATCGGGGCAAGATCCTGTTCGGTGTGGCGGCGATCTTTCTGCTGCTGATATTGCTATCTGCGATACTGTCTCGAACGATCGTGCGCCCGATCGAGGCGCTCAGTCGGGCGACACGCGAACTGGCGTCCGGGCGACGGGTGTCGCCTCGTTCGCCTTCGCTGGAGGTGGTGGAGATTCAGGCGCTCTACCGCGATTTCGACCGGATGGCGGACAGTATAGAGAAACGCTCCCGCTATCTGCGCGATTTCGCCGCTTCGGTCAGCCATGAATTCAAGACGCCGCTGGCCGGCATGTCCGGTGCGATCGAATTGCTGCAGGATCATGGCGCGGACATGACCCCGGATGATAGGGGGCGCTTTCTGAACAACATGGCGGCGGACGCAGCGCGCCTGTCCCGGCTGGTGCGGCGATTGATGGAATTGGCGCGGGCCGATGTGCTGGTGGGCGCTCGGGATGCGCGGGCGGACGTGGTGATCGTTTTGGCGGCGGTGGCGGATGCGATGACGAACGACGGCTTTGCGGTCGCCTCCCATCCCTCAGCCCCGGTGCCGGCATTAGCGATCGATCCCGGTGCGTTGGAGGCGATCCTGACGACACTGGTCGAAAATGCGCGACAGGCCGGCGCGCGCAGGCTGAATATCCATGTCGGGACCGACGAAGACCATGCGTCGATCGACCTGGTCGATGATGGGTGCGGTGTTCCCGATGGCGACCGGGATCGTATCTTCGACCCCTTCTTCACCAGCCGACGCGAGGCGGGCGGGACCGGGCTTGGCCTGGCCATTTCCCGGTCGCTGCTGGGCGCCTATCGCGGCGAACTATATTTGCTGCCGTCAGACAAGGGCGCTCATTTCCGGCTGATCCTGCCCCTGTCATGAGTGGAGGCAAGGGCAGGATCAGGTCGTGCGTCAGCCTGCGCTGATGCCCAATGTCTTGCGCGGTGGCTTGACCGGCTTGGGCTCGGCCGTGTCCTGCGCCTTGGGCTTGCGGGCGGTCTTCGCCTTCGCTTCAACAATTGTCGCTTCGGCCGCTGGCGACGCGACAGTCTTCGCCTTGCGCGGGGCTTTGGGCTTTTGCGTCTTGGCGGGGGCGGCGCTCTGGGCTGGAGCCGTTTCTACCGCTGGCGTTACATCGAGCGGTGCTGCGACACCAGTCTTGGCTGCGGCTTTGCGTGGAGCCTTGGCCTTTGGCGTCTTGACCGGTTCGGCCTCAACAGGGGTGGGCGTCGGAGCAGGGCGCTGGCCAAGCCCGGTACGCTGGGCGACGGCGCGGCGCATGTCGGCATAAGCGGGCGCAACCAGCGGATAGCTTTTGGGCAGGCCGTAGCGTTCGCGATACTGGTCCGGCGTCAGGCCATGACTGGCCAGATGCCGCTTGAGCGTCTTGTAGGGCTTGCCATCAATCAGGCTGAGCAGAAATTCCTTCGAGGCAAGGCTGCGACGAATGCTGACGGCCGGCGCATGCTCGACAACGGCCGGCACAGGCTCCGGCGTGGCGATGTCGCCGATCAGCGCGGCGCGGGTGGACTGGATCAGTGCGGCGAGATCGCTGCTCTCGACGCTATTGTTGGCGACATAAGCGCTCAACAACTGCACGGTTAAGGTCGTATAGTCGGGCAGATCATTCTCGGCCATCGGATATCCTCGACTTTGGGGAAAAGCAGGTTTCAATCATCGTCATGCACTTTGCGTCACGGCAACGAAGATGAACATGTGCGCGTTCCCGATGCGTTAGTCAAAGAAAAGTGAGAAACATCTTCATTTGGTAGATATTGGTGACGGGATATCGCGGGTGGGTATATCCGCCCTATATCATGATAACGGCTGAAAATTGTCAGCATGAGCGACCAATCTTCAGTTCAGCGCCCGCAGGATGACGACGTTATCCTTCATGATGAGTGGCGGCACTTCCTCGCGAAATCCGGCGTCGCGTGCATCACAGACCTGGGAAGACATTATCCTTGCGCAGCGCCGCCGGGCTGGGTGCTCGCCTTGTCTTTCACCGGTTTCTCCCATCGAGGCGCGCGGCGGTGACGCTTTATCGATGCAGGAGGAAAACCACCCTGGCGACGAATATTTCGGAGTTATTTGCTTGATCGGGGAAGGGCAAATCCTAGCGTTAAAATCATGGAAGATAGTCGGTATCAAAAGATCAAAATCTACAGGATGTTCGGTATTATTCTGAATAGCGGCCCTTGGAGTAACGCCGATAGACATTGGACGAAATTGTAGGCGCTTCGCTTTCCGGGAACAGTCGCTTGTCGAACAGAGAAAGACGAATTTTTCACCCAGGGAAATGTTCAAAATGTCCCTATCTGACTGGCAATGATGTCATCCAGAAAGCTGGCGACGGCGCGGATGCGGGGCAGCCTTTGCTGGCTGGCGTGAATGGCCAGCCAATAATTACGGCGCACTTCCATCTCTGGTAACAGGCGGACCAGTTTTGGATCCTGATCAGCCGCAAAGACATGGAGGATGCCGACGCCCAGCCCGCCGGCAACTGCGGCATGCTGCGCGGCGGTGGAGGAGGATCGGAATATGGTGCGGGCGTCCGCCGACACTTCCCGCAGGAACCGTAGTTCCGGCAGGTCGATCAGTTCGTCGATATACCAGGAAAAGGGATGCTGGGTGAGATTGGCGCTCGTCACCGGACCATGCGTCTCCAGATAGGTGCGGGAGGCGTAAAGACCGAGGCGATAATCCACCAGTTTGCGCGCGACGACCGGGCCTGCCGCAGGGCGGTTCAGTATCACCGCCAGATCGGCTTCCCGGTTTGTAAGATTGACATATTGGGATTCGGGAATGAGTTCCAGATGCAGGTCGGGATGAGCGGCATGCAGGCGGGCGATGTGCGGGGCGACCAGATAGGTGCCGAATGCTTCGGGCGTGGCGAGCCGCACCGAACCGACGATCCTGGCGTCCTCGCCGCCCAGTTGCGAACTGGCCGACAGGATTTCCGCTTCGATCCGTTCGGCATGCGCCAGCATCCGGTTGCCTGCATCCGTAAGCGTGACGCCGCGGGGGCTGCGCTCGACCAGACGGCTGCCGATCGCGCTTTCCAGGGCGGTCAGACGCCGCGCCACGGTCGTATGATCGATGCCCAGCACCCGGGCCGCGCCGGTCAGTCGGCCGCTGCGCGCCACGGCCAGAAACAGGCGCAGATCGTCCCAATTAAGCATATGCATTTTTGCATACCCTTTGTGTGTTTCAACCCGTTTCCGGGAATGAATGCATAGACTAAACAGGTGGCAGAAAAAGCAAGGAGAAATGCCGTGAGGACGATCACTCATTTTATCGATGGCGCGTCTGCGCCGCATCCCGGCCGCACCAGCGATGTGTTTCACCCGTCGACGGGGCAGGTGCAGGCGCAGGTCGAACTGGCCGATCTGGACCTGCTGAACCGGGCGATCGCGTCGGCCAAGGCGGCGCAGCCGGCCTGGGCGGCGATGAATCCGCAGCGCCGATCGCGCATCATGTTCAATTTCCGGTCGTTGATCGAAGCGAATATGCAGGAACTGGCAGAATTGCTGGCGTCCGAACATGGCAAGGTCGTGTCCGATGCGAAGGGCGATGTTCAGCGCGGGCTGGACGTGGTCGAATTCGCCTGCGGCATCCCGCAATTGCTGAAGGGCGAATATACCGAGGGGGCTGGTCCCGGCATTGACGTCTATTCGATGCGCCAGCCGCTGGGCGTGGCGGCGGGGATCACGCCGTTCAACTTTCCGGCGATGATCCCGCTGTGGATGATGGCGCCGGCGATCGCTTGCGGCAACGCCTTCATCCTCAAGCCATCGGAGCGTGATCCTTCGGTGCCGGTGCGGTTGGCGGAATTGATGATCGAAGCGGGCCTGCCCAAGGGTGTGTTGAACGTCGTGCATGGCGACAAGATGGTCGTCGACGGCATTCTCGATCATCCCGATATCAAGGCGGTCAGCTTCGTGGGTTCGTCCGACATTGCGCAATATGTTTATGGGCGCGGCGCATCCAACGGCAAGCGGATGCAGTGCATGGGCGGCGCAAAAAATCACGGCATCGTCATGCCCGACGCGGATATCGACCAGGCGGTGGCCGACATATTGGGCGCCGCCTATGGATCGGCGGGCGAGCGGTGCATGGCGTTGCCGGTCGTCGTGCCGGTGGGCGATCAGACCGCGGAGGTGCTGCGCGGCAAGCTGATCGAAGGGATCGAGACGTTGCGGGTTGGCATCTCTACCGACGACGAAGCCCATTATGGGCCTGTGATCAGCGCCCAGCACAAGGCGCGGATTGAAAATTACATCCAGATGGCGGTGGATGAGGGATCGGAACTGGTGGTCGACGGGCGCGGCTTTTCGCTCCAGGGCTATGAGGAAGGCTATTTCCTGGCGCCCACGTTGCTGGACAAGGTGACGCCGCAGATGAAAAGCTATCAGGAGGAGATTTTCGGTCCAGTGCTGCAGATCATGCGGGCGCAGACTCTGGAGGAAGCGGTCGGATACGCCACCGACCATCAATATGGCAATGGCGTCGCGATCTTCACCCGCAATGGCAATGCCGCCCGCCAGTTCGCCGCGTCGGTGGAGGTCGGCATGGTCGGCATCAATGTGCCGATCCCGGTGCCCGTATCCTATCACAGCTTTGGCGGCTGGAAGCGCTCGGGCTTTGGCGACCTGGATCAATATGGGATGGACGGCATCCGTTTCTATACCCGCACCAAGAAGGTCACGCAGCGCTGGCCAAGCGGTGGATCGGTGATCGACCAGAGCTTCGTCATTCCGACGATGCAGTGAACGCGGATTTGTGAGGAAGGGCGCGGAGCCATGGTTCCGCGCCCTTCTTTGCGTCATTCGCAGCTGATGTCATTCTTGTCGATGGCGCGGCCCGCCAGCGCGCCGCCCGCGCCGCCCAGGATCGTGCCCAGCGTCTTTGACCCGCCCGGTGCGATGATGTTGCCCAGCACGCCGCCGGCGATCGCGCCGACGATGGTGCCGGTGGTGCCGTCATCCCGCTTGCAATAATAGCGGCCGTCATTGTCGCGATAGACATAATCATTGTCGCGGATCGGCCGACGATTGTGGCGCGGCGGCCCGCGGCGGTCGGACGGACGATCATAGCCATAGCCGCCGCCATAATTGTCGGAGGCGCAGGCCCCCAGCGGCAACATCGCCAGCAGGGCGGCGGCCAATATCGGTTTGCGCATCATATCTCTCCTTGGATATCCCTATAGATGCAACAACTCTCTGGCGCGGCGATGGTTTCGCCTGAAAAACGAAGCCGCCCGCCGCAGCCATGAGAGGGGGGAAGAGGCAGCGAGCGGGCGGCAACCAGCGGCAAGCGGGGGGACTGCCGCCGGAGGGGGTGAGAGATTAGTGGGTCAGCGGCGCGGCCGGGCTGGTCGCTGGGCTAACCAAAGGCGCGGTGGTGCTTTCCCCTTCCACGCGCTGTTCGGCAAGCCGCGCTTTCGCCTCGCCATAGCGGGCGACGATATCATCCTTGAACTCGGTCAGCTTGCCTTCGTCATAGAGCTTCTTGCCGACATAACCGGCTATGGCGCCGAAAATCAGGGTGCGGATCATGAATGTCTCCTTGCGATCATGGGAAGGCGATATTTGCCAGGGATAACCGGCAGCGCGGCGCAGGGTTCCGCGCCGGGCGGATGATGCGACGGTTTCCGCCTGACATGCGACGGATGGTGATTGGCGCGTGGTTGGTGCGATCAGGCCGGTGCAGATTGGGGCGCGGATTGGGGCGCTGGGGGCGGCGTGACGCTGAAATAGGCGTCGCGCGCGCGGGTGGCGGCTTCGACATAGGGCAATTCCTGCGCATCCAGCCGGGCCCGGAACATCTCTTCCTCCTCCGGGGTGAGATCGCGTTCGTACAGATCGATGGGATAGCCATAATGGGTGGATTCGCCGTCGAATTCCGGCGGCGCGGGGAAATCGGTGCGCCAGCGGTTGGTGAAGCTGTTCAACCAGACGCCGCGCAGCCGGCCCGCCGCCTCTTCCGGGGGCAGGGAGGAGAGCGGGGCAGGCTTCACTGGCGGAAGTTCACACTGTTCCTGATCCTCGTAAAACGGGGCTTCTTCCTCTTCGGGCGGATACGCCTCTTCCGGCTCATAATCCTGATAAAGGGCCGTGCGGGCGGCGATGAAGAGCGCGGCCGACGCGCCGGGGGAGAGGGCGCTGGCGATGGCGTCCAGAGCGGGATCGGGCGCGTCGGGGGTGTCGGGCTGCGTTCCATCCATCATATGCGCGTCCGCCATATTGCGGGCGGAGGGTTCCGCACCGGGGCGGAGCAGGTCATGCGCTTCGGCTTCCTGTCGGGCGATGTCCTGCGGGCAGATCAGGTCGAGAAAGGCGACGAAATCCTGTGCGACGACGCGGGCGAGGGCGGCGTCGGTCCCTTCGGCCGGGCAATCGGCCATGCGATCGAGCCGGGACAGCATCGACATGGCGAGGCGATTGTCATGGCGGTGGCGGGTAACTTCGAAATTGCCCTCATCCCGGCGCACCGTTTCGGTGCAGCCCATGATGGCGCGGGCGAGCAGATCATCGGCCAGACGCGCGCGGGCGATGAGGATGGCCGCATCCCAGCCAAGGCGGAAGGCCGCGCCATCGCGGCGGTTGCGGAGGTTATAGGCGCTGCGCCCGGTGATGCGCACGGATTCGCAGGCGAGTTGCACGACGCCGCTGGCGGCGAGGGTTTCCAGAAAGCGGCGCTGGCGCGCGGGGGACCAGCCATCCTCGCGGATTTGCGGGGTGGGGTGGGGGAGATCGGCGGTGGGAAGATCGGGAGTGGCGAGATCGGGCGTGGGAGTGGGACAGGACATGGGCTGCGGGCCTCCGGCAGAAAGGGGTTTGCCGGGAGGATGGGCAGATTTGGGGTGTGTAGGACAGGGGGAATGGGGTGTCTCGGCGGTTTACCAGTTGCCGCCGATATCCTTGATGGCCTTGAGCAGCGCCTTTTTGCTTTCGGTGCGGCGGGTGCCGCTGTTGCGGGGAATGTCTTCATCGGTGATGCCGAGTTCGGCGCGACGGCGCGCGATCTGGCGGCCGAGTTCTTCGAGCGTGATCGGTTCAGAGGATGACGTCTTCGATTCCATAGTCGCCGGCCGTTTCATAGCGGATACGGACTTCCATATAGTCCAGATCAAGCTGTTCCGAAAGGCGGGCGAGGGTGCGTGCCTGCTGCAACATATCGCGGGCCGTGCCAGACGCATATTGACCCATGCGATCGGCGATCATGTCTTCAACCGCGATGACATGGATGACGCCCTTGTCGCCGACCCGGATCGGGCGCACCCGACTCCGGTCGGCCTGACCGTCCAGCAGCGTGGACGAGACGATTTCAAAACCAAGGCGGAGAACGGGATGAATCCAGCCGCGTGTCGCCTTTCCCGATCCGACCGGGCGTATGAAACCATGATCCTGCAACACAGTTTCGAATGCGGATTGCGCGCCTGTTACGATGTCGAAGTCGCCGGTGTTGATGGCGCCCAGCGTGTAGATTTCCACCGCTGCGCCGCCGACGAGGACGGGGCTTTCCCTGCCTGCTGCGGCCATGGCTTCACTGACGCGGGCAAAGGCGACGAGCGCGGCTTCGAATTCAGGGCGATAGGCAGTCATGCCGATCGGGACGGGTTTTTGTGTCTGTCCAAGATGGCCTGCATTTTCCGCATGACGACTTCATGGGGGATGCCGGGGCGGGTGTTGGCCATGGCGGCTTCGACTTGGGCACGGAACCAAGCGTCGTAGGCGACCGGGTCTTCCGGGCCGCGCATATGCGGCGGCGGATCGAAATCCGAGGCATCGAAGCCTTCAAAATCTGGCGGATTGTCGGGCATGGCGGGATTGTAGCGCAGGTGCGGCATGTCTGATAGTCTTGTTGTCATGACCCTTACAGGCTTTCCCCGTATCGCCGTCGATCCCGCCATTTTCGGCGGGCGGCCGATCATTGCGGACACGCGGATTTTCCGTATCTGAGCGCGGATGATGGGCGGGCAGCGCTGGGATATGCGGCGGCTATGGCCGATCATCCCGTGGTGCTTGCCGCCAAATGAAATTCCTTGTCGATGCGCAATTACCGCCGGCCTTGTGCCGGTGGTTGTGCGATCGTGGGCATGAGGCGGAGCATGTTTCCGATATCGGGATGATTGCGGCGAACGACGTCGCGATTTCTGCGCGTGCGGAGGCGGATGGTGCGGTGCTGGTCAGCGAGGATGCGGATATTGGTGTTATTCGCGGTGAAACATACTCCGTCGATAAACATCCACTGGATGGCACGGAGGAGGAAAATTTCAGGCTGCGCTATTGTAGCATTTTGCGAGAATGGCGATCTCATTTCCGATGAAATCGCCATTTTCATATAACGGTCACTCCGCCGCCAAAGCCTCCAACCCCAACAACGGCGCCAGATAGCGCCCGGTAAAGCTGCGCTTTTCCTTTACCACCTTTTCCGGCGTGCCTTCGGCGACGACTTTGCCGCCCTTCACGCCGCCCTCTGGTCCCATGTCGATGATCCAGTCGGCGGTCTTGATCACATCCAGATTATGTTCGATCACGACCACGCTGTTGCCCTGGTCGACCAGCGCGTGGAGGACTTCGAGTAGCTTGCGGACGTCCTCGAAATGCAGGCCGGTGGTGGGTTCGTCCAATATATAGAGCGTGTTGCCGGTGGCGCGGCGGGACAGTTCCTTGGCGAGTTTGACGCGCTGGGCTTCGCCGCCGGACAGGGTCGTGGCCTGCTGGCCGACCTTGATATAGCCAAGGCCCACTTCAGCGAGCATGGCCATCTTGTCGCGAATGGGCGGGACGGCCTTGAAGAATTCGACCGCATCCTCGACCGTCATGTCGAGGACGTCGGCGATAGACTTACCCTTGAACTTCACCTCCAGCGTTTCGCGATTATAGCGCGCGCCGTGGCAGACGTCGCAGGTGACATAGACGTCGGGGAGGAAGTGCATCTCGATCTTGAGCACGCCGTCGCCCTGACAGGCTTCGCAGCGGCCGCCCTTGACGTTGAAGCTGAAACGGCCGGGCTTGTAGCCGCGCGCCTGCGCTTCGGGGAGGCCGGCGAACCAGTCGCGGATATTGGTGAAGGCGCCGGTATAGGTGGCCGGGTTGGAGCGCGGGGTGCGGCCGATGGGCGACTGGTCGATGTCGATCACCTTGTCGCAATGTTCGAGGCCCGTCACCTTGTCATGCGGGCCGGCGACTATTCTGGCTCCGTTCAGGGCGCGCGCCGATGCCGCATAGAGGGTGTCTATGGTGAAGCTGGACTTGCCCGATCCGCTGACGCCGGTGATGCAGGTGAAGGTGCCGAGCGGGATGCTGGCGGTGACGCCGGTCAGGTTGTTGGCGCGGGCATTGTGGACGGTGAGCTTCTTGCCGCTGCCCTTGCGGCGCTTTGCCGGGACTTCGATGCGGCGGGTGCCGTTCAGATAATCGGCGGTGAGGCTGTCCTTGTTCTTGAGTAATTCGGGCAGCGTGCCTTGGGCGACGATGGCGCCGCCATGGACGCCCGCGCCCGGCCCCATGTCGACAATATAGTCGGCGGCGCGGATCGCATCCTCGTCATGCTCCACGACGATGACGCTGTTGCCAAGGTCGCGCAGGCGCTTCAGGGTGACGAGCAGCCGGTCATTGTCGCGCTGGTGCAGGCCGATCGAGGGTTCGTCCAGCACGTAGAGGACGCCGGAAAGGCCGCTGCCGATCTGGGACGCGAGGCGGATGCGCTGGCTTTCGCCGCCGGACAGGGTGCCGCTGGTGCGATCGAGGTTGAGATAATCGAGGCCGACATTGTTGAGGAAGCCGAGGCGCTCCACGATTTCCTTGAGGATGGCCCTGGCGATCTGGCTCTGCTGATCATTGAGGTGATCGGGCAGGGCGGTGAAGAAGGCGAGCGCGTCCACCACCGAACGGCGGGTGGAAATGGAGATATCCTCGCCCGCGATCTTCACGGCCAGCGCTTCGGGTTTCAGGCGCGCGCCGTTGCAGGTTTCACACGGCATGGCGGTCTGATATTTCGCCAGTTCCTCGCGCATCCAGGCGCTGTCGGTTTGCAGGAGGCGGCGGTTGAGGTTGCCGATGACGCCCTCAAACGCTTTCTTGACCTCGTAGCTTTTCTTGCCGTCCTGGAAGCGCAGGGTGACGGGCTTGCCGCCGGTGCCGTGGAGGATGATGAGCTTCACCTCGCCTGGCAGATCGCTCCATGGCGTTTCGAGGGAGAAGCCGAACTCCTTGGCGAGGGAGCCGAGCACCTGCATATAATAGGGGCTGGGCGGGTTGGACTTGGCCCAGGGGACGACCGCGCCCTTCTTGATCGAGAGCGCTTCGTTGGGGACGACGAGATCGGGGTCGAACTCCTGCCGTTCGCCAAGGCCGTCGCAGGCGGGGCAGGCGCCGAGCGGCGCGTTGAAGGAGAAGAGACGCGGTTCGATGTCGGGGATGGTGAAGCCGCTGACGGGGCAGGCGAACTTCTCGCTGAAGACGATGCGGTTGAGGGGGATGCCCGCGCCCTTCATCTTCTTGTCGGTGGATTGCACTTCATCTTCGCGGCCGGGGACGACGCCGTCGGCAAGGTCGACATAGGCGAGGCCGTCGGCAAGCTTGAGGGCTTGTTCGAAACTGTCGGCGAGGCGGGTGGCCATGTCGTCGGTGACGGCGAGGCGGTCGACCACGACTTCGATGTCATGCTTATACTTCTTGTCGAGGGCAGGGGCATCCTCGATCAGCATCATTTCGCCGTCGATGCGGACGCGGGTGTAGCCCGCCTTCTGCCATTCGGCCAATTCCTTGCGATATTCGCCCTTGCGCCCGCGCACGACGGGGGCGAGCAGGTAGAAACGGGTGCCTTCCGGCAGGAGGGCGACGCGGTCGACCATCTGCGACACCGTCTGCGCGCTGATGGGGAGGCCGGTCGCGGGGCTGTAGGGGATGCCGACGCGCGCCCAGAGCAGGCGCATATAGTCGTAAATTTCCGTGACCGTCGCCACGGTGGAGCGCGGGTTGCGGCTGGTGGTCTTCTGCTCAATGCTGATCGCGGGGCTGAGGCCCTCAATATGTTCGACGTCCGGCTTCTGCATCATCTCCAGAAACTGGCGGGCATAGGCGGAGAGCGATTCCACATAGCGGCGCTGACCCTCCGCATAGATGGTGTCGAAGGCGAGCGAGCTTTTGCCCGAACCGGACAGGCCGGTGATGACGACCAGGCTGTCGCGGGGCAGATCGACGTCCACGCCCTTGAGATTATGTTCACGCGCGCCGCGGACGCTGATGTGGGTCAGCATTCGGTAAACCTCTGCTTGTGGATGGGGGTCAGACTCATGGGGGCGTGTTCTATCTTCGTTCCTGTGGATAATCCAGAGCGGAAGATAGGAAGGCGGAGGCGGGAAAACGAGGGTGGGGAAACGGGGCCGGGAAAATGGGGGCGATCACTGAGGGCGCGTGCTTCCCCCTGACGGAGGGATGAACGATCCGGCCAAGGATCGTTCATGCCCGCTGATGCATTGTGCCCGGGTCATGGGGGGATTGGTCGAAGGAGACATGCCATGACCCGATCTTTGCTGCGTGGCGCGCCCGGCGTAGGGCTGTTGTCGCTGACGCTGTTGCTGGCCGCCTGTGGCGAGGGCAAGCCCGACAAGAATTTTTCCCTGAGCGATCAGGCGTGGCGTAACGCCTTCGCCAATGAAAGCGCGCTGCCACCATTGCCCGATGCGCAGCCGATGGCGCTGGCCGACACCGGCGCGCCGGTCGCCGCGCCCAGCGCAGATCGCCTGCCTGCGGCGCCGCCGATCGGCTATGCGCGGCCACAGGGGGACGATTATGCCTGGATCGACCGGGCGGACATGTTTTCCGATGCTTTGGGCGATGCGCCGCCCGATTATGGCTTTGCCTATGAGGATGGGGTCCAGCCATGGGCCTGGCAAAGCGGCGACGATTATCTGCGCTATGCCGAGCCGATCGATGGTGGATATCGTTACTATTATTATGAGCCGGGCGGCAGCAGCCCCTATTTGGTCCGCGATCCGTGGAACAGTTACGGCTATCGCGGCGATCAGCTGGTCGCGGTCTATGACCGGGGCGGGCGGGCCATGCCCTGGCGCGAGGCGCGGGCGCGCGACGCCTATGCCGCGCGCTATTATGCCCGGGCGGTCGACATGCGCCGGGTTGCCCGCGCGCGGGAGCGCGAGCGGATAGAGGCGCGGCAATGGGCGGCGCGGCGGGCGGCGATCCGCCAGGATCGGGTGCGCTGGAGCGAAGCGCGCGACCGGCAGGCAGATTGGCGGCGCTATCGCGCACAACAGGACAGGCGCGCCCAGCAGCATTGGGCAGGCGAGCGGCGCGCGCGGGAGCAGGCGGCGGCGCGTTTTGCCCGCTGGCAGGGCGAGGGTTTTCGCGGGCCACAGCCGCTGTTGCAGCAGCAAAGGCAGCGTGATCGCGCACGAGACGATCGGATGCGGGCGCAGCAGGTGGCGCAGCGCGAGCAGATGCAGGACCGACGGCGCGACCAATGGATGCGCCAGCAACGGGCGGATGCGCGTCAGGACGGCGCAGAGCGGCGCGTCGCAATGCAGCAGCAGGCCGACAGGCGCGCGGACGCGCAGACACAGCGGCGCGCAGAGCAGCAGCGCGCACAGAGCCAAAGGGCGCAGCAGAATGCGGCGCAGCGGCTGGCGCGCCAGCGGGTGGAGCAGGCGCGGACGGAGGATCGCCGGGCTGCGGAGCGACGGCAGGCCGAGCGCCAGCAACGGGCGGCGCAACGGACGCAGCAGCAGGCCGCCACCCAGCAGGCCCGGCAGGAGGATCGGGCGCGCGAGAGGCAGGTGGCCGCCCGTCAGCAACTGGCGCAGCGCCAACAGGCGAACCAGCGCCAGCAGCAGGCGCAGGCGCGTGCCGCCGAGCGGCGGGCCGATGCGCAGCAGCGCGCCGCCCAAAGTCGACAGCAGGCCGAACGCCAGCAACAGGCGCAGGCGCGCGTTGCCGAGCGGCGGGCCGAGGCCCAGCAACAGGCCGCCCGGCTTCAGCAGCAGGCACAGCGTCAGCAACAGCAAGCGCAAGCCCGCGCCGCCGAGCGGCAGGCCGACGCCCAGCAGCGCGTCATTCAGCGTCAGCAGCAGGCCCAGCAACGCGCGGCCGCACGACAGGCGGAGCGTGGGCAGCGTATGGCGCGGGCGGAAGGCCCCGGCCGTCCCCGTCGCAATGACAATTGAGGATGGCGGGGCCGCCATCCGCCGTGTCGGAGCAGCATATGGCGCAGTTCCTGCGTTCAGGCTTCGTGAGGCAGGGGCGCGCGACAGGCTGATCTTTTAGAGCCCGATTCAAAAGTTTCTCAGGGGTAGCAATACCTTGCGGTTCTGCGGATGAGCATGCGGATAGAAGCGATCATAGCCCAGGCGGTTGAAGAGGCGATGGTCG